>CAZKUY010000001.1:0-71896 GCA_964556135.1 uncultured Pseudomonadota bacterium
AAAGGCTTTAAAACAATCACTCGCGTCCGAGATAAGAGAGGACCGATCACTTCAAAAGAGGGATTTTCAGTCGTTGCACCAATCAAAGTGATGGTGCCATTTTCAATATGAGGTAAAAATCCGTCCTGCTGAGCTTTGTTGAAGCGATGGATTTCATCGACGAACAGAATGCTCGCTTTATTGTGATATTTTAAATCTTGTTTGGCTTGTTCGATGATTTCTCTTACTTCTTTAACTCCAGCGAGCACAGCAGAAAAGAAATGGAATTTGCGCTGCGTGTAATGCGCCATTAAATGGGCGAGGGTGGTTTTTCCTGTTCCGGGCGGACCCCACAAAATCATCGAAGGAATTTGATCGGACTCAATCATTTTACGAAGTGGAGCTTCAGGCCCTAAAAGATGTTCCTGTCCTACGAAATCTTCTAAAGTTTTAGGCCGCATTCTTTCAGCCAAAGGGGCGTTGGCTTTTTTTCTATCTTCATTTTGCTGATCAAAGAGGTCACTCATAACTTGTTTTATCTCAGACAAGCAGCGCCTTTGACAAGGGGCATTAGCTCCGTAAATTAATAAGCATTCCATCAAAGTCCTTGAGAAAATCCCCATTCTTATGAGAGGTTGTTTTTATGTTGGAAAGCCTTTCCATTCGAAATTTTGCCATTATTGAAACTCTCGATCTGGAGTTTGAAAAAGGATTGAATATCCTTTCCGGTGAGACGGGCGCGGGTAAATCCATCATCCTTCAGGCTTTGGCTTTGATTATGGGTGCACGGGCTTATTCCGATTTAATTCGCAGTGGCTATGAAGAATGCGAAGTCAAAGCTGTGTTTGATGTGAAAGAACTTCCCGAGCTTCAAGAATTATTGAAAATTCAAGATTATGAATCTGATGATAAGCTTCTAATTCGCCGAATGATTTCTCGTTCTGGAAAAGGTCGAGTGTGGGTGAATAATAAAATCGCCACGGCAAATCTTTTACAAGAGATGGCGCAGTATTTAATCGATCTGGTCAGTCAACATGAGTCGCAGCAACTTTTTTCCGAAGAAATGCCTCGTGTCTATGTGGACCGCTTTGCAGAAAATGAAGATCTTTTAAAGGCTTACCAAGAAAAATATCAAGAATATCTCAAGGTTAAATCGGAACTTTCGCGTGTGAAACTTCAAACGAGAGAAGCTCAGGAACGCGAAGATCTTTATCGCTTTCAACTTCAGGAAATCCAGGCGGCGGAACTTCAAAAAAATGAAGATGAGGATTTGCTTCTAGAAAGAAAGTTGCTCGCGAATGCTTCAAAAATTACGGAAGGGCTTTCGAATGTCGATGCCTTGCTCTATTCAGGCAGTGGCTCCGCGATGGAAGCAGTGGGGAAATCCCAAGGTATTTTAAATCGTTTTGCTGAAATTGATCCTGTTTTGAGTGAAGAAGGATCAAAGCTCGCGCAAGTTTGCGATGTTTTGGATGAAGCCAGTCGTTTTATCCAACAATATCTTAAGAAAATAGATTTTGATCCCAATCGCTTGGCTCAAATGGAAACGCGTCTGGATCTCATCAATAGTTTAAAGAAAAAATATGGTGGGAGTTTAACGGCTGTTTTAGAGAAAGAGGCCGAGTTAGCGACGAAGGTGGGTCTTTTGGAAAATCAAAGCCAGATTATTGAAGAGTTACAGATTCAAGAAAGCCATGCGCAAGCGGAGGCTTTAAAAAAAGCAAAAGCTTTAAGTGCCTCGAGGATCGAAGCAGCAAAAAAATTGGCGAAGGTCTTAGAAAAAGAATTGGCTAGTTTGGCAATGCCGAATGCTAAGTTTGAAATTCGTATCCAAAGTTTGCCAGTCGAAAAAGGTGAAGTCGCTTTTTCTAATTTTGGAATCGATGAAATTTCTTTTTATATTTCACCCAATAAAGGCGAAGAATTGAAACTGATGAATTTAATCGTTTCAGGCGGCGAACTCTCGAGAATTTTATTAGCTTTAAAAAGCATCACTCGAGATCCAAGCTCGTCGGCGGTCTTTGTCTTTGACGAAGTGGATGCGGGCATCGGTGGCGCTGTAGCGGAGGGAGTTGGTAAGAAGTTGAAGAAATTAGCTCAGTCTTCCCAAGTGATTTGCATCACCCATCTTCCTCAAATTGCGGCTTGCGGAGATGTTCATTATCAAATTTCAAAAGTGGAAAAGAAAGATCGCACCTCTACTCAAGTGCGGCGCTTAGAAGAAAGTGAACGTATCGATGAGATTGCACGCATGTTGGCGGGAGTGAAGGTGACTGATAAAGCACTTTCGCATGCCCGCGAACTTCTTAAGTTGATGGCGTAACCCATATTTCCTAGACGAGTCGTAAACCATGAATTTCGAAAAAATCATTCAATCTTTTAAAGAACATTTAGCTCGTAAACATGCGCCTGAGTTCGAGGTTTTTTTGAGTCGCGACCAAGAAAGTGAAGTCGAAGTTAAAGATCAAAAAATGCATGCTTTTAATGCGTCCGAAAATATTGGTGCGGCTTTACGAGTGATTGTCGATCAGAAATTGGGATTTTCTTTTACGACAGATTTCTCGGAATCTTCCATTATCAAAACAGTCGATTTGGCTTTGGAAACGGCGGAATATTCTAACCGAAGAGAATTTCTATCTCTCGCTCGGCCTGAAAAATCTTCTATCTCTATTGATTTGAAAGACAATGATCCTGCTTTCACTCAAGTTTCTCAAACGATGCGACTGGAGCGGGCCTTAGAAATGGAGAAAGCCGCTTTATCCTCTGACCCACGAGTGAAGCGAGCCAGAGGGGCATCGTGTAGTAGCTCTCTTTCCGAAGTTTTTTTAGAAAATTCTTGGGGTCTGCAAAAACATTATCAAAAGACCATGAATGTGATGGCTTTGATGGCGGTCGCTGAAGAAGGGGATGAAGCGGAAGGTGTTTTTGAATTTGATTTTTCCCCTTTTTTTTCAAGCCTGAATGCTTCTCAAGTAGGTTTAAAGGCCGCTCGCAAAGCCTTGAATTATTTAGGCGGCAAGCCGGGTCCCACATTGAAATGTCCTGTAATTTTAGATCCGCTGGTAGCCGCTGAAATTTTGGAAGTATTGGCCCCGAGTTTTTATGCGGATAACCTTTTAAAAAAACGCTCACTCTTTGAAGGCAAACAAAATCAATCCATCCTTTCTTCGAATCTCAATTTAATAGATGACGGTCTTTTAATTGGTGCTTATGCCTCTTTTCCTTTCGATGGCGAAGGCGTTGCGACCACTCGAACCACGATTATCGAAAAAGGCGTTTTTAAAAGACCTCTTGCCGATCTTGAATATGGAGCTCGTCTCAAAACCGGAACGACGGGATCGAGTGAACGAGAAAGTATTAAAGGTCCCCCGCAAATCGGTCATTCAAATCTTTATTTAGAACCCGGGTCTTTGAGTTTCGATGAAATTCTTCAACAGGCAGGCAAGGGTGTGTATATTACAGAGCTCATCGGTATGCATACGGCGAATCCAGTATCAGGCGATTTTTCAGTAGGGGCTCAAGGTTTTTGGGTGGAAAATGGGCAGTTGAGTCATCCTCTTAAACAAATGGCCTTATCTGGAAACTTGAAAGAGATGCTGAATCGTGTCAAAGCGCTGGGCTCTGACTTAAGATATTATTTTAAGGTCGCTTCTCCTTCGGTGCTCATCGAAGAAATGGATGTCGCAGGAGCTTAATTTATGATTTCTTGACCCTCCTTTTCACCTTCACTATAATCAGAAAAGTTTATTAATAAACCCTTAGTCCACTTAAAAATATCACATGATTAAAATCGAATCCTACGGAATGTCGAATGTCGGCATGAAAAGAAGCCACAACGAAGATCATTATTTAATGAATGATGACCTGCAGCTCTATGTCGTCGCCGATGGTATGGGTGGACATTTAGGTGGAGAATTTGCCTCTAAAATGGCGGTGGCGACCGTCGAAGAGGTGGTCCAGCGCCTTAGCGGCCCTGAAGCTACGGTCGTTCATGGGGTGAACTCAGTCAATAATTCTCAAGGCGACAAACTACGTTTTGCCATTCAAGAAGCGGGTAGAAGAATTTACGATCAATCGCTTTATGACGAAGCTTTGAAGGGAATGGGCACCACCACTGTCGCAAGTTTAGTCTATGAAAATAAGGCCTACGTGGCCAACGTCGGCGATTCGCGGGCCTATTTCATCCGAAATGGAAAAGTTCAGCAAATTACCGAAGATCATTCTTTAGTGAGTGAACAGGTTAAGGCTGGCATTCTCTCGGCCAGCGATGCCAAAAGCCATCGTCTCAAAAATATCATTACCCGTTCGGTAGGCTATCAAGAAGAAGTGGATCCTGACATTCGAGTCCAAGATTTGAAGACGGGTGATCGCATTTTGATGTGTTCGGATGGTCTTTCCAACCTCGTTGAAGACCATGAAATCCTTGAAGTGGTTTCCAAGTCTAATCTCAAGCAGACTTGTGAGAATCTAATCACCCTTGCCAATGAGCGCGGCGGAGACGATAATATAACTGTACTCGTTTTCCAAGCCCTTGAAATTCCTTAGGTTTTATCTCTTGACCTCCTGCATCTCCTCTGTTAGTTTGCATTAAATCTATATAAGTTTTAACTAACCTTCACTTCTTTTAACTTCCCCCGCGGGATGGATAAAAAAGTAAGCGTCCTTTCAAAAAATGAGCCGATAAAGCTTTATCGGCATTGAAGGCGCGCTGAGTAAGGAGATCCTATGAATCGTTACAGCATCCTCGTAATTCCTGAAGATCATTTGGAGTCCAAAAGATTCCATGTCCCTAAGTTTGCAGTCCATTTGTCTATTTTGGGTTTTGCATTTCTATTAGTTTTTACCACGGTCATGAGCTGGGGTTTCCTTCATTATCGTAAAATTGCCGAACAATCCGCTTTGAATTCCTCTATGGACGATTCTTTTAAAAGTCAGATGTTAGCGAAAGTGGGCACTTTAGAAGATTCTTTGAAACGAACTCAACAGTTCGCGACCCGCCTCGAAGGCATGGTTGGAGTTGATTCCAGCAAGTTGAAGATGGGTATTGGTCCTTTGGGCGAACATGATGACTTTGGAAAATATTTAGATAAAATCAGTAAGCTTCCCAAACCTAATGATCCTCAGCTTTTCGCCGATTCTTCAGTCAGTCTCTATGGCAAATTAGGTACTAAAGTAGATGAACTTTCCGAATATGCCATGGCTTTGGAAAGTCGCATGAATGAGGTTTATGAGCTAGGTCAAGATAAGCTTTCTTATTGGACCTCCACTCCTTCGCTTTGGCCCGTGCAAGGTTGGGTGACGAGTGATTTCGGTTCCAGAATTTCTCCTTTAAGTGGAATGCCTAAGTTTCATGAAGGTGTGGATATCGCGGCGCCTTATGGCTCAGCGATTTATGCCCCTGCGGATGGAAGCATTTCTTTTGCGGGTACTAAAGGTGGTTACGGCAATGCGCTGATTTTAGATCATGGATACGGTGTGTCTACTCTGTATGGTCACACTTCTGTATTATATGTGAAACAAGGTGATAAAATTAAACGTGGTCAACTTTTGGCTTCGGTGGGTAGTACGGGTGCTTCGACCGGCCCTCATTTGCACTATGAAGTACATGTCGACGGCGTTCCCACAGATCCTATGAAATTTGTTTTGAAGTAAAAAATGATTCGTCAAAAAAATCCTCTTCTTCACGGAAGAGGATTTTTTTTTATTAACACGCGCAAACCGCCTTTCTTTTTGACTCCCACTTCAATTTGATATACCTGTTAAACCCTTCATTTTGAAGAATTCGGCCCTAAAGGACCGAGATTCTTCGATACCTAAAGAAGGTCTATCTTTGAGACCCGCCCACTTTGACTCGTCCTCGTAGAGGGCGAGATTGCAGCGGGCTATGCGTATTTAAAAGGAAGAACTATGTTAGCTGCTTTAGCGAGAAAAGTTTTTGGTAGTAAAAACGAACGAGAGTTGAAGCGTATTTATCCCATTGTGGATCGAATCAATGAGCTCGAAGCGAGTGTCCAGGGCCTCTCTAATGATGAGCTGCGTGCCCGAACTTTTCATTTCAAAGAAAGAATTGCAAAAGGGGAGAGCTTAGACTCCGTTCTTCCTGAGGCTTTTGCCACTGTGCGCGAAGCTTCCAAACGCGTGCTCGGGATGCGACATTTCGATTCTCAGTTGATCGGTGGAATTGTTCTTCATGAAGGAAAAATTTCCGAAATGAAAACAGGGGAAGGCAAGACTTTAGTAGCAACCCTGCCTGTTTATCTGAATGCCCTCGAAGGAAAAGGCGTTCATGTTATTACCGTGAATGATTATCTCGCTAAGCGTGACTCGGAGTGGATGGGTCGTCTTTATAAATTTTTGGGATTAAGCGTCGGTGTGATTGTTCATGGTTTAGATGATGCAGAGCGAAAAGAAAATTACGCTGCAGACGTCACTTATGGAACCAACAACGAATATGGTTTCGATTATTTGCGCGATAATATGAAGTTTGAATTAGCGCAGTACGTTCAACGCGATTTGCATTTCGCGATTGTCGATGAAGTGGATAGTATTTTAATCGATGAAGCCAGAACTCCGCTGATTATTTCAGGTCCGACAGACGACTCGACGGATAAATATTTTAAAATTGATCGAATTATTCCCGCCTTGCAAAAGACCACCCATTTCACCATTGATGAGAAAAGTAAGACGGTTGTTTTGACAGACGAAGGGGTCGCACAGGTTGAAAAACAATTGGGCATCTCCAATATTTTCGATCCCATTCACATGGAAACTTTGCATCATGTGAATCAAGCTCTCAAAGCACACACTCTTTTTAAAAGAGATGTCGAGTATGTGGTAAAAGACGGTGAAGTTATTATTGTAGACGAGTTCACGGGTCGTCTTATGCCGGGTCGACGTTGGAGCGATGGCTTACATCAAGCTATTGAAGCCAAAGAAAAAGTCAACGTTGAGAACGAAAACCAAACTTTAGCAACCATTACCTTCCAAAATTATTTCCGCATGTATAAAAAATTGGCGGGCATGACGGGAACTGCGGATACCGAAGCGGCTGAGTTCAGTAAGATTTATAATTTGGAAGTCATGGTGATTCCCACCAACCGAGCGATGGTCCGTAAAGACCAGCCCGATATGATTTACAAAAATGAGCGTGGCAAATTCAAGGCGGTCGTCGAAGAGGTGGTGGAGTGCTACGAAAAAGGACAGCCCGTCCTCGTCGGCACAATCTCCATTGAGAAATCCGAAGAGCTTGCAGCTATGCTTTCACGCCGCGGTGTGAAGCATCATGTATTGAATGCAAAACATCATGAGAAGGAAGCTGAAATTGTCGCGCAAGCGGGTCGATATAAATCCGTGACGATTTCCACCAACATGGCGGGTCGCGGAACGGATATTTTATTGGGGGGTAATCCTGAATTTTTAGCGAAGTCTAAAGTGGATGCAGAAGCGAGTCCCGAAGAATATGAAAAAGCTTTGGAGCATTTTAAAAAGCATTGTGAAGAAGAAAAACAGAAAGTTGTGGAAGCGGGGGGCTTGCATATTATTGGTACAGAAAGACACGAGTCTCGACGTATTGATAATCAATTAAGAGGCCGAGCAGGACGCCAAGGAGATCCGGGTTCTTCAAAGTTTTATATTTCTCTTCAAGATGATTTGATGCGTATTTTCGGTTCAGATCGAATTACCGGAATGATGGAAAGAATGGGCATGGAAGAAGATGAGCCCATTTTTCATCCTTGGATTAGTAAAGCGATTGAGAACGCGCAGAAAAAAGTCGAATCGCATAATTTTGATATTCGTAAAAATGTTATCGAATACGATGACGTCATGAATCAGCAGCGTAAAACAGTTTATAATTTACGTCGTGAAATATTAGCCGGTGTAGACACCAAAGAAAAAACTTTGGATATGCTGGATCAAATCGCTCAAGAAGTTTCTTTCGAATTCGAGCCCGATAAAAATGAGACTTGGGATTTAAAGGGGATGAATGAAAAGATCTTCAAACTTTTCGCTTATCGCTTAGAGAATGTGGATCATCTTGAAGATATGACCACCGATCAAATGGGAGAGTTGATTTATAATAAGGCCTTCGATTTTTACGCTGAAAAAGAGAAGAAGGTTGGATCCGAAATTCTTCGTCACATTGAAAGGATCATCTTACTACAAACTCTCGATGGATTATGGAAAGATCATCTTTTGAATATGGATCATCTCCGCGAGGGTATTGGACTCAGGGGCTATGCTCAAAAAGATCCTATCGTAGAATATAAGCGAGAAGGTTTCAGTCTTTTTGAAAGCTTAATTTCCCAGATGAATCAAGATGTGGTTGAAAAACTTTTCAGAGTTCAAGTGGAATTGCGAGATGCGCAAGAGTTGGAGGCTCGACAACGTCCTGTGCAGCAGCCTCTCCATTTGGGACGCGGTAATCTCCCTTCTCCCATAGGGCGAGTGGAACCTTCGGAAGAAGGAAGTGCAGGCAGGCCTGCCCAGATTCCACAGACAATAGAACGTCAATATCCCAAGGTAGGCCGTAATGATCCATGTCCTTGTGGAAGCGGCGAAAAGTATAAAAAATGTCACGGAAAATAGTAGGGGCGACGCATGTGTCGCCCGTACGACGCTGAGGAGCATGAAAGAAATGGCGCAACCCAGTATTCAGGTCAGAGGTTTTAAATTCGCAGGTCTCCATTGCGGTATCAAAGAAAATCCCAATAAAAAAGATTTGTCTTTAGTTTATAGCGAAGTTCCCTGCCAAATCGCTGCGACCTACACCACAAACTTAGTCAAAGCAGCTCCCGTTTTAATTGATGAAAAGAAAATGAAGAAAGGCCTCTGCCAAGCCATTATCATGAATAGTGGAAATGCCAATGCCTGCACAGGAATCTTGGGATTGAAGAATGCGGAGAAAATGGTTTCTGAAACCGCAAAGGCCTTGAATATTTCCGCAGATTTAGTGTTTGTTTCTTCCACAGGTAAAATTGGCGTGCAAATGCCCATCGAAAAAATTTTAAAGGGTGTTCGACAGATTGCACCTGCCCTTGATGCCGATTCTATTGAAGATGCCGCTCGAGGAATTCTGACTACAGACTTCTTTCCCAAAATAGCTTTTGTCCGCGGTAAAATTGGAAAATATTCGTACAGCATCGCAGGTTTTGCGAAAGGCGCGGGCATGATCGAGCCTGCCATGAAAGGTCCGACCAGCAGTGGGTCTTTGCATGCCACGATGTTAGGATATTTTCTGACCGACTTAAATGTTTCTGCCAAAGTGCTTCAACAGATTTGGAATGAAGTGGTAGAAGAAACTTTTAATTGCATTACGGTGGATGGAGATATGTCAACCAACGATACCGCAATTTTGTTGGCGAATGGTTTAGCGGGAAATCCTTCCTTAAAAGCGAAGTCGAAAGAAGCAAAACAGTTTCAAGTCAATTTGAAAAAAGTGGCGACCGAGCTCGCCTTGAAAATGGTCGAAGATGGTGAAGGTGCTACGAAAGTAGTTGAACTGATTGTGAAAGGGGCTCGTTCCGAAGCCGAAGCCAAAAGAATTGCTTATAAAATAGGGCGATCGCAGTTGGTGAAAACATCCTTTTTTGGGGAGGATCCTAATTGGGGAAGATTGCTCGCGGCAGTAGGCTATTCGGGTGAAAAAGTGCAGCCTGAAAAAGTCGATATCTATTATGGAAAAGTGAAGCTTGTTTCGAAGGGCTTAGGTCTTCCTAAAGAAGCAGAGCGTAAAGCGCATCAGGTGATGAAGGCAAAACATTTTCCCATTACCGTCGATTTGAAGCTGGGAAAAGCCTCCTATCGTATTTGGACTTCCGATTTGACCTATGATTACGTGAAGTTAAATGCGGAATATCGAACCTAAGGCTTAGAGAGTGAAGACCTGTTAGCTTTTGTCAAATAAAGTCAAAATCGCTATTTCTTTCTTTTTTTAACATACATTAGAAACTTTCATCTGTCTTCGAGCCGATGTAGAATAGATTTTAATTCGAAGACCACGACTCTATGTTCGATAAACTTAAATTCAGCAATATTAATGAAATGATCTCCAAATACAGTGACTTGGTGCTGGCAGCCATGGTTATTGTGGTTTTGAGTTTGGTGATTATTCCCTTGCCGTCTTGGCTCATTGATCTTTTGCTGACTATCGATATTGCGCTCAGTGTTCTCATCATTTTAGTGGCACTTTATATTACGGATGCCCTTAAAATCGCCTCATTTCCTACCATTTTGCTGATTACCACTCTTTATCGACTCTCATTGAACATCGCTGCGACTCGTTTAATTTTATCCGAAGGTGAAGCCGGAGAAGTTATTCATGCTTTCGGTAATTTTGTGGTCGGCGGTAATTACGTGGTCGGTGGTATCTTATTTTTGATCATTACCTTGGTGAACTTTATCGTTATCGCTAAAGGTGCTGAGCGTGTGTCGGAAGTAGGAGCGCGTTTTACCTTAGATGCGATGCCTGGTAAGCAAATGAGTATTGATGCTGATTTACGTGCGGGCATCATTAATATGGAACAGGCGATGGATCGTCGATCCATTTTACAACGCGAAGCTCAAATGTATGGCGCTATGGACGGTGCCATGAAGTTCGTTAAAGGGGACGCGATTGCAGGTATTATTATCACCGTCGTCAATATCGTCGGTGGTTTGGTTATTGGTGTGATGCAGCGTGGAATGGAATTTTCACATGCCATCCAAACCTATACTACGCTGACCATCGGAGATGGCATGGTTGCACAAATCCCTGCGCTCATGATTTCTGTGGCTGCAGGTATTGTGGTGACTCGAGTCGCTTCAGAAACTAAAGAGTCAAATTTAGGTAGAGAAATTGTGGGCCAGATGACGGCCTATCCCAAAGCCATCGTCATTACGGCGATTTTACTTTTTATCATGGCTTTGATTCCAGGTTTGCCTCATCTCGCTTTTTTTATTCTTTCAGGAGTTTTAGGGATCACGGCATACTTTCTTACCCGTCAGACGAAAGCAGATACCCAAGAACTCGCAGATGTTCCTAAAGATCAAGTGGTTAAAAAGGCCATTGAAAAACATGGTGATGTTTTGCCTTTTATTATGCCTTCGCCCATTTCTCTAGAAGTAGGGGAGGCCATTATTCCTTGGGTGGATGATACCCAAGATGGAGGCCGTTTCATCAATGAGCTCATTCCTTTGCTGAGGCATGGACTTTATTATGAATTGGGCGTGAATTTTCCGGGCATTCAAGTCCGCGGGCAAAATGTTGACATGGAACCTGAAAGTTACATTATTAATATTAATGAAGTTCCAGTGGCCAAAGGAAAAGTTTATCGCGCCTGTATTTTGGTCGGCGAACCTTTGGAACAGCTTTCTCTTTTTAATATCAAGGGTGTTGAAACTATACATCCCATCGATGGTTCCATTGTCACGTGGATTTCTGAAGAGCATAAAGAAACCGCGGTTCAAGCAGGTTTCAGGATGTGGGATATTGCGGAATATTTAATTCTGCATCTTTCTTATATATTGCGCAAACATGCCCATGAATTTTTAGGATTGCAGGAAATTCAAACTCTTTTGAGTGAGCTTGAAAAATCTCATCCAGCTTTGGTGAAAGAATTAGTGCCGAAGGTGATTACTGTTCTTCAACTTTCGGAAATTTTTCAACGTCTGGTGCAAGAAGAAATCGCCATTCGTGATTTGAAGTCTATTTTTTCGACTTTAGCGCAATGGGCCGAAGTGGAGAGAAATACTCTCGTTTTGACGGAACATATTCGTGCGGGCTTAAAACGCTACATCACGCACCGTTATGCAGGGCACGCGAATACTTTGGCTGTATATTTATTAGATCCTGAAATTGAAGATCAGGTGCGCAATGCCATTCGAACGACCGACAAAGGCAATTACTTGGCTTTAGAACCTGAAATGACCCAAGAGATTGTGGAAGCGGTCGGCAAAGAAATCGCCTCACATCCGTTTCCACCAGGAGCGAGGCCACCTGTGATTTTAACCACCGCAGAAATTCGTCGTTATTTTCGTAAGATTATTGAATTAGAGTTCCCACAACTCGCGGTCCTTTCCTATCAGGAACTTTCCGAAAATTTGCGTATTCAGCCTATCGCAAGAGTGGGCGTCCAAAAGCAAATGAACTAAAAAAAAACTTATTTAAAACTTATTTAAATAAGATGCTGGTTATTCCGATGAGGGCAAAGAGTAGAACCAAAACTCCCAAACCTATCAGCAGTTTTTCAGTGAGAGAAAATCCCGAAGACTTAGAGTTTGTGCCAGGATTTTGAAGTGGCGAAGCTTGAGGCGCTTCCGGCTTGACTAATTGAGCAGGTGCTTGTTCAGCAGCGGCTAGGTTTTTTTGGTTTTGTTCTTCCGCTTCTTTTGCGGCCTGTTCTTGCTTTTCAAATTCTTGAACCTTTTCCTCTTCTTCTCGAATCTTTGCGGCCTGTGCCTCTTCTTTTTTCTGTTTCGCGATTTCCATCATTTCGGATTCACGTAAAGCGGCTTCTCTTTTTTTGCGGGAAATATCTTCGCTGATGGCATCGATGTTAATGTCTTGGGGATTGCGGTAGAGGAGTTTGATGGTGCCCAATAATACTCTATCTCCATCACGAAGCAGCTTTTCTGCAATTTTTTCATTATTCACAAAACAGCCATTTCGACTGTTTAGATCCATTAAAACAACGCCGCCCCATTTTTTCATCAACTTCGCATGACGTCGTGAAATAACAGCTTCATCAATTTGCAGGCTGCAATTGGGATCGCGTCCAATGTCGACTTCTGCTTGTTCGTCACCAAAGAAAATTTTCTTTCCTTCGGCGGAACCATTTAAAACTTCAAGGCTGGGTGCAGAATCTTTATCTAAAGCCCTTAAGACTTTTTTGATCATCTTGATTTCAATAATGTCTGTATCAGTGTCTTCTTCAATAGGTTTATTGAGGCCTTCTTCAAGAAGTAGAAAGCTGATTTCGTAATTTTCAATTTTGATTAAATCGCTTGATCTTAAAAGGTGCTTTTCAATGGAGCGGATGCGTTTGCCATTCAAATAGGTGCCGTTGCCGCTTTTGAGGTCGATGAGAAAAAAATCTTCCCCGTCTTTGACGAGTTCTGCATGCTTTCGAGAGATACTTTTATCGGCGAGCTCGACGTCGCAAGCTCCCGTTCGTCCGATGGTAATGGTATCTTGGGGAAGGTTGTAAACTTGTTCTTCCTGGGTCTTTTGGTTTTTCACAATCAGTCGAGGGATCACTGGCACCAACCTTTATACCTAGAAAAATCGCGTTATTCAGCGAGGTTTTTATTTTTTGCACTGTACCACAGATTGAACTTTTTGCTTTTCAGTATCAAATTCTTTGGGAGCTTCCTTCATAAAGCGGCACAGTAAGCGCTCCGCTTCAGTTCGATTTCCCATGTCGCCTTCGAGTAATCCTAAGGCGAGCAAGCTGCGGTAATGATTTGGATTCATCTGCAAAGCTTTTGAATACCATTCCTTCGCCCCGGCTTGATTCCCCATTTTAGTGTAGGTGTATGCTAAATTGTAAGCAGCATCTGCATTGCGTCCATCTAGCTGAATGGATTTTTGAAAGTAGTCTGCGGCCGCCTGAAGCTGGGATTGTGAAAGCTTAAGAAGTCCAAAGTTATAATAAACTGCCGTATTATTAGGTTCAGATTGTAGGGCGATATTCAATTCTTGCTCGGCTAAGGCATAATTCTTTTCATTCAGATAATGGGCGCCCAATACTAAATGCGAAGTACTGTTATTGGGTTGATTCATCATGGCTCGATTGAGCGCTTCTTGAGCTTTCGCTACATTGCCTTGTTTTTGATAAAGCTGAGAGAGTGCAATCCAGGCTTGAGGACTATTCGGATTTGTTTCAACTGCAACTTTAAATCGAATCAGCGCATCTTCAAGATTTCCTTGCTCCATGTATAAGTGTCCAAGTTCGAGAGAAGCGAGGTAGTAATTAGGACTGGCTTCCGTTGCTTTTTTGAAAGCGTCGATGGCATCTTTTGTTTTATCTTTTTGGTTGAACTGTAAAACCTGCGCTTTATACGCTAAGCCGAGGTTGTAATATCCATCCGCATATTTTTTATTGGCAGAGACAGCTTTCTTGAAACAATCAATCGCTCTATTGTAATTACCTTCAGAGGCATAGATGGCACCTAAGCCCGTCCAAGCTCCCGCATACTTATTATCAATCTTCAATGCTTGATTGTATGCGTTGATCGCCGCCTTCATGTCTTTTTTGTATTTATAGGCAAGGCCTAGATTGTTCCATGCCTCTGCATATTCAGGCGAAATCTCAATCGCTGTCTTAAATTCGAAAATGGCCTTTTCAATTTGCTGCTGAGCAAGAAACTGAGCACCTTGATTATTATGAAAGACGGCGCGGTCTTGAGGGCGGGTGACGTATTTAGCTTGAACAGGACTGCTCAAAGAAAACACGAAACTAAGTTGTAAAAGTGAAGATAATATAAAGAAGTATATTTTTTTCATAAGATGTCAAAAAAAGTAAAAAATTATAAATTCCAAAAGCAATAACGTCAAGGAATTATCGTTTATTTTATTTGCAATATCAACGTTTTATGTTACTTTTCAGGATACTATTCTTGGTCTAAAATAACATTGGAAAGGCTTGGCGAGTTCATGAAAGGCTCCTCTAAATCTCCGCTGGAAGAAGCAACCCTCATCAAAGCTTTCAATGATTTTGAAAAGCCCAAAGATGTTTCAAGAGGTCCAGACGCTTACCCCCTTTTAGAAATCACTAATGGTCCCAAGCAGGGGAGTTGGTTTACCTTAACCCACCAAAAGGAAGTTTCTTTAGGCCGTGCTAACGTTAATAGTATCGTCTTGGAAGATAACAGTGTTTCTCGTTCTCACGCAGTTATTCACGAATTGGAAGGAAAGTTTTTCGTGAAGGATGTGGGTTCTCGGAATGGGACTTTTGTTAACGATAAAAAAATCCAAGAAGATTTCCAGTTAAAACAAGGCGATATGATGAAGGTGGGTATCTACACCTTACGCTTTTTAAAAGAGCCTTCGGATGATTTGCTCCTACAAGAAGAGGTTTCAGAGTCGTCTTATAAGCCTGATAATTTTGATGTATTGGGATCTGAGTCACACTTAAGTCTAGAAGCTATTGAAAAAGCCGCCTCAGATGCTCCTGAACTTCCGGCAAAGTTAGAGGAAGTCCCAGAGGAAGCGGTAGATTTATCCATTCCACCTGAGGAAGAGTTGCAAAATGCAGATCCAGAGCCTCTTTTGTCGAATCCCGAGAAAAATGGAAGTCGAGTTCTTAAAAATCTCAGTTACTTACTGATTACTTTTATTCTTGTGGGTGGAATCGGTTACACTTTTTATCGTTTGTATTTAAAGAAAAGAATCGGAACTCCACAAAAAATAGCTCAAACGGAAAGTTCGCCACCCATTGAAGCGACTGTTGTTCCGCAAAATCCTTCCGTCCAGACTGCGGAAACTCAAGTAGACCCTGCTCAAGCCGCTGTAGGAGGCCCAACAGTTCCTCTATTTCTAGAGGTGAATGCTGCCCCATTGGCTGCAAAAATTTTCTATCAAGGTAAAGAGTTAGGTGTAACTCCCTTCAAGATAAATATTTCTTCGCCTACCGTTGTTCCTCAAGAGTTGACAGCCGTTTATCATTTTCAAGATTTTAATCAGGATTTTAGCGAAAAGAAAAGTTTCACGGTCGCTCAACAAGATGAGTTGGTGAAAGTGGATTTTTCGGGATCAGTCGGTTCGCTCAATATTAAGAGTTTACCCAAAGATGTGCAGGTTTATTTGGAAGGAACCTTTGCTTCCAATCAATTAAAAACCCAATCTTCTAAACTTGCGGATATTGTTTATAATCGTCCTATTAGTCTTCCTTTTGGAAATTATACTCTGGAAATGAAAAAGCCCGAACGATTGGAAGGCTCTGAAACAGTGGTAGATGTAGTAAAGTTTAGACGGGAATTTTCTATCTCTCCAGAAAATCCTAATTTTGAATTAGCTCTATCAGATCAAGATGTGAGCGTTTTTGCTGCTAAAATCAAAACAGTTCCTGCAGGCGCGACTGTTTTTATCGATGGTAAAAAAGTAGGAGAAACTCCCTACGATGGAAACCTTCCCTTAGGTAAGCATAAGCTCACGCTTAAAAAAGAAGGTTATTATGATCATGATCAAGAATTATCCATGACGATGAATACGCCTTTCAATGCGGAAATACCTTTGAGGACTTCTGAGGCTGGAAGTTATGTGAATAAAGGAAGAGATTTAATCCGTCAGGGTCAGTATCAACAAGCCATTGAACAACTTTCTAAAGCTTTGGAATTTAATCCCTCTGGTCCGGAGGTGGGTCAAATTCAAGTCTTACTGGGAAATGCTTACATTAAAACGGGTGCGTTTGATATTGCGATAGGGTATTTTGAAAAGGCAAAATTGAATGAGACTTATAAAGGACAGGCGGATTTGGGAATTGCAGAAGCAAGCTTTAACGCCGGTAAAAAAGATGTCGCGATTTCTAGGGTGATTGATGTCATCTTAAACGAAAAAGATGAAAAAATTAAATCGGATGCTGAAACTTTATTTCATAAAATCTCTCCTCTGAAATCAGTTGTATTGGTAAGTACAGAGCCTCCAGGCGCAAAAGTCACTTTAAATGGCCAGGAAATCTCTCAATTATCACCGATTGTTTTATCCGATTTATCTTTAGGGTCTTACCGGGTGACGATTGAAAAGGATGGGTTTAAGCGCTTTGAGAGCCGTTTTCAGCTCGTTGTTTCAAGCTTTAAGCCGGTTGTTGTTAAGCTAGATCCTGTTCCTCAGTAAGAGCTTTTCTTGACGCTTTTTTGAGGTGTAGGATAAAATAAACTCAGTTTTTCATCCGCTGTTTCATCTGAATGAAAGGGTCTTTGTGGCATTATCTCCAAAAAAAGAAGAATCCAATTCAACAGTAGGTTATCCCCGTATTGAAAGGCTCATTGATACGGAGGAATTTGATGCTGTGAATAAAAGCTTTGCCGTCGCTTACGGGGAGCTTGAAAAAGTAGTTCGGCAGAAGGCAGGACTAGGTAAAGCCAAACAAGCTAAAAAAGCGATGAGATCTTATGAGCTCGTTATGGAGCTCTTGAAAGAGTTGTTAAAACTTAAGTATCAAATGCAAGAAGCGCTAAAGCAGCAAGAAAATTCAAAAAAGTGATAATCCGAACACAACTTTGAAGCTCTATCCTTCCGATAAGATAAATAGAGAAGGGGCCATTTAAGGCTAAGTTAGATTTAAGCAGGAGATTTCAATGTCAGGTTATTCATTTGATTCTAGTTTTTCTCCCATCGATCCCTCCACGACAAGAGAGTTCGTAAGCTCTGGTAATCGTGGAAATTCACCCGGATCGAGTGCCTTTTCCAACATTTTAAACACCCTTGCACCTGTAGGAATGACCGCGGCGAATGTGTTTGGCGGTCAGGTCGTTTCAGCGGCTGTTTCAAGCGCTGTAGGAGGTAATGCAGGTGGTGGTGCCTTTGGTGGAATGGGTGGAAGTATGAGGAGTGGCTTTGGTGCGAATAACATCCCGGCTCCTCCTACCTTTGGCGGCGGCGGTGGTGGTGGCGGTGTGTCACCTTTGGGGGGTAATGGCACGGCTCCAGGTATGGGTGCTGATGCGATGCAAGGTAATATTGATGCAATGTTTAACAACAATATGATGTTTTTAATGATGCAAACCAGAGTTCAGAATTTGAGTCAACAAATGCAATCAGTTTCTAACATCTTTAAAGCGGATCACGATGCTCGAAGTAATGCGATTCGTAACTTTAGAAGCTAATTGTAGGAAATCATTCTTAAAAATGAAAAAGGGTAGCAATAAAATTGCTACCCTTTTTTTTACTCCTCAGGTATTTTAAAGATATTCATTTTGAAGGAGGTTTGCTCATGATTGATGTTCCCACCGAAGACCTGAGATTAATGTTAGAGTCAGGTTATCTTTATTTAGCAATGCAACGCTTTAAAGAGGCTCGTGAAGTCTTTGAAGGGGTCTGTGTTTTAGCACCTGAAAGCGATGTCCCCATGGTGGCACTAGGAAATGTAGCTTTTGTAGAGACTAAGTTTGACGAGGCAATTAAAGTTTATAAAAAAGCCCTCGATCTTGCTCCTAAAAGTGCATTTGCGAAATCTTATTTGGGTGAAGCTTTATTTTTTAATAATAAAAAAACAGAAGCTAAAACTGTGTTAGAAGAAGCTTCTAAAATGGATCCTCATGGCAAGTCAGGCGATTTTGCGAGGTCTTTACTTGATTTAATTGAAAAAGGTTTTGATCCTGAACCTAAAGAAGCAAAAACTCCTAAGAAATAAATTATGCGTATTCAAAAATATAGTTATCTCGTTTTGATTTTTTTGATTTTTTCAGCATGTGCTAAAATGCCCATCTATCATGATTTAACCGAGGGCGAGGCCAATGAAATTCTTGTTGCCTTGCAAGATCGCGGTATTAGCGCCCAAAAATTAAAAGAGGTAAAATCTCAACAGGTGACGTGGAGTATTCAGGTTGCAAATAAAGACGCTTCTGCTGCACAGAAAATTTTAGTAGAAAATAATTTGCCTCATAAAAAAGAATTGGGTTTTTCAGGTATTTGTAAGGAAAAGGGTTTAATCCCCACACCTGATGAAGAGAAATGTAGAAAAGTTCTCGCTCTCAAAGGAGAGATTATTAATTCTCTCGAAAAAATTCCGGGTGTTATAGAGGCAGATGTAGTTTTAAATATTCCAGAAATTAGTGAGTTTGCATCTGAAACTCAAGCTTCCAAACGACCCACTGCCTCCGCTGTCTTGAAAGTTAAAAAAACACCAGAAGGTTTAGAGATTACAGAACCCAAGGCTCAGCGTTTCATTTCTAATTCGATCGAAAATTTAGATCCTAGAGATGTGTCGGTAGTCATTACCTATATTCAAAGCCCTCAAGATCTATCAAAGATAGGCTCTCCTAAGCTGGTTAGTATAGCGGGCTTAATGATGGATGTGAGTTCGAAGGATACTTTTAAAATCTATGCCTTGAGCATGTTGATTTTACTTTTAGGGGTTTCTGTCGCACTTGTATTGACTTTGTTAAAGTTGACTAATCTGAGAAAAACAATGGGCGTGCAAACTTCACATCCTTCAGATTTTGATATGTCAAATCCTCAAGACTCTAATCATTTATTAGCAGGTCCTGATACGAATGGGGTGAATCCTTCGCAGATTACCTCCACAGGCCAAGCGAATCCTAAGTAGTTGTTATTCATTTGATTATTTTTTGTGCTTTTTACAGCTATTCCGAAACTTTGTAGGATGAAAAAACCGATAAACACCTTGAAGAGGTGCTTTTATGTCGTTAATTGATACAACAGGTTTGCCTCCCGTAATGCCAGATGTTCTGCGCACAGAATATCGCCAGGTTGTCGGGGGGAGTTTGTTAGATAAGCCAACCTTCGGTGAAAAATTTAAAATGGCTTTGGCAAAAATGGGAAGCTTTTTTGGCCGTATGGCAGGCGCTGTATTACCTTTCTTTGGTCCTTTAGGAATGGTGGGTTCTAGCGCTGCTTATGGAATTCAAAGACTCTCTGAAAACGCTATTGGCAAAATGCAGGCAAAAAGAGAAGAGAGCGCAGCTTTAGATGCTCAGTCTAATGCTTTAAGTGGATCTTCATTTTGGACACCCGGTTTTAATCCAATGTCTTCTCCATCGATGGGTGGAGGAATGGGACCTATGGAAGTCGCGCCCTTTGCGCGAGGAATGGAAAATAACATCTTAAGTACTTTGAATAATAAAGGTGCTGCAGCATTAGATTCAGTCAATAACGGATCTTTGGGTACCTCCACAGCCTTTTAAAGGAATACTGCTGTTATAAGGAGATATGCGATGAGTGGGGCGAATAATATCGGACCTAGAGTTACAACGAATAATGTAACAACTGTTGAAAAACCTAAGGCTGCTCAGTCGAGTGCTGGAAGCTTTAGTGATGTTTTAAACCGAGTGAGCAATGATCCTAAATCTTCTTTTTTTAGTTTAGGAAAGGTTCTTCAGTCTAATCAATTAAGTGTCACGGATCGCCAGGTAGCCTGTCAAAATGTGATTGCAGAAGCCTTAGGGTCAAATAGTCCTTATCAAGCTTTGACAAAAGACCAAAGTTTTATGGAAGCAATCACAGGTGTTTTAGCAGATGATCCACGCTTAAGTTCAATGATTGAAAGACATCAATTTGGTAAAGTATGAGGGGTAAAGCCTCAGTAATTTTGAATGACTGAGGCTAATAGTCACCAATGTCGATAGAATTTTTCATAAGATATATGATTTTAAAATTCAGATATGAAAAAAATATTTAGATTTCAATCACTTGTTCTTTGAAAAGTTTTGAGAGTTTTTAAACTGAATGGCATGCTTAGTGCATCTTATTAGAGTCTGGAGTTATTAGGGGAAGAAGCCAAAGTCCTTTAACCTTGACATGGGAGGATGCATGAGTCAAACCGCGGCACAGATGGTTGAAAAGAAAGCTAAAATAGCTACCATGAGTCCTAAGCCAGTGCTTTCTAAAAATGAAAATGCTAGCAGGGATGCACTCATCGAGCAATATCTGCCCTATGCTACATCGATTGCGAACAAGGTCATTCAAACTTTATCGAATGATGCTGATATCGAAGAAATTATCTGTAATGCCCGCCTAGGATTGTTAGAAGCCGCCAAACGTTACGACCCGAAATACAACGTCGATTTTAAAACTTTTTCATATTATCGCATTAAAGGGGCTATTTACGATGGTCTTCGTAAGACGGGTTGGATTCCGCGTTCTTTATATGCGAAAATTAAGTTTGAGCAAGCTTCCAACGAATATCTTCAAAGCATGTCAGACCGGTCACTCCGTACTAAGATGACTCCTGATGAGGAAATGAGCGAAATTTATGAAACGGTCAATTCTTTAGCTTCCATTTATATTATTTCACTCGATGCAAATGAAGAAACTATTGATATTGAAGACAAGAAGGCCAACGACATCGAAAGAAAGGCCGAGTTTCAAAAAATTAAAGAATACATGAGGCAGGCCATTGAAGAGTTACCTGAAAAAGAAAGAAAGCTTATTAAAATGTATTATTTCCAAAATAAAACCTTGGAAGAGTCAGGTGATAAATTAAAACTCTCAAAATCTTGGACATCCCGATTGCACGCAAGAGCTTTAGAAATGTTGTTTAAGAAAATTAGTCATATGCAAATGAAAGTAGCTCATCAAGCTGCTAAGCAGTAAGTAATGGAAAGGTATTTATATGGACCCAATACTAAGTCAATTAAGTAAGAGTGCTGTTGAAAAGACAGTTTCGTCTTCTTCTGGGTCTAGCTCACCTACCAGTGGCAACTCTCCCTTCCAGCAAGTGTTAGAAGCTCAAACTAGTTCTGAAGACATGACTTCTAAATTGATGGGATTAGTAGATAATACCTTTGGTGCTACCGGAAATAATTTTAATGCTGTTGATGCAAGCACTGTCCATGTTGAGATTGATAAGGTTTCCGAAGTTCAAAAAACACCAGGTTCGAATCAATTATTTGATGTGCTTCAAGAGATTAATAAAGATCAGCTTCAATTTGAAAATTTAAAGGAGCTTATTTCCTCTGGAAAAACTTTTAAACCTCAGGAATTAACTGCTATGCAGATTGGAGTGCAGCATCTTTCCCTCGAGTTAGAACTATTTTCTAAGGGTTTAGAGCAGCTCAATCGCACCATTCAAACTCCCATCAATATGCAAATTGGGTAATGAAATTGAATTTATGATAAAAAAACCCCTCTTTACTTAAAGAGGGGTTTTTTGTTTTAGCTTCTGTAAATTTACTATAAAATGAGTAAACTATGTCGATTGTCTATTCTAACCTTCCTTCAGAATTACAAGCCTTTGTCAGCGTAGCTTCACTCGGAGAAGAGGAAAATGTATTTGAGCTATTCCGTTTTTTACCTCAACGATTCGAAAAAAAATTAGTCGAATCTACTCAAGCTATTTTGTCCCTTCCTAAAAGCGAGCGAAAAAAAAAGATATTTAATGAACTAAAGCAATTGGTGCATTCCCAAAAAGTTCGTCCTTTAGGAGAAATTCATCCAGGATGGTTTTTAGAAGCCATAAAAGAAGAGAGCCCTAAAATTATAGGACTGATACTTCATTATCTTCCCGGTGATAAGGTAACTTATATACTTGAAAATCTAAATGAAGATCTTAAAAAAACCCTTCCTAAGTTAAATGATTCTAAAAAAATTCCTGATGATTTGTTATCAATGATTCGAGAGAGATTTGAGTCGCAGTTTCTGACTTATGATTTGCCTAAGAAAAGTGCGGATGTCAGCTTGCAGGATTTATATTTTATTAAGACAGAGCTGCTGCTCGCTTTTTTTCGTGATTTGGGAATAGAACAATTAGCGTGCGCCTTTAAAGGTTTGGATAAAGTAGCGCTCAAAGCAATGCTGAATAGGTTGATTATAAAAGATACTAAAGAGTTGCAAAGTCGAATTAAAAACTTAGATAAAGTGTCTAAACGCGATTTAAACGAAGCTCAAATTTTAATCTTAGATTTACCTATTGAACGTATTGACCCGCAGGCTCTTTTTCTAGAAGTTGGAATGGCTTTTTTTGCTCGAGCAATTTCTCAAGAACAAAGTGATTTTGCAAAATCTCTCCAATTTAAACTCCCTCCTAAATACGGATATTTACTGAAAAGATATGTGGAAGGAAGCGTGGCAAATCCAAAAATTCGTTTATCTGAAAGTGCAAAAAAGAGAATTCTTGCACGATTTCAAGAGTTTCCCAGCCATGTTTAATAAATCTAAGTAATTGTCATCAATGGATTTTTTCAGTATAATTAAGCGTTAGTTTGAGCCGAACTTGAGAGGGGAGCCTTCGATAAACATGGGTAAAATAGTCAAAAGTAGTGATTATAAGCAAAGGATTGACCTTAAAACTAAGGTGGATTTTGAAGAAAGATCCAACTTTTTTGATGTTTCTGAACCCTCTGGGATTATCTCAAAAGATGTTTTGGATTCTCAAGGTAAAGCGAGAGCAATCATCGACGAAGCCAGAGAAGAAGCGAGAAAAATAAAAACAGAAGCTCGCGAAATTTTGAACCAAGTTCAAGAAGAAATGGAAAGATCTCGAAAGCAAGGCGAACAAAGAGGTTATCAAGAAGGTCTTACCCAAGCTTTAGAATACCTTAATAAATTACATGCCCTCAGAGAAAAAATGTTTGAGGATATGGAGCCTCAGGTTGTGAAACTTTCTTTTTCTATCGCAGAAAAAATAGTGGGGCAGCAGATCGAAGAAAATAAAATGGCAATTTTGGGAATTGTCAAACAAGCTCTTGATGCTGCTATCGGTTATAAAGTTTTAGTTCGTTTAAATCCTAGCGATTACGAGAAAATCAAAAGCCAAGAAGCTCAACTCTTAGCTAAAGTTGAATCTACAAGAACCATTTCATTCAAAGCAGATGAAACAGTGAAAGTGGGAGGCTGTATGGTCGAATCCGAAGTGGGTGCGATTGATGCGCAACTCGACACTCAACTGAATGCCATTAAAAAGGCCTTGGGACTTTAGAAAAATATGATGAACAAAAACGCAAATTATTCGACGGTTGAAGATCTGAATGAGAGTATTATTCCTCCTTTAGACCTTTCGCCATATTTGCGCTTAGTGAAATCACTTTCTACCTATCGGCTTAAAGGTCGAGTTACGGAGCTCACAGGTCTAGTTGTGAAAGCAATTGTCCCAGGAGTTCGAGTCGGTGAGCTTTGTTTCATAGAATCTTCCCATAAAAAAATTCCAATCAAAGCAGAAGTGGTCGGCTTCAAAGATAAAGAAGTATTACTGATGCCTTTAGGTGAGCTTGAAGGAATAGGCCCTGGAAATGATGTAATCCCCACTGGAAATTGTCTGATGGTGGGGGTGGGAAATAATTTATTAGGTCGAGTTCTTGATGGATTAGGAGATGCTATTGACTCAGATCAACGAGGGCCTTTGCATCTTACAGAAGAATATCCGGTCATGGCATCACCTCCTGATCCGCTTCAGCGTCAAAGAATTTTGACGCCTATTTCGGTCGGGGTAAAGGCGATTGATGCGATGTTGACCTGCGGAGAAGGGCAGAGAGTTGGCTTATTTGCTGCTGCCGGAGTGGGAAAAAGTACCACCATAGGCATGATTGCACGAAATACAGAAGCAGAAGTAAATGTGATTTGCTTGGTGGGAGAGCGCGGCAGGGAAGTTCGAGATTTTTTAGAACATGACTTAGGGGAAGAGGGCTTGTCCCGTTCAGTAGTCATCGTTGCAACATCCGATCAGCCTTCATTGGTGCGCGCTAAGGCAGCTTACGTCGCCACAGCCATTGCAGAATATTTTCGAGATCAAGGTCGGAAAGTGCTTTTGATGATGGACTCTGTGACGCGTTTTGCTCGAGCTTTGAGGGAAATCGGATTGGCTGTCGGCGAGCCTCCTGCACGACAAGGCTTCACTCCTTCTGTTTTTTCAACACTTCCAAAACTTTTAGAACGAGCCGGAAATTCAGATAAGGGTTCTATTACGGCCTTTTACACAGTTCTCGTTGAAGGCGATGATATGACGGAACCTGTTGCAGATGAAGTTCGCTCTATTTTGGACGGGCATATTATTTTATCTCGTGATCTTGCAAACCGTGGTCATTATCCAGCCATTAATATTTCTGAAAGTGTGAGTCGTGTCATGAGTAATATTGTAGACCCCGAGCATCTAGAGGCATCTCGTAAATTAAAAGAAGTCGTGGCCAGTTATGAAAAAGAAAGAGATCTGATTTTGATTGGTGCTTATGAGCAAGGCTCAGATCCGAAGGTAGATTATGCGATCGAGAAAATCGAAGAGGTGAATACTTTTTTGAAGCAATCCATAAACGATAGGATCGATCTTAATGATTCTATTGATCAGTTAAAATCGATTTTTATTTAGTAGGGAGAAGGTTTTGTGGCCCTCAAAAAGAATCAAAAATATCGTTTATCACCTCTGCTCATCGTTAAGGAAAGATATAAGAAGCAGACAGAGATTGAGTTGGGAAAAGCGATTACTAAGTTAAAAGAAGAAAAGGAAAAACTCGTTAAGTTGGAAAAAGAAAAAGAAGAAATTATTCAGAAGAAAAAAGATGCACGTATGGAAATGAGTCGTCGAGTTTCTGTGGGAGAAACTAGAATTTTTGATTCAAGTATTCATCTAAATTATTTGGAAAAGCTGCAAGACGATTTGGAAAAAAAGGAAAAAGAAATCGAGAGACAACACGAGACCATTAAAGAAGCAGAAGAAGCTCTCAAGAAAGCCCGTAGAAACTATATTGATGCCTGCAAAGATTTGAAAACCATGCAAAAACACAAAGAGTTATGGCTCAAAAAAATTGCAAAAGAATTGAACATGAAAGAGCAAAAAGAATTGAATGAACTGGGAAATGTGATTCACCAAATAAGAAATGCATCTTAAGCTAATTTAAAAAATGAGTTTAAAATAAATTATGCGAATTGATGATCAAAAACCAAATGCCTCAGAACAAGCGAATCGAGACGATCGTAATCGTCAAAACGTGAAGCAGAAAGACTCATTAACGGGTCATCAAGCTTCGCAGCAAGCGGGACAAAAGCAGAACAAGGATTTTCAAAGTCTTTTTGATCAGGCTCTCGAAAAAACCCGAGGCGCGAATAAGCCCAGTCAGTCCGAAGCAGCAAAATTCGATTCAAAAATTAAAGATATATTGTCTTCAGACGATAAAAATAAAGACCACGATCGTTCAGATCGCAAGAAAGACAAAGACGACGATAAGAAGTCTCTCAGTAGCGAAGAAAAAGATTCTGGGAAAACCCATAAAGAGGGCGCAGTTAAAGATAGAATTTTAGGGAAAAACCAAAGCGGCGGTGAAGGAAAAGGTGGAGGATCTTCTTTTTCAGACAATAAGGGCGATTCTTCCAATTCTTTTTCTCAAGGACAGCAGAAAAATCCCCAGATGGCCAAGGCTGAGGGCTTCATTCCGAGTCCTTTTCAAGCTCAGCAAATTCAAAATGTGCAAGCTTCTACGATGATTCAGAATTTGCAACAGCTGCAAAAAGTCCCTCCCCAGGTGATCGATCAAATTGTTCAATATGTTCGCGTGGGTTTGAATAAGAACATGGATAAAGAAATTCAGATCGATTTATCCGATAAGATTTTTAAAGGATTATCTTTAAGAATTGCTCTTCATGAGGGTAAGTTGCAGATCACTTTTTTGACCGCCAATGCAGATGTGCGTAGACTTTTTGAGGCAAGCAAAGGCGATATAGGCAAGGCTCTGCAAGCAAAAGGACATCGAATTGAATCAATGCAGGTGAAAGATTTTAAAAACGTTTAAATGAAATAATTAGCCAGAAGATTTTAAATTAGCTAGAGTATCTATATGAATTTTGAGGGTAAATCAGATAAAGCGATCCAAACTTATCAGTTTAAGGGTCTAAAAAAGTTGAGCAGACACCAACTCGAGGTGGAGTCAGCCCTTTTAAATTATCTGCCTTTTTCTTCTGAGTTTAGTCTCAAGAAAGAGTTGGAAGGTTTTCTTGCTAAACAATTCAGTCAAGAAGCAAAAATTGAATTAGAAAAATTTGAAGAGAGTACTTTAGGAAAGTTTGCCTCCTCGATTCCCCCGGTGGCTTGGGTGGCGGTGTTAGGAATGGAGCCGGTGGGTCAAAAAGCTTATGCTTGGTTTGATTCAGTCTTGGCGCATTCCTTAGTAGATAGAGTGTTGGGAGGCGCTGGGGAAACGCCTGCGGAAATTAAAGCAGCCACTTCGATTGAGGAAGGTGTTTTCCAATATCTTATTTTAAAAAGTTTATCATTGGCTTTTCAAGTTTCAGGACCTGTGCAGCCCATTCATTTTAGATTAGAACAAATTTTAAAGTCGCAAAAAGATTTTTCAAGTTTGAATCAAAGTGAAATTCCTGTCATTCATTTAAATTTCAAAGTGCAGATAGGATCTACTTTGGGCTTTGTCGTTTTAGTTTTGCCCCATCCTTTGATCGAAGCAGGCTTCATGCAACGTGAGCTCATTCATTCTAAGCCTGGAAGCGCAGAATATGATTACACTCAAAGTCGTTTTGAAAAAATGGCTTATGTGAAAACTCAAATGTGGGCAGAAGTCGCCTCGGTGACACTGACTTTGTCAGAAAAAAATCAGCTCGAAAAAGATGATGTGATTTTGTTTGATCATTCAGATTGTCAATTGGCTAAAGGTCAGTTGCAAGGCAATGTGATTTTAAGATTTGGAGAAGGCAGGGAAGGTGGCTTTTTAGCCCAAGTGATTTCTACAGATTCCCCCGCGCTGGTGAAAATTCTTGATTATTATGGAGGAGAGTAATGGCTAAACAACCTGATGAGTTTAACCTTTCTAATTTTGACGCGGGCTCAGATCCTTTTTCAATGGATGAAGCTCAAAACTATGATGCAGCACCCGGCGATATGCCTCCCGCGCATCAACCTACTTCTTATGCTCCTCAGGAAATGCCAGGGATGGGGAATTCGAAATCTCCTCAAAGCGTAGATCGAAAAGTCGTTAATCTTACCTCGGATATTCCTGTTCAAATTGCAGCTGTTTTGGGAAAGAAAAACGTTACGGTAAAAGACATCGTTTCCATAAAAATGGGACAAGTTTTAGAGTTGAACCGTCTTCCCCACGAAGCGATCGATTTGGTGGCAAATGGCAAGCTCATCGCTAAAGGGGAGTTGGTGGAAATTGAAGGTCGCCTCGGTGTGCGAGTTCTTAAAATTTTCGACTAAATTTCGGAGTTAGTTTGCTCACTCTTTTAATCGCAGAAACAATGCCGGAATCACTTCCTGAAAGCTTTGCGGCTTTAGAAGGGCCCGTTGATTTCACTTGGATGTTTATTAAAGTGATCATCGTCCTTGCTTTTGTTTGTCTTATTGCATTCGCTGTGATTAAATACGTTTTACCGAGAGCGTCATTCGTGAAAAGAGGGCAGGGTTCTGAAATTGAATTAGTGGAACGTTTTGCCTTAGAGCCTCGTAAAAGTTTGTATATTTTAAAAGTGGGTTCTCGGTTTTTGCTTTTAGGAACAAGTGAAAATACGATCAGTCCTTTAATGGAACTGGATAGGAAAGACCTTTCGAGTGACATTTCTCAAGAAGATTAATAAAAAATTTATTCGTTCTCTGCTTCTGATTTGGGTGGCGATGTTGCCGCTCATCCTCTGGTCCAGCTCTGTTTTGGCTCAAGGTAAAAACGATCAACAACTCTCCAAGCCGCTCGTCATTCTTTTTGCGCTTTCAATGTTGGCCTTGGTGCCTATTTTGTTGATCATGATGACTTCTTTCATCAAGATCACAGTCGTTTTGGCTTTAGTGAGAAATGCTTTAGGGACTCAACAAATACCACCTAACCAAGTCATCACCGGTCTCGCCATTATCCTCACTATTTATATTATGTCTCCCATAGGAATTGAAGTTTATCGCAATACTCAAGGTCTGATTGAGCAAACCTCGAGCGAAGGTTTCTTTTCTCAAGCGAGTGTTTCAATCGTGATGGACGGCGTGAAAAAAGGCCAAGAGCCTATTCGAGCTTTCTTGGTGAAATACGCCAATGAAAAGGATCGAAGTCTTTTCTATAATTTAGCGAAAAAAATGAGAAAAGCAGAAGATCGGGATCAGGTGAAAGATAATGATTTCTTGATTTTAGTGCCGGCTTTTGTGGTGAGTGAATTGGCTCGAGCTTTTCAAATTGGCTTCATCATTTTTCTTCCGTTTTTAGTGATTGATATGGTGGTGGCGAACGTTTTGCTTTCGTTGGGTATGTTTCAGCTGTCTCCGGTGACTGTTTCGCTTCCCTTTAAACTCCTGCTTTTCGTGTTAGTGGATGGTTGGTATTTAATCGCGAAAGGCCTTGTGATGGGCTATACTTAAACTCGATGGAAAATTATCTTATCTCCATTACGAAACAAGCACTCTATTTAGTGCTTATTCTTTCCGCTCCTGCGGTCGCTGTGGCGATGGTGGTGGGTTTAGTAATTTCACTCATTCAAGCCACCACTCAGGTGCAGGAACAAACGCTTACCTTTGTTCCTAAACTGATTGTCGTCATGGTGGTGCTCGCACTGACGGGCCCTTGGTGCATGGTTCAGTTGATTGGTTTCACCCAAAATATCCTCGATCAATTTCCAAAATATTTAAGATGACAGGTGTGTAGTGCCTACTAGTCCTCAAAGTTTAGTCCCCTTCATGGATATTGATCTAACTTTTTCCTTCATTGCGGGAGGTTTGATTGCGACGCGCTTTTTAGTGGCGATCAATCTCACTCCCTATTTAGGTGGAAAGCCCGTTCCGGGAACCGTGCGTGTGGCCACGGCTTTTGCGCTTACCTTATTCGTCTATCCTCTGATTGTTCCAGGAATTGATCGAGCGACGGTGCCTCGAGAGGCTTTTTTACTTGTCGTGTTGTTTTTGAAAGAAGCGATGTTCGGTTTATTGATGGGTCTAGTGAATCAGATGATTTTTTTCGGCATTCAATCTGCTGGAAATATGATCGATAACCAACGCTATGTTGCCAATGCACGCATTTTCAACCCAGCACTAGGTGCCCAAGCCTCTATTTTTGGGCTTTTCATGTATCAGCTCACTATTGCCGTCTTCTTGGTCATTGGAGGGCATCGATATTTTTTAAGTGCTTTGGTGGAAAGTTTTGAAAAGGTTCCATTGCTTACTTTCCCAACGATAGGGGCGGGACTCACTCCCATGATGGAGCTTATGATTAAGCTTTCGGCTGATACTTTAATCATTTGTTTACAACTCTCAGCACCTGTACTCATTGCGATCTTTGTGGCGGATTTGGTCTTAGGGATTACAAACCGCATTGCACCCATGATTAACGTCTTTGAGATGAGCTTTAATATTAAGGGTTTTGTCGGCGTTTTATTGGTTTATTTAGCCCTGCCTATGATGGTCTATCAGAGTAAGGTCTGGTTTAGAGGGATGATTGATAGTTATCAGAAAATTATGAGTTTTTTTCATTAGCCGCTATTGCAGGGATATCTTGCGGTTCCGGTCTTTTTCCTTTAAAATTAGTAGCTTAGAAAGAGTAAAATTTTAACAAAGATTCCAGGTTTTCAAGGATTTTAAGCAACTTAAGGCCTTGTAAACTCCGATAATTTTACTGGTATTTCTGTTTTTAGAATTTAAGGAGATCTTATGCCAGGTCCAGTTTCAGGTAGTGGAAATCGTAATCATCCCGTCAATGAAGGTTCTAACAGTTCGCGCCGTAACCAAAGCGGACGAGCAGCCACTCAACAAGAATCCAGCCAAGTGCAATCGAGACCTGGTACTCGCAGTGATTTGAATGCAGTGCCTCAAAATGAAATTCAACAAGCGATCGCGAATGCCCAGATGATGGGTTCGGGCGTAGCTGAAATTTGGGTGAATGGGGAGCTGCTTTTCTTCCAATTGAATAGTTTACAAGGATGGGGATTTTCTACGGGAGCCAATCCGCAAATGTCTGGAATGGCTGAAGCGGAAGTGCCTGATGAAAGCGAATTCATGTCAGGTAACGAAGAGGTTTGGGGTGAGAACGAAGGTCCGCGCTCTACAGTGGGAACTTCATTTCGAGGAAATATGTCGAGTGGGGGAGGCGCGGTGAGAATGGGTTACGTTGGAAGCAGCGGAGGCGGTACTCCTTACGGTGGCGACTATGGCTATGGTGGAATGAGCCAAAATCAATTTATGTGGGATACGATGGTCGGCGGCCAAATGAGAGAAGAAAGTTATGCGCAACGCCGCAACATGCGACAAGTCGAGCAGCAGATGAAAGTGAAAATGCGCATGATTATGTTTTTGATTTTAATGGGAGACGTTGTGGGCGCGGTCCGCGCGATGGTGTTCGAATCCGAAAGACAAAATAGAATGTTTAATCGTCTTTTGGTGAAGCAGTTGAATACAGTTCGAGAGTCGAAATCCAAAGTTCTTTTGGCCATGGCTCGTAAATCTCCTCCTACTGCACATGACAATACAAATAATCCTTCAGGAGCGGCTCGAGACCAAAATCGACAAGCGAAATATACGCAGTGGGTCTCTGTGACGACTCAATTAATGAGTGAATTGCAAAATACTGAACGTCAGTTGACCGATTTACTTTCCGAAGGTCGCCGTAACATTAACGAATTGTGGGAAAGTTATTCGGGTTTCAAAGAAGCGGAAGCGCGTACGACCCGTACCTTGATTCAGAGCTTCCGAGCTTAAGACCGAAAAGAATGGTTTTTTCAAAGGCGGCCCGATTCAAGAAGGCCGCCTTTTTTATGCGATCGAGTTCTTTGATAGTCAGGTTTCTCAGATGAAAAAGGTTGCGACTATTATCTGACGATGATAGCATAACATATCTATATTATTGAAGAAAATGGAGGTTTTCATGCCTGCCGATGAGCCTTTTGATCCAGATGCGGGTCTTAGTCCGGAAGATCTAGAAAAAGAAAAAAAACAGGAAGAAGTTGAACAAGCTAAAAATCCGGAGCTCTGGAAAACAAACAACGAGTGGCTCCAGAGCTTTTCTGCGGCTTTGGAAGGGATTAATCCTCAAGAAGCGGAAAAAGCCGGTAAGCTCGTCGAGCGTTTCATAGAGGGGGAAATTACTTGGGCAGAGCTGCAGGGACTTCCTCCTCAACTCATTTTTCAAATGGCCGAATATGGTTATCAGCAATTCAAGCGTGGGAAATTGGTTGAGGCTGAAACGATTTTCAAAGGTCTTTCTGTTTTAGATCACAAACGCGCTTATCATCATTCAATTCTAGGCGCTATTTATCAACGCATGGATAAATTGTTGGATGCTTTAGGTGAATATACCGTGGCGATCGAAATGGATCCCAAAAATATTTCTTCTTATGTAAACCGCGGAGAAATCTACTATCGATTTGGTTATATCGATGAGCCTTTAGAGGATTTTGAAAAGGCAATTGCCTTGGATCCTCAAAGCAAAAATCCTTGGGGCAACCGCGCGAGGTTTTTAAAAAACCTGGTGTTACAAGAATCCCAAGTGAAGTAGGAGTTTCATATGGCAACGCGTCCTCTTGATGGAAACATGTCTAATATCAACCCGCAAATACGCGGTGCAGGCGAGGTTGCTGGCCAACTTAAAATCGACCAAAAATTGCTCGATAAAGTCCTCGCAAAGCAGGGTTTAAGTTCTCCTGAGCAATTAGCAAAACTCTTGGGTCCGGAAGTATTGCAGTTTTTTCGTACCATGAGCGAAAACTTGACTCAGATGTGTACCCGTATGCATGAGAGGGAAGTTAAAAGTCTCATTGCGGATAGTACTCCTCCGAAATTCGAAGAATTTAACATACGTGATACCTCTAAAGGGGATCTCTATAAAGATCGTCTGCCCGAGAATTTCATTACCGTTGAAAAATTAAATCTCGCTGCAAAGACCGGTCTTCTCAGTTCTCAACAATCTGAAGCACTTAAAAATCTTTTTGGGCTTTCTCAAGAAGCTAAGGCCATGCGTCGTGAAGACGTTCCTATGTCTACACAAACTCCCCAGTCCGAGCAGGAAAGAGGGCAAGGCGGCCAGCATCGAGATCAACATCAGGAGGAGCAATCTAACGAAGATTCTTGGGCAGATTTTTCCACTCCTGATTCGACGACTCGTTCTTCAGTTCAAGCTTATAGCGCTCAAGCTCCAGATTCTGATGGCGCTCAAGGCGGTAGTTTTTCGGGAGGTTCTCTCCGCTCATCCATGAGGATGGGCATGGGAGGAGGAATGACTCGAAATTTGAACGCTCCACCTCCTCCGCCACCTCCTGCACCCGGATCCTATGGAAGGGAAGCCTCTGGAAATTCTGGTTCGGTGCGTATGCCTAATAATTCTATGAGCACAGAGCAGTCTTATTTAGATTCAAGCTTTAGCCCAGATGGGCCTTTTTATAATACCTTCCAGACTTTATTTGGCTCAGAAAATTGGTACCGCGAATTGGCGGGTAACGCCTTGGGAAGCATTCAAAAAATTCGCGACGAGAAGCAGAAAATTATGGCGGAACTGGCAGGACTCGATCCTTCAAAGCCTGCAGACGCAAAGCAGCTTTATATCCTTCAGCAAAGGTTGGGCGAAATGCAGCAAACCGAACGACAATATCTCGATAATATTTCGGCTGCACAAAAAGCGAACAACGAACGTAAAGAATACATGAAATCAATTTTGGATATCTTCTTCCAAACCAACAGTGCTATTATTCGTAACTTGAGGCAGTAAAGTAGCTTAAGTTTAACCATTCATTTTGAAAGATGAAGCCTTGAGCGATTTAGAAAATAGAATTCGCGAAACTACCCAGGAAGAGAAGGCTCAAAGCAAACTCTTTGATCCAACTCCGCAGCGGAAGAAGTATGTCATCGAGCTGCTCTATAAATTTTTCTCAAAACAAATCACTTATTCTGAATTAGCAGGCATTCCGCAAAAGGAACTTTTTCAATTGGCTGAAGCGGGTCATCTTAAGCTTACTTACGGACGAGTTGAAGAAGCCCTGCAAATATTTGAATGTCTCGTTAAACTAGATCCCCACAATTATTATTACCATGCTGCTTTGGGTAGCGTTTATCAGAAGCAGAAAAAATACGTGGAAGCTGTTTTTGAATATACAGAGGCGCTTCGATATAATGGTGACGATGTGGCGAGTATGGTGAACCGCGGTGAAATTTATTTAATTCACAAAAATTTTAGAAAAGCGGCAGAGGATTTTCGTCAGGCTATTTTGAAGGATCCCAGTGGGCGAAATAATTACGTCAACCGAGCGCGCTCGTTAGTGATCGCGATTAAACGAAATCTTTTATTGCAAAAACCAGCAGGGAATAAGCCGCTTCCCGTTTTGCCCAGCGCTTTATGAGTTTGCTTCCTCTTCGTCATCTTCCCCAGAAATTTCATATTTCTTCAGTAGATTTCGCAAATGTTTGCGATCGATTTGGGCTTCGCGAGAGGCTTTGGAAACGTTGAAATTGTTTCGACGGAGCAGTTCTACCAAATAATCTTTTTCAAAACTTTCGACAATGCGCTGTTTAGCTTCTTTGAAGGGTAATGAAGAGTCGACGACAATGCGTTCGGTCGGCTCCACATTGTGTTCAATCTCTTGAAAGACATAATTCAAGTCAGAAGCGTGGATGCTATGGCCATCAACCATGGATGCCGCTCTTTCAACAATGTTGGAGAGCTCACGCACGTTGCCAGGCCATTGGTAGCGTTGCATCATTTTTAAGGCATCGTCTTCGACGCGGCTTACGCGCAATGAAGAATCAGGCATGCGATTGAATTTACCTTCGGTCAAAAACTTTTCTAAAATCAACGGAATGTCTTCGGGTCTTTCGCGGAGCGCGGGAAGATTAATTTTTACGACAGAAAGACGATAGTATAAGTCTTGGCGAAAACGGCCTTCTTTGGCTTCTTCTTTTAAATCACGATTGGTCGCGCAGACGACTCGAACGTCTAAGCGCACTGGGTCGTTTGAACCCACTCGACGCACTTCACGCTGTTCGAGGGCACGCAATAATTTAGGCTGTAAGTCTAAGGTCAGCTCGCCGATTTCGTCTAAGAAAATGGTTCCACCATTCGCGGCTTCAAAAGCGCCTTTACGATCTTTCAGAGCTCCTGTGAACGAGCCTTTTTCATGACCAAATAATTCCGATTCAATTAAATTGGGAGCGACGGCGGAGCAATCGAAAACCACGAAAGGTTTATCTTTACGCAAGGAATGTTGGTGGATAGCTTTCGCAACGAGTTCCTTGCCGGTGCCCGTTTCTCCTTCGATAATCACTGTCGCTAAGGAGGGGGCAATTTTTTCGCAAATTCCAAATATTTGTCGCATTTTGCGAGATTTGCCAACCATCTCACCGAAAGCTGTTTTGGTGGAAGGTTCAATTTGAACTTTTTCGTCGTAAGCAATGAATTCAATTTGAGTATTGCCTAAAGAAATAACATCGCCAGGCGAGAGATAAACTTCTTTGACGCGCAAATTACCATTGATGAAGGTGCCATTGGTAGAACCCAAATCTTTGAGCATGAAACTGTCGGAGGATTGCTCAATGCTTAAGTGATATCGAGAAACGGTTCCATCGCTCAGAGCAAAGTCATTGTCTTCTTTTTTACCAATGCGAATAGCTTTGCGGCCTAAGTCGACTTTTTTATCTTTGTCGGGACCTTGAATCACCTTCAACATGCATTTGCGGAAAGAGATGACGTCACGCGTCTCTTCAACAGGCAATAGCTGAGTCGAATCTTTGAGGTCTTTATGGTATTCCTTTTTATCTTCCATGATGAATGCTTATTTCTGTTTCAAGTTAACGTTAAAAGATTTCGAATCTTCGTCCATGTTAAAAGAGCTGCTCCAAGATTGATAACCGTCCATGTTGACTTGCAAAGAATGCTCTTTGCCTTTGCGAACTCCTTTAATAATTAAGGGAGTTTTTCGACCTGTAGACTGACCATCCACAGTCACACTTGCACCGGGAGGATTGGATTCAACTCGAAGTGAACCGAATTCAGATCCTAATTCAATCGTGCCCAAAGATTTAGTCTCACCGGCTTTCACGGAGACTACTTTTGTGACTCGTCCGGAACCACTTTTAGAAATGACAACTTCCGCGGAGCCAGCTCCTACTTGAAATTTGCCAGGAGTAGAACCTTTTCGTTCACCATTGATGAAAACATCAGCACCTGAAGGGGATGAACTGACGCTGACATAAGCCGTACCTGTAGAGTTAGTTTTTTCTTCGGCCTTTTTACGGGCATCTTCTTCTGCTGCTTTACGTCTGGCTTCTTCCTCTTTCTTAGCGTCTTCGCCACCCTGGCTTGCCTTTTTAGCCTCTTCTTCTTTTTTCTTTTGTTCTTCGAGCAGCCTTTTTTGCTCTTCCGCAGAGGATTGTGCTTCAGTCTTACCTTGCTGTTCTAATTTTTTCTTTTCTTCTTCGGCTTTCTGTCTTTCTTGTTGTTTCTTTTTATCTTCATCTTCCTTCTTTTTAATTTCTTCCTCGCTCAACATTCTTTCAGTGATCTGCAAGGGTTTTTCGGAAGTGACGGTAAACGTTGAGGAAACATCGCGATATTTGTCCTTCGAAAGGCGAATAGTGAAACTTTTACCGACCTCGAGCTTGGGGACTTTATTAGGGGTGACAAGGCCCGTATCTTGGTTGTTGAGGTAAATTTTTGCGCCCAGGGGAGTGCTTTTTACTTCAACGCTTCCATAACGAATTTCTTCGAGTTTCTTTTCGTATTTTACAGGTTCAATAGAGTAAATGGTGATGCGTTCTTCGATGGGTTGATAGTCTTCTTTTTGCATCTTCAGGGTATAGGTTTTATTCAGTTCTAAATCTGAAATTTGCACGGGGCTCACAGAAGACATCTCTTTTCCATCAATGAAGATTTTTGCCCCAGCCGGATGGGTGACAACGGAAATCGCTCCTGAAGGAATAGATTCTAGGTTTGCGTCAACATTCAATGCTTGCGGTGTGATGAGTGTGACAAGTCGAGTCCATTCGCGGAATCGATCTTTTTTGATCGTGATTTTTTGACTGAAATTTAATTCCACGCTTTGAAGGTTCGCAGGAGTTAACAGCCCAGTATCTTGGTCATTCAAGAAAATTTTTGCGCCTGTGGGAACAGAATTTACGCTGATGGTGCCAATTTTTTCACCTTGAATGGGAGGCTTAATAAATTCTTTATAGGCGAAATAACCACCCACGCTTAAAATCATGAGTAAGAGTAGAGCATAAAGCCAGTTCCAAGATTTTGGGGCTTTGAGTTGGCCAGTTACGATTTCCCCAGGGGCAGCTCCTGGCATGGCAATTTTTGCATGGGTGCCTTGATGGCCAGAAGTCGCTTCACCTACCAAGCCCCCGTCCATAAAGGTTTTGGTGGGTTGACCCGTTTGATCAATTCGAGTTTTCTCATTATCAGTTCGATGGACGATGTTTTGCTGTTGCTCGTTGTCGATGAGAAAGGAACGTGTTTGGGAATCAATTTCAGAATCCGCTTTGCGTTTGTTCTTTTTGCTTTGAATTTCACTGGCAAAAAGACGTCGCATGAAATTTGCGAGCTTACGAGGCGAAAAATCTAAGTAAGTAGAATAGAGATATTTAGTGAGCTCAAGCTGCATGTCCCCGGCATTTTCGAAACGATCTTTAGCGCCATAGGCAAGAGCCCTGGCCAAGATTTTCTTCATGTTGGGGGAAATGCTTTCGGGGAAACTGCTTTCGGTAAGGCGAGTCGATCGAATCTTTTTCAAAACTTCGAATTGAGTTTCACCGGTGAATAATTTCTGACCGGTTAACAATTCGTAAAGAATAAGGCCGATCGAGAAGATGTCGGTTTTATAATCGACGGGCTTTCCCAAGGCCTGTTCCGGGCTCATGTAGGTAATTTTGCCCTTTAGGATGCCAGCCATGGTGTGGGACATGTTCATGGCAGCTTTGGCGATTCCGAAATCGACGATTTTAGCTTCGCCTTCGTAACTGATTAAAATATTTTGGGGAGAAATATCGCGGTGGACGATGTTGAGCGGATTTCCATCCATGTCGCGCTTGGAATGGGCATAGTCTAAACCTTTGCAAATTTCACTGACGATATAGACTGCAATGTCTTCTGGAAAAACCTCGCCTACTTCTTTGCAGCGGTTCATCAGTTCACGCAAATTGATGCCGTCAACGAATTCCATGGAGATGAAATAATCGTCTCCCACTTTTCCTAAGTCAAAAACTTGAGCAATGTTGGTGTGCGAAAGCAAAACGGAAAGTTTCGCTTCGTCGATGAGCATTGTGATGAATTCTTTGTCGCTGACACAATGGGGGAGGATGCGCTTGATCGCGAGTAGTTTTTCGAAACCGTCTACACCAAAGGTTTTGGCTTTATAAATTTCCGCCATGCCGCCGGTTGCCAGCTTTTCGATGAGAAAATATTTACCAAATGGTTTAGGTTGAAAATCGCTCATAATGAATACGTTCGCACTTTTGGTTCAGGTCCTTTAGGACTAAACAAAAAGTTTCCAAATCAAAAAAAGTAAAACAAGCAGCAAGACTACAGTAAAGATCAGTAAAGCGGATTCCCCTTTATTTCTTTTCAACGAGAACTTGTTTTCTTCTCGGGGATCCTGAGTGACAGAGTGAAGATCCGTCGCCTCTTCATCTAAAGGGCTGGAATGTTTAAAAGAGATATTCTTTACATCCCTGGTAAGCAAGTTTCCGGATCCAGGTGCCTCTTTTGCCATCAATCGATTCCAGTCTGGAGCTTCTTCAAAACTTGATTTTGCGTTTTGCTGCTTCTCTTCCTCGGATTGATTTTGCTTATCTTTCTTCGAGGAGTTCGTTTCTTGGACTCTCCAAGATTCATGTGCTCTCAGCTTGTCGATCCGATCAACCATGAACAACGAACCCCTTACTTTTTCATTTTTTTGCTCTTATTATTTTTACTAATTTTTTTAACGGGTTTCTTTTCCACTTTTTTGCTTTTTGCTGGCGGAGCTACTTTCTTAGCCGGAGTTTTTTGTTCGGGCTTCGGTTTAGCTTTCGCTCTGATGATATTCTTGGGTTTTTCTTCCTCTTTTTCTTTGTCTACAAAAGCGAGGGAGAAAGAAGGAGTGTTGTGGAAAAGAGGCACTGGAACCAGATCTACTTTTCCAGCACAAAAACTACAGCTTTTCAGAGGACTATCCGTGATTTTCTGAAAAACCTGGAATTCCTTCCCACATTTTTTACAACGATAACGTGAAATTGGCATAGTTTTAGCCCAGTTTAAATGTCCTACAATTTTAGTCTCATATAATAGATGAAGGCAACCAAAATTTGAGGGATAAAGTCACCAGAGGTCTTAAGTCCTCATAATTTTGACCTGAGCTAAAGATTGCTGGAAAGAAGCTTAATTGGGACAACTTTTAGAGCAATTCTTCGAATAATAGGAAGTCATTTTAAAGTTAATTTTATCTTATCGCCGCTTTAGAGGGGTCTGGCACAGGCGGTGACAGGTCCGTGAGAAATTTAACCTTTCATTCATTTCGTGGTTCGCAACAAGCTCAAACGCTGACGCTCAACCAGCTTTCTGCGGATTCTCTTGTAGAATCATTTTCAAGACAAGTGTTTCAGCCTGTCTCTCTTGCCTCAATGGTTCTCGGAGGTTTTGCATTTCATTCCACTCGTTTGCTTTGCCTGCAAGCCACCCAAAATTTTTTGAGAGCTCCGGTCTTGCGGCTAGCCTCTCGGGCTTTCAGTTCGGTCTTTGCTCTCAGTGCAGAGGTGACCACCTTTGAATGCAGTCAACGAAGCTTGTCTTCAAGAGATGGTGCCCATTTTTCCTTCATTGAAAAAAGTAATTTTGCTGAATCCTGGCGCAGCAATTTTTTAAATTTTGGGATTTTGAAAAGCTTTGGTTTTTTATTTCATTCACAAAATATCCTTTTGAGACATCTATCCGCTGATTTTGGAATGATTGCAGGACATTATGCCTCGGGTCTTTTATCTTGGACGCCATTACCCCAAGAAAGTTTTTTACAGCAACTCGTTCACGCGGAAGCGATGAATTCTTCTTTGGCAATGGGAATGTTGCTTTGCCACAGTTTGCTCGGAGGGCGCCTTTCAAAACTAGAAAATTCACTTCATATAGAATCTCAAACAAAGATCAGGCTTGCTGAAATATCAAGACTTCCTGTGATGTCGAGTGTCTTGAGCATCCGAGAATTGCCGGAGCGTATTCATGATTTGTTTGTAAAATTGCGGGGTCGCGATGGCCCTCTCGCTTTAGATGCATTGAGAAGTTTAGAAAGAATCCTTTTAGCAAATCAATCCTCTGGCGCACATTTCATAGAAATATTCTATGAGCTTTGTAATCCAGCGACTTGGGTTCATCCCGAAATAGAAGTTGAATGGATGGGTGCTCCCGCCAGACTCATTGAAGTAATGGATTTCAGGCAAGAAGGTCCTCGAGTGCTATTTGAAGATATGAAATCTTACGATGCTCAGCAAAAAACGGATGATGCGGCGGCAGGAATTTATTCAGCTTTATTAAAAAATCCAACCCTAAACGAAAATGATCGGCAGTTCCTCGCGGGCTGGGTAGATGAAATCTGGCGTGTTGAAGATGTTGATAATTTAGATGAAGCGCAGTCTAAAGCATTGGTTTTTTGTTTACATGCACTTGAGTCCGAACACCTAGAACCAGAACTCCTTGATCCCATCATTGAAGGAGCGCTTCGTTTTGCAGAACGAGAAACTCAATATTTCCTGCGTTTCCCTGACCAGGCAGATTTCGTTCATGGAATCATTCGTAGCCCTTGGGCTTCACGAGTGGCTCAACGTCGCTTTATCGATATCTATGCACGTGCATTGAGTGCGAGGGACTTGGATTTGCTCCCGGGTCAGCGCTTAGAGATATTAGAAGCGATGGAAGGATTGGCAAAAGATCCGCAGGTGGCAGATGTGGTTCAAACTGCACTTAATATCCACATCAGAATGCGTAGAGAAGAAGCAATGCATTTATTGAGTGCTGAGTTCGGAAGTTTTGGAGATATTTTAAATCATGAAGCTTTAATTTGCAGATTAACTTTAAGGCGTGATTTGCCACCACATGCGAGATTTCGCTTACTGAACCTGTTGTATCCAGTGATCAGTTTTCCTTATGATGCGACCTATGTACATGTCTTGGAATTTGCGATTCTTAATCGCTTCAATCCGGATTTTTCGATAGCAGATCGACAGGCGCTTCATTTTATCATGCTTAAGGCAGATGTGGATTTCTCTCACTACCCACTTGGAGGCGTAAATATGAAACTCGCGGTGGCGGGACGCCTCATGAATTTGAGAGGACCTTTGCGATCAGCCTTACGCAGTTTGGATTTTGCAGAACGGGGGAGATTGCTGAATTTCTTAATCAGCTTCGATAATAGCGGAATTGATCTTCCCATGGATGCGATGTTGGGACGATGCGTGTCTTTGATGCGAAATACCGCAGGATATCGAAAATACCTTTTGCAAAGGCAGAAGGCGCTCAAAGCAATTGAAGAGAGAAGGCGTGCCCAGCTCGTTTTCTCTTTGTTAGAAGCAAATTAATTTTTTAGCAGGATTCTTTAGCGTGCCAAAAGCTTCTGGGCGAGTCCATAAATTAAATTCTTCACCACCACATTTTCAATTAAAATAAGCAAAATCAAAACAATCATCGGCGTGAAATCCAGGCCTGTTCTAAAAAGTGCTTTGGGCATGATTTTACGAACACGATAAAAAACAGGTTCGGTAGCCTGTCTTAGAAATCTGACGATGGGGTTTTGGGGATCTGCGCCTACCCATGAAATAATCACGCTCCCTGCGATGATGTAAGTATAGATGTTAATCAACAACTGAAGGACTTGGGCGAGCGAAATAACCAGCGAACCTAAGGTATTCATCATGAACCTTTCTTTAATTCGTTTCTAATTTCTTTCGCTCGTTGAGTGGCAGCCTTCACGGTTTGAGCAATTAATTGATTGAACTTCCCCTTTTTCATCACAGCAAGCCCTGCGAGGGTGGTGCCCTTTTTGGAAGTAACGAGAGGAATGAGAGTGCTAGGTTTCTCTTTTGTTTTTAATAAAGTAAGAGCAGAACCTAAAACCGTTTTGAGAGATAAAGAATAAGCGATTTCTTCCGGTAAACCTTGCTTTACGCCGGCTTGAGTGAGGGCTTCCACAAATTGATAAACATAAGCAGGACCCGATCCGGAAAGTCCCGTGACGGCATCGAGTTGTTCTTCTTTCTTTACCCAAAGAAAATCACCGGCTCCCTGAAATATTTTTTCCACTTTTGCTTTTTCACTGCTTTGAAGCTTTTGAGCGCAGTAAAGTGCCGTCACTCCTTCACCAATTAAAGCGGGATTATTTGGCATGCTTCGAATGATTTTACAGGAGGAGGGAATGAATTTTGCTAAAGTCGCAGTGTCGATGCCCGTTGCAATCGAAATCACTAAATGCTTTTGAAGGTGAGGCTTTAGCTCCGTAAGAGCTAGTTTTAAGTCTTGAGGTTTCGTTGCTAAAATAATGATTTCGCTTTTGGATAAAAGTTCAGCGGGATTCTTGCAGCTGCGAATGCCTAAGTTCGTAAGCGTTTTCATCTTCTTAGAATTTAAATCATAAACAAAAAGAGTAGATGGGGCTTGTTTGTTTTTTAGCAGACCCTGAAGCAAGGCGTTTGCCATGTTGCCGGCGCCCACGAATCCGATTTTTGCAGTGAGTTTATTCATAATCTTTAAAAAGGGCCCTTCCGATTCTTAAATAAGTGGCGCCTTCTTCAGTGGCCACTTCGTAATCATTTGACATTCCCATCGAGAGTTCGGTGAGAGGTGTTTTATAAACATTTTTTTGATTAAATTCAAAAAGAATTTCCCGAAGGCGTTTGTAGTAAGGTCTTGAATTTTCAGGATCCTCGCTGGGAGGTGGAAAAATCATGAGGCCTTTTAAATGAACATGATTCAACGTGTTGAGTTTTTCTACGAAAGATTGAAGGTCTTTTTCGCTAAGTCCCGTTTTGCTGGCTTGATCGGCAAGATCCACTTCAATGAGCACAGAGGTTTTGAGTTTTTTTCTTTCGGACATTTCATCCATTTTTAAAGCGAGCTCCCAGCGGTCGAGAGAATGGAAAAGATGAATGTCTTCTAATAAATATTTAAGTTTGTTGCTTTGCAGACGACCCACGAAATGCCATTCGATAGAAAGACTCTTTAACTCTTGCTGTTTCTCTTTCCATTCTTGGGCGTAATTTTCTCCAAATCGAGTTTGACCTAAGTTGAAAAGTGCTTGAATGTTTTTTGCACTTTGACTTTTGCTAATCACCAGGATCTGAGCGCTATGATTCGGTCGCTCCGATTTTTGAAGGGCTCTTTCGACTCTTTGCAAGATGTCTTGATAATTGTCGTGGAGACTTGGCATGTGGTTGATCTAACGGCCTTCTAAAATAAAGTCAAACCGTGATGAGGGTTTGCTTGCTTTCGCTTCAACCTTATGGTCCTATTCATTGTTTCTCAACAATATGGGTAAAATTTTTTCTAAAATTACTTTTTTCCTTCCAATTTTATTGATCCTTTTCGTGGGTCCCTCATGTTTTTTGAAGGGAACTAAAAATCCCGGTAAAGTGATCGGTTATTCTCCAGGACTCGTGAAAACCAAAAAAGGGTCTTACGGTGTCGGTCTTATTTCAGGAGACTGGAAAGTGAGTAAGGTAGATCGTTATAAAGTTTTAGTTTTATATAGTGACCAGCATAAGAGCTCCATTGAAAGCGATGCTTTTTGCGATCAGTCTTACAATGATGCATCTTTGAGCGTTTTGACCAATCATCTACATACCGGGATTACGGAAAAGAAAACTTTAAGCGCTACTCCCATGATGCTTGATGGAAGAGCTGCTTTGCGCAGTGTCGTTCAAGGTAAGGTGGACGGCGTCAGCATTGTTTTAGATTCGGTAGTCATTAAAAAAGATGTGTGCATGTTCGACTTCGTTCTCATTTCACCGCCGGCAAATTATCCGCAAGCAAAACCTGATTTTGAAAACTTTTTCCAAGGCTTTCAATATACGGGGGATATTTGAGCTCAACAGCAGTTCAACAAAAAGTGGCTTCTCAAGCGAACGGGGGGGTCGAATTTTTACTTGCCCGGATAGGTCGTTCTTTTCTGGAATTTATGACGTATTTGGGAGGGCTCTCTTACCTCACCTACGACTGTTTTCTTTCGCTTTTCAAAGATCATTTCAATTGGAAAGAAACCATTAACCAATTTGAAATGGTGGGCGTGAAGTCGCTATCACTTACTAGTCTGATCGCTGTTTTTACTGGGATGGTTTTGGCAGTTCAATTTATTGTAGGGCTGGAGCGTTTTGGCCTTCAGCTTTATACGGGGCAAATCATCGGCATTGCGATTGTCCGGGAATTAGGGCCTGTTTTAACGGCGGTCATGATTGCAGCACGGGTGGGTGCAGGCATCACAGCTGAGTTAGGCTCAATGAAAGTGACCGAGCAGGTTTTGGCGATTGAGGCAATGGGTGCAAATCCGATTCAAAAATTGGTCGTGCCGCGTGTGTTGGCAACCACCTTGAGCACTCCTATCCTCACCGTTATTGCGAATATGATCGGGATTTTGGGCGGTATGATGATCACCGTTCTAGAAACAGGTGTGAGTTCTACTTTTTTTCTGGATCAAATTACGAGCACCGTAAAGTTTGTCGATTTTACCAGCGGTATTGCAAAAACATTTTTCTTCGGATTTTTTATTGGAATTATTGCTTGTTACCAGGGATTGAAAACAGAAGGTGGCACCGCAGGAGTCGGGAAGGCAACGACTCACTCCGTGGTTTATGGTTCTATTTGTGTTTTCGTTTCAGATTTCTTTTTAACGAAACTCTTTTTATTGTTTTGGGTTTAAAAATGGAAGCTTTCATTCGCTTCGAAAATATTTGGAAAAAATTTGGGGATAATGAAATTTATCGAGGCCTCTCTTTAGAAGTCAGTAAAGGTGAGACCATGACCATTATCGGTGGCTCTGGCACCGGTAAAAGCGTGATGTTGAAAATGCTTTTGGGTTTAGTGAAGCCTGATAAGGGCGATATTTATTTCGATGGAAAAAGTGTTTTTGAGATGACCCATGATGAGTTGATTACAATGCGTAAACGTGTGGGCATGTTGTTTCAAGGCGCTGCATTGTTCGATTCATTGAGCGTGGCGGATAATGTCGCCTATCCCTTGAGAGAACATTTTAAATACGATGAAGCGAAGATAACGAAAATCGTAGAAGAAAAATTGGATGTAGTGGGTTTGAAAGACACGGAAGATAAAATGCCCTCCGACCTTTCGGGAGGTATGAAGAAAAGGGTGGGTCTAGCCAGGGCTATAGCGACTGATGCGGAAGTGATTCTTTATGATGAGCCCACAACAGGTTTAGATCCTACAAATACAAATCGAATTGATGATTTAATTGTTTCACTCCAAGAAAGGTTTAAGATAACCTCTCTCGTAGTGACACACGATATGCAAAGCGCCTTCCAAGTCAGCGACCGTTTAGCTCTCATTTATGATAAGAAGATAGAATTTGTCGGCACAGTTGATGAAGTAAAAGCGTCTGATAATAAAATCGTCATGCAATTTATCCAAGGACAAATTGGTCAGTGAAAGATTGAAGTCTATGGAAAAAAATATAAAAACACAGGTGAAGGTTGGAATCTTTGTAAGCGCAGGCATCATTCTCTCGATGTTTGTGATTTTCATGCTCGATGGAAAGAAAAGTTTTTTTGAAAGTAGCATGATGCTCTTCGTAAAGTTCAAAGACATTAGTGGCTTGCGTTCCGGTGCCACTGTTTCTTTGGCCGGAGTGAATGTGGGAACTGTTAAAGATATTCGATTTCCTCAAAGCATCGACGATAAAATGGTGGTAGTCGAATTAGAAGTTCAAGAAAAATACAAAAGCCGCATTCGCCAAGATAGTGAAGCAGCGATTATGACCCAAGGTTTATTGGGCGATAAAATGGTTTTTATTAAAGTGGGCACACCCGATTCGCCTGAGATTAAAGAAGGTGAAACCTTGAGAACTGGTAAGCTTTTTTCCATCGATAGTTTTGCGGAAGACGGCGGCGAAATGTTGGCAGACCTTAAAAGTATTGCGAAAAATGTGAACATTATCCTCAAAGATGTAAAAGAGAAGAAAAGTTTCTTGCACGCTTTGATTTATGATTACAAAGGCGAAGATATTATCGGGGATATTGCATTGATCACTCGATCTGCAGGTAAGCTTGTGAAGGAAATTGAGAGTGGAAAAGGCGTCTTGCATGCTTTGATTTATGACAAAGCGGATCCTCACATGGCAAAAAATCTTTCCGTCTCCATTGGAAATGTGAAGAAAGCGACTGACAATTTAAATGAAGTGACTCAGCGCATCGAAAAGGGTGAAGGCACTATTGGCGGGCTGATTAACGATCCTACTGTTTATTACGATTTGAAAACGCTTTTAGGCAATGCAAACCGAAGTAAGCTTATCAAGGCCGTGATTCGCTATACTTTGTTGAAAAATGAAAAAGAGATGTTGCAGTAGATTAGTGCGAAGCGTATAATTTTGTTATAGGCTCTCCAACATAGGGCCTGCCTTATTTTCCTGACTTGAGTCCGTTCTTTCTCAAGTATTTTTACCAAAGTTTTTTAGGGGTCTCAATTTATGGAATTCTCGTTCCAACAGCACGAGTATTTCTAAGTATTAAAAATGATGAGGGAGGAATTATGACCAAGCCTGGTTCTCTGATGGAGGTTTTAAAAAACCTACAAGACGTAAAAAGTTATCAGGATCTTACGTGGGAGGGGTCCTTTCCGGAATATTTGGATATTGTGCAAGCGAATCCAAAAGTTTCCCGTTCTGCTTTCCAGCGCATGTTCGACATGATTATGTCTTACGGCACTGAAGATTATAAAGAGCATAAGAAGAAAATTGTTCGCTACAATTTTTTTAAGGATCCCATCGAAAATGGAAAAGATGGAATTTACGGCCTCGACATCCATTTGATGAAGTTGGTCCATCTTTTTAAAAGTGCAGCTCGACGTTACGGCACTGAAAAACGCATTTTTCTTCTTCATGGACCGGTCGGTTCCTCTAAGTCTACCATCGCTCGATTGTTAAAAAAAGGAATTGAACACTACACGCATACTCCTGAAGGGGCTCTTTACACTTTTACCTGGTATCGAAATGGAAACGAGGAACTGAAATCCTTTTTTGGAAATGCGGATGAGATTGTTTGCCCGATGCACGAAGAGCCGCTGCGCCTCATCCCAGAGGGAATGCGTTCGGAGATTTTGACTGAAATTAATAAGAAGACGCAGATCGATGAAAAAATCGTGGTGCAAGGTGATTTGTGTCCTTCTTGCCGCTTCATTTACAAAGCTTTATTGCTTCATTACAAAGGTGATTGGAGTAAATTAGTCGAGAATCATATTCGAGTGAGACGTTTGGTGCTCAGCGAAAAAGATCGCGTGGGTATTGGAACCTTCCAACCTAAAGATGAAAAAAACCAAGATTCGACGGAACTCACTGGGGATATTAATTATCGAAAGATTGCCGAATACGGTTCAGAATCCGATCCGCGAGCTTTCAATTTCGATGGAGAATTTAATATTGCGAACCGCGGTATTATCGAATTTGTCGAAGTGTTGAAACTCGATGTTGCTTTCCTTTATGATTTATTGGGCGCTTCTCAAGAGCATAAAGTAAAACCCAAAAAATTCGCACAAACGGATATCGATGAAGTGATTTTGGGTCATACGAATGAACCTGAATTCCGAAAGTTGCAAAGCAATGAATACATGGAAGCGCTGCGCGATCGTACTGTGAAAGTTGATATTCCTTATGTCACGCGCTTATCCGAAGAAATGAAGATTTACGAAAAGGACTTCAATTCCGATAAAATCAAGGGCAAGCACATCGCACCTCATACCATTGAAATGGCGGCGATGTGGGCAATCTTGACCCGCATTGAAGATCCCAAAAAAGCGAACCTCACCCTTCCGCAAAAATTGAAACTCTACGATGGCAAGACCATGGCGGGTTACACGGAAGACAACGTGAAGGAGCTTCGCAAGGAAGCGATTCGTGAAGGTTTAGACGGGATCTCTCCGCGCTATATCCAAGATAAAATTTCCAATTCATTAGTTCGCGATAGCGAAGGCTGTGTGAATCCCTTCATGGTGCTCAACGAATTGGAAAGTGGATTGCGCCATCATACTCTCATTAAAAATGAAGAATTGAGAAAGCGCTACATCGAGCAATTGGCGATGGTGAAAGATGAATACGAAGACATCGTGAAAAATGAAGTCCAACGCGCCATTTGCGCGGATGAAGATGCCATCTCCCGAGTTTGCGCCAACTACATTGATAATGTGAAAGCCTACACTCAGCGTGAAAAGGTGAGAAATAAATACACCGGTCAAGATGAGGAACCCGATGAACGTCTCATGCGCGCGGTGGAAGAAAAGATTGATATCCCCGAATCTCGCAAAGACGATTTCCGTCGCGAGATCATGAATTACATCGGGGCTTTGGCGATCGAAGGAAAGAAATTCGATTACAAGACGAATGAGCGTTTGCATAAAGCTCTCGAACTCAAACTCTTCGAAGATCAAAAAGATTCCATTAAACTGACTTCTTTGGTCACAAGTGTAATGGATAAAGACACCCAAGAAAAAATCGATGTTGTGAAGAGTCGCCTCATTAAGAATTACGCCTATTGCGACATTTGCGCCACCGACGTCCTTCACTTTGTCGCCAGTATTTTTGCGCGAGGCGATATTAAGGATAGGAGTTAGCCCATTGGTAATGAAGATTGAGCAAGACTACAATCGCTTTAAGCAAATCGTCCGGGGTAAAATCCGGCGCGAGTTGCGTAAGTTCATTACCCAGGGGGAGTTGATCGGCAGGCAAGGTAAAGAGCTGATTTCCATTCCGCTTCCACAAATAGAAATGCCTCACATCACCTACGGCTCAAGACAGGCGGGAGGCGTAGGGCAAGGGGATGGCAAAGAAGGCGATGTGCTGGGAACTGGCGAGCAAGAAGGCCCTGGTAAAGGTGAAGCGGGTGACGCTCCAGGCGACCATTTGATTGAAGTGGAATTGAGTTTAGAAGAACTGGCTCAGATCATGGGCGAGGAATTGGAGCTGCCTAAAATTCTACCCAAAGGTGATTCCAGAATTGTCGCCAACAAAAGTAAATATTCTTCGATCCGATCTTCTGGACCGGAATCTCTCCGCCATTTTAAACGAACCTATAAGCAAGCTTTGAAACGCCATATTGTAACCGGCGTTTATGATCCTAAAAATCCCATCATCGTTCCCATCCGAGAAGACCGTCGCTATCGTTCTTGGAAAGAAGAGAAAAAGCCGCAACGAAATGCGGTGGTGGTTTACATGATGGACGTGTCGGGATCCATGGGCCAAGAACAAAAAGAAATCGTACGCATTGAATCCTTCTGGATCGATACATGGCTGCGCTCTCAATATGAAGGCTTGGAAACTCGCTACATTATTCACGATGCTGTCGCCCGTGAAGTGGACCAAGATACTTTCTACAAAACTCGCGAATCGGGCGGGACTATTATCAGTTCTGCCTACAAACTTTTCTTGAAAATGGTTGAAGAGGAATATGATCCCAATGAATGGAATATTTATCCTTTTCATTTTTCGGACGGCGACAATTGGTCCGGTAGCGACACGCAAGAATGTTTGCGTTTGATGGAGCAGGAGATTTTCCCCATTTCAAATATGTTTTGCTACGGCCAAGTAGAGTCAGAATATGGCAGTGGCCAATTCCTTCGAGACTTGAATGAAAAGTTTGGCAGTGAGAATGACCATCTCATTACTTCGAAGATCGAAGGCAAAGAGAAAATTTTCGATTCAATCAAAGAATTTCTAGGGAAGGGTAAATGAATAATACCAATCTCCCAGCGGAATTAGCAGAATGGAAAGTAAAGATTGAGGCGATTGCCAAATCTTACGGCCTCGATTTTTATCCCACCATTTTCGAAATTCTAGATTGGAAGCAAATGAACATGGTTGCTTCTTATGGTGGATTTCCCAATCGTTATCCGCATTGGAGCTTTGGGATGGAGTATGAGCAGCTTTCTAAATCCTATTCTTACGGTCTTTCTAAAATTTATGAGATGGTCATTAACAATGATCCTTCTTATGCCTATTTACTCCACAGCAATAGCATGATGGATCAAAAGCTCGTGATGGCGCATGTTTACGGACATGTCGATTTCTTCAAGCACAATCTTTATTTCGCCAGCACCAACCGCAAAATGATGGACCAGATGGCCAATCATAAAACGCGTATTAAGCGATATATCGATAAGCATGGTCAAGATGAAGTGGAGCGCTTTCTGGACGTTTGCCTTTCCGTGGATAATCTCATCGATTTTCATAGTTCCTTCATGGATAGGCATGAAGTACCCGAAGAAAATTTAACGCCGCGCGAAGGTGAAGCAGCCGATTCTTCACATGTTCGAAAACTCAAAAGCAAAGATTACATGGATAAGTTTATTAATCCTGCCGAGTTCATCGAAGCGCAGAAAAAGAAATTTCAGGATAAGCTCGATCAAGAGAAAAAGTTTCCCTCCAAGCCCGAACGCGATGTCCTTCATTTTTTATTGGAGTATGCTCCGCTTGAGCCCTGGAAGCGCGATATTCTTTCGATGATTCATGAAGAGGCATATTATTTTCTTCCTCAGCGTCAAACCAAGATCATGAATGAAGGTTGGGCTTCTTATTGGCACTCGACCATGATGACGCAGAAGATTTTAGATCCGAGTGAATTCATCGATTATGCAGATCATCATTCAGGGACCTTAGCATCCCATGGTCGGCTCAATCCTTATAAATTGGGAATCGAGCTTCTACGCGATGTGGAAGATCGTTGGAACAAAGGAAAGTTTGGCAAAGAATACGATGAATGTAACGACATGGTCGCGAAAAAGAATTGGGATCTTAAGTTAGGGAAAGGTCGCGAGAAGATTTTTGAAGTCCGCAAACTTTATAACGACCTCACTTTTATCGATACTTTTTTGACTCCTCAATTTTGCATGGAGCAAAAACTTTTCGGCTTTGACTACAATAAAAATAAAAATACCTATGAGATCAGCACTCGCGATTTTCAGAAGATCAAACAGAAATTACTTTTCCAGTTAACTAATGGCGGCCAGCCTGTGATTTCAGTCTATGATGCAAACTATAAAAATAGGGGAGAGCTCTATCTCCTTCATCATCATGAAGGTATTGATTTACGCGTAGATTGGCTGCAGGTTGTTTTGACAAATCTCCACGCGCTCTGGCATCGACCGGTTCTGATCGAAACCAAACTCGACAATAATGACCGAGTCTATTCCTATAACGGCACCGAGCATTCTGATTTTCGTAAAGAATAAGCATGGATATCTTGTCTTCTTTATTCAAAGCTTCCTAAAATCCCACAGTTTTAAGTGCTTTTTCGAGTCCTGTCTTGGCATCACCTAGCTCCAGTGTTAAACTTTTTGAAAACCATTCTTGAGAAAGGTGCTCTATGCGATTTCGTCTGCCATTCTTTGCGATCAATCTCTGCGTTCTCTTCATGATGGGGGCTTGCGGCTCGGGTTCATCGAATTCTACAACTGCCTCCAATGGTTTTGATGAAAGCCAATTTTATGCAAATCCGTCCTTACGTGCAGATTTAACCAATGTCGTGGCCGTCCACTTGGAACATCCGAGTGGAGGTGCGATGAGCGAAGATACGGATGTTCTGGGAACTGATGTCATCCCGTATTTCATTCATTCGCCCATTTCCAAAAATGTGGAGTTTTGTTTTGCGGCAGATCTGCCACATTCTTTTAGCGTGCTCAATGCACAAGGGGTTCCTATTCTGCAAATTGAGGGGACTTCTTGCGGTTCTGCTTTCATTTCGTTAGGAAATTACTCTTTTGTTTTTAACAATGCCGAAGCGGGCGGTATCGAAGTACTTAATTTTTTCATTCGGCAAGATCCTCTTTCAGCGACGCCTCGAATCCTGATTAATCAAGATTGTCAAAATTGTGATTTGAGCGGCTTGCAGATGCGAAATATGAATGTGTCAAATCGAGATTTTTCAGGGAGTAACTTTGATAATGCCCAGATCACGGGCGATGATTTTCGCGGTTCTAATTTAGCAGATACGAGCTTTGATCAAGCCAACTTTACCGGCAGTTTGTTTGATGCCACGGGTGCTATTTTTGCCGGAGAACAGGTGATTAAGGAATGGGATGCAGGGGATGGTGACTATGCTCTCAAGTATACATTAAATTATGCAAGTGGTGCTCAATTCCCCCAAATTAATTTAGTGATTTTACAATCAGGTAACGAGATTTTTAATCAAAACTTTGACTCCAACAACAATCTTCAAGTGAGTATTTCTCAGTTGAGTGGTAATTTTTCAGCGAGGTCTTTAAATCTTGCCACCAGTGAAGACGCGGGAATTTGGGCAGATTTTTGCTGGGGCGCTTCATTAGAGAATTGCTTTGAAGGTGTCATGATTAGTTTCAATGCCTTTGGAACGTATGCCAACGAAAGCCTTCCTCCATTGGCAGCTTTATCCACTTCCACCTTGCTGTTAAACTTTATCAATGCTTCAGATTCTTTGAATAATGATAACGTGGTAATTTTTCAAAAAAATAATGTTGGCATGGAGTCTAGCAGTGTCGCGTGGCGAGTCCTTGAAAACGTTGGGGCAGGAGACAATCACCCCTTTGAATTCTCTTTGAATAATGAAGTGGCTGCCTCCGACTCCTATGGAAATTTCACACCCCTCTTGTCGGCGTTTCCGGGTCAATTATTTGCGATGATCCTGGGAGTCGCAGGAGATGAATTGGTTTACCAAGGTGCGGCGACTTCCACTCAAGAAATCCAAGTGATTAACAATCTGACAGAGGGAGCGATTGATGCGAACATTTTTAAAGATGGTCTCCTGTTGGCTGTTGTCACAGGAATGCCTCCCGCACAAAAAGCGGTGTTCGGCTTCAAACCCACTCTTTGGATAGGCAATCTGAATCAAGTCGTACAAGGGCAAGTTATGGATTCTACGATCACGAGTACGATAAATACACAGCTTAGTTTATTGGGAATTGCGAGGGCGGATATCGTGATGACCGGGGGTGCTTCGGGACAGCCTTTCCAATTCAATATGGAAAATATTGTTTTTCAATAAGGAAAGCCTGAAACTTTGCGACCGATTCCAAAGCCAATGGAACCTGCGGCGAGACAGAGAACTAGAGTCATGCAAATATAGAGAAAAGCTTTTTGATAATTGCCCGTCTGTAGTTCTACAAGGGTTTCTTGATTGAAGCTGGAGTAAGTCGTAAATCCCCCGAGAAATCCTACAGTCAAAACCAATCGAAGGTGAGGAGGCATGGAGGGATGATGTAGGCTTAAGCTCATCACTAAACCCATGATGAAAGATCCCACCAAATTGACAGTGAAGGTGCCATAAAAAAGCGAGACACCCAAATACCTTACGGCAAAAAGCCCGACAAGGTAGCGGGCAATGCTCCCGATACCACCGGCAAGCCCTATCCAAAAAATATTGACCATGAATGTGGAGCGGAAGGGGATCGAACCCTCGGCCTTCGCATTGCGAACGCGACGCTCTCCCAACTGAGCTACCGCCCCATGAGATCGGGGATTCCCTTTGGTCACCCCCGGGCTCCCAACCTTGTTCGTTTTTCTGAAGTAAATTCAGAAAAACTCACGCAAATTATGAGTCACGCACTCGTAATTCTTTACGAGGTAAAAAGTCAAATCCTTATTCTTTTTATAGCTATTTCATCTTTTTCGCCGTCGTCGTCGGTTGCGGTTTTTATCGCCTTCGCGTTGGGGTTCTCGATTTGCATTGGCGTTGAGACGTTTGGCTTCTTGTTGAACTTGTTGAGGTCGCTCGAAGTTTTCCCTTTGTAGATTATTCCATTCGATAAAAGGGATGACTAACATTCTGCGATGACAATTTTTGCAGAAGAGAGTGGTTTCCCCTTCAGTGAAATTCAACATGCGTTTGTGCTCAAGCACAGGCAATGCACAGCGGCAGTGGGAACATTTGATGACTTGAAGAATGCTTTTCAGTTTCATGATTTCCGATTCTTTTATGACCTTAAATCTCTAGAGTTGCCCTACATAAGATGAAACATAGATGAGTTCAAGGATTGATTCACGAATTTCAGAAGAGGAATAGTCTCTCCTAAGCAAAAAAAAAGCCCCCAAATTGGGGGCTTTTTTAAGCAAGAAAAAAAATTACTTCTTAGGTGCTTTTTCCACGGCTACGGCCATGGATTCGGTGTAAGTGATATCCACTTGATCACCGACTTTTACGCCTTCAAGATTGTTTTTATCTTTAATCGCCAAAGTGACTAAATTGCCTTCAGGTCCTTTGAGAGTGACCGAGGGCTTTTCTTTATTGATATTTTGAATGGTCGCTACGATATCAATGGTTTGGTTTTCAGAGTATTCAGGCTTTTTGTTGCCCGTATTTTCAATAGTGGTGCTATTGGTAACGGTTTTGGAAGTGCCTTCTTTTTTGCTATGCTTTTTCAGCACCCAAGCTAAAGATTCATTGTACTTCACGTTAACTAAATCGCCTTTTTTAATTTCCTTCAAATTCTTTACTTCAGTGCCCACTTTAATGGTGAGGTTGTTTCCGGCCGTGGCGCCCTCTAAGGTCAAAATTCTTTTATCATAATTGACATCGAGCACTTTGGTGCTGACTTCAACGATGTTGGAATTAACGGTTGCGGGGGGAAGTGCTTTGTCTGCAGCCTTTAATTGAGGACTCAATGCGAGACCCGCAGCAAGTGCGAATACAGCGAGATATTTTCTCATAACGATTCTCTCCTTTTAGATTTATAAGTATTTCAAAACTTGAAAAACGCATGTATCTTAAGAGAACTCGGCTGAGAGTCAAAGTAAAAACTTTAAAATTTGAATAGAATACTTCGTTGACAATTTCTGAAGGCAGACATAATTGCTCGCCCTTCACCCACTATGCTCAAAACCTTAAAGAAGATTATTCTAGGCAAGCCCCTCGAAAGTCATCAGGCTTCCCATCAACGCCTCAGTAAGAGGGTGGCCTTAGCCGTCTTTTCTTCCGACGCTCTTTCATCGGTCGCTTATGCCACAGAAGAGATATTGCTTGTTTTAGTGGCTGTCGGGGGAGTGGCAGTGCAAGCTTCATTGCCCGTCGCTCTGGCAATTGGAGTTTTGCTCATTATTCTCATCAGTTCTTATAGTGAGACCATTCATGCTTATCCATCGGGGGGTGGAGCTTATGTCGTCGCCAAAGATAATTTTGGTAAATACCCTAGCCTCGTGGCAGGGGCTTCTTTACTCATCGACTACGTTTTGACCGTTTCCGTCAGCGCAGCCTCCGGTGTTGCAGCTATTACTTCAGCCTTCCCCTCTTTATATCCTTATTCTGTCGCTATCGGATTACTTTTCGTTGCCCTGATTACTTTGGCAAATTTGAGGGGAGTGAAAGAATCGGGATCGATGTTTGCATTGCCGACTTATCTTTTCATCGTGAGTTTTGTCGGACTCATTGGCGTGGGCTTTTACGAATATCTATTCACATCGAAAGTTTTCACTCATGAGACTTGGTTGCCTTCCATGGGGAGTTTGGATGCCGTTGGATTTTTCCTTTTGCTGAAAGCATTTTCATCCGGATGTGCGGCCTTAACCGGAGTGGAAGCGATCTCAAATGGGATTCCTGCTTTTAAGCCCCCTGAATCTCGTAATGCCAATATTACTTTGTTATGGATGGGGTTCATTTTATTGGTCATGTTTTTGGGTATTACTGAACTGGCACGTTTCTATCATATCTTGCCGATGGATAAAGTGACGGTGGTAAGTCAATTGGCCGAACAAGTGTTTGGGAGGGGATTTTTCTATTATCTTCTTCAGTTGTCTACCGCGCTTATTCTTTTTTTAGCCGCCAATACAAGCTTTGCTGACTTTCCACGCTTGGCATCGCTCCTTGCCCGAGATTCTTATTTGCCGAGGCAATTGTCAAATTTGGGAGATCGTCTGGCGTTTTCCAATGGGATAATCGTTCTAGGCTTATGTTCCGGCTTACTCTTAGTACTCTTCCAAGGCAAAACTCATCTTCTTATTCCTCTCTATGCGGTTGGTGTTTTTATTTCGTTTACGCTTTCCCAGTCGGGAATGGTGGTACATTGGATAAGACTGAGGACTCCCTGGTGGGTTCCCCGAGCCATCTTGAACGGCGTAGGAGCCCTTGCAACCGGTATCGCAACAGTCGTCATCGCCGTTACTAAATTCACTCATGGCGCTTGGATGGTGATCATCTTTATTCCTTTATTGGTGATGATTTTTTTGGCGATCCGCCGGCATTACGAAAGCATCGTAGCCCAACTCTCTCCCAAGGCTCTCGACTTGGTCAAACCTCGGCATCACCGTGTTCTCATCCCCATCTCTACTTTTCACAAGGGCACCGTTAAATCGATCATCTATGCAAAATCAATTTCAGATAATGTTCAGGCACTTTATATCGCAATCAATCCTGAGCGAACGCAAGTGATCCAAGAAATTTGGAAGGATTGGGGTCTGGATATTCCTCTGATCATCTTGGAAACCCATTATCGTTCCATCGTTCAACCTTTGGTGGATTACATCGATCAGCTGCAAAACGAAGATCCTGAAACTTTAATTACGGTGGTTTTGCCTGAATTTGTACCTGCCCGCTGGTGGCAACAAATGTTGCACAACCAAAGCGCCTTGTTGATTCGCGGTACCCTGATGTTTAAAAAAGGCGTCGTTGTCACCAGCGTTCGGCATTTCCTTCAATACTAATAAAATTCTCGTCCTCTCGAGGACGAGTTTCATGCCAAGAAAAATAATCCAATTTTTCATTTTTCTAGGTACTACAAAAATAATAGACTGGTCAGAATGTAGAGTGGGCTTAAGATCAACATTGCGATGAAGAAGTAGGAAATAAAGTTAGGCGGTTTATAGCCTTGTTGCTCCGCAATCGCCTTCACCATGAAGTTGGGTCCATTTCCGATGTAAGTATTTGCTCCCATCCAAACGGCCGCCAGTGAAATAGCTCGCAAAATATGCTCCGGAATTCCTGCGACGAGCGTAGCATCCTGAATTCCCAAAGACTTCGCGATATTGAAAAAAGCGAGATAGGTCGGCGCATTATCCAAGAAGGATGAAAGAATTCCTGTCACCCAGAAAAAATGCCAGCTTTTGCTGAGGCCGAGATCAGGGGCCAACACATGAAGAATCTGCAACACAGGCACCATCGTGATGAAAATACCTGCGAATAAAATAACGACTTCCAAAATAGGTGAAAAACTAAATTGGTTGAAGTGATGAATTTCTCGACGAGTCGTTTTGAAAGAGAGAAGGGTGAGTGCGATCATTCCCGCTTCTCGGTAAGGGCTTGGTAAAAAAATACAGCCCATGACTCCGATCAAGAGTAAAAAATTAAAACTTCCTTCAATTTGCAAGGCTTCCTGTTTTCTTTCATCCAGCTGTAAATCTTCTTTCTTTTCTTGGCGAAAAAATAAATGATCCCACACATAAAAAATAATCAGTAGGTAAGAAATAGAGAGAAGCCATTCTGGAAAGAGGCTTAAGGTCCAATGAAAAGGAACTCCATTTAAGTAACCCAGAAAAAGCGGTGGATCGCCCAGGGGCGTGAGCAGCCCGCCAAAATTGCTCACTGAAAAAATAAAGAAGAGTGGCAGATGCCAGGTTTTTTTTCTCTCGGAATTTGTTTTGAGAAAAACGCGAATGAGCAGCATGCTAGCGCCGGTGGTGCCGATGATGCTTGCGAGAATGGATCCTAACAAAAGTAAAAGAGTGTTGCCGCCGGGCGTGGCCTTTAAATTTCCGCGGAGAGAAATTCCTCCACTAATAATGTAGAGCGAACCTACCATGCAAATGAATGAGAAGTATTCATGCAGACTATGAAAGAGAGGATTCCACTGCGCTTGTTTCGCGATGTAAAAAAGAGTGGGAAGGCAAAGCGCGCTTACGACCAGAGCTCTGTTTTTATTTTTTTCCCAGAAATGAGGAAAAAATAAAGGACCGAGTGCAATCACTAGTAAAAGTAGGATGAAAGGTAGACAAACAAGCAGCTGGGAAATGTCTGACATAGCGTAGAACCTATCTTGAGCAGGCGATTAAAAATTAGGCAATTTGAGCTATTTTCTTGAAAGATTAAAATCAAAAAAGCTATGAAGAATCAAGGATTTAATGCATTTTTTACTTTGGTATAGGGATTGCTCTCTCAAGGATTACCCTATCCCCTCAAGAATCTCTCCTCATTAGAAAATGAGTGGGGAGAGATTCTTAATTTTAATGATTTTGAAATGATTATAAAGACTTTATCAACCTACTTTAAGGAGGAAACAGAAATGTTCCAACATAAACCTCAATGGCTCACACGCCTGATGTTGTTGTTTTTTGTGATGTGCCTGAGCTTGCCCTTTGCAGCGCAAGTTTCTGCGGACACAACACAAGCAACACTGATTGCTCAAGCAGAACCTGCTGCTGAAGCTCCCGTTGCCGTAGCTCCCGCTGCTGCACCTGGTGCAAAAGCAGACCCCACTCTGGAAGAAAGAGTGAATGACTTAGAAGCTTACATTAATAATACGGCACGTGGTGCAGATTCCGTAGATGCTAAAGTAGCTTCAAAGGTTTCTGGAGCGGGTCCTGGCCATAACGGCTGGATGATGACTTGCGCAGCGCTTGTGCTTTTCATGACTTTTCCAGGCTTGGCACTTTTCTACGGTGGATTAGTTCGTTCCAAAAACGTTCTCTCCGTTTTGGCGCAGTGTTTTGGAATTGCAGGTTTAGTAACTCTGCTTTGGTGGGCATTCGGTTATAGCCTTGTGTTTGACGTAGGTGGACCTTTCTTGGGGGGCTTAAATTTTGCTTTCTTGAAAGGCGTCGATTCTAATGTGAACACCAACTATGCTTATTGGGTTTCTCAGAATGTGTTCTCCATGTATCAAATGATGTTCGCGATTATTACCCCGGCTTTGATCATCGGTGCGATCGCGGAACGCATGAAGTTCTCAGCGGTATTATTGTTCGTCGCTTTATGGATGATCGTGGTTTATTTCCCCTTAGCTCACATGGTGTGGGGCATTAACGGATACATGAACGGTGTTTGGAATGCAGACGCTGGAATTAAAGCGATCGACTTCGCAGGTGGAACCGTCGTTCATATGTCTTCGGGTTGGTCTGCACTGATTTTGTGTATGATCTTAGGAAAAAGAATCGGTTTCGGTAAAGAACCCATGCCTCCTCATAGCATGGTGCTTTGTATGGTCGGTACCGGTATGCTCTGGGTCGGTTGGTATGGATTCAACGCAGGTTCTGCAGTCGCTGCAGACGGTGTTGCCGCAAATGCCTTCATGACCACCACTCTTGCCGCAGCGGTTGGCTCTTTTGTTTGGGCCATGGCTGAATGGCTGTTCCGAGGCAAACCCAGTGTGCTCGGTTTCTGTTCCGGAGCGGTTGCAGGACTGGTTGTGATTACGCCTGCCGCAGGTTTCGTCAACGTGAATGGTGCGATCATTATTGGTATCTTGGCGGGTTTAATTCCTTTCTTTGCTGTCGTGAAGATGAAGCATTGGTTAGGTTATGATGATGCACTCGATACTTTCGGAGTGCACGCCGTCGGTGGAACTTTAGGTGCCTTCGTCACGGGTATCTTAGCCACTGCAGATGTGAATGCGAATCTTCTTACAAACTTGAAAGATATTGTCGGTAAAACACTTTGGATTGAACAACTCAAAGCGATGGGATTAACAATTGCTTTGTCTGTCGTCGCCACAGTTGTGATTGCATACATCGTGAAGGCAGTTGTAGGATTACGCCCGACCGAAGAAGTAGAATCACAAGGTCTTGATTTAACCGAACATGGAGAAGAAGGTTATATACATTAATTTTCTTACAAAAGGGCTTATTGCCCGAGAGGTGAGTATATGAAAAAAGTAGAAGCCATCATAAAACCTTTCAAGCTCGATGAAGTGAAGAGCGCACTTCAAGAAGCCGGCATCCAAGGGATGACGATTTCTGAAGTGAAAGGCTTCGGTCGCCAAAAAGGCCATACCGAACTTTATCGCGGTGCAGAATATGTCGTTGATTTTTTACCCAAAGTGAAAATTGAGCTCGTCGTCAACGATCCCGATGTTCAAAAAGTGGTAGACGTCATTCAAAAAGCCGCCAAAACCGGCCGTATTGGAGATGGAAAAATCTTCATCACGGCCGTGGAAGAGATCATTCGCATCCGTACTGGTGAAACCGGCGGAAACGCGATCTAGGAATCGATTTCCTCTAAAAGTAGAAATCCCCTGAGTTCTTTAGTGAACCAGGGGATTTTTTTATGGACTTTTTGCGGCTGTCATTTGATATCGGATGCTTATGAATAAAGTTTACAAATCTGCGGCAGAAGCTATTTCGGATATTCCTGATGGTGCTACCTTAATGGTCGGTGGTTTCGGCCTTTGCGGCATTCCAGAAAATCTCATTTTCGCGCTACGTGATAAGGGCGTGAAGAATCTCACCGCCATTAGCAATAATGCAGGCGTCGATGATTTTGGATTGGGATTACTTTTGCAAACCCGCCAAATCAAAAAAATGGTTTCGAGCTATGTCGGAGAAAATAAAACTTTTGAAAAACAATTTCTCGATGGTTCTTTGGAAGTCGAATTGAATCCCCAAGGAACGCTGGCGGAAAGAATCCGCGCGGGTGGCGCAGGGATCGGTGGCTTTTTCACACCAACAGGCGCAGGGACATTACTTGCCGAGGGAAAAGAAACGCGAATCATCGATGGTAAGGAATACGTTTTGGAAGCGCCCTTAAAAGCCGACTATGCTTTGGTCAAAGCTTGGAAAGGCGATAAGCTCGGTAATCTTATCTATCATCTTACGGCACAAAATTTTAATCCTCTCATGGCTATGGCCGCGAAGGTGACCATTGCTGAAGTGGAAGAGTTGGTGGAGCCCGGCGAACTGGATCCCAACTTCATTCATACCCCCAATATTTTCGTTCAACGCATTATTCAGGGACCGAAGTATGAGAAGCGAATTGAGCAAAGGACTGTGAAAAAATCATAAGGATTCAATATGCCTTTAACACGCGATCAAATTGTAAAACGTGCCGCTCAAGAGTTATACGATGGGGCTTATGTAAACTTAGGAATTGGAATGCCAACCTTGGTTTCAAATTACATTCCAGAAGGCATGAATGTAATGCTCCATTCCGAAAATGGTTTGCTCGGTGTCGGGCCTTTTCCAACGGAAGACAAAGTCGATGCGGACCTTATCAATGCAGGCAAACAGACGGTGACGATGATTCCAGGTTCCGCGATTTTTGATCACGCTACTTCTTTTGCGATGATTCGCGGAGGCCACATTGATTTATGTATTTTAGGCGCGATGGAAGTAGCAGAAAACGGAGATATCGCTAACTACATGATTCCAGGCCAAATGGTGAAGGGTCCCGGCGGAGCCATGGATTTGGTCGCCAGCGCACGTCGCGTGATTGTGACGATGGAACATGTCGCCAAAACCGGAAAAACAAAAATTGTGAAGATCTGCTCCTTGCCACTGACTGGAAAAAAAGTAGTTTCTCGAATTATCACCGATCTTTGTGTGTTAGATGTCACGCCTCAAGGCCTCAAATTGATGGAGCTGGCGCCAGGCGTCAGCGTCGACGACGTAAAGAAGTCGACTGATGCGCCTCTGCAAGTTTCTGAATCCATTCCAGAGATGAAGTTTATTTAAGGAAAAATTATGTTACGAGCCATCTTCTTCGATTTTAACGGCGTGATTGTGGATGATGAATTTTTACATTGTTCGCTTTTCCAGAAAACCTTGGCCCAAAAAAGCATCGAACTTTCTAAAGAAGATTATTACCAAAAATATTTAGGTTACGATGATCAAGGCGCCTTCAGTCATGTTTTGAAAGATAAAGGCAAAGCGACAGAGCAAAGCTTCATCGATCAACTCATTGCCGAAAAAGCAAAATCTTATTCTGAAGAAGCTCAAAAGCAGGATTTATTTATTCCCGGTGCTTTGGATTTCATTCGAAATCTTTCCAATAAATTTTTCTTGGCGGTGGTTTCAGGAGCCTTGAGACAAGAAATCGAGGCCTGGCTTGAGCGTGCGAAGCTCACTAAAACTTTTCAAGGTATTGTCGCCGCTGAAGATGTGAAGCGTGGCAAACCCGATCCCGAAGGATATTTAAAAGCGCTCGACGATGTGAATCGAGATTATGTTTCGAGCTCAGAAATTATTCTTCCTCAAGAGTGTTTAGTGATCGAGGATTCCATTTGGGGAATTGAATCAGCGAAGTCTGCCGGCATGAAATGTCTCGCCTTGGCAACCTCCTACAAAGCCCATGAACTGCAAATCGCAGATTGGGTGGCAAACTCTTATGCAGAGATAAATTTATCTTCCATTATGGAATCTTTTAGGTAAAAGTTAAAATCAATTCTCAGAGCGAATTTTTTACTAAAAATTTTGGGGTTCTTGAATGAAAGACGGTTGTATCGTTTTAGATTTGGAAACGAAGCGCACCTTTGAAGAAGTGGGTGGCAGGAACTTCGGTGAATTAGGCGTTTCCGTTTGTTGTATTTATGGTTACTCCGATAACCAATATCGCCATTTTTTGGAAAACGAATTAAGCCGCATGGAAAATCATTTGCTCGACTGCAAGTTGATCATTGGTTTTAATGTGAAGCGCTTTGATTTGGCGGTCTTGCAGCCTTATTTTACAGTGGATATTGAGAAGCTTCCCGTGTTTGATATCTTAGACGATCTCACCCAACGCATCGGGCATCGAGTGAGTTTGGATTCAGTCGCTCAAGCCACTTTGAATGTGGGGAAAACGGCTCATGGTCTGGATGCCATTCGATTTTTTCGCGAAGGTAACTGGGAGAAATTGAAATCTTACTGCGAGAACGACGTCAAAATTACGAAAGAAGTTTTTGATTACGGTTGCGAGCAGGGCGAAGTGTTTTATTTTTCGCGTGAAGGAAATAAAAAAGTGCGAGTGGAAGTGGATTGGCTGGACCATATCCCTCGCCAACAACAGCCTCAAGTCCAAGCCCAATATAAATTGTTATGAGTGATGAAAAAGTACCCATTACCCCACAAGGATTCCAAAAACTCAAAGATGAGCTCAAGCGTTTGCGTTCGGTAGAAATGCCGGAAATTGTAAAAGCCATCGAAGTTGCGAGAGATCATGGCGATCTCTCTGAAAACGCGGATTACGACGCAGCGAAAAATCGCCAAGGCCAAATTGTTTCACGCATGACCGAAATTGAAGACAAGATTGTGCGCGCGCAAGTGATAGATCCGAGCACGATGAAGCATGATAAAATTGTTTTTGGTGCTACCGTAAAACTTTTCGATGTCGATACCGAAGAGGAAATGGAATACCAAATCGTCGGGGCTGATGAATCTGATGTGAAGCAAGGCAAAATCAGCGTTCAATCCCCGATGGCAAGATCCCTTATTGGAAAATCCGAAGGGGATATCGTGAAAATGGTGACCCCTAAGGGAAGCCGCGAATTAGAAGTTCTTAAAATTAGCTTTCGCTAAAATTCTTTTTTTCTATCTCTGAAAATTTTTCTCTAAAATCTTCTGGAATGGGGCAGGCTTTTTTAGCTTCGTAATCATACATGACACCAACTGTCATGCCAGTCGCGATGACACGACCCGTCCTTTCTTCGCTCAACTCATATTCCATCTCAAAACTCGAACGGCCTAATTTAGAAGTTCTAATCTTTACATCAATCACTTCGTCCATGAAGGCGGGTGATTTATAATCGCAGACGACTTTTGCCAAAATCATCGAATGCTTTACGGATTCTTGCGGGGCTTGAAAATTGATGCCGGGAAAATCGCGGAAATAGTCGACTCGCGCTTGTTCCATGTAAGTAATGTATTTTGCATTATTCAAATGCCCAAACATATCGCAGTCGCCAAAGCGGATTTTCATTTTTGTGGATCGGTAAAACATAAAATTCCTTATGTATTGTAAGTGGTCAGTATTCTTGGAGCGCGAACAATTTGAGCCGCACAACATCACGATTTTTGAATGCGCAAGAGCTTCATATCCAGCTCTACTTTTCCCTAGGCGAATTTTGTGCGCGCGGAAGGAATGCTGACCACTTACAATTATAAATTTGGTTTCGTTAAATGTGAAAGTTCAAAGGCTTTAGCAATTTCTTGCTTCGTAAGCAGTTTTTCTTCAAGCAAAATTTGACGAATTTCCTTTCCACTTTTGACGGCTTTTTTCACTATTTCCGATGTTTTGCTGTAGCCGAGTAGAGGGGAGAGTACTGTCGCAATCGAAACACTGTTTTCCGCATAGTAGCGGCAGCGTGCTTCATTTGCAGTGATATCACGCACGCAAAAAGATTCGAAAACATCTAAAGAATGGCTGAGTAAAATTATCGACCAAGGCAGCGAGTAGGCCACCACTGGAAGCATCACATTCAATTCAAGGTGGCCCGCTTGAGAAGCCATTGAAATAGTGTGATTGAGTCCACTCACAAAGACGCAAACCATCGAAAGCATTTCAGCCATCACGGGATTCACTTTTCCGGGCATGATGGAAGATCCTGGCTGTCGAGCTGGTAATTCTATTTCTGATAAACCAGTTCGAGGTCCGCTCGAGAGCAAGCGAAAGTCGTTCGAAATTTTTAATAAATCCAAACAGAGATTATTTAATGCCGAAGAAACTTCGCAGAAAGGGGCGAAGCTTTGCATGACTTCAAAAAAGTTGGGGGCTTTTTGTAAAGGAAGTTTTGTCGCTTTTCTTAAACTCTGAATCATTTTTGCTGAATAGGTCGGCGCTGTGTTAAGGCCCGTCCCAACAGCAGTCCCGCCAATGCCTAGGGCAAGCAGCCCTTTTCCCGCCGCTTGAATTCTTTGCAGGTGATTTTTAAGTATTTGCGTGTATCCAGAAAATTCTTGGCCTAAAAAGAGGGGGGTCGCATCTTGAAGATGGGTTCGACCTGATTTAATAATTTTAGAAAACTCTTTTTCTTTGTTTTGAAAACTTTGAATGAGTTTTTTGAAAACAGGATAGAAGCTTTCTAGCTCTTGAAGTGCGGCGAGGCGAATCGCGGTGGGAATTACGTCATTCGTCGATTGAGAACAGTTCACATCATCATTGGGATGAATGAGAGTGTATGATCCTTTTTTAAATCCTGCTATTTCATTGGCCCGGTTAGCGATGACCTCATTCACATTCATGTTCTGACTGGTTCCCGCGCCGGCTTGAAATACATCGACTGGAAATTGATCAGAAAAATTTCCTGTTAAAATTTCATCACAGCTTTTTTGAATCAGTTTTGCTTTTCTCGAGGGGATGAGGCCTAGCTCGGCATTCACTTGAGCGGCCGCTTTTTTAATAATGACAATGGATTTTAAGTAAGCGCTTTGTGCTGTCCATCCACTGATCGGAAAATTTTCGACTGCGCGCAAAGTTTGAATTCCGTAATAAGCTTTTTGCGGAATTTCTTTATTTCCTAAGGCATCTTTTTCTAAACGTGTTTTATGAGTCATTTTTTTATCATAGTGGAAGCGTGCCAAACGCGCAACTTCCGTGTCTTAATCGAGAGCATCCGTAAGTGACTTTTTTACGATTGACAAGTTCGCTTCCGTGGATAATGTCCGAAGCGAATTTTACAATTTTATCGCATAAAATGGCCTTCGATTTCTTTAATAAATTCTGAAGGGATTTAATGGCTGTTTGGTGCGTCGCGCTTTTTAAAGGAGGCACCCATGTCCGAGAGAGCTTCACGTCATAACTTACGCCAAACCTTATTCCGAATCATGGGAATTCCACAACCCCAGTCCATTGACCGCCTCGATAAAAAACTCAGCCAATTGGAAAAACATTTAAAAGATTGGACCAAGAAATCCGAATCCAAGAAAAGGGTCGAAACACTCACGATGGTTCATGAAAGACCTAAACGAGTGGTGTTAGTCGATACGGAAACCGGCAACTTTGACCTAATCAAAGACACTTTACCCACCGGATTAGAATTAAGAATGGTTCGAGATTGGGAACAGCTTTTCCGCGAAATGAAGAAAGCGGAAGTTTCTTTAGTGATCATGGATTTAACCGTTTTAGGACCAGAGGGTGCAAAAAATATAAGAAAATTAAAGGAATATAACGAAGAAGTTAAAGTGGTAGCTTTGGCAAGTTATCTCAGCGAAACGCTTGCTCAGGCCATGCCAGACGGCATGGATTTCTCGGCGATCTTGCAAAAACCATTAAATCCTTTTCAATTAAAACAAGATCTTGTAAAACACCTGCCTCAAGCTTACTAAGCCGATCATTAATGTATCTATATAGATCGGCTACCCCTTTCCTAATGAAATTTTTAAATGTCAGGGGGTTGCACTTAACGTTTAGAAAGTCTAATAATCGAAAAGTGCTAGTACCATGAGAAACAAAGTTTTGGTAAAAAAGTATTTTCAGATTTGTTTCTCATAGGTAAAACAGATTTTACCTCCTGTTCTTAGCTTCGGCTGAGAGCTGGACATCAACCAAGAATAGGCCTTTGGAGTAGTTCCAAGGGCCTATTTCTTTTTTTGCTTCTTCTTATACTTCTTAGGTACAGGCTTCGTATCCAAATCACTTTGAATGGAAACCGGAGTGGGCGCACCGTGAACGCGGTAATAGTTTTGAGTGAGTTGAACTGCGCATTTGTGAACGACATCCGCCATCATCTTTCCCACTTTCGATTTTTTGAAATAGCCCACTTCGCCGATGCCAAAGCCACTGGGATTGGCGGCGCCGGTATCCACAGTGATACCAAAACTCTTTGCATCCACTTTCACCTGTGCGGACGCCATAATCTCAGTGGTGCTCGTGTTGATGAATTTGCAGGCCATGTGAATGGTGCTGTTACGGATTTCTCCTCCGACCGCACCCACGGCATTGCCCGCATCACCGCCGATCAGTGCGCCGGCGATTCCGGTGAGTAGGCCAAAGTCGAAGCCTGATTTATCTTTCGTGAGTCCGGTGAGGGCAAAGGACATCAGGTTTTCCGCGACTTTCATTTGGCGATATTTGCCGGCTTTTGCGCCTGATTTGCCTTCAGGGGAGCGGGCCAAGGCTTTTTCATTCATGATGCCTTGGGGCGCTGCGGCGGCGTCTTCACGCTCAAGAACCGTGTAACACCCGGAATTGACGAGGTCTTCCACGGCGACTTCGCGGGAATCGGCCGCGACATTATCGTTCCACCAGTCAAAACTGACATTTTCGGTCTTGAATCGATCGATCGCAACAGGTAGCTTCACCTGGCAGGTCGGATAGTTTTCGAGGGGGTTTTTAGAAACTTTAGGACGGGCCACTTGGGTTGAAGCGCAGCCATTGACTGTTAGTAAAATCGCGAGTAAGAAAAGCCACTTTGCCATGCAATCTCCTCTAATAGGGTGCTCTGGTTAAAAATATGAATTCCAAAATTAATCGATGGAAATTAAATTTTATCTGTCTCATCACTTGGATTTTTCTTCTAGGGATAATTCCACATTCTGACGCATCTGCGATCAATAAGGAAGGAGAAGTTTTAATACCGGTGAACGAACCCATTTATGTGGTCGTGAAAGGTATTTACAGTTCGAGGGCAGAAGCTGAAAAAACAAGGGCATTTATCCAACAACTCCTCGTGAAAACCCCAGCGGATGGTATTATCGAATCGCAAAAATTAGAGGGTTTTCCTCCTCAGAAATGGATCATTGCATCCGCATTTGATTCGGAACAAAAAGCAAAATGGTGGATGCTCTTTGGCGATCGACATCCTCAACTTCCTAAAGTTCAGGTGAAGCAAACCAGGTTAATGGAAACGAGTTTTGAAATTCCTTATTTCCCGGATCCAGAACGACAAGGACAAAAGCGCTTTTATAATGAAGAAGAAGTCGTTGCCCGTTTGCATCAATTTCCAGATGTCATGGCTTTGAAGCAACAAGCGCCTATTAAAGTTGTTTTCCTCTCTTTTCCACGAACCGGTAATTATGTGTACGAAGTGGAAATCATGAAATCGGAAGGCAGTAAATTTGTGGCCTATGATTTTATCTCTCTGTTTGCCGGCAATTTAGAGAAATATAGGCGTTCGGTCCACTAGTGGAGAGGCTCCTTTCTGCGCATATAAGTCAGCAACTTTCCCTCCAAAAAGCCGATAAAATCTCATCTGTAAATTTATACAATATAGGAAATTACTATGCGTCTTGCTGCTTCTCCGAGTTTATTAAATCGTCGTATTGCCTACTCAGATTCTGCCCTCAGTGCAAACCAAGTTCGAATGGATGCTGCTTGGCAAGTGGCTAAAGAACTTAGCAGTGATTGGAGAGTGGCGGCAGCGGCTCTCGCATTTCCTTTCGCGGCCTCGAGATTGCCCGCAAGTTTAAGAGCTCTTTCATCCTTTAAAACCCTACTTCATGCGGAAACAAATTTGGGCAGATGGCTCGGTGCTGTGTCGGGTAATTCCTGGTCTTTAAGGGCAGGCGGTTTTCTGGGCGGTGCAGCGACTCTGGTAGGTTGTGGAGATGAAAATTCTCCGCTGAGTGATTCTGGATTACAGGCGCCCCGTAGCATTGAAGCCCAAGCCGCCGAATATCCGGTGATGCCTATGGCGAGTCGGGGGACTCTGCAAGGTTTTCAAGCGAGTTTGAGCGAAGCGGGACAATTGGCCGTCACTTGGGCGGAGGTGAATCCTTCTTCTCGAGTTTTCTTGCGAGTTTTTCCTGCTTCAGGAAATCCATTGAATGTGGTGGAGGTCGCTCGACCTGAAAATGCCGTGGCGCTTGTCCCTCAAGTTTCAAGTTTAGATGATGGAACGAGCTTAGTCTCATGGACAGAAAGTTTAGGCGTCGGTAGAGAAACCGGCATGATGGCACGGCGTTTTTCAAATGTAGGTCAGCCCCTTGGAGACAGCTTCACTATTGTTCCTTTTGAATTACGTGAGCCTGCCATCGTTGGCAGAACAGCTTTAAATGCGGATGGATCATTCGTCGTCGTGAGTAATGAAAATTCACGATCTTGCGGCGTCTGTGCGAGAAATTATGGCGCCAATAATGTGCAAACTTCAGTAGTCACTTTGAGCAATCCAGGTGAGTCCGTTTTGACGAGCTATATTTCTGGTAGTTCCCAGGGAGAGTGGGCTTGGGCAGGCATGGTCGAGCGCACAGATGGTCAAAGCGAAATTCGTTTTAGAGCCTATGTGCCCGGCAGAGGATTTGGAGCTCCGGTTTCCTTTGTGGTTCCAAATCTTGGAAGCGGCACGAGCATTCAACTCGCGGTTCTTCCTCATAATCGTTCTCTATTAGTATGGCAGACAGCTCAAGGTCTGAGAGGACGGCTGTTTAGTTTTAATGGCGATGCTTTATCAGAATTGATTACTTTGAATTCAGTTCCTCTCGGAAGCAACGTCTCAGTGACCAGTGACCAAGTGGGTGCCTTCATTGTTGCATGGGAAGCGGAAGGCCAAATTCGTGCGAGCTTAATTGCTTCCGACGGAAGAAATATTGCGGACAACCTCAATATTTCGGGTGATAGTGTTGGGAATTCTCAAGTCACTGTGACGGCGAATGAACATGGCAGGGTAAGTTTTGCTTGGATGCATTTTCAACCTTCGCCAGCTGGAAATCAAATCGTAGCTAGGGATTACCAGATTCGTTACTAGTACGAGGGCTAGCATCGCGTAGAAGTCGAATGTCGGAAGAAGATTCAGGCAAAGAAAAGATTTTCCACCAATCTTTAAAATTGGCAGGGGTAGGTTTAGAAGAGTAGATAGCTCTTCCTTTTTTACCCATCTCATTTTCATGTGAAAGCAGTAGCCCCGCATCGCGCAAAGCATGAACCGCATTCTTAATCAAAAACTGCGATAAAGATTCAGAGCGTTGCAATTCACCTTTCAGCTCCAGAATTTTCCCATAATCTAAAATTTTCTGAACTAAGTTTTTCTCGTCCCATTTCACAAATTGCATTTGCTCTAAGGCTTGAGCGCTTAAGCGATAGGCTTCTACAAAATGTGCAAACATATTTGCGAATAAACCGATTTGTTTCGCTTGTTGAATTTCAATGCAGTCGGAAGCTTGAATCTGAATGAGATCCAAAGATTTTAAGTCTTGCCTGGCTTGAGATGCAGGGGGAATCGCAATGAATTCGTGGGAAAAGGCTTGGCTCAAAAGTTGGTATTGCTGATCGAAAACGGAAATAGAAATGGGATGCTTTGCCTGTTCAAGGATCCATGAGCCAATGCAAAGAGAAATCATGGGAGGGAGAAGAGCATTTTTGTAATAGTCTAAATGAGGGCGCTGCGACGCATCGAGGGAGTAAAATATTTCTTTTCCATCATGATGAGATTGGATGAAACCTTGCTTCACATAAGTTTGAAGGGCGAGTTCCAACGCAGAGTCCGAATCTTGCTGAAGCCCGATGCTCAATGAAGCGGAATGAAGTGCAAGTGCTTTTTGATAGAGCTCCGTTTTATGTTTCAATTCCGTGAGTGTCTGGCCTTTTTTTGGATGACTTAAAAGTGCCGCTGCGACGAGGTTGGGTGCGGTAATCACGCTCACGTCTTCAATCTCTTTAGAGATGTCCAAAGCGAGTCTTTTTATTACACGGCGTTTTTCGGAATCATTGGATTCTCGATGTAGACCGGCAGAGGCAAGATATTCCTGGAATGAAATTGCTTCGCCAAAGTTGATGTATACATGTCCGTAGCGATGCTTAAGAAATTTACCGACTTTAAAAAGATCTCGAAAACTTTCCTTTTCTTTTTTTCCGCCTTTCGATTCTTGAACGTGGGACTTATCTTCCAGCACTTTTTCATAATTGATGGAAATGGGCATGAAATAAAAATTTCGTTCTTGGTTCTCGTAAAAACATTCTAAATAAAGCGACAGCATGCCGGTTCTGGGTTCTTCGAGCTTTCCAGTTCTAGAGCGAGTTCCCTCGATGAAAAATTCTTGGAAGTAACCTTCTTTTAAGAGAGTTTTTGTGTAGGCTTTAAAGAGGAGAGGATAGAGTGGATCCGTCCCAAAACTTCGACGCAAAAAGTAGGCGCCAGATTTCCGAAAAAGATGTCCCATGGGCCAAAAAGAAAGATTGGAACCCGCTGCAACCAAGGGCATCGAAAGTTTTTGCTGATAGAAAATATCGGACATCAAAAGATAATCCATATGAGAACGATGCGAAGGGACCATGATCACAGGATGTTGCTTTGCAAGTTGCTTTACGCGCGATAAACCTTCGGGGTCAATGATGAGGCCATCATAAATATTTTTGAAAACCCATTGCAAACAAACATCCCAGAGTTCGAGATAAGTGTAACTAGGATCTGAGACGATTTCTTCTAATATTTCTTGGGATTCTAAATAGAGTTGATCAATGGGTTTTTTAAGCTCGGGTGCAAGGCGCAGTAAAGCTTGTCTAACATCTTTATCTTGTAAGGTGAGGTCGATCATCGTTTCTCGGCTTTTGAGTGGAGGGCCTGTTACCGTGAAAATATCTTTATAAAAGTCATGGTGGAGCTTATTTCTTAATTCAATGCTTTGCTCGGGAAGCGTTTGTTCGGAGTGTTTCTGGATGAACTCAGCCACATCGACTGCGTCGCCGACCTTCGCCACAGCGCGCTTATTGTAGTTACGAAAAAATAAAACCATTTTTCGTAAGGTGCCGGGGTTGTCTCTTTCTCCGAAAAGAATATCTATGACAGACTTATTCGCGTTTCCAGGACGGCGATCATAAAGGAAGTCGAGAGGAATGAGCGTGAGCTTTTGTCCAGAAGGGAGTGTCTTGGCATATTCCAAAATGGGCAGCAGTAAATCTTTCTGAGAAGCTCGATAGAAGTTGAGAAGAATCGGTAGGTTTAAAAAAACAAAAGAGCTTTGCGAGGATTTTAAATTTTCGCTGAGGGCATAGCTTTCTTCAAGGTCAGGGAAAGATCCTTCCTGATAAAAATAATTCAAACGCGCGATCATTTTATAAAAGAAGGTTTTTAAAGGCATCCACCAAATCATGCGAATCAAATTAGAGTGAGAAGCTAAGGGGAGATTTTCTTTGATGAAAAGAGAATTAAAAAAATTGTATTCGATCTGTCCCCAGTTGCGCATCATGTAGACAATTTGTCCTTCGCTGCTTGCCTTGCGAATCCGCTCAACGTCGATAGGATCAATTTGAACTTGCGAGAGCATGTTTTGAAAAAAGATTTGATGCAGACTGTTAAACTGTCTTTGCATCGAGGAATAATCGAGGCTACCCGCTTCTTGCTCAACTTTTGTAAAAAAGGCAGGGAAGTGTTTGCGCCAACTTAAAAAGAAAGGTGTGAAAAGTTTGGCGAAAAAAGTTTT
>CAZKUY010000001.1:71996-114387 GCA_964556135.1 uncultured Pseudomonadota bacterium
AGTGTTTGCGCCAACTTAAAAAGAAAGGTGTGAAAAGTTTGGCGAAAAAAGTTTTAAAAGGTTTTTTTAAACGATGCTCTTGATCCGTTTTCATAGGGCGATTTTATGATTTTCTGGTTTTTTTGGCATCAAGAATTTGAATTTTGAATTTAATTATCTGTATCAAAACTCATCTCACGCAGTTTGAGTCGCGTGCGACGGTCTTGGTGATAAATGTAATACAATCCTAAGGCAGACCAAAAGACCACGCGAATGCGTCTTAAAATTCCGATAGAAGTTCCAATCGCTGGGTTTTGTCCCATCAACATGAAAATGCCCGCATATGAACTTTCTAAAACACCTACAGAGCCTGGAATAAATACGAAGATGAGATTGATGATCACGGTCACTGAAGCCAGGAGATAGGCACCTACGAAACTAAAGGGGGTGTCCAAGAAATAAGCTGCGAGATAAATTTCCAAAACACCGAGGATGCGGCAAACAAACTGGAGAAAAAATGAAAGATAAAAGGCTTTCTTATGATGAGTATAAAATTCGCTAATATATCGATCGATTTCTTTGAGTTTCTCTAAGGTTGCAGGTGACCAATTTTTTTTGAGTTTCAACTTGGTTAGACATTGAACTAAAAATTGAAAGACCCCTTCGTGCTGGCGCTTGTACCAATAATAAGTCAGCGCGCCCATGAAGATGAGAGAAATGGGAAATCCCCATTGCAGACTGGGTGGTAATTGAAATTTCCAAAAAGCGATGAAAATACCGATGATCATGAACAGAATCATGGCAATCGAAGTGAGCGTGCGATCCACCACGACGCTGGCTGTGCTTTCAGCCATGGGAATATCCTTCTTCATTAAAAGGATGCGAACAGGATCTCCGCCGCCAAATCCTAAAGGATTCATCGTATTGACGGCTTCACCGGTCACTTTAAGCATGAAGAGTCGCCAAAACTTGATCGTGTAGCGATGTCCCTTGAGGAAAGTCCCCCAGCTAAAGGTGAAAAGAATGTAGGTGAGAAATGAAACCGCCATGAAGGGAATGAAATTCCAACCGAGCTTCTTTAAATAGTCTAAAATGAGACCCGCGCCGACATGTTGGATGAGCCATATGAGTAAAGCCACGCCCGCCGCTAAGAACAGGTAGCTCACCCATAAAGAGTGTTTAATGAATTTCTTGGAAGATGAAGGTTTTGGTTCCATGGTTAAAAAGGGGCCTAAGCTATCAGAACTAATTGGGATTGTAAAAATAATATTTAGCATTGACGCTCTGTAAGGCATTGTTTATAAAGGGATAATTTTTTCAACCCTAAGTACTTAATAAGACTAGAGAAAATTGTTATGGTTCAACAAGCAGTCATTCTAGCCGCAGGGAATGGAACACGAATTCAGAGGTCCGAAGACGATGTTCCCAAGCCACTTCGAAGCGTTTGTGGTTTAACCCTGATCAAAAGAGCTATTCTGAATCTTAAATTGGCAGGCATCCAAGAAGTGATTGTCGTGGTCGGCTACAAAGGCGATGAGATTGTAGAGTCTCTCCAAAATGATCGTTCTTTAGGAATTAAGCTTCGATTTGTTCACAATCCTGATTTTCAAAAGTCCAATGGACTTTCGCTTCTCGCTGCAAAGCCTTTCCTTAAAAAAGATTTTTTATTTCTCATGGCGGATCATATTTTCGACCGACGTGCGATTGAGAAGATTGTGAAACATCCTTTTCAGCAGGATCAATGCCTTTTGGGAATCGATCGCAAACTCAATGAAATTTTCGATCTTGAAGATGCAACGAAAGTGAAGTTGAGCGGAGATCGAATTGTGGGCATTGGCAAAGAGATCTCTGATTATAATGCCTACGATACAGGGATTTTTCGCTGCAAGCCTGCTTTTGTAGAACTCATCGATCAACTTTATCAAAATAAGGGAGATGCTTCTATTTCTGAGGCGGTCAAAGCTTTGGCGACAGAGCAGAAAATGGGATCTTGCGATATCTCGGAATTTTTTTGGCAGGATGTCGATACGGCTCAAGCGCTTCGCCATGCAGAGAATTTCCTTTTCAAACAATTAAAAAAACCTACGGATGGTTGGATTTCTCAGAATATCAATCGCAAGATTTCCTTGGTTATTACTCGTTTTTTAATTCGTACCAATCTTTCAGCGAATCATGTGACGGGACTCGTGACTCTCATCGGATTACTTTCCGGATTTTTTGTGTCCAAAGGGCTTTATTGGGAAGTGGCCTTAGGTGGAATTCTTTTTAATTTATCTTCGATACTCGATGGTTGCGATGGCGAAATGTCGAAATTGAAGCTCTCTCAATCGAAAGTCGGAGAGTGGTTGGACACTATCGGTGATAATTTAACTTATCTTTCTTTTTTCATTGGAGTGATGGTGGGTGCTTACCGCCAAACGCATTCTCATTGGATTGTGGTTGAGTCTTATCTGGTCGGCCTTGGAATCGTTTTAACTTTGGGTGTCATGTTCTATTACTTGCTGCGTTACACGAATTCAGGCTCTTTGGTGACAGTTCAGAACGACATGATTAACGAAGACAAAAGCGAAGAGAAGAAAGAATCTAAATCTATCTGGACCAAATTGAGTAAAATCAAATTCATGATGAAGCGCGATTTTTTTGCCTTGTTCTTCATGGTGCTTTGCTTATTCAATCAACTGCCGTTAATTTTGCATTTAGCCTTGATCGGATCCAATCTAACCTGGATGGTGGTTCTGTCTTATAAAAAAGAAATCTTCAAAATTCGCCCTGCAAAGGTCGCGACTAATTAAAAGCGAGCTCCATGAATTTTATAGAAAGAGTTCAGTATTCTCCTTGGTTTACGCAATTGGTGGTAATCCGTAAATGCAATTTGAGTTGTGCCTATTGCAATGAATACGACAAGACTTCCGAACCCGTTCCTCTCGAGTTATTAAAACAACGCGCACATAAACTCAAAGAACTCGGTGCCTTTGCAATTAATCTCACGGGCGGCGAACCGACGATGCATCCGGATTTGCCGGAGCTCATCCGCTATTGCCGCTACGATTTAAAGTTTTTGAAGACGACCATGATTTCGAATGGCTTCTATTTACAACCGGAACTTATCCAGAAATTAAATGAAGCGGGCTTGCAAGACATGCAGATTTCCATCGATGGCGTCAAACCTAACGACATGACGGTGAAGGTCTTGGATAGTTTGCGCAAACGACTTGAATATCTCAAAGAGCATGCGAAGTTTAATGTGGTGGTTTCCGGGGTCGTTGGATCTTGTCCGCCTGAAGAATCTTTTGAAGTGATTCAATATGCCAAAAACATGGGCTTTAAACCGCGCGTGCTTTTGATCCATGGCCATGATGGCCAGGTAAAGTTGAATGCAGAAGAGTTAGCGGTTTACAAACGCATCAAGAAGTTAATTCCCCGAAGTTTTCCTGAATTTACCGATTATAAAGATCAAATCATTGAAGAAGGCGCCGCGCCTTTTAAATGCAGGGCAGGGAGCCGCTATATTTATGTCGATGAAAAGGGGATTGTGAGTTGGTGTTCGCAAACGCGCGGCGCTTTTACGAAGGCTCTCATGGATTATACATCGGAAGATTTGAAACGAGAATTCTACAGCTATAAATCTTGCCAAGATCGCTGCACTCTGGGTTGCGTGCGGGCGGCAAGTTCAGTGGATAATTGGAGAAAACAAGATAGTCCAGTTTTAAGTCCCAGCCCTCTCCTATGAAAATCCTAAAAAATATTTTGCTCTTTTTGTTTAGTATTTTTTTGATGCTCGTGATTTCGGAATGGGTAATTGCTACTCTCGCGCATCGCGGTTTTTTTAAGATGGATTATCCTTCTTATAGTCTGCAAGATTCCTATAAAAAATATTGGGGAGATATTAATCCTTATTTCGGAGTGTGGCATCCGCCTTATTCCTCCTATCATCATTTAAAATCTTGTTTTGATGTAACCTACAAATCCAATTCCTATGGGGCACGGGATAAGGAAAGATCGAAAGAAAGTAAATTGCCGCGAGTGCTGGTGGTGGGCGATTCCTTTGTGGAGGGTTATGGCTTACAGGAACCAGCGCGATTCAGTGATATTTTAGAAAAACAGACGGGTATTGAGCATTTAAACTTCGCTACTTCAGGACATTTTGGCCCGACCCAATATTATCTGCTCTATAAGCATCTCGCGAAAGAATTTTCTCACGACATGGTCATCGTCATGATTCTTCCCTTCAATGATTTTTTTGATGATGATCCGGAGTTTGGGAAAAAAGTTCACTTCAATCGCTATCGTCCTTATTGGGTGGGTGAGTATCCAAATTATCAATTGGAATATTACCGCGACCAGATCGAATGGGAAAAGTTCGAAGCTTGGCAGCAGTTCAAGAAAATTTTGAAGAACTTTAGTTATACTTATAATGCGGTCGAAAGATTATTTGAAGTAAAACGTCTACGTGCTGCCATGACAGAAATTCCCCATTTTTCTGGTTATTATGATTATACGGATTCACAGTGGAACCGCATGAAATTTTCCCTCGAAAAGATCGTTGATGAGGCTAAGGGGAAAAAAGTGGTTTTTGTGAGTATCCCGGTGCCTCAGGATTATGAAGATCCGAAAAAGCACAATTCCAGCATTGCGGGTCCGCTTAAAAGCTTTGCGGACTCTCAAGGTGTTTTGTATGTGGATTTGCTCGACGAAAGCCTGAAGCGAAAAATGGATTGGAAAGCGATGTTTTTAGCCTGCGATAATCATTGGAGTGAGGCTGGAAACCGGGCTGCCGCAGAAATTGTTTTAGAAGAGATTCAAAAGCGCTATCCGAATTTCTATAAACCCTAAATGACTTGTTTCTGGACAAAGCTGCAGAAATTTGATTTGACAGCCTCCCCCTATCAAAGAGATGGGGGAGGTGAGGGGGAGAGTGATATCTTCCCCTCACTCTAGCGAATCCTGGCTATGCCAGGGTAAGCGAATAGCCGGCGTGGTGAAATTGGTAGACACGCACGACTCAAAATCGTGTGGGCTCACGCCCATGTCGGTTCGATTCCGACCGCCGGCACATCTTTAGATAAGAATTTTCTAAAGGACTTCGATTGCAAAAAAAGTTCGTAAAATTTGCGGGTTCTTTATTCATTCTTCTCTTGTCAGTGGCTTTATGCTTTCTTTTGCTTGAAATCTACTTACGCTGGCAGCCTCTCAAAGCCAATACGCAACGCGATTTCCAAGTCCACAATCTGGAATATGATTATCCCATCCATTTAAATTCGGATTTTTTTCGAGACGAAGAGTTTCATCTCGCTAAAGCTCCCGGTACTTTTCGGATTCTTCTCATCGGCGATTCCTATGCTTATGGATTGGGTACTCCGAACGAAAATACTTTTGATAAACTCTTAGAGCAAAAACTCAATGCGAATTCGCCTGCTCTTCATTATGAAGTTTATAATGTAGGGATCGTCGGGGCGGATCCTTTCGAATATTATCAATTAGGTCAGCAGTTTAAAGATTATCATCCTGATTTAGTGCTGGTGTCTTTCTATGTCGATAACGACATTCATGAAGGCTCGCTCCGCAATCGTTGGAAAATCATTAAATGGAAAGAGAAGATTCAAGACATTATTTCCACTTCACTCTGGCAGAAAGGCTATTTGTCCTGCATGTTTTCATGGATCGAACCTTATAGGGGCAAAGTAGATCCTGATTTATTCGACAAGGCTTGCATGGGCGTCGTAAATCCTCATTTGTTGCATCGAGGAGACATGCCCGATCAGCAGGCCCATTATCGTTCTTTGTCAAAACTTTTCCAAAAGGACCCATTCACCCAGAATTCATTAATGAAGCTCAAAAAACTTTTTCCCGAAAGCGACTATTTATTAGTGATGCAGCCTTCGAAATATCAAGTCACGAATGCCTGTTTTACTGAATTGGAAAAGCTAGGTTTTGACTTTCCTAATCACGAGCTTTTGGGTAGAGAGATTCAGGACGCGGTGCGGGCTTGGGCTGTTCAAAATCAAATCGATATCGTGGATGTTTTGCCTGCGATGCTCGCGTCACCTGATAAGAATTTTTATCATTGCATCGATGACCATTACAAGGAGAGCGGGAATCAGTTTGTGGCGGATTTAATTTTTCAACATCTGAAAGATCATTCGGTCCATTCGAAAACCTCAGCACCCTGAATATGTATATTGTAGGCATTTCTTGTTTTTATCACGATTCGGCTGCAGCCATCATTCACGATGGAGAAATCATTGCTGCCGCTCAAGAAGAACGTTTCACTCGTAAAAAACATGATGCGAGTTTTCCTGAAAATGCGCTTCGTTATTGCTTAGAAGAAGCGAAAATTTCCATGCGCGATGTCAAACAAGTGGTTTTCTATGACAAACCCTTGGTGAAGTTTGAAAGACTCCTTTCCACTTACTTGGCTTATGCGCCCCACGGATTTTTATCCTTTATTTCTGCGATGCCAGTTTGGCTCAAAGAAAAACTTTTCATCAAGACCTTGCTTAAGAAATCTTTAGCGGAAATTGGAAACTGCAAAAAAAGTGAAGTGCCCGAATTGCTTTTTGCAGAACATCATCAATCGCATGCAGCTTCCGCGTTTTATCCTAGCCCTTTTGAAAAAGCGGCAGTGTTGTGCTTGGATGGAGTGGGGGAGTGGGCCACTACTTCTGTTTGGCTGGGTGAAGGAAATCAAATAAAACCAATTTGGGAAATTGATTTTCCACATTCTTTGGGTCTTTTGTATTCAGCCTTTACTTATTACACAGGCTTCAAGGTCAATTCGGGAGAATACAAATTGATGGGTTTAGCCCCTTACGGTGAACCAAAATATGTGGACCTCATTTATAAGCATCTCATTGATTTGAAAGAAGACGGTAGCTTCCAGCTGAATATGGAATACTTCAATTATGCGACGGGTCTGACGATGACCAATCGCAAGTTCAATGATATTTTCGGAGGACCCCCCCGAAAAGGCGAGTCTGAAATCACCCAAAGGGAAATGGATTTAGCGCGTTCTATCCAAGTGGTCACCGAAGAAGTGGTGCTTCGTTTGGCGAAATCGATTCATAAAGATTTGGGAGTGGAAAATCTCTGCTTGGCAGGGGGCGTCGCGCTCAATTGTGTCGCGAATGGCCGATTGCTAAGAGAAGGTCCTTTTAAAAATATTTGGATTCAACCTGCGGCGGGTGATGCGGGTGGAGCAATCGGAGCTGCCTTAGCCGCATGGTATGAACAACACGATCAGCCTCGCAAAGTAGACTCCAAAGATTCAATGAAGGGCTCTTATTTGGGGCCTCGTTTTACGAATGATCAAATTCAATTAGCTTTAGATCGCAGTGGTGCCCACTATCAAAAATTAGAAGACTCTATTTTAATTCCTCAGCTCGCGAAAATTTTAGAACAAGGCAATGTGGTGGGTTGGTTTCAAGGCCGTATGGAATTTGGTCCTCGTGCACTGGGCGGAAGATCCATTATTGGAGATGCCCGAAACGCGAAAATGCAATCGGTCATGAACCTTAAAATTAAATATCGTGAATCTTTCCGGCCTTTTGCCCCCGCAGTTGCGATCGATCGAGTCTCTGAGTATTTTGATTTAGATTGTCCCAGTCCTTATATGTTGATTGTGGCACCTGTGAAAGAAAGCTTAAGGATTCAACCGAATGCTGATCAGGAAAAACTCTTTGGAATTGATAAATTGAATGTAGCGCGTTCGAGTTTACCTGCCATAACGCATGTGGATTATTCTGCGCGCATTCAAACCATTCATCCAGAAACCAATCCGCGTTTTTATGCCTTGATTAAAGAATTTGAGGCGCAAACAGGTTCGGCAGTTTTGGTGAATACCTCCTTTAATGTTCGCGGTGAACCCATTGTTTCTACTCCAGAAGATGCCTATCGATGCTTTATGCGTACTGAAATGGATTATCTCGTTTTAGAAAACTTCATTTTGGCAAAGAAAGATCAGCCGGTTCTCGAAAAAGATCAATCTTGGATGAAAGAATTTGAGTTGGATTAATATGGAAACGGTAAATGATAAAAAATTACGCGAATTTGGTTTGTTAACGGGTGCTGTATTCGTTTTGATTTTCGGCTTGTTATTCCCTTGGATGAAATCCAAAGCTTATCCTCTGTGGCCTTGGATTATTGCGATCGTGTTGGGACTTCCTGCCTTAATTAAACCGAGCGTTTTGGCTCCCGTTTTTAAAGTATGGATGAAATTAGGTCATGGCTTGGGTTGGATCAACAGTCGAATTATTCTAGGCATCGTATTTTATGGTTTAATCACTCCGATGGCTTGGGCTATGAAAATCTTCGGAAAAAATCCTTTAAAGCAACATGAGCAAGAATGTAGTTCAAATTCTTATCGGCTTCTGGTTAAAAGACGCGAAGGTAAACACATGGAGGTACCTTACTAATGTTTGATTTATTGAAAGACCTTTGGAATTTTATGAAGGTAAGAAAGAAGTTTTGGTTGGCACCCATTGTGGTGATTTTACTTTTGCTGGGCGGTTTGATTGTTTTAAGTCAAGGTTCCGCTTTAGCGCCCTTCATCTATACTCTTTTCTAGATGAAAACCTTGCTGAAAAACTTTTTGACCCTTTCGATTTCCATTCTCTTTACCTTAGGGCTTTTAGAGTTTGGAATTCGGGTTTTGAATTCGTACATGGGTCATTATCCACAGAAGGATCCCGTTTTACATCATAGCTTGGTTCCCTTGGCGAAGCTTCACACAGTCAATAATGAGTTCGATGTAGTCTATCAAATCAATTCCTATGGTTTGAGGGATCGAGAGTATGATCTTGAAAAACCTCAAGATGTTTTTCGAATTCTGATGTTGGGAGATTCTTACACCTTCGGAATTGGAAGTGATTTGGATCAAACTTTTACTAAACTTTTGGAAAAGAGCTTGAGTGCGAAGGATCAAGCTAAAAAAATCGAAGTGATCAACGGTGGATGCTCTTCTTATTCCCCTCTTTTGGAATATTTATTCCTGGTTTACAAAGGCTTAGCGTTGCAACCGGATCTTGTGCTTTTGAATTACGATATGTCCGACGTGCAAGATGATTACAAATATGGACAAGTCGCAGTTTATGATGCCGAGTCGAAACCCATTAAAGTTCCCCCGGTGGATGTTCAATATTATTACCGTGAAATCAAAAAGGGCTATAAGTCGAGTTTAAGTTTCTTAGATAATTCAGAACTTTATCAGTTCATCATGAAACGATATTACCAACTCAAAGGCCAGAAAGATGCGCCTTTGTTTTATCAACAGGCTCAAGTGGTCGCTGGAAATATCGACTACGATCGTGATCTTCCCATGCGCGAGAATGTAGATTGGAAAAAGCACTTTGAAAATTCCGCGCAGAACCTCCTTAGAATTCAAGCGCTTCTCAAAGAAAAGGGAATAGCTTTCGCAGTCACGGCTTATCCCTATGGAAATGTGGTGAATGAAAGAGAATGGAAGATTGGTCGAAAACTGAGAGGCTTTGACGAAAAGACTTATACTTCTAAGCTTTTCGATTATTTACAGGAATTTTGTGATCAGGCAGGAATTCCTTTTCTCAACATGTTGCCAGATTTTCAATCAGCTCAAGATTTTCCGCTCTATCATCCTTATGATGGGCACTTTACGCCTGCAGGAAATAAAGTGGCAGCCCAGGCGTTGGAAAACTTTTTAGTTAAACAGAAGCTTGTTCCTTTGCACTAGGATGCTTCCAAATATCCCACACCGACCAAAGCCAAATCAAAATCAGAAAAATAATTCCACTGATCAGCCATACTTTTTGTAGAACAGCTGCTTCCCAAAGTTGTCTACCAATGTGGGAGAGTGCATCTTTTTGGCGATGATATTTTTCAGTCACCACCAAAACACCCATCATGAATTTTCCAAAGATTAAAATAATGTCGGCGAAGCAAAGTAAAATCATCATCCAACCTTTGAATCGTTCTTTTAAATGCAATTGTCCGAGGCCTGGAAGAATGAAGGCGGAAAGAGAAAGTGCGATTTTATGTTGATGTGTATTCATCCTGATTAAAAAATATGCAAAACGCTTAACTCTCAATTATACATGCGCCGTTTGGCTTATAAATTTATTTTACTACTCTTGCATTCACAGTTTTCAAACAGTTTTTGTGGATGATTGGGGATTGTATTCACAGTGCTTTGCTTCATCCCAAAAAGAATCTAATTCTTTTAAACTGAAGTCATCCCAAGATTTTTTTTCTGCACGAATTTTTTTTTCAATGAATTGAAAGCGACGAATAAATTTTTCATTGGTTTGACGCAGTGCTTCTTCCGGATTCATTTTGAAATGGCGCGAGAGATTCACGATCGCAAAAAATAAATCTCCTAATTCTTCATGTATCGCCATTGGCTCTTTATTTTGAATAGACTCTTCCAACTCTTGGATTTCTTCTTTAATCTTAGCGAAAACTCCAATCGTATCGGGCCAATCGAAACCGACCTTCGCAGCTTTTTTTCCCAATTGATAGGCTTTGAGGAGGCTAGGGAAACTAGCTGGGACATCAGCGAGAATAGAATCATCGAGGCGCTGTTTTTTTTCAGCGTCTTTGATCTGCTCCCAATTGTGGATAACTTCTGCGGCATCTTTTACCTTCGCATCTCCAAATACGTGAGGATGTCTTCGAATCAATTTGTCTATTATAGCTTGAAGCACCTCAGACATATCAAACTGATTTTCTTCGCGCGCCAATTGCGCATGAAAAACAATCTGAAAAAGCAAATCCCCTAATTCTTCTTTTAAGTGTGAAGTATCTGATTTTTCGAGAGTATCGACCACTTCATAAGCTTCTTCGATGAGAAAGGGGATTAAAGTCTTAAAAGTCTGCTCTTTATCCCAAGGACAGCCTTGCTCACTGCGAAGCTTTTCCATGATTTCAAGGAGTTGAATGAGTTTCTCTGCGGATCGTTGGAAAGAAGTGTTCATAATATTGAGTTATTGAAAACATCTCTCTAAGTCAGCGCCAAAGGCGCGTTGAGGGGGAGGCTCTCTTGGCTTTGCCAAGAGAGGGGGCGACGTGAGCCCCTTGTATAGAGCCACCAAGCAGGATCGAACTGCTGACCTACTGATTACGAATCAGTTGCTCTACCGACTGAGCTATGGTGGCTAAAAGTATTCTGGGGATCTTACATAGATATTTTCAAAGGACATATCAATTTTTTTCTTTTAAAGACGCTCAGTGCTTATGAAAAATCTTTCCGAGCCTTTTCTTGTCAGCCTCTGAATTTAAGTTATAATGAAAACTTGTGGAATCTAAGCCCTCAGCAAACTGGACGAATCTTTCGGATGATGAATTACTCGAAAGTAGGATTTGCGACCTCAAGTTAAAACTGGAGGGCAGCGAAATCCAACATTTTGTGGAGGTATTGTACGAAAACCTTGCCGCGAAAAATATCCTTTTAAAACCAAAATGTTATCTGGGAGATGAATGGTTCGTGCTTGAAGGTGAAAGTGCGATTGGAATTCCTTTTTTCTTAGCCCATCCGAGGTTGAAAAAAATCGAAGAGAAATTGATGTTAGAGGTAGAGGGCGGCGACCCTGAATGGTTTATGAAACTCCTGCGCCATGAAGCCGGTCATGCAATTTATTATGCTTATGAACTTCATAAAAAGAAGGAAGTGAATAAAACCTTTGGTCCGCCTTCGAATGAAGAAACTCCCCAATATTATCGACCTAAGCCCTACAGTAAAAGTTACGTCAGACATTTAGACAACTGGTATGCCCAAGCAGAACCCGATGAAGACTTTGCCGAGACCTTTGCCGTTTGGTTGAGTCCCCATATCGATTGGAAAGTTTACTACAAAGGCTGGCCTGCTCTGAAAAAACTTCAGCTCATGGACCAGCTCATGCAAGGGATCGCAGGGCAAAAACCTTCTGTGACGGCGGCTTCTGCGGGATATTCCGTTCAAGACCTAAAATTAAAACTTAAAACCTATTATCAAAGAAAACAAAAGCAATATGCTCAAGATTATCCTGATTTTTACGATCATGATCTCGAGCTGATCTTTGCCTCGACCGAAGAAGGGGCGAGCAAGAATGCCTTTCGTTTTATGGTGAAAAATAGACGGATGATCGTGGAAAAAGTTTCGGAGTGGACGGGAGAAAAGAAGTTCATTGTCCATAACCTTTATAAAAAATTAAGTGAGCGCTGCGAAACCTTGAAGATGAAATACGGCAAGAGTGAAGATCACCTGCTTCTCGACTTGACCGCCTATTTAACTTCAATGGTTTCGAACTATTTATATACCGGGAAGTTTAAACCTACTGTGTAGAGGAATCATGCATAAGAAACTCAATGTCTTGTTGATTTATGATGATGCGAAAGCTCTAGAAACGGATACGGATTATGCAGAAGTCTTGACTGCGCCTGAAATGAAAGCAGAAGCTCATGTTTATGAAGCCTTGAAGAATTTGGGTCATGAAGTTCGCTTGTTTGCGGTGACCAATAGCGTTCAGGCCTTAGTAGAGGAAACGAAACAATATCCCCCTGACATTGTGTTCAATCAAGCCGAACAATTTTGCGGGGACTCCTCTCAAGAAAAAAACATCATGGGTTTGCTTGAGATGCTTCAAATCCCATATACGGGAACCGGTTCGGTCGGTCTCATGCTTTGTAAAAACAAAGCTTTGACCAAGAAAATTCTGACTCATCATCGAATCAAAACTCCAGACTTTGCTGTTTTTCATCGAGGGAGTCGGGTGTATGCACCTAAAAAGTTAAAATATCCTTTGATCGTAAAACCGCTTCGTGAAGAAGCTTCTTACGGAATTTCGATGAATTCTTGGGTGGATAACCCCAAAAGTTTACTCGAACGCATTCAATTTGTTCACGACTCGATGGCGCAAGACGCCATCGTGGAAGAGTTCGTAGATGGTCGAGAGTTATATGTAGGAGTCTTGGGCAACCAAAGGCTTTCGGCCTTGCCCGCGCGAGAAATGGTGTTCGAAAAAATGCCGGAAGATGAACCTAAGATCGCGACCTTCAAAGCCAAGTGGGACGAGAAATACCGTGAGAAGTGGGGAATCAAAAATAAGTTTGCGAATCTGACTCCTGCAGTTTCGGAAAAGGTGGAACGCCTTTCCAAGAATGTTTTTCATCATCTTTATTTAAATGGTTATGCGCGTTTGGATCTACGCTTGAATGCGGAAGGAGAGGTCGTGGTCATTGAAGCAAATCCAAATCCTTTCATCGCGAAGGATGAAGACTTTGCAAAGGCGGCGCAAAAAGCAGGCATCGATTATGAGTCTTTAATTCAAAAGATTTTAAACTATGCCCTGCACTAGATAAGCCTGCCCAAAACGTCATAATTTTGTCGCCCCCCGAGGTAAAAAGTACTTTTTTACTTAATTCAGCCAAAATTTTAAAATATTCAAAAAAGCTAAGTGATTGAAATCTAAAAGTATTAACTCTTGGAGGGACTTGTGTGTCTTGGCATGCAGCTTGCTACATATCTTAGCAGATAAACATACTATGAGGAGGATATATGGATAAACATCCAGAGTTGAACGCCCTGAGTTCGAAAGAATTTTTAAGCATCAAGGAAGTCGCTCAGCGCTTAAATCTGCACGAAATGACGATTTATCGCTTGATCAAAAGCCGCGATTTACCGGCTTGCAAGGTGGGCGGTCAATGGAGAATCAACAGTCAATTTCTTGATTCTTGGTTAACCTCGCATTCGAACGGCCCAGGTCACTAATCTTCGAGAGTTTGGGGGAGAGAAGCACGATCGACTCGTACTTTCCCAGCGGCGATTTCCCGTAAGGCGCAAACGATATCTTTATTGTCGTTTTCTACTAAGCGGTTGGAACCTTTGTTAAGCTGCCGGACGCGTCTGGTGGTTAAATGAACCAAGCCAAAACGGTTATCGACGTATTCGAGACAATCTTCGATGGTTACACGAGCCATGACATATACTCCTTGAATTGCTACAATGAAGATTGGGTTTAGCAGAAGAGTCGAGTGCTTGTCAAAGCTTTGTCTTGCGAATAGTTCTCTCCTTGAAGCGTAAATCCCGGGGGTTTTCGAGGCCTCCGGGGTTTTTTTATGCCGTTCAAGCTCTGAATCGCTTTGATTGAAGATTTACTCTACAATCAAAGCTACCTTGGAAAAGGGAGCAGCGCAGCGTTGAGGGAAAAACCCCAGTTTTATGGGTTTTTCCCTCAAATTCTTTACCCCCTCATACCCCTCACCACGCTCATTGTGGTCTGATGTTCACTATTTAAGAAGTTATTCGCAAATTCAATGGTTCGGTTCTTTTGGTCATTTACGTCTTTAATCAGCGTTGTGAGCATTTGAAGCGTGTCGTTGACCTCCTGCAGCCCTAATTGAGTGTTTGAAAGCTGAGATTGGGAGTTCTGCTGGCCTTGTTGAACTTGCCCCATTTGGGCACTGAGCTCTCGACGTTTGGCCTGAGCTTGTTGAAGTTGTTGAGTGAGGGCGCTCACCATGCTTTGGGCATCATTGCTTTCGAGTTGCGCAAACAACAGCATGGCCAAATCAATATTCCCACTTTGCAAAAGCCAAAGCATCAAATTTTCTAACTTCTTATTCTTATCCAAACTTTCCTGCAGCTTTTGAGAGTTTTCCTGACGAGTATTTTGTTGAAGGATGAAATTGAAGGTTTGCTCGCTTAGGTTTTCAACTGTCGAACATCGTTGCTCCAGTTTCGCTAAGCTTTGGTTGAAGGCCTGGGTGATATTTGCTTGAGCTTGCGGGTTTATGGGGATGCAAGAAAGTGGGAGTAAAGGAATGGCGGCTTTCAGCTGACAGTTCGTAAATAAAGTTTTGAACATAAATCTCCTTCGCTAGGCTTTAATGAGTTTTTGTAAGTAGTCTTTACTTTGATTCCAAGCGGGCTCGACGAAGCTTTGGTATGAATTGGTGAGAAAACTTTTGAAGGGTTCCGAAGTTTTTGAAATCTTATCTTTCAGAAATGCGAAAACCTTTCCAAGTCCGCTTTCGACGAATGATGCAATTTGTCCGATGCCCGGAATGAATTTGAGAAAAGGGGAAATGAATTGTGCGACTTTAAAAATCCCACTAGCCACCGTCTTTAAAAAGCCGCCGATTTTTTTGAAAACACCACCGAGTTTGCTCCAGAAACTTTTAAACATGCCGTTATAAAGTCCGGCCTTAGATTCGTAACTTTGTAGCAGGCTCGTGAGCCTTTGCTTTTCGATGGGGTCGGTCGTATTTGCAATTTGGACGCGGATTTGCTGGGCGGCGTTTTCGTAAATTGTCTTGAGACGCTGCGTAAACAAAGTGCGCATGTCTTTTTTACTTAAGCCTAATTTTTTTCGAATTTGGGCGATTTGCCCCTTTTTATCTTTGTCGCTTAAGGCAGGATTATTCATGATCCCTTCAATTTCGCGGGTGACGGATTGAAAATCGAGGGGTGCTTGACCTTTTTGAGCACGCTTTTGGTTGATTTCTTGAAGCTTCGTAGCGATGGCAGGTTCAGGGTTAGCAATGCTTTGCTGAAGTCCTAGCGCTCGAGGAGCCGATTGCATGGAAAGCGGATAAATGGCTCCTGCAAGCAGGCTTTTATAATTCCCATGCAGGTTTTGAGTCGGAAGGTTTTGAGAAGTAAGCAGACATTTTTGCAGCACTGGAATTCCCAAGAGCAAAGAAATCAGGCGAACATTGTGAGAAACGGAAATAAGATTCATGGTTTTTTCCTTTTTAAATCCGTTGAGTGAGTTGGAGATTTTTTTGGATCTGCTGAATTTTTTGATCTAAACCCCAATATTGATGATCTTGAAGCGCATCCGCGAGATGGCGTTGAATTTTACGAATGCTTTCTTGGAGTTTTAATTTTTCTTCACTTTGTTTTTGAGTTTCCATGCAGGAGATGAATGCAGGGGAGGTGCCAAGATTCATCTCTCAGGAATGTTTTTTGGAATTCACAGAGGAATCAGCGACTTACGAAGATTAAAGGAAAAATAGGATAATGGGGGGTAAGAGAAAGTGTCTGAAAATCAGACTGTCTTTTCATTTGAGAGTTCGAAAACCAGAAAATGCACTTAGATTTTTGGATGAATAAAAGCTCTTGGATTGTCGGTGATAATCACATCTGCACCTTCATGAGAAAATTGTTCGACTTCTTTTGGATCGTTCACCGTCCAAATCCAACATTCTCGATTTTTTTGATGAATGCTTTCAATGGTAGAGGGGCGAATCAAAGCGCGAGAAATATTCCAGCTTTGGGGTTTTACATAAAAATCCCAGCCGCCCTTTTTAGAAAAAGGATCTTGTCGCTCATAAAAAAGATAGCCGCGCTTAATTTCAGGGGCAAGCTTCCACATGCGTCGCAAGGCGAAAATATTGAAGGAAGACACCCAGACTTGATCTTGCATTTTTAGATCGCGAATCAACTTAATTAAAATTTCTTCACAACCGTTGCGTCGAATGTTGCTTTCTTTGATTTCAACATTGATCATCATATCGCCGCGCAAAAAATCAAAAAGTTCAGCGAGGGTAGGGATTTTTTCTCCTTTGAATTGACTGGAAAAATGAGAACCGAAATCAAGGCTTCGCAGGTCTGTGAGATTGGATCGACACACACGCCCGGGAACTCCGGCATACTGCCTGAGATCGTCATTATGGGTGATGACCCAGTGTTTGTCTTTGCTGAGCAAAACGTCGAGCTCTACGCCGTCCGCACCCATTTCCTTGGCTTTTTGGAAGGCGAGCATCGTGTTTTCGGGTGCTTCTAGGCGCGCGCCGCGGTGGGCCACAATGAGGGGTCTTTTCATTGAAGCGACTCCCTTAAATATTTAAGGATGGAAAGTGCTGCAATCCCGGCAGTTTCAGCACGTAAAGTATGGCTTCCCAAAGAGCATAGATGAAAGCCTGCTTCTTGGGCTTTTTTCTCTTCGAGAGGACTGAAGCCTCCTTCAGGCCCGATGAGAAAGATCCAAGAAGAACACTCTCCTTTTTTTCGAATGAGTTCGGAAAGCTGGGCAAGAGGAGTGGAACGTACATCTTCTAAACTAAAAATCAATTTCAGCGCATCAAGTTCAGCGGCATATTTCAATAAATCTTCAAATTCGAAATAAGGGCCAATTTGTGGAACGATCCCGCGTCCGGATTGTTTGAGGGCGGCTTGCGCGATTCTTTCCCACCTTGAAATTTTCTTAGAGCTTTCTTCCTCCGCTTTCACAACACCGTGCTCGGATTCGAAAGGCAAGATGCGATGAATTCCTAATTCCGTCGCTTTTTCGATGAGCCAATCCATCTTATTATTTTTTAAAACGGCGGGACATAAAACGAGCAGGGGAGAAGTGACTTCTTCTAGAATCTGGGTGGAGTGTATTTCGATTTCTACCTGAGGTTCGAGTTGGACAATATTTCCATCGTAGGCTTTGCCTTTTCCACTCAAGAGCTGGATAGCATCCCCGATTTTTTTACGAAGGACGAGTTTAAGATGGCGGCTCTCGACGGCACTTAAAGTCGCTCTACGTCCTTGTATGTTCTCTTCAGAAATGAAAAAATGACGACTCAATTTAGCCTCAAAAAAATGAATAGTATTAGTTTGTGGGAAAACTATCTTTTTGGCTATCCCTTTCCTCTCTTAGATTTTTAATGTCAGGGATTGCACCTAACATTTGAATCTATATAGATGAAGGTGCTAGTATCTTACAACTATAACCGAGGCCGGGTGCCCATTTGGGGCGGACGACCAAATGGTTGAAAACGGAGTTTTAAACCATGAACCAGACTCTGATCCATTGGGAACAACGTAAGCAAATTGGGTTTTTTCGCGCTTTTTGGGAAAGCTTAAAGCTTTCTATGTTAGAGCCGGGACGATTCTTCGATTCAGTGCCTGCTCAGGGAGGATATACGAATCCTCTTCTTTATGGCCTGATTTGTATGAGCTCCGGAATTATTTTTTCAACACTTTATCAATTTGTCTTTCAAGGTTTTGGGGCTGTTCTTCAATATGCCGCTCAACTGCCCATGAAAGATATTATGATGGGGACAGGTTTTACTATTCTTATCGGAGTAGGCGCCATTATTGCTTCGCCGATTTCTAGTTTCATCAACCTCTTTTTATTCTCAGGCATTTACCATTTATTTCTAATGATGTTGGGAAGTGGACGGAATAAATACGAAGCGACCTTTCGGGTCTATGCCTATGCGCAAGGCCCTCAGTTGCTGCAGATTGTCCCTTTCGTAGGCACTTTAGCGGCTTTAGTTTGGCAATATGTGATTTTGGTAGTGGGTTTTAAGAAACTTCAAAATGCTTCCACGGCTCAAGCGGTCGGAGCGGCCTTGCTTCCCTTTGTTTTGATTTGTGGACTTACTTTTTTCGCTATTTTTGTCATCGTCATTCTCATTGTGCTGATTGCCGCAGCGATTGGGCGACCCGCTTAAATCTCATGAAAAGAAAAATAAATTTTCAAGATGTTGTCATTGGAATGGATATCGGGGGAACCGATATCAAATGTGCCGTGGTCGACACTCAGGGTAAAATCCTTCGCCGCTTTCAGCGACCGGCCAGTTCCAAAAAAAATGAGAGCGCCATTCTTAAGAATATTTTGCAAACTTATCACGAGGCTAAAAAGTGGGCACTCTCTCGCCGTAAAAAAGTGCAGGCTTTAGGTTTTGGAATTCCGGGAATCGTTTCGAAAGCGGGCATTGTCTACCGTTCTCCGCATTTTCCAGCCTGGATTGATTATCCTATTCGACAAGAACTTCATTCAAAAATTCGTCTACCTATCGTTGTCGATAACGATGCCAACATGGCGGCCTTAGGGGAGGGGTGGTTGGGGGTGGCGCGTTCGTGGAATGACTATATTCTTTTCACTCTAGGCACGGGTATTGGTGGCGGAATTGTCATTGATCGCAAAGTTTTCCGAGGAGATTCTGGCTTTGCAGGTGAAATTGGCCACATGGTTTTGCATAAGGAAGGTTACGCTTGCGCTTGTGGGGGGCAAGGATGTTTGGAACTTTATGCGTCTGCCTCGGGTATAGAAAAAATGAGCCCCTTTAGTCCAAAAAAACTTTTCCAATTAGCTTTGAAGGGTGATAAGGATTCTCGAAAAATTTTTAATCATTTGGGCGAGAATCTGGGTGCAGGTATCGCGAGTATTGTGAATATTTTGGATATTGAGCGAATTATCGTCGGAGGCGGCCTTTCGGGAGCTTGGAAGATCTTTCAAGCTTCTTTGCGCAGAGGGGTACAAAAGCATATTTATCCGACGACGGCAGGTAAAATTCGTCTTGTCAAAGCTCAGCTCGGAAATGATGCGGGTATTTTAGGTTCAGCAAAAGCTGCTTGGAATATTCTCGAAGAAAAAAAGTAGGAGAAAAAATGAAAAAAGAAATTTTATTGAGTCTTACAATTTTATTAGCTCCCGTTCTGGGATGGTCAGCGCCTGAATCAAAACCGGCAAGCAGCCCCACCAGCCAACCGAGCTTCTCCTTTAAAGATGTTTCCTCCAAAGTTTCTCGAGCCTTTTGCATTAAAATGGAACAGTGCTCCGATTCAGAGCAAAGAATGCCCATGGTTCTTTGCACCAGCCAAATGAATGACGCTTTCATGCAAAGTTACTCTGCGATTCCTGAGGCGAAAAGGCCCGTAGTGAACTTTGATAAAATGAGTCAATGTGTGAAAAGTATTGAGAGCTCCACTTGTGATACTTTGAAGAAGGCTTCCAAATTGACAGGCTGCGAGTTCATAGGGCAATTATCCTAAAAAGCCAAAGAATCGCTCTCGCTGCAAACCCTTGTAATCCGCAAAGAATCTGCTAGTCTCGTTAAGATGTCTACTCTGTCTTTTAAAGAATTTTCCCGTTTATCCGAACAGGGAAATCTCATTCCTCTATTTCGTGAGTTTATTACGGATTTAGAAACTCCTGTGGCGGCCTTGCTCAAGATCAAAGCCATGCCTTATTCTTTTTTGCTCGAAAGTATGGAAGGCGGCCAGCGCTGGGGACGTTATAGCTTCGTTGGTTTTTCGCCTCGATTGATTTTACAATCACAAGGCTCCAGTTGGACTCTAAGCACTCGCGAACAGCGATATCTGAAACCCGAAAAAGGGCAGGGCAATCCTCTGCCTCGTTTAAAGCAAGAATTAGCAAAATTTAAATGGGTGGCAGATCCTAAGCTTCCACGCCTCTGCGGTGGGGCGGTAGGTTATCTCGGTTATGATTGCATTCGATATTTTGAGGAAATCAAAGACGAGAAACGATCGACGATGGATTTCCCAGATTCGTTTTTCGGAATCTATGATCGCATGCTCATTTTCGATAATTTAAGTCATGCCTGCTATTTGGTCGTGAATGCTTATTTGGATGGGAAACAAAGCCCCAAAAAAGTTTACGATCAAGCCATTAAAGAACTTGAACGATTGAGCAAAGAATTTCTGAAGTCCGCCAAGCGACTCCCTCAGAAAAAAGCGCGAAAACCTTTGGCTTGGAAAGCCTCGATCACAGAACAACAGCATCGGAAAATGATTTTGCAGGCGCAAGAATTCATTAAAGCCGGAGATATTTTTCAAGTCGTTCTTTCGATGCGTTGGAAGGCGCAAGGAAAATTAGATCCGGTGAGTGTTTACCGCGCCTTGCGACGTTTGAATCCTTCACCCTATCTTTTTTATTTACAGATGGGAAAATATTCTCTCGTGGGATCTTCGCCTGAAGTGATGGTACGTTTAGAAAATGAAAAAGTCACACTTCGACCCATTGCCGGAACCAGACGCCGCGGAAAAGATGAAGCGGATGACAAAGCGATGGAAGTGGAGATGTTGGCAGATCCCAAAGAGCGGGCGGAACATATTATGTTAGTCGATTTAGGCCGCAATGATGTGGGTCGTGTGAGTGAAGCGGGCAGCGTGAAAGTCACTAATCTGATGAATGTAGAAAAATATTCGCACGTGATGCACATGGTTTCAAATGTGGAAGGAAAATTATTGAAAGGCCAAGATGCTTTCGATGTGATTGCGGCTTCCTTTCCAGCGGGAACTCTAAGTGGTGCACCCAAAATTCGCGCGATGGAAATTATTGAAGAGCTTGAACCCGTCAAACGCGGATTTTATGGCGGTTGCGTGGGTTACATTGACTTTGCGGGAAATTCTGACATGGCGATCACGATTCGTTCGATTGCGATGAATTCAAAAGAACTGTGCGTGCAAGCGGGTGGGGGAATCGTTTTCGACTCGAAGCCAGAACTAGAATATAAAGAATGCCACAATAAAGCGCGTGCAGTGATGGAAGCGGTGAAGCTGGTGATGGAAGGAAAAGTGTAAATGCTTTTGATGATCGATAATTACGATTCCTTTACTTACAATCTCGTTCAATATTTAAGTGAGCTCGGCGAAGAAGTGCGTGTTTTTCGCAATGATCAAATCACAATTCCTGAAATCTCCAATCTCAAACCGGACCATATCGTGATTTCACCAGGGCCCTGCACTCCGAATGAAGCGGGAATTTCTTTGAAATTACTTCAAGAATTTGCCGGAAAATTTCCTATTTTAGGGGTTTGTCTCGGGCATCAATCGATTGGGCAAGCCTTTGGTGGTAAAGTCGTACGCGCGCCCCGAATCATGCATGGAAAAACTTCTCCGATTCATCATGATGGCAAAGGTGTCTTTAAGAATTTGAGTGATCCTTTTGAGGCGACTCGCTACCATTCGCTGGTGATCGAACCGAGTTCGCTTCCCGATTGTTTAGAAAAAACAGCTTGGACCCAAGAAGGTGAAATCATGGGCGTGCGGCATAAAGATTATCCAATTGAAGGGGTTCAGTTTCATCCCGAGTCGATTCTTACTTCGGAAGGAAAACAGCTTCTAAAGAATTTTTTGGAAATAAAATAAAATGATTCAGAAATTTTTGCAAAAATTAATCGAAAAGAAATCGCTGTCGGCAGAGGAATTACAGTCTTGTTTCCTGCAGATGATTTCGGGACAAGCCAATCCAAGCGTCGTGGCTGCCTTTTTGGTCGCTCTACGCATGAAGGGCGAGAATGCAGAGGAACTGGTTGCGGCTGCCACAGCGATGCGACAAGCGGCCATCCCTTTCAAAAGTTCTATTCAAAATTTAGTGGATTCTTGTGGCACTGGGGGAGATCACTCTCATACCTTCAATATTTCTACAGCCGCTGCTTTGGTTGCTGCTGCCGGTGGCGCGAAATTGGCGAAGCATGGGAATCGCTCGGTTTCCTCTCAAACCGGGAGCGCGGATGTTTTGGAAGCCTTAGGGATTCGAGTTGAAATCAGTCCGGAGCTCGCCGAAAAATGTTTGCAGCAAACGGGTTTCACTTTTCTTTATGCGCCGCTTTACCACCCTGCGATGAAAAATGTCGCACCCATTCGAAAAGAATTGGGTATTCGCACTATTTTTAATTTAGTGGGTCCTCTCGCCAATCCTGCTCAGGTAAAAAGACAGCTCATGGGAGTTTGGGATGAAAACTACATCGATTTGATGGGAGAGGTTTTATTGAAGCTGGGCTGTCAAAAGGCCTTAGTCGTTCGTAGCCAAGATGGATTAGATGAAATCAGTTTGACCGCCTTCACGGAAGTCTGTGAGCTGCATGCTGGTAAATTGAAGCATTATCAAATCTATCCCGACAAAATGGGATTAAAGACTTGCACTAAAAAAGATTTATTGGGCGGCGATGCCAAAGCGAATGCGGAAATCATTGAAGCCATTTTCAAAGGTGAAAAGGGTCCGCGTCGAGATGTCGTGGTCTTGAATGCCGCCGCGATTTTATATGTGAGTGATTTAGTGCGCGAAATCGAGTTAGGAATTGATCGGGCCGAACAGGCGATTGACTCAGGCAAAGCCTTGGAAGTTTTAAACAAACTGCGCGCCTTAAGTTCCAGCGAAGGCATCATCATTCAATCCTAAGGCCGAAGGAACTTCGCATGACTTATCAAAATACCATTCTGGGAAAAATCATCGATTCTAAAAAAGAAGAAGTGTCTTCCGCGAAGTTTCGAATTTCACTCAAAGATATGAAGTCTCGTTCAAAAGATGCTGCAAAGGCTTTAGATTTTGCAGCCCATTTGAATCCGGATTCTTTTCGATCTGAACTTCCGCAAACTCGTATTATCGCTGAAATTAAAAAGGCCTCTCCCTCCGGAGGCTTGATTCGAGAGCTTTTCCAGCCCGATCGAATTGCACAAGAATATATCGATGCCGGCGCCTCCGCACTCTCCGTGTTGACCGACGGGCCTTTTTTTCAAGGAAGCTTAGATGATTTCGATAGCGTGAGGGCAGTGAGCAAAAGACCCTTGCTCCGAAAAGATTTCATGATCGATGAATACCAAATTTATGAAGCTCGTACTCACGGCGCGGACTGTATTTTGGCCATTGTGGCTGTTTTAGAGCCTTCGCGCTTGGCAGACTTTTGTGGACTGGCGGAAGATCTTGGGATGGCGACTTTAGTTGAGGTTCATGACGAATTAGAGCTCCAAACAGCCTTAAATGTAGGTGCGTCCCAGGGAGTAGGGGCGACGCATGCGTCGCCCCTACTGGGAATCAATAATCGCAATTTGAAAACTTTAAAAACCGATTTATCCACCACTGAAAAGCTTCTTCCCAAAATTCCACCGCATAGGTTAGTGGTTTCTGAATCGGGTTTGAAAACGCGAATGGACATTGAACGTATGATGAAAGCGGGTGCAAAGGCTTTTCTGATCGGAGAACATCTGCTCAAAGAAAAGAATTTGGGAAAGAAATTCAAGGAAATGATTGGGATGTAGGGACGACGCATGCGTCGCCCGTACGAAGATGAAATATGGACAATACTTTAGTCAAAATCTGCGGGCTCACTAATTTAGAAGACACTCTTTTTGCGATTGATGCGGGTGCCGATTATTTAGGTTTTAATTTTTATCCTCAATCACCTCGCTACCTTTCCTATGAAAAAGCCAAAAGAATTTTCGAAGAAATCCCACCGAGCATTCCCAAAGTAGGAGTCTTCGTCAATGAAGAGCCTGAAAACCTCATCGACATCGTCCATTTGTTAGAGCTCGATTATATTCAGTTCCACGGAGATGAAAGTCCCGAATTTTGCAATGAGATGGGACATCCCTGGTGGAAGGCCATTCGCTTGGGCAAGGAAGAGGATCTAGAAGATGTTAGCAAATACGAGAGCGAATGGATTTTGATTGATGCGCATGTGCAAGGCCAATACGGTGGAACCGGCGTGAAGCCGGATTGGGAATTAGCGAAGCGGGTTAAAAATTTAGGAAAGAAAATCTTTCTCGCGGGTGGCCTAAAACCTGATAATGTGCAGCTGGCCATTGCAACCGTTCAGCCTTATGCCGTCGATGTTGCAAGCGGTGTAGAATCAAAGCCCGGCAAAAAAGATGTAGAGAAAATGGAAGATTTTGTCAGGCGAGCGAAAAGCGTGCATCTGAGAGTTCTATAAAATTTTCTCACAAAGAAAGTGTACTTATGAATTTACCCGATAAAAAAGGTCATTTTGGAAAATTTGGCGGACGTTATGTTGCGGAAACTTTAATGCCCGCCTTGGCAGAGCTTGAACTGGCCTATCAGCGCGTCAGAAAAGATCCGGATTTTAAGAAAGAGTTCAACGATCTTGCCTCCTCTTATATAGGTCGACCCACCCCTTTATATTTTGCGAAAAACTTATCTGAAAAAGTCGGAAAAGCGAAAATCTATTTGAAGCGTGAAGATCTTTGTCACACCGGCGCTCACAAGGTGAATAACACTTTAGGGCAAATTTTGCTCGCCAAACGCATGGGAAAAACGCGCGTTATTGCAGAGACCGGTGCGGGACAGCACGGCGTTGCCACGGCAACCATGTGCGCTTTGATGGGTCTGCAATGTGAAGTATTCATGGGCGAAGAAGATGTGCATCGCCAATCTCCGAATGTTTTTAGAATGAAATTATTAGGCGCAAAAGTGATTCCAGTCACGAGTGGTTCACGAACTCTCAAAGATGCGATGAACGAAGCCTTGCGCGATTGGATTAGCAATATTCGAAATACCTTTTATTGCATTGGTTCGGTGGCCGGCCCGCATCCTTATCCGATGATGGTGCGGGATTTTCAGTCAATCATCGGAATTGAATCTAAAAAACAAATTATGAAAGCGGAAGGACGTTTGCCGGATGCACTGGTTGCCTGTGTGGGTGGAGGATCGAATTCTTTGGGTCTGTTCTATCCTTTTATCAAAGATACAAAAGTAAGAATTTATGGAGTGGAAGCGGGCGGATCGGGAATCAAATCCGGGAAACATGCCGCGACTTTAAATGGCGGTAAAGTGGGTGTTTTGCATGGAAGCAAATCCTACATGTTGCAAGATTCGCAAGGTCAAGTGAAAGAGACGCATTCCATTTCTGCCGGTCTTGACTATCCGGGAGTAGGGCCCGAGCACAGTTATCTTTATGAAACCGGTCGCGCGAAATATTTTCCCATCACCGATCGAGAAGCCATGGAGGGTTTCGACCTTTTGACTCATTGTGAGGGGATTATACCCGCTTTGGAATCCGCCCATGCGATTGCGTTCCTGAAAAAATGGGCCAAGGAATTTAAAAAGGGCGATGTGGTCATTGCCAATCTTTCAGGTCGCGGTGATAAAGATATGGGAACTGTCGCGAAAATCAAGGGAGTGAAACTGTGAATCGAATTGAGAAGAAGTTCAAAGAATTGAAAGAAAAAAAAGAAAAGGCTCTTGTGTCTTTTATCACTGCTGGTGACCCTGATTTAGCAACGACTGAAAAATTAATTCACGAAATGGAAAAAGCGGGTACCGATCTCATTGAATTAGGAATTCCTTTTTCGGATCCTTCTGCAGATGGACCGGTTATTCAACGTTCTTCGGAACGTGCCCTGAAGGCGGGTTGCACACTACCTGCTGTGTTGAAATTGGTTTCTACGGTACGCAAGAAAAGCCAAATTCCCATCATTCTCATGGGCTATTACAATCCCATTTTGAATTATGGACCGGAAGCCTTTTGTAAAGCAGTCGCGAAAGCAGGAGTGGATGGCTTGATTGTTGTGGATCTACCTCCGGAAGAATCGGAAGAATTACAAAAACCCGCCAGAGCCTCTGGCCTCAATTTAATTTATCTCATCACGCCCACGGCAGATGCAGATCGTATTAAAAAAGTGAAACGATTGGCTTCGGGATTTATTTATTATGTGTCTATTACGGGAATTACGGGCGCAAAACTTCATGCGATTTCTCAGATCCAAAAACACGTCAAAGAAATCAAAACTCATATTGATTTACCCTTATGCATCGGCTTCGGAATTCGCAGTCCTGAAGATGCCAAAAATCTTTCTAAGGTTGCGGAAGGGGTGGTCGTCGGTTCCGTTTTAGTGGCCGAATTAGAAAAGGGCGGAAAAAAACAAGGTGTCACACTTCTTACTAGAAAAGTAGCAGCCTTGAAGAAGGCTGTGTTATAAGAACCCAATGATCGACTCGCAAATCTCAGATGAAGAATTGATGGCGATGTATCAGAAAGGGGATGAATCCTCTTTTCAGAAGCTTTTCGCACGCCATAAACGGGGAGTTTATGGCTATATTCTTCGCTACACTCGCAATGAGCAAGAAAGCGAAGAAGTCTTTCAAGACGTTTTTATTAAGATGCATCGCGCAGCCCCTAACTGGCTTCCCACCGCAAAATTTACCACTTGGCTTTATACCATCGTGCGCAATTTATGCATTGATGTGCATCGTAAGAAAAAAATCCGTAAAACAGTTTCCTTAGATGATACCGGCACAGGCGATGATGAACGCTCTTTGCATGACGTCCTCGCGTCCGAAGATGCAGCGCCCGAGGCTCAAAGCTCAGATGCCGAGATAGGCAAGGTTCTGGAAGCTGCCCTCGCAAAAATCAATGCGGATCAACGAGAAGTCTTTCTGATGCGAGAGAAAAGTGGGCTAAAATTTGAAGAGATTGCTGAAGTTTTAGGGGTATCGATCAACACTGTTAAGAGTCGTATGAGATATGCCTTAGAAACATTGAGAAAAATCCTGGAAAAATCAGGATATAAAGAACTAAACCCGAATTATGAGCGTTGAGATTGTTAGATAAAGAGGCCAAGATGTTACAAGAATGCGAACAATTTAAGGACGAATTGCTGACTTTGGTTTATCTGGATGAGCCAAAAGCGCCTGGTCTTGAAGTCCATCTTCAAGGCTGTAGCTCCTGTCAGCAAGACCTTCAGGAACTATCGTCCACCGTTTCTTTTAGTCATCGATTGCCCGATCTCAACCCACCGCCTCATTTAACCGATAAAATTTTTGCCCAAATCGCAGCCCCTAAAAGCTTGAAGGAGAGAATCAGGCTTTTGTTTTTACATCCTGCATCCGTGGGGCTCACCGTATTTTGTCTGACTTTGGCGGGTAGTTTCATGTATCAACGTTATTCCAAGGAAGTTCCCGCGCCTGTCGCGCAAAATGAGAAGAATACCCGATCTAATAATTTACTCGCGGCTTCGATGTATCAACCGGTCGCCTATCAGCCCAACAGTTTTAGAATGGTCGGTTGGCAGCCGACTCTTCGTTATGTCGAAGATTTAGATCGTCCTATGCTTCGTCACGCGGACCTAGGAAGCTTGGAACATGCCTCGTTGGAAGGACTGGCTTCTTTCAAACATCAATTAGCGATGCGACATATTATTGACGGAGAATATGATAAAGCTCATGTAGTTTTAAATAATATCGCAAACAACTACATGGACTATTCTCATTGGGAACAAGCCGTGCTTCAACATCTGAAATTGATGAAAAGTATGGGTCGCGACGATGATATGAGAACGGATCTGAGTAAGCTTCAAGAATACGCCATGGCCACTCCCGATGTCATCCGCCAAGCCCAAGAAGTGGTTGAAGATTAAATTTACGTTTGCTAAGTCGATGGCATGGAAATCAAATACCAACCGGAGCTCATCGAAGCCAAATGGCAAAAGTTTTGGCAAGAAAAGCAGCTTTTTAAAGTCACTGAAGATCCCTCAAAACCTAAATATTACCTTTTAGAAATGTTTCCCTATCCCTCGGGACGCATTCATATGGGGCATGTGCGCAATTACACCATTGGCGACGTGGTTTCTCGCTATAAGCGGATGAAAGGTTTTAACGTTTTACATCCCATGGGATGGGATGCCTTTGGCATGCCGGCGGAAAATGCAGCTATTCAGAATAAAACCCATCCCGCACTTTGGACGGATTCCAATATTGCTTCCATGCGCGAACAACTCAGTCGAATTGGTTTTTCTTATGATTGGGACCGCGAAGTCGCCACTTGCAAACCTGAGTATTACCGTTGGGAACAAAAAATCTTTACTGAAATGTTTAAGAAGGGTTTGGCTTATCGTCGGCATTCGATGGTGAACTGGTGTGAATCCTGCCAAACCGTTTTAGCGAACGAACAAGTAGAGCAGGGTTCCTGTTGGCGCTGCGATAATAAGGTTCAGCAAAAGCCTTTAGAACAATGGTTTTTTAAAATTACGGCTTATGCCGAAGAACTTTTGCAAGCGACCCATCAACTACCCGGCTGGCCTGAAAAGGTTTTAGTGATGCAAAGGGAGTGGATTGGAAAAAGCGTGGGTGCCACCGCTTTTTTCAATGTGGAAAACAGCGACGCAAAAATAGAAATCTTCACCACGCGTCCGGACACATTTTATGGAGTGACTTTTCTCTCTCTCGCGACGGATCATCCTTTGGTCGATCAATTAGTGAAAGATCCTGCGATCAAAAAAGCCATAGAAGAACTTCGCGAAAGAAATCGAAAAATAGATCGAGAAAAAAGAATTGCGGAAGACTATGAAAAGGAAGGCGTTGCTTTAGGTTTTGATGCCATCCATCCTTTGACAGGCGAAAAAATTCCCGTGTATGCCGCGAACTTCGTTTTGATGGATTATGGAACAGGCGCAGTCATGGCAGTTCCTGCTCATGATCAACGCGATTTTGATTTCGCGAAAAAATATAATATTCCCATTAAAGTGGTGATTGAACCTGTAGGGGCGTCCCAGGGAGGTACGCTCCTGCCAAATGCCTTTACTGATCCCGGCATCATGGTCGACAGCGCCCAGTTTTCAGGCATGCCCAGCGTAGAAGCCAAAAAAGCCATCGTTGAATTTTTAGAAGAAAAGAAATGTGGTCTTCAAAAAGTCACTTACAAATTACGCGATTGGGGAATCTCTCGTCAGCGTTATTGGGGTTGTCCCATTCCTATCATTCATTGTGCGCAGTGCGGAATGGTGCCGGTACCTGAAAAAGATTTGCCGGTGAAATTGCCTTTAGATGTCGAGTTTACGGGGGAGGGCGGCTCGCCTCTCGCAAAGTTAGATTCTTTCAAGAATGTCGCTTGTCCTCAGTGCGGAAAACCAGCTCAACGTGAAACAGATACCATGGATACTTTCATGGAATCCTCTTGGTATTTTTTACGCTATTGCTCACCGAAATACGATCAAGGTCCTTTTGATCCGAAAGCTTTAGAATATTGGATGGGCAAACGAGGACCCACGCAAGGCGTCGATCAATACATTGGTGGTATAGAGCATGCCGTGTTGCATCTTTTGTATTCACGATTCTTTACAAAAATTTTGCGAGACTTGGGCTATCTCAATATCGACGAGCCTTTCCGGAATTTACTCACTCAAGGCATGGTGATCAAAGACGGTGCGAAAATGAGTAAATCGAAAGGGAATGTCGTCGATCCTAATTACCTCATCGATAAGTACGGCGCCGATACGGCTCGCTTATTCTCGCTTTTTGCAGCGCCCCCGGAAAAAGATTTGGATTGGAATGACCAAGGTGTTGAAGGTTCTTTCCGCTTTTTGCATCGGGTATGGACATTGGCGCAGGGTCTAATGCAAAGTGATTTTGTCATTCAGCAAGCTGACGAAGCTTCAGTCAAAGCTTTAAATCGAAAATTTCATCAGACTTTGAAAAAAGTAACGGACGACATTGATCGTTTTCAATTCAACACGGCGATTTCAGCGGTGATGGAATTGATCAACGCGGTTCAAGATTTTAAAACTAAAGCAGGGACGGGCGATTCCGGTAAAGGCGAACAACAAGAATTGCTTCGCAAAATTTTCCATGATTTGGTGCTGATGTTAGCTCCTCTCACACCTCATTTTGCGGAAGAACTTTGGCAAAATTTAGGCGAAAAGGAATCAATTCTTCTTCAAACATGGCCGACCTATGACGAGAGTGCATTGGTCAGCGATACTTTAACCGTGGTCGTTCAAGTAAACGGAAAACTTCGTTCCAGCCTTCAAATGCCTGCTTCTGCGAACGAAGATTTTATTAAATCGGCGGCTTTGGCAGACGAAAAAGTGAAAGTCCACTTAGAAGGCAAACAAGTCGTGAAGACGATTTATGTACCTGGTAAACTTGTGAATATTGTTGTGAAGTAAGCACTATGAATGCATCCGAACTTAAAAATTCCCTCTCTAAAGAGGAATTTTCTCCTCTCTACATTTTCTGGGTGGAGGATGCGTTTTCTTTTGATGAAGCAATGGGAGTTTTACGCAAAGCATTGGAAAAAAAATATCCTGGTTATGAAGACATCCACTGGAATTCCGAGAAGCCTTTGAATGCGCTCTTAGAAGAGTTGGGTTCTTTTTCTTTTTTCTCCAAACATAAACTTGTTCGCATTGACGGTGATGATTTTTGCAAGGAAGACGAGTTGGAGAAAATTTCGCAAGCCCTCGAAGGCAGTCTTTTGGCGACGGTCATTTTTGTCCCTAAAAAGAAGACCGCTTATAATGCCGCTGCGAAAGCGACGAAAGGTAAAGCAGCTTTAGTTGAATGCATTAAACCGAAGGGAAAAGATTTAGCCAGTTACGTGATTCGCTTTGCTCAAGAGAACGGAAAGAAAATCTCTAGTTCCGCGGCGCACAAGCTCATTGAATTGATTGGAGATGATTTACTCGCTTTGCAAAATCAAGTGAGTTTGCTGGTTACCTTCATAGGGGATAAATCAGAAATTAGCATCGAACACGTCCAAGCTTTGTTTGCAGAGTCCGCCGAAAAGGATGTGTTTGCCCTCACTCAATTTATTCTGCAAAACGATGCCGCTAAAACTTTTACCTTGCTTCGCCAACTCCTCGATCAAGGTGAAGTTCCTTTAATTATTTTTTCTCTACTGACCCGTCATTATCGAATGTTGATGAAATTGAAACTTCTCGAAAAAAGAAAGATGAACGCTTATGAAATGGCGTCGATCGTGAGGCTTCCTGCCTTTGTGATCGAGAAGAGCATGCCTCAAGCGCGTCTGCTATCCTGGAAAAAGCTCATCCAAATCTATAAAGATTTATCGCAAACGGATCTTCAATTAAAGTCCTCGCCCTTGCCGCATCTGGCGATTTTGGAGAAATTTATTTGGGGTGTTTTTTAGAGAGTTTGCCTTGCAATGCCCAAATGACAAATCCCAATCCGAAGAAAATCAAACTGCGCAGATAAATATCCAAGCTGTATTGAAAAAATAAGGCAAAGCAACATAGCGCTCCGAGAATAGGAAATAGGATCGAAAATTGGATGCCATTATGTTTTTCTTTTCGCAGTTTGATACGGATCAAACTCGCATTCACGCAGGCGAAGACTACAAAGACGAGCAAGCTCGTCGTTTGCGCTAAAACTTTTACGCTTCCGGTCATGACGAGGGCGAGCGTAATTCCAAAAACTAAAATAATCGCGACCCAAGGAGTCTTTCTGCCCGCATGTACTTTTCCTAATGAGACGGGTAAAAGTTTTTCTCGGCTCATTCCATAAAACAGGCGAGAGGCCATGATCATGTTGGCGAGTGCCGTATTTGAAATAGCGATAATGGCCACCACTGAAAAATACTTCAACACCCAGGTTAAATTCGCCTTTTCAAAAATAAGCAGCAGGGGAGTCTTCGATTGGATTACATCCTCCCGCGAGAAATGGATTTGCATGGTGAGCGTCACCGCCAAATAAATAACGGCCGCTATCGTGAGCGCAATCAAAATAGCCCGCGGGATGTCGCGCGCCGGTTCTTTGGCTTCATCAGCCAGATTACACATGTCTTCAAAGCCCACAAAGGCGAAGAAGGCGATCGTGATGCCGGCTACAATCGCGGAAAAGTCGAAGGATTGAAAATCTTTGGCCCAAAATTTTTCTAGCAAGGGGATGTCCAAAAGATAAAGTCCGACTCCGATGACTGCCAGCAAACCGCTGACTTCAATAGTCGTGAAAATAATATTTACCCAAGAAGATTGTTGTATTCCCCAAAAGCTGATCAGGGAGAGTAGGACTAAAAGAGTCGCTTGCGCAATAAAGGCAGGCATGGGGAAGATTTCCTGGAGATAGCCGCTGAAAGCGGTTGTGACCGTAGCGGCAGAAGAAATGCCGGTTCCCAAGACAAACACGCCGATTTGTGTGGCCATGAAGCGGCCTGGAAAGGCATGTTTTACGAAAGCGGCTGCACCTGCGGACACAGGAATTCTGGAACTGAGTTCTGCGTAGCTTAAACCGGTGAGCAAAGCTACAAAACCCGCCATGGCAAAACTGATCCATGCCCCAGAACCTGCAAGTTCCATGACTTTGCCAACAAGGGCGTAAATGCCAGCACCTAAAATATCGCCCGTCCCATAAAAAATGAGGGCAATAAAACCTAAACGCCGCGCAAGACTGGATTGTGACATGATTTGATTCTTCGTTTTTCTATTAAAGCTGGCGGACCTTCACTCTAGCCTGATGCAATAACTTCAAAGGCGTTTCACCCATCGGATAATCCGTATTGAAAATCACTTCAGCAATGCCTGAGTTGATGATCATCTTCGTGCAGAGCAGGCAAGGGGAGAAGGTGGTATATAAGGTAGAACCTTTGATTTCAACGCCGTGGTATGCGGATTGGGTGATCGCGTTTTCTTCGGCATGAGAACAGTAACAATCTTCTAAGGCAGATCCTGATTTCGCGAAGCTGTTGCAACGTGGACATCCGCCTTCGTTGCAATTAGTTACTCCACGGGGAGTTCCGTTGTATCCGGTTGAAACGATCCGTTTATCACGAACGATGACCGCGGCGACTTTACGTTTTAAGCAATTGGAACGTAGTGCGACTACCTTCGCGATATTCATAAAATATTCATCCCAACCCGGACGCGTGGTGAGTGCGGAAAGCTTACGGATCAGATCCTTCATCTTTTCGCGTAATTCTTCGAGCGTGTCGTTGTTTTCAACTTCTACATCCGCAAGCTGTGCGGTGGAATCGAGTTGTTGTGCATAAGGATCGGGACTGTTGGCTTCGCGGGCTTCGAGTTTTTTGAATTCATCGAGAGTCGTCGGATCACCTTCGCGGTTGCGGTCTTTAATTCTCAAATAACGAATTTCGGGAACTGCCGTGACATGAATGAAATGGAAATTAGTTTGTGTGCCTCGAAAAGCTTCGACTTCACGAGGATTGCGAAATGAATCGATGACATAATTTTTATCAACTTCGAGTTTGGCGAGAATTCGATTGGCCAAAACGCTGGGGCCATATTTTTGGCGAATTTCATTTCCCACTTGAATCATATTTTCTCGAGTGGGTTTTAATTTGCGAGTTTGTAATTCTTCTCGAAGCACATCGGAGAGAGAAAAGTAGACGAAACCCCCTTCGATTAAAACCTGCGCGACTTCGCCTTTGCCTGCGGCATTTTTGCCCGTGAGTCCGATAATCATAAGTTATCACCAGTAGTTATCCACCCTTGTGCATAAGAGGCGGGTGGAGTGAATAAAGCCTGTGTTTTAAATTTTTATATTTTCCTAAGTGCTTAAAATCTATCAGTTCTGCTCGATCTGTCCACAACTGTGTAAAACATGTGAATGGTATGGTATGGTCACATAGGGTCACTCAATCATGTCAGTGTGGGTGATGTAAACGTCGTCCTTCGTTTCTTTTTTTCCATCACGCCCATTGCTCCAAATTTCATAATTTCTGCCGTCGTCAAAGGTCGTATAATTATAATTGGTATTCGTCAAAGGATCTTGTGGTTCGGTATTTTCCGGATGGGCTTTATTCCATCTATCGTAAAGCTCGTCGACATTTTTAGGAAATTTCTTCGTTTTTTTCCATTCTTCTTCCACAAATTCCGCCAAATCATGAATGTCTATTTTAGCGATTTCACTATCCAGGTCTATTTTGCTGTCTTCTTGTTGAGCACTTGGCGCCGTCGTTTTAGCCGCTTTTGGCCCGTATTTCGCACTCCAAATTCCAAAACCCACTAATCCTGCAATCAATAAGAATGTAGGGAGAATATAAACTAAGCCAATTATACCAATCGCCTTCAGGATGCCATCCTGAGAATAATTTTGTGAGGGAGCGAGGTTTGGATTGAGGGCGATTAAGCGGCGAGCGAGGGGAGGGTGGGTTCCTAACCACTGGCCCAGGGTGAGCCAGCCTGTATTTAAATCTTTTACCTGATGCGCCAAGGCTTGAAGATTCACCCGAGGACCTTTTTGTGCACCCGCTGCCAAAATAGCGAGTCCTTGAAGGGCTGCTTCTTTATTTTGGGCGGCTTCATAACCATAACGATCGCAAGTGTACTCTCGAGCCCGAGAAAGGGCTTGTCCCAGAAAAGGATAAATCAAGCCGGGGAGCATGAACCAGTGCCAGCGAAGATGCCCTTCTTTAAGATGCCCCAATTCATGGGCAATGATGAAATCTCGAGCGTCTGTGTTGTCGCCGCAAGCTTCCAGTAAATCCGAAAAGACGATCAGCATATTCGATTTAAAAAATCGAGTGGCCAACGCATTCAGTGTGCCGCCTTCTTGCATAATATAAGCTTCAGGGACTTTCTCGAAACCGATTCTCAAAGCGAGCCGCTGGACGCTCTCATACAAATCAGGAAATTGTTCAGGAGACAGTTTGACGGAACTTCCCCGTACATGCGTGATGAAACTGATATGCGCGAGAAATAAAATCAGGCCGATGAAGAAAGCATAGATCAAACCAAAAATAGTAAAGATCAACAAAAGCCAAAGTCCGCTTGCAAATAAAGCAACCAGCCAAGTGAGTGGCGTTTCACTAGGCCAGCGGTGAATCATAATGGGGTTTTGAGAGGGAGAGTTCGTTTTTTCCATCCTGATATTGTCGTCGTAATTCGCTGGATTGCCAATTGTTTTTTAGGCCTCAAATTTGACCTTACAACCATTGACGCCGCCATTTTCCCATGATACCAAGCACCCCTCATAAATCCAATTCTCTAAGAAAGGCCTGTCATGAGTTCTGTGAAGAAAGTGGTTCTCGCCTATTCCGGAGGGCTCGATACCTCCGTCATTATTCAATGGCTCAAAGAAAATTATCAATGTGAAGTCGTCGCTTTTGTGGCTGATCTCGGTCAAGGCGAAGAAGTCGCACCGGTCAAAGAAAAAGCCCTGAAGACAGGCGCTAGCAAATGCTACGTGGAAGATTTGCGAGAAGAGTTTGCGAAAGATTTTATTTTTCCCATGCTTCGCGCTAACGCCGTTTATGAAGGTCTTTATCTTTTAGGAACTTCCATTGCGCGTCCTTTGATCGCCAAAAAACAAATGGAAATTTTAGAAAAAGAAAATGCGGATGCCATTGCTCACGGTGCGACCGGTAAAGGCAACGATCAGGTTCGCTTTGAACTCACTGCTTTTGCCATGAAGCCGGATGTGAAAATCATCGCCCCTTGGAGAGAATGGACTTTCAAGTCTCGCACCGATCTCATTGAATACGCTGAAAAGCATGGCATTCCTGTTCCGGTCACCAAAGAAAAACCCTACAGCTCCGATCGCAATTTGATGCACATCAGTTTTGAAGGTGGAATTTTAGAAGATCCTTGGGCAGAAGCTCCCGAAAGCATGTTTTTACTTTCCGTTTCCCCTGAAAAAGCTCCCGATCAAGCGACCTATGTTGAAATCGAATATGACAAAGGTAATCCTATTGCCATCGATGGGAAAAAATATTCTCCCGCGGCTTTAATTGAAAAGCTTAATGAAATTGCAGGTGCCAATGGAATTGGTCGCATTGATGTCGTTGAAAATCGTTTTGTCGGAATGAAAAGTCGCGGTGTTTATGAAACTCCCGGTTGCACGGTTTTACATGCGGCTCACCGCGCGATTGAATCGATTACCTTAGATCGCGAAGTGCTGAAAATTCGCGATTCCTTAATCCCTCAATATGCCACTATGGTTTACAATGGATTTTGGTATGCGCCTGAACGCGAACTCCTCCAAAATTTGATTGATGACGCTCAAGCGAAAGTCAGTGGTATTGCGCGACTCAAGCTTTACAAAGGTAATTGCATGGTGGTAGGGCGCAAGTCGCCGAACTCACTTTTCTCAGAGGCCTTTGCGACCTTCGAGAAAGATACGGTTTATAACCAAAAAGATGCAGAAGGTTTTATTAAGTTGAATGCCTTGCGTTTAAGGCTGAAAAAATTATTGCAGAAATAGTGATTCATTTAATGGAGAAAAATCATGTCCCTCTATAAATATCGTTTACTGGCTCCCGGTCCCACCCCCGTTCCCGAAAAAGTTTTAGTGAAGATGGCCGAACCCATCATCCATCATCGCACAGCAGGCTTTGAAGCTATTGTCGCGGAAGTGAAGGAAAATTTGAAATGGTTATACCAAACCAAATCAGATGTTCTTTTACTCGCATCTTCAGGTTCAGGCGCTATGGAAGGCTCTGTCATTAACCTCATGGGAAAAAATGATAAAGCTCTAGTGATCGACGGTGGAAAATTCGGCGAGCGTTGGTGGAAAATTTGCAAAGCTTTCGGACTCGCTTATGATGTGATCAAAGTGGATTGGGGTAAATCGGTAAATCCTAAAGACATCGAAGAAAAATTGAAAGGCAGCGAATATCGCGCTGTGTTCATGACCGCTTCTGAAACTTCCACAGGTGTTGCTCATCCTGTTCAAGAAGTGGCTGCGATCGTAAAAAATTATCCCAACACCGCTTTGGTAGTGGATGCGATCACTGCTCTGGGTGTTGTGAATTTGCCGGTCGATGAGTGGGGTTTAGACATTGTTGTTTCAGGATCTCAAAAAGCTTTAATGTTACCTCCAGGTTTGGCTTTTGCTTCTGTCTCCCAAAAGGCTTGGGGATTGATTGAAAAATCGGATCTCCCCAAGTTTTATTTCGACTTCAAAAAAGAAAAGAAATCGATGGATGAAAATACCACCGCTTATACGCCTGCGGTTTCTCTCGTCATCGGTTTGAATGAAGTTCTGAAGTCAATGCGTGCCATGGGTTACGAAGGCATTTGGAAAAAACATCAGCTTTTGGCAGATGCTTGCCGCGAAGGTTTGAAGGCCATGGGATTGAAGCTTTATGCGCCGGAATCACCCTCCAATGCAGTTACAGCCGTTTATTCCCCCGAAGGAATGGAAGCCGGAAAAATCGTAAAAGGTTTACGCGATCAATTCAATATGACCATTGCCGGTGGACAAGATGCCGCGAAGGGCAAAATCTTCCGCATCGGTCATTTGGGTTATTATGATCCTATGGATATGGTGAGCGTTCTATCCGCAATTGAAATCACTCTCTTGAAAAATGGGCACAAACTCGAATTAGGAAAAGGCGTGGGTGCCGCATTGAAGGTGCTTGCCTCTTAAAGGATGAAGGAAAACATTTTATGGCAAAAATTTTAGTAAGCGACAAACTTTCGGAAGCTGGACTGAAAATCTTAAAAGATGCGCCTGGTTTAGAAATCGACACAAAGTCGGGTTTGAAGCCTGATGAAATCAAAGCGATCATTGGCCAATACGATGGTTTGATCATTCGGTCTGGAACTAAAGTGACGGCAGATCTGATATCCGCGGCGAACAATCTTAAAATCATCGGCAGAGCAGGCATCGGCGTCGATAACGTCGACACAGTGGCTGCCTCCAAAAAAGGCATCATTGTTGAAAATACTCCGGGTGGGAATGTCGTGACTACCGCGGAACACGCAATTGCGATGATGTTTGCAGTTGCACGTAAAATTCCCCAAGCCAATGGAAGCATGAAAGAAGGTAAATGGGAAAAGACGAAGTTCGTCGGTTCGGAAATTTATAACAAAGTATTGGGCGTAGTAGGAATTGGAAATATCGGAAAAATCGTCGCCGACCGAGCGATTGGTTTGAAGATGAAAGTCATCGCTTACGATCCTTTTTTATCTCCTGAAAGTGCCGCTAAAATGGGCGTGGAATTAGTAGAGTTGGATGATTTGTTTAGCCGTGCCGATTTTATCACCATTCATACTCCATTAAATGACAAAACCCGTAATTTGATCGATCGCGCAGCCTTCGGAAAAATGAAGCGTGGTGTTTACATCATTAACTGCGCACGGGGCGGCATCGTCAATGAAGAGGCTTTAGCTGCCGCGGTACAAGAAGGTATTGTTGCTGGAGCCGCTTTAGACGTCTTCTTAGAAGAACCCGTAAAACCTGATTTTCCTCTCCTGAAATTAGAAAACGTGATTTGCACACCGCATTTAGGAGCTTCTACGGATGAGGCCCAAGAAAATGTGGCGGTCGAAGTCGCTGAGCAAATGGTGGAATTTTTCGTGAAGGGTGTCGTGAAGAACGCGGTGAACTATCCTTCCATTAGTGGTGAGCTTGCGGGTGTTTTAAAGCCTTATATTTCTCTCGGAGAAAAATTAGGCAAACTTCAAGGTCAAATGTCCGATTCTTTCCCTCAAGAAATTCAAGTGCGTTACTACGGTGAGTTGTCAGAATATCCCATGGCTTCTGTGACCGTATCGGTGTTGAAAGGTATTTTAGAATCTTCGCTCGCTGGAGAAAACGTGAATTTTGTGAATGCTCCTTTCATCGCGAAAGAGCGCGGCATTCAAGTGACAGAATCTAAAGTGAGTGAAGCTAAAGATTTCAAGAGTCTTATTGAAGTTGTTGTAAAAACAGCAAAAAGCACTCGTACTATTTCAGGAACCATCTTCGGAAAGAATAATCCTCGCATCGTGAAAATTGATGATTTCTATTTGGAAGCAGTTCCCGAAGGCACCATTTTGGTGATTCATAACCAAGATAAACCGGGTGTAGTCGGTAGCATCGGAACTTTACTTGGCCAAAATCAGGTCAATATTTCACGTATGCAATTGGGACTTGTGCAGGCAAAGGGAGAAGCGATTGCCCTTTATAATATCAACAATCCTGTTTCGGCAGATTTGTTGAAAGAAATCGAAAAAGTTCCCAACATCTTAAAGGTCACTCAAGTTGCCCTCTAAAACAAAAAAAAATAAATCCACTGTCGTGGTACTCGGCGCCCAATGGGGTGATGAAGGCAAAGGTAAAATCGTCGATTTGCTCACAGAGCATGCGGACCTTGTGGTGCGATTCCAAGGGGGTAACAATGCGGGTCACACTCTCATTGTAGGCGGCGAAAAAACCATTCTTCATCTTTTGCCTTCTGGGATTTTACATCGCGGGAAAACCTGCCTCATTGGAAATGGCGTCGTCATTGATCCTGAAGTTTTGGTGTCTGAGATTGAGAAAATCAAACAACGTGGTTTTTTGAAAAATGACAAACAGCTGCTGATTTCGGATCGTGCGCATGTCATTATGCCTTATCATCGCAGCATTGATCAGTTGCGAGAAACAGCCAAGGGCGATGGCAAGATTGGCACCACGGGCCGAGGCATTGGTCCTGCTTATGAGGATAAAATCGCCCGACGCGGCATTCGAATGGCCGATTTAATTGATCCGGATTTATTGCGTAAGCGTCTCGAAGAAGTTCTTCCACTCCATAATGCCTATCTTACAAAAATTTTAGGTGGGGTCGCTTTTTCCATCGATCAAGTTTATGCCCAATATTTAGAATTGGGAAAAATCCTTCAAAAGCATGTTTGCGATGGTATTGTGTTTTTAGATGAACAGCTCGCAAAAGGTAAAAAAGTCCTTTTTGAAGGAGCTCAAGGAACCTCTTTAGATATCGATCATGGCACCTATCCCTATGTGACGAGTTCAAACACGGTGGGTGCGGCTGCTTGTGTGGGCTCTGGCGTAGGTCCGGGCGTAATCTCAGAAGTTTGGGGAGTGACAAAAGCTTACACCACTCGAGTAGGTTCAGGCCCTTTTCCTACCGAACTCGACGACGAAGTTGGAGAGCTGTTAAGAGAAAAGGGTGGGGAATATGGCTCTACGACCGGCCGTTCGCGTCGCTGTGGTTGGTTGGATCTTGTCGTTTTACGACATGCTGCCAGGGTGAATGGATTGACGGCCCTGGCCATTACAAAGTTAGACGTTTTGTCAGGTTTTAAGAAAATCAAAGTTTGCACCGCTTATAAACTGAAGGGCAAACTCATCCACCATGTCCCTTCGAAAGTGGAAGATTTGAACGAGCTAAAGCCTGTCTATAAAGAATTTCCGGGATGGCAGGAAGATATTTCCTCGATTCGAAGCTATGCAAAGCTTCCCCAAAATGCGAAACGGTATTTGGACGCACTTGAGAAGGCACTTGAACTTCCTTTGGTCTTGGTTTCTGTTGGTCCATCCCGCGAGCAAAATGCTTTGTTAAAAAACCCGTTAAAATAGCGAGGGCGCACACCCTTTGTTGTTAGCAGATTCCTCATCAGAGAATAGGTGTACCAATGTCCCACCCTTTAATGCTTTGCGATTATTTGTGTACCGAAGCGATTATCATCGAGTCTAAAACTCTGACTAAAGAACCTTTCCTGAATGAATTGATACAGCGTCTTTGCCAGGTTTCAGATTTAAAAGATGTGGATGCCGTGCAGAAGGCAGTTTGGGATCGAGAGAAAGAGGGTAGAACTGTCTTAGAAAATGGACTCGCGATTCCTCATGCTCGTTTTGAGGGCATCCAAGACATGAAAGTCTGCTTGGGAATTTTACCTTCAGGCTATGAAGATGCTCAGGAGAACACCTTAATTCATTGGGTTTTCCTTTTTTTATCCCCGCAAAATCAATTTCGTAGCCACTTGCAAATGTTGGCTAGAATTTCACGGGTATTTCAAGACAAGGATTTTCTACAAAGTCTCCTCAAGGTGGATAGTTCAGCTCTCGCTTTTACTCTTTTAAAAGACAAGGAAGACAGTCTAGACTGAGCGAAATCAGTATTGTGAAAATAATGTTTTTTCATTATTTTTATAGCAACCGATACTCAAGGATGCCGATGAGACTTCATATACTTAATTTGTCTGGAGGCTAGCTTATGTGGTGGTTGTTACTCGTAGTGGGCGCTGGGGTAGTGGGTTGTTCCCGTAGTAGAGATGAAGGAACTCCTCCACCTGTGGTTGTAGTGCCTCCGCCTCCCGCACCTCCTCGGGGCCCCTTGGTTCCTCCCAACTTTGCGAGCACTTATAATACCCGAACTCCTCCTATGATCAGCATGACTCCAATGCCTCCTGTGATGAGATCAGCGGCGGCTTTTGATAGTTGTGCTGCTTTTTCTCAATCGATACGAACGAATACACCCATTATTCATCCTCAAGCAGAGTTAAACCAATTAGTGAGCATTACTTCCTTGATTAGATCCAGACATGGATCTGAAATCGCACGAGGTGATTTTTCAGGAGTAATGAATGATTCCGCTATCATTACCGCTACTAATTTACTCGAAGGCATTAACATCTATTTAAGGGATGGAACTCCAGGTGTGGTGGATACCGAAGCCGACGTTGAAAACTTGGACGCAGCCAGAGCTTGGATTCTGGATTTAAGCCGTATCAGTGCCGCAGATCCAGATGAGAATAATAGGCAAATTAGTCGTTTGTGGGCAGAAAATAATTTGGCTCTGACTCCAGGGGGTTATATGTTCAGCTCGAATCGAGTGCCCCATAATTTTGTAAATCAAGAACATGTGCTCCCAGGAACACAGTTTCGATTAATCTTTAAAACTAATAAAGTTACTTATCCTATATTAAATCCAGGTGGGGAATGCCCTAATATTCCTGTGGTCCGATCTTCATCGGTGCAGCGCTTAAGATAAAGAATGAGCGATTATGGCCTCAAAAAAGCCAAAACATTTTTTTGTGGAATGGCTTCGTTGCCACAAAAAGCCTCAAGAAGCTCTTCAGAGTGTCAAACAGCAATACCTGCAAGGTCAGATCTTGAGTTCAGAGGGAGCTGGGGCAAATCCCCAATTGTTAGGTTCTTTGAGTCCTGTGACACAAAATGAAGAAAACCAATTAGCCCAGCAACAGCGTCCCAGGTCCGAAAATAAAAATCCTTCTGTAGCTAAAGATCATTTTCAAAACATGAGATTTACATCAGTCTCTTCCTCTTATACGCAGAGTCCCATGTTGGCTCTTGATACAACGCATTCTATTTTTCAGACTGCAGAAAGTTTTGTTCAACACATGCAGTTGGAGGTGCGGGAAGTTCTTCAGTCCATGACAGTGACCCAAGGTAAAACTTCCAATCTGCAAACTTTGCAAGGCAATGCTGCTAAATCTCCGGTCCATTCTTCTTCAAATAAAGAAGTATTTTTTGCGCCTCAAAGAACTTTTTCCAATAATCAAAGCTCGAAT
>CAZKUY010000001.1:114487-322576 GCA_964556135.1 uncultured Pseudomonadota bacterium
TAAAGAAGTATTTTTTGCGCCTCAAAGAACTTTTTCCAATAATCAAAGCTCGAATGCCTCTGTTCGACTTTCGTTTTTAAATTTTCAGGACCACAGCGCGCAGAATGTAGGCGATAATTTTTTTAAGGGGAGCTTTGAACTTGTGGGACTTCGTCAGCCTGTCTCTGAAGAATCAAGTTTAGTTGCACGAAAAGCATTAAATCCACTTGTTGCGAATGCTGCTCAGAGTTTTCTTCAGAAAAATTCTATCCAAACAGCCTCTCAAGCTATGAATGCGGGTTTGTTCCATTCTCTTGATTCCACTACGGAAGGTTCGCATTTGGTGAGTTGGGCAAAACAATTGGGTGTGAGCCCCCAAGTGCTCCACAGCTTGCTGCCTGCTTTGCTTCATTTTCAAGAGCTGGGTTTATCGAGCAAGTCTTTCCTCCAGGGACTCATGCTTTTCTACGGTATTTTTACAGGAGCTTCGCAAAACAGTGTTTCTAACCTGACTTGGGTTTTGTTGAAAGGCATGATGATTCTAGAAACCCAAACGCAGCTCAATCAGGTGCATTCGCCTTTATTAGACGAATTGGGCGCCTTGCTTTCGACTTCGCGCCGCAGGCTTCGCAGAAGAACTAAAAAACGAACTTCCGGCCTAGATAAAGTGGCTCGAAAAGATTCTTGCTTGGCCGATATGGACGCTCAAGAAACTGCACAAGATGACGAAGCTTTGATTGATCTCTGGCCTAAAAAAGAATCTAATAATCCCTCCATGTCATTTTTTTACATGTAAATTCACAAGCCATAAAGGAGATCTTATGTGGGAAAGTTTCTTAGCTTCGGATCCTTGGGTGCGTTTTCCGATTTATGCTTTGTTTGGTTGGCTGTGCGAAGTCGTTTACACCGCGCTTTGTGATTTAGTGAATCCCTCCTTTTTGGCGTCTTGGAACGTGCATTCAAAAGGTCCTTTGACTTCCGTCAGGCCTGAATGGGTCGTGAAGGGAAGAGATTCTCGCTTGGTGGGATACACCTTCCTCTGGATGTTTCCAATTTATGGCTGCATGGTATTCTTTGAACCGATGGTTTTGATCATGAAAGATTGGCCTTGGTTTTTGCGCGGCATTGTTTACATGTTGCTGGTCTGGATTGCAGAATATGTGAGTGGCTGGATTATTAAGAAAATAACCGGACGCTGTCCTTGGGATTATTCTGCATCCCGTTTTTCATTTCATGGTTACATTCGTTGGGACTTTGCGCCAGTATGGTTTGGCTTTGGATTTTTGTTCGAATATGTGTATCCCCGATTATTGGCTCTCACGCCCCACATCAAAGAAATTTTTTAATTGTTAAGGAGTAATTATGGATTACGGAATTCAAGGAAAAGTGGCCCTCGTTTCAGGCGCCGCCAGTAACGGTTTAGGACGTGCGGATGCTGTCGCATTAGCGAAAGAAGGCGTGAACGTCGCCGTAATCGATGTGCAGAATTGTGAAGAAACGGTTTCCATTTTAAAAGCCGAGGGTGTGAAAGCTTTAGGTTTGAACTGCGACATTAGTAATGAAACACAAGTGAAAGAGGTCATTGAAAAAATTTCTAAAGAATTGGGAGTGATTGAAATCCTCGTGAATAATGCGTCGATTCTCACTACGGTGGGCATGTTTGCAGACATTGATCCCAAAAAATTCCAACGCGATGTTGATGTAAATTTGATTGGAACCGCGAATGTTACCCGCGCCGTATGGCCGGGAATGCTTGCGAACAAATGGGGAAGAGTGATTTCAATGGCATCGATTGCAGGTACCCGGGGCGGCGCAGGGCAAGCGAGTTACTCCGCAACCAAAGCCTCAATGATCGGTTTTGGAAAAACTTTAGCTTTAGAAGGTGGACGCTTCGGAATTACCTCGAATATCATTGCACCCGGCGTGATGAAGTCTGAAGCAGCGACCACTTTAATTCGCGCTGATATGCGAGAGCGAATGGAAAAAAAGACCGCTGTCCGTAGATTAGGCGAAGTTACTGAAATTTCAAGTTTGGTAGCTTATCTATGCTCTCAACAAGCCGCTTATCTCACGGGGCAAGTGATTGAAGTGGATGGCGGCATGGGGCTTTTCACTTTTTAAAAAATAAAAAAGCCTCCTTCGAATTCAAAGGAGGCTTTCTCAGAACTTAGTATTTACAAAAAATTATTCAGTTCTGAAACTAAAGGAGGGAGGTTGCATTTCGCATTCTCCATCCACATTAGGTCCTACCTTGCCATCGCCATCTACCACTAAAACAGCGGTGAGCGCCCCATTGACGACTAATGCAGAACCCAAATTGATTCCATGTTCGGCATCTCCCGCACCGGTAGGAGGTTCAAATGGGTTGCTGCTGTCCCCGCCACCTGCACTGGTAGCTCCTGTGCTTACATAAAGCCAAACCGGAACGCTATCTCCTTCACTTGCACTACACTCAAACGTTTCTCCCGTTTCGGCATTGGTTACTGGAGCTCCCTGACCTCGGTCGGCGCAGACATCTAAGTCGTATGGAGTACCTGCAATGCAATTTCCTTCCGTTTCTTCTGGAGTGAAATTGATAATGTCCGACATTTTAAAAATGATGCAGGGGTAAGTGCCATTTTCGATACTGCCTTCACCAAAAGTGGGATCGGTGAGCACATTTTGTTCAGAAAATCCCAATGGAAACAGTGCTGAATCGGTCTCTGCATTAAAGACGGTGATTGGATTTGAACAGTCTTCACTGTCAGAAACATACATTTTATAAATACTGATGTTAAGCTCAGTGGGATTCACAGCTGCATAAGCGCTAGGCATCCCAACAGCTAGAAGTAAAAATGAAAGGAATAATCTTTTCATGATCCAGCTCCTTTCAATGTGAGTGTATTTTCGTTTCCTCCATCGCTGCTAGTATCTGCATTCCCGCAAGCGACTGCACCACTGCCCAAAATTAACAGGGCGAGCAGTAAGTATGCTTTCCATTTTTGTACGATGAGACGCATGCCTCCTCCTTTTTTTCTTTTAAAAGTAATTTTGAATGATTTGATTTTAAAGAACTAGAATGAGTAAAGGAATCGCTAAAATGGATGGTGTGTAAGAGATGTTAAGGTCAGTGAAGCTTTGATGAGACCTGTTAATAACTTTTCCAGTTCAGAAAGTTACGGCTTTGATAAATTTTTTCAATGGATGCAAGAGATGTATAACCTATTCTACTGAGTTCTTGCGCAATCCAACGTAAGGGTAGTCCTACTGCAGCCAAGTAATCACCGCTTAAACTTTTAATTAAAAATCGACCCTGACCTTGGAGAGCGTAAGCACCCGCTTTGTCTAAGGGCTGATCGAGAGTGATATAAGTTTCAATTTCCGATTCACAATAATGATTCATTTGTACTTGAATCAATTCGACGGAACTTTGAACTTCATGAGTTTGGGTATTGAGAATGCAAATTCCAGTGAGAATGTCGTGAGATTTTCCATTCAGTTTGTTTAAAATTTCTTTGGCATGCGTGAGATTTTTAGGTTTACCAATTTTTTCACCTTCGAATTCAAGCAAGGTGTCGCTGCCGATGATCATGGAATGAGGATGTGAATGGGCGAGCGATCGAGCTTTCTCGACCGAAAAATGCAAAGCTTCATCATAAGCGCTCAAATCTGCTAAACTTTCTTCTTCATAAAGAGGTGGAAAAATCTCAAACGGAATTCCCAAAAGTTTTAGAATTTCTGCTCGACGCGGAGAAGTGGAGGCTAAAATTATTTTAGGCGGCTTGGGCGACATAATCTTTCAGTATCTGCTCCAATTCTGGATAAGTGCTCACCCGCACGAGTTTTGCGCGGAGTTCCGCAGCCCCATTAAAGCCCTTCATATACCAACCACAATGTTTGCGGATTTGGATGAATTGCTGGGGAGATTTATTTTCCCACAAAAGTTTTGCGTGGTCGAGCAAAGCTTCGATTCTTTCTTGTTTGGAAATGCTTATTTCACCTGGAGCAATTGTAGGGATCGCTCGATGATTTTCTTTTCCTTTAAATAGCCAAGGATTTCCATAACTCGCTCGACCCAGAAGTACGCCGTTCACAGCATATCGCTCAACACGTTGTCTCGCGTCTGTCAGGTCTTTTACATCTCCATTTCCCAAAATACTAATTCCAGAACCTTTGGCAAGTTCTGCAGCTTGGCCAATGGCATCCCAATCCGCTTGACCCGCATAGCCCTGTTTCAAAGTGCGACCATGGAGAGAAATGTTAGAAAGCTCGCGGCATTCGAGAAGTTGGCCCACCCAATCTTTGATTAAGGCCTTGTCATAACCTAATCGAGTTTTGACAGAGAGCGGTAGGCGCTTTCCTGTTTCCTGAAAAATTTCATCGAGAGTTTCACCACAAGCCTTGATGATGCTTTTGGCATGGGGACAAGCTTGAATGAGCGCGGCACCACCGCCGCTATGCACCACGGACTTTGCTGGGCATCCCATGTTGATATCCACCCCGTCAAAACCTAATTCTGCAACGATGCGAACACAGGTTTTAAAAGCCTCCGGTTCATAACCATAAATTTGGGCAATCATGGGGCGTTCGTGTGGCAAATATTTTAAATCATTGAAAAGGGCAGGGATGCGGCGCGATAAGCCTTCAACGCTCACAAACTCAGTGAACATTACGTCAGGCGGCGCTTGGCGGTAGACCACAGTGCGGAAAATATGGTCCGTCACGCCGTCCATCGGAGCCAGGCCAAAAATAGGTTGAGGCAATTTTTGCCATGAAAACTCACTCATGAACGCCCACTACTCAGATTGGGCGCCCTGTACAAGAGCCTTTTTAGCGGGATAAATCGCGACAGTCTTGATGTTGACGAATTCATGAATGCCGAAATGCGAAAGCTCTCGGCCGTAACCGGACTCTTTAATGCCTCCAAAAGGCAGTCTAGGATCGGATCGAACCTGGGCATTCACAAAACAGGTGCCGGATTCAATTTCATGGGTGGCAATTTCAGCGCCTCGCTCTAGATCTTGAGTGCAAATCGTCGCGCCCAAGCCGAACACAGAATCATTGGCGACGAAGATAGCCTCCGCTTCATCTTTCACGGGAATGATCGATGCGACAGGACCGAATAATTCTTCTTCGTAAGCGGGCATGCCTTTTTTGACATCCGTCAAAACAGTGGGAGGATAAAAAGCGCCTGTTTGTGCTGGAACTATCCCTCCGCAAAGGAGCTTCGCTCCTTTAGAGATGCTTTGTTGCACTTGTTGATGAAGTTGATCCCTTAAATCGACGCGGGCCATGGGTCCCACTTCGGTTTTTTCTTGAAAAGGATCTCCCATTTTCAAGGCCTTCATTTTTTCTACCATTTTTTCTTCAAAAGATTTTTTAAGGCTTTCCACGATAATGAAGCGCTTGGCGGCAATGCAGCTTTGACCGCTATTGACCATTCGAGCTTGCACCGCGAGATCAACGGCCTGATCTAAGTTTGCATCTGCTAGAACGATGAAGGGATCGGAGCCTCCTAATTCCAAAACACTTTTCTTAAGGGCAGCTCCAGCTTGAGCAGCCACCGCCTGGCCTGCTCGTGTGCTGCCGGTGAGTGTCACTGCTTTAACTCGAGAGTCTGCAATGATGCCTGCCACGTGTTTAGAATCTAAGACTAAGGTTCTGAAAAGATGTTCCGGAAAACCTGCGAGAAGAAAAACTTGCTCAATGGCCAGAGCGCAACCCGTTACGTTGGCGGCGTGTTTTAAAATACCTGCATTTCCTGCCATTAAGGCGGGCGCTGCAAAACGAAAGACCTGCCAGAAGGGGAAATTCCAAGGCATGACCGCAAGTACAATCCCAATAGGTTCAAAAGCAGCATAGCTTTTAAGAGCTTCAGTCGGGATCATTTCTGCTTGAAGAAATTTTTCTGCATTTTGAGCGTAAAACTCACAGCCAAGTGCTGATTTTTCAATTTCAGCGCGGCCCTGAGCAATGGGTTTTCCCATTTCCAAAGTCATCAATTTGGCGAACTCATCTTTTTTGGCGAGCAGGATTTTCTTCGCTTTATTCATGCAAGTCGAACGCTCTTTGAAGCTGGTTTTTCTCCAAGACAAAAAAGCTTCGTGGGTCTTTTGCAGAATTTGATTTAATTCTTCAGGAGTGTTTTCTTCGTAGGAACTAATTTTTTCACCCGTTGCTGGATTAATCGATTCGAGTTTCATTTTAAATCTCCCTAGATGGCACAGACCAATTCACCTAATTGTTCCGTGAGCCGCAAGTTTTCTTGATAATCGACCGGACAATCAATGAGCACGACAGTTTGATCTTGGATGGCTTGTTTTAATATCGGCAGCAATTCGCTCGCTGCATTCACGCGGTAACCTTTGGCCCCGAAACTTTTTGCATAAGTGACAAAATCTGGGTTTTTAAAATCGACGTGGCTGGGTCGACCAAATTTATTATTTTGTTTCCATTTGATGAGACCATAAGTTTCATCGGTCCAAATCAAAATGACGAGAGGCGTTTGGATTCGCATGGCTGTTTCAATTTCTTGGGAATTCATCATGAACCCTGCATCTCCCGTCAATGCAACTACGGTTTGTTGAGGATAGAGATGTTTGGCTGCAATGGCGCCTGGCACAGCAATACCCATGGAGGCGAATCCATTGGAGATGATGCAAGTATTTGGCTTTTCGGCTAAATAATGTCGCGCTGTCCAAATTTTATGAGCCCCCACATCGCAAATGACGATGTCTTCGGCTTTCAATGCCTGCCTCAAATCCGAAAGAATTCGTTGAGGCTTTAAAGGGAAACTTTCGTCATGATTTTTTTCTTGGATGACTTGAACGATTTGTCTACGTAAATTTTCAAACCAATTGGGACATTGGCTCTGAACTTGTTTACTAAGCGCGACTAAACTTTCGGTAATATTCGCAACGACACCCGCTTCTAAAACATAGTGTGCATCGACTTCTGCAGGGGTCGTGTCGATATGAATAATCTTTCGATCTTTGTTCGGATGCCAAAACGCGGGCGGATATTCTACGATATCGTATCCGATGCAGACAATAACATCCGCAGAATCAAAGCCACAATTCACATAATCATGAGATTGAAGCCCAACCACTCCTAAACTCAAAGAGTTTGATAGAGGCATTACACCTTTCGCCATGAAAGTGTTGGCAACGGGAATATGCCAAGCTTGGGCGAATGATTTTAACTCTTCACTGGCTCGTGCTCGAATGATGCCGTTACCGGCTAAGATCAAAGGTCGCTTAGCTTTGGATAGGATGCTCGCGATCTGTGCAATCTTCTTATCCGGAGGATCGGGAAGAGCGGGCTTTTGCGCTTTCAGAGGTTCACCAATGGCTTCCATGCCTGCAATATTTTCAGGCAGTTCAATGAAACAAGCGCCCGGCTTTTCGGTCTCTGCCACCTTAAAAGCTTTGCGAACCACTTCCGATAAAGTTTCTGGCTCACGAATCGAAGCAGAATATTTGGTGATCGGTTGAAAGAGATTAATTAAATCTAAAACTTGATGACTTTCTTTATGAAGACGTGTGGTTGAAGCTTGACCGGCAATGGCGACTAAAGGCGCTCGATCAAGCTGAGCATCTGCAACGCCGGTGATGAGATTGGTCGCGCCCGGTCCTAATGTGGATAAGCAAACTCCTGCATCGCCGGTCAATCGACCTTGCACGTCTGCCATGAAAGCAGCACCTTGTTCATGGCGCGTCATGATGAAACGGATAGAGCTTTCAAGAAGGGCATCTAGAAAATCTAAATTCTCTTCGCCGGGTAAACCATAAATGGTGCGGACTCCCTCATTTTCTAAACATTTCACCATGAGTTCGGCGGATTTCATAAAGAGCCCTTTCGGAACTTACTTAAAGTTTGAAGTGAGTATATCCTTCATCAGATTTTTTTTCGTGATGGCAGAGGCTGTTAGAACGCCAGCCATGAGGGCACCACCGATTCCATCCGAGACAATATCCTGACCGGTGAGGAAAAAGTTTTGCAAAGGAGTGTGGGGTCGCAACCAAGTCGCATTGAATCGCTCCGGCGTATGATCCAATCCATAAATTTCCCCCTGATCGTAATTGCAAAAATGTTGAGTCGAAAGTGGAGAGGAAATTTCAAAATGCTCAATTTTACCTTTTACCTGAGGGAGGTATTTGTAGAGATTTTCAAAGAGAGGTTCTGCCAATTTATTTTTAAAGGCGATGTAGTCTTCGCCGCGCTTATTCCAAGGAGTGTCCTTCCATTTTGAAAACCATTCGTAAGGAGCGACGCCAATGATTTCAATGGTCGATTTTCCAGGGAAACGCTTTTCCCAATCTGGATCCTTCGACGAAGGAAATGAAATGTAGGTGACTGCAGGTGGAGCTTTCTCCGGGTTTGCAAAATAAGCCCGAAGATTTTCATCGTGATCATAGCCAGGATAAATCCAATAGTTATTCTTGGGTAAATTTAAAGTCGCGCCAGACTCTTTGATGCCGATGTAAATACAAAGATGAGCGGTAGAGGCTTTTACCTTTTTTAAGTGATTATAATATCCTGTTTTTTCAATGTTTTCTTTGGGGATAATTTTAGTCACCGTATTGAGAAATCCTGCATCGCTGATCACTTGTTTGGCTTCGATTTCTTCGCCGTTCGCCATTTTTACGCCGTAAGTTTTGTTTCCTTTAACCAAAATTTCTTTCACTTCTGCCCGCACTAAAACATCTCCACCCTTGCTTTGGATGATGGGCAAAATGTCTTCGGCTATTTTCCCAGAGCCACCGATAGGATAGGCCGCTCCGCCCAGATAATGTTTCACGACCATGGCATGAATAGCAAAGCTACTTTGCGCGGGAGGCAGTCCATAATCTCCATATTGAGCCGTGAGAACACCGATCAACTTTTTGTTTTGAGTGAGCGAGGAAACCACTTCTAAAGTAGTTTTTTGGGCAAGTTTCAAAAATTTCGAACTTAAAAAAGGCGAGGCAATTTTTGAAACGAAAGGGGGTAAAGCTTTGGCGCCGAAATATCCTTTTGCTGATGAGGCTAAACTGTAAACGAGTTCTAAATATTGATCGATGGCTTTGTGCTCTTCGGGAAAATAACTACAGAGTTTGTCGCGAAAATTTCGTGTGCCCGCAACGAATTCATACTCTGCATCGGGGAATACAATACGATCGTAGACCGAAGGCATTTCTGCCCATTTCAATTTTTCATTGGTGATGCAGTCAAAGACTTTGCGTAGCATGGAGTCTTTTCGTTGCACTTCGCCAATGTAATGAACTCCGACATCCCATTCATAGCCTTTGCGATAAAAGGTGTGGGTGAAGCCGCCCGCGACATAGTGTCGCTCTAAAACGAGCACTTTCTTGCCTAGTTTTGAAAGGAGGGCAGCACAAGCCAAGCCTCCAATGCCAGAGCCAATTACGATGGAGTCATAGGGAGGATTTAAATATTCAGTTTTAAAGGGATGATAATGCATGGTTTCTTATTAAGAGATGTAGACGCATGCTTCAAGAAATCTTTATCTAATGTTCTAAAAATACGATCATTTTAAGGAGAAGGCATTGTTTGAGGAGTTGGGCTGAGGGCATTTGGATCATAGGAAAAATAAGTTTGAATGGTGCTTTGAATGGTTGGAAAACGATCTCCATAAAAACTTTCATAAGAACCATAAGCTTGTTTTTTGAGAGAAGGACTTTGTGATTGCACAAACTTAAAGTATTCGCCTTTGCAGCCTTCCATGAGGAAGGCAGACATGAGTTGATCGGCAATTTCATACTTAGCTTGAGCATCCGTGAGAGGAGCTCGTTCAGCACGAGCTGCTTCGTCATTGCTTAAGTCTTTGGCATATTCATTGAAAATATCTGTTGCCGTTGCATATTTGTCAGCGATTTCGATGAAGCTTTTTCGACACAATTCGCCTCTCGGACTATCAATGCGAGGGATTTCGTCCATCACTTTTCTCGCATGAGAGAAATGCTCCCAAGCTTTCGCATAATTTTCAGCGACAGGTTGATAACGTTTAGATTCAGTAGCTGCAGATGCAGATGCAGATGCTTCGTTGGCGAGCCTCAGCATACCCGCCGCACGGAAATAATATCGACCTTGATTCAACTCAGCAATTTCTTTTCCAAGAGTATTGAAAAATTCGGCTTTTAAATTGAGACTCATGGCTGCGGGAGGTGGATTGATGGGGGGCACTTTTCTGAATTGCTGGATGATGAGGAAAATAACAATTCCCAATGCCAAAGCAATAACCCAAATCATAATACGGTTCTTTGTTTTAGGGATTGTGTTCTGACCTTCTGATGGATCGTCATTGTCGCCGGGACGGGCTGATTTTCTAGATTCATCAGAAGCATGTGTTTTTCGAGTGGATGATTCATTGGCTTCTTCAGCGATTGCTTTACCGCAGTGCTCACAAAAATTAGCATGATCATCGATGGATTTTTTACAGTGGGGACATTGCACAGAAACCTCTTCAGAATTAAAGTTTATCTAATCTGTAGCCAGTATGCCTGTATCAGCGCACCTTCAACAATCAGGGGAAAGAGGATTTTAGACTAGGGGGATCTCTAACAAGGCTTTTTTAACTGGGGCTCAGAGCGGCCTTTGACTCCAAATTTTGAGATAAGAGAGCGAAAAGTCCTTGGAAAATGTCGAAGGATAAAAATTAGGACTTTTGCATGAAAGGTAATAATGGCTTGGGGTTTTCGGGCTTGAATGGCTTTGTAAATTTGACGTGCCGCTTTATGAGCAGACATTTGAATCCACTTTGGAATGGGATCTTTCGCGTGATCCCGAAAAACTCCCTTGTTATTTACTAAGCGAATTTCACTTTCGATAAATCCTGGACAAATCAAAGTGACAGAAACTCCGAATGGCTTCCATTCATAAAAAAGTGATTCTGCAAAGGCCCGTACCGCAAATTTACTCATCGCGTAGGGAGAGCCTTCGGGCAAAGCAATATAACTGTTCACACTTCCTACAATGGCGAGCCGGCCTTTATTTTGGATGAGTTCTTTTGAAAAAACTTTTGCGCTGAGAATAACACCATCGATATTTGTTTTGAATTGGCGATGATAATCTTCTAATTCGAGAGAAGAGAAGGGGCCCGCGACTCCAAAGCCTGCATTGGCAATGACAGTGTCGATTCGTCCAAATCTTTCCAGACTTTGATCTAACGCTTTTTGTAAATCTTCTTGTTGGGTGACATCGCAAGCTACAACCAGCACTTCAGAGCCGAGTGCACGACATTTTTCTGCGATCGCGCTTAGTTTATCCATCCGGCGAGCCGCTAAAACAAGGGAAGACCCATGTTGAGCGTATTCTTCCGCTAGCGCAGCGCCAATTCCTGAAGAAGCACCTGTGATAAAAACGACTTGTTTGTTCGGATTATTCATATCAATAGTATTTGTGTAACAAGAATGAAGCGAGAGTCAACTTCAGAAAGAAGGAGTTTTTCATGCTTAAGAAAAGGCCTGCAGGTGAGCGAGGACATTTTAACTTTGGATGGCTTGATACGAACCATAGTTTTTCCTTTGGCGAATATTATGATCCAGCCCACATGGGATTCAGAAGTTTGCGCGTCATCAACGACGATGTGATCATGGGCGGCCAAGGTTTTGGAACCCATCCTCATCAAAATATGGAAATTTTAACTTATGTGTTGGAAGGGGAGTTGGCTCATAAGGATAGCATGGGTACAGGATCCGTTATTTATCCGGGCGATGTGCAACGCATGAGTGCGGGAACTGGAGTGACGCATAGTGAATTCAATAATTCAGAAGTAGAGGCTTCGCATCTTTTACAAATTTGGGTCATCCCTGAAAAAGAAGGCCTCAAGCCTAGTTACGAACAAAGGAATTTTGATGAATCGGAAAAAAAGAATCGTCTTCGTCTCATTGCTTCACGAAATGGAGATGAAGGTTCAGTGGTGATGCATCAAGACATCAAAATTTATTCCTCGATCTTGGAAGATTCTCAAAATTTATCTTTTACCGCCTCTCCTCAGCGCTATTATTGGATACAGATGGTAAAGGGAAATTTGTCCGTAAATGGAATGGGCTTACAAAGCGGGGACGGTCTGGCCATCGAAAAAGAAGCTCAGTTGGATTTTAAAGCCTCGGAAAATTCGGAGTTTTTACTTTTCGACTTGGCGTAAAAAAGAATGAGGCTCTCAAAAAACGCCTTGTAGTTTTAAAAGTCAGGAGTTAGTTAGAATCGGTCTCATAAATAGTCTCCAATAGAGACCGATTCCACGAATGGTCTCTGCCGGTGAGCCCTCTCGGGCTCAGCTATCTTATTTAAGAGACCATTTGTAATTTAAAAGGAGAATTTATGTCGAAAAAAGTTGTTTCGTTTCATTACACACTGAAAGATCCCGCAGGTAAGCAATTGGATTCCTCACAAGGTCAGCCCCCACTCACTTTCATGGAAGGCGTGGGCCAAATCATTCCTGGCTTGGAAAAAGAAATCATCACTTTGAAAACAGGCGATAAAAAGAATGTAAAAGTGAAAGCGGTCGATGCTTACGGTGAAAGAGATGAACGTTACGTAGTGAAAGTTCCTCGACAAAATTTTCCAGAAGGCGACATTCAAGTGGGGGATGAGTTCCAATCTTCTGAAGATCAAGGTGCTCATCCTTTTCGCGTCGTTGGTGTGACTCCCCAAGAAGTCACTTTAGATGCCAATCATCCTCTCGCCAGTGTTGATCTCGATTTTGATGTAGAAATTGTAGATGTTCGTGAAGCCAGCGAAGAAGAATTATCGCATGGTCATGCGCATGGTCCGGGCGGACATCACTAAAATTAGCGGCGTCGTCCTCTGCCGAAGGGTTTAATGACCATTTCCTTGTAGGCTTCCACTCCTGGAGTGGAGCAACGAGGCAGTTCAAAACCCAAGTGTTTTTCAAAATCCTTAATTCTCAGCGTTTCAGCCCAGGTCACAATCGTCGATACGGTGCCGAGTTCCTCTGCGCGAGCGGTTCTGCCTGCGCGATGAATGTATTCCTCGACGGTATCTGGAATTTCAAAATTCACCACATGTTGAATGGACGGCACATCGATGCCTCGTGATGCAATAGCGGTCGCGACGAGAATTCGATGAGAACCTTCTCGAAAACCTTGCAAGGCATGCGTTCTTTCTTTTTGACTGCGATCTGAATGAATGCGTGCGACGTCTTGTCCTTCGGTTTCTAAAACTCGACAAATCCAATCGGTGTCCATCTTAGTTTGGGTGAAGACTAAGGTTGAGCCGGGTTCATTATGAATGAGGGAAAGCAAGCAGGCTTTCTTATCTTCAGGTTGAACGATATAAATGCGATGATCAATTCCAGAAGCAGTTTTATTTTCCGGAAGAATATCGACACGCACAGGATTTGATAAAAATTGTTGGGCTAAACGCTCAATCGTCGAGGGCATCGTTGCTGAAAACATCATGGTATGGCGTTCTTTGGGAAGCTGCTGCAAAATCTCACGAATCTGCGGCAAAAAACCTAAATCGAGCATATGATCCGCTTCATCTAAAACCAATTGGCTGATTTTACTCAAATTGACTTGGCCCTTTTCGAGATGGTCCGCGAGACGTCCTGGTGTTGCGACGATGATATCGGGGTTCTTACTGAGGTCTTTAAGCTGCGGCTTGAAAGGGACACCGCCAATAATGCAAATGGTGTCGAGCTGGTGATGCTGGCCAAATAAGTCTAGAAATTGCTTGGTTTGCAGGGCAATTTCCCGAGTGGGGCAGAGGATTAAGCCGCGCAGTCCTTCTCCATGAAGTAGTCGCTCGGAAAGCGGAATGCAAAAAGCGGCGGTTTTACCGGAGCCTGTTTGCGCTAAGCCAATCACATCCTTACCTTCAAGGGCAATAGGGATGACTTTTTCCTGAATGGGCGTGGGTTTGGTGAAACCTACTTGTTGGATTGAGTTAATTATCGCAGCGGATAAACCGAGGGAGTCGAAGTTTTGCATCATAAGGTTCTGTTGTCTAAGGCCAAAAAAGGAAAATACTTAGACCAATTCCTACCAATAAGGATACTAAAAAATTAGGGATAAAATAGGTGTAGGCAATGAGCACAACTCCCAAGAGCATATGGCGTGCGCTGGAATTTTGCTTTCCGTAGCGCCAGGCGGAGATGCCGACGATTCCGAAAAAAAATCCTAATAGGATATTCCCAAGCTCGAAGTTCATTTTTCAGAGAATCCTTTGATTCATATTGCTTTAGGGCATGAGATATAGAGTATAAACTTCTTAAGGAAAGCTGAATAGGATTTTTTTGGAGGCTGCGATGAAGTATTATCAAAACTGGCAGGGAGAAAAACAATCGGCCTATCTCTATACCGTGATGGCGAAAAAAGAAAAGGATTCTCCTCATGAGAAACTTTTTACCAAGCTTGCCCATGAAGCCGAAAGCCAGTCTAAAATTTGGGAAGAGAAAATGCGTAAAACGGGTGAGGCGATCCCTGCATTTAAACCCGATGTCCGCACCCGCATTGTTGCCTCTTTGATTGGTATTTTTGGACCCAAACGATTGGGCTTTATTTTGCCTGCGATGAAAATTCGAGGTATGTCCGCTTACTCTTCGACCCCGCCAGGCCATCCTGTTTATACAAAGGTAGAACAAATTGGACGACGCCATCGCGGAAGTGCAGTCGGTGGAAATTTGCGGGCGGCTGTTTTTGGAGTGAGTGATGGACTTGTTTCTAATACGAGTTTAATTTTGGGAATTGCCGGTGCCTCCAATGATGTTGGATTTATCTTACTCTCGGGCATCGCAGGTTTACTCGCCGGTGCATTTTCGATGGCGGCTGGTGAATATATTTCAGTGAAATCCCAACGCGAAATGTTCGAGCATCAAATCGAGTTAGAGAAAAAAGAACTTGAAGAATATCCTGAAGAAGAAGCCTTAGAGTTGGCTATGATTTATGAAGCCAAGGGCTTAGACGCGGTGGATGCCAAAAATCTTGCTGATAAACTTATTTCGAATCCTCATCGTGCTTTAGATACTTTGGCCAAAGAAGAGTTGGGATTAAATGTAGATGAGTTGGGTTCGCCTTATGGAGCCGCCTTTTTTTCTTTCATCGCCTTTGCTATGGGAGCCTTCATTCCACTTTTACCTTTTTTCATTTGGAAAGAACATACAGGTTTACATTGGACTCTTATTTTATCCGGTATTTTTCTTTTCATCATTGGGGCAGTTTTGAGTCTTTTTACGGGGCGTCGCGGATTCTATAGTGGCCTTCGAATGCTTGCGATTGGTGCGGTTGCGGGTGGTATTACTTATTTCATCGGTAAATGGCTGGGAGTGGCGCTCAGTTAAAGAATTTTTATGAAAGCAAAAAATAATCAAAGTTACAGACGCATGATCGGTTCTGAAGGCCAAGCAGAGATTCAACGCCTTGGTCTTCGTCGCCATTTTTGGAGTGATCTCTATCATTTTATATTGAAAATTTCTTGGTTTCGATTGGCGCTCGTTGCCTGTGGGCTTTTTATCGGAGTGAATAGTTTATTTGCGCTGCTTTATTTGGCAGGTGGCAACGTAATTGAAAATGCGAGACCTGGTTCTTTTGAGGATGCTTTCTTTTTCAGCGTTCAAACTATTGCGACGATCGGCTATGGAAAAATGGCACCCGTCGGTTTTTATGCGAATAGTGTCATGACGCTAGAAGTTTTCACGGGTTTAGTTTCGCTCACGATGATGACGGGATTAATTTTAGCTAAATTTTCTCGACCGACTGCACGCATTCTCTTTAGTCGCACAGCAGTGATTACTCCTTATGAAGGAGTCCCGAGTTTAATGTTCCGTATGGCCAATGAACGCATGAATCGAGTCGTGCAAGCTCAATTGCAGTTGAGCTTAATTAAAAACGAAACGACTCGGGATGGTTTTTTTCTGCGGCGCTTTCATGACATGAAACTCATTCGATCTCAGACACCGGTTTTTGGTTTAACTTGGCTAGCCATCCATCCCATCGACGAGACCAGTCCGCTTTATCAGCAAGATCACGAATCTCTGCTTACACAAGAGGTGGAAATCGTCGCCAGCTTCACCGGAATCGACGATACTTTCCTGCAAAGCATCCATAAACAGCACTCTTATATCCCTGATGAAATTGTTCGAGATGCTCAATTCGAAGATGTTTTTATATTTAATTCGGAGGGTGATCTCAAAATCGACTTTAACAAGTTTCATCAAGTGCTACGCAGCTCATAAAATTATTTTCTTCAGATTTCGTATAGCTTTCAGACAGATAGTATCTCCTGCAGGAATGGACCGAATTTTGCCTCCTTCCGGTCGTCTTTCATTTTCTCGTAAAATTATAAAACGTTAATAAAAACAGAAGACGAAATCTTTACGCGGGTTTTTTCTTCTCAATCAAGGAGAGAAAAATGAACAGGATCAAGACCTGGGGGCTGATCGTTGCATGCATGGCTCTATTTATGCCATCCCTGGCATCCGCAGCATCGACCCCGTCAAATAGAATAGTAGCGTATTATACAAACTGGGCGCAGTACAGGCCGGGCGAATGTAAATTCACACCGCAAAATATTAAAGCCGAGTATCTCACCCATCTCAATTACGCCTTCGCAAAAATCGGACCCGACGACAAAGTACAGCCTGTCGAGTGGAATGATTTTTTAGATTATGCGCCAGGCATGTATCAACAAGTGAATGCGATTAAAACTCAGTACCCGCATCTGAAAACTTTAATTTCGATCGGGGGATGGACGCTGAGTAATCAATTTCCAGCCACCGCTTCATCCGCCTCGCGCCGAGCCACTTTCATTCAATCTTCCATTCAATATGCTAGAACTCACGGCTTCGATGGAATTGATCTCGATTGGGAATATCCTGGCTTTGCTGAGCATTCCGGTACGCCACAAGATAAACAAAATTTCACCTCACTTCTCCGAGAATTCAGACAAGCGATTAACGCTGAAAATTTGCCTGCGGGAAAATCTCGATTACTACTCACCATTGCTTCTCCTGCAGGTGAAAGTAATTACAACAATATGGATCTGGCCCAAATTCACCAGTATTTGGATTGGCTGAATGTCATGACTTACGATTTTCATGGATCCTGGGATTCTGTCTCAGGGGTGAATTCACCTTTGATGCATGATTCCGCACCCGGTGGGACTTTTTATATCGACTATACGGTAAATGGTTATTTAAGTCGGGGCGTGCCGGCGGATAAAATCGTTTTAGGAATGCCCACCTATGGTCGCTCTTTCGGAGGCGTGCAAGGCACAGCTCCCCATAGTCCGAAGAATCCTGCGGCCGTAGCACCTCGCGGGCGTTGCACTCAGGAAAATGGTTTCATCGCTTATTATGAAATTAAAGAAATGATTAATAGCGGCGCATACTATAAAGCCTGGGATGCAAATACGGAAACGCCTTATGCTTATGACGGACAAGGAAATTGGATTTCTTTCGACGATGATGTTTCTACTGCAAAAAAATTAAGTTATTTGCAAAGTAAGAATCTGGGTGGCGCTATGGTTTGGGCCATGGATTTAGATGAGCGCTATGCTTTGATTGGTCTGATGGCACAAACTCTACGCGGTGTGACTCCTCCTGCGCCGAGTCCGACGCCGACCCCCACACCTACACCGACCCCCACTCCAACTCCTACGCCAACACCGACTCCTACTCCTACTCCAACGCCTGCGCCGGGAGCACCTTTAACTCAAATCTTATCACCGGATTTGAAATTGGAAATGGTGGTGGATTCTTCTTGGGGAACGACCGAGCCGTGGAGTGGAGCGAGCATGAAAGCGGTGCTCACCAATACGGGCACTAAATCTTTCTCTCAAGTTCAATTGAAAGCGAATGCGGGTTCGACCCTTGACGTGTGGAGCATGGATGCAGTTTCTAAAACAGCCACGGAAACAGTCATGCAATTTCCTTCTTGGCAGGCAGGTTTAGCGCCAGGAAAATCTTTTGCCTTTGGATTTAGCATTGCGCCGAATTCAGCGCCGACTTTCACTGTGCATCAGGCCACCGAGTTGCCGGGAAGTAGTCCTTCACCTGCACCGACTCCAACGCCTACACCTACACCCACGCCGACTCCAACTCCAACTCCAGCGCCGGTGCCCACGCCTCCTGCTAACGGTGGCATGACTCAAATCTTAGCGAATGGACTCACGGCAACGATGCACATTGATAATCAGTGGGGAACCACAGAATCTTGGGCGGGCGCAAGCGTGACCGTGACAGTGAAAAACACTACACCTTCAACGACCTTTAATCCCTTGAGGATAGGAGCCGACATGGGAGCGGGTCTCAATATTTGGAGCATGGATGCCGTCTCCAAAACGGCGAATGAAACGGTTGTGCAGTTGCCGAATTATCAGAAGAGCTTGAAACCAGGTCAGTCTTACAGTTTTGGTTTCACGGTATCGCCGATTCGGATTCCAGTTTTGGGTCTCAAGTAAAAGAAGGAAGTATCGCCAAGCTTCTCCTCAGTCAAATGAGGAGAAGCTTTTTTATTTTTCTCTCAGGGAATGTAAGTCTTTAGTAGGGTATTCCCCCGTCTAAAAATCCTCTCTCGCCCGATTGTTTCCAATCCAAAAATAACTAAGATGCCTTCATGTAGTGATGTGGGTCTTTAAAATCTACAGGGTTGGATCTTCAGGGCCTGGGACAGCCAACCTTATTCTCCAACTGTTACCACCCAAAATCAGGCCTGCACGGTGAGCGTAAGCGAACCGTCCCCCATTTTTCCTCTCAAGAGCTGTCCTCCTTGGATGAATTAAATCATTCAAGGAGGGCGACTTTCCTTCCTTCAATTTTAATAAATTATTTCAGAGTCACTAAAATACAGGATCCATCCGCAATCACATTGATGCCGGCTTTTTTACATTCTTCAATAGCCTTTAAACTTTCAGCACCAGGTTGCATCCAAATATTTTGAACTCCTTTTTGAAGAGCCTCTTCAATGATTTTTTCTGTTACAGCAGGAGGAGTGATGATTGAAATACTTTTTGTTTCCGAAGGTAAGTCAATGACACTCGCGAATGCATCGATTCCTTCGACATTTTTTTCGTGGGGGTTAATCGGATAAGCCTTTAAAGAACTTGAAAGATATTTCCTCAATACTTTATTTCCAAATTTAGAACGATCATTTGATGCGCCAACCACGCCAAAAGAGGGAGAAGAAAAGAAACGATCATAGGAATTTTGAGAAGCCATCGCTTTCTCCTTTCATCAAACAGGTATTTTCAACTTTCAGACGCGTACGCAGCCACAGCCAATAAAGCCCAGTGAAAACAACTAAAGTATAATAGCAGCCAAAAAGCCATGGGATCAGGATCAACTCTAAACTCACTGCAACATAATTAGGATGTTTGATAAATCGATAGGGGCCTTTGCGCAGAGGGGATGTATTCGGTAAAATCCAGATGCGTGTGGTCCAACGCTTTCCCAAACTTTTCATGCTCCAAAAACGCAAAGCTTGAGTCAAAAGAATAAGGATGAAAAGGATGGGCCAGTAAGGGGGACTCTGAGTTTTTAAGAAAAAATATTCGAATGGAAGCGCTACAAAAAAGAAGCTCATCAAAATCACCACCCAAGGGTAATGATTCGACCCAAATTCAACAGCGCCTTGTACTTTTAAAAATTTTTCGTGCTGGCGGGCAATAAGCAATTCACTAAGACGTTGGGCAGCAATGCAGATTAAAAAAATGACAAAGAAAATTGTCATTTTGAAAACACCAAACCTTCACAGGCAAAGCCGGGTCCAAAAGCGCAAGAAAAACCAAATCCCTTCGCTTCAGGGTTTTCTAGAATATTCTTCAAACCAGCAATCACAGAACACGAAGACATGTTTCCATTTTCTTTTAAATTATCCCAAGAGAATTGCATGCTTTGGGAGTTGAGCTCTAGTGCGTCTTGCAGAGCATGTAGAATCTTTGCACCGCCAGGATGCAGCATCCATAAGTGAATGTCAGCGAGTGAGAGAGTGCTTTTTTCCAGAAGATGATTCAAAAAACTTAGACTTTCCTTTTTCGCTAATTGAGGAATCTCAGGGGAGAGAATGACTTGGAGTCCCGTGGGTAGTTGTTCCCAGCCCATTAAATGCGAAGATTGCGGAAAAAGGTGGCTATAGCTCTCCAAAAGGTGAAGCGATTTTTCGGAGGGGTAGGGCACTTCGTCGCCTAAAATAAGACTGGCCGTGGCCCCATCATTAAAAATGGCATTGGCGATCACAGATTTTACACTCACATCCTGTCTTTGAAAGGCGAGGCTGCAAGTTTCTAAATTGATGAGCAGAATTTTTGCTAAAGGATTATTCTTCGCGAGTTTCATCGCTAATTGCAATCCAGCGATACCGCCGGTGCAACCCCAGCCTACGATGGGAATGCGCTGAGCTTGAGGGGAAAAACCTAAGTTTTGCATTAAATATGTTTCTAAAGAAGGGACAGCAAAGCCGGTTGAAGAGACAAAAATTACCGTTTCAATTTCATTGGCTGGAATTTTAGCTTCATTTAAACAATCTTGCGCGGCTTTTTGCGCTAACTCGAGACCTAAGGTAGCGTAATGTTGATTGCGTTCGACAGCGTTTCCTAAATTTAATACTTTTTCAAAAGGAAGAATGAAGTTTCGTTCGCTCACTAAAGAGTTTTGAAATACATCCGAAATTTTAAATGAGCTCTTAAAATCTTTCGGATAAATTTTTTCTAAAGATGCGCAAATTTCCGTTTGGCTATATTGAAAGGGAGCTTTGGATAGTGAAATGTGCGTGAGTTGCGCCATTTAAAGAATCTGAACCGAATCCTCCAGGCAATCAAGGTTTAAATTTCACGTGAAGGAAGTTTTTGATTCTTCGACCTGTGGCCTTGCGATAAATCAATTCAATCAAAAAAGAGGCTAAAAGAAGAACGAGCAGCGCTAATATTTTGATCGGGTCCGTATTCCATTTGTAAAGAATGATCGCGAAGGTTGCGATGACACAAGATGTAAAACCCATGGCGCAGATGAGGCGATTGGCATGGGTTTCTTTGGCTAATTTAAAATTGGCAGCATTCACCGCCGCGAAGATGAATAAAAATCCAGCACTCGCCATCATCGAAATGCTTTCAATGTTGAAGAAATTCCCAACAATGAGAACCAGAGCAGAAAGCAGAAGCAAGCCTGCAATGGGTTTGCCAACGACCATGCGATCGAGGAAGGTCGGAAGTTCCCCGTCTTTAGCAACTATGAAAGTTACTTTTGCTGAGCCATAAAGCGCAGCATTGATTGCAGAGGCGCTGGCAATGACTGCTGCAACGCTCACTAAAATAAATCCCCCGTTTCCAAAGAAGGGAAGTGCGCTTTGGGCCAATGCATAGTCTCGAGCTTGTGCAAATTGAAAAATGGGTAAATTTCCGATCGCGACGATGCTGATTAAAATATAAAGACCGATGACGAAGAGCACGCTGGCATAAAAAGCTTTGGGCAAGTTTTTTTCGGGTTTTTTAGTAGCGAGTGAGGCATTGGCGATGAGTTCAAATCCTTCATAGCTTAGAAAAATAATCATCCCTCCGGCCAGAATCTCAGGAAAGCTTCCCCAGGCAGGTGCTTCGAGACGAGTCAAATCTACGGTCCAAATCCCTGCAATCACAAATCCTGCCAAAATGACTAACTTGAATATATTGAAGAAAAGTTCTGATTTGATGACCATGCGAGGGCTGGTCATGTTGAGTAGGGTGAGAAAAACCACCACAGAGCTTAAAATAATATTTTTCCAGAGGTGATCCGCGTGTGGAAATAAACTCATCGCATAATTTGCAAGTCCGACTGCATACAGCGCAACAATGATGACGTAGCTCAAGCAAAGTAGAATGTTGAGTCCCCCTGAAAAAAGTCCGGGACCAAAAGCCTGGTTTAAAAAAACGACCGTTCCCCCTTGGCTCGGATAAGCGACCGAAAGTTTTGCGTAAGAATAGGAAGTTAAAAAGGCGACGATGCCAGCCAGGATGAATGCGAGGGGAGTGGCGCCTTTTGCTAAAAGCGCGGTGAGTCCCAAGACAGCGAATAAACCTCCGCCCACCATGCCGCCAACGCCTATAGAAGTTAAAGACCAAAAACCAAGAGTGGGTTTTACACTAGAGCTTGTATTGTTCATAATTTGTTTGGTGACCGAAGGCCTTTCGCGTAAAATGGATACTAAAGCATTTCAACTTTTAATGAGTACGATCGTGCTCATTAAAAGTTAGAAATACTTATGGTTGATTAGTTCGAATATAATAACTGAAAGTTAATCAACCATATTCTTTTTACTGAAATGTAAAAATCATTTTTTCCAGTTTCAAGCGGAAAGGCTATTGATCTTCATGAGTTTACGCCAGCGGACATTAGTTTTGGTAGGACTCTCGGGGATATTGCTGACGGTCGCCCTTTACATCATCCTCTCGAATGTCTTTTCGAAAAGCTTTCAAAAGTTAGAATACGATTATGTCGAAGCAGAAGTTTTGAGCGTGCTTGATGCCTTTTCAGGAATCATGGACGAATTGAAAAGTAAGTCCGCCGATTGGTCGGCCTGGGATGACAGCTATGATTTCGTCCATAGCAAAGATCCTAAATTCCTCAAATCCAACCTCACCAACAACGCTTATATGGCCTTGAAGCTGAACCACATCGTGCTCATTAACAATAAAGGGGAATTCGTTTATCGCCATGCTCATGATTTAGTGGGAGGCAAAGAAGTTGCTTTCCCGCAAAGCTTAGAAAGAGTTTTACGCCCCGATAGTCCGCTATTGAACCACACGGATGTGGATAGCATTCAGGCAGGCCTCGTTGTTTTGCCTGAAGGTTTGCTCTTGCTCGTCTCTCGCCCCATAGTAACGAGTCTGAAAGAAGGTCCCATTCGCGGCAGCATCGTTTTCGGAAGATATTTAGGAGATAAGCAGATTGAGCAATTGGGTAAAATGACCCAACATGTGTTGACCGCACAACGTTATGATGTTCCGAATCTGCCCGCTGATTTTGAAAAAGCGCGGCAACACATTAATCCCAATGAACCCGTCTATGTACAGCCCCTCACCAAAAATACGATCGCAGGTTATTCTTTTGTGAATGACATCTTCGGAGCGCCTGCCTTGATTATCCGGATGGATCAACCACGCTCCATTTATCAGCAAGGCGTCTTGACTCTGCGTTATTTAGTCCTATCCGTTATTTTGACAGGATTGGTGACCATCATTGTCATCCTCTTTTTGCTCGAGAAACTTATTCTCTCGCGACTAAAAGTGATGAGTGGAGAAGTGCAAGCAATTGCAAGCAATGGAAATTTAGATGGACGAATTTCGGATGCGGGTAAAGACGAGCTGGGTGTGTTTGCGCGCACTTTGAATGATACTTTAGAACAATTAGAAAAGACACAAATTCAAATCAAAAACTCCGAAGAATGGTTTCGAATTCTTTTCGAATATGCGCCAGACGGAATCTTCTTGAATGATTCGCGGGGAAATCTTCTCGATGCAAATCGAAAAACGCTGCTTTTACTAGGGAAGAGCAAAGATGAAACAGTAGGAAAATCTTTAAAGCACTTACAGCTTCTCGTTACCGAAGAAGAGGATGTTAAAAAGAAAAAGAGCATCCATGAGCTTTTCTTTCCTGCCTCAGGTGAGAATGGGGTGGTTCTCGAAATTCAAAACTTTCCCATCACTTTCAAAGACCAAAATATTACCTTAAATATTGCGCGAGATATTACTGAACGGAAAAGTTTGGAAAAGATGAAGGAGGAATTCATCTTTACTGTTTCACATGAACTACGCACACCGCTGTCGATCGTGAAGGCCTTCTTGGGCAATCTGCAAGCAGGCACGGCGGGAGAGTTGAATGAAAAACAATCCGAGCTTTTGGAAACCTGCATTCGAAATGTGAATCGATTGACTCGACTCATCAATGACATTCTCGATTTTTCGAGACTGGAATCGGGTAAAGCGAAGATCAATCGCAAGGCTTCGGCCATTGTTCCTTTGCTCGATGAAACTCTCGATAATTTCAAAGAAAAAGCCAAAACCTTTAACATCCAACTGCTGAGGGATCTACCTCAGGCATTACCTACACTATATATTGATCCCGATATGATCGTTCAGGTGGTTTTTAATCTTTTGGATAATGCGTTTCGCTTCGCCAAGAGCCAGGTGAAATTAAGCTGTGAGCTCAAGGATGAAAATCTTGAAGTCATTGTAGCGGATGATGGACAGGGGATGAGTGAAGAGGGGCTTTTACTACTTTTTAACAAGTTTCAGCAAATCGATCGGCCCATGGGGGGCGCAGGCTATAAAGGGACGGGTTTGGGCCTCGTGATCTGTAAGGAAATCATCCATCTACATCAAGGTAAAATCTGGGCGGAGAGCAAAATGGGCGCTGGTGCGTCCTTCCACTTTACTTTACCGCTTGCCCCTCAAGTTATAAAAAGAGAGAATAACGAGTAATCCCTTATGCTTAAGCAAATTAAAAAACAAAAAATTCTCGTCGCGGACGACGAAGAAGAATTAGTGAAAGCACTTCGAGACCGTTTACATTTCGAAGGTTATGATACAGTCGCCGCCTTCGAAGGCGTGCGCGTGATTGAAATGGCACACAAGCAGAAACCAGATTTGATTTTACTCGACTTGAGAATGCCTGCAGGCACGGGGCAATCTGTTTTGAAAAATCTGAAATCCCGTCCTGAAACAGAACACATTCCGGTGATTGTGGTTACGGCCTTAGATAGTTTGAATTTGGAGCAAGAATTATTGAAGTCAGGCGCCGCAGATTTTATTCGCAAACCTTACGATTGGAGTGTCTTGCTCGAAAAAATGCGGAAGATTTTAGCTTAAACATCCCACACTATGGAAGATAGTTTACAGATTTATAAAAATTGGATTGAAGTTATCGGCTTTAGCTTAGATGGCTTAGGTGTGGCTATTATTGCAATAGGAGCATTGCTAGCTACTTTTCAATTTCTGAAGACTTTTTCAGCTCGACTCTTTCAGGATAATTTCCTCGATTATAAACACAATCTTAGTCGGATCATTTTACTGGGCCTCGAGTTTTTAGTGGCAGGCGATATTATCCGCACCGTCGCGGTGACACCTACTTACAAATCGATTGGAGTCTTGGCCATTATCATCGCCATTCGCTCGCTACTTTCATTGGAAATGCAGCTCGAACTCACCGGTCGCCTTCCTTGGCAGAAGAAAAATTTGTAAAAAATTTGAAAGCTTTGAAGAATCATTGTAGAGAGAATTCTCTATCTATGAGGGGACTATGAAAAAAAGAATTCTTAAATTATTGATGGTTTTGAGTTTGGTTTTGCCTTTTCAAGCACAGGCTCGAGAAGTGGTGATTGGATTGGAAAATACTTATTACCCACCTCGTTATTTTATGGAAGCTGGCAAGCCTGCGGGCATCAATGTCGAATTTCTAACTCGCGCTTTTAAAGATTTGGGTTATGAAGTTAAATGGAAAGTTCAGCCGGTAGCGGATCTGTATAGTGACTTATTTCGCGGCGCGATCGATTTTAAATTCCCGGATAATCCTGAGTGGAAGTATCAAGCTAAAGAAGGTAAAACGGTTCTGTACAGTGAAATAGTTCAAGCGGATAGGGATGGCCTTTTTGTTCAGCCGAAAAATAAAGCGCGTCCGCTCGAAAAAATCAAAAAAGTAGGGACTCTCCACGGTTTCACCGTAGTAAGTTTGGAACACAATATCCGCAGCGGCAATATTAAAGTTTTGGAGTATAACGATACGACGACTCTCATGCAGGCCGCCATCAAGGGAGAAATTGATGGCGCTTATTTAAGCCGTGGCGTTGGAAATTATTATCTTTCCAAAATCCTCCGGGATCCTGAAAAGCTTGTTTTTGATGAATCTTTGCCGACCGCGAATAATCCTTATTATCTTTCTACTCTGAAAGAGAAGACTCTTCTCGAAAAACTCAATCAATGGATAGTGAAAAATAAGTAAGATCAGCCACCGACAACGCTAATGACTTGAAAATTCCATTTCCATTTACTGTTGCTACGGTAATTAAAATCCCCGATTTTGGTTTGGAAATTAGCACTTTGTCCGGGTGCAATGGACAATCCTTTGAGTGGAACAAACCATTCTTCAGCCGTAGGGGTGTTTGCATCAAGCAAGACTTTGAGGCTGACTTGATTGACGGTCACTTGCGAGTTGTTCTGGATGGAGCCCGTCAGGGTATCGATGAAGAACTTATGTTTGATTTGAGGGGAAACGATTTGAACACTGTCGTTGGGGAGGTTGACGCCGGTATTCGCGTTAAAATCCATTTCAGGGTTATCGACTGATCCGCCGGAAACAAAGCCAATAATGCCTAAAAACATCATGGGAAGTCCGATGGCCAGCATCACTTTATGACGGCTGCTACGATGATGCTTGCTGAAGGCAAAAACTAAAAGTGTGATCAGTATGACGCCAGCGATGCTGAAAGTGATGACTTCGCGGGCTCCTGCAAGCATTGCCACGACTAAAGCCACAAATCCCCACCATACAATGACTAATTGTTGAGTGTTCATAATCCTCCCATACATGCGTTATTTTTTCTTATAGATTCAGATTTCGGAATGTACTAGGTAGCGCAGAATTTGTGAAGGAAAGATTCTGTATAAATCTCATTAATACGAAAAAGTGAATGGATTGATTGTATGCTCAAAATTTCAGGATTATCCAAAAGTTATGGCTCCCAAGATTTGTTTGAGAGAATAAATCTGCAAATGAACGAAGGGGAACGTTTAGGTTTAGTCGGCCGAAATGGTCACGGCAAATCCACCTTATTTAGGCTGATTTTAGGACAAGAAGAGGCGGATGAGGGTGGCGTCGGTATTCCCAAGAATTACAAAATAGGTCATTTAGAGCAGCATTTAAAATTTACGAAGGATACTGTTTTGGAAGAAGCTTGTTTAGGCCTGGTCTCCGATGAGTGGGAGGCGACCTACAAAGCTGAAAAGATTTTAAGTGGCTTGGGTTTTTCTGAAGAAGATTTCTACAAACCCCCTCAACAGTTTTCCGGCGGATATCAAATCCGTATTAATTTAGCGAAGCTCCTCTTGTCTGAGCCCAATCTTCTTTTGCTCGATGAACCTACGAACTATTTGGATATTCTTTCAATTCGCTGGATTACTCAGTTTTTGAGAAACTGGCCTGGCGAGATTATACTTATTTCCCATGATCGAGATTTCATGGATACGGTTTGTACGCATTCAGCGATCATCCATCGTAGTCAGCTTCGCAGAGTAGAAGGTAATACCGAAAAACTTTATGCGCAGATTTTACTTGAAGAAGATGTGCATGAAAAGACACGTCAGAATGAAGAGAAGAAGAGGAAAAAAGAAGAAGAGTATATTGAGCGTTTTCGGGCGAAGGCGAGTAAGGCAAGTTCAGTTCAATCTCGCATCAAGCGCTTAGCTAAAATGCCCGCCTTAGAAAAATTATCTCACATCGATCAATTGGATTTCAGCTTTCATTACTCTAATTTCGAGGCGGAATATGTGCTTCGAGCGGAAGGGCTTGATTTTGCTTATCCAGAAGCAGCTCCTATCCTCGAAAATTTTTCTCTCAATGTAAAAAGCCGCGATCGCATTGCGATTATCGGTAAAAATGGAAAAGGAAAATCCACTCTTTTGAATGTGATAGCAGGAGAGTTTAAAGCACAGAGCGGCGAGATCTATCTGCATCCTTCAACGAAAATTGGTTATTTCGGGCAAACCAACATTCAGCGCTTGGGAGCTAGCATGACGGTTGCGCAAGAAATTGAAAGCTCAAACCCTCTGCTTTCCAGAACCGCTGTAGCCAATATCGCTGCGACCATGATGTTTCAAGGAGATGCGGCTTCTAAGAAAATTTCGGTGCTTTCAGGAGGAGAAAAAAGTCGGGTGCTCTTAGGGAAAATTCTCGCTCAACCTGCCAATCTTCTCATGCTCGACGAACCCACCAACCATTTGGACATGGAATCGATTGAAGCCTTGCTTGAAAGCATAGAAGACTTTGATGGAGCTGTGATTATGGTCACCCATAGTGAATTGATCCTCAATGATTTTGCTGAGCGACTCGTGGTGTTCGACAACGACCAAGTGGATGTTTTTGAAGGCACTTATCCTGAGTTTTTGGAGAGTGTAGGCTGGGCGGAAGAATCTAAGAAGAAAGATGAGAAGAAAAAGGCTAAAGACTCGAAAAGTAATAATAAAACAGACGTTAGAAGGCAGCGTGCCCAAGTCGTTGCAGAGCGCTCTGAAAAATTGGGACCTCTCAAGAAAAAAACGGATGCTTTAGAAATTCAAATTGCCCGCGATGAAGCGGTCTTGAAGGAGAAAAACGAACGTTTACTTCAAGCTTCGCAAACGAATCGAGTGGATGAATTCATGGGTTTATCCAAAGAGGTAAAAAATCTGCAGTTAGATTTGGATAAGGCTTATCAGTCTTTGGAAAGTCTTATAAAAGAATACGAAGAAAAGAACTCAGCTTATGAGGCGGAGCTTGAGAAGTTAGACTAAACGACAAACTAAATACTATGCACTCTCTCAGATCGTTTGGCACTGACATGGAAGGGAAGAGCTTTGTTCAGTTTTTCCAATGTTTCAACGAGAGCGGGTTCGGCGCTAAAAGCATTTTTGATATACTTGATGGTTCGTCGAATTCGAATCATCATCTGAATGTCTTCTTCCGAAGAAAAAACAATGAAATTTTTGCTTAAATGATGATTGATTAAATGATTGAGTTTGAAGAGCAATTTTTCAAACACGAGTTGTTCGTCTTGCTTGCGCGAGCGAACGCGACGAGGCAAGAAGTCGCTTTCTTTCAAACCTTGACTATATGCCTCCGTGAGCTGATGCTGCAAATCCCAAAGTGAATTTGCAGCCTTCTTAAGCTTGGCCTCCAGCTCTTTAATTTCTTTATACACGGTGGCAAACTTGCTCATTACTTGCTCTCGGCTTCTTTCTTTTCTTTATATTTCTGAACGAGTTCTTCCTGAACGTTGCGGGGGACGGGCGCATATTTCAAGAATTCCATCGTAAACTCGCCTTTGCCTTGAGTACAACTACGTAAATCCGTGGAGTATCCGAACATTTCAGAAAGAGGAACTTCGGCATCGACTTGCACATAGCTATTCAAGCTTCCCGTATTTAAAATCAAGCCACGACGTTGGTTGATTTGACCGACGACCGAACCTTGGAATTCTTCAGGAGCTGCCGTTTGCAACTTCATAATGGGTTCTAAAATGATGGGCTTACACTTGTCGTAATTTTCACGAACCGCGGTCATGGCGCAAACACGGAAGGCCATATCGGAAGAGTCGACCGCATGATAGGCACCGTCATCAATGACAGCACGGAAACCCACCACCGGCGCGCCAATGAGAAGTCCTTTTTTTAATTGCTCTTGGAATCCCTTGTCGCAAGCAGGAATATATTCGCGAGGAATTTTACCGCCGACGACTTCATCCACAAACTCATAGGTTTGCACGGCATCTGCGGGAAGAGGTTCGAACCATCCGCCAATTTTCGCGTATTGACCTGAACCACCGGTTTGTTTTTTATGCTGATAAACGAATTCGGTTTTTTGAGTGATGGTTTCTCGGTAAGCCACTTGAGGTTGTCCCGCAATAACTTCGCACGCGTATTCGCGCTTCATGCGTTCGATGTAGATTTCTAGATGCAACTCACCCATTCCTGATATGATGGTTTGGGCGGATTCTTCATCGCGGTGCACGCGGAAAGTAGGATCTTCTTTTGAAAATCGGTTGAGGGCTTTCGAAAAGTTGGCAGTACCACTTTTGTCTTTGGGGGCAACGGCCAAGGAAATAACCGCGTTAGGCACGTGCATCGAAGTCATGGTGTATTGCACTTTGCCGTCAGTGAAAGTATCGCCTGAGGCGCACTCTACACCGAATAAAGCCACAATGTCTCCGGCTTCGGTTGTTTCAATATCGTGCATTTCGTCGGCATGCATGCGGACCAAGCGAGGGATTTTCACCTTCTTTTGGTTGGTCGCATTGATGATCCAATCGCCTTTGCCGATTTTACCTTGGTAAATTCTCATGTAGGTCAACTGACCAAAGCGACCGTCTTCAAGTTTGAAAGCAAGTCCTACGAATGGCTTATCGGTGACAGATTCTAATTTTACTTTTTCTTCGTTGTTCTTTTGGTCATGGGCTTCGTTGAGGCTTTCGGAAGGATTCGGAAGATAGTAGCCCACGGAATCCAATAAAAGTTGAACGCCTTTATTTTTGTAAGCAGAACCGCACATCACAGGAATGAACTTTAAACTCAAAGTCGCTTTACGAATCGCAGCACGAAGCAATTCAGGAGACACTTCTTTGTCGTCCAAATAAAGTTCGGCCACGGTCTCATCGAAATCACCGGTTGCGGCAATCAGTTCATGACGACGTTCTTTGGCTTCCTCTAAAAGTGCAGCAGGAATTTCTTCGACGCGGATGTTTTCACCGTTATCGCCGTCATAATAATTGGCCTTCATATCAACCAGGTCAATGACGCCTTCGAAGCGATCTTCTGCCCCAATGGGTAAAGTAATCATGTGAGCATTATGGCCGAGCTTATTGCGGAGTTGCTCCATAACCCGGAGAGGATCCGCGCCAGCGCGATCCATCTTGTTGACGAAAGCAATACGAGGAACATGGTAGCGAGTCATTTGACGATCGACGGTGATCGATTGACTTTGCACACCCGAAACAGAGCAGAGAACCAAGATAGCTCCGTCGAGAACACGAAGGGCGCGTTCGACTTCGATAGTAAAGTCGACGTGGCCGGGGGTATCGATGATGTTGATGATCTTGTCTTTCCATTCACAGTAAGTCGCGGCCGACTGAATGGTGATCCCTTTTTCACGTTCCAAATCCATGTAATCCATGGTGGCGCCAACGCCAGACTTACCTTTCACTTCCTCAATTTTATGAATTTTATTGGTGTAATAAAGGATGCGTTCGGTGAGCGTTGTTTTTCCCGAATCGATATGAGCGGAAATTCCGATGTTTCTGATTTTTTCGATGTTCGCCATAAAATTTGATATCTCCAGATAAGTGAATGATCTGCTTAGTAAGTCATTGAAAGAGGGGCGCTTTTAGCAAGGATTAAAGGTAAAAGTCGAGACTTTTTTGCTTGGATTTGGATATTTTCTCTCCCAGAAGGACTTGGCAGGGGCCGACTAGCAACACTTTTGCTCACGGGGCGATAAAGATCATCCCAGGGGAAAGATAGCTCTATAACCCTTAAAGGATTCTGCAAATTCACAAGAATCCAGGAGCTTTCTCATGGGCGCACCCCAGGTAACAGGTACAACACACAACAGTCCTATCGATCTTAATATCTGCCAGGCTTACAGTAGCTATTTCAGGGCAGCACCTTCAGAAATAACAGAATGTAGCAAAACGGATTGCAGCTGGGACGATGGTCAAAATTCTCATTGCGGCTATCGTGCTGTGGTGAATGGAAGAAGTCGTGAGTTTTTCTTTCCCACAAAGGGTAGGTCCGAAATTCAGGCTGTGAGGTCCCCCTTATTTGATCCAATCGATATGATGGGAGGCGGCGGTTTTTTCGCCAAACTGGGTACGAAGTTCGTTGGCAGAAAAGTCGTGGTGGCTGGAGTGGATCATATTCCTAATTACACGATCATGCCTCTTATCCGTACTATTTCGACTACCACTGTAGATAATGCCCTCGATGCTCAAAGAGTGGCCAAATCTTTACGTTGGTTAATTGTTGCCACCCTGGACCAACATGGCTTAACCAGAAGTTTTGTAAATGAAGTGACGAAGCGCACCAGTTATGGAGTTCAAAAGTCGCATGTATTTTCCTACATGATGTTTGGCAAGCTTACAGGGCAAGGACCTATAATAGATTCAGTGCACGAGAGAATGGTGATCAATGCCATTATGGATGTGGGTCGAGAAATGTTTTTGAAGATATCATGGTGATATCTCGACCTGATTACGGCATGATTCTTAGGCTACAAAAATGTGCTAAGGATAGCATTTGATTCTTATCAGGCGTAATATTTTCACCCTTAAAGATGCTTACTGCCAAACGGCGTACATAGCTCATATTGCTTGGAATTCTCGATGGATCGCAATCTGGAGTTTCTGGAGTTGTTTTGTTTGTAGTATGGAAGTTTGCTATAAACTGTTTGGCTTTTTCGATACTATTTGGAAGGTGTGGGGTGCATTTTTCAGTGGTAACTATGTTGACCTTATCGATTCCGATTGCAATGCTCCTGAGTAAGAGGCTTGCATCTCGGCGTTTTAGTGCGTTTTCTCTTGTGTCAGGCTTTCCTAGAAGTTTTGTTTCGTAAAATTTAATAACTTCGGGATAACCTGTACTGAAGTGTTCTGCAGTTTCTCTGATGACACATTCTTGGTAGGCATTCACATTATCATGCGAGAGAGCAGTGGGTTTTGGCGTCATGACTTTCTCCAATCCTGTAACTAGAACTATTTCTAGTAAACTACTTACATGAGCAAGTAATGTGCCATCTGTGCACGGATTTTTATTGAGTTATAACAAGGACTTATGAGGCATGGCCTCAGTATGAGTAGGAGTAGAGTTCTTTAATGTGCCAAATGGGTACATTAAAAAGAAGGCCTTTACAAGCTTGTGGCGGCTGCATTCGCCGATGCCCAAGCCCATTGAAAGTTGAAGCCGCCCAGCCATCCTGTGACATCCACGCATTCTCCAATGAAGTATAAGCCGGGGACTTTTTTGCTTTCCATGGTCTGAGAGGAAAGTTCATTCGTATCGATGCCTCCGCAAGTTACTTCTGCTTTTGTGTAGCCTTCCTCACCGGCGGGGGCAATTTCCCAATTTTTGAAAGTTTGAGCGATTTTTGATAGCTCGAGATCAGCAGTTTGAAAAATAGGGCTCGATAAAAGTCTGTGTTTATCAAACCAAATTTCTAAAAAGCGCTTAGGAAAAAATTGAGCGAGTATATTTTTGACTTCAGCTCTATTGCCTAGATTTTTTTCGCGAAGTAAAAAATCTTCAAGATTGAAATCAGGAAGTAAATGGATGCGAATTTTTTCGCCCGCTTTCCAATACGAGGAAATCTGCAAAATGGCCGGTCCGCTCAGTCCTTTGTGAGTAAAAAGAATATTTTCTCGGAAGGATTTTTTCCCAAAGGAAACAACGGCATCTAAGGAAACTCCGCTGAGCTCCCCGTAAGTTTTGGAGTTTTGCACTTTCCAAAGCAGAGGAACGAGACCCGGTCGAACTTCTAGAACTTTAATTTTAAATTGTTCGGCAATTTCATAAGCGAAAGGAGTTGCACCCAAGTTGGGGAAGGACAGACCTCCGCTAGCAATGATGAGATGAGACGAAGTGAAAGCTCCCATCGATGTGTCGATTCTAAATCGTAGGGGCGATGCATGTATCGCCCCCAGCGAATTGATTTTGCAATTTGTTAAAATATGAACGCCCGCAAGTTCACATTCTCTCAAAAGTAACTGAGTGATTTGCTTTGCGGAAGTTTCGCAGAATAATTGTCCTAATTTTTTTTCGAAATAAGGGATTTCATATTTTTCGATGAGATCAATGAAATCTTGAGGTGAATAACGCGCTAAGGCAGATTTGCAAAAGTGGGGATTTTCGGAAAGAAAGTTTTCTGGCTTCGTGTCCGTGTTGGTAAAATTACAGCGACCGCCTCCCGAAATGAGGATTTTTTTACCGACTCGATCATTGTGCTCTAAAAGTAAAACCTTTTTACCACGATGACCTGCAATCTGTGCGCACATCAGCCCTGCAGCACCGCCGCCAATAATGATGACATCGTATTCCTTCGACATTAGCGACGCTTACCCATAATATTTAAGAGGCTTAGGAAAAGATTGATGAAATCGAGGTAGAGTGTGAGAGCACCATAGATAGCGGGTTTTTCACTTCCGCCTACTTCAGGATTTGCCAAAGCGATTTGCTTGAGCTTTTGAGTATCATAAGCGGTGAGTCCAACAAAAATAATCACGCCAGCGAAAGAAATCGCCAAGCTCATGGCGCTACTCTTGATAAAGAAGTTCACGAGCATCGCTAAAACCATTCCAAGTAAAGCCATAAAAAGAAAACTACCCCATGAAGTAAGGTCTTTTTTGGTGATGTAACCATAAGCGCTCATGCCTGCAAACATGCCACCGGTCAGAAAGAAGACTTGTCCGATCGATGAAAGGGTATAGGCGAGGAAAATAACGGACAAAGTCAAACCATTGAGAGCTGAATATGCAACGAACATGGCTCCTGCGACAGCCGTGGAAACTCGAGCAGCCATAAAACTCATCGCCATGACCAACACTAATTCCGCAATAATCAAACCGGTAAACATGTTTCGGTTCATGATAAAGGTTTGGACTAAACTAGGAGTGTTTGCGACATGCCATGAAACGATGCCGGTAAGGACAAGGCCTCCGCACATCCAAATATATACTTTTTGAAGGAATTCATTGACGATGCTACGTTCTGAAATTCCGGTGAAAGGTCGGCTTTGAATATCCATTATATTCTCCTTACTGTATTTTAACTTTAATGCATTCTGCGGGGGGTTCCTTACCTCGCTCGCGCATGTAAGATGATAAATCATCCAGCGATGAGTAGCAATTCAGGTTATTTTGGGCCGCTCTCAGCTTGCAGTAAAGATCAGTATCATTATCGATCATTTTTGCCTTATCACAGCAACGGACAAACCTATCACAATGCGGTCCTTTCGGTGGCCACAAATTGACTCCTCCAACCAGGACTTGAGTACTGCTTTGTGCAAAGAGAGAAGGGGAGACTAACAAAAAGCTCAGAAGAATGATTTTACGCATTCCTCAGCTCTATAGTAAAAATGCATTGAATGGAAAGCTTTATTGAAGCGTGTACATAAAGTAGCGAAACAAATTTATCTGACAACCTTTTTTCGATACTCGCGATTAGGAATTATCCTTTTTACGTCAATTTAGTTTTTTTTGGGGCAACTTATGACTCTTGCGACAGGAAATTCTTCCTCATTATTACAGCGCAGATTTTCACAAGCTCAAGCTCCAAGTTTAAGTGCCGCCCAGCTTGAGATGGATGCGCTGCAAGCCCAACTTCAGACAGAAGCCGGAAACTTTTCCAACCTTCTCGCCATGGCGGGGGGAGGTCTAGCTTATAAAGTCGCGCGTTCAGGTTTCCTATCGATCGGTTCCCATCGTGCTTTAGCCGTAATGGGAGGGCTTGCTACGGAAGTGTCCGCTTTTCGGGCGGCGACGAATGGCTTTGCGAACTTACGAGGTGAAAGACCTCATGAAAATATTTTTGATGCGAAAGCTTGGTTTGGTACTTTCATGAGTTTTGGAGTGCTGAAAGGGGCGGGACGGCTTGCGCAAGGCCAATCCGCTTTCTTGGCGCATGGCTTTCAGTCTTCAGCGATGGTGGCTGGCAATCAACTCACTTATCATATGGGGCTTACCCACGCCCCTGAGGGCAGCTTGTTGCAGCAGCTCATTCATGCAGAAGTGACGAACATGGCGATGATCGGAGGGAATGCGCTGTTAGGGTCGGCGACTGGTCATTCCTTGGCCTTCTTGGAAAAAAGCTTCGAGTTAAGATCGAGTGCATTCCAAAAAGGGGCTCGCACCTTCAATGCCTTGCCGGCCATGCATCAAAATGAAATCTTGCAGAGCTTTAAAGACAGTTCCTTGCAAGCAAAACTAAATCCGCTTTTTGAAAAAATCCGCGCAGGTGAATCTGGGCAGCAAGTGGCAAAAGCTTTGGAGGCCGCAAACATCACTCTAGAAGATGTCGTGGTATACACCGATTTTTCAAATCCCGAGTATGCAAAAAACAATTACGGACGAACGCTTCTCCATCGGGATTCCCACTTAGAAGCCCTGGTTTTAGGTTGGAGACCTGGACAACACACGCGTGCTCATGACCATCGCGCCGCGGATGGTTCGCCGGTGAATGTAGTGGAAACGGCAGTACAAGGGAATGCCGGGGAAATCATCTACGCAAATGAGGGAGCCCGTTGGCGAGAAGTGGAGAGAGTGGTCCAAAAGCCAGGTCAAGTGATGTCTGGGGGCAAAGACCTTTATCATCTGATCTTCAATGCCGGCGATGGCAACATGATTAGCCTTCATTTATATTGGCCTCCGCTGGATTTGAGTCGTGGAACTTATCAAGAGTTTGATCCCTGGGCGAGACCGATTTCACTTTCGGATCGAGCGAGAAATTTGGAAATGCCGGGGCCTGCGCAAGTATCGAATTGGATTCGCGAACTTCAAGCGAAGGGCGTTGACGATATTATTAATTTAGGAATGGGGCAAAATGGATTTCCACCTGAAGTGCACATTCGGGAAGCTGCGGCCAATCAAGCTTTGAACAAGCCTGCCACTTACGGTGCGGTGCAAGGGCAGCCCGAGTTGATCACGTCCATCCGCGAGAAATATCAACGCGATCATGGGGTGAGGTACAGCGATCAAGAAGTCGTAGTAAGTAATGGCGGAAAATCGTCTCTCACATTAGGCTGCCAAGCACTTTTTCAAAATGGAGAAACAGCGATCATTTTAGGACCTGCCTGGCCAAGTTACCGCGAGGAAGTGAGTTTAGCGGGAGGAAATCCCGTCATATTATTGGGTGAACGAGAAGCTCAATATCGCATTACCCCTGCGCAACTCGAACGAACGCTCGATGCACATCCAAATGCGAAGGCATTGATTCTCACCAATCCATCCAATCCCACAGGAATTCTTTATTCTCGAAGCGAGCTTAAAGCATTTGGTGCTATTGCTGAAAAAAGAGATCTCATTGTGATCGCGGATGAAATTTATGATGGCCACACCTATCGAGGTGACTTTACTGCCTTTGCATCACTGCCGAGAATGAGAAGCCGTACTTTGACGATGAACGGTGGCAGTAAAGTCTATTCATTGGCAGGCTGGCGAGTGACTTGGCTCGTCGGTCCTGAAGAGTTGATTCAAGCTGTGGTGCGCCTTCAAGCGCATGAAGCGTCGAATACCGATACTATGGCGCAAGCGGCATTGACCGCGGCTTTGCAAGGGGAGCAGGGATTTATTCGTCGGCAGGTGAGCGAGTTTGAAGCACGTGCAAAACGAATCGTGGCACGTTTGAATGAAATGGAATTACACACGGCCATGCCAGAAGCGGCCTTCTACGCTTTTGCCGATGCAAGAAAATATTTAAATACGGTGACGCCTGAGGGTTTGCACATCCGAACCGACATCGAGCTCGCGCGCTATCTACTTGAAAAAGCCCATGTCGCGGTGGTGCCAGGCACTTATTTTTTTGCGCCTGGAAATTTTAGGCTCGCCTTTGGTGGCGCAGAAATTCCTACGATTGAAAGGGCGATGGATAGAATGGAAGTCGCCCTCAAAGCTTTAAGGCAAAGTGAATTGCCTCCTGAAAGTCCTCCGGCTGCTGCTATAGGAATTGCGGGTGCTGCAGAAAGCACAGCGATTGTAGCGACGGCGTTTTCGAGATTGAGGCAGCAAATCGCGCCTTACGCACTCCCAGGATTGGCCCTTGCTTCGATGTGGCAGGGGATGAGTTCGGGTTGGGCCTTGGTGGCGGGTTTAGGCGTGGCCTTAACGGTGGGCAATCCTTATGGCGAGCTCACGAGCAAAGCGGTGAAACCTTTATTGGCGGCTTCGCTCATTGGTTTGGGAGCGGGAATGGATTTGAATGCGGTTGCGCGCGCCGGTGCCCACGGAGTTTTTTACACTCTGGGCGGCATCACGATTACGTTGGGCTTAGGAAAGTTACTGAGTCTAGTGAGTGGTGTAGAGCGCAATCAACGTCGTTTAATTGATTGCGGTACGGCCATTTGCGGAGGAAGCGCGATCGCGGCTATCACTCAAACTTTGGGCTTGAAACCTAAAGATCCTGCCGTCTCGGTTGCCTTAGGAACCGTATTTACCTTAAATAGTTTGGCGCTCTTTTTGTTTCCCATGATTGGACATAAGTTGAATATGTCGCAGCACGATTTCGGTCTTTGGTCGGCCATGGCGATTCACGATACGAGTTCGGTAGTGGGCGCCGCGGCTGCCTATGGTCCCGAAGCCCTCGAAACGGCAACCACCGTAAAATTAGCGCGAGCACTTTGGATTATTCCTTTAGCCTTTGGCATGACTGCCTGGGACCGTCGAAACCAGGCTCGTTCCGAAAATCCAGCTTCTCGACCGGCTTTTCCAAAATTCATTTTAGGATTTTTAGCCGCTGCAGCCGCCACTACTTTTTTACCTGAGCTCAAACCGGCGGGTGATTTCATTGCACATCGTTCGCAGGAAACCATGCGTCTCACCCTTTTTCTGCTTGGTGCCAATATGAATTTTCAATCCCTACGCAAAGTGGGTCCTAAACCTTTTTTACATGGAGCAGGACTTTGGATTGCAATGGGAGGATTAACGCTTTTAGGAATAGAGCAGGGTTGGATAGACTAAGAAGATTCGCCTATGAGCTGTCTAAACAAGCTCGACTCTCTCTTATAAAAACCTTCGGTATGAAAAGAGTCACCTAGTTTAAAATAAGTATAATCTAAATGGTGCAAGGCTTCGTGCAGCACAGTGCGTAGAAAACTGCGAAACGCTACTACCTGCACCCGCTTGGCGGTGCGCATCCATACGGTAATTAAATAGAGTCCTCTACGAGAATCGCATTGATAAAGTCCGTGGAGTTCTCCCCAGTTTTTTGAGGGTCGTCGTTCTAAAACCTTTGCCTTCACGGGGGGGATGCCAAATAAGTGGCAGAGGTAAGTCAGAAACTGTTGCACCTTCTCTTCGGTTTTTATTTGATTGCCCGTGGCTAATGCTTCCACCATCTCTTTGAGTACGGATTGAAAGAGATCGACTCGGGGGAGATTCACATAAGAAATTTGATCGCTTTTCTCGTAAATTTTTTTCTGAAAAGGCTTCAGTCGTTTGTAGTAGGCGTAGGGCAATTTTTCTTCCTTATTATTTATTTTCTGATTCACGATCGAATTGTTTCCATAAATGAGTCACTACATCCCAGCTTTTTTCAATCATGTTCGTAGGCCAAGGATTATCTAAGATTTTAACTTGTCCGCTTATTTCGACGTTGTCAGGTGAAATCATTCCAATCCAAATTTCTCCGTCAGTGAAGTAAGAATCACCCCCACCATTGCGGCCTCGAAAAGTAGGGCCCACTCCTGTTACGGAGTAAAGTAAGCTCACTTGCCTCACATCTTGCAAGTCTTTCAAAATTTTGTCTCTTTCGGCATCGATGTCAGGAGAAATTCGATGAGTGACTTGGCCTGTATAGTGACTCAATCCTACGGACTCATCAAAAGTGGCAGCTCCTATCCAAAGGGGTCGATGGAGAGGATCTAAAATTTTTGTTTGCCAAAACCTCACATGGTGACGTCTTTTGGCTGAATTGCCCAACTCGCGCTCAAAGGCTAAATCTTGTTTTCTTTTAAAAAGGTAGAGTTTGCTCATAGGAGCAGTGGGGTAAGACTTTTGAGCGAGCACACTCCAAACGATCTTGCGAGAAGAAGAAAAGGTGATGGGATCCGCGGGAAGCCATCCGGCTAAAAGAAATGCATTAATCACTTCATCTTCGGTGCCTACAACTCCGATATTTAAGGCATCCCCGCTTATGCCAAGATTGGTTTCGGTGACTTTGGGATATTGTTTTAATTCAGGATTATGCTCATAATGCCTCCAAAATATCGGAAGTAAAACGTAAGCGACTGAGATGTAGGCGAGCAGACAGCCCCCAAATATTTTAAGAAGTGTATAAGTCATGAGTTTTTAAAATCCTGAAGGATATGCAATGAATTCACAAAAAATAGTGCAGTCTGAGGCGCACAACAAGAAAAATAATGAGCAGGGCAGGGCTGATCCTTGCCTAAAGCTTTCATTGACATCAGCCCTTAAATAGGGTTTTAATGATGAGGTTAGTTAGGCATGAGGCCTGGCAGAGGACCCCTCCGAGTTGCTTCCGCGAGGGGTGGTTCTTTAAATGTTTTTGGAAGATTGTATGCTTCATGCCTATCTGTAGAAAAGCCATCCTTATGTTTCTTTCCTACTCTAGGCGGTAGCGATTAGTGAAGAGCCGATCGAAATACTGATGAGGTTCTGAAGAAGAGGTTTACCATGGGAAAGAAACTCTATGTAGGGAGTCTTCCTTATTCAACCAACGAAGATGAATTACGAGATATGTTCGGAGCATGTGGCTCTGTGGACAGTGTCGCAATCATCCAAGATAAATTTTCCGGTAAGTCCAAAGGTTTTGGATTCGTCGAAATGAGCAATGACGACGAAGCGGAAAAAGCCATTAACGAGTTAAACGGCAAAGAAATGGGTGGTCGTACCATTGTTGTCAACGAAGCTCGTCCCCCTGAAAAACGCGCTGGCGGATTCGGTGGCGGTGGCGGACGCGGTGGCCGTGGCGGCGGATTCGGTGGCGGCGGAGGCGGCGGAGGCCGTGACCGTGGCGATCGAGGCGGCGGAGGCCGTGGTCGTTGGTAATTTTTTCCATTTGAAAAAAAGACTATCGTCAAGAAAAGCCCTTCTGGTAATACCAGAGGGGCTTTTTAATTTCTCAATCACACATGAGGATATTATGGATATTAAGAACACGATTTTTTTAAGGCTTTTTGGACTGGCGAAAATCCCCATGTTGTTTGCTTGCAGCCCAGAAGTAGTGAAAATGAGCCCAGAAGAAACAATCGTTAAAATCCCTTTGAATTTTATGACCCGCAATCACTTAGGTTGTATGTATTTCGGAGTATTGGCTATGGGTGCGGATTGTGCGGGCGGTTTAATGGCGATGAGTTTAATTCGCCAAAGTAAAAACAAGGCCTCACTGCTTTTTAAAGATTTCAAAGCAGATTTTTTGAGACGAGCCGAGGGGGATGTGCATTTCACCTGTAAAGACGGGAAAAAAATTGCGGCCCAAGTGAAAGAAGCCATTCGGAAAAAAACTCGAGTGAACCGCACCTTAAAAATTATTGCGACGACTCCCTCTGTTTCGGGTGATGAACCGGTTGCGAAGTTTGACCTGACTTTATCTTTAAAGGGAAGTTAGTCCTGAGCAATGTTTAAGACGATTTTACCGATGTTTTGATTACTTTCCATGCAACGATGAGCGCTTTGTACATCCTGCCAATCAAAAATTTTATAAATAATGGGTTTTAGTTTTTTTTCTGCAAAGGCGGGAAGTGCTGCCTTGGAAAAATCAGAAATGAGTTTGCCTTTGTAATCGTTGTCACGCGAACGCAAAGTAGTTCCCATCACCTGTAAATGCTTCGTGAAAAAAGGAAGCATATTAAACTCTTCGACTTTAAATCCTCCTTGGGCGGCAATCAGAATGAGCTTTCCGCCTGCCTTTAAACTTTTTAGGTTTTGGTTCCAATAAGGAGCGCCAATAAAATCAAGAATCAGATCCACGCCTTTTTTTTGGCTTTCGGCAGAGAGCCAATCTTGCCAAGTTCCTTGTTTGTAATTAAAGCCCGCAGTGGCTCCGAGTGTTTTGCAGTATTCGATTTTTTCTTCACTGCCCGCCGTGATGTAAATGGCTGAGGCCTCAAAAAAATTGGCAATTTGGATAGCAGCCGTGCCGACCCCGCTTGCGCCGGCATGAATTAACACGCTTTGCCCGGCTTGAAAATGGCCCAGACTGCAGAGCACTTGATAAGCGGTGAGAAAGACTTCAGGAATGGCTGCCGCTTCAGTAAAACTCAAGTGCTTTGGAATGGGCATGACCAATCGTTCGTCGACTGAGACAAATTCAGCATAGCCACCCCCGGAAAGCAATGCCATGACTGCATCCCCCGGTTTATAGTTTTTACAACCTGAACCGACGGCTTCGATGACTCCCGCTACATCCAATCCTAAAATAGGACTCGCACCCGCAGGAGGTGGATATTTTCCTTCGCGTTGTAAAATATCTGCACGATTAATAGATGCAGCTTTTACCCGAATTAAAACTTCATGATTTTGGGGGAGCGGAGTCGGATAGTCCACTAATTCCAGTTGTTCCGCTCCACCCGGTGACTTGATGAGAATTGCTTTCATAGGAAAAACCTTCGCTTAATTTTCGTTGTTTTAAATCGAGAAGAAATAAGCAGAACGCCGTCAGCGCATACACGAATGCGAAATCGGGCGCGGTTCCAAAACCAATGCTGTTTTGCACGCCTGCTTCGCTTAAATTAAAAGCGTGAATAAATCCGAAGAAAGATAAAGTGGCAGCAGCCAGTGCCCAGCAACCGGCTTTGAAAAAATCCTTCTCGATTAAATAAACCATGAAGGCGGCTAAAAGAATGGAAGAGAGTAGAAAACCTTGGCTTAAGGCGATGATTCCATAAATATAAAGTTCATGACCAAATTGAGTTGCTGTAGCGAAAAGAGTGGTGCCTGCTTTGCGGAGCGTGGTTTCAATGAGTAAAAGTCCCCAAGCAGCGAGCGCAGGAATGAGTCCTACCGCGACGGCCAAGTTATGGGCTTTCGGAACTTCTTGAAAGGCTTGCGACGTAATCACGATCCCGATCCAAAGTAAAATTCCAAGCGTGGCCTCTAGAGGAATCCATTGAAGTAAGAAAGTAATGCCCCCCAAAAAACAAAGGAGTGCAATCACCACTCCATTTAAAACTGAATAGCCACTTCGCGCTCCCATAGCTTTCCAAGCGGGATGTCCAATGTAGATCGTTGTTGGAAAAGGGCTACCAAAAAGTGCGGCAATGAAGCCGCAAATGCCATTTGCAAAAAGAGAAGGCTTGGTCGGATAATTATCGCCGGCTGCTTGTGCGCTTTCTAGATTTTGTAAAGAGCCGATGATGTTGAATAAAGACATGGGGAAAATTACCGCCATATATTTCCAGCCATGAGCACTAAAAATGAAGGAGAATAAATCAGCTGGGACAGGAAAAGGCGGATGGAGTCCGAAACTGTATATTTCGGCAGAAGGTTGAAAAAGATTAAAACCCAACCAGCGACTTAACCACGCAATGAAAGTGCCGACGAGCAGCGCAATAAAACCGCCGGGGAGTCCACCCCAAAAACGCATTTTCGTGGTATAGGCAATTAAGATGATGAGCATGGGAAATAATGCGAGCAGAGGAGATGCAAAAATCTCAAAGATGAAACTCATGGCAATGAAAGTGATCGCAATGCCCGCCAGTGAAGAAAGTAAAGCGGCACGGGGCGTGTTTTTACGTAGCCAATCTCCAAAAAAAACGCCGATCAATTCTACGACTGCACTCACAAGTGAGGCAAATAATCCGACTTGCCAAGTGAGCAGAGGATTTTTGGTTTCCTGATAGACCGGACCCATGACTAAAAAAATAAAGGCCATCAGGCTTGCGGTATTGATTCCGTAAGGAAGAGCCGTCACGTCTTGACGGCCAGTGAGTTTTGCTAAACGCCGAGCTTGCCAGGCATAAAATAAATTTCCGGCTAAGATAGAAAGGGCGGCACCCGGAAGTATTTGATGCGTGATGAATTCGGTGGGGAGCCCGCAAACCGTATTGCACAGCACCATGATCAGCATGAGTTGTAGAAGATTATCGACAAAAAGTCCGAAGAATCCGTCGAGGTCACCGAGGCAGAAATAGGGGAGTTTGTTTGTTGTGTTCATGGGAGGCTTTAATATCCGTCACTTAGCTAGAATAAGTCAACATTCCCGTCCAAAAAGCGCTCGCAACTTTTTGAGTGTTTCGGCGATAAGTCTCAGAATTATTCATCACTAAAAAATGGGCATACGATGATGGTTTTACATGACTCGTGTATCGGCCAACCTGCGTTTTCTATCGGATGTTTCTTCCATTTCTGGGGGAAATATTGCTGCGTTTTCGCGGGCGCAATTGCAGAATGACGCGTCGAGTTATGGCCTGTCGGAAGAACTCAGTCATTGGCAGTCTTTGGGCGCGATGACTTTAGGAAGCTTATCCTATCGTTTGAGCGGTCTTGTCTTGCGCTCCGTGATGCCAGGGCTGAGTCGATATCTCGCTCCTGCTTTCGCATTAGGTTCTGAAGTGGCCACTTATGAACTGAGTCAACGTTCTCTTCTTTCTCTCTCAGATTCTACTTCTCACTCAAATTTATTTTCCTGGTCTGGCACCGGCGGGATTGAAGAAGGTCTTCGAGTTTCCTACGTGAATTTTGCTTTTCTAAAAATAGGCGGACATTTTCATTCCCGAAATTTATTTCTTCAACATCTCACTCAAGCCTCAGCGATGGTGGCAGGTCATGCGGCCACAGCGGGATTAGGTTGGGTGGAAGAAGAAAAAGGAAGTCTTTTCGAAAGATTAGTTCATGCGGAAGCAATGAATTTGCAAATGGGTATCGCGATGACGCTTCTCCATGGATTTTTACCTCAAGTCCGAAGCATAGAAAATGATGTGAACAGACGCATTCACGCCTTGCCGACCGCTGAAAATTTTCAATTTCGAAATAATGTTGAAAACTTAGCAATGAGATCTGCGAGAAGAACTCGCCAACCAGTGCCTCCTGGTGTTTTGCCAATGCCCGCCATTATTCAAGGTTATTTTTCCGAGCTTGAAAGTTTGGATGTTCAAGTCCGTTTGGGGGGATTGAGAGCTTTGGGAATGTTGAAACCGGAAGCACGTATTAATGGAAGAATTTTGATGTGTTTGGGAGATCCTGAAGCGCAAGTTCGATTAGAAGCGATTAAAATTATGGATAGAAATGATCCTGTCCAATTACTCGAAGTGCTGAGACAACTTCAGGGGAAACCCGATCCAGACTCAGGTGTTCGCTTTTTGATAGAGACTGTGATTTGTAGAAAAGTGGTTCATTCCTCACCTTTGGTGCCCTTTGATCATACTGCGCAGGCCAAAGCTGAAAGGGACTTGCTGCAACTGATGCGTCCGAATATGGGCCTTTTGATTGCGATGGGGGGAACTTGGGGGGCTGTTTTTGATGCTGCTTTTGCAAGAAGAACCGGCTCGGATGGGTTTTTAAGGAGAGAAATAACAGATGGAACTTTAAGGAAGAAATTGCCTGCTCGAAGGGCGCCTGATCAAATTATCCCTGCCGATTTGGGTTTAAGTTCTTACCGAGGTCGTTACACTGTGGAAGCGTGGCGTAGACATGCTCGGCAAGCTCTTTCAGATGATAGGCGTCGTGAAGTGACAAGATGCCGGGAGCAAGTCGAAAAGAATTTAAGAGGGAAGCTCCATAAAGATAATTTATGGCTCCAAGGTTTAATGGAAACGGCCCTCATCGAAGAGCGTTACGGAACTTTGGAAGCTATCAGACAGAGAACCGTGACCGATAGGATTGTGGAAGCGCTGAGATGTATTGAAGTGGAACAACGTTCGACTTTTTACGAAGTCATTCTCGAACAAATTTTGGATCATAGCCAAACTCAAGAGCAGGTGGGGGCTTTAGTAGAGCAATATTTTGTTTTTTGCAAAACATTGGGCCAGCGCAATTTTAAAGCTTCTTTAAGCGCAAGCTTCGATAGAAGAGTTTTATACGAAGTTGGAAGAGAGCTTCCCGAGGGAAGTCGCTGGTATTTTAATGAACAAGTTGAATTCGTGATAGATGAGGTTTTTGCAGGAATTTATGAAGAGTTTTTGCTTCGTGGAATCAGCGCAGAGGAAGCGGTCTTAGAAATGGAAACTCTTTTGCGAGAGGGTCGCTTGCACAGGGCTGTCATTCATCGTTGGGAGAATTGTAGGAGCTCTGCGGTCAGTCCTTTTGAAAGTGTGGATGAAAGACACCCTGTCGAGCAGTTTGATGCGGCCTGTAAACATTTGCTCGAGAAAAAAGACCTGCCGAGCCCTCGAGAAGATAGAGAGGCTTGCGTCGTGTTGGCAAGAATCTCTGCGGTCCATCCGGATCTTTTCCGCTCTGAGCATTTGGCTGTTTTATTGAAAATATTTGAAGAAAGAAGATTGTTTGAAATTAATGAGATTTTCCGAAATATATTGGATGCGACTTATTTTCCTGACACCGATCCTGTGATTGGGCTTCAAATTTTAAATGCGCACCTGGCCTATGAAATAGGAGACATCGAAACATTTCCAGTCGAATTTAAAGGGGGCGATTGTTTAGACCCAAGCCTAGAAGCCCGTGAGCGCGTGATCGATTTAGCCCGTCGCTACAAGGAATTTTTTTATATCAGGCATTTAACTATTAACTCTACTGCATGGCTTCAAAGTGGTAGCCAGCATGTATTAGATGGATGGCGTCGTGAATTGCTTTCAGTATTCGGGATGAGGGATGATGCCGGCGTCATTGCAGAGATGAATGCACAAGTCATTGCCAGACATCATGTTAATACTCATCCCTTAACTCAGGATTCAGAAAGTCGAAGTCGCTTATTGGAGGGAGAGGAAGTTCCTTTGCCATTGATACGAACGCCGCAAGCCATTCCCTTGGTGGGTCCCCCTAGAACTTCTTCAAAGCCTGGACCAAATCATTGATGACCGACTGAGCATCGCCGTAGAGCATTCTCGTATTATCACTGAAAAATAATTCATTTTCGATTCCCGCAAAGCCTTTGCCTTTCCCACGTTTGATGACGATGGCATTTTTAGATTTATCGACATCGAGGATGGGCATTCCGTAAATGGGGCTGGAAGCATTATTGCGAGCGGCTGGATTGACCACATCGTTCGCGCCAATGACTAAGCTGACATCCGTGCTCGGAAATTCTGCATTGATTTCTTCAATATCAAATAAGCATTCGTAAGGCACACCGGACTCTGCGAGCAGCACATTCATGTGACCTGGCATGCGGCCAGCGACCGGATGAATTGCGAATTTCACTTCGATTCCTTTTTTGCTGAGTAAATCGAGAAGTTCACGTACTTTGTGTTGGGCTTGAGCCACGGCCATTCCGTAGCCTGGAACAATGATCACTTTATTGGAATAGGCGAGAAGGATCGCAGCGTCTTCCAATCCAATTTCCTTCAGACTGCCTTTCATTTCGCTGGCGACAGTTTCTTGCCCTTTGCCGAAAGCTCCAAATAAAACATTTCGAATGGATCGATTCATGGCTTTGGCCATAAGTTGAGTAAGCAGCGTTCCCGCTGCACCGACCACGGTTCCCGCGATGATCATTGAATAGTTATCGAGCGCAAAACCTTCAAAACCCACAGCAAGCCCCGTAAAGGCATTGAAAAGAGAAATGACCACCGGCATGTCTCCGCCGCCAATGGGTAGGGTCATGAAAATTCCAAAACTAAAGGTCAGGACGAAAAAGAGAATGAGATATAAAGAATCTCCATGAGAAAAATATTCATAGCCGACATAAAAAGTCGCGGCCAAGAGGATTAAATTAAAAATATTCTGAAGCGGAAAGGTGATGGGTTTTTCTCGCATCCAACCTTGAAGTTTCAAAAATGCAATCAAGCTTCCGCTGAAAGCAATCACGCCAATGAGTCCGCCGATCATGCTCAAAAAAAGTAAAAGAGGTTGAGCGATGAAGATATTTGCTTCCGTCATTTCGATGAAGGCAATGGCGCCTGCGGCACCACCACCCATGCCGTTAAAGAGCGCAATCATTTGAGGCATGTCGGTCATGGGAATTTTTTTAGAAGCAATCCAAGATGGAATTACACCGAGCGCAATAGCCAATAAAATAAGGCCATAATTCGAAAGTCCGGGAGTAAAAAGAGTCACAATACTCGCTAAGAGCATTGCGGCGCCTGCCCAGACAATGCCGCTTTTGGCACTCAAGGGGGAACTCATTTTCTTCAAACCTAAGATGAAGAGTAAAGCGGTAATGAAATAAGTGCTTTGGATGAGGAGATTCATGTTAATTTTTCTTCTTTGCCTCAAACATTTTAAGCATGCGAACGGTGACGGTATATCCGCCTGCCGCATTCATGGCGGACAAGAAAACTCCGAGAAAGCCAATGATTTTATCCTGCAAAGTCACCGCATGTCCTAAACAAAGAATGGCACCGACGAGCACGATACCGTGGATGAAATTGGAGCCTGACATCAAAGGTGTGTGTAAAATGACCGGGACTTTTGCGATGACTTCATAGCCAGTGAAAATAGCGAGTAGAAAAATATACAGCGCGGGCCAAAGCGATTCGCTCATAAGAGTGTCCCCGAAATAATTTCATCTTGTAGGTTAAAGTCTAAAGTTTTTCCATTTTGAGTCAGATGATCGACAAAATTAAAAATATTTTTGGAATACATTTCAGAAGCATGAACCGGAAGTTCACTGGGTAAATTCACCGGACCAAAAATCCGAATTCCATTTTTCTCGATGATTTTTTTTGCTTGCGTGAGGCTGCAATTTCCACCGCTCTCGGCTGCTAAATCAATAATCAAAGAGCCAGGTTTCATTCGAAGAGCCACTTCTTCCGAAATGAGGAGTGGCGCCGGTTTTCCAGGGATTTGGGCAGTGGTGATCACGACATCCGAAAGGGCGATGTGTTCCGCGAGCTTTGCGGCATCTTGAGCCTTTTCTTCAGGACTGAGTTCGCGAGCGTAACCGCCTTGGGCCTCTGCATCGACGGAACTGCTGACAAAGCGAGCTCCCAAAGACTCCACTTGCTCACGTGCCGAAGCACGAACATCATAGCCTTCGACAATGGCACCTAATCGACGCGCGGTCGCAATGGCTTGAAGGCCTGCAACGCCTGCACCCATCACTAAAACTTTTGCGGGTCGAATGGTACCCGCCGCGGTGGTCAACATTGGGAAAAAACGAGGGCAGAGCAGGGCCGCATGTAAGGCGGCGCGATACCCTGCGATGGTTCCTTGAGAAGAAAGGACATCCATAGACTGCGCGCGTGTCACACGAGGAATTTTTTCCATCGCGAAAACACGCTTCATTTTTTCTTTTAAAGCCTTAGCCTCTTCAGGAAAACGGTAAGGAAAGATCAAGCTGACCAAGCAAAGATCTGGATTTAAAAGTGCTATTTCCGAAAGGTTGGGCGCTTGAACTTTGAGGAGGATTTGGACATTTTGGAAAAGCGCTTGGGGGCTATCTTCGAGAGTCGCACCGGCACTGAGGTATTGTTCGTCTGAAAAATAGCTTTCTTTGCCCGCTCCTCGCTGAACTGAAACCTCAAAACCTAAGTGGATGAGCCGTGTCACGGCATCGGGCACGAGGGCAACGCGTCTTTCCCCCTCATGGCTTTCTTTGGCAACTCCGATTCGAATAGGCATGCCATTGAATTACCTCAAAAAAAATGAAATCCCAAATAAAAAGCTATTTCTCTTAAAACCCTTTTCCTTTGCATTTATCGTGAATTCCCATTAAGGGGGACGACCTAATCATTAAAGAAAGAGATGCTATGAAACCCAGTGCCCAAAATGAAAATATCCGCAATGTCGCCATTATCGCTCACGTCGATCATGGTAAAACTACCCTCGTTGATTTTATGCTTCGTCAAGCCGGTGTGTTCCGAGAAAATCAAGCGACCGAAGATCGAGTGATGGATAGTATGGACCTCGAACGCGAACGCGGAATTACGATTGCTTCCAAAAATTGCTCCGTTCAATGGAAGGGTAAAAAGATCAACATCATTGATACCCCAGGCCATGCTGATTTCGGTGGTGAAGTGGAACGCGGATTGAAAATGGTCGATGGAGCGATTTTGCTTGTTGATTCTTCCGAAGGTCCTTTGCCTCAAACCCGTTTCGTTTTGAAAAAAGCTTTAGAAGCCCATCTCAAAATTATTGTTTTAGTGAATAAGATTGATCGTAAAGATGCCCGTCCTCAGCAAGTTTTGAATGAAATTTACGATCTGTTTATTGATCTCGATGCAGATGAAAAACAAATTGAATTTCCAGTCCTTTATGCCATCGGTCGTGAAGGAATTGCTCAGCTAAAATTAGAAGATAAGGGCACTCATTTAGGACCTTTACTCGACGCGATTGTCGATGAAGTTCCTCCTCCCAGTCATGACCCTGAAGAGCCCTTTCAAATGCTCGTTACCAACCTCGGTTACTCCGATTATTTAGGAAGACTTGCCATTGGTCGTGTGTTTCAAGGTTCTGCAAAAAAGAATGAAAGTTTAGTTTGCATTGGTAGAGATAACCTACCGAAAAACCTCAAAGTTTCTTGTCTTCAAGTTTATGAAGGTTTGAAGTTTCAAGAGGTCGAACAAGTCGATCCTGGCGAAATTGTTATTTTATCCGGAATTGAAAACGTAGAAATTGGGGATACCATTTGTACTTTGGCCCAGCCCAAAGCTTTAAAGCGCTTAGTGGTGGATGAACCTACCGTCGCGATGAAGTTCATGCCCAATAGTTCTCCTTTCTCAGGTCGAGAAGGAAAACTTGTTCAATCTCAACGTATTTGGGATCGTCTTCAAAAGGAAACTTTACACAACGTGGCTTTAAGAGTGGAGTCGAGTTCGACCGGTGATAGTTTCATTGTCAAGGGTCGTGGTGAATTCCAAATGGCCATTTTGCTCGAGACCATGCGTCGCGAAGGTTACGAAGTTTGTGTCGGTCGCCCTCAAATTATTTTCAAAGAACAAGACGGTCAAAAGCTTGAGCCAATTGAGCACTTATTTGTTGATATTCCAGATGATTACATGGGTGTTGTTACAGAGAAACTTTCTCTTCGTCAGGGTCGCATGACTAATATGGTCAATCATGGATCAGGTCGTATCCGGCTTGAATTTTCAGTGCCAGCCCGAGGCCTCATCGGCTACCGCAATGAATTCCTCACGGACACCAAAGGGGTGGGACTCATGAATTCTTATCTCTTAGGTTATGAGCCTTTACGGGGTGATATTAAAAGCCGCGTGAGTGGTTCTTTGGTCGCCGATCGACAGGGTGAATCCGTGGGTTATGGACTTTTCCATTTGGAACCTCGTGGTGTTTTATTCATTGATGCAGGTGTGCCGGTTTATGAAGGCATGATCGTCGGCGAACATAACCGCGACAATGATTTGAACGTCAACGTCTGCCGAGAAAAGAAACTCAGCAACATGCGCGCGACTGGTAAAGACGAACACATCGTGCTCACCCCCATTACCCCCATGACCTTAGAACGAGCCATTGAATTCATTAAAGACGATGAATGGGTGGAAGTGACCCCCAAAAGCATCCGTCTTCGCAAAGTGACTTTGGCCTCGAATATGAGAAAGTAAGTCTAGCAACTTTTGCTCTAAGCTCTCGATAAACCTGCATATTATTACAGAGTTTTATGAGGTGGCTGCATGGGGTCTGCAGTGTTTATCGTTTGTGGCAAGGTTAAATCTATCATCTTCTATTTCAGCTCATAGTGAATCCTGGGTCAGTCGTTCCGGCTTAGAGATTGATGCCGCTGTGCAGGCTGTGACTACTGAAGCGCTGCGATTCGATTCTCTTTTGGCCATGATGGCTGGAGGGCTAGCTTACCGTTTTACGAAAGCGGCGAGTTTGTCTTGTCTATCTGGAGTTTTTTCTCCCGCCTTAGCTTTGACCGGAGAAGTTTTTACTTATGAGAGTGTCCATCGAGCCTTTGGACAAAATCAGAATTCCTTTTCAGAGGGCTTTCGCAGCTCTTTTCTTACTTTCGGGGTATTGAAAAGTTTTTCTCACATTTTTAAATCACAAAATATTTTTCTACGACATCTTAGTCAAGATGTCGGTGTGGTGCTGTCAGAAGAAGCAGCGTTTTGGTCTGGCTTTGGACTTAGCCCTAGTGGAAGTATTTTCCAAAGACTCTTACATGCGGAAAGCAGCAATCTTTGTTTAGGGATAGGAATGTATTGCGGACATTTATTCACAGGTGGAATTTTTCAAATTTGTGAAAATGCTTTGGCAAGATCCATACAAATTCACTCGAGCATGCAGCGAAATTCTCCTGCTTCGTTTCAATTTTTGGAAAGTGTTCGTGCCGAAGGAGGAAGTTTTACTTCCCTTTTAAGTGTAAGAGAGAAAAATTTTATTCAACAAAGTTTAGCAAAAATTGACGCTCGAGCTTTTCGCTCCGGCATCACGGCTGAACGTTTGGTGCAATATCGACAAGTCCTGCAAGAAATGGGTATCCAGCGTTCGTTTGTAGAAGGACGTCGGCGTTTGATCGAAATTTTGCGAGAAGATTGGATAGAAAAGTGCGAAGAAATTGGAATCGAAGTAAAAAGATTAAAGTTAAGTGAATATGTAGCTTTGCTTCGCGCTTGCCGTCAAAGCGTGCCTAGTTGGGTCGATGCTTTTATAGTAGAAAGCGAAACCAATGCAGCCCTGGAAGTTATTTCACTCACTTCTTACGGCTGTGGCAGTTTGGATCATGACGACGCCCTCTTAAGAATAGAGGAAGAGAATTATCTTGGTTTGCATTTTGGAGGATCCACGGATCAAAAACTTATCACAGAGCCTCTGGGTTTAAGCCCCGGAGCCTTAAGTAATTCGATGGATGAGTTGCGCCCTCAAAATTCTGAATGGCGCAGATTCTTTCTGCCTGATGAATTGATTTTGCAATCAGCAGGGAGGGCTCATTCCCATATTGCCCCAGGACTCCATTCTTATGCAGAGTTCTGTAGTCTCGATGAAGTGCGGGAATCACGAGCTGTGGATGCATGGGTGTTACATTTAAGTCCTGAAGAAAAAGTTCCATTTCACGATAGCAAATTTCATCCCTACCTTGCGATTGTTCACGATATCCATATTCATTGGAACTATCTGAATCGCTTCAATCCTGAAGTGAGGATGGAAAAAGTAAGCGCATTTGATCATATAAAAAGAGAGCGAATTCATGTGAATGAGAGACGAAGAACGATGCTCAGGGACTCAGATATTGCAGAAATATTGGAAGGCCTTTGGGATCACCATGAGGCACAAAGAACCCTAGAAAATAGCCGATAGCATAGGATGACTAGGCCTGAGATCGAGTCTCAGAGCGGTTTAACCCCTCAGTGGTATAACAAAAGAGCTTAGCAACTACATTCCTAAGTGACCGATAAGTTAATAAACCATTGGTTACTTAAAGGAAATGCTGCATGGGCACTGTAGCAATTTTGTATTGTGGCAAGACTGTGTTCTCCAACTACTTTCAATCTTTCAAATAGCTCACTTTTGTCTTATGCAAAAGTGCAAGCGAATGTAAGTACGTTACAGCTAGAATTAGATGCGACTGTTCAATCTGTAGTGCGCGAAGCTAGTCGATTTGAGTCGTTGTTTGCGATGATGAGTGGAAGCGCTGCCTATCGTTTGGTGAAAAATTCCTCATTATCCTTTTTTTCTCATCTTTCTCCCTTCCATTCTTCGGTCGCACTTTTGTCTTCCGTGGCCTCACCACTGGTGGGTTTGCTCGCGGAAGTGCCTGTTTACGAAGGCCTGCATCGAGGCCTTTTAAAACTCATGGGACACGAAGAAGCGGGAAGTTTTGCGGAAGGCTTAAGGACTTCATTTTTCAATTTTGCTTGTATAAAAACCTTTGCGCAATTGGGAGCGGGACAGCATTTTTTATTGCGGCGCTTGAGTCAAGATTTAGGCATGGTGCTAGGAAATGATCTCACGACTTGTTTAGGATGGACTCCAAGACAAGAGGGATCTTATGTGAAGCGCTTGCTGCAAGCCGAGGCCATGAGTTTTTCCATGGAAGCAGGAATGTTCTTAGCTCAAGGATTAATTGGCTCGCATGTGTTGCGGCAAGTGTGCTCCTTTCAATCAGCAAATTCACTTACGGAAGTCGGCTTGAGAACATTTGCAGCTGACGGCAGTGGCTTCAGTTATCATCCAGAGTTCAACTTGAGAAACCGCGCCTTCGTAAGCGATAGCTTATCCAAAATTTCCTCTCCTACTTTTCGTTCCGGGATTACTCCTGCAAGGCTGAGTCGCTATCGACAAACTTTAGAACGCATGCGAGACTTTAAAATTCCTTTCCTCGAAGGCAGAAGGAATTTGATGGAAGTTTTGCGGGAAGATTGGGTGGAGAAATGCGAAGCCACTGGAGCCGAAGTGGGCAGGATTCGCCTCGATGATTTTGTGGGAGGTTTGAGGCGAGATGGAAAGAAAGTGCCTCCATGGGTCGATGAGTTTATCCGAGAAAGCGAAGCGAATGCGGCTTTGGAGGTTATTTCCTTACTGCGTGGCCCCATTGGGCATTTGTCCGCAGATGAAAAAATGCGGAAAATGGATAAAGAGGAATATTTGGGCTTTAACTTCGGGAGTCAAACGGATTTCTCCCTCATCGCAGAGTCTTTGGGTTTCAAGAATGATGCCTTATTGAAATGCGAAGTTGATTTAACTCAAATTCCTGCAGTGAGGGAGAAGCGCTATTACTTGCCGGATGAACTCATTTTGCAATCCGGGAACAGAACTCACCCGCATGCGGCTGCGAATTTGGATACTTATGTGGATTTTTGCAACGAAACGCAAATCACTAGCTCTCGTTCCGATGATGCCTGGGTGCTGCAGCTCACTCCCGAAGCAAGCGCGCAATTTCATGGGGGCACTTATCATTCTTACATATCCCTGCTTCATGACTTGCATGTGCATTGGAATGTCCTTAACAACTTCCACCCCTTGATGCGTTGGGAGCAAATTGACACTTACATCCGACTACATCGAGTTCCCGCAAACTTACGTCGAAATCGCCTGAGCGATCAGCGCTTAGGAGAAATTATCGAAGGATCATTTAGATGTTCTATTGCTAAGCAAATCTTAAAAGATCATTTTCCGGACTATTAAGTTCTCAATGATGATTTGATCATGGCATCTGGAGCAAAAGCCCATTTCAAAAGATTCAATTGTCTTAGATATTCTTGCTTGGAGCTGCTTTTGAATAAAGCTAAGATAGACAGATGAAATGGTTTCTCTTCGAAAAATATGCCCTGTATTTCGAGTTAGCTTTAGCTGTCATGTTAGTTCTCGATTTATATCTGATCTGGAGGCACTTCAAATCGAAGCGAGAAGACTTAATTGAGCTCTTGTCTCGCATTCTAGGCAGCAATTTTTTCGGTTTTTATCTCTTCTACCGCATCATTTGGAAAATCAACGATAGTATCCACTACCCGCATCGCCAAATTTGGACAGGCTGGTTGCAGTGGATCATCATCGTGATTCCCTTCGCAATTTTCTTTTGGAGCTATCTTTACCGTGCGCCGGCTCGCGGGGTGGCTAACCGAATGCGAGAAATTGTTTTTCCGCTCTTTTGTTCGCTCATTCCTTTTGTAATTTATGAATCGAGCTCTTGGATTTATGGAGGCTGGATTCAGCAAACGCCTGAATTGCGCTCACTATTTCGTCCTTTTTACCCAGGGGGATATGGAATTTATGACAAGACAGCTTACATTTTTATTTTGATTGGTGATGTCATTACTCTGTGGGGAATTTTTTATCTGAAACGATCTTTCAGCATCATGACTGAAGTGCGCGTTTGGGTGACGACAGGGCCTTATCAATGGATCCGACATCCTCTTTATTGTGGAGAGATTATTTCAACGATCGGTTTTTGTTTTTTGAAATTTTCCTATTTTAATATTTTTCTGACCTTCCTTTTCATTTTTTGTATTGCACTCCGTGCGCGCTATGAGGAAGAAAAAATCATCCAGTTTTATCCTGAATATGAAACTTATCGAAAAAAAGTGGGCTTTCTCTTTCCTAAGGGAAAGGCTTCTTAGATGGACTCTGCCTACTACGTGACTCTGCACGATGATCTTTCTAAAATATTTGCCCAAGAATGGAATGCACTCGTCTCCGCAGACAATCCTTTTTGGGAATATGAATTTCTGAGAAATTTAGAACTGTCAGGAAGTTTGGGAAAAGAAAGCGGCTGGGAAGCTCATTACTTCACCGCTCGCAAAGCCGGCGAGCTTGTTGCCGCCTTAGTCCTTTACGTAAAAGAAAATTCCTACGGCGAATTTATTTTCGATTTTGAATGGGCCCGAATTCATCATCAATACGGTCGACACTATTATCCTAAAGGGATTGTGGCGATTCCCTTTACACCCGTAACCGGCGAGAGATTTTTAGTGAGAGAAGGAGAGGGAGAGGCTGCCAGGGAGGCCATTCTTCAGGCTCTTTTTTCTTGGTCGGATGAACGAGGCTTAAGCTCCCTCCATTTTCTCTTCTTGAAAGAAGAGGAGTGTGCATTCTTAGAGTCGAGAGGATTTTCAAAACGAACTCACTATCAATTTCATTGGAAAAATAATCACTATCAAAGCTTCGAAGATTATTTGGAAGATCTGCAACACAAAAGAAAAAATCAAATCCTGCGTGAACGACGGCGGGTGGCAGCTTTAGGTTTAAAAATTCATTTGTTGCAGGGGGACCAAATCCAAAAAGAGCATTTAGAAGCCATGTGGCACTTGAGTGCTCGCGTTTTCATCCAAAAATCGGGAGACTTTCCTTATCTTACTGAAAGTTTTTTTCAGAATATTTATCAAAATTTCAGGCATCGCACGGTGATGGTCATGGTGCACGACGGTGAAAGCTGGGTGGCAGGCAGTATCAATTTCACCAAAGGTAAAAATCTCTATGGTCGTTATTGGGGCGTAGCCGGGGATTATCCCTTTCTGCATTTTGAATGCTGTTTTTATCGACTCATTGAATATGCCATCGAGAATAAAATTGAGCTTTTTGAAGCCGGGGCGCAAGGTGAACAGAAGTTCTTCCGTGGTTTTGGAACCTGTTCCACCTACAGCATGCACTGGATCCGAGATCCTGTGCTGAGACAGGCTATTGATGCCTTTTTAAAGGAAGAATCCAAGCAGGTTCAGCGTCTCATTTCAGATTATAATGCGATCTCCCCCTTGAAACGCCTGCGTGAAGTAGTTAAGTGATATGGTAAGTAATGCTGTGTAAATGGATTAAATTTGCTAGAATAGAGTCAGAGGAGAACTCCTTGCTTGTATCTGAGGCCGGAGTCGGAAATCATGTCAGAGAAGAATCCTTATTTAGAAGATGACCATGAAGGACAGATATTAACGGAAGAGGAGATCAGAGTAAAAAAACCAAATCTCTACCGGGTTTTAATCCTGAACGACGATTATACGCCCATGGAATTTGTGGTTTATGTTCTGCAGAAGATATTTTTTAAAAACATCGATGAAGCGACTCGCTTGATGTTGAAAGTCCATACGGAAGGACAAGGTTTGTGTGGCGTCTTTACTTATGACGTCGCGGAAACCAAAATGCATCAAGTGAAAGCCCTTGCTCAAAAAAATCAACATCCTTTGGAATGTGTGATGGAGGTCGAGGAATCATGATACTTACTGAAGAACTCGAAAAAACTCTGAAGCGGGCCTACGAAGAAGCGCACTTACGCCAACACGAGTTTGTGACTTTAGAGCATCTGCTCTTCGCACTGACTTACGATAAAATCGCCGCGAAAATTCTCGTCCACTGTGGCGCGGACCTTAATAAGATTCGTCATGAAATTGAGACTTTCTTCAGCAGTCATCTCCAAAAAATGGCCGTTCCCGAAGAACCCCAATACACCATGGGAGTTCAGTATGTTTTGCAAATGGCAGCGACTCACATGCAATCGGCTTCGAAGAGTGAGATGGATGGCGGCAATGTCTTAGTCGCTTTATTCCGAGAAAAAGAATGTCATGCAGTTTATATTCTGGCTCAAAATGCGATCACTCGATTGGACGTGGTTCGCTATATTTCTCACGGCATTTCGAAAGTCGAAGAAGGTGATAGAGAATCTGAAAACGAAGACGATTCCGACTCAGATCGAAAGCCTTCCAAAAAGAAAGATCCTCTGTCTAGATTTTGCGTCCATTTGAATGAAAAAGCACTTAAAGGTGAGATTGATCCTCTCATTGGTAGAAGTTTGGAATTAGAACGAACGATTCATATTTTGGCGCGCCGAAGAAAGAATAATCCCATTTTTGTCGGCGATGCAGGGGTTGGTAAAACAGCGATTGCTGAAGGTTTGGCCTTACGGATTACTCAAAAAGATGTGCCGGATGTTTTACTCAATTCCATTGTTTATGCTTTGGATATGGGTGCTTTGATGGCGGGCACTAAGTTTCGCGGGGATTTTGAAGAACGTTTAAAAGCTGTTATCAATGCCCTCAAAAAAGACCCTAAAAATATTTTATTCATCGATGAAATTCACACCATCATTGGTGCAGGCGCCGTGAGTGGTGGGTCCTTGGATGCCTCCAATATTTTAAAACCGACACTCGCCAGTGGTGAAATCAAATGCATTGGAACGACCACTTTTAAAGAATACCGAAGTATTTTTGAAAAAGATCACGCGCTGTCGCGCCGTTTCCAAAAAGTGGAAGTCGAAGAACCGAACTTAGAAGATTGTGAAAAAATTCTCCAAGGTCTGAAAAAACATTATGAAGAATTTCACGGCGTGAAATACAGCGATGAAGCGATCAAGGCCTGCGTAGAACTTTCATCCAAATATATTAACGATCGATTTTTGCCAGATAAAGCGATCGACGTGATGGATGAAGTAGGCGCGGAAGTGAAGCTTCGAAAAGCAGGTTCGAAAGATATTAGCTTACAAGACATCGAAAAAATCGTTTCCCGCATCGCCAAAGTTCCCACGCAATCGGTGAAGGTGGATGATAAAAAGAAATTGGCAAGTTTAGCTCCCGATTTGAAAAAAGGTATTTACGGCCAAGACAATGCCATCGACCAAGTGGTTCGTTCGATTCAGCTTTCGCGTGCAGGACTCTCCGAACCGGATAAACCCATTGGTAGTTTTCTGTTCGCGGGTCCGACCGGCGTAGGAAAAACGGAGCTTGCCAAACAATTAGCAAAGAACTTAGGCATCGAGTTTGTTCGTTTCGATATGAGTGAATATATGGAGAAGCATACGGTTTCTCGTCTTATTGGTTCACCTCCTGGTTATGTGGGCTTCGATCAAGGCGGTCAATTGACCGACGCCATCCATCGCAATCCCCATGCGGTTTTGCTCTTAGACGAAATCGAGAAAGCTCACGAAGATATTTTTAACATCTTGCTGCAGGTGATGGATCACGCAACCCTTACCGATAACAACGCCCGCAAATCTGATTTTCGCCAAGTCATTTTAATCATGACGACCAACTCCGGCGCGCGGGAAAGCATGGCGAAAACCGTCGGTTTTGGCAGCTTAGAATTCGAAGATAAAAGTCTTAAAACCATCGAAAAACAATTCAGTCCCGAATTCAGAAATCGTCTGACCTCTATTGTTCCTTTCAATCCTTTAGGATTGGAAGTGGCGGAGCGCATCGTCGATAAGATGTTAGTGGAGTTGAGCAAGCGCCTTGAAGCCAAACATGTGAAGATTAAGCTAGAAGCCAGCGCGCGTAAATATCTTGCCGAAAAAGGCTTTGATTTGAAGTTTGGCGCACGGCCCATGCGACGCCTTATTGAAAATGAAGTCTCGCAAGTCATTTCCACTGAAATTCTTTTTGGAAAATTGGAAGAGGGTGGGGACGTATCGATTCGAGCGAAAGACGGAAAGCTTTCTTTTCAATACGCTAAATAAATTTCAGAATTATTGTTTTTCTAAACGACAACGAAGATCAAAAGCAAAATACTGCCCGAACATGCCATGCTTTTGAGTGTCATCATCGCAATAGATGCGTCCTTTTTGCTTGCAAGCTGTCACCGGAATTTCCGTCGGGCCTTCATTGAATTGGTAACTCGGACCCATTTCGATTTGCTCCGGGGGGCAATTGAATTCGCGGGCCGCAAGCGCTCGAACTGTTTGAGTCTGTAGCATCATATAATGATAGGTGTACCAGCTTATATAAGCGACGAAGATGAAAGCGATGATTCCAAGAAGAATGAGTTTAATTTTAAGTGTCATAAGTTATACATCCTCCTTGTTAATCCACTTCGCTTCCGGTTCCGGTAAATAGTTTTTCATTCTTTGCAGGAGAAATTTCGGATCCGATTCTGTAAGGTATAAATTCCTATTTTTCTCTTTCAGAAATTTTTCATCTACCATGTGATCTAAGAATTTTAATAAGTGGTCGAAGTAACCGTCGGTATTGAGAATGCCGCAAGGCTTCTTATGTAAACCTAATTGGGACCAAGTGAGGATTTCGAAAAACTCCTCGAGCGTCCCAATGCCGCCAGGGAGCGCAATGAAAGCATCCGACAAGTCATACATTTTTTGCTTTCGAGCATGCATGCTATCGACGACGAAAAGCTCCGTGAGTCCGCCATGCGCGATTTCTTTTCGGCTTATACTTTTGGGCATGACGCCAAAGACCTTGCCTTGGCGCTTGAGCACTTCATCCGCCAAAATTCCCATTAAACCGATGCTCGCGCCGCCATAGACCAAGGCGATGTCGTCTTTCACTAGAAGCTTGGCTAAATCTTCAGCGGCCTGTTTGTAAGAGCCATTTTTCCCTTTGTTTGAACCACAAAAGATGCAGAGTGATTTCATTTATTTCCTTTCATGCCGAGTTGTCGATAAGCCTCATAGAGCACAATGCTTACCGAACCTGCTAAATTCAAACTCCTCACTGGGCCCCACATGGGAATGGTGAGAATTTGATCGGGATATTTTTCAAAGACTGGCGCGGGCAAACCTGAGCCTTCGGATCCAAACACCAAAATGTCATCGTTGTGAAACTCGGCTTCATGATAAGATTTTTTCCCCTTGGTGCTTAAATACCAAATACGGGCAGGAGGGGCTGGGGCTTGGATATCCTCAAGGCGATTGACCTGCTGAACTTTTAAATCCTTCCAATAATCTAAGCCCGATCTTCTAATCTCCTTATCGCCTATGAAAAAGCCCAAGGGCTTCACTAAAATGAGTTCCGTATCGGTGGCAACGCAAAGTCTTCCGATATTTCCGGTGTTTTGGGGAATTTCAGGTTGAAAGAGCACTACCTTCATAAGCTATAATCCCATATATGACTTACACAAATCATTGGTTTTTCTATCTATTCGCCAGCGTCTATTTTTTCCATGAAATTCTTGAGACTTATTTGACTTTGCTGAATCGGAAGCACGTACTTCAGCATCGCGGGGAAGTCCCCGAATATTTCAAGGAAAGCATTGATTTTGCGACTTATCAAAAAAGCATCGCCTACAATCTTGAGAAAGCGAACTTTGGTCTTCTCATGAGATGGATCGGGGTAGGGCTCACATGGGGAATTATTTTGTCGGGGGGCTTTGATAAATTAGGCGAACAATTAAGTTTTTGGGTTTCATCGCAAAGTTTAAGTTATTCGGTGCTATATTGTTTGGCGGTGGGATTTTTTATTTTAATTTTGGGGATTCCGTCTTCGCTCTATTCACAATTTGTGATCGAAGAAAAATACGGCTTCAATAAAATGACGGGAAAATTATTCGTCGTCGATTTGTTGAAAAGTATTTTGCTGAGTTTAGTTTTAGGTCTGCCCTTACTCTATCTTTTATTTTGGCTTTATCAGGTCAGTGGTGAATATTGGTGGTTATGGGCTTTCCTGGCATTTTTTGGCTTTCAACTTTTCTTAGCCGCTGTTTATCCCACTTTTTTAGCGCCTTTGTTTAATAAATTTATTCCTTTGGCGGATGGAACTTTGAAACAAGCCATTGAAGACATTGCTCAAAAAGTAAAGTTCAAGATGTCGGGCATTTTCACGATTGATGGATCCAAACGCTCATCGCATTCCAATGCCTATTTTGCAGGTTTAGGAAAATTCAGACGCATCGTCCTTTTTGATACTTTGATTCATCAGATGAACGAAGAAGAAATCGTTTCTGTGCTTGCCCATGAAATGGGCCATAACAAAAAACGACATATTCAAAAACAACTTCTCCTTGGTTTTGTGAGTGGATTGCTGTCCTTTTGGATACTCTCTCTTTTGATGACCTGGCAGCCTTTCTATCAGACCTTCCAAGCCGGTAATCCTAATCCAGGTAAAGCTTTAGTCTTGTTCTCGCTTTTCGGCGGAAGCTTCGGCTTTTTCATTACTCCGTTTACGAATTATCTTTCGAGAAAATATGAATATGAAGCCGATGGTTTTTCAGTGCAAGCCACTGGAAAAACGGCGCCCATGATCTCTTCACTTTTAAAGTTGAGCAAAGAAAACCTTTCGAATCTCAAGCCTCATCCTTGGTATAGCTTTTATCACTACACACACCCGACGACCTTGGAGCGAATTCAAGCCATCGAAAAAGCTTAATCGAGGGAAAGATTAACGACGATGAATGTCGCTGGAGCTTCCCAAAATTTGATTGGACCCTGGAATCCAAATAGTCTCATCCGAGGGCATTACATTGAGTAAGGCAGATGCAATGCGCGCATCTTTCAACATGAATTGCGCATTATTTGCGAAAAAGTAGATTTTATCCGCATCGGCAGATTGGATCGCATCAATGATCTGCTTCATTTCTTTTCTTTCATAATTGTAAAAATACCATTTATCTCGACCATGCAGACGGTAATAAACAGTGTCGTTGCTGCGTAAAATTTTTCGGGGAAGCTGAGGCGCGTCAATGCTTACCAAGGTGATTCCTAAATCTTTTGCCCAATCTTCGTGTTCTGTCGTGAACCAATCATTCGTGCGGCCTTCTAAAGCAAATCGATGTCCCAATTTTGAACGATGAATGAAGTCTTCTAGCAGCTTACGTTGATCAATTTCAAATGAGGGTGGAAGTTGGAAAAGATAAAAATCAATTTGGGGATCCAGCTTTTTAAAGGCGGATTGAAATGATTGCCAACTTTCCCATGCAGTCTGATTGAAACGATGGAAGTGAGTAATAGCCCGATGCACTTTAATGCTCCATCGCAAATGATTGCCTTTTTCCACCCAGTTTTTTACCTGAGTTTCGGTGGGCATTCGGTAATACGATGCATTTAATTCAACCGCGTTCAGCCTAGAATTTTGAACATACCAATCAAGACTTTCGGAAGGATTCCATTCTTTGTAAGACCAACCTGATGTACCAACATAGATGTCTCTCATGAACACCTCCTCATGGAATAATTATATGAAGTGCTCTCTCTTTATCACAATCAGGTCATCCCTGGTTTTACTCTAGGGATAAACCCTTAACGAACCTTTACTCTTATCGGCAAAAATAGTTTCTCTATTTTGGGGAAATACCTGGGTCTGAAAACAGGGATGACCTGATTGTGGGAAAAAGTTCACTCGTATATCTTAGAATGGAGTTTAAAAATAAATAGCCACTCATTAATCAAAGCAATAAGAGGGGAATGATCATGAAAAAGGAAAAACAGGAAAATCTCGAAAGCGGCAAAATCGGATATATCTTAGCTTGGCTCGTCGGAATACCCATCCCTATTTTAATCCTGGTTTTTCTACTTCGAGGTTGTAATTAAGCTTCGTTAGAAAAAAAGCCCCCTTAGGGGGCTTTTTGCTTTTTAGAAGGTTTGGATGACTTCAAAAACAGTGTTAGCTGCTTCTCCACCATAGCCCACCTCAATTTTGAAGGTATAATATTTCTTTAGGGTAACGCGAATTCCACCACCGACTGAATATTGAAAATCCTTAAAGGAAAAGTGCTCGATGCCATTGAAAACTCGGCCCGTATCGGCAAAGAGAGTACCGTCTATATTGTTCCAAAGCGGATAACGTAGTTCGGCGTTCGCAACCACGCTGCTCTTATCCCGAAAACGGCCGCGGCTAAATCCACGCACTGGCGCAAAAAGATCAATCGCGGGTAGGCGATAGAATGGAATTTGATTTCCATCTGGGCTTTCTGCGAAGGTCCAGCCATTGTTCAACCAGAGGACGAGTCCTTTATATCCTAAGGGAAAGTATTGCTCTGCTTTCACGCGAAAAACTAAATAATCAAAGCCTTTCTGATTAAGGCCTTTCATGTATTGGAAAATAAAAGAACGGACACCGCCTTTTTGCGTGTAGTAAATATTATCGCGAGTATCGTGCGCAAAACGAAAACCGAAATCTGCATAGGCGATGGTGCTATTAAATCCTGCAAGCTCTGAGGCGGGAAAGATATTCTGTACGCTCGGTGTAGAGTCAATGTCCTTATAAGAAGATTTTCCCCAATCTAAGGCGATGTGAGGAGCAATGTTGAGGTTCTGGGGGAGGTCAAAGCCCAAGGTCCCCCCGACGCGGAGAAGCTTAGAACTGAATTCTCCTTTGTCGTTTTTTTCCGTGTTGGGGCCAATCCCAAAATAATCTTCGTTAGAATCCATAAACCAATCGGCACCTGCCAAAAACGAAACTCTTTGGTCTTTGATGCGGAAAAGATCCCTTTTGCCAATACTTACCTTGCCACGAAAATCGAGATCGGTGAAGACGATGGTGTTTAAGGATAAAATATAATTTCGATTAAAAAGATCGGGAATAGCCAGGCCAAACCCGCCTCCAAATCGTCCACCGTCCGCAAAAGCTATTGCCGGATAGATATAATATTTTTCGCTAAATGTTTTCTTTTTTGATTTTGAAGCTTTGGGCTTGTTGGGATCTCCGTCGATTAAATTTCCTAATAAAGAAATAGGATAAGTGACCCCTTTCATAAGATAGTAAGGCAATACGATGTCTGGTACATGCGGAAGTGTTTCAGGTTGAGTATTGGGCAAGCTTTCTGGTGCAATGGGCAGAGGCACCATGAAGTTTGGAACTTGCGCGAAAGATTTGGCACTATAAATTAAAGTACAGGCCAAAAAAAGTGAGAGGAGGAGTTTGTTTTTCATTTTCTGTTTTCATTTCCCACCTTGTGAATTTCTTTTTTACCAAAAATAGCAGAGGGACGAGTGTAGTGTTTGAATTCCAGAAGATTATGAGAAGGGTCTTCAATAAAAAAAGTCCGATGCTCTAAAGGTGTTTTAGCATAGCGGTGTTTTGCATCTTGATAGAATTTTAGTTTTTTTTCTTGAGCTCTTTTTAATAGTTTTTTCCATTCGCTCAAAGAATAGAAAATAAGTCCGTAGTGACGAGGGTAAATTCCTTTCTGACGAAAAGGTTTTACTTTTACTTTTTGTGCGACAATTTGGTGGCCCGACAAATTGAAGATGAGTGCATTGCTTGAGCTACGACCTAATTTACAACCAAGACCTTCCACATAAAACTTCTTAGCTTTATCGAAGTCATGCGAAGGAAATGCAAGATGGAAAGAAGGTCGTTTCATCATCCTTTCTCCACGTAATCTCCCGTTTCGGTATCAATCACTACCACATCACCCGGCTTTATAAAAAGAGGGACTTTAAAAACGGCCTCGTTTTCCATTTTGGCGTCTTTGGCAGAGTTCGGAATTCCCTTGGAGGGAGGGTCACATTCCGTCACCGTTAAATTCACGCGTTTGGGTAAAGTAAAACTCATGAGTTCGCCATCATGAATAAGAAGCATGATTTGAATTTCCGGTTTTAAATAGGGCAGAGCATCTTCTAAAAAACTTTTGCTAAGTTCGAATTGTTCGAAGCTCGCGGGATCCATGAAATGAAAGGTATCGCCGTCTTGATAAAGAAAATTAATATTCTTAGCTTCTAAGTCAACAGCCTCAACGCTTTCCACGGATCTAAATCGCATGTTATGCTTGATGCCTGTTTTTAAATTTCGTACTTCAGTTTGAATCTGAGCATTTCCTTTACCGGGTGTGATGTGTTGAACTTTTAATACGCGGTAAAGAGCGTTTTCGATTTTTAGTATATTTCCGCTTCTAATTTGAGTGGCGTTAATCATTGTTCTGCTCCATTGGCAATAGCGTTAAGAATACAGTTTTCACATAGTCGAAGCCATTGAACAAGTGAGAAAATGAGTTTACAATGCAGGCATGTTTACCCAATATAGCCGTGTTAGTTTAGTCCTCTTGTTCACCTTAACTCTCCTTCTCGGAGCTTGTGGAAAAAAAATGAGCACAGAAAAAACAAACTTTGACCCTAATGATCCTCAACTCAGGAAAGCCATTTTTGCCGGAGGCTGCTTTTGGTGCATGGAAGGGCCTTTTGAGGCTTTACCGGGCGTATCTGCCGTAATTTCAGGCTATAGCGGAGGAGCCAGGCCCAATCCTACTTATGAACAAGTTTCTACCGGAGCGACAGGTCATGTGGAAGTCATTCAAGTTTATTATGATCCTCAGAAAGTATCTTACGAAAAGCTCTTGGAGGTGTTTTGGAGAAACATAGATCCCACGGACCCCAGCGGGCAGTTTGCGGACCAAGGGAGCCAGTATAAGACGGGTATTTACTATTTTGATGAGGATCAGAAGAAGCTCGCCGAAGCTTCAAAGAAAAATCTGGAAGATTCCAAAAAATATTCCAAGCCGATCGTGACACCCATTTTACCTGCCCAAGTTTTTTATCAGGCAGAGGATTATCATCAAGGTTATTACAAAACCCATCCTTTCCAATATCGCGCTTATAAGATGGGATCGGGGCGTCAGCAATATCTTGAGAAAACTTGGGGCAAAGAGCCTGAATCTAAGCCTGCCGATTTACAAAAGAAGCTCAGTCCCATGCAATATCATGTCACTCAGGAAGCAGGCACCGAACCCCCTTTTCAAAATGAATATTGGGATAATCATCGCGATGGAATTTATGTGGATGTCGTCACCGGTGAAGCTTTATTTAGTTCGAAGGATAAATTTGATTCTGGCACCGGTTGGCCCAGTTTTTCAAAACCTATTGCTGAAGCGAATATTCAAAATAAAAAAGATTCAAGTTATGGTATGAGTCGCGTGGAAGTTCGAAGCAAAAAAGGGAATTCTCATTTAGGTCATGTGTTCAATGATGGACCTGGTCCGGAAGGGAATCGATTTTGTATTAACTCCGCCTCGCTGCGATTTATTCCCAAGGAAAATTTGGAAAAAGAAGGTTACGGAGAATACCTCCCTCTCTTTCAGTAAAAAAAAAGCCTCCGCCTGAAGGCGGAGACCTTTTAATTTTTAATATCTTATTTATCGATTCGCAGGAATCGCAGGACCTGATGCAGCTCTATAGCAGCATTCGGCTTGCGTGCCTTTCACAGAAACATTTCCCTTATGTTCCGCGAAATCTAAATTACAGGGTCCTTGCGCGGTAGGAGGATAAACGGGAGTTCCTTTTTTATCCCACACACAACTGTAAGCAATATCCGGCGGAGAAGCTTTACCTAAACAAAGGTTGCTTTTATCCCGACCAAGATAAGTTTTGAAACCTTCACTACAAATTGTTTTAGAGATTTTTCTGAGAGTCTCTTCATCGTAGGTTTTGCGTGGCACTAAAGGCTGTGGCGCAGATTCTACCTGAGTGGTGGTCACTGTAGTGTTCGTGACTTCCACAGGTTTCGCAGCGCGTGCTTTTTTACTCTTGGTGACGGGTGCAGGTTGAACTTGAGTGGTCGATTGTTCAACGGTGGTTGTGGTGGTTTGAGCAGAGGCCATGGGAGCTAGAAGGCTGATAGCCAAAAAGCTTCCTAGGATTCTGAATTTATTATTGTTCAACTTAGACATATTCTTCTCCTTTTGAGACTTGGGTTTACTTATTATTTTTTCAGACTATCGAATGAGGAGGAAAGGAACAATCAGGGCAGATAAGATTTTAGAATGGGGGATTTCCCCAAGTGGGAGAAGGGATAAAACTTAATCGTTTTCGCGTCCGGCGCTCACATCGCTACCATGCTCAGAATAAACAATGCGAATGAGTACAGGTCGGCAACAGACGTGACAGTCTTCAACATACTCAATCACTTCGTTAGTCGGCTCAGGCTCGACCGCCCAGGATTCGCCGCAGTAAGGACATTGGATGAAAATTTCTTCATTCATTTTATTTTTCAATTTCCTTTAAGGTAGTTCGAAATAATGAATGCTGAAGGTCTTTGCTTTATCTATCCAACAATGCATAGCTCTCCAACCCGCTCGGCGGGCGAGAAATTGAAATTCTGCAGGATGATATTTGTAAGAATTTTCAGTGTGAATGCTTTCGTCTTTTTCAAAAAAGATTTCAGTGTCATCAATTTTAACAACTTGTTCGCATAGGCTTTTTAAATGCATTTCTACTCTTCCTGCCGCTTCGTTGTAAAAAGCAAAATGCTCGAATTGATCCAGATTGAAATTAGCGCCGCATTCTCGGTTGATGTGTCGAAGAGCATTCTTGTTGAAACGCGCCGTGACACCCTGATTATCATTGTATGCGGCATGTAAAATCTTCTCGTCTTTTTTAAGATCGACGCCAATAAGCAAGCCTCCACCGCTTCCGACCGTTTGTGTAATATCTCGTAGAAAGCTCAGTGCTTCTTCAGGTTTGAGATTTCCAATGGAGGAACCTGGAAAGAAGGCAATCTTTTTATAAGCGCTTGTCCCATTCCAGGGTATTTCTCGGGCCTTGAGAAAATCACCACACACCGAGATGACATGTAAGTTTGGATAGCTTTCAGAAATATTTTCTGCCAGCTGCCAAAGTGCTTCTTTAGAAATGTCGATCGCAGCATAAGCTTTACAGTGAGGTGCTGCATCGAGCACTAACTTTACTTTTTCCGAACTGCCACAACCATATTCTAAGAGATTGAATTCTATTTGAAGCATTTCTCTCAATTGCGGTTGGATATTCTTCAACAAAGTCATTTCACTTCGCGTGACGTAATATTCATCCAATTTGCAAATCTCATCAAAAATTTTTGAGCCTTCCTCGTCATAGAAAAATTTTGGGGAAAGAGTTTTAGGACTTTGACTCAGACCCGATAAAGCCTCGTTCTTCAAATCCTGTGAATTGGGAGCGCAGTCGTAATTGTCTACTGCAATACTTCTGACATCGATAGAAGTTGCTGTGTTCATAAATCCTCCGCAAGCCGTATTCCTGAAAATTGCCATCGAGACCACGGCGGAAAAAAGTTTCGATAGCTTGCGCGAATATGAGTTTCCGGTGTTACGCAAGATCCTCCACGCAACACCATTTGATTAGACATGAATTTTCCGTTGTATTCACCTAAATCACCAGTCAAGGCCTTGAAGCGCGGATAAGGAGAATAAGAGCTTTGAGTCCATTCCCAGGCATCTCCCCAAAGTTGAGCAGGAGAGCTGAGGCTTTGCTCGGGACTCACTTGAGTTTTAAATGTTCTGGATTCTAGAAAGTTTCCCTCGGGATTTGTGTCTTGAGCGACTACTTCCCATTCGGATTCACGAGGAAGTCGTTTTCCCGCCCAACGTGCGTAGGCTTCTGCTTCATAAAAGCTTAAATGACAAACGGGCGCCTCAAGATCCAATTTCTGCGAACCTCGTAAAGTCATTTGCCACCACTCTCCATCACGATTTTCCCAATAGAGCGGCGCTTTCCAGTTTTTCTTTTGAATATGGTCCCAAGCATCTGAAAGCCACAAAAGAGGATGATGGTAGGCGGAATCTTCCACGAATTTTAAATATTCCGCGTTGGTGACAAGACGTGATGCTAAACGAAAATCTTCTATGAACGTGCGGTGACGAGGGCGTTCATTATCATAGCTAAAATCTTCACTATTCGTTCCAATTTCATAAAGGTCTTCTGAATAATCAAACCATGTCAACGCGGGAGCAATATGAGTGGATTTTGAATGCCTTTGTTCTAAATAATGTGGCTTGAGTGGATTGGAATGAAAATTGTGGAGTATATCCATCATCAGTAGCTCTTGATGTTGCTGTTCATGATGAATTCCCATTTCAAGCACTTTCCCAAATTCTTTCCATTCTAATTCAGTTGCTTCGTTAAAAAAAATTTCGATGTGGGCATCTACAAAGTGTCGATAATTGTAGACTTCGACCGTATTAGGCTTTGAAAGCAGACCTCTTTGGGTCCGAGGATAATGAGCTCCAACCCCTTTATAATAGGAGTTGAAAAGATAGTTAAAACTTGGATTGAAATGACGATAATTGTAAAAAACTTTTGCTAAAATGAAGGTTTCAAAAAACCATGCAGTATGCGCCAGGTGCCATTTAGGCGGGCTGACATCAGGCATGGACTGAATCGTATAATCTTCTGCAGAAAGAGGTTTACAAAGAGATTCTGTGACTCTGCGAGTATTCAAATAATCCCTATGAAGCTTTCTACATTGGGGTTCTTTTAAATCAAATTTTAATAAGTTATTTTTGAAAGCTGCATTCATAAACTAACCTGGAAAGACATTATTGATTTTAACTCACTTCATTCATCTAGCCTTAGGATAGGCAACCGTAGGTTTTTTGGAAATCAGGGTAGCCAGGATTTTAGAATAGGGGATCTCCTATAATAGCTTAAGAAAAATAAGACCCACCTTAAGACTCGATCTCAATGGTTTTTTCCCAAAGCAGGAAGTTTCCCAGATCTTCTTTTAAAGAACTTAAAACCTTGGCAATCACGATGGCATCGTCAATGAATCCAAAAAGAAGAAAATCAGGTAGAAGGTCTAGAGGATTCACGAAATAAAGTAGTGCCCCAATAATTGTGATCAGGCTTTTCCAAGGGATCACTCGATATTCGCGACTTGCCCATGCTTTGATTAATCGGATTAAAATTTTTAAATCAATCCAAAAGCCAGGCATTTTGTCTCGATGTTGATGGGCTTTTTTTAAAGCGTTCTGGGCGAGCTCGTGAAGTCTTCGATCGTCGCGCGCAATTTCTGAGGCTTGGGTTTTGACTTTTTGACTTTTAGATCGGCGAATTTTCATAGGCCTACTATAGATCAATTCGAGATAAAACTCTCTATAAAATTATTTTGCTTGTGAGCTGAGGATAACGAAAACAGCTCGTTAGATGGTCATTGACCATTCCCGTTGCCTGCATATGGGCATAAAGAATAGTAGAACCGACAAAGTTGAAACCGCGCTTTTTTAAATCTTTGCTCCAGGCACCAGAAATGTTGCTGCGAGCAGGAATGTCTTTCATCGATTTTAATTTATTTTGCAATGGACGGCCTTCAACCCATTGCCATTGGTAAGCATCAAAGCTTCCGAAAGTTTCTACTATTTTAAGAAAGGCCTGGGCGTTGCGGACCGTCGATTCAATTTTTAAGCGGTTTCGAATGATGCCAGGATTTTGCATCAGCGAAGCGATCTTTTTAGGGGAAAAAAGAGCGATTTTTTCTACATCAAATTGTTCGAAAGCTTCACGATAGTTTTCACGTTTTTTTAAAACAGTGAGCCAGCTTAAACCGGCTTGAGCGCCTTCAAGAGTGATAAATTCAAAAAGCTTTCTATCATCATGGACAGGAACTCCCCATTCCGTATCATGGTAATGGATGTAAAGAGGATCTTGGCCCGACCAGGCGCAACGGTTAATAGAAGTTAGTTCAGGTGAAATGATAGAATTTGTTTTCTTCATAATTCGGGTAAAATAGTTTATGGAAGTTGGATGAGTTATCGTTTCATCATTCTTGTCTTAGTTTTTCAAGTCTTCATTCTGAAAAGCCTTTGTGCACAAACTCCAACTGTAATTCCGTTCCGGCTTCAACAAGAAGAGGGAAGTGAAAAATTATCTAAAAATGATTTAAGAGATTTCGTTGAAGCAAGACTTTTCGAAAAGACGAACGAATGGAGAATAACTAAAAAACTAAACTCCTTGGAAGCTTCTTCAGTTTTATTAGAAGCAGGACGAGATTATTCTGCAGACATGCTACAAAGAAATTACTTTTCACATTATAGTCCTGAGGGGAAAATGGTGTTGAACCGAATCCAAAAATTAAAGCCAGGCTTTGATGCGGACTGTGGTGAGAACCTTCATCAAATCTATAGTCCCACAGGTTTGAAGGATCCTCGAGCCATTGCAGATCAGATGTTAGAAGACTGGGCGCATTCTCCTTCACATCGCAAAAATCTAAGCGCCAAAAATTTTAGCTTTATGGCGATTGGTTGTGCCAACAGTCATAATAGAATTTATTGTACTCAGATATTCTCGGCACCCGGATTGTGATCTTGTCTCCTTTGATCTATAGGGTTTTCGCTGAAACGAACTTAAGACCGATGATCGAAGCGATGAGAGTCGATAAGAAAAGAATTCTCCACATTCCAAAAGGTTCTTTAAATAAAAGAATACCCATGACGACGGTTCCCGCGGCGCCGATTCCTGTCCACACAGCATATGCGGTGCCGATGGGAATTCCTTGAATGGCTTTGTTCAAACATAAAAAACTTAAAACAGCGCAGATCGCAAAGAGAATGGTGTAAGGGATGCGCGTGAAATTATCTGAAAGCTTCAAAAAAGTGGTGAAGCTAATTTCCAAAAGGCCAGCGATGAGCAGGTAAGTCCAAAACATAATCTTTCCTATATTGAGTGTAAGTAGAATTTTAGAGCCAAACTTATGCTGGTCGCGCTTTTGAAGCAACCTTTTTGTAAAATGGCCGAGTTTCAATTCACTTTATGATTTTGACTAGAAATTATGAATCTGCCTTGCTCGGACGCAGAACGGCTGCATTTGCCGACTCTCGAATTTCGCGCTCCCAAATCGAAATGGATGCTTTGGCTGTGACCTTTTCCCATGAAGCGAGTAATTTCTCTAACTTAGTCTCCATGACAGGGGCTGCATTTTCCTACCGACTTCTTCGTACAGGACTCTTAACCATGAATGCAGGACGCTATCTTGCAAGCATTGGGGGACTGGCCGCAGAAGTGACTAGTTATCGCGCAGCGACGTCATTTTTTGCAAAAGCCCCATTGTCGCCATCGGAGGCAGTTTTTAATCCTGAAGGCTGGTTCGGTACTTTTCTTAATTTTTCAGTTTTGAAAGCAGGGGCTTTGTTAGCGTCCGGTCAAAATGCTTTTTTGATTCATAGCTTTCAGGCTTCTTCGATGGTGGCCGCGAACCACATCGCTCATAGTTTTGGATTCGTGCCTCATCCAGAAGGAACTCTTCTTCAACAGCTTCTTCATGCTGAATCAACAAATCTTGCGATGATGGGAGGAATGAGCCTGTTAGGAAAATTTACAGGCCAACGTTTATCGCATATTGAAAGAGCTATGGATTTGCGTCAACAGGTGTTGTTGCAATCTAATTCCACTCGAACTTTCGGCGCTAGAGCAGCTCTGAACTCCTCTATGTCTGCAGAAATGCCTACAAGTAGAGTGGTTAAAGGTTTAAGAGAAATGCCTCGGCTTTTACGTCGACTCCTTCTGGGTGAATTTCCTCACGCTCTCAGTGCAGAATACGGCGGAGACGGTAATTTTGCGATCTTAGGGGGTGGTTTGGGTCAAAGCTCCACGATGAATGAGGCCAATTACTTTTCACTCCACCATGAATTCTTAGCTAGAGAGCATGTTGTTTTGGGCGTGCACGAATCTTGCTCTTATAGCCTTTTTCGTCCGAAGGGAAGTCCGCTCGTTTCTATTGAAAACATTCATGGAGAATGGGTGACTTTAGCGGAAGAAGCATGGGCTCCATTAGAAGCTAATCAGCGCTTTGCTTTGGGAGAGGTTTTCTCTTATGTGCGGGAAGGTCTTAGGCAGGTCAGTATTCCACTTAAAACTCTTGTGTTAAGTGCAGATCCCTATTTGAATCTTTATACTTGGTCGCCTGAAACGCCTTATCAAAATTTTCGAAATAGAAGAGTTGAATTAGCGCATCGCATTCAAGAGGCCTATGCGAGGACCCTTCAGTTTGAGTCGCATCCTTTGCAGATAGATTTTTTGGAATGGATTCGAACAAACCTTCGGGAAGTATTAGAAAACGATAAACTCAATCCAGAGTTGCCAGGAAGAACTCGGCCTTATCTTTTCGCTTACCTAGAAACTTTACAAGGTGCGCTACGGACAGCTTATCGGTGGAATGATCTAGAAAGAGCTAAAAGCCTGGAAGATTTATTGGACGGCTTGTTGGATGCATCAAAAACTCCTTTGGAAGCCCTTGCTCTCAATGAAATTCTTCGTGCTTATCCAAAGCATGTCAATGACGCTTCAATTCCTCTTCCACAGCAAATTCAGGCGGCCCTTGCAGCTCGAATGAAAATTGTTTTAGAAAATTTTCCTCCGCGTTTTCGTGAACTCAAAGAAGCGAGTGAAGCTCTTATCTCCTTAAGAAGACCTAGGTGTGAAGAAGATATTACGCTTCAGTTCGATGATGGTCGTCACCTTCTGCCTTTTGCAGACTGGTGGATGTTGCCCGATGCAGGTTTCGAATCTTTTCTCGATGCCAATCCCTTAGCTGGCAATGGCATAATTTACCTCTTAGGGGTGGCAGGCGGAAAATTGCCTCTCCAGCTGGCTCGCAGAGGACATTCTTCAGTCAGTCTGGATCTTTCAGAAAATGCTATCGAAAGATTGGAAAGTGTGGGGCGCTTGTTTCCGAGCTCTTCAGAACCTAGAATCGAGGGTAAAGTAGCCGATGCGACTTTAGAAACTTTTGAAGCAGCGAAGCTGATTGCAGTAAATGTGTGGGAATTCTTAGCGCCGAGTGAAAAAGTAAGACTCGCGGAACATTTAAGATCTGCCTTGGCGCCCAATGGAAAACTTTATTTTAGTTTTTCTTTGAGTAAAGGACCTCGTTACGATTTCATGAGAAGACAGGCCTGGCAAATAGGTGCATGGGAGGTGAGTCCGGGCACTTTCCGTTCTGAAAGGATTTCACCCAATGGTGAAAGGTTAAGCGGTGATAAGCATTATTATTCCAGAGAAGAAATTCAAAGTGAGTTAATTGAGTTAGGTTTCAATCCTCTCGAATATGAGATTGTATTTCGGGAGCAGCCGGTGGATTCTGAAGGTTTTGTGCAAGCCAGTGTCGAAATTACTCGTCACCCTTGAAAATCAGGAAAGAAATTTGAAAGAGTCTAAAAACTGTTGGATGATTTTTTCCTGGCCGTCGTAATTACTTTCGATGGCCATTACAACGTAAATGGTTTTATCTACCAAATAAAATCGGGCTTTTCCCACGGCATCGATAATTCTATCCTTATTAACGATTCTAAAATTTAACTCTCTTGCAGAGTTTCCAAGGAATTCTAGCTTTTCGAAGCTTAACTCTTCTGCGCGAATATCTTTGAGAAAGCCTTCTTTGGCTCGCCTAAGTAAGGCTTTGGTGCTTTGCGTGGCGATGGCGATAGAAGGAAGTCGAGAATAACTGACGCTGAATTTCTGGGAGTCCGTTTTGGCCGTATAGGTTTTTTCGACCACATTTCCTACAAAACTTTTATGGATGATTTCCTGTAGCTGGGGCTCGGAGGGCATCCAAATACTGAATCCCCCTTCGGCAGAAATAAACGCCCTTGCCGAGTTTGTCCAAACTAAAGCGAGCAGAAAAAAAACCAATCGAAGCGAACGCATTTGAAACTCCTTTCGTTTCGCTCCCCCTAAGTTTTACAGTATGAAGGAATCCAACTCCTTTCGATGAGTTCAGGTTTCACGCTGTTGTAGTCGAAGGCTAAACCATCTTGAATCATTTGGTCGACATTGTAGAGGTGCTTTGCTTCCGGAATGTCATTGAAAAAAACCTTATAGAGAGGTTTTAGCATCCAACGCGCCATCTTAATTCCAATTTTACCCAGAAAATTTCTGCGTTGGCCGATGTGTGCCAATTCATCGGCCATGATTTCATGGAGCAGGGCGCGCAAACGATCGCGAACTTCGGGTTCATCCGCGAAAATTTCATCCAAAAGCTGATCGGTGTGAATATAAAAAGTCATGCCCATTAATTCTGTGACGAAAGCAGGGGCCGCCATGAGTTTTTCAGGAATGCGCGGAAAAATCTTATAAATCATTTGAGAGAAACTGCCCAGGGGAACCCACTTAACTTCGTCGAGTTGGCAGGTCCGAAACATTTCATGGAAGAAACGGACATGAGAAAATTCTTCGCAGAGATGATAGCGGCTAATCTTATCTGTGACGAGCTTTGAGTGAGCAAGTGGGGAGGTTACTTCCCAAGCCGCAGAAATTCCCACCCATTCGTGGCGGGCAAATTTATAAATAGTGGTGAGGAGTAAAGTTTTACGATCAAAAGTTTTGGGGTCATCCTTTAAATGGACATAATTTCGATAAAATAATTCGGGATGAGGTAAGGGCAGTTTCGATCTTACCACTTCCTTTTGATAATGCTCGAGTTGGCTTTGCTTTTTACTGAGGGTCTTAGCCTCTTCTTGGATGGAACCACTGTGCTGCTGATCGAAAAGCCAATAATTATCAAAATTATCTTTTCTCTCTTGAGATGTGCTGGGGCTGAAAATCGAACGGTAAGGAGCTTTTGAATAGGTATACACGTTTCATTATACAGCTCTCTAATATAGATGGGAAGCGCATTTCCCCGGGATCTTAAAATAATTATTCTGATGCGTTGTGTCGTAAATGATTTCAGAGCTTCAAATGAAAAAAGAGCTCCCTATTGCAGGGAGCTCTTTAAAGAGTAAGAACTCTTTTACTCGCACTGACAATGGCTGCAATCGCAGTGTTGGCAGCCGCAAGCTTCGCTCGATCCTTCGATGCAAGCTTTGCGACAGCTTTCATTGCATGCACAAGAGTCCGTAGCAAATGCCGGACTTGCCGTGAATAAAGCTAAGGCCATGAGCCCTAAAAACAGCTTTTTCATAGAAGCTCCTTTCGTTTTGAACTAGTGTTCATGGAGGAATACGTAAGAAGCTTTCTTTTGTGACAAAGTAAATTGAAGGGCTTTTGTCACAAAGGCGGAATGCTTCTCGTATTAATACAATGGAAAGCCATCAAAACGATGAATATTTAATGCAATGCTATCGTGAAGGGGACTCTGCGGCTTTCTCAGATCTTTACAAGCGTTACCAAGGTCGAATTTACGCCTTTCTGCGTCATAAAGGACTTTCCTTGGAATCGGCAGAAGAAGTTTTTCAAAATATTTGGGCTAAATTGCATCGGACTCGGTTTCGCTACGAAGCTAAGTTTAAGTTTTCAGCCTGGATTTTTACGATCGCGAGAAGTGCAGTGATTGATCTTTGGAGAAAAGAAAAGAAGTTTGCTCATTCAAAAGTTTTTGAAGAAGCTAAGTTTATACCTTTGGAAGAAGCCGAAACAAAAAAATCTTTCGAAGAAAGCCAAATTCCTTGGGAGAAAATATCAGTTGAAGACAGACAAAGTTTGGAATGGCGTTATTTAGAAGACAGCTCTTTCGAGGAAATTGCTCAACGTTTGGGTTTAAGTTCTGAAAATGTAAGACAAAGGATTTCTAGAGCATTGAGAAAATTGAAGAAAATCCTAAAGGATGAAAAGTGAAAAAAGAATTTGAACAATTTATGTCGATCGATCCACAAAGTCCAACGAAGGATTTAAGCGAGAAGACTTTGTCCTTTATTCAGAAAGATTTGCAAATAAGTCCGGCCTTTATTTTCTTCAAACTTTTTTGGATTCACTTTTTTGCGGCAGGACTTACCTTAAGTTTTTGTCCTCAATTTAATATTGGAATAGCGAGAGACGGAGTCAGCTCTACTCTTTATAGCTTAATGCAAGTTCATCCTTTGCTTTGTGCGGCTTTTTGCGGGACTATTTTTCTAGGTGCTACCGCTGTGGCAAGTGTGTTGGTTTTAAAAAGTGCTGAGCTTTGGTGGCTTCAGAAAAGGGCGGCTTGGGTATATTCTATTTTGGTAGCCGTTTCTCTCGCTTTTTTTATGCTATCCGGAAATGTGTTTAATCAGCACTATGATTTCAGCTTTGTGGCTACGTGGAGCATCGCTGCCATCTTGATTGCTTGGTTGATTACTCGTCTGGGAGTTTTTTTTCGAAGCTCTTTTGCCTACTGATTTATGAGAAAAAAAAGAAAAACTATGTTGTGGCTTGTTCTGCTTGTTGGCATTTTATTTTTATCACTCTGCACCTACGTTTATATTGCGCAAGATAAGATGCTGTTTTTTCCTCATCCACCCTTGAGTGAAGCGAAACAAAATGAACTTCTTCTTGCTTTTCCGGGTTCTGAAATAAAAATAATCACGGCAGATCATAATATCTTACAAGGTTGGTTTGTCCAAAACGGCCCTGATGATTCTCCCTTGCTGATTTATTATGGAGGCAATGCGGAAGATGTTTCTCAACAGCTTCAGGACCTCCCCTTAATGCAAAACATGCATTTCCTCTTCATGAACTATAGAGGCTACGGGCAGAGTTCCGGAAAGCCGAGTCAAAAAGATTTTTACCGAGATGCTTTGCAAATTTACGATGAGATATCACAAAGACGTGAAGTAAATGCGGCTAAGATTTTCCTGATGGGACGAAGCTTAGGTTCCGGGGTTGCTACTTATGTAGCAAGTGAGAGGCCGACCAAAGGTCTCATTTTAGTCACTCCCTTCGACAGTATTTTGAATGTTGCTCAGCGACACTATTTTTTCCTACCCATTTCACTTCTGCTCAAACATCCTTTTGATAATTTAGCCCTCGCTAAAAATCTACATACGCCGCTGCTGGCGATTTTAGCCGAGCATGATGAAGTAATCCCTGTGGAGCATGGTCTCAATTTAGTAAAAAATTATGCAGGACCTAAGTCTTTAGTCCTTCTGCCTGAGGCGACTCACAATGACGTGCAAATCTTTCCGCAATATTGGGAATCGATTCGAGATTTTATTAATAAGAATTTGAATTCTTAAAGATTCTTTGCGAATTGGATAAGGCTCGCAATCGCGCCAGTAAGTAAAGCCAACCAAGTTAAGACAGTTCCAAGGAAGCGTGCTGGGTTGGGGCCTTTTCGGCCATAAAGACCGAAGGCATGTAAAATCCTACCCAAAAAAAGCCCTGCTCCTATAAAATTCAGGAGCAGGGGAGATGCATAATTAATTTCTAGAATCAGAAGAAAAAATAAAATGAGAGGAATATATTCGGCAGCGTTCGCATGAACGCGAATCACACGTAATAGCGAAGCATTTTCTCCATGTCCTATTTCTATTCGATGTTGAAAGCGAGCCTTTACCACCCACATCGAAAGGATGAAGTAAAGAAGACCGTTGAGTGAAGCATAGAGAAGGGTGAGAGGGGTGATCATATTTTATTCCTCATTATTTTTTCTTTTTACTGAGCGCGTTTATAGCGAAGTTCCATCGATTTATATTCTTTGCCGGACGCGTCTTTTACATACATCGTATAAATGTTGTTGTTCGCGTTGACAATTTTCCATTCGGTGCGGAAGGGCATATCCTTTTCACCGGTGATAGGACAGCTAAAGGTTCCGCCGTCTTTTAATGTCTTAGTCTTCGCATCGTATTGGCCGGTCGCTTGGAACATGCTGGTCGACATGTTATCCATCCATACTGAAGTGTATTGTTTTTTCATCTTGTCATAGCCAGTGTAGCCCAAGCCTTGAAAAGCTTGACCCATCATGTCGCCTTTGAATTCTTGTTTTAAGAAATGGCCATCCAAAACCCAACTAATGGTGCTGCTGCCCACGGATTTCATGGGTTTATCACCAGGTTTCATCCATGATGAAGCGCTTGTAGTCCAAGTGCCTTCAAGTGCTTTTAAAACTTCATGCTCGGCTCCGGGTGTGCTGTATTCTTTGGCTTTGGCCATCATGGCTTGCATTTCTGCATTGGGGGCTTGGTCAGCGGCTTGAGGGGCTGTGGCCATTAAGTTTGATGCGAGAAATCCCGCTAAAACTAAAGTGAAAGTTTTTATTCTCATTCAATTCTCCTATTTTAAGTTTAAAATTTAGCTGAGTTAAGCACACTGAATGAAAATGTCCATCTTTGACTCTTGATAGCAGGGATTGACTGAGCGAGCGTTCATGTTAGAAGACTTTTATGCAAACTTGCTCATCTTGCCTTCAGTCAAAATCCACCCTCAAAAATAATCTGCGCTGCGGCGTTTGCGAGAATTTGCTTTGCAAAGATTGCGTGCAGTTTTTAGATGAAAATTTTTTCTCTTTTTTGCGGGAAATTCCCGAGGACCTCAAACATAAAGTTTATTGTGCCCCCTGTTATGACGAGAAAGTGCTTCCAGTCAAAGGCAGCTATCTCGACACTTTGGAAAAAGCGAAGACTGTGTATGTTTTTGAGAAGAAAAATAATATTCCTTTGCAGCAGCGTTGCAAACATCAGGTAAGCGTCGAGAAATGTCCCGACTACAAGGAAGCGCTCTTGCGATTAGCCTTTGCAGCGGCCGAGCAATCTTACAATGCTTTGGTCGAAGTGAATATGGTTCCCGAAAAGGTCTACGTGAACGGTTATCAAAGTTTGATTTGGAGTGGCACAGGATATCCTGCAACGATCTTTGCAGAGCGCCTTGAAGAGAATCGTATGAAAAAGAAAAATGAGAAGCCGGAGCCCGAGCGTATCACCAAGAAAAAGAAGAAGTAAAAATCACCACTCCGTCGGTTTGTAATCTTTCAAAAAAGCTCCACACCAATGATTTCCCGTTAAAATTCCATTAAAAAATGGATCACAAATTCGTGCTGCGCCATCCACGATATCGAGTGGCGGTTGAAAATCGTGTTCTTGTTGCTTGCGTTCGGAAATATTTGCAGGGTCTTCATCAGTCACCCAACCGGTATCAACGGCATTCATATAGATACCATCTTGCGCGAGTTCTTTCGCGGAGGTGTGAGTGAGCATGTTAAGCGCGGCTTTCGCCATGTTCGTGTGAGGGTGACGATCTGTTTTGGTGAAGCGATTGAATTTGCCTTCCATCGCTGTGACATTCACGATGTGCTTTTCACCGGTTTTATCTCGTCGCATTAAGGGAAGAAGCTTGCTGCAGAGAACAAAAGGGGCGACTGAGTTGACGAGCTGAACTTCGAGCATTTCTGGCGCCGGCACATCCGCTAATTTCATTCGCCAGCTATTCATGTTGCGCAAATCGACTTGCTGTAAATCGGCGTCTAATTTTCCACGGGGAAAGACTTCTTCCACGGCGAGAGAATTGTCATAACTATAAGGAATTTGAGACAGCTGTGCCGAGGCGCGAAGTCCGATGCCGGGTCCTTGCCCATGCCAAGTGACTAAAGCATTGGGGGTGGACGCATCCGGTAAAGCTTTGCACAGAGAGTAAAGCTGACTTTGGCAAGTCTCTCTATCTTTAAGTATAGTTTTAGCTTTATCGGGTAATGCATTGAAAGATAAGGCTTCTTTTTCCATGAGATGCGCGTAAAATCCCGCGGGCCTGCGAACGGTTTGAGCGGCATTGTTGATGAGGATATCGAGGCGATCTTCAGTCTGCTCAATGTAGCGAGCGAAAATCTCCACACTCGGAATATGTCGTAAATCGAGTCCATGAATTTGAAGACGATGGCCCCATTCTGCAAAATCCGCTTCCCGAGAAAAACGCAGAGCTGCATCCACCGGAAAACGAGTGGTCGCAATCACTTTGGCTCCCGCACGAAGCATCATCAAGCTTGCTTGATAACCAATTTTGAGTCGAGCTCCTGTGATGAGTGCGGTTCTGCCTTCGAGTGAAGCGCTTTGAAATCTTTTTTGATAATTGAATTCCCCACAGTCCAGACACATCGAATCGTAAAAAGGATGGAGTCGCGTGTATTCTGTTTTGCAAACATAGCAATGTTGGCGTTTGTTCAATTCAGAATGGGTTGATGCTTCGCCCGCGGTCAAAACTTTTTCGGGAGCTTGAAAGACGGAAGCTTTTCGAGCTTCACGAATTCCAGTCATCGCGCGAATATTACGATCTTCTGTTTTATGTTTTTTTCGGAAAATTTTTCGAACGCTTTTGTGGCGCTTGAGAATTTCTAGTTTGGAAGGACGGGAAAATGTTCCCGCAGCTTTTATAAGGGCAATGCGTTGCTCTTCGGAAAGCTCTGTGAGCGCTTCACTGTTGTGGGTCAGCTCTTCCAGAAGAGCAATGCATTGCTGAATTTCTTCTTTTTTATTCAAGATGCGCAGAAACAAGCTTGGTCATCTCGAACATGTTCACTTGTTTTTTACCGCCGAAGACAAGTTTCAATTTTTCATCGGCATTGATGTTGCGTCGATTTTTTGCATCTTGAAGATCATTCTTCTTAATGTAAGCCCAAAGTTTTTTTACAACTTCAGTGCGGGGAAGGGGCTTGCTGCCAACGATGGCTGCTAAAGCGTCATCGGGTTGAAGCGCTTTCATGAAAGCGGAATTTTTGCTTCCACCACTTTTAGCAGGTGCTTTTTTCGCTTTGCTTGCGGGTTTTTTTGCTGCGGGCTTTTTTGCTGGTTTTTTTACGGCCATAAAATCGTCTCCTTGTTTGTTTTTTGATCCTCTTCATTTCTAGCGCGAGAGGAATAATCGTAAAACTCCCTCGCGCCACTCTAGAAATCAAGAGATTTCCTCGGGATAATGACAGAAAATGAGAGTGCATCAAAGAAAATCTTCAGACTTTGTTCTCCTCTCAAGCAATGCTAAGATGAAAGTTATCCTAAATTTGACATTTTTTACTCAAGCTAAAGAGAGGATATTCGTATGAAAGCCCATCAAGTGGCCGTTTTAACCAGTGGCGGAGACGCGCCAGGAATGAATGCTGCAATCCGCGCGGTAGTTCGCTGTGCGCTCAAAAGAAACTGGGTGCCCATTGGCATTCAGCATGGTTTTGAGGGCTTATTAAAAGAAGACTTCGTCTGTTTGAGTTCTCGAGATGTGAGTCACATCATAGAAAAAGGCGGCACCGTTTTGGGGAGTTCGCGTTCGGCGGAGTTTAAGACCGAAGCGGGCTTGGAAAAGGGACTTCAGCATCTGAGAAAAAATAATATCCAATCTTTAGTCGTCATAGGGGGAAACGGTTCGCAGCAGGGGAGTTTTTTTCTTTCTCAAAAAGGCTTTCCGGTGATGGGAATTGCCTCTACGATTGATAACGATCTTTATGGTTCGGACATTTGTATCGGAGTGGATGCGGCTTTGAATGTTGCGCTTGAGGCAATTGATCGCTTAAAGGTGACAGCATCTTCCTTGGGGAGAGTTTTTCTAGTCGAAGTGATGGGAAGAGATTGCGGCTATCTGACACTCATGGCGGGCATTGCAGGCGGTGCAGAAGCCATTGTGATTCCAGAATTGGAACGAAGCCCTCAAGACATCGAAGCAGAAATTGTCTCGGCTTATCAAAGAGGAAAGAGTCATGCCATTATCGTCATTGCGGAAGGCGCGCATTATGACGCTGAAAAAATGGCGGCTTATTTCAAGGGGCATGAAAAGCGTTTAGGTTTTGAATTGCGCGTGATCAAATTGGGTCATGTGCAGCGGGGAGGCGCGCCAGGTGCTTTCGATCGAATGCTCGCCACTCAATTCGGCGCAGCAGCCATTGAAGCTCTTGAACGAGGAGAACATGGAAAGCTTGTGGGTCAGCGCGAAGGAAAGATCGCTTTGACGTCTTTGTCGGAAGTGATCTCTCAAGCCAAAAAACTCGATTTGAATCTTCTAAAATTGGCGGAGTCTTTAGCCCTTTAAAAACAAATTCGAAAATCACTGCATTTTAATTTACCTTTTACCAAGAACTTGAAATAGGATCGCTTTTTTATAAAAGGAGATCCCCATGCTTTATCCCATCATCATTCCCCAATTCACCAAAATGCTACAAAACCTCTCTGCCATTTTAGAAAAGGCGGTTCCCTACGCTGAGGCGAAAAAATTTGATTATGAAGTCTTATTGAATTCGCGTTTGTTTCCCGATCAATTTAATCTGATTCGCCAAGTTCAAATCGCCTGCGATACCGCAAAACTCGCCGCTTCGCGCTTAAGTGGAAAAGAAGCTCCGGTTCATGACGATAAAGAAAAAACTCTCGCCGAATTGAAAACCCGCATTCAAGATACCATTACTTATCTGGGCACTTTCAAAGAAGAAGATTTCAAAGGCGCCGAAGAAAGAAAAATCACTCAGCCTCGTTGGGAAGGAAAATATCTCAGCGGCTATGAGTTCGCCATGCAGCACGCCATCCCCAATCTTTATTTCCACATCACCACGACCTACGCAATTTTGCGTCATAATGGGGTGGAAGTGGGTAAGAAGGATTATTTGGGTGCGATGCCTTACAAGAAGTAATAGCGATTGTTAATGAGGCGGGTTTACCACAAACAAAGAATATCTCACCTGCTGCTGACGGAAATCATCGGCAAGACGATGATGATCCCCTAAAATTGCCGCAATGCCTCGGCGTCTTTCTTCAATGGGCATCATGTCGATGACAGTGCTCATCGCATAAGTGAAATAATTTTCCCTTTCAGGTAAAATGAAGGAACTATTTCGACGGTCAGAAGTTTTGCCTGTAGCGTAGAGTTCTTGAATCCTATCCTGGATTTCGAAGGTCTGCGTCGCATGTAATGTCACATCCGGATGAGTGAGAGCATAGATGCGAGCTACTCCAATGGTGAGTAAAAGATCTTGCTGACGAGCTGTGAAACTTTCGAGAGGGGGGATGGAATATCTCAAAGAACCGAAGAGCTGCCGCACTTCAGGGTAATCTTGTGGGCCAAATTCATCCAAGTCTGCTGGCGTGATATCGTAGGAATGGGCTTCAGCAAAAATATGTTTGGGTTGCCTTTCATGGAGGCTTCTTAAAATATTATATTGGCTCTGTATCGCCTCTCTTCTTATACCTTGCATTGAACGAAGCCATTCTGCTCTGTCGTGAGGATTCAATTGTGGAGGTGCTGCCTCCAGAGTCAAATTATCTAAATAACTCGTATGGTGTATTTGGGGATAAAGAAAAATATGAAAGGGAGTCTCGTTAGAACGGTAGGGCACAGAAATTTCAGAAGCATGTGCCCGCAAAAAATCCGTATCTCTTTGTATATCACTCACCATTCGACGATTACGAAATATATCTTCAATAAGGAATAAGTTGTGAACGCTGGCGCCCATCACTAGGGTTCCGGCAAGACTCTTAAGACTTCCTAGGGTGTTGAGTGATGAGCCTAACAGCAAGCCTAATCCAATTTTAAAAAATGTCGGGATAACAGGCTCTCGGCTTTGATGCCGAGCTTCACCCATTACATCCAATGGCACTTCGGGATTCATAAAGCCTATGGGATATAACCAGGGCATATTCCTTTGATAATAATAATGGATAGGCGAGGCGGAGAAAAGCCTGAGGAAAACTCCTCTATCGGAATGCAAAGTGTTTGCGGGTTTTGGCGGCAGAGCTCGAGTCGAATCGGAGTGATTTAGACCCAAACGAATTTTTTGGATTCGTTCTCGAGTGCTTGCATATCCCCATTGCGAAGTGGGATTTGGCCTCAAGATAAAAGGACAAGTTTCATGTCTCCGTCCTAAGGCTTGGCCGAGTGTGCGGTCCAACTGACAATATTCCGAAACGAGAGTGCGGCCATGAATCGCGCGACTGACTTGCAGCGAAGCGTGGGGAAATCTTTCCCAAACGGCATGTGATAAACGATCTAAAATACCCATGTAAACTTCTCGTGTGGGCGCCCAAAATGAATAGGCCATGTTTATCGAGGATGCCCCTGAAAAGGTGCGGTAATTTTATGCTTCCACCAGCATCGTAAATCCGCCATACACCATGCGTTTGTGATCGAAGGGCATGGCATCCATGTCCATGGAGTCTGCAAGACGCTTATCTTGCATCACTTTCGCATTCACTTTATCTCGGTGAGCACGCGATTTGAAAACAATCCAGGCAAATACTACCGTTTCGTTGGGTTTCGCTTTGATTGTTTTTAAGAAGGGCACTCCAAATTTCGATTTAAGATCTTCGCCTACGCATTCACGATATTCAAGAGCACCGTGGTCGCGCCAAACTTTCGCTGCGATTTGGGCCATTTTTTTGTAAGCAGGAATATTTTTCTTGGGAACAGGGATTACATAACCATCGACATATTTCATGAGGACTCCTTGAAAATAATTTAATTTTTGTTAGCAATATATCTGTTTGTTCAGGATTGTTAAGACTTGTCAAGCTCAGCAGTCTTCGATTTTTCTGATCCTTTCATCACTCTCTAGTACAATCAAGATTCCACTTTAAAAAATGAGGCAAAAAAATGAGACGTTTTGTTCGAATAGTATTTTATCTTAGTCTATTTTGTATCGTGAGTGGGGGGCCTCTTGCTTGCGATGTTTATACAACTAGCATTCAGGGAAACTTGAGTGGTTTAGAGGGGACTTTAATCTTACAAAATAATGGCACGAGCGATCTTACTTTAACTGCAAATGGTCCTTTTAGTTTTGATGGAGTGCTTCCTGGATCTTCTTATTCCGTGACCGTTCTTACGCAGCCCAGCGGACAAATTTGCACCGTGACGAATGGAACAGGTAGAGTTCCGCTGACAAGTGTTACAGATTTGATCGTGACTTGTTCCAATGAAAGCCAAACTTATACTTTGGGGGGTTCGATCAGTACTTTGGTGGGCACATTGATTTTGGAAAACAGTGATGGTCAACAAGTGAGTGTCACTGATGAAGCGAGTTTTACCTTCGCGACCTCACTCGCGAACGGTTCTCCTTACGAAGTGACCGTAAATACAAATCCTGACGGCCAAACATGTGTTCCAAGTTCTAATTCTGGCACCATTGATGGTGCAAATGTCACTAATGTATTAATCACCTGTGCGACTGACAGTGTGGATGTGTTTGTGGGGGGAACGGTCTCGGGCTTGGGTCTGAGCCTTGATGTTGAAATTCAAAACAATGGGTCGAGCACGACGACATTAAATGCCGACGGGCCTTATAGCTTTGTTGTTCCGATAGGCGCCAGTTACGCCATCGAAGTTCTCACTCAACCGACGGGACAAACCTGCACGATTACCAGTTGTCCTGGTTCATTAGCACTGGGAGTTTGTTCCGGCACGGCGAATGCGACTATTAACGATATCGATATTACTTGCGTGGATGACGGGCCGAAAAAGATTTTTGTCACCTCGACGGTGACTCAAGGAAATCTTATCGGAGGAATTTCTGGTGCGGATGCGATTTGCATGGCGGATGCGAATAAACCTTCCGGTAGTAGTACTTATCGAGCGATGTTGGTTTTAGATACAGGAACTTCTGCAACGAGTCGTATTGCCTGCACTACAGCGGATTGCTCAGGCGGAATTGGTGAGAATACAAACTGGGTGTTACAGCCCCTGACAGATTATTATCAAGTGGATGGTTTCCTTTTTATTGGTACGACTAATGCGGCGGGCATTTTTGCTTTTCCTTTAAATAATAGTCTTACCAGTACTGTATTTGCGGAAGCGTGGACGGGCTTCGTCGATTCTTTCTCTCCCCATTGGACTACTTCATCACTCACTTGTGGTGCATGGGATAGCGCTGGATCAGGCGCACCTGGTTTCCCAGTCTATACCACTTATGACTCAATCGGCGACGGTGGAGTGAATAACAGTTGCACTGGTTTCACGAAGCCTCTGATTTGTGTGCAGCAGTAGGTAACAGGGACTCAATAAGTGGGCATTGTGGAATCGACTTCCTGTGCCCAGGCATCGACTCCTCCTGTGAGGTTAATGATTTGAGTGAAGCCTTGGGCTTCTAAAAAAGAAGCGACTTCCCAGCTTCGCATGCCGTGATGGCAGATGCAGACAATCGGACGGGCTTTGTCGAGTTCGCCCATTTTTTCGGGGATGCTATTCATCGGAATGAGTTGCGAGCCCTCGATATGACAGATCTCGAATTCCCAAGGTTCTCGTACATCCAAGAGTAAAAATTTCTTGGCCTTTGGATCGGATAAGAATTTTGCAAGCTCGGTTGGACTAAGGTTTATCATAACTAAATTCCTGAATCAGAAGGTGCTTTTTCTACATTCGATTTCATTTGTGCCAAACCTTTTTCAAACATGTCTCCTATCATTTTGTCGCAATCGATGAAAATTCCCATCGCCTTGGCGATGAAATTATTTTTACCGGACATCGTCCAAGTGACCAGTGTTTGTTTGCCTTCAGGTTTGAAGGTGAAGTCCGTTTTGTTAACCCCTGCAAAAGGTTTGATGAATTCAAGTCGAATTCCAATGTGTTCGAAAGGATGACTTTCAACGATGGTCATGTTGCCCGCACCTACATTTTTATCTCCATCCCAACGAAAAATAGCGCCTTGTCCGGAGTTGGGTCCTTCAAAAGAGTTTTTGGCGTTGGGATCGAGCTTGGCCCAAGGTGACCAATTGTTCCAATGATGGAAATTGTTCACTTGATTGAAGACGGCTTCAGGAGAAGCGTTGAGGATGGCGGAACGCGTGACAGTGAAATCGGAAGGACGTGAGGCTACATAAGCAGCAAAAGCGATAAATATGACGATAAGAAGTAAGAATATTTTTTTCATTTTTTCTCCATTAATTCAATTTGTAGGATTCCCAAAGTTTCTCAAGGTCGCCGCTTGCATAAACTTCCGCATGCCCGCAATCGCAGCAGATGATTGCGTTCATCTCGACGGTTACTCTTCCCTTTAGGAAAAGCGCGGTGGGCTTGGAATATACGAAGGCTTGGAGCTTCCCCTTCGAGTTATCCCCGGAGTCCAATAAACCTGCATCAGGAATAATTCTGTTTTTTCCGCATTTGCTGCATTCATAGCCGCGCATCCTTGCCTCCTGCTAAGCCTTGATTTTATATCCAGTTCTGAAAATAAGCCAAACCAGGATAAGGCAGACAAGTAAGAAGAGCAAGGTAAGGCTTAAACTTGCGCTTAAACTCACATCCGCCACCCCAAAAAAACTCCAGCGAAAACCATTGATGAGATAAACGACGGGATTGAAGAGGGTTACCTTTTGCCAAAAGGGCGGGAGCATATCGATGGAATAAAAACTGCCTCCTAAGAAGGTGAGGGGAGTGATGATCATGAGGGGAATAATTTGCAGTTTTTCAAAACCATCGGCCCACAAGCCAATGATGAATCCAAACAAACTAAAACTTACCGCGATTAAAACCAGAAAAGCCAACATCCAAACAGGATGCATTACCGAATAATTTACGAAAAATCGAGCGGTGATGAGGATGATGATGCCCAGAATTAAAGATTTGGTAGCCGCAGCTCCCACATAACCTAATACAATTTCAAAAGCGGAAATGGGGGCGGACAAGACTTCATAAATCGTACCGGTATATTTAGGTAAATAAATTCCGAAAGATGCATTTGAGACACTCTCAGTAAGGACGGACAGCATAATCAAGCCAGGCACGATGAAGGCGCCGTAACTGATTCCATTCATCTCGCTCATGCGAGAACCGATCGCTGATCCGAAAACAATGAAATAAAGTGACGTGGAAAGAACCGGAGAGGCGATGCTTTGAAAAAGCGTGCGAAAAAAACGCGCGAGCTCGAAAGTGTAAATCGCTTTGACGGCATGAAAGTTCATGATTGACCCCCGATGAGTTTCACAAAAATATCTTCAAGAGAACTTTCGGAAGATCGAAGATCTTTAAAGTCGATGCCGTGATCGCCCAATTTTTTCAGCAGCATGGAAATGCCGGTTTGATCGGCTTGAGTATCGAAAGTGTAAGTGAGCAGAGTTCGATCGTCAGAAAGTTCAAGTTTGAAATCTTGTAATTCGGAGGGAATAATTTCCAAAGGGCTTTGCAAATGAAGGATGAGCTGCTTCTTGCCCAGTTTTTTCATCAGGACATTTTTATCTTCGACTAAAATAATTTCACCTTTATTGATCACGCCAATGCGATCGGCCATTTCTTCGGCCTCTTCAATGTAATGAGTGGTGAGGATGATAGTGACGCCTTTTGCGCGCAAGCCGCGCACGAGTTCCCACATGTTGTGTCGAAGACCCACGTCGACGCCGGCAGTGGGTTCATCCAAAAAAAGAATTTCAGGCTCGTGGGAAAGCGCTTTGGCAATCATCACCCGGCGTTTCATTCCTCCAGAAAGCGCCATGATTTTGTTATCCTTCTTATCCCAGAGCGAAAGATCTTTGAGAGTCTTTTCAATGTAAGCGGGATTCGAAGGTTTTCCAAATACGCCGCGACTGAAACTCACGGCATTCCAAACTTTTTCAAAAAGATCATTCGTGAGTTCTTGTGGCACCAGACCAATCTTAGAACGAGCCGCACGGTAATCTCGAATGATGTCGTGGCCATCGGCCGTAATCTCACCCTGAGAGGGATTTACAATGCCACAAATCGTATTGATCAAAGTGGTTTTACCAGCACCGTTTGGACCTAACAGCGCAAAAATTTCACCGCGACGGATGTTTAAATGAATATTTTTTAAGGCATGAAATCCTGAGGCGTAGGTTTTGCTTAGGTTTGTAACACGGATGATATCTGTATAGTTCTGCATAGGCTTTACTTGGAAGAGGTCTCCATTAAGAAATGTAAAGCCGAGTCAATAGTGTTTAAAGCATGCCTAGGTCAAGCATTACAACGTTTATGCAAGAGAGTTTTCTTGAATCATACACGAGCTTTTTCCGTTTCATCTCATACTGACAAATTATGTGGATCGAGGGTTGGAGTCGCTTTGGGTCAAACGCGTAATTGATCTAAGATCGGCTCTAGCCCTTTTTCACTATTTGCTCGAGATGTTTGAACGCCAAGCCGAGTTGTTTGCGATGTTCGATAAAATTTTCGTAGTTTAATTCGGAGAGAAGAGATTCAATTTCTTTAGCTATATTACTAATTTCTGGAAATCCAAAAGTAGAGCCAGAGCCAGCGAGATGGTGAATGAGCTTTTCGAGCTTCTTATAATTTAAATCCGAAAAATTATCCGGAGAACATTGTCTCCAGGCCTCTTTGATTTTTTCAAGTCTTTCAGGTAGTTTGGTGCGATAGTCTTCACTTAATTTCTTAAGCTTTTCTTGAAATTCTGGACCGAGATTATCCATTGCGATTCCAAATTTCCTGGATGGTTTTCGAAAGTAACATGGGGTCAAAAGGCTTGGGGATGACATCCATTCCGCCCATGCTTTTATATTGTTCTACCTCTTTGGCCTGAACTTTTGCAGTCATGAAAATCACAGGAATGTTTTTTGTATCGGGGTTTTCACGAATTTTTTTTAAGGTTGTAGGTCCATCCATTCCAGGCATCATGACATCCAGTAAAATGAGATCTGGTTTATATTTGGGAATGACATTCAAGGCTTCTTGGCCAGAGGAGCTGCATTGAACTTCAAAGCCGCCTGCTTGCAAGGCCATGCTAGCGATAACTTGAATATCGGGTTCATCTTCAACATAAAGAATTTTTTTAAGAGTTGGCTTCATGGTTTTTCCTTTTTAGCTCAATGCTTCTATCTGGGGAAGTTCGAAATAAAAGCAGGTTCCTCTGTCAGGATTATTTTCGAATCCTATTTTACCTCCGCTCAGTTCAATAATATTTTTACTAATACTTAATCCAAGACCGGTACCACCTTTTTGACGAGAATCAGAAGAGTCCGCTTGCATAAATTTTTTAAAGATCTTGTCTAGAAATTCTTCTGCTATGCCAGGACCTCTATCGATTATTTCGATTCTTACCTTATCACCTACACTTCGGCTGGTGATAGTCACACTTTCACCTTGAGGTGAAAATTTTACAGCATTCGATATGAGATTGGTCAAAACTTGCATTAAACGATCTGAATCGGCCTTTACCCATAGCTTTGTATCGGATGGAATGAAATTGAGTGAAACTCCAAAGTCGGCAGCGAAGGCATGGTTACTCTCTACAGTTTGTTGGATGATGGGGTTGAGTAGGATCGATTTGAATTGGAATTCCATCTTTCCAGATTCAATCTTTTCGATATCTAAAATATCATTAATTAATCTTACGAGTCGCTCGCAATTATTCAGAGCAATTTTTACGAGAGGCTTGGATTTTTCGGGTAATTCTCCTGTAATGCCTGCTTGCAAAATTCCTAATGCTCCTCGAATGGAAGTGAGTGGTGTTCGAAGCTCATGGCTGACGGTAGATATAAATTCACTTTTCATTTTATCCACTTTTTTCCATTCGCTAATGTCGCGAGTGATTTTAGCAAAGCCGATTACTTTTCCATCGGAGTCATGAAGGGCTTCTAAAGTGACCCAGGCTTCAAATCTGCTTCCATCTTTACGAACTCTTATGCCTTCCGCTTCAAATTTTCCATTTCTGTGAGCAATCTCTAAAGATTCTTTTGGAACACCTCTCACGCGGTCTTCCTCAGTAAAAAAGATGGAGAAGTTTTTACCCATTAATTCTTCACTACTATAACCTTTTAAGTGCATGACTCCTGGATTCCAACTTTGGATATTGCCCTCTAGATCGAGCCAATAAATCGCATAATCACGGACTCCATTAATAAGTTGACGAAAAAGATCTGCCGATAATTCATTTTCTTTCGATTTTTGTGCGAGAAGCATGGCGAGTGAAACGCAAAGCGAAAGAAGAGTCCCAAAAATGAGAATAATTTCAGGAGAGGAGGAAGATGAACTATTCAAGAAGGAGATACTTGGGTAAAGGTTTATCAACCAAGACTGATTTGCAATGTCGATTTTTTGCTCCGCATAGGTATAGCCCATTTGCTCTGAAAAAGGATTACCAAAGCCTTTTGATTCATAAAACTTTTGCTCGCCGTTGAAGATTTCCACCTTAAAGTTTTTAGATATGTTTTCAGCATTCAAATATTGATCAAAAAGTTTTTTGAATTCTATAATCGCTAAAATACTACCTGTATCGCCTTCACCTTCAGAAACGGGAGCGATTAATAAGAGTAAAGCTTCGCTATCGATTTCAATAGGAGGTGCAATGAATGCCTGTTTTACTGTCGGAAGATTTTTAATTTCTAAATCAATCAGCTGCTGAATTTTTCGATTGTTATCGGGCTCTATCCATTGAATTTTATTCTTCTCATTTAAAAATATAATGGCTTTATAATAGTTCGCATCTTTGATGTAGTTTTTTGCATCCTTCATCCAAAATTCTTGCGATTTTTCTTCTCCGGATTCTATCCGTTTTGCCATTCTATTGATCGCTAAGAGCTGGGATTTGATTTCTATCTCAAGAATATCCGCAAGGGTTTTGGACTCAGTCTGGATGCTCTTAGCCATTTGTTTGTTTTCAAAAAGATTGAATAATTGCCAAAGCAAGAGAGTGATTAAAAGAGTGCCAATGCCAGGACTTAAAACCAACCAACGGTTTTTCTTTAAGTTCGCTTTCAAGCAAGAGAACAATAATCCTAATCCTAAAAGAAGAAAGCCACTGGCTGTGTGAACCGCCATAAAGGTAAAACGGCCCCAACCATAAGCTGTTTTAATTCCACTCACATAACCAAATAATGCAAAGATCCCAATGGCAGAGACAATGAGACTGAGCAAGGTCATGAGTTCTAATTTATAGTAAGAACTTTGTAGTTTCGTATTTGCCAACAAGAGGATGATGCTTGAGATCAAGAATGCTAAAGCCGTGTTGGGCGCCATTCTGCCAGGATGAATTGTGTTGATCGTCGTAAAAGGAGAGACGAAAAGTTGGTCAATTCCGATGTTTGTACCAAAGATATATTCGGAGAGAGTAATCGAGACGAAGATAAGAACGTAAGCAGATAAGGCTTGAGCCAGTCGGTTCCACTTTAAGTTTGAAATCAGGATGGCGGATCCGCTGAGGAAAAAACAAAGGGCAGTGTTGAATTGCATTGGAACAAAGCGAGGATGAATTTGAACAAGCACAATGTTTTTAATAATCCAACCGGTCATCACCAGGGATGAAGTAATCAATAAGGCGATGCAAACAAATCGCATGGGTAGGTTTTTTAAAATATTTGTCTTGTTTATAGCTTCCATCTAATCATTTCTTTTTAGAGTAAAGTGCTAATAATCTTTTCACGGTTTGCATAAACTCTTCATTAGAGGTTTTCGACTTCATTAATACGGATGAAACTCTGCGAGTGGTGATGGGGTCAATTTCTAATGCCGAGAAAACTAATACGGGAATAAGTCCTTCTGATGTTTTGCCTGGAATGTTGAGGATTTCTGTGCCGGATCCATCCGGCAGCCCAATATCTAAAATAATGAGATGGTAGCGCTTATTCTGAATTTTCTGAGTCGCTTCTTCAAGATTGTGAGCTTGATCAATTTGCGCAATTCCTTCGAGAAGTTTTGCAATCAATGAACATGTATCTGGATCGTCTTCAATGTGTAGAATGGAAAGTGCTTTGCCAGTATGGAATTGTTTGATTTTATCAATGGCATTGCTGAGTCGCAATTCGTCGAAGGGTTTGTCGAGCCAATCAATGATGTTGGCAATATTTCCATTGAGCTCATTTTTAATAGCAGAAGCTTTTGCGGAAACAACCAGAATGGGCAGGTGTGAAGTTCTGGAGTCTTGCCGTAATTCTTGGAGAAGAGATAGGCCATCTTGGTCGGGAAGCATGATGTCGAGAGTCATTGCATCGTAGCTTTGCGATGACAGTTTCTCTTTGGCTTGTTGGGCACTGAGCGCAATATCTACATTGCAACCGGAATGTTGAAGTTGTGATTTTAGTATTTGAGCAATGTCCGGGTTATCTTCAACAATCAAAATATTCATATTTTGAAGCATGTCTTGTAAATGCTCTATTTTAATCTGAGTGGGAAATTCGAAGTAAAATGTGCTGCCTTTGCCGGTTTCAGTTTCAAAACCGATATACCCACCGCTTCGCTCTACGATGCTTTTACTGATACTCAAGCCAAGACCGGTTCCACCTTTTTGTCTCGTATCTGAAGCATCGGCTTGCATGAATTTACTAAAAATACGTTTGCGAAAATCTTCGGGTATGCCCGCGCCCTTATCCTTCACTTGCACACGAACGATTTCATCTTCGACGAGTATTGAGAGTGCGACAGTTTCTCCTTCTGGAGAAAATTTTACTGCATTTGAAATGAGGTTGGTAAGAACCTGCACGATACGATCTGCGTCTACATATACCAGGATGGGAGATTGTTTTGGCTTTTGAAACTCTAAATGAACCTTATAGCCATTGGCGTATTCAATATTTGCATCGATGCTTTGCTGAACCAGGTCGATGATGTTTAAAGATTGAGGATGAAATTGCATTTTTCCAGATTCGATTTTCTCGATGTCGAGAATATCATTAATGAGACGTACCAAACGTTCGCAGTTGCTGAGGGCAATCTTTACAAGAGGTATAGCCTTATCGGAAATATCTCCTGCAAGACCCCCTGTAATCAAGCCTAAGGCTCCACGAATGGAGGTGAGGGGAGTGCGTAGTTCGTGACTCACCGTTGAAATAAATTCATTCTTCATTTTCTCAATTTTTTTCCGCTCTGAGATATTGGAGGCAATTCCTAGATAGCTGATGATTTTGCCTTGATCGTCCCGAATCGCAGTCACTGAAAGTAAGACCGGAAAGCGAGTGCCATCTTTGCGGATGTAGGTCCATTCCCGTTCTTCGGGAATGCCTTGTTTGCATTTTTCGGTAAATACATCAAAGCCAGGCTGTATGATTCGTCCTAGTTCCAAGGAGAGTTCTTGTGCGCGCTGCTCTATTTCTGCTTTATCGTGGATAATAGCTGGACTTTCTTTGTCCACCATTTCTTCAGACTTGTATCCTAAAGAACGCTCGGCTTCTCGGTTAAAGCTTTGGATAGTTCCATCCACTTGTGTGGAAATAATGCTGTAATTCGCTGCGTTTAAAATGGCATTTTTGAGTGTGTTAGACTTGTCGAGTTCTTCCGTCATTTTTTGAGCAAGTTTAAAGGCTCTTTTTTGAGTGTTAAAAAGTGTGCGGAGCAAAGCGAATAGAAGAAGAGATAATGCAATGCCTCCCCCTAAAAACACTAAGGGTTTACTGGATGCGATGAGGTCAGAGAATTGAGGGCGAGTCATCACATATAAGGTCCAAAGATTATCCGCGACCTTAAGCTCAATTTTTTCGGAGAAAAGTATTTTGGAATGAGTCTCTGCAAAGTCCAGATGATCATCATTGTCATATAACAAATGTTCTCGATCTGTAATGCTACCTTCATAAATCTCCACATCAATGAGAGAATTTTGTAGGAGTAAAATACCATTCATTAAATCTTCGACTAAAAAGTCTCCATAAATCCAACCCGCAATATTTTGTCTTCTTTCGGCTAAAGTTTTTTGTGAGCTGTTGTTGAAGTAGATGGGGGTAAGCATGAGAAATGCGGGACGGTCTTGATCGCTGTTCTGAATGAGTTGAATTTTGCCGGTAATTTGAGCGTTGCCAGTATCTCTTGCCCTCGTCGCCGCTTCGGAACGCCTTGCTTCACTGGCCAAATCAAAGCCGCGCGCTTTCTCATTTCCTTCACTGGGTTCAATGTAATAAATGGGAAAATATTCAGATTGCCTTGTTTCAGGCCAAATCGAAAAATTAGGAAAATTTTCTTTCGCAGTTTTTACGAAAAGCTCTTTTTGGTTTTCGCCAACATATTTAATATAACCAAAGCTAATCATTCCGGGATATCGATTCTTAATATCGATAGAATGCGCAAAGTTTTTCCATTCGAGAGGACTTACAGTTTCAGAAGCTGCAAAAAGGGCTTTGCCCGCTTCTAAAATAGTTTCATATTTTTCAAAACGCTCTAATACTGCTTGTTTGATTTCACCACTTTGTTGTCGAAAATGTCCTCTGGCGAGCTCTTGGTTTTGCGCTTTATAGGTTTGATAGATGAAGACTACCCCTAGCAAACTGATGATGAGAACTAGATAGGGTATCCATTGCTCTATTTCTGGAAATCTTTTGTTCATGAAGCGTTTGCGGAATCCTTCAATGATTGAGTGTTTGAAAATTTTAACATTTTTTTAAAGGATTGAAATGGTTTAATTTTTTTAAGTTTCAAAAAACATCTTGAGGCGTAGAATAGAGAGAGATTGGAAAAAATAGTGAAAGACTTGTTAAAGCCTGTAAGGAGTTGCTTATGAGTAAAGTTCTGGTGGTAGATGATGATTTAGATTTAACAAAGATTTTGAAGTTTTTTTTGGAAAGCCATTCCTACGAAGTGACCGTGGCTCACGAAGGTTTAAGAGCCATTGAGTATGCTCATAAGCAAAATCCGGACTTGATTCTTTTGGATCTAAAAATTCCCGTCGGGCAAGGTGGGGATGTTTTGAAAACGCTACAAAGCAAAGCTGAAACCGATCAAATTCCTGTAATCATTTTGACCGGCCTCGAGATGGATGCCTTAGAAAAAGCTCGATTGCTCAAACAGGGTGCTAAACAAATCATTATTAAACCCTACAAAGAAGCAGAATTGTTGAGCGCCATTCAAACTCATCTATTAAAAATATGAAAAGTTTTTATGTTTTGTTCGTTTTACTTCTATTCGCTTGTCCCGTCTTTGCGGATGTTGAATCTCCCGAAATAGATTTAAGACAATGGGGAATCGAAAACCCTTCCCAAATTTCCTATGTTTCTGCGAGTGTTGTTGAAGGACCTGAGGGTAAAAAATTAGCAATCTATGATTTAAGAAAGCAAAAGCCTCAAATCCTTTCGGTGCCCGCTTCTCAAACTGTTTCAGTCTTTAAGGATCGCATTGTTAAAAAAACTCCCCTTAAGCAAGCGATGTGGTTGTGGGAAACCACTTCATTGCTTTCCTCACCAGAGCAGGTTTCAGCGCTTCTGGGTTTTGCGAGGAGACAGAAGATCAGCGACATTTTTCTGCAAATTCCATTTACAAAAAATGTTTCGGGAACGGCTCGTCAGATTCCTGAAGCCATGCGTCATTTAAATGCGCGCTTGCATGAGGCGGGAATCCGAGTTCATGCTTTGGATGGAGATCCGAACTATGCTTTGGAAAAGAATCATGCCTCAGTATTGGCGGATATCCAAAGGATCATTGATTATAACAATTCCGTTCGTTTGGAAGAGCGCTTTGATGGAGTTCGCTACGACACGGAAATTTATCTTTTACCTGCTTTTGCAGGAATTCAAAAGCAAAGCTATTTGAAGCAGTATCTGGCTTTGCTCGAGGCCTCTTATGCCATCACTCAAAAAGCAGGTATTCCTTTCGGAGCCGATATTCCTTTTTGGTACGATGAAAGAAATAACTTTCAAGAACCAACTGCAGAATTAGAGGGGCGGCCCTTCAGTGAGTGGGTGATCGATCGAGTGGATAATGTCGGAATCATGGATTATCGAACTCGAGCTTTGGGTAGTGATGGAGTTGTTGCGCAGGCGCTGAAAGAAATGAACTACGCCTCTCAAGTGGGTAAAGAAGTGTTTGTGGGTTTGGAAACCTCTGCTTTACCCGATGAAACTCTCTACGATTTCGAAAAGTGTAGTGATTCTAAAAACTCGCGTGTGGTGATTCAAACTCTTGCCCCTCATAAAGTGAGATTGCTTTGGCTTTCTGTAGACGCAAAAAACTCCCTCCCGGGATCCTCCCTTTACCTTTGCGAGACAAAGCGAGTCGTGGTAGCTTCCGATAAAATTAGCTTTCAGAAATTGACAAACGAAAATCTGCAGTCGGTCATGCAGGAAGCCGTAAAGGCTTTTGTTTCCTTTCCTGCATTTGCAGGTTTTGCGATTCATTCCTATGAAAGCTATAGGCCTTGGTTAGAAAAGCAGGGCATTCGTTGAAAAAATAATCGGTTATTTTATGCTTAAATGGATACAATGTTTTGCTATTTCAGCTTTTATGCTGGGAGTGTTGTTCGCTTGCAATTGCCTCCAGGCGGCAGTTTTTTTAGAAGACTTGCATCATCAAGCTGAAGTATTCAAACAAAAGGGTGAATACTCCAAAGCCATTACGATTTTCCAAAAACTGACTCAAAGCGATCCGAAGCAATTAGATTGGAAAGTAGAGCTTTGTCATCTGTATCGTTGGAATAAGCAGAGTGAAAAATCCAAACTTTGCTTCGATGAAGTTCTTGCTCAGTATTCTCAGCATCAAGATGCCTTGATGGGTAAAGCTTATTTGGCGAGTGATGCGGGTAATATGGATGAAGCGAAACTCCAGCTTTCTCAAGTTCTGGCGCAAAATCCAAAAAATCAAGAGGCACTCGAGCTTTCAAAAAGTTTAGAAAAAAAGCAGGAAGAAATATCTCAAGCCGCTGCTGCAAGCGCCACGCCTTTTGATGCGCCTAATAGTCAATTGTCAGGAGTTCCTGGCACCGATAAAAATTGGAGAATTGATGTGGGAGGTGGGGCTCAAACCTTCAATTTCTTCGACACTTCTTCTACCGTATTTACTCAAGTGTATTATCAAAAACCGAAGAAGTTTTTCTTAGTAGGTCGCTTTGATTATCTCAATAAGTTCGCGGATAAAAGCTATACCGGCACTTTAGGAGGAGGTTATTGGGTCCATCCGAAGATTTTACTGAGCGATACCATGAGTGTCGCACCCAGTGCTTATGTTTCTCCTGAGTTTCAAAATACCTTTGAAATTTCGGGCATTCTTCCAAAAGGTTTTAATCCCTATCTTCGTTACAATTATCGACATTATCAAATTGCAGACGTAAATATGCTGACTCCTGGCATCAGCTGGTATTTTACTTCTTGGGGAATTGTGGATTTCAACTATACTCTTGCGATTAATAGTTTCAAAAGTTTTCAGGGCGGAACTTATGATAATTCTTTTGCGACTCGTTTCACCTTTATTCCAATCGAAGATCGCTTTAAATTATTCGTTGGCTATGCGCGCACGGAAGAAAGTTTCGATGCAGGAAATACACTTCAGTTTGGAAAATTTCATGCGAATGTAGTGAGTGGTGGTTTCGAATGGGTGATGTTTCGAGATATTGGACTTCGCTTCGATACAGCCTATGAAAACAGAGATAACGGCCAAACCTTGCACAGCTATATTTCTAGCTTATTCTACCAATTCTAATTTAGCTTCTTCCGATTCTTTCCATTTTCCCCCAGTTACCTTTTTTCCCAAAGGCCCAGCGAAACAGGCCCAAAAATCGCCAATAAGAATTGAGCTGGCGGTAGCCGAAGTTTTCTAGAATTGCCATACAGTATAAATAGAGCGGATAGCGAAGTCGTGGATAAATATGAAAAGAGAGCTCTTCAAGCAAAAGGGCATTGGTAGAAAGTAAAATTCCTGTGCCCACGACAGTCACGAAAAATACAATGAGCGCTTCCATCGAAATGAGTCCGAAGTAAAAACAGATTAAGGTAAGTAGGGTGCCTCCTACTAGAATGAGAGGTTCCAAAAATTCGAAAAAGAGCATGAAGGGATAGGCGAGCCAACTAATCACGCCCCCTTTGGGATTAAATAAAAGCTTGAGATGAGGTGTGAGACTTTCGGAAAGCCCTCGCTGCCAGCGGATGCGCTGATTTCGTAGGGTTTTTAAATCTTCGGGAGCTTCTGTCCAGCATACCGGATCGGGTACAAAGGTTATTTGATAAGGGCGCCTATTCAAACGCATGTGACGATGAAGCCGCACAACAAGCTCCATATCTTCACCTACCGTATTATGACGATATCCGCCGACTTCTAATACGATGTCTTTTTTGAAAGCTCCAAATGCACCTGAGATGATGAGCATTCCATTGAGTGCAGACCAACCCATTCGTCCAAAAAGAAAGGCTCTTAAATATTCGACGATTTGAAACAGTGCGAGAGGATTTTTGGGAAGATTCGCCTTCAGGAGATTGCCTTGTTTAGTGGTGCATCCATTCACGATTCGAATTGTGCCGCCGGTGGCAATTGTCGTTTCATCTTGCAAGAAGGGTTCAACGACTCTTTGTAAACTATTTCGTGCGAGCATAGAATCTGCATCGATGCAGCAATAGAGAGGCGTGCGACAATAATTCAATCCTGCATTTAAAGAATCTGCCTTGCCGCCATTTTCTTTATCGATCACTCGAAAATTAGGATGGGTTTTAGAACGATAGGCTCCTCTGATTTTTTTGGTTTTGAGTGGTGAGTCATGAAATTCAGGAACTTCGAGCAAATCAAAAGATTTTTTTAAAATTTCGAGAGTTTGATCGCTGGACCCATCGTTGATCACGATGAGTTCATAATTTAAATAATTCAACTGCAGAAGAGAGTGAACAGAAGAAACAATCGTTTTTTCTTCGTTGAACGCGGGTGCCAAAATACTGATGGGAAGTTTAGATTCCAGCAATAAATGAGGAAGTTCATGCATCTCTTTCCATTGCCCGTAGCGAGATACTACGAGTAGTGAAATTGTATTAAGCGAGAGATAAACGAGATTAAGGACGACGAAAAAAGCGAGGAAAAACCATTGGCTAAAAATGAGGATTGTCTCCAAGTTCATAAAAGAGCTTCCTCCATTTTAACCAGAGAAAGAATTTCTTGCGCTTTGGGTGTTAAATCTTGATGAAAACTTTCGAGTTTTTGCTGAGATAAAGATGGAAAATGAACCAAGGCTTGGGCGCTGGCATAGCGAACCCACCATTCCGAATCAGAAAGCGCTTGTAGCAACAATTGAATATCATCTGTACTTCCAATTCGTCCTATCGCTTTAATTGCATTTAAGCGAAGGGGCCAAAAGGGATGCGTTAAAAGATTTCGTGCCATCGCTGCATCACGCGGATCTTTCAAGAAACGCATAGCGGCAGCCAAAACTTCAGGATCTTCAGAAGTCTTTATAATGTCTCTCAGTGCTAGAATGCATTTTTCATAATAGGCAAAAGGTAGAAAATCGATAACACGGACGAGTGCGGGCGCATTCGTATGTAATAATGCGGCGCTTAAAGGCTCAGTAACAGCTTTGGGGCCCGCTTCCCTTAAAAGATTTTCAGAAAGCAAGGTCGGCCAATCGAGTCGATGAATGGCCAGAGGAAGAATGAGAGAAATGGCTTCATCTGCACAGATGTGAATAAGGGCTCTTGCGGCGGTGAGTGAAATAAGATTATTTTTTGAGGCTAGAAATTTGACCAAACTATCCCAGGCTTTTTTCTCATGAAGATAACCTAGACTCAGCATTGCCATCAATTTTTTACGTGTGGAAAAACTATGCAGCCATTTCAAAGCAATGCGATCGATATTGAGTTGATAGGCTAAATGATTCAGGCGCAGCCGTTCCTCGCCTTTAATAGATTCTTGGTAATAATTCCAAAGCCGGAAAAAAGCTAATCGGTTTTTTTTTCGAAGTGGAGGAAGTGGGCTTGAAATCTCCATAGGACTAAACAGCAGGGGACGCCATTTTTCTAAAAAAAAATTTTCGTCTTTATCTTTACTGAAGCGTAAAAGTCGCAAGCTCAAGATGCTCAATAACACAAACAAAGAAAAAAATACGGCGAGCCAGCCTATGATGAAAGCGATTTCAATCGTAGGTTGGGAAAAGTGAAAATTCATTTTAGAAACCGGCGGATTCTTGCCAACAGCTCGACAGGTTGAAAGGGTTTGAGAACATAATCGTTGGCTCCCATGTTAAGAGCTCGACTAATATCTTTCTCTTGAGATTTGGCAGTGAGCATCACGATAGGCACATTTGCCCAATCCTGTTTTTTACGGATGTAATCAATGAGCTCGAAACCATCATGGTAGGGGAGCATGATATCTAAGAGAACAAGTTTTGGTAAGGGCATCGAGTCGATGGCTGCAATGGCTTCAAGTCCGTCCATTGCTTTTTTCACATCATAACCTTCTCGTGAGAGCATGAATTCCAGCAGATAGGAAATCTCAGTGTCATCCTCTACCACTAAGAGTGGGACTTTATTTTGAACTTTTTCTTCAGGCATTTACAATATGATAAATCCAAATACAAAGCCTGACAAGCTCGCATAATGGGTAGCTCTCAGGTTTTTGTGCGTTTGTTAAGACTTGTTAAAAATTGTAAGGATGTGTTTTTTTATTTCTACTGCTATAATTTCTTAACAAGAATTTCGCTAACCCTCTTGAGAATGAAACCATAAAATACATTCATGAAAACGAATTCAAATAGTCGGGCCATTGGTGCTTTTTTTCTAACTACCTTAATTCTTGTTGCCGTGAGTTTAGTAGCCTATTTCAACATCGATCGTCTGGTGAAAGCAGGTAATTGGGTAAACCACACCCATGAAGTTTTAGAAAAGTTAGAAAATGTCCTTTCCAGTATGAAAGATGTCGAAAGGGGTACGCGTGGATATTTGGTGAGCCAAGATCGGTCTTATCTGGAAGCTTATCAGAATGGATTGGAGCTCATTAAAAGTGATTTAACTAACCTTGAATTGCTCGTACACGATAATTCTATTCAAAGCCAAAGGTTTCGAGAGTTGAAGCCCTACATCCAAACAAAGCTGGATCTCACTCGAAAACTTATTGAAGAAGTGCCTTTAGGAAATACCAGTCCTGCTTTTCAAAGCCTCTTTTTAGAAAGTAAAAAGGCAATGGACCAGATCCTCATTATAGCTGGCCAGATGAAGTATGAGGAGAATAGGCTTTTGATGGAAAGAGATTTAAGAGAAGAGAACTTTGCCCGAAATACCAAAAAATTTATTTTGATTAGTAATGGTGGCGCAGTCCTGCTTCTGAGTTTTGTTTTTTTTCTCCTATATCGTGGGCGCATTCGCCAGCAGAATGCAGAAAATGAACGCGACAAATTTTTTGCTCTCTCTATGGATATACTTTGTGTGGTGGGTAAAGATGGCTATTTCAAGAGAGTGAATCCCAGTTTTGAAAAATTGTTGGGATATTCTGCCCAAGAATTGCTTTCCACAACTCTTTTTGACTTTATTTTTCATGAAGATCGCGAAAGAAGTTTGAATGAATTAAAGAAGCTTTCGGAGGGAGCTGATACGGTGAACTTTGAGAATCGCTTTCTTCGTAAGGATGGAACTTATTGCTGGCTTTCATGGAATTGCCCCGCTCTCGAGCCTGGCAATGATAGACTTTACGCGGTAGCTAGAGATATTACAGAGCGAAAAAAAATCGATCAAATGAAGAATGAATTTATTTCTACTGTATCCCACGAGCTTCGTACTCCACTCACCTCTATTCGGGGCTCTCTCGGTTTAGTGTCGGGAGGCTTGGTGGGTATTATTCCTGATCAAGCTAAACCTCTCATTAATATTGCCTTAAATAACTGCGAGCGTTTGGTACGCTTAATTAACGATATCCTCGATATTGAGAAAATTGAATCTGGGAAGATGGAGTTTAGGATGAGTCCTTTGCCCTTACTTCCCATGCTTGAACAGTCGATCGAAATGAATCGTGCCTATGGCCAGCAATATCAAGTCAGTTTTGTTTTGGAAAAGAATGATTTGAATCCGGTCGTGAATCTTGATGGGGATAAATTGATTCAAGTGATGAGTAATTTACTTTCGAATGCTGCCAAGTTTTCTCTTCCTGATTCTGTCGTGAAAGTAAAACTCACCGAACAGGATGGAAAAGTAAGAGTTTCGATCATCGATCAAGGCTCAGGTATTCCCGAAGAATTCAGAACGCGGATTTTCACGAAGTTTGCGCAAGCCGACTCTTCAGATTCCCGACAAAAGGGGGGTACCGGGCTGGGTCTCAATATTGTGAAAGCAATTATCGAGCGCATGAATGGAAAAATAGATTTTGAAAGCGAAATAGGAAAGGGGAGCACTTTTTATTTTGAGCTACCAGAGTGGCAGGGCAATGAAATATTCGTAAAACCTACAACAGGTAATGAACCGAGAATTTTGATTTGCGAGGACGATCCTGATGTGGCTCGTTTGTTGAGTTTCATGTTGGGAAAAGCAGGATATGTGACGGATATGGCTTTTACGGGTCAACAAGCTTTAGATTTATTGAAGCTTAAGAAATACGATGCAATGACTCTAGATCTTATCCTTCCCGATCGAGATGGAAGCTCTCTGATTCCACTCATTAGACAACAAGTCACTATCAAGGATTTGCCGATTATCGTTATTTCGGTGAAAGCGGAAGAAACTCGCTTGAAATTAGAAGGGGATGGATTGAAAGTATTGGATTGGATTAACAAGCCTATTGATCCTGAACGTTTACAATTAGCGATTCAAAAAATTGCTTTGATGAAAGAAAATATTATTCCCGTAGTGCTGCATGTGGAAGACGATGTGGATACGACTGAATGGCTGGCCACTCTCTTAGAAAATATTGCCATCATGGTTCCAGTTTATAGTTTTAAAGAAGCGAAGAATAAAATTGAAAATGAAACTTTTGATTTAATTCTTTTAGATATTATCCTTCCGGATGGTGACGGCGCTGAGTTAATACCGCTCATCAAATCTAAATATGGGAACTCTATACCCGTTATTATTCTTTCGTCTCAAGAATCAAATGCGGAAATTAACAAAAGAGTGGCAGCGGTTTTAGTGAAGTCGCGCACAAGTAATGAAGACTTAATGCGCACCATACAATCAGCCTTAAAGGTAAAAACTGTCTCTCATTAATTCTGCGTTCAACCAATTTTCTTAAATAGACTCTTGGTATTTTTGCGGACGCTATCCACAACGTCTCCCGCCGCTTTTTTAGCGTCTCTTCCGATGATTTGTAGCGATCCGATGAGAGTCGAGCAGCTTTTTTTAGAGGTTTTTGTTTTTTCAAGATCTTTGATTTTTGGACTTGTCATATTTTTTCCTATTTGATTTTTGTGATCTTAAAACTTCCAAAATCAATGCCTACATTCACACCTTTTCCAGTGCCAGTGAGCGCGAGGGAAATATCACCTTTAGTGAGTGCTTGTGAAGATCCAGAATCTCCCGCGCCGCCATGAGCTTCTCCCATCGCATAAGAGCCGAAAATATCTTTAATGCTTGCGGTGCGAGAAAATGTTCCATGTCCAACTAATGTTTTATTTTTACCAAAAGTAAGTCCGCCACTATGAGCACGTAAGGCGACTCGAGCTTTTTGACCGTTGTCGCAAGTGACCGTACCTTTGCCTTTTCCGGATTTATAAAAAACGGACCAACTCTTCATCGTGAAATTCATTTTGCATTGCGTGTCGGCAGCTTGCACGGGTGTGGTTCCGAATAAGAAAATAAAAAGCGGGAAAGCGGCAAGGCTCAAGTATTTGGAAGTTTGAAAGTATTTTTTCATGAGATAACCTTTTATTTAAATTTATTTAAAACTATGGCCCAATGGCTTTTTCTCATGGGCTCTAAAGCATCCGAGAAAAAGCCATGAAGACGCATAGAGATCATTCAAAGCCTATTACTTCGTAGGGCTTGCATCTTTTTTGTCATGTTCTTTAGAAGTGTCGGGTTGCACAGGCTTCTCGACATGACCGGCTTGTTGATTTTGAGCCTGTTTTTCTTGAGGATTTGTATTGGGTGTAGCTTGTTTATTTTGGTCCATTGTGGTCCTTTACTGGAGAAAGGTAAGAAGATTCTTACTTTCAATTGAGTGGATTTACTTACTTCTTGGACTTTAGAGGAACAGTGCTACGGATGCTATCAGGGTAGGCAAGATTCTGGACTAGGGGATTCTACTGGGGGATTACCTTAAGGCTTTTACTTCTCGGAAAGGCACCATTTCACAGCATGCTGAATGAGTTCATTGGAATTTTTCAGATCTAGTTTGTTCTTAATATTTGCATAATGAGATTCTACTGTTTTGGTGCTCACAAAAATTTCTTCGGCGATTTCTCGGGTGGAATAGCCTTGGCCGATGAATTGTAAAACTTCGAGTTCGCGATCACTCAAACTCACCGCAAAAGAAGATTGGCTGTCACTGACTCGACCAATGAATTTATACATGAGTTTATCTTTCCATTTTTCACTCACGTAAATTTCACCGCTCAATAATTTGCGAATGGCACTCACAAGATGGTTGCTTGCTTCTCGTTTTGTTAAATAGCCTTTGGCGCCCGCCTTGAGGATGCGTTCGACATAAATCGATTCGTCGTACATGGAGACCACCAGGATGAGGGTCTTTGGCTGTTTTGTAAGAATGGATTTTGTTAGCTCCAAGCCGCTGGTACCTTCTAATGAAATGTCCATGATGATGACATCAGGTTTTTCTTTTGCGATGCCGGCCGTCGCTTCTGCCGCGCTGCCTGCCTCACCGATTGAAATCATATCCTCTTCTTGATTGATGAGCTGCATCAAGCCTTGTCGTAAAATGGGATGATCATCGACGATGAAAATTTTCGCCTTTTTAACTTTGATCTTAGTGCTCGCACTCAAGACGCTCTCCTTTCCGTGAGTCTAGAAAGATTGTATTCCAAAATTACACCACTCGGAGAGTTTGATTTGATATGGAAAGTAGCATTCATCATGTGAGCGCGATATTTCATAATCTTGAGTCCGATGCCTTTGTAAACCTTTGAGTCTTTCATCATCCCTGTCCCATCGTCGCTAATCGAGAAGTGAATCGTCTTGTCATCTTGAGTCAGGCTCAATCGAATGTTTTCTGCTTTTCCATGTTTAATGGCGTTGCTGATTGCTTCCTGGGCGATACGATAAAGATGGGTCGCGACATTGTTGTCATCGATCAGAATAGGCTGAGGACAATGAAAAACACATTTGGCGCCAATGGCAAGAGAACATAATTCTTCAAGGGAATGCATGAGCGAAGTGCCTTCCAGTTCTCCCGGATATAAACCTCGAGCCGTGTCTCGAGCTTGATCCACGGCATTGAGTAGCATGTCAGAAATCTTATTTAATTCCACCAGCTCTAAGGTTTTTTCTTTTTGCAGTTTTTGGGTGAGAGCCTTTGCGAAGACGAGAATGGCGGTAAGTTCTTGGCAAAGACCATCATGGAGTTGGGAGCCGAAACGCTTTTGCTCTGCTTGAGTGATTTCAATTATTTCTGCTTCGATTCGTTTGCGCTCCATGATTTCAGCTTGCAGTAGCTGATTGCTTTGAATCAGCTCGTTTGTTTTTTCATGCACTTGCTTTCCCATTTTTTCATAGGCGAGTGTGAGTTGTTTAAGTTCTTTTTCGGCTTGAATCTGTTTGGCAGTTTCTTGGGCTGTGAGTGTATTTGTCATAGATGTATTGAGCTCGATAGATTGTGAATGGGTGTAACCTTATAAAGGTTATGCAATCGGAGACCAAAGAACTATCAGGGCAGACTATATTCTCTACTGGGGGAATATCCTAGCTTTATCAATGCAGCGAAGAAGCCGGTATTTACTCAGTTTTCTGATGTGTTTGAGGGCGAAGGAGAGAAGCAATCACGGAAAGAGCGAGAGTTCCTCCAATCACGCCAAGTGAAAGTAAGATGGGAATTTTGAAGAATTCGCTCGCTAGCATTTTGATACCTACAAAAATGAGCACTAAGGACAATCCAATTTTCAAGTAATGGAATTTATCCATGATGCCCGCTAGTAAAAAATAAAGTGAGCGTAAGCCGAGAATAGCAAATATATTCGAGGTGAAAACGATGAAGGGGTCTTTAGTGACGGCAAAGATAGCAGGGATAGAATCCACAGCAAAAATCAAGTCGGTCACTTCTACTGTGACAAGAGTGAGTAAGAGCGGTGTGGCATATCTTTTCCCATTTTGAACTACTGTGAATGTTCCACTCTCGCAATCCTTAGTCATGGGGAAGATTTTTTTAAAGATCCGCACGACATAGTTTTGTTCAAAATCAGTCGCCTCTTCTTTTTGAAACATGAACTTAATTCCACTGAAGATGAGTATTGCCCCGAATACATAGATGGCCCAATGAAATTGTTGAAGGAAAATGCCGCCCAATAGAATGAAAGCAGCGCGCATGAGAAGGGCGCCGAGTATTCCCCAAAAAAGAATGCGATGTTGGTATTTTGCTGGAATGGAGAAAAAAGAAAAAATGAGAATGAATACAAAGATATTGTCGACTGACAGTGCTTTTTCGATCAAATAACCAGTCGTGAATTCAAGTGCGAGTTTGGGGCCGAACAAGAAATAGACGCCAATATTGAAGATAATGGCGAGAGTTACCCAGGTTAAACTCCAAAGCCCTGCTTCTTTCATACTGACTTTATGGGCGGAGCGATGAAAAATACCCAAGTCGATGAGTAACATTAGTAAAACAAAGACAATAAATCCTATCCAAAGAACAGGGGTTCCGACTGATTGAAATAACATAAAGTCTCGTTTCGCTTACAGAGGGTGAAGTTTTTATACGTTATTTTCCTTATCCATTTTAATTCTCAAAACATCAACTGCAATGATGCTTTGAGAAGAACCTCACTTTTTTATTGGCTTTGTCTCTTGAAACGCCCGGAAACCGACAGGAAGAGGGGAGCCTTTACTTTGGATTTAGATGGCGTTCGCGAATGCGCTGCGTGCACACGTTCAACCTCTGCTCACTTGGAACACCCAGGTTTATTCAGAGCTTCGTCGGATTTTTCGGATTCTGGCTGCTACTGAATATTTTTAATCAGTTTAAGAGCCGCACAAAGTTCCGTTAATGTCGCACTGGGTGCTAGTCCCAGCCGCATTTTGCTGACTATTGAGAGTGCCAATTTTTTGGTTGGTGATGGCATTCGGTGTGCAACCGCAGAGTTGACTGGCGCAGCAACTGCACTGAGCGGCGGATTCAGCTTTGAAGACTTCACTCAGATCACAGTTTTGTAAACCGTCACAGGCGTCCGCGATTAAACTCGTGGTTTCAGTTGTGCAAAGGGTTGCATCGCAAGTGTAGCCCAACTCAATGCTACCGCGTTCGCAAGTGTCATATTGTTGGCAAACCAAATTGCAATCAATGCCGCTATCTACAGGTAAGGCAGTCACGCCTGGAACATATAAACCACATCCGCAATTGTCTGGTGACGCATCCGGAACGCAGCCATCGATCATATCGCAGAAATTACTCGTGGGTGGAGTTGCTGCATTGTAAGCCGCGGAGTAAACCATGTTGGCGCTATTTTCACAGGACATGTTGTCTTGCCCAATTTGAAAAGGGCCATCATAAGTAGGACACTGACATTGTATCATCGTAGTGTCGTCGACGCCGGGGGTCGTGGGGTCATAGCAGGGTGCCGTCATGCAACCTGCGTAAAGTCCCGGTTGATCCGTGCAATCCGTCATCCCAATAGGCTCTTGGGTGGAACGATAAAAACTGAAAGTGGAAAATCGATCCGCGCCTTGCATGAACTCACCCGAGTTCAAAGATTGGCAAACAGGAGCTTGGTTCGGAATGTGGCAAGCCTCTGGATTGGCGGTGCAGAAAGCTTTTGTCTCATTATAAACATCGTCATTTAAAATGGCATTGATGTCGACAAAGTTAGTGCCGAATGTTTCATAACAGGGGCAATTGGCGACAGGATCCGAAGAGTCTGTCACGGTGCAGTCTGCATAGAAACAAAGGGCATAAGGTCCGAAACAAGTGATCCAATCTGAAGTGCTCGTGGTGACATCTGCCCAGGCGGGTCCGTAAGCTGTGGTTTGCTGAGTGTTCAATGGAAAACTCCCAAAGCAAAAAGGGTAGGGTAGAGGACAATTCGAATTGCTACTGCAAGACATGCCGACGACGCTGGTACATAGAAGTATGAGTGCAAAGAAGTAAAATCGCTTTAATTGATGAACCATAAATAACTCTCCCTGATTTTCCATCGAAAAATATAATTAATATTTTACGCATTATTACGAATGGTTCAAAGAAATCAAAGTGAAATCAGATAAATATTTATAGTTCTCTTTGACTTGAACAAAAGTGAGCGCTTAAATGTTCTGACTAAAAACAATGATAAGCATTGAAAGGAGATTTTATGTCTGCAGTTTTTGAAAAAGCTGTGGCTGCGGGCTGCAGCGTTACTATGCCTGTCGAGGAAATGTTTTGGGGGGATCGTGCGGGAATGTCTAATTCGCAATGAAGTTATGAGTTCCCGCAATAATGAAAGGATAAACCATCTGTGGCACATAGCCACCGGTAGTGCTTCCTGGAATAATATAAGATCTTTCTGTGATGCTAATCGGATCGGATAAAGGAATCAAAGAGGTGCCTTCCAAATCAATGCAATAATTACTAGCTGCGCCCACTGTTGAGTTATTGCAATTTCGAGTCACGAAGGTCACATAGAGTTTATCGATATTTGCCGTCAACTCGTCGTTGCCCGCAGGGATGCTGATGCCGAGCGCAGTCAGCACAGCTTGAGCCGAGTCATTGAGAAATCCGCTCTCAAAGCCTGCCGCTTCAGCGTTGGTTTGTGAAGCGCTCGCCACTCCTGAAGAATTGGTCGCATTGTAAATCCCCAAAGAAATGTAGCGGCTGTTATCGACACTTTCTAAACTATGATTCACACCCGCGATGAAGGCTGTTTCCTCAGGGCCTAAGATATTCACATAATCTAATAAAGTAGAATAAGTACTGGTGTCTTGATTGTCACCTTCACAATTTGTTCCATAAGCTATGCAGAAAGCGCCGACTAAACCTGAAGTGGGTACACCGTTTGCGTCGTCCACGGTGGTGGCTTGAGTTTGAATGCTAGAAGCCGAAATTGTGAGCGGTTGATTGTCTTGAAGATAGTTTTGTAGGAGGCTGCTCAACTGTTCCAAGGCAGTTTGTAAACTCGTTTCATCACTATTAATCGCATGAGCCGTATAAGCGTTTGCCCCAAAACGAGAAACAGCAATATTCGAATTTGTCACTCGGTAGACCAGCATGTTGCTGCTCAAGGCATTTTCCCAAGCTGTCGAATTGCTTTCATTTTCAGGAACCGCATATCTCATTAAAGTTAGCATATCATCGGATGTTGATCCGGTGCCGGTGATCACATTCGAACCGACGGGTTCAACGAAGATGGAGTCCGGATTAATTCCTTGATTCGTGGCATTGCTGATGAGTGCAGAGGTCAAGTTTTGATTGGAACTTGTGATGAACATAATCACATTTCCGCCCCAGGGAGCTTTGCCATATTGGTTTTCGATAATGATATTGTTGACGTCATTTCCCATGCTGCCGAAAACATCATAACGACTCGGATCGGGTGATACGACGCGCGGGCGCGGAGGAGTGATGTCAGTGTAATAACTTGTTTCACGCGTGAAGACATAACTCTGATAGCCCATATAGGCGGCCTCGGGAGGATAAGCAATGATCGTGATCAGCGCATCATTGTCGCTCAAGCGATAAAAAATATTAGTGCTTCCGTCTGGTCCGGGAGTGTTGAAAGTTTCTGCATAATAGGGATCCACATAAGTATCGCCGATAGGGGGTTGAGGAATGATATAAGGCGACGCTGGGTTTTGTCCGAAGCAACTATCGAAGACGTCGACATAAGCAGGACAATCCGTGTTCTGCATAAGATAAGCATTTCCTTGAGCAACCGTGTATTGGTTAGAGGAAAGGCTCTCAACCCAGAGCTGATAGTAGTTCAGGTCTTGCGGCAAAGAAGAAGAAGAATCACAAGCTTGAAGAAGTAAGACGAACAAAAGTAAAAAGGACCTTGCGATGGCACGAATTTTTTTAAGCATTTTTCCCTTTTAATATAAATAATTCCGCTACTTTTTTTCTAAATGGTCCAAGCGTTTCAAAATCTCTTGAAGAGTTTGATCCGTCCGTAATTGTTCTTTTTCCTCATGGCGTATTTCTTTTTTTAAGGGAGCCATTTCATCTTCCACTTCTTCTTTCATGAGAGTCGTTAAAAGAACTCCTGTGAAACTAATGAAAAGCACGGTTCCTGTATACATCAAGACGATTCCAATCAGTCTTCCGACGAATGTTTGCGGGAGAATATCACCGTAAGCAACCGTGGTGATTGTAGAGGTGCCCCACCAAAGAGCATCAAAATAACTTTTAATTTGTGAATCAGGATTGCCTTTTTCTAAAAAATAAACCGCGAGAGTAGAAAAGACCAAAATGCTGTTTCCTACCAAAGTAAGGTAAAGAAAAGTGGGGTTCGAAAAAATTTTGAGAATTTTTCGTGTTTCACTTTTGAATAGTTTGCTTAACTTCTTCATGGCGGTTTAGTGAGTTTTGGCAGTTAGTTTGCCTTTCGGTTTTAACGCGTCTACAGGTCGATGCATGGCATGGCATTGAAAGCAAGTTTGGATCAGATTGTCGAAAGAGTTATAAATATTTTTATCTCTTTTTTTACTTTTGCTTTTAAGATCTGAGAGACCCGCAGCAAGCATGTCGGTATAAGTTTTGTAAGCCTGGTCGGTATCAATTTCTTGCATTTTAGCGAGCGTTTGACTCATTTCATTAAGGGTCAAATCAATGCTTGCCCAATCAGGATTTTTTTCCTTTGTTTTTAATATTTCTACTCCAGCCATATAAGTGCCAAATTTTCCCATAAGCTGTTTCAGCGTAGCGATATTTTGTGGATTTAAAGTATTGGAATTCGCTTCGCCTGCATGAAGGGACGCGCAACACATTAAAGTGATGAAAGTTAAAGTCGTAGAGATCCATTTAATTTTTTTCTTCATTTCAAAATCCTTTTTTAAAATTTTAACGAAAACAAGGAGCATTGTCCGAGCTTTATCATGAATTAGCTATCACTATTTTTGATTAAGCATTAGTTGACATCGAATTCTAAAATCCTGATAATTTTCCCATGAAAAAATTCTTATATCTTTTTGTTTTAGCGGCGCTTGGAATTGCAGCAGGACCTTTCATGGCCTGTAGTAATAGTGGCAGCACTTCTGGCGTAACATACACTGACATGATCACCGACTCTGGCTATCCCAGCACTTTTGTGACGGGCATTCGCAGAGTCGAGGGCTCCACTCATGTCTATATTACGGGCGGTTACAGTGAGGGTTCGTCGACGGTTCCTTTGCTTTATGTGGGACCCTTATCGGGAGAGGGTGGAACCTGGTATCCCATTGAGCCTTCTGCTACTTTGGCGGTGGGTGAGAACATTAACAGTGGAAATCTTTACGGACCCGATAACAGCAGCACGGCAGGTGAAGTAAATCTGGTCGGCACCTACCAAATTGAGAGTGATAATGTGACTTACGGATTCTATTACAGTGGCCCGGTGGATGGTAGTGGGGACACTTGGATAAATCTTGATCCAACTTCTCTATTGGATGGGGGAGATATTCTTTTGGGAACGGTCCCTCATAGTAATATGAACGGAGTGGTGGTGGGTAACTTCGATACACAACTCAATGAGGGTCGGACTTTTATTTATAATACGGCGACAGCAACTTATTATGAACTGACCAAAACTGGCACGACCAGCATTTCCGCTTACGGCATTTGGTGGAATGGCGGTACGAGCTATACGATTACCGGTGGATATCATGATCCGCTGCTCGCTACTGAAGGTGAAGTGGGATATTTAGTAGATTGGGATTCTGCAACACAAGTGGCTTCAAACTGGCAATATTATAATTTTCAAAATCAAACGAACCAAGTGACGCACTTTGAAGGCATCACGAGTGGGGGGAGTGAAGGAACTTATAATTTGGCAGCCGCTTGGATCACCACGGGTACAGGCGCTTCGGGTGCGTCTTTTGCACAAATCAGTAGAAACAGTGATGGCACTTTTGGTGACGCCATTTGGGCCGAAGTTGTTTACCCAGGTGCAGAGACCACCACAGGCAATACGGTATATATGAACAATGTGCTCGGCGTTTACCTCTTATCAGGTAGTGCAGTGACTTATCCTTATATAGCCACTGTGGATTAAGTTTTTAAATTTAGAAAATAAAAAACCCCGCACTCTCACGAGTCCGGGGTTTTTGTTTGTGAAAATCAAATTCTAACGCGGGCCTGGGATCAGGGGATCATTCACAATAGGATTAGGTCCGACGGGTCCGGGACCCACCGGGCCAGGGCCTACAGGTCCGGGTCCCACGGGACCAGGTCCAACCGGTCCAGGTCCGACAGGGCCAGGGCCTACGGGACCCGCGGGGCCACCAGGACCACCCGGTCTAGCCCAAGAAATATTTGCAGCCCCCAACACAAGAGTGAACATCAACACCGCGAATAAGCTCTTCAAGCTTTTCATGCAGAACTCCTTTTTTTAAACAGATTGAATGATTTATTTTAATTATTATTGAGTAAGCAGGCAATGGCATAAAATTTTTCTCAGATTTGAGTTTATGCAAGTTTATGCAGATCTTAACTTTACTTACAAAATTTTCAGTTTCATTTTCAATTTTTACTTTTGAAGAACATTTGTTTTTAGCAAAACTTACTATTACAATGAGGATTCAATTATCTTTAAAGGGAGCTCGAATGAAAATTTCCAATCTGTTTTTTATGGTTTTCATTTTTTCTTTTCTTTCACTGCCTGCATTTACAGCAACGATTACAGTGACTAGCACGGCGGACAGTGGCGTTGGTTCTCTTCGCCAAGCGGTAGCGGATGCTAGCTCAGGCGACGTCATTAACTTCAATGTCTCCGGTGATACGATCACACTTACTTCTGGACAAATTGTTGTGCCTGCCTCCCTCACCATTCAAGGGCCGGGTGAAGACGCTCTGATTGTGGAAAGTAACGGAAATCCTAATCGAGTATTCGAATTTTCTTCAGGGACTACCAGTTCTGTATCGGGCCTTACGATTCGAAATGGAGATACGGATGGCGTAGACAATGGGGGATGTATTTTAAATGAAGCCACCCTTTCAATTACGGAAGTAACAATTGAAGACTGTTCTGCTGCTGCGAATTATGGGGGAGCTATTTACTCCACGGGTAGCCTGAGTCTTACCGACACGAGCATCGATGGCAATACGGCCGACTTCGGGGGAGCTGTGATGTTGAACACGGGAGCGACTCTTACGATGAGCGGCTCGACCCTAAGTCAAAATGTGGCGACCTCTCAGGGAGGAGCTCTCTATAATAATTCAAACACAGTCTCGATCACAGACACTCTTTTTATTCTGAATCAAGCCGACGACGGCGGAAGCATTTTTTCTATCGGCGGAACTCTCACTTTCACTGATAGCACCATCAGTATGAGTACTGCTACGGGATTTGGTGGTGGATTCTACGGCGTGAATAGTACTGTGACTTTAGATAATGTGGCGATGGCAGGGAATCAGTCTGACACGGGAGGCGCCATTTTTATGCAAGGCTTTCCCACCGCCACATTAACTATGAGTGGCGCTACGATCAGCAACAACACCTCGGATAATATCAGCAGTTCTTTGGGAGGGGGCATTTATTTTGACGGCGCTTCTGCGACTGCGACTTTAAGCAATGTTACCATCGCTAGTAACTCGGCAAGCGGAGCAGGCTACGGAGGCGGTCTCATTGTCTCTCAAGGGACTGCGACGCTCAACAATGTGACCATCGCAGAAAATCATGCCGATCTCGAGGGAGGAGGGTTGGTGCTTTCAAATGGGGGGAGTGCGATGATTCAAAATTCCATCATTGCGAACAATACAGCCGATTCTGCAGGCCCTGATTGTTCAGGCATTCTCACTTCCCAAGATTACAATTTAATTGAAGATACGAGTGGCTGCACCGTCAACGGAACGACCACGCACAATGTCACCGGCGAAGATCCTCAGTTGGGCACCCTTCAAAATAATGGGGGATACTTGAATACCATGGCGCTTGCCACAACTAGTCCTGCTCTCAATGCCGCTAACCCTGAAACTCCTGGTAGCGGAACAGCCTGCGCCACCGTGGATGAAAGAGGGGTGACTCGACCTCAAGAAGCAATTTGCGACATGGGTGCTTTTGAATTGGCTCCCGGCTTGTTGGCTTTATCGGCCAGTACTTATTCAGCTGCTCAAGATGCGGGCACGGTGACCATTACGGTACAGCGAAGTTCTGACTCTGACACCTTCGATGAAAGTGTTTCAGTAAATTATGCGACGAGCGATGGAACGGCTGTCGCAGGTACTAATTATACCAGCACGTCGGGTACTTTAACTTGGGCGGCAGGAGACTCTACTGCTCAAACGGTGAGTGTGCCGATTTTGAATGCCGCTTCGGTGTCCGATCTTACTTTCAATTTTACCTTGAGCGATCCTACGAGTGGCGCGAGTTTGATTTCTCCGAGCTCTGCGGTGATTACGCTCACAGGAACTGGCGATGATGATAGTGTGTTGGGTGGAGATGGTTGTAGTTTATCGCCATATAATTCAAGCCCTCTTCCAATCCTAAGTTTGATTTCACTTTTTATAAGTTTAATGATTCTGATTCGGTCGAAAATAAGAGCTTAGCAACTTTTTCCTCCATTCTAAGATAAGTAGTATGGTCTTAAATCAGAGGGGCACTGCTAAGGTTATTTTTATGGTGCCCTCTATTCACATCCTCCCATCCCTGTTCCAGCTTGATGCTGCACAAACATCAAGGTCGAACCCTACACAAATGCTAGACCCCGAAGTGCCGAGACCTCTAGAGCCTTTGTCTGCGCCAAGCGCCCCTTCGAATATTCACTGTGGTGTGAGTCTTAGAGTGGATGGAATGCTGAATGCTTCCATGACTGGACGCTTCGCAAATCGCTTTCGAACTTTTGATGCATTAGAAAGAACTCGGTCAAATCAAATGGGCATGGGTCTTTCTTGTGTGAGACGAACGGGAGTCTCCCTGATGGCCGGAGTCGAGTTGAATTATGTTCAAACTCGTATCGAGTCACAGCCTCATATTTATTCCAATGGATCATTTACGCATTATTCAGATTTGCTTCATGGTTTTGGAATAGGAGCGCATGCAAGTTTGGGTTTTCCTTTGCTGGATGCAGTGGATGTATTTACTCGAATTGCTGGAGATACAGGACTTACTTTGCAGGATAAAGAGATTTACGGCTATCTTCAGTTTCAAGCCAGTTTGGGAGCTCGAGCTTTTATTTCCCAAGATCCGGATTTTCGCTTTAGCCTAGAAGTGGAGGGTGGGTATTTGCGGAGAGCCTATCTAAACTCCGAAACACTTCATGATTTAAACGGTTTTTTCGTCGGATTCCGGGGAGCTGTTTATTTCTGGAATTTTTAAACGATTGTTTACTAAGTGGCTGGATCTAAATAGGTGAGAGGCCTCATTTTTATTCCTTGTTTAAAAGAAGCTTATCTATGAAAATAAGGTAAATTTTTTTTCAATGAGGGAGGCGCTTTGAAAGCTTTATTGATCTCAGTTTTTCTTTTGTTTGCAGTTTCATTTTTGAAACCCGCATATTCGGCCACATTCAATGTGACAGATTCCACCGGTTTTCAAGCTGCGCTCACCAGTGCTTCCACCAATAATGAAGACAATACCATCAACCTCGCGGCGGGCACTTATTCTTCCACGAGTGGATTTACCTATTCTGCCATCCGTCACACCTTAACTATTGTAGGTGCAAACGTAGATGCGACGGATGATGCTACGGTCATTACTTCTTCTTCGGGTACGGGGATTACTTTTACTTTTAGTGGCACCATTCAGGTGAGCGGCATTACCGTCCAAGATTGCGCGGCGACAGGCCTTCTCTTTGAGAATGCAAGTGATGATCCCGCTGTTGCTACTTTCAATGTAAGCATTCAGGATTCCCATTTTACAGGCAATGGAGCATCAGGGGTAATTGTGGATGATCAATTGTTTGTAGGACCTGTCGAAGTGAAAAATAGCGTTTTTGATCATAACACCCATTCTTCCGATGGTGGAGGCTTGTATGTGTATGTGGCTAATCAAAATTCTCCAGTGACCCTTACCGGGAATAGCTTTGATCAGAATCATTCGGACGGCACGGGCGGCGGAGCTTGGTTGAAAACTCTTTCTATCGAGGGGACTGACATGACGGTCGGAAGCTCAGTGGAAGGAGAGGGGAATAGCTTTACTTCAAACACTGCAGAGACAAGTTCCGCAGGTATATTTATCGCCACTTATTGCAACATGAGCTTTGTGGGAAATACCCTCATCGGAAATACAATACCCATCGATATCTCGCATTTTGGAGCTACAGGCGGCGGGGTGATTATACAATATGCGGGAACAGGGGAATTTTCGAACAATGTCATTCAAAATAATAGTGCCCCGAGCTCAGGCGGCTTTGGAGTGGGGACTTTTCTCGAAGGCAGCATCGGCACTATCAATATGAATGCCAATCTGATTTCAGGAAATTCTTCCGAAGATTACGGGGGAGGATCCATTGCGATGGCGGTGCTTTCTGCTCCTATCGTGGTAACCAATAATATTATCGTGGATAACAGCGTGACAGGCCCTAGTTCCACCGTAGGAGGTTTGAATATTGCGATACCGCCCTATGCTACCAGTGTTCAAGAAATTGAGGTGATTAATAATACTTTTGTCCAAAATAATGCAGAACTTTACTTTACAGGAGCGCTTGCCATTACATCCGAGAAAGCGGGAATTGTTGCAAATTTATATAACAATATTTTCTGGGAAAATTCCCTGGGGAGTGAAACAGGACAAGATGTCTATGTATACTACACCGCCTGGGAAGGGATGAATTTACTGAATAATAATGTGAGTGAGGTTTGTGTGAGTGATGGTATTTTACTGTCCTGTGCAGGCCCTGACGATCCTTTTTTTCAGGATTATAATACCATTTCAGGCATGCTTTCCTCTTCAAATAATCTTTTCGAGGATCCTGTTTTTTTTGCTACAGGCGATTTGGTGGATCAATATTCCCTCGCTGCAAACTCTCCAATGATTCAAGTAGGAGACCCTTCAGCGCCGCAGCTTCCAGAATTTGATTATACGGGCACCGTGCCCATGGATACTCCCAATCCTGATCTAGGTGCTTTGCAATATTGTGTTCCCAATTTGAGTATTACGATTACTCCGAATTCCGAAACGATTGTTTTAGGAGAGAATGTCACTTGGACCGTGGCCCTCATCGACAGCGCGCACTGCGCTTCGAATAATAATACTTTAACTTTAAGCTTCACGAATTCTGAATTTCAATCGGGCTCTCTCACGAGTGCCTCATTAAGCCGCCAATTGATATCTGCCTTTGCCGCCGCGTCTGTGGTCTGCACAGGATCCGGTAGCAGTGCGAGCTGCACGATTTCGCAAATAGCTGCGGACTCTACGGTGAATGTGAATATCGTGGGAAATACCTTGGCCTTAGGGACGGTCGGCTTAAGTGCTAGCTTAAGCAATAGCCTCGCTACCGCATCTGCTTCAGGTTCAGGGACGGCCATTGTTGTGGCTGGCCCCGGACCAGGACCTTCACCTGATTCTTTATCGGGAGCGGGATGTTCATTGAGCAAAAGCCCTTCTGAAAGTCATTTAAGTTTTTGGATGTTCTCCTGGGTGATTTTGTTGCCCCTGATAAAAAAAGCTCATTTTTATTCTTAACAATTTTATACAAGTTTTAACTTCTTAATAAGAAGATGGATTAATAAAACTTTGTTCCTTTCATATTTTCCATTACAATTACTGAAATATAAAAATTAAACCTTCGGGGGTATTGGATGAAGCAAGTTCTTTTTGTAGCTTTAGTGAGTGTGGGACTTTTATTTTCACAAAGCGTAAAAGCTGCCACATTTAATGTGACTGACAGTGCTGGTTTCCAAGCGGCCCTCACCACGGCGCAAGATAATGATTCCACGAATACGATTAACCTTGCCCAGGGAACTTACGAGGGTCCTTTCACCTATACTGCGAATTCTGGTAAAACGGGAGATTCTCTTACGATTACAGGAGAGTCTAAAACTAATACTTTCATTACAAATCTCACCAATTCGAGTCCGGCTCTTGAGATTAATGGAGCAACCATTAGCGTGAGTGGTATTACTTTCCAAGATTTTGAATTTGGTCTTGGAATTAATGACGTGGCCTTTGGGGATCCTTTTGGCGCGCTTGTTGTGTCAGTGAGTGATTGTATTTTTGAAGGAACGGGTGTGCTTGCGGATACTTCTGAATTGGCTTTGGATATAGAATATTCGAATGAAAAAATGGATAACGGAAGTGTAACTATCTCCGGCAATACTTTCGAAAATATCGGGAATAGTTCTACTTATTACGGGGCAGGGGTTCACATTGAAACCCCTTCTTCTACTTCTACTCCTCTTTCGCAGATTAGTATTTCCGACAATATATTTACTGCCAATTATTCAAACGAGTGGGGAGGAGGCCTCTATATTGAGTTAGGAAATAATGCCAATACGCCGGTGAATATTACGGATAATCAATTCAACAATAATATATCGGAGTATGAAGGGGCAGGGGTTTATATTACCTTGGATAGCAATACTTCAAACATTCCCATTACCCTCAGTGATAATGCTTTTGATGGCAATCAAGCCGACAGTTATGCAGGAGGAGTTTTTATCGAAACGAATGGTGATGGTGGCTCCATAACGCTGACGGGCAATACTTTTAGCGATAATACCGCTGGCTCGGGCGGTGGGGGAGCTTATTTTGATGTGCGAGGGGATAATACTACTCTAACTATTGGGGGAGTTACCGATGATGCAAATACTTTCACTCATAATAGCGGGGGAAATGGGAGTGCATTCTACGTCAGTTCGAACTCTGCTTCCGTCGATATCACCATTACTCATAATATGATCGGTGGCACGGAGGAGAGCGATGGAAATGGGGACATATCCACCGGAAGAGGTGCAGTCTATGCCAGCTTTTTGGGTGACTTTACTTTTCAAAATAACCAGATTTTAAACAATCAAGCGCGTCGATACGCGGGAGCTTATTTTATAGTGTCAGGCAATGACACCAACACCCCTAGCGTTAATATTTCCAATAACGAGTTTTCTGGGAATATTGCAGATATTACAGCCGGTGGTTTTAATTTGAGCCTTTCATGTGCCTGCAGTGTCACCCTGGATTCGAACCTCATTTCGGGCAATCAAGCGCAAGAGGTGGGTGGGGCTTATGTGACGCTTGCAAACGGAAATCTGGGGAATAGCGCTTATATCATGAATAATATTATCGTGAACAACCAGGGAACAGGGAGTGGATACAATGGAGGTGGGCTTTATCTTTCAGCTTCTGATTATGATGCAATCCAGGTGATTAATAATACTATTGCGGCTAATTCCACCACCCAAGATGGAGGCGGCGCCTATTTTAATATAGGTGCCCTGGATGGCCAACTTGGAAACTATAACAATATTTATTGGGGAAATACGGCGGGGCAGAATGGGCAAGATGTTTATATAGCAAACAATCCGGGTTCCTTTGCTTATAATGATGTGACGAACGTATGTGCGGATTCTGGATCAACACCCACCTGCGTTACGTGTAGTGATGATATTACCCAATGTGATGTAAGTACCTTGTCCTTTGGTCAAAATGACCACAACGTGGGTGCGAATCCTCTTTTTCAGACAGGAAGTGGAAACACTGCCGCAGCCTATAACCTTTTGGAATCATCTCCTATCATCAGTTTGGGGACGGATCTTTCTGCCGTGAACGCTCTTTTAAGTTATGATTATGACCACCAACATCCTCGCCCTACACCTGGGTCAGGTTTTGTGGCAATAGGTGCCATCCAATATGCTTCAAATCCTGTGTTGAGTGTGGATCCTGCGAGCAAAGATTACGGAACGGTGAGCGTGGGTTCTTCCACCACGCAAACTTTTGTTCTTAGTAACATTGGGAATGCGACCCTTACTGTCAGTAGTATTGCTTTATCGGATACAACGAATTTTACTTTGAATGTTTCTCCTTCGAGCAATCCTTGTGGAGCGACTCCTGCAGTGAGTCCGAATGGAAGTTGTAATGTTGAAGTGACTTTCAATCCTGCAGCAGCTCAAACAATTTCCGCGAATTTATTGATTAGCTCCGATGCCGCAGATTCCCCTACCAGTGTAGACTTGAGCGGATCTGCATCGGATTCTTCCTGTACGCCCATCTTTGATATAGATATTACTGCCCCTTCAGGAGAGATTGAAGTGGGAGATAATATTACTTGGGTAGTGACGATGAGCAATACTGCGGCTTGTGATTCTGAAAATACAACCTTTGGAGCTGAGCTTTCTGATAACCAAGAAGCTCAATCGGGAAGCTCTGCGAATTCTTCTCTCTCAGCGATTCGTTCTAGCATAGCTTCTACCACTTGTTCAGTGTCAGGAGTGAATGTGAGCTGTGCTTTGGGAACTTTCGCCGCCAATTCCTCAATGACATTCAATATTACCAGTAAGGTGACGGCCGCGGGAACATTGAATATTACTGGAAGCTTGACCAATCAAGAGGGAACCGCAACAGCCTCCGCTTTGGCAACTGCGACAGCAGTGACACCTGGCCTTTTAAGCGGTGAAGGATGCTCTTTGAATAAGAGTGAAACTTCGAACTTAAGAAATCTTTGGGTTTATGGACTTGTCATGCTGTTACCCTTGTTGAGATTGAACAAGCAGATTAGAAAAAGTAGATAGAAGCTAGTTTGCTTCATTGTTTTATACTTATAAAAACTCGCCTCCCAGGAGGCGAGTTTTTTATTTTAAGCATAGTTTCACTTTCTCTCCTCGAGGATTATGTTAAATGACTTGAGCAATTACAGTGGGTGTTTGAAGGGATGCTAAGCGCTTGTAAAAGGTTTTTATTGCTAAGCTTCGTGGAGTCCGTGAATAATTCAATCAAATGAAAACTCTTACTTCTTATAACGAAATTGCAGGTCGAAATTTAGAACGCCTTACGGCTTTGAGCGATGGTGTTTTTGCCATTGCGATGACTTTGCTTGTTCTCGATCTTAAAATTCCCATGACCGCCGCTATTCATACGGAAGGGGATTTGTGGCAAGCCTTGGTGGCACTTTCTCCGCGCTTGATTACTTACCTGATGAGTTTTTTGACTTTGGGAATTTTTTGGGTGGGACATCAAACGGGAATGCATCAATACGGTCGAGGAAATCGTCATCTCACCTGGATCACTTTGGCTTTTTTGTGTGCGGTTACTTTTGTCCCTTTCACCACGGCTTTACTCGCCGAACATATTGACCTGCGCTTGGCCCTTTTGATTTATTGGTTCAACTTGGTGCTTTTGGGAAACTTGCTTCTCGCCTCTTGGATTTACGCCTACCGCGCCGGCCTCATGAAAGAAGAAAATTGCTACGAAATTTATTTCGCAGTGAAGCGCCGCATTATTATGGGGCAAGCGCTCTATGCCTTGGGTGCCTTGCTTTGCATCTTTAACACTTCCTGGAGCATTGGATTTATTGTTCTTGTCCAACTTAACTTTGCCTTGGCTCCGAAGTTGAAGGGCGTATCGAGAATTTAAAATTCAGCAGACATCGGCCCGGAGATATGATGAAGAAAAAAACATTCAAAAATTTTTTTTTAATTTTGGCGATTATTTTTACTTTTGCAACTGTGTTTTGGGGTTATAGCAATTTTCGATTTGCTTTGGAGGCCAAGCGTGGAGAGGGTGTGGTGGTAGAGATTAAAGAACACACTCGAAGGGCGAAGCGCAAACAGAAAAAATCTTATCATCCTGTGGTGGAATTCGTTGTGGCAGATGGTTCTAGGCAACGTTTCGAATCGCAAGTGGGTACGAATCCCGCATCCCATGTTGTGGGTGAGGAGGTCGCTGTTTTGTATGATCCAAACAATCCGAAAAAAGCGATCATTAACGGTTTGTTCGAGAACTTTCTAGGCCCCGTGGTGATGGGTTTGTTTGCGGGTTTTTTCGGATTTTTATTTTATGTTGGAAGACGTGAAAAACAAAAGCAGGTGTCCGAAACGAATGTACTTAATATTCATTTGTAAGATTTAAACAAACAGAGGGAGGTAGTTTTATGAAGAGTGAACCTGAAGAGGCTCTTCGGAAAATAGCCAAGAAAAAGTTTCGTAGCGTTTTGCTATTTTCTTTTTTATTTCTGGGCCTTGTTGTGCTCGGAAATGTTGGATGTAATAAGGCGAGCGAAGCTTGTATTTGGAATGATACCGAATGGAATAATTGTAACTGGCAATAAAAAAAGGGAGAGAAATTATGAAATCTTTTTTAAGAAAATTTAGAAATCAGTTTGTTTTCGGATCTTTTGTATTCTTGAGCGCGGCCGTGGGTTATGCCGTGGTCACGATCCCCAACACTTTTACGGCGGGAACGATCGCCTCCGCAGACCAGGTGAATGAAAATTTCGCAGCTTTAAAGACCGCTGTGGATACTTTGCAGACTCAAGTGGCGACTTTGCAAGCCGCCAATCCTTTACCTTCGGGTGCGGGAAGATTGGCCTATGCTTTTGTGAATGAAGACGGTGAGGTTGTGAGATCTTTTAATTCCTCGGGAGGAACAAATTCAGCTGTCGTGAATGCGGACCCAGTCTATACCGTCACCTTCCCAGGCTTGGCGGATGAAGGATCTTTTGATGGAAATGTTCAAGTCACGGGCGCAAACAATCTCGCCTATTGTGTGGCAGATCCTGACGCGAGTGGTTCAGACATTGTCGTGACGGTTTCCTGCTACAACAGTGACGTAGGGAACACAGTAACCGCCGATTTCATGATCCTCTATCTGCAATAAAAAATGTCGCCTCATAGAAATTAATTTCAGGCACGTGAAACTGGAAAATATGTGGGATTTATTCAGGGGCCTTCATCCGAAGCGCGTCCGAAGGTCAGCCTAAATAAACAGAAAAACCAACCAACTCACTATGAGTGATAAAAAGAGCATGGATGTGTATTTGATGGCTTGAGATTTAAGTGCTGAACTTCCAAGAGTGAAAATTAAAAACAATTTTGAAAGATAAGATGCTGCCACGGAGATGGCGAGCAAACTTCCAAGAAGCAGAACATTAAATGTGTCTGCGTTATGTAATTGAATATTGGCGATAATGGATCCATGAATTTCAAAAAGTGATACCAGGAATGTAAATACAAGAAGCCCACTTTTGCCGAAAACTTTTTGGAGGATTTCCGAAAGCAGCAAAATGACAATAATAAAAACTGAGAGCTTGAGAATCGGCAAGATATCCAGCGGAGAACTTTCAATTTTTAAATGTCGATCGGTGGATTTTCGAGAGAGTAGAAAGAGAATGAGCGCTGTAAACAAAATCGGCCCAACGAATATCAGGAAAAGAGAATAATGAAACTCTTGTAAGCCCCAAAAAAGAATGGCAACCCCTTCGAAAAGCATTGCCAGTGTCGCTGCAAGAAAGGTCAAAGTTTCCATCTCAGGATCTTGCTGCGAAGAGACCTTACTTTTCCGAGCGAGCGAAGCTGTTGTTGCTGTACTGGAGACCAGCCCTCCAAAAAATCCTGCCAAGACAGCGCCTAGTCTCGAGCCAAGGAGTCGAGCGGCTGAGAATCCCAAGACTTGAATAAACGCCAAAGCAAAAATAATAGACGCAGTTTTTCTGGGATTGAATGCCTTCCATGAACCCACAGGTTCACTTGGCAAAAACAAGGTAAGTGCCAAGAGCAGGGTTAAAAAGACAAGGGGCTTAATCCATTTTTTAATAATCACTCCACTTCAATGAGATGTTTTTAGATATGAAAGGTTGGTGAGTTTATTCGATTTCATCTCTATTGGCTAAATAAAACTTGCACCTAATTAAAAATGAATGGGAAAAAGAATGAAATCTTATTTGCGACTGAGTTTTCAATATTAGCAGGAATATTAGCGCCAGGCAGGTGCCGGAGAGACGTCGAAAGCTTTGAAAAATAATGCTGAATTTACCTTGCCTCTTATCCTCTCCAGCTCTCCCTCCAATAAGGGATAATCTTCCAAGCCTTTTTCCCATCCAAAAGACTCACCGGAATTAAATTCATAAAAATAACGAGAATATTCGCAAAACCGAAAATGAAGAGAAAGAGGCGAATGAGGGTGGGCGGCTCAGACCAGGTGTAGAAAATAATCGCGGCGATGAGGAGCCAGAAGAACTGCACGCCAATACCAGCCCAGGCGATGGCGATTTCTTCGATGAGAAATTCCGGTTCATCGAAGAAACAAATTCCCAAGAAGGGAAAAAGAAAAATGCCATGGCAGCGATATCCATAGTGCTGCGCGACGTAATAATGGCCGAGTTCGTGAAAGAAAATGAGCGCGAGGCATAAGAGCGCTAAAACCAAAAAGGGCCAACCCCAAAAGAGGGCCAGCACCGTAAAGAATCCCAGAAAGATGAAAGTGGAAAGGTGCACGAGGATCGGCACTCCCGCGATTTCAAAAATCTGAAACATATATTTGAGGGGAAGAGTGGGATAGCGCTGTTTAAAAGAAGAACTCATGGAAAGATTAGCTTAATTCACCAACTGTTTTTCTAACTCCTCAACCCGACGATACAAGTCAGCGATTTTATCTTTCAATTCTTGAATGGTTTCAGGAAGGATTCTAACCACGTCGAGGCCCTCTTGAATTTCTTTAAATTGATGGGTGATGACTTTGTATTCCATGTGTAAATCCTCGAATTTTTTATAGAGATCATCGAATCTTTGATCGACCTCATCGAAGCGTTTATCATGTGCCAGCAACTTGTTTTCAATTTCATTAAAACGTGGCTCTATGACTTTCGAATAAAAATCGACGAACTGTTTGAAAGTGAGTGGCTTCTCTTGATCGGACATGAAAATCTCCTAAGATAAAAGTTATTGTAATCACAAGCTTCATTTATTCAAGAGGCAAATAAGCAATCTCAATGCCAATCCTGAGATCGATTTTAGAGTGAGAAGAAAGATTTTTTAGATAAAAGTTGTCCGGAAATCGGAATAGAATTTCCAGATTCAAGAATTCTAGAATAAAAAAAGCCTTTCAGAGAACTGAAAGGCTTTTTTGTTTTCACGAACAATTTTGCTTATTATTTTTTTGTTCTTCGAACTCTCATCACTGCCAAACTTGCGATCAACAAGAGTCCATTTAAGAATCCAAGCGCTGAACCCGATCCACCCATGCTGCATCCGCCTTCAGCACCGCTAGCTCCAGTCGTTGGGCCGGCTGGAGGGGCAGGAGGAGGGCCCACTGTAGGAGATCCGGCCGCATTTACTGTAAAGACACTCGATTCAGTTCGAGTATTTCCTGCGGCATCCGAGCAACGCACATAAATACGATGAGCACTGACCGAAAGACCGGTGAGGCTATGAGTATGTTCTCGAGCACCCGTGGTGGTCATAGGAGTAAAAGCACCCGTGTCATTTTCCAATCGGAAAGAGCAAGTGGCATTTTCGTCGGTGGTGGCGCGTAAAGTTTGAGTGGTATCGGTCGACGTTGCTGCGTTTGTAGGAGAAGTGATAGCGACCACGGGAGCCACGGTGTCGCCACAACTGGGGGTGACTGTAATCACGGTGTTTCCTTCGGAAAGCAAGGGACGAAATTCAGAATTTCCAAGAACATCGGTTCCGGTGACTACAAAATAATAAGTCCCATTACCGATAGCAGGAGTCAAACTATTTCCATCAAAACGAATAGGAGAAGAGTTCGATTCGCCGACTAATCTCCAAGTTCCAGAATCAGCGGGATTGTCAGTTACATGAAGTCGCACATTTTCCAAAGCACTGGCTTCACTAACTACGACGTAGGGCACATCAAAAACAACGCTGCATTGAGTGGCTGCAAGACCTCTCACCTGAACATCAGGTGCATCGTTATCAAGCGCCACTCTCACTGTTTGAGTAGCGTGCAAACCATCTAGGTTATTTGCTTCAAGCGTAATATTAGTAGTGCCACTTGGTACTGTAAAATCAGAGAGTGAGCAAGTTCCAGTATTTGCGACTCTGCTCGTTGTATAAACTCCAATAATCGGACCTGCAATCGTGCCTGTATCGTTATTAAAGTAGAATCTACAAGCGCCCGGATCCATGCCTGATTCTAAATCCCTCACTTTAGAGGTGATGCTGAGTGGGGAACGAATTTGGTAAATTTCTCCTGAGAGATGAGAGGGGCTTAAATTCAAAGTAACAATCTCAGGAGGGCTTGTGTCCGGATCTCGAGCAGAACCGAGCGAAGGGATGAATCCCAAGGCTAATAAACTCAAAACGAATATCTTCTTAACAAACATAGACAATCCTTTCGCTAATAATGTGCCCTGTAGAGCTAAGATTTATCGTTATAAAGCACTAGGAAAGTTGTGGATAAAGCTAAAAAGGTTAAAAAATTAAGAGGGATTAGATTTCATCCGTGTAAGTCTTAAAGGTAAAAGCCAAACAATTTCATTCAAGGCACTTTGCCGGAAAATAAGAACTCATTCAAACAAACCCTGAGTTTGTCCCGCGGGTAATGTTAAAGCTGGGGAGAGGTCCCAAGTATTTCCATAATCACTACTCGTATAAACTAAGGGCAATGTATTCACATCGTCGGATATGAAAGAACCTCCCTGCGCAATGCAGACATTGTCTGCACAAGACACAGAACTCAATAATCCTTGGGCTTGACCCGCTGGTAAAGCAAAGGCAGGCACTAGTTCCCAAGTGTTTCCTGCATCGCTGCTCGTGTAAGCCAAGGGCGAACTGTCGACGTTTAAGGTGTTGAAAGAAAGTCCTACCGTCACACAGTAGTTAGCCTGGCAAAAAATATCATTTAATTGGCCGCTTGTTTTGGGCAATTCAAAAGGGGACAAAAAGGTCCAAGTGCTTCCGCTATCGCTACTCGTGTAAACTAAAGGAAAAATATCCGTGCGTACATTCATGACAGTGTTAAAAGAATGGCCCACTGCGACACAGTGCGTATCTTCGCAAGTGACGGAAATCATTTGCGCTTCACTTTGACCGTCCGGAAGATCCAAAGCAGCAGAGAGTGTCCAAGTGCTCCCACTATCGCTACTCGTATAAGCCGAGGGTAAAAAATTGCTGAAAGTATTATCGAAAGAAAAACCTATCATCGTGCAGATGTTTGCTTGGCAGCTCACATCCCCATTGAGCCCGGCTGTTTGACCGATGGGGAGAGCTAAAGCAGATCCAAGAGTCCAAGTATTTCCTGAGTCGCTACTCGTGTAAACGAGAGGTAATTCATTGAGAGTATTATTATCATAAGACTGTCCCACTCCAATGCAAACATCTCCTACACAAGTCACGTTATTGATCGTTCCTTGAGCTTGACCACTGGGCAGCTCGAAGTCGTCGATAAGGGTCCAACTGCTTCCTGCATTGTTACTGGTATAAGCGACGGGCAAATAATTGCCAGCAGGATCTTGAAAAGTGAGTCCCACGGCTACGCAATTATTTTCGATGCAGTGGATTTGGTTCAAAACTCCCTGCTCTTGACCCGCCGGGAGGCTAAAAGCGGGCAGTAAACTCCAAGTATTTCCAACATCATTACTACTGTAAGCTAAAGGAAGAAGGCCTGAATTGGTGACATTGGCTTTTGAATAGCCTGCAGCAAAATTTAAAATCACGGAGAGCGTGGGGGTGTTGCTTGTCACAGAATTGAAGCTAGCGCTCAGGATTGTGGTGCCGGCTCCAACGCTTGTCATCATTCCCGTTTCCGCAATGCTTGCGACCGCTGTATTGGAAGAAGACCAAGTGACCTGCGAAGTCAAATCCGCAGAACTGCCATCTGCATAAAGGCCGGTCGCCGTGAATTGATTCGTCGCTCCCAGAAAATAAGTGGCACTATAAGGAGTGACCACAATGGCGTTGAGGGAAGAGCCGGAGGAATTATTACAAGCTATCCCTCCCAGGATTAGGGTTGTTAAAGCCAAAGCAATAAAAAAATTGAATCTTAGTTTCATTTTATCCCCTAGAAATGAGCCTGTAAAAGTTGAGAAGAAATTATAAACGAAAAAGGATTGCTTTATATAGCAGTTTTTTAAAAACAAAGATCATAGTTTTAAATTTTATTCGCAAAAACTTTCAAACGAGAAAGTACCAGCTTAAATCTTCTTAAGATTTTAATGAGAATCGAAGATTTAAACTATCAAAATTAATTACAAAAAGTGTAAACTTTCGACTCAAAGAAATCTGGCTTGAATCTGTTTTAGTAGAAATGAAAAGGTGAAAAAATGAAATTGAAAATTTTCCTAGGATTTCTTTTGCTCTTTTTGATTCATCTTCCCCTCGCGAATGCAGCAAGCACGGCGTACATCGCCAATAATGGAAGCGATAGTCTTTCAGTTCTGGATACGGCGACAAATACAATTACCGACACTATTCCCTTCGCTTCCAATACTTATAATGCGGCGGTGAACCCTTCAGGGACGCGAGTTTATGTCACGAACGTTGTGGATGATACAGTGTCCGTACTAGATACCTCTAACAATAGCATCATCGATACGATTGCGGTGGGGGCTTATCCTGCGGCGGTGACCGTAAATCCTGCAGGCACTTTCGCCTATGTTTCCAATGAAAATGATGCAAGCGTTTCGGTCATCAATACGGCCACCAACACCGTCGACACGACGATTAATGTGGGCTCGACTCCTGCGCAAATCGTCTTCAACTTGTCAGGGAGCACCGCCTATGTTTGCAATCGGGGAGGAATCACCGTTTCAGTCATCGATACGGCCAGCAATACGGTAACAAACACTATTATCGTGGGAGCCAATCCAACGGGCGCCGTGGTTCATCCTTCGGGAGCATTTCTGTATGTCGTAAATAATGGAAATGACAATGTCGCGGTGGTGGATACGGCCACGAATGCGGTTGTCACAAATATTATCGTAGGGGATTCACCTCAAAAAATTGCGATCAATCCCACTGCGACCTTCCTCTATGTGACAAATATTTTAGATGATACGGTTTCTGTTTTAGATGCTTCGAACAATACAAATGTCGATACAATTTCAGTCGGCACTAATCCTTATTTTATCATTGTGAGTTCGGATGGCGCTTATGCCTATGTCACCAACTATGGTGCCGCTACGCTTTCGGTCATCGATCTTAGCAACAATACTCCCGTGCTTCCAGCGCTTGCGGTGGGTAATTTGCCACAGAGCATTTCGCCCTTAGCCTTGGATATTCCGCAAGTGGGACTTTCCGATTCGAGCTTAAGTTTTGGCAATCAAGTGGTGGGTGTGACGAGCGCGGTTCAAACTGTTACTTTAAGCAATCCGGGCACAGCTCCTCTTACGATTACGAGCATCAATGCTTCCTCAGGATATTCTGAAGAGGACGACTGCGGATTGAGTTTAGCGCCTTTGGCCTCTTGCACGATCTCAGTCACCTTTACTCCGAGCAGTACGGGTTTAGTGAACGGCACGATACAAATTATCAGCGATGCCTTTACTTCTCCGAATGTGATTAGTTTATCCGGCACCGGCATTTCCCGAACGGTGGTTTTTTCTCCCAGCAGTTTGGATTTTCCCAATCAAAGGGTGGGTGGCACGAGCAGTCCTCAAGAAGTGCTGATCACGAACACCGGAGATTCTACTCTCACTCTCAATTCGATTTCCATCACTGGAGATTTTTCTCAAAGCAATGATTGCGGAGCCAGCCTGAATTCAGGCAATTCCTGCACGGTTGAAGTTAGTTTTGTACCGACGAGTGGTGAGAGTTTAAGTGGCACGCTCATCGTGGAAAGTAATGATCCCAATTCTCCAAATAACTTAAGCCTTTCTGGAATGGGAACGGTGACCACGTTAGAGCTTTCTAATACCAGCATCGTCTTTGAACCCCTCGGGGCCGGTTCAGCAGGCGATCAAATGACCACTTTGACCAATACGGGCACGGAAACTTTAACGATCACGAGCATTTCTGTTTCCCGAAATTTTTCGATCATGCATGATTGCAACACGACGATGCCTGCCGGCGAGAGTTGCGATATCCATATCTCCTATCAATCGACGAGCGATGCTCCCACTATAGGAAGCGTTACGATTTTGAGTAATGCAGATTCCACTCCGAATGTGATCAGCTTAAGTGTAGGAAATCCTAATAGCACTTCCTGCGCGCTCAATCCTCAAACCTCAGCCTCGATGGGCTTTTGGTGGAATGGGATTTTAGCTCTTCTTTTTGTGATGTGTTTCCGCCAATACAGACAGAAAACAAATTAAGTCAGCTCGTTGTATCTGCTGGAAAGAGATCCATTCCTATATGGATTCCTGAGCAACACAAATGAGGTGCTCCAAAGTATTGCACAGAGGATCTCCGGTGAAATTGTAAAAGTCTAGAAAGGTATTATTGATGGCTGAGGCATCTCCAGCTTCTCCTTGATCACTGATGCCGCTATTGGAGGTCCAACTAAAGCATTTAAAAAAGTGAGTGGTCCAATCTCTATTCAGGCCTGTCCATGCAAATTGTTGAGTGTCCGATAAACCATTGTTTAAATCAAACTCGAAAATTGCATTTTCATTTGTAATTCCGACGACGGTGCTTCCATCAGGTCGAACATAGGCAGTGGAGGGTAAGAGAACCCAGTCTACGTGTTCGCTCGGACCCCCTGAGCAATTCGCAGTAGTACAAGCAGTGCGCTCTTGGATTAATGTGGCGCCCAGCATCGCTTTGCAGACAAAGCCGGCCGGGCATTGCGGATCTGCGGCACATTTTGCATCGGCTCCGACCACTCCTGAAATTGCCGCTCCTTGTAAATTCCCATCATAAGTTGTGTCAGAAAGAAACATGACCCGTTGTGAGCAAGTCACGGTGACGTTACTCACATTCGCTCCGCTGATACTGCCACTTCCATCACTCACATCGCAGTCTTGGAGCACATTCGTTACGGTTACAACATAATCGGCACCATCTTCAAAAGTGGAGGGAAGGGTAAAACTGGTATTTCCAGTGGCTGTGCCTGGGACCGTCAACACGCTCACACCATTATTGAATAATTCCATTTCATAACCGGCAAATAATCCGCTCACCGTTCCCCCGACGCTGTATAAATTTTCACAAGTCACTTCCACATTAGTTACAGCGGCTCCATCGATGCTGCCGTGGCATTACTAAGCACACAGTTCTGTCCCGCGGGTTGCGTGAGAATGCTGACCTCATAAGTGGCGCCATTAGCAATTTCAGTGGGAAAGGTGAAGTTCCCGTCTGCCGACACGCTTAAATTATCTCCATCATTATTTTGCAAAATGATCGTTCCCGTTAAACCACTGGCCGTCCCGCCCACGCTATAGCCGTCACTCGCGCAAACGACGGCGACATTCGAAACATTCGCCCCCGAAAGAGTGCCGCTGCCATTCGCGACCGAGCAAATTTGATTATCGGGATGACTGAGAACGGTGACGACATAAGCGGAGCCATCTCCGAGCGATTCTGTAAAAACAAAACTTCCATTCGTGGGGAGACTTAAATCATTGGACCCATTATTTTGCAGAACGACTGTTCCTCCTATCCCTGTAAAATCACCTCCGACTGTATAGAGAGAAGGGTTTGGAGAACAGCGATTCACCCCTGAAAACCAAGGCAGAGCGATGAGTAAAAGTGCGGGGAAAAAGAATTTTTTGATCTGCACGCGGAGCCTCCCAAAAAAAAGAATGTGAATTGGATGGAATGAATTATGTCATAGCTTCTATTTGACAGAAATCTTTATCTTTATAAGATGAAAAAATAATGAAGAGTATTGCCTCAAAATTAGCGATCTTGCTTGTTCATTTCTGCAGGGGTAGGGTTTATCGCTTTGTCGGGGATCGCAGTCTTAAATGGAATCGTTCTCATCAGCTATTTCAATCAACTCAGTCAGTCAGGATTAAGTCCGCTCGAAACCGTAAAAAAAGGAAAGCTCATTCGACTTCGACCTGTGCTGATGACTGCTTTGGTCGATATATTCGGTTTCTTACCCATGATGCTTTCTCAGGGAATGGGAGCGGAAGTGCAAAAACCTTTAGCCGCAGTAGTCATTGGCGGAATTATTTCTTCGACTTTACTCACCTTGCTTGTGTTGCCAGTGATGTATTCAATTTACAGGAGTTCTAAGTTTTCACTCCGCATTTCCCGAGGATGAAAATAAATGCGCTATAAATTATTGCAGTTAATCCTGAACTCAATAACATGGCCCAGGGAAAGCGCATTCCTTGTTTAAGAAGTAAGGGTAAAATCAAAAAAAATGCGAGTGAGGGGATCACCATCCAAAATATTCCATAACAAAGATCGATGATTTTTTGGATGTCATGAGTGTCATGATACAACCAGGCGAGTGCGAGAAGTGAAGTGAGGGGAAGAGAGGCAGCTAAGGCAGCAATGAAGGTATTGCGTTTAGCGAGTTCTGAGACTCCTGCAATGATGAAAGAGGACAGTAGGATTTTGATAATAAAGTGGAGCATAGATTAAAGTATCACCTCTTTTAATGAGGGGGATAGAGCAAATAATGTTTGCTCTCTTGACTTCTGAACCAGTTAGTAAAATATTATTGTTATTATGAATATGAAAAACGAATTAATGTCATTGAGTGCCAAACTTCTTGAACTTCATAAAGAGCTTTTAACTTATCAAAGCAAGCTTGCTGAAAAAGAAGACAGTCGTAACTACAATCCCTATGATTTATGGAATCTCAGCACTCAAGATCCACGTTTTTCTTGGTTGCGCTCCTTGTCGAAGCTCATCATTGAAATCGATATCGCCGTTTCCGAAAAAGACAAAAATAAGTTGGTCGAGCCTGAGTTTTTATTCAAAGCAGTAAAAGCACTATTCAATGCGCAAGATTCCGAGTTTGCTCTGAAGTATCAAGCCGCCTTACTCGCTCAGCCTTATCTGACTTCTTATGATGTTGAGATACGAAGGATGTTGAAGTCTTAATCATTCATTCGGAATTTCAACTTCGACGAGTTTTCCTAAAAGGATGAGTGATTCTTGCCAACCCATGCAGCAAGCTTCCGGCGGGATCACCGAAGGAATTCCTTCTTGAACGATGTTCAATTCCGTACCACAAAAAACTTTTTTCAAAGTAATCGTCGTGAGCATTTCTCCCGCTAGATTGGGGTCATCAAATTTATTCGAGTATTGAATGCGTTCGTGCGGCACGAGTTCAAGGTATTTTCCGCCAAAGGAATGACTATGGCCTGTGCTGAAGTTGGTGAAGGACATGTGATAGGTTCCACCGACTTTGGAATCGAGATGATCCACTTTGCCGGTGAATCCATTGGGGGGGAGCCATTTTGCCATCGCATCTGCATCCAAAAATGCTTTGTAAACTTTTTCAGGACTTGCTCGTAAGACGCGTTGAAATCGAACCGTGTGGGTAGCCATTTTATTCTCCTTAGTGCAAACGAAAAAATATTTGTCATCTTTTTAACAAGCCGTTAGCATCCTGACCATCTAAAATAATAAATACAGGAGAGATATGATTTCTAGGCAAACACATTGCAAGAAAGTATTCTTAAGCTTCTACATTTTTTTTCTCATGATGATTTCGATAGGGGGAGGCGCTGGTTGTAGCAGCGAAGCGACCAGCCAAACGCCTTACTATAATGAGTGGTCTTGGTTCAAAGATACTTATTGGATCGTGCCGGAATCGGGAATTTACTCCATCGCTCACAATCCTAGCAATCCGAGTGCATTTGTAGTTCTTCAAGGTCAAACCGTTTTTCATTTAACCGACTACTTCAATGGATATTTCACGGGTGCTGTGGTGGTTAAACTCACTCAAGCTTTGGTTCCCAACTGTCAATACATCCTCGGACAAATCACTCCCCAAGGCGCTGTCTATATGACGATGTTTAGCGCTGAAGACGGAACCGTTACCAATGAACCCATCGGTAACATGGTGCTTGTCGATAATGAATGGACGATGGTGAACACAATGACCGGTCCTGCAGCGAACGGTGGCACTGTGAGTCATTGGGCTTATATGGTTCAATCACAACCGGGGGATGCCACTTATGAAAGTCTTCCCTTTGCCAATGAATCTATTCCTGATTTTTTGTCAGTATGCCCCGATGGACCGATGATTACTCGTCCTCAATAGCGATTTTTCAAAAGACCGCAGTGCGAACATACACGCCAAGCAGAGGACGAGGCGAAGGTTGGGTATTGAAGAAATCACTCACGAATCCATAATGCGTTCTAATTTCCACATGACCTGAACCTTTGCCACCATACACCAATATCGAATTGGGCGGAGCCTCCAAGGGGTCCGAAATATCCAATTTTTTAAAGCCAAATTTTTCTTCAAGTTCTTTTCCCGCTTGTTTTGCATGCCGAGTACTGGGTCGATCTAAAATCACATTAGCTTGAAGAAGGGCATTCTTTACCGCGCGCCAGCAACGATTTTTTGAACGTTGATAAGCATTCGAAATGGCCAGTTCTGTCGCTAAAAGCATCTGCGGATCGATGGTCAAGTTTTGGGCGAAGCTCTTCAGTTTTGAGGAAAATACTAAATGTAATGCGGGATCAATAGGGCTTGCCGTGACAGGCGTTACCTTCATGAAAAACATGAGTAAAAAAATGATGTTAATGAAACTTTTTTTCATAATACCTACCTCGCTGATGGCTCACTAAATCCTTACAATATGATCATACAGCCAAAGGGGTCCTGAGAACATCAGGCGGGGCACGGTTTGGCGACGGGGGATTCCACTAGAGGGCAATGGGGGAGTTTTAAAAGGCTTTAGTTATCTTCTTATTTTTTATGACGAGGCCGAGAAAATCTTACCCTTGACACTAAATTATATTCACCAGCTTTCCTTTTTGAAATTCACAGATATTCTCAATCGTCGTCCTTAAAATCCTCTCCAAAGCTTCTTTTGTATTGAAGGCATTGTGTGGAGTGACGATTACATTTTTGTGGGAATGTAACAAATATTCATTGGCAAGCAAGGTAGTTATCGATTTTAAATTTCCTTGGAAGACTGTGCTCAATAATTCCCTTTCCTCGCGAATGGCAGGTTCGCTTTCTAGCACATCGAGGCCTATGCCTCCGAAGATTCCTTCACTTAATCCAAGGATCAAAGCTTCCGTTTGTATTACTCCCCCTCGGGAGGTATTGATTAGAATCGCCCCTTTTTTAATGAGGGAAAGGTTTTGAAGATTGATGAAATGATGAGTGCTTTCCTGATAAGGTAAGTGAAGACTCAGAATATCCGATTGCTGTAAAAGCTCCGGGAGCGAAACATACTGTACCTTCCACTTCTGCATAATTTTAGTATCGTGCTGAAGGTCGTATGCCAAAATCTTCATACCAAACCCAAACGCTATTTCTATGACATGGCGACCGATGTTCCCGGTACCAATTACCCCCAAGGTTTTTCCATAAAGATCCATCCCCCGCAGTCCTTCAAGAGAAAAAGAACCTGAACGAGTTCGTTCAACCGACGGCACGATTTTTCGGGTCAAGGCAAGCATCAGCGCAAAGGTATGCTCAGCCACTGTCCGCTCTCCATAGAGGGGAACATTTGCCACCCGAATATTTCTTTTTCGACAAGCTTCAAGATCGATATGATCAAAGCCGGTCGAGCGCGTCGCGATCATTTTGAGTTGGGGAAGTTGGCGAATCAAATCGGCATCGATGGATGAGAAAACAAAACAGGAAAGTATTTCACAAGACTGCAATTCCGAAAGAGGGACATCCTTTAAATGACCTTCCCAGAGCATAAAAGAATTTTCGGGAAAATTATGTTGAATCATTTCTTTTTCCCATGATTCTACTTCAAAAAAATGAATGAGAGCCGAGTTCATTAAATGAGCCCACTCATTCGTCTTAGGCCTTCGGCCAAAAGTGAAGTCACATCAATCGCATTAGTTTCATGAGGAATTGTATTACAAGTAAGCACTTTTGCAGCACCCGCTTTGAGTAGATCTTGATAAGCTGTACCCGCAAATATTGCGTGGATGCCCATGCAAATCGGTGCTTGAATTCCAGCACTTTTAAGATGCTTGATGGTTTCAATCATAGTGCGCCCCGTTGAGACGATATCATCCAAGAGAACAGGCGTTTTATCCTTCCAGCGCTGGACGTCAGGAACACTCACCTCCACCACCAAATCCCCCCGTCTTATTTTTTGAAGGACTACAAAAGGCGCCTCGACAAGTCTTGCAACCTCTTCGATCCATTGCTCACTTTCGCTGTCGGGTCCAATGAGGAGGGGATTTTCCACCTTTTTCTTGATCCACTCCGCCAGCAAAGGTGCTGCATGCAGAGCCTGAGCGGGAATACTATAAATTTCATTGAGGTCTGATCGACGATGAAGATGAGGATCAATCGTGAGGAGCCAGTCAACAAAACTGGAAATTAATTTGGCAAAATAAACGGAAGTGATTCCTTCTCCTTCATGAAAACGTTTATCCTGACGCATATAAGACAAATAAGGGGCAATGAGCCCAATCCTTGTAGCGCCTAGATCCCTTGCGGTTTGACTTAGGAAATAGAGTGGAAGCAATTTATCATCGGGAAGATGGAGGGTGCACAGGAAGATAATTTCTCTTCCCCTGATATCATTCTGAAAACGGATATAAGTTTCTCCGTCTGGAAATTTTCTAAGAAGGATTTGGCCGATTTCAAAACCGCTTTCTTCTGCTATGCGATTGCATAAAGATTCATTTCCCGGAAATGCAAAAAGGAGGGGCTTCATGATGGTTCCTCTCTAATCCTAAGAATTGGCTCTTGGGCCAAAACATATTCGAGAGCATATTCTAATTCGCCATGGGTCTCCGCATGAATTCTGAAGAGGCTTTCTCCTTTTTCCACTCGTTGCTCGAGGGGGGAATGCAAGAAAACACCTGCGCTTGCAGCTTCTGGCGCGCCAGCCAGTTTGGCAACCATGGATAGTTTCCGATTGTTGATTTCTGCGACATAACCAGTCTGAGGGCTCGTAATTTCATGGGTGAAGGGGGCCTTTTGTGGCAAACGGAGGCCTCCTTGAGCTTCGCAGATGGCTTGAAATTTTTTCCAAGCCAAGCCCTCGTCCAATATTTGGGTAGCGAGTTTGACAGCGTCATCAAAGTTTTGTCGTCCCGCCATTTCAAAAATCTTTGCAGCTAAAAGAATAGATTTATCCCTTAAATCTTTCGGAGCATCTTTTGCATTCTGGAGCACATCCAAAACGTCTTGAGCCTCTAAAGTAGGTCCAATCCCGCGACCTACAGGTTGAGACCCATCCGTAATGAGCACCAAGACTTTAAGTCCAATCGCTTCACCGGTTTTTTCCAAAAATGTTTTCAGTACTTGAGCACTTTTTTGATCTCGAACCTTAGCACTGGGGCCTACAGGCATGTCAATAATCACATGGCTGGAACCCGCAGCAGCTTTTTTAGAAAGAATCGAGGCAACCATTTGGCCCTCGCTATCAATGTCGAGCGCCCGTTCGATTCGAATGAGAATATCATCTGCAGGACTTAATGAAATGGCGCCGCCCCATACGATGCATCCACCTTCCTGTTGAACAACTTTGCGAATGGCAGCCAGACTCAAGTCCACTTTGGTGAGGGTTGCCATAGTATCCGCCGTTCCTGAAGGAGAAGTGATCGCGCGAGAAGAAGTTTTAGGCATGATAAGTCCTGCAGCCGTCACGATGGCGACAATGATTGGACTTGTGCGATTTGCAGGCAGCCCTCCAACGCAGTGTTTGTCGACAACAAGATTTGAACCCCAATCGATTTTTTCCCCCACACCAATCATCGCTTGGGTGAGACTCGTAATTTCATTTTGGTCCAGCCGATCTGCGGCACAGGCAGCGAGGAAGGTAGCAACTTGAATATCAGTGTATTTACCTGCAACCACGTCCTTAACAATAGCATCCATAGATGTTTTTAAAAGACGATGACCATAAAGTTTTGCGCGCACCTCGCTCATTGAAGTCACCGGTGGAGGATGCGCAAAAGAAGCTACATCTCCTTCTTGTGGAGCAAGGAGCTTCCAGGATATTTCTGAAAGGCCAGCTTCATCCGGTAAAAGCAGATCGCTATGGACTACATTGAGAGTTGCAATAATCCGGCGATCCTTCACGCTAATCTCTACTCTTGAATGGGCCTCAAATCCTTCGGATCGGCAGACAGAGCAGTCCGCGCGCATATAAACTACGGTTTCTTGATGCGTATCGATGCCCATGCGTTTGAGTTTGAGAGAGTTGTGTAAGTGCTCTTGAAGGGGCATTATTTATTTCCTTAAAAATGTTTTTACGACGCTTTGTTCGTTCCCATTATACTATATCATGGAGTTCTTGCCGTCGGTTTATCTTTGGGGAACAAATAATCTGTTGGGCGATGCATGGCGTGACATTGAAAGCAGGTTTGAATCAGATTAGAAAAACCGTCATTGATATGTTTGTCTTTTTTTCTATTTTTATTTTGAAGATCAAGCAAGCCTGCAGCAAGAACATCGGTGTATTTTTTATAAGCTCCGCTCTTATCAATGGACTGCATTTGCTTCAAAGTTTTACTCATTTCATTGAGAGTCCAATTAATGGCTTCCCGGTCAGGCGTCTTTTCATTCGCCTGGAGAATTTCTATTCCAGCCATTAAAGTGCCAAGCCTAACCATTAATTGTTTGAGGGTGAATGCGTTTTCTGCATCGCTTGAAGTATTTAATTTCCCAAAAGCTTTTACCTCAGTGTTTATGATGAGAAGAAAAAATATAAGGACGGAAACGATTGAGATATTTCTTATTTTCACTTTTATTCATCCTTTGGAACTGAACTTTAAAAAATCAATTACAACTCTTCATATACTCGTCAAAAGCTTCTTCATTATCGAAAAACTTGATGGCCGGTTGCACGAAAGCTGCCGGACGAATGGTCAACACGGAACAAGGACTATGCCGCACCACTTGTTCTGCGATGCTTCCCATTAGGAAATGTTTCAAGCCCGTCCTGCCGTGGGTGGCGAGAACCACTAAATCAATATTCTGATTCTCAATAGCCGCCTTGATTTCAAGAAAGGGGTTTCCTATTCTTACTTCTTGATGAAAGGGAATTTGTATCTCTTTTGACCAAGCCTTTAATTTTTCTTGAGCCTCCTTTTTCAAGGCCTCTTCGAGGGAAGGCTCCACTGGCAAAAATAAATCCTTGTAACTATAAAGATCTTGAAGGCCCACTACATGAAGCAGATAGATCTCGCTTTGCAGATCCGAAGCCCATTTTAATCCTAAGCGAAAACCTTCTTTGCTGTTTTCAGAAAAATCGACGGGAATGAGAATCCTCTTTGGAGCTCTGGCTTCACCTCGATGAATGAAAACAGGTACGCTTGAGTGTTGAACGACTTTTTCCGCGACGCTTCCCAAGCGGAAATGCTTGAACCCGGTGCGGCCGTGAGTGCCGATGACGATGAGATCGATCTTTTCTTTCTCGAGGGTTCTTAAAATTTCAACATAGGCTCTACCCACCTGAATCAAAATTTCAGTTTGAATTTTTTCTGAATGCTTTGGAACCCGTTTCTCAATTTCACTCTGAATTTTCTGTTTTAATTGAGAGCTTAATTCTTTTGGAGGCCAAAGCATGCCTACGAACTCATCGTTAAACGTTTTCTCAATGATATGGAGAACGACGAGCGTCGCCTTATATTTCAGACTTAAAAAAATGCCTTTTTCAAGGGCTTGCTGACTCGTTTCTGAGAAATCATAAGGTACTAAAATTCTTTTCATAAACTCTCCTCGCATTGATTTAACGCCAATAAACATCTAACTGATGGGACTCCATAGTAAATTACTTGAAGATAAAATAGGGGGCGCTGATTCAGGTCAGAATTATATATGACTTTGATCAGATTGATTCCGAGAGGAAATAAGCTCATAGATTTCAAATTAAAAGCTACTGTTTAATGTTCACAACTGATTCAGTTTTAAACTTAAAAATTGAAAAGAAAATGATGGGAATCAAGGTAAAATATGATTTTAGTCAGGAGATTGTGGAACATGTTTAAAAACCAACACTGAACAAGTCGAGTGTCTTACCACGAGGGGACTGAGCCCTGAAGGGAGAAGTTTTTCTCTGGCTTTTTCTGCATGGGTGGACATTACGATCAGATCGATCTTTTTATCTCGTGCTGTTTTCAGGATTTCATCCAGCACTTGTCCCCCTTTTTCGATTTTTTCAGCATGACCTTGAATATTTAAACTTGAGAAAAATTTATCGTTGTTTAATTCCTCTTTTTCGAGAACATGTAAAAAATAAAGATTGGCGGTAAATGCCTGACTGATTTGAAGCACCAGAGGTAAAATGTGTTCTAGATTTTGCTTATTATCAAAAGGGATGAGCAGGTTTTTTAGTTTCAAATCTACTTTTTCTACAGGATCCACCCAAACAGGACACAAAGCTTCCTTCACAAGAGTTTCCGCCACACTTCCCAGTTTGATCCTTTTTTCCCCTTTACGTGCATGAGTCCCCAGCCACAGAAGAGAGGCCTGTTTCGAGCAGGCATATTCTAAAATTGCTTGTTCTACATGAGTGGAAAAAATAGTTTCCACACCTTCCGGTAACTGGATTTGTTCTTGATCCAGTTGGGTTTGAATATAGACACCCGAAATTTTAACCCCTAAGGCCTTCGCTGTTCTTTGGGCGCGCTCCCACATGTTTTTCGCCTCTGGAGAAGCATCGTAAGAGACAATCCAATGAGGTATCAAATATCCAGTGGGAAAAAGTCCCAGGACAGAATGGTGAAAATTCACTTTGGGCATATCGTGAGGATATTGAGCCTTAAAAGTATCGGGAGCTGATACTTTTTGTTCTTTTATGGAAAGCTTTTTGGGCGACAAGGTCGGCAATCTAGTGAGAGTTTTCTGTAAAAATTCGTGGCTTCTTTCTTCTGAGCTTTCGATTCTTCCTATGGGAGAAGGCCCAGAAACTGGAGTAATACTCGAGCCTGGTGTAAATTTTAATAATCGATAATAGCGAGGGATCATATTTATTTTGGCAACAATTGCTTAACTTAAATTGAGTTTTTCGAAGGGAACAACAATGAGAGGGCAATGAATGCGATCCAGCATTTTGGCGATTTTTTCTTTTTCCCTTGGAGTTCCGTCTAGTCCGAAAATGACGCCGTCTACTTTCCGTTCCTGGGCAAGGTGAGCAATTACATTATCAAAGGAACCCATACGGGACAGAATTTCAAAGCTAATGCGATGATCTAAAATTGCATTTTGAGCCAGACCAACCTGCTCTTTGAGTTTTAGGGCAGATTTATTTCTTAATTCATCATGGAGACCTATCAAACGGTCAGGGGAAGCATTGGGAAGTAGATAAGTATTCAATAACAATATTTCCCCTTTTTCTTTTCTATCTTGTAGAAAGGAGATGCCGTATTGCAGGGCTAGCTGCGAAGCGACCGAGAAATCAGTGGGAATTAATAATGTCATCACGCCTACACATTAGAGGAAAGGCGAGTGGAAAAAAATGATTTAGATCATATCTTCTATTTCTTATTCATTTTTCTAAAAATTCTTAAAAATATGACCCTAGTCATATTCTCTTTACCCATAACTCTCTTAAGAAGGAGAGAATGTGGTATCAAAAAAACAAAAACCTTTTAAAAAAAACTAAGCAACAGGAATCTGTTTGTACCCATTGTGGATCTTGCTTTGCGAGTAACCATAGTTCTTTAAGTTCAGATCTAGTTTTTTGTTGCTTGGGCTGTGAAACGGTCTATCAACTTTTTCAAACCACGGGCCTTTCCCATTATTATGATCTTCAGAAAACCAGCCGATGGATTCGAAAATCTCAACCAGCTAATTTAAAATCGGAAAATTTTTCTTATTTAGAGGACCCAGAATTTTTAAAGAATTATTCCACTGCGGAACAAAGATGCATGGATTTTTATCTAGAAGGTGTGCACTGCGTTGCTTGCCTTTGGCTCATTGAAAAACTCCCCGAACTGGTGGAGGGTGTAGAAAAGGCCGAGCTGGACTTAGGAAAATCCATTGCTAAAATTAAAATTTCTAAAAAAGGGTCATTTGCACAAGTGGCTGAGAGTTTAAGTCGCTTCGGTTATCGGCCTCATCCCATTAAAAAAGACGAAGAGGCAACCAAACTTCAACAAAAAGAAAATCGCAGCATGTTGATTCGTATCGGAATCGCTGCCGCTTGCACGGGCAATATTATGCTCATGGCGGTGCCGCTCTATGGCGGGGCTACAGGAGCTTTTGCTCAACTTTTTAGTCTGTTAAGTTTTGTGCTCTTTTTGCCTATTCTTTTTTATTGTTCGCTCCCTTTTTATAAAAGCGCTTGGGCATCGCTTCGCAGTAAAACTCTTTCCATCGATGTTCCCATCGTATTTGCGCTGGTCTTTGGATTCATTGCGAGCACGATCTATCTCATTCAAGGCAAAGATCACCTTTATTTTGATTCTTTAGCGGCACTGGTTTTTTTACTTCTTTCAAGTCGCTACGTTTTGAATCGCATCCAACAAAGTATGTTGCAATCGTCTCATTTGTTGCATTTCCTGACTCCTTCTTTGGCAAAACGTTGGAATGAAAGCTCGCAAAAATGGGAAGAGCAACGAAGTGAATCACTTAAAGCGGGTGATGTTATTTACGTAGATGCGGGAGAAGTGATTCCTGCGGATGGAAAAATAAAATATGGAACGAGTTCTATTAACAACTCCTTGCTCACAGGAGAATCCATCCCACAAAAAGTTGCAGCAGGAGATCTTGTTTTCTCAGGAACCGTAAATCAAGATTGTCCGCTGCATATTGAAATATTATTTTCCGGCTATCAAACCCGCCTCGGAAATATCCTAAAAGAAATCGAAGGGGGACATCTTAAAAAATCTCCGATTGTGACCTGGGCTGATCAGCTTTCCAAATGGTTTGTGCTAGGTGTTTTGCTGCTTTCGCTGGGGGTGATTCTATTTTTTCTTAAGAGCGATTTAAATTTAGGATTAACACGCGCACTGGCTTTGCTGATTGTGACTTGTCCCTGCGCTTTGGCGCTTGCCACCCCTTTGGCGATGAGTGTGTCACTGAATAAAGCGGGGCAATCGGGAATTCTTATTAAGGGTGCTGAAACTTTAGAAAGATTGGGGCGGGTGAAGTCCGTTGTTCTTGATAAGACCGGCACTCTCACCGAAGGACGCTTTGAGGTTTTAACTTGGATAGAAGAAGCTGTTCCGAATTTGCATCTCAAAGAAATAGTAGTCGCTTTGGAATCTCGTTCCAAGCACCCCATCGCTGAGGCCTTGGTTCGTTACCTCAAACCTAAAACAGCATCTGAAATACCAGAAGTTCGTGAGTACAGGGAAAATTTAGGCCACGGCGTTTCCGGATTCATCCAAAATGATTTTTACGAAATTGGCGCGGTTCATAAACCTGGTGGGCATGAAAGCAATAAAATATTCGGAACCCGCATTGGCGTGTGGCGTAATGGACATCTCATTGCCCAATCCACTCTAGGGGATAAAATCCGCCGTGATTCCAAATCGGCCATTCAGCGCTTAAAAGAACTCAATCTGGATATTTTTATTTTGTCGGGAGATTCAAGAGAAGTCGTGGATCGCGTGGGAGCGGAGCTGGAAATCCCGCCCTTTCAATGTTTGGCGCAAGCGAATCCAGAAACCAAGAGTGAAATTCTCAAGAATCAGCCTCATTCGCTGATGGTGGGGGACGGAGCCAACGATGCAATGGCTCTCTCGACGGCTTTTGTAGGAGCCGCCGTGCATCAAAGCATGGAAGTGAGCTTAAGAGCAGCAGACGTCTATCTCTCGGAAGCTGGCGTAATGCCTGTCATTCATGTCATCGAAGCGGGTCGCGAGACGATGAAAGTCATCCGAAGAAATTTTATTTTCTCCATTTTATATAATGTGGCGGGAGCGAGCGCTGCCATTTTCGGTTTAGTGAATCCGCTCTTTGCAGCCATTTTGATGCCTCTGAGTTCTCTCACCGTACTTTCATCTTCACTCATCGGAACAAAAAAAATGAGAAAATACGGGAGGATTCAGAGATGAATATTATTTATCTATTGCTTCCCATTGCTCTGCTCATGGCCTGCGGCTCGCTTGCTGCTTATCTTTGGTGCGCGACCCATCAACAATATGAAGATTTAGAAACTCCTGCTCATCGAATGTTGCTCGAGGATGAAACATTACAGAAAAGAAATCATCAAAAGGAAATATTATGAATTCAAATGAAAAATTAGAATATTTTTCTTACGACGACGTCATCGTGAAAAAATTTGTTCTCGCTACGGTTATTTGGGGCTTTGTCGCACTGCTTTTGGGTGTGGTCATCGCGATGCAACTGGCCGATTGGAAATTGAACTTTGGGATATCCTGGCTCACCTTCGGAAGATTAAGACCCCTGCATACCAATGCCGCCATCTTTGCATTTGCGGGGAATGCCATCTTCGCGGGAATTTACCATTCCAGTCAAAGATTGCTGAAAGCACGACTCTATTCAGACACTTTAAGTAAAATCCATTTTTGGGGGTGGCAACTTATTATAGTTGCCGCGGCGATTAGTCTGCCACTTGGTTACACCACTGGGAAAGAATATGCAGAGTTAGAATGGCCCATCGATATTTTAATTACGATGGTCTGGGTAGTGTTCGCCGTTAATTTTTTTGGAACTCTCATCAAGCGTCGCGAACGACATCTCTATGTTGCGCTTTGGTTTTATATTGCCACGATCGTGACGGTAGCCATTCTTCACATTATCAATTCAATTGAAATCCCAGTAGATTGGATGAAAAGCTATCCCGTTTATGCGGGCGCACAAGACGCTCTGGTTCAATGGTGGTACGGACACAATGCCGTAGCGTTTTTTCTTACCACTCCCTTTCTGGGTCTGATGTATTACTATCTTCCCAAAGCGGTAAATCGTCCGATTTATAGTTATCGACTTTCCATCATTCATTTTTGGTCTTTGGTTTTTATCTACATTTGGGCGGGTCCTCATCATTTACTTTATTCGACGCTTCCCGATTGGGCACAAACTTTGGGTGTAGTTTTCAGTATCATGCTTTGGGCTCCCAGTTGGGGCGGAATGATCAACGGCCTACTCACTTTGCGCGGCGCGTGGGATCGGGTGCGCAGTGATCCCATTTTGAAATTCATGGCAACGGCCATTACATTTTATGGAATGTCGACCTTCGAAGGTCCGCTCCTTTCCATTAAATCGGTAAATGCAGTAGGACATTTTACGGATTGGATCATTGCCCACGTTCATGGGGGAACCCTCGGCTGGAATGGCTTTCTTATCGCGAGCGTTCTTTATTATCTGGTTCCTCGACTCTGGAAAAATAGTCTCTATAGCAAACGACTGGCTAACTTTCATTTCTGGATAGGTCTCTTAGGTATTCTTCTTTATATGCTTTCCATGTGGACCGCTGGCATTACGCAAGGCCTGATGTGGCTAGCCATCGACGATACGGGTCGTCTTGTTTATCCGGATTTTGTGGAGACGGTCATTCGCATTGTTCCTCTTTATTATGTAAGAGCAGTCGGAGGATTTTTATATTTGGTCGGGTTTGTATTGATGATGTTCAATCTTTTCAAAACCATCCAAATGGCTCCGAAAGATGAAAAGCCGGAAATTTTTTCAGCTCCTCCCCTCAAAGTTCTTAGTCCCGAAGCAATTTTCACCAGCAATGAAAAAGCGCATCGTGTTTTGGAAGGACTGCCCACTGTGTTCACGGTCTTGGTGGTGGTGGCCGTGATGGTTGGCACGCTCATCGAGTTGGTTCCTACGTTTTTTGCGAATCAAGACATGGAAGGGAATCCCAAAGCAAAACCTTATCAAGGCTTGGAACTCGTTGGCAGGGATATCTATATTCGAGAGGGTTGCTATTTGTGCCATTCCCAAATGGTCAGGCCCATGGTGTCGGATGTTTTAAGATATGGAAGTTTTTCAAAACCCGAAGATTCCATGTACGACCGGCCTTTTCAATGGGGATCCAAACGCACTGGACCCGATCTTGCTCGCTTAGGTGGAAAATATCCGGACCTCTGGCATTTTCGTCACATGGCAGATCCTCGTGAAGTCACGCCACTTTCCATCATGCCCGCCTATCCGTGGCTTCTCACCAATAAAATCGATTTTTCAATCATTCCTCAAAAAGTTTTGCTGATGAAAAAATTAGGAGTGCCTTACAGCGATGAAGAAGTAGAAAAATCAATCAACATTGCTCATGCGCAAGCCAAACAAATTGCGGAAGGCTTAGAGGCGCAGGGCGTTCCTAGCCAGATGGAGCAGAGAGAGATCATCGCTCTCATCGCTTATCTTCAACGTTTAGGTAAAGATTCAGGAGCTGCGAAATGATTCAAGAATCACTCAAAAACTTTCCATTTATTTGGCTGACCTGCATTGCGCTTCTTTTATTTTTAGGTCTTTTTTTAGGAATGCTTTTATGGATTTTTAGAAAAGACAGCACAGACTTTTATCAAACAATTCAAACACTCCCTCTTCAAAAGGAGGAATCATGATGAAGCAGCCGCCCGAAGAAGGAAAAATTATTCCTAACCATGAATACGATGGCATTCAAGAATTTGATTATCCACTGCCCAATTGGTGGCTTGCGACTTTTTATCTCACCATCGTTTTTGGATTCTTTTATTTCGCCTACTACTCTATGGGCAATGGTCCTACTTTGAATGAAGAATTCGAAGTTTCGATGAAACAAATCGAACAACGAAATATTTCTAATAATCAACAAGCTTGGCCTGATGAAAGTAAGCTCCAGGAATTTTCTAAAAGCAGCAGTGAAATTAAAGAGGGCAATAAGATCTACGCGGCACGCTGTGCGGTTTGTCATGGTAATCAAGGGCAGGGGAGCATTGGTCCTAACCTTACAGATCGTTACTGGATTCATGAGAAAGGTTCGCTGGTCGACATTGCGAAGATAATTAAAGTCGGAGTGAATGACAAGGGTATGCCCGCTTGGGGAGGCTTGTTGAAAGATGAGGAAATCTACGAGGTGACGAGCTATGTAAAATCTCTTAAAAATACTCAGCCTCCGCAGCCCAAAGCCCCTCAGGGTAATGAAATTCAGGAGTAGCATTCGTGAAAACACTGAATGCCAGGCAACTTCCCCAAGATCGCCTCTCGACCACGGATGAGAAAGGTCGACGCCTTTATATTCATCCTGCCGATGTTCAGGGACATTTCAAAAAATGGCGAAGCATCATCCATGCTTTCATGATTTTATTTTTTCTCGCTCTTCCTTGGGTAAGAGTGGGAGGTAATCCCGCCATTCTTTTAGATATCTCGCAGCGACGCTTCACGATTCTTGGAGCTACTTTTTGGGCCCATGATGCTCCCATCCTGTTATTTATTTTTGTCGGTGCTGCGCTTGCACTTGGATTTATTACCGCCATTTGGGGAAGAATTTGGTGTGGATGGGCTTGTCCTCAAACCGTTTTTATCGAGGGGGTTTTTCGTCGGATTGAGCGATGGGTAGAAGGAGATTCGTTGGCTCGGAAAAAAATTGACCGAGAAAAAATGAATCCCGATAAGCTGCTAAAAAAGATTTTCAAATGGGCTTTATTTATTCTCGTAAGCCTGGTGATCACTCACAGTTTTCTTGCTTACTTTGTGGGAAGTGAAAAATTATTTCACATGATCCAAGCTTCTCCTCTAGAAAATCCAAGTTCCTTTCTCCTGATGGCCGCAACGACTTTAGCAATTCTTTTCAACTTTGGATGGTTTCGAGAACAATTTTGCACCATTGCTTGCCCTTATGGTCGTTTCCAATCAGTGCTGCTTGATAATCATTCGCTGGTGATTTGCTATGATGCAAGTCGCGGTGAACCTCGCGGGAAGCAGGGAGAAGCCAGGGGAGATTGCATTGACTGCTTTCGTTGCGTAGATGTTTGCCCTACGGGAATTGATATCCGCCGAGGTCTTCAGATGGAGTGCATCGCGTGCACCGCCTGCATAGATGCTTGCGATACGGTGATGGAGAAAATTGAAAGGCCCAAAGGCCTCATTCGATATGATTCCCTGGCAGGGCTACAGAAGAGAGTTTCGAAGAAAATAAATGTGAGGACTCTCACTTATTTATTTCTACTGTCTGTTGTTATTGTGGGTTTCTCGCTGACTTTATACTTTAGAAAAGATCTAGAAATTTCATTCGTGAGATCGAAAGAGGCTCCTTACCAACAGATGTCCGGCAGCTCGGATAAAGTTTTAATTTTGAATCATTATAAAGTCCATCTTGAAAATAAGAGTTTCGAAAATCTAAATTTAAATTTTTCTCTTGAGAGTGCTTATGAAAATCTTGGGATTGAATTAGTGACAGCACTGCGTCCACTTCCTCTTGCTTCTGGGAAAAACGTTCAAGCTGACTTGTTCGTCAAATTCCCCAAAAGCTTACTTAAAAATGGCCAAACAAAAATTAAAATTAATATTACTTCTTCAGAGAATAAAGAAATAAACAGAAAGGAGGAACTTACTCTTGTGGGACCTTATTTCTAATTTTAATTTCTCTACAAATGAGAGCTTAAGAATATTCATCCCTTTGACGGTTCTCGCTGCTAGTCTTGCTGGCAGTTGGCATTGTGCCGCGATGTGCGGGGGAATCGCAACGATGGCTTCATCCAGTCGTTCGAGCGCTGGTTTTTACCATTTTGGAAGACTCATAGCATACCTAAGCTTGGGCTGCCTCGCAGGACTTGTCGGAGAACACACACTGCGTTCTTCGTTGAATGGTATTTTACCATGGCTTAGCGCAATCACTTTGGGTGGAGTTTTCATTTGGATGGGATTTCAGAAGTCGATTCATCTGAAAATGCCAGCGACTTTTTTTAAAATTTATTCTCAAGTTTGGAAAAAAACTCTCAGTTCTCTTCATTCTTCCGTTCTCAAAGCAGGTTTTATAGGAGTGATGTCTGTTTTTCTTCCCTGCGGGTGGCTTTACGCCTTTATCCTTGCAGCCCTTGCCACTCAAAGCATGCTCTTAGGGAGCGTAGTTCTCTTCTTTTTTTGGTTGGGCACCTTGCCTGCCTTGAGTATGGCGCCCTATTTGGTGCAGAAAATTCTAAATCCAATCAAAACGCATTTCCCCAAATTATCTTCTGTATTGCTCGTGAGTTTGGGACTTTTTACGATTCTTCTCAAAACCTATCCTCTTTTTTTCCATTCAGAGGCCGATCCTAATAAAAATCTTGTTTGTCCTATTCATTCTCAACCCTGACCACTTATTGCATCTCCTCAAGCCCTTGACGGTTGAGGAGTATAATATCTCGACCATCGATCTCTATTAATTTATCTACTTTAAATTCACTTAAGCAGCGGATGACCGTTTCAGTGGCAGTGCCTGTCATATTTGAAAGGTCTTCGCGGTTGATGGTCACCTTTTGAGTTTTTTTGCTTGGTTCCGAAAATCGCTTAGCTAAAGCAAGTAGAGCCTCAGCTACTCGTTTGCGCACGGTATCGTAAGCGAGGCTGATCAATTGTTTTTCTCTTTCAATAACCTTATTCGACAGCATCTTGATGAATTGGGTAGCGACATCTCGGTTTTTGTAAAGTAGCGCCGAAAAATCTTCTTTGGGAATTTTGCATATTTCACAATCTTCGAGGGCCATGGCTGAATTTGAATAGGATAAATTTTCGAGTAAAGGTGTGTAGCCAAAAAACTCGCCATCCTTATGTAGGCTGATCACATATTCTTTTCCGTCATCATGCGCTTTGAAAGTTTTAATCTTTCCTTTGTTGAGGAAGAAGAGATGATGCGGTTCATCGCCTTCATGGAAAATGATCTCTTTCTTTTTGAAAAATAATACTGGGCGAGTTTGAGAAAGCTGCTCAAGTTCTTTCAGGCCTTTTGCCTCGTCGAGGAATTGATGGAGTCCTTCCAGATTCCGTGAAAATTCTTTCTTAAGGATTTCGTTTTTTTTGAAGCGGGTCTCAATGGCATTGAGGAGTTCTGTTTCGTCAAAAGGTTTCGTTAAATAATCATCCGCTCCTAAGTTCATTCCCTTTCTTATTTCACTTTTCTCTGTCTTCGCTGTGAGAAAGATAAAAGGAATGGAAGCTGTGGCGGGTTCTTTCGATAAAATATGCAAGACCCCGTAGCCATCGAGCTCCGGCATCATGATGTCGCAGATAATCAAATCCGGAGAAAATTCTTTTAGCCGTTGAATCCCTTTTTTCCCATTTTCGGCAGTGGCTACTTTATAGTGAGCTAATTCAAGAATTTCGGCGGTGTTTTCCCGTACAACCCTATCGTCTTCGATGAGTAAAATTTTCTTCATATTTCTGTCTCCCTCGGGAGGCGAACAGTGAAAGTACTTCCGCGATTTTCTTCACTACTAAAATCAATATTGCCACCCATTAAATCCAAATAGCGCTTCACGATGTTAAGTCCCAAACCCGTACCCTGGATGGCATTCGCATTGTGAGCTCTAAAAAATTTTTCAAAGAGATATTTTTGATCATTCTCGGGAATGCCTATGCCTGCATCTTGCACTTTCAGTGTTACCCAAGCGTCTTGAACTTCAGTGGTCACTTGAATCTCTTTTTCCTCACCAGAATATTTAATGGCATTGGAAAGAAGGTTAATGAAGATGTTCCTCAGCATATCTTTATCTGTTTGAACTTCAACCTGAGCTCCTACATGTTTGTAGAGAATGCATTGGCCTTTCTTAGCCAAGGTTTCCATTTCCTCGATGAGACCTTGAATGCAGTCTTTTAAATCTAAAGACACAAAGCGACATTCTGTTTTGCTTTGTTCGAGCTTATCGAGCGAGAGGAAGTCGTTGAGAATTGTGGTGAGATTCTGGACGGATGCCTTGATGGTATTGATATGTTTATGCCGTTTTTCTTGGTCTTCGGATGCATCGTATTTCGAAATCAAGGAGGCGGAGGTTAGGATGCCGCTCAAGGGAGTCCGAAATTCATGAGAAGCCATCGATACGAATCGGGATTTGAGCTCATTCAATTCCTTTTCCTTTCCCAAAGCTTCACGTGCCTCTTCTTCGGCTCTTTGTAAGTTTTCATTGGTATGTTGAAGTTCGATAAAAGCTTGAGAAAGTTCTTGGGTTCTTTCTTCCACTTTCTTTTCTAATTCTTGGGTTAAAGATTTTAAGGCATCTTCCGCCTTTTTGCGTTCGGTGATGTCGCTGATGAAGCTCACAATTTCTTTTATCCCGTTTCTTTCATAATGAGTGAGACTGACTTCAACAGGGAGTAAGCTCCCATCTTTTTTCAGGCCAAATAAATTCATGCCCAAGCCCATGGCTCTCGCTCTTGGTTTCTGATTAAATTGCTCTCTATGTGCAATGTGTTTTTCCCTTAAGTTTCTGGGAATAAGGATTTCGATTTTCTGCCCAACTAATTCCTGATCATTATAACCAAAGAGGCGGCTGGTATAAGGATTGATTTGTTGGATAAGCCCGTCCGCATTGGAAATAATGATTCCAAGACTGGCTGCATTGAACATAGCTTCAATGGCGGCGCTTTGCTCTGCTTTTGAGAAAAAATTTTTCTTGAAGTTTTCGGGCATGATGGGAGCCTTCAGTCATTGTACTCGTGATGTGCTATATTTTACCTATGGATGTTTTACAAGAAATTCATACCATTTCCATATCCGATCCAAATCATCCCGAAGAATGACATCGATCATCGTTTCGATGTGTAGTTCAGCGAGCCATACAGTGATGCTGATAAAGGTCATCCGGCATTATGATTCTCATCATTTCTTCTTAAGTCTGTTTCCCGTAAAAATAAAAAATGATTCAAGGCAAATGCCAAAGAATTGTTAACTCGATCATTTTAAAAAAATAATCTTAACCTAGGAGTCTTTATGACCAAGCCTATTCCCAGTATTCAAAAATACATGAGCACCAGTCCCCTGACGATAGGACAAGAGCAAACCATCGTTAAAGCCAAGGAGATTATGGCGCAAAACAGCATTCGTCACTTACCGGTTTTAGAAGATGGAAAAATCATCGGTATTCTCTCGGATCGTGATGTGCATCTCATCACTTATATCAGTGGTCTTGAACCAAGCCAACTCAAGGTAAAAGATGCCATGAGCCTCGATCCCTATACAGTTTCCCCTGATGCAAGTTTGGATGAAGTCGCTCAAGAAATGTTCCGCAACAAATACGGCTCTGCGGTGGTGATGCAAAATGAAAAAGTGGTGGGGATTTTTACGGCGATTGATGGTTTGAATGCTCTCGCTGAATTGTTGCACACTCGACTCGCGAAGTAGTATTTTATTTCCTATAAAATCGAGCTTCTGCGGAGATGAAGATATTTTCGGATGCTATAGATTAAGCCCGTCAAACCCGTAAGTGCGGCGGGAAAATAAATGGTTTCATAAGAAAAATATCTAAACAAGACAGCTCCCACGACGCTTCCGAAAAAAAATGAAAAAACGAGAATGCCGTATAAAAAAAGTCGACGTTTGTCGATTTTGAGGCTGTGAAACATTTGGCCCAACAGCACACCCATGTCCGTGATAAAACCCGAAACATGGGTGGTTCTTAAAACGGCTCCGCTGTAAGTGCTGACCATTCCATTTTGCAATCCGCAAGCGCAGGAGGCCAAATAGGCTCCCAAGAGCTGACCTTGTTTTAAGAAGTGAACTGAAACGAACAGCAATGTTGATTCAATTAAAAGCGCAACTCCATAACGTCGTCCCAGTTTGAGGATGCTATCTTGGATCAGATAACCGCTCAAAGTGGCACCCGCTAAAAACGAGAAAATAACGCCCAGCAGATGGAGAGCTTCTAAGCCTGCACCAGTGGCAACTGATGCACCCAATTGAGTGGTGATTCCTGTAAGATGGGTCACTCCCTGGTGTTGAAAGCTCAAAAAGCCGACCGCATTGATGATTCCCGCGTTGGTCGCTAAAAGAGCACCTCCTAACCAAACCCATTTGGGCAATTTTGAAATCATGATGAAGCTATTTAAGATTTTATCAGGAAAAAATACAGGATAAATCGACGGAATCTAGGATTGCTGCTGGTCGGGGAGGAATGGGAGATGAAAAAACAAAAACCACCCGAGGGTGGTTTTTGTTTTTTTGTGTCCCCAACGGGATCCTTTACGCTCCGCTCCAAGGACTGCTTCGCTGTTGGTTTTCGCTAATGCTCCAACCACTTCCTCCTGCGCACCCTTCGGTCATGCTCGTCGGTCGTCGTACCCTACGGGTTCTCATGCCAAGAGGGAGCAAAAAATAAAAAAGCCCGTCTCGACATAAGGCGAGGCAGGCTTTTTATTTTTGTGTCCCCGAGCTACAGGACGAAGTACTGCTTAGCAAGCCGTTTTGCATACGTATTGTGCCCCCACCTTGCACTATCAAAGCTAAAAAGAAAGCAGGCACGCCGTGAATACGTCATCTATGAGAATTTTATCCGGTTACAAGGATATCGCTTCTTTTCTGGGAGTATCCACTAAAACTGTCCAACGAAACTTAAGAACAATCCCTGTTTCATGGTTGGGTACAAAGGTTGTAGTTCTTGAGTCGGATTTAATTCATTGGCTGCAAAGAAAATCTAAGAGAGCTTCCAGGAAGTTTAACTTGTCCAAATGAAAAATATTTAAAGCAGTAGTTTGGGCTATTTTAGGCCACAGATACAATATTATTATATTTTATATGTTTATATTAGATAATATATTCATATGCTTATATTTATAATTACATGGATTTTTATTAAAATAATATACTTTTTCCTCTTGATGTCCGATAATACTCAAGAGGTAATCAATATGCATGAAAAAACAGTCGATCTCTTAAGAAGAAAACTTTATCCGGGGAAGGTTTACCGGCGAGCTGATCTTGCGCTTTTTTCTTCCAATGTGGATCGGCACTTAAAAACCCTTGTTCAAGAAGGTGCTTTAACCAAGCTCCAAAATGGACTTTATCTTTGCCCGCGGCAATCCACTTTCGGAGAAGTGCCCGCTGAAGTAAATAAGTTGCTAGAGAGATTTTTGAAGTCTTCCAAATTTCTTGTTTATTCTCCTAATTCATTTAATTCTCTGGGTCTTGGAACTACCCAACTTTATAACTTGCCCGTGGTCTTGAATCAAAAGCGTCATGGAAAATTGAGTTTGGGAGAGAGAACATTTTTTTTTCAACGACGACTGAATGTTCCGAGAGAAATGACAAAGGAAGTGCTTTTGGTAGAGCTGTTGAATAATTTAAAAATGGTGCCGGAAGAACAAGGGCAATTATTGGAAGCCTTAAATCAAAAACTTCCTGATTTTGATAAAAAAACTTTAGAAAAAAGTGCAAAACGCTACGGGACTTATTCGACGCAAAAGCGTTTGCATGACTTGTTGGAGAACAATTTAACGTATGCCTCCTAAATACCTTCATCATCATGAAGAATTCAAAGAACTGCTAAGAATTGCAGCAAGGGATCAGCACATCAACGAGCCATCGCTTGTGGAAAAAGATTATTGGATCATGCATGTTCTGTATGCTCTTCAAAAACAAGGTTGGGTGTTTCAATTAAAGGGCGGCACGTCCCTTTCAAAAGGTTTTGGAATCATCAATCGTTTCTCGGAAGACATTGATATCAAGATTGATCCTCCTATCGGGCGCGATGTAAAAACAGGAAAAAACCAAGATAATCCCAGTCAGGTAAAATCGAGAGAATCTTTTTTTGACTGGCTTGCGGATGAAATTTCAATTCCTGATATTGAAAATATAGAAAGAGATCGAGTTTTCGATGATGGTAAATTCCGAAGTGCGGGCATTCGCCTTTATTACAAATCCGAATTTGATCCAGTCATTGGCTTGAAGCCTGGCATTTTACTTGAAGTGGGTTTTGATAAGACGACACCCAATACGGAAGTGAATATCTCCTCTTGGGCCTACGACAAGGCTTCGGAAAAGATAAGCGACGTCGTGGATAATCGTGCTTTCGGAGTGCATTGCTACAATCCCGAATATACCTTCGTTGAAAAGCTACAAACTTTGATCATATCCGCACTTTATCCAATTTAGTCGCTAAATATTCAGAGCAGGAAATCAGTGAAGAAACGCCTTTACTCTCGGCAACACTCCCTGGGGATTACCGTGTGCAGATTGTTCTTCCTCCCCCGGTAGAAACGGGACTCGTCGCTATTTCCATTCGTAAGCAAGCTCTACTTGAAATGAGTCTTAGTGATTACGAAAAACTTGGGGCCTTCAAACAGATCAATCAAGCATCTGCAAAAACAATTAAAAGTGGAGAAAAGCTTCAGAAACTTTTCAAACAGAATCAATATCGAGAATTCATTGAAGAAGCTTTAGTCGTCAAAAAGAATATTTTGATTTCAGCAGGAACTTCCACCGGCAAAACTACTTTTCTGAATGCTTGTTTGAAAGCCATCCCGCAAAACGAAAGAATTTTAACCATTGAAGATGCTCGAGAAGTGAAGCTCTCTCATGCGAATCATGTACACTTACTTTCTTCCCGAGGTGGACAAGGATTAGCCAAGGTTACCCCACAGCAGCTTTTGGAAGCCTGTCTGAGACTTAGGCCCGACCGAATTATTCTAGGAGAACTCAGAGGTGTTGAAGCTTTCTCTTACCTTCGAGCCATTAATTCTGGTCATCCCGGTTCCATCACTACCGTTCATGCGGATAGTCCGAAGCTTGCCTTTGAACAACTCGCTTTAATGGTGATGCAAGCCGATCTCGGAATGGAACGCCCACAAATCTTAGAGTACATTCGCAGTATTATTCCCATCGTCGTTCAACTCAAACGCGGCGAGAAAGGTCACCGCTATATTTCGGAGATTTACTTTAGTGAAGCCGCATAAGATTAAAATTTTATTTGTTTTGAGTGTCGGAGTTATTTTTCACTCGAGTTTTGCTCAAGCCAACTGTAAAGATCCAGAACTTCGTCAAAAAGTTACTCAAACCGCAAAAGCAGAAGGTGTAAATGAGAACGAACTTCTTTCTATTATTGCTCACGAGTCTCGTTGTCATTACTATACGATTGCCTGGAATCTACCGGGTAAAGCTGAAACAGCAAAATCAAAATTCTTAAATTCTTTAGAAGAGGCGAAAGTTCTAGCAGAAAGCTTAATTGCAACTCAGCAGTATCGAGTGGATGTCGGAATTGGACAAATTAATAATGAAGCGCATCTTCAGCCTAAAAAATGGAGTTTAGAGGAAGTGTTAAGTCCGGATACTGCACTCAAGCGAGTGGCTCAAGTTCTGAAAGAAAGATGTTGGGCCAGTTATCATTCGAGTAATCCGGTCTTAGCTAGAAAATGGCAGAGCCTTGCTCTAGCGGCATTGGATCAAGCCATTGGAAACTCCAATAACAAAAAAAATATAAAAATAGACGGAGTAAGCAAATCGAGAAGAAATTCTTTACTCGTTTATAATGTTTTACCTTCGGTAATTGTAAATTCTCCCAAAGAGCAAAAACTGACAAGACGGCGGGGTGATTCCCCCTTGCTGGTGTTTTTGAATTAAGTGCATAAAAAAAGAACTCCCTTTTACAATGGGTGCCTTTTTTCCAAATCCATTTCTCTTATTTTTTGAAGAAATTTTGCTGAGGTACTAGCTGTTCTTTGGAATGGTAGTTTAACCTTCACTTCAGGAACAGGTGCTGTAATAAACCAAAATGTGCAACTTACAGGATTTAGCTATGGTGGAGGCTCTGCAAATTTTGAAACAGAAGTGCTTTGTTATCAGTAGGAATTTTTCTCAAAAAACTAGGACACTTTTCCTTTGGGATGAGTGCCCTTTTTTTTTATGTGCTCGCTTATTCATTTTTTACTCCGCAGTTTACCCACAATTTAGGGTTTTCGAGTTCCAGAACTTGTCGCCAAAATTGGCAGATAGCGGAGACCCCATATTAAAAATGCCAGCCACCAAAGAAAAGCAGAGTGAAAAGATTGGCCCTCAAGAAATTTAAATTTGATTTCGAGTAAGGGAATAAAAACTCGCGTCAAAACTGCCAATTGAAGAAGTGTGAAAATGAGATAATCTATTTTCCCCAAGTTAAAACCAAGCCCCCCATGTCCGCGGGTGACGCGAGTGCTGATGCCCCAGATCAAGGTGGAAATTCCTCCTACAAAAAACAGATGTTGGATGGCTAAATAGATTCTCCGATCTTGAAGAAAAGAATGGGAAAATATTTCTTGAAATCCTTTGAGTTCTAAAAAAAGTATTACCCAAAAAAATGCCAGGTAATGAGAGAAAAGTAAAAAGTTGGAAAGAGATTTTTTCCATTTCCAATGTTGTAATTCCTTTAACCACACCAGTCCCAGCACAATAAGAAGAAGTCCTTGCGGATAAGAAGTTGTGCTTGAAAAAGGCATGAATTTTAAGAGTCCTAAAGCAAAGATCAAGGCCAGGGCAAGGTGTAGAGTGAAGGGTCCTCTTTGAACTTCTGTTGAAGGCGGAAGTGTAGAAGTGAAAAAAGCGAGAATGCGATAAGAGACGCCCATCATTAAGAAAAGCAGATAAGGATATTGAGCAAAATAAAGACTGAAGGAGTAATAAGGATTAAAACTTACCCAGACACTCAACTGGTAGAATATTTGAGCAATAATGCCAAAGCCAAGCGCGATGAGCACCATAGAACTCTGATCAAAAAGTTTTTTTCCAGGGTAGGAAATGTAAAAATTGAAGAGTAGTCTAAAAAGTGCGAGCATCATCAGAAGCTCAAACAACAAAGCAAATTTCAGCAGCCAAATAGAAAAAAGAGTGCCTATTAAAATTAAAATCTGGGACAAAAAAAGCATTAGGGCTAAAAAGATATTATAAGGACCTTTGGTTTGCTGAGCAGATACCCACTTGGGAAAGGCTGTCAGAAGAAAACCAAAAATGTATAAACTGGGAAAACCAAAGAGCATCCAGTGAAAGTGAGTTTGCAAAGGAGAAATCTGAAATGAGAAAAAAGATTTTTGCATTTCAAGACCATGTAGCCAGGTAAACCACAGAGCCATGATGACGACATTATAAAGGGTAGCTAAAGCAAAAAAAGGACGGTAAGGCTCGATGAAGAAGCCAGAAACATGGTGAGCGGCGGCATGTAAGGGGCAATTTTGTGGTTTCATATAATTTTCTCAGGTTAGTATGAAACTAGAAGGATTACAGAAAACATTCTTTGCGTAGCAACAAGAAAGTCACTTTTTTAAAATTAATTTTAATTTCTCAACTTGAAGCAAGGTCACTCGTTTTCTGCCGCTCTCTAAAAGCCCCTCTCTCTCCCAATTTTTGAGCAGACGGCTTACAGAAAAAAGAGTGGTGCCTGTGAACTCAGCCAGATCTTGCCGAGTGAGAGGAAAATCGATGAGTAGCCCCCTAGGATTTTTGATTCCATGATGAGAGGCAAAGCGAAGTAGGGTTCTTGCAATTCTTGTTTCTACTTTTTCCGTTGCGATTTCTCGAAAACGTTTTTGGAGTTCTGCAATTCTTTTCAGTAGAAGTTGAGTGATACTGAGGGCAATCGGAGGATATTGAGACATCAAGTGCAGCAAGTTTGCCTTGTCCAAACAAAATACAGTCGTTTTTTCAAGGGTGTAACCATTGCCAGGATAAGTGCCGTTCTCAAGCACCGCCACGCCAGCGACGAGTTGTCCAGGCCCCAAAACTCTTAAGAGCACTTGGTTTCCCTCTTCACCCATTTGTGAGATTTTAATTTTCCCTTCTAAAAGGATAAGCACCCCTTTTGCGTCATCTCCTTGATTGAAAAGAAAGCTATTTTTTTGAAACTGTTTGATTTTACCCAAGGAGAATATTTTTAAATAGTCCTCGTGCCGGAGTCCTTTAAAAATAGGGACTTTTTTGAGTGTGAGTGCATCAAAAGAAGGACGGTTCATAATAATAATTTAGCAAGACATGATTTAAATCATGTTAGTTTGTTGCGATTACGCAAAGAGTAAAATGCGAATTCGGTATATTCGTTGAACTGGGATGAACTCTATTGTTCGTAGAACGTGAATCTGTTGCACTTTAGAGCATGTTTTTTATTCAAGATCAAAGCTCAATTTTTTTGCTAATTGCTTAACCTTTTCTGAATAAGGCTAAATCAAGAGTTTGAAAGAGTGTCTGTTTAGAATCTTTTTCATTTAACTTAAGGAGTGTCCATGCTTTCGAAATCGCAAGCCCGAGCATTTTTCTTGTTCGGTACACTGATCTTCGTGGTTATTTTTATAGGACTCACGGTGGATACAGTGCGCAGAGTACCCGAACAAACCAAACAAACAAATATGACGGAGCAAGTCATTCAGGGAAAAGACATCTGGGATAAAAATAATTGCATGGGTTGTCATACGCTCATGGGTGAAGGGGGATATTATGCTCCGGAGCTGACTAAAGTTTATGAGCGTCGTGGGCCCGCCTGGATGAAAATGTTCATTAAAGATCCTGAGGCGATGTATCCGGGTGAAAGAAAGATGATCAAATACAATTTCAGCGATACTGAAATTGACGATCTGATTGCCTTCTTCAAATGGATTGGAGAAATGGATCTCAACGGATTTCCTCCCAAGCCAAACATTCTGGTTCCTTCTCAGGCACCTTCTGGGGGAGTTTCTGTGTCCTCGGTGAAAGCTCCGGCGCAGTTCGATCAGATCTGTCTGGCCTGTCATGCGGTGGGCGGAAAGGGTGGAAATGTGGGGCCGGCTTTGGATGGTGTGGGATCTCGTCGCGATGCAAAATATCTCAATCAATGGTTGCGTGATCCTCAGTCGCTTAAGCCTGGAGCGCTGATGCCGAAGTTGCCTCTGAGCGATGCCGATGTTGAGGCCTTAGTAAAATATTTGTCCGACTTAAAATAATAAAGGGAAAATTATGAAATTTAAATCTCAAAAATTAGCCTACTGGTTTTTCGCAACCTGTATGCTTTTGCTCAGCCTGCAAATTATTTATGGTTTCATTATGGGTTTTGCACGTATCGGTTTTGATGTGTTGCACACCTGGATCCCTTTCAATGTCGCTCGGGCCACCCATACCAATTTGTTGGTGGTTTGGTTGCTCACCGGATTCATGGGGGCTGCTTATTTTATTATTCCTGACGAAGCGGATAGAGAAATTTATTCTTTTCGTCTCGGAGTTGTGCAGCTGATCTCACTGATTATTGTGGGAGTCACGGCCATTATCGGCTTTCATTTTAACTGGTGGGAGGGTCGAAAATTTCTCGAGATTCCAAGACCTCTCGATTACCTGGTGGTCGTCAATGTGTTGCTGTTCATCTTCAATATCGGTATGACTATCTGGAAAAGCAATCGCACTTCTACGACAAGCTTAGTTTTGTTCTTCGGTCTTTTATCTGCGGCGCTGCTTTATTTGCCTGGAATGATTTATTTTACCAACCAAACTTTTGATTCTTATTTTCGTTGGTGGGTAGTGCATTTGTGGGTAGAAGGTGTTTGGGAACTCATTATGGGATCCATCTTGTCCTACCTCTTAATCAAGCTGACGGGAGTGGATAGAGAAGTGATTGAAAAATGGTTGTACGTGATTATCGGACTTACTTTTCTTTCGGGAATTTTAGGGACGGGTCATCATTATTATTTCATCGGTGCTCCTAAATATTGGTTATGGATTGGCGGATTTTTCTCTGCCCTTGAACCTCTCGCTTTTCTGGGTATGGCTCTTTTTGCGATTACGATGTACCGAAAAAGCGGAAGAACTCATCCTAATCAAGTAGCCATTTATTGGACTGTAGGTTCTGCCATCATGTCTTTTGTGGGGGCAGGATTTTTAGGTTTTGCGCACACCTTACCTCAAGTGAATCAATGGACTCACGGAACCTTAATCACTGCGATGCACGGCCATCTGGCGTTTTGGGGGGCTTATGCGATGATTGTTTTGGCCATCATCAGTTATGCCTTGCCTTTGCTCACGGGAAGAAAACTTTATAACACAATGTCAGGTCTTTTAGGATTTTGGCTGAGTAATATTGGAATGCTTGCAATGACTGCTGCCTTAGGGGTTGCGGGTGTTGCCCAGGTTTATCTGGAGCGTAAACAAGGCCTCGATTTTCTGCTCGTACAAAAAGAAATCTCCATACATTTTGTAGGGCTCTTGCTGGCAGCGAGTTTATTCACGCTGGGCATTATTCTTTTTATCGTCAATTTCATTCGCTATGGAACTCCAAAAGAGGAAGCAATTGGAATGGAGGACTAAATGCCTACGGTTTCGCTCGCAGATTTAAAAAATGTAGATCATGACCTGCCTTACTATCGTGCAGTAAAGAAGGAGTGCGAAGTTTTTGAGCATGCTTTTCGGCATAAACTTCCTTTATTGCTCAAAGGCCCTACAGGCACAGGTAAATCACGCTTTGTCGAGCATATGGCGGCGAAGCTGGGTGTGGAGCTGATTACAGTTTCTTGTCACGATGAAACTTCGGCCGTCGATTTATTGGGGCGATATTTAATCAAAGGTCACGAAACAATTTGGCAGGATGGCCCTCTCACTCGAGCGGTGCGAGAAGGTAAAATGATTTACCTCGATGAAATCGCGGAAGCGCGCCCGGATACGATTGTGGTGCTTCATTCCCTCACCGATTATCGTCGTGAGCTTTATTTGGAGCGTCACAACGAAACGTTGAAAGCGCCTGAATCTTTTATGCTCATCGCTTCTTTTAATCCGGGTTATCAAAAAGGATTCAAAGAACTCAAGGCGTCGACCCGTCAACGTTTTGTGAGCGTTCACTTCGATTATCCCCAAGTGGAAGTGGAGACAGAAATTGTGCTGCAAGAAAGTGGAGTGGAGAGCGCTCGAGCAAAACGCCTAGTGCAGATTGCAGGAAAAATTAGAAACTTAGTCGAACTGGGGCTGACTGAATCGGTTTCTACCCGGCTTTTGGTGGATGCGGCGAAGCTTATGAAATCGGGTCTTAGCGAGAGACTTTCCTGTGAAGTCGCCATCGTAGAACCTCTGACAGATGACAGAGAAACAGTAAGAGCTTTGAACGATTTGGTGGCTTTGGTTTTTTAATAAAAATTTATGGAACTCGATCAACTTTTCTTCAAAAAAATATCTTCTTTGTATCGAAGTTTCCGCACGCCCAAAGTAGATGCTGGTTTTGAAGCGAGAACCGTCACACTCGCTGAAGTAAAAGACCGACTTTGTATTTTAGCCAAGGCCCTGACAGGGAAATCTATTGAAATTACAGCCGCTGAACAAGAAGGTGGATGGCGGGACGATGTTTTTTTTCTGCCGGCTTCGTTTGCAGAGGCAGCGACGCGCGAAGAGAATGAAAATTATTATTTGTTTCGAGTGGCTTATTTGGCGCTGCAAAAAGATTTAGGTTACAATGCCTTTCAGCAAACCATTACTCTACAACAATCACGAGACAACGCGCAAAGTAGCAGCAGACGAGTGTTGAAGAGTTTGTTTGAAGAATATCCTGCGCTTGAGAAAATTTATCTGAATCTTAAAAATTCACTGCAGGAAAAACCCCACTATTTGTGGGGGCATTGGATGAATTCCAAAACGTTAGCTTCCGTAAGCGAAAATAAAAAATCCAATCTTGAAAATAACAATCCGGCTAAAACAGAAATCACCACTGAGCTACAAGCAAAACCTTGCGAAGAGGTGGAGATCTTAGAAGTGAATCAAAAAGCTATCGAAGATTATAGCTTGGGTCATAATTTTGAAAAAATTGAAACTTTAGAAGAATTTCAAGGGAATTGGCGAGATTGTGATGGCAGTGACGATTTAGATCAACATGCGGAGGCCATCAGCGAATTGAATTTAAAACAAATGCTGCGGGTGGATCAAGCCGCTCATTCTTTGCTTCAGGCCGATTTTTTATCTTCTGGAACATTAAGCGAGAGCAAAGAACTTTCTTCTGAAGAACACTACGAAACTTACGACGAGTGGAATTATCAAAAGCGGGGCTATCGAAAAGATTTTTGTAAGGTTTTTGTGCAAAACTTTAAAAAGTCTGACGCTCTTTTTAGAAGTAAAATACTCACTGATTATGGAGCCACTTTGAGGCAGCTTAAAAAACAATTTTCGTCTCTTTTTACGGAACGTGAATTGCGCAAGCGACAAAGTGATGGCGTGGAAATTGATTTGGATGCCTTGGTAGAAAGTTATGCCGATCTTGCTGCCGGAAAAACTCCTTCGGAAAAGCTTTATCTGAGTTCTCGAAAAACCCACAGAGATATTGCCCTGATTGTGTTGATTGACCGGAGCCTGTCGACCGATTCTTACACGCAAGGGCAGCGTATTTTAGACGTCGAGAAAAAATCAGTTTTACTCTTTTCGGAATTGTTGAACGAAGCAGGTGATCAATTCCAGATTGATGCTTTTTCTTCCCGCACCCGAAATCATTGTGACTACCTGACTCTCAAATCTTTTCGAGAATCCTGCATTCAGGGGCAAGCGCGTTTGGGCGCGCTCGATAGTTTCGGCTATACCCGCATTGGGCCTGCCTTGCGTCATGCGACTAAAACTCTTCAAGCGATTCAAGCGCAGCAAAAATGGATTTTATTAATATCGGACGGCAAACCCAACGATTACGATCGCTATGAAGGGGAGTATGGCATTCAGGATGTGCGCCAGGCAATTCGAGAAATGAATCAAAATAATATCCAGCTTTATGCTTTGGCCATTGAAGCTCAAGCCAAACATTATTTGCCCCGCATGCTGGGGAAAAAGAATTTTAAAATTTTACCGAGGCCCGAATTGTTGCCTCAAGCTTTAAGTGAATTTTATACCCGTTTAAATCCTCACTAACCAAGGAGTCTATATGAGCCCCATCCGTAACAAAGTTCTGTTGAGCGTCGCGCTAGCGCTAGCCTTAACGGCTTGCAATGGTAGCAATAAAAAAGAAGGGAGCTCCGTCAACTTTAAAGACACAGGCGGCTCTGCCAAAGGTGATTTTGGTCCTCCTCAGGGTGAGCCTATTCAAGCTGTTTTGACGGATGCGCCGAATGTTCCGCCTCCCATCAAACGAGATCATCCTGCGAAAATAATCATGAGGCTGGAAGTAAAGGAAGTTACCAAGCCCATGTCGGACGGCGTGGATTATAGCTTCTGGACTTTTGGGGGCTCAGTCCCAGGAAAATTTATGCGTATCCGGCAGGGTGATACGGTGGAGTTCCATTTACAAAACCATCCTGATAATAAAATGCCTCACAACATCGATTTACATGCTGTTTCTGGACCTGGGGGTGGTGCGGCGAGTACCTTTACAGCACCGGGGCATGAATCTCAGTTTACTTTCAAAGCTCTGAATCAAGGTTTGTATATTTATCATTGTGCGACAGCACCTGTGGGAATGCACATCGCCAACGGAATGTATGGTTTGATTTTAGTTGAACCCCCTGAAGGTCTGCCTCCTGTCGATAAAGAATTTTATGTGGTGCAGGGAGATTTTTACACCGTCGGAAAATATCATGAAAAAGGTTTGCAGCCTTTTGATATGCAAAAAGCCATCGAAGAAAATGCTACTTATGTGCTCTTCAATGGAGCCGAAGGAGCTTTGGTAGGCGATAATGCCCTGAAGGCAAAAGTGGGTGATACGGTGCGCATGTTTGTAGGTAACGGTGGGCCTAATCTGGTGAGCAGCTTTCATTTAATTGGAGATATTTTTGACAAGGTATTTTTCGAAGGTGGAACACATTACCAGGAAAACGTACAGACGACGCTAATTCCCGCTGGTGGCTCTGCAATGGTGGAATTTAAATTGGAAGTTCCGGGAACCTACATTCTGGTCGATCACTCTATCTTCAGAACCTTCAATAAAGGGGCTTTGGGAATGTTGAAAGTAGAAGGCCCCGATGACAAGGCTGTTTATTCCGGTAAAGAAGTCGATTCAAGTTACTTAGCAGATAAAGCTGAACCTACTCAAGCTGTTGAAATTGCCAGTAAAGAAATGGCTCAAGGTAAGCTCAGTAAAGAAGCTCAAATCAATGCCGGTAAAAATCTGTTCAGTGGAACTTGTTCTACCTGCCATCAGGCGAACGGTGAAGGTTTGCCGGGAGTGTTTCCTCCTTTGGCAAAATCCGATTATCTCATGGCGGATAAGAACAGAGCTATTGAAATTATTCTTAATGGTTTAAGTGGCCCTGTGACCGTGAATGGCAAAGAGTTTAATTCGGTCATGCCTCCCATGAGTCAGTTGAATAACGATGAAATTGCCAACATTCTCACTTATGTGAGAAACAGTTGGGGCAATTCAGGAGACGCAGTGACTGCTGAAGAAGTGGCAAAAGCAAAAGAAGCAACCAAGCGTCCTCCGGGAGCTGCGCATTAAAAATAGCTTTCAATCGTAGTCACCCCCTCTTGGGTTAAGAGGGGAAAATGCGAGAGCATTTTCGGGGGCGTTACTGTGAAAGGAAACGTACCTTAGTTTGAATGAAGAAATGAAATCTTTAATTCTTATTTTTGTTTTTAATCTCTTTTCTCTTCCAGTTTTCTCCCAAGAATCCAAGCCAAGCCTTGTTTTAATTCCTGCCGGAATCTACCGCCCCTTTTATCCCGCAGATGATAAAGAAAAAGAAGTTCCAATCAAAAGTTTTTATCTTCAAAGTGTTCCAGTAAGCAATGGTGACTACTTAACTTTCATCAAACAGAATCCACAATGGCAAAAAGGAAAACCGACAAAACTTTTTAGTGATGCCCGTTATCTCTCTCATTGGAAATCTATTACGGAGTTAGGAGCTAGCGTGGATAAAGATCAGCCGCTAACCCATGTGAGTTGGTTTGCCGCCAAGGCTTATTGCGAATGGAAAGGTCTAAGGCTGCCACGCGAAAGTGAGTGGGAATACGCGGCAGTGGCTTCGGAAACGCAAGCCGATAGCCGAAACGATTTGCTGTGGCGACAACGAATTCTGGATTGGTATTCAAAGCCCGCATCAAAGGTAATTCAGAAAGTAGGGAAGACGCCGCCAAATTATTGGGGCATCTACGATTTGCATGGGCTGATTTGGGAATGGGTTTTAGATTTTAATAACGCGGTAGTTTCTTCGGATTCACGCGATGGAAAAGAGGCCGATAAAAATAAATTCTGTGGAGCTGCTTCTCTGGTGGCGACAGAGAAAGAAGACTACGCAACCTTTATGCGCATGGCCTTTCGAGGGTCGTTAAAAGCAAATTACACGACTTCCAATTTAGGATTTCGTTGTGCAAAGGATGGGCTTCCATGAAAAATAAACACTTACTTTTATTGCTGCCTTTACTTCTTTTGAATATGAACGCTTGCAAATCAAAAGTAGAGAAGAAGCCTCAAGAACAAGTGCAAAATCAAAAAAATGCCCACGAAATTTTAGCGCCAGACGAAGCGGTAAAAGGAGAATCCATTTACCAATTAAAGATCAGCGGAAAAGATCATGAAAATAAAACGACAGCCTTATCTGTTTATGAAGGGCAGCCCGTAGTCGTCAGCATGTTCTATGCAACTTGTCCTTATAGTTGTCCTGTTTTAATCGATCGTTTGAAATTATTTGAAAAAAATCTGGATGAAAACACAAAAAAAAATGTGCGTTTTCTTTTGATTAGTTTTGATCCTGAAAACGATACACCTGAAGAATTGCAAAAAATAATGCAAAAATATCACCTGGATGCTTCGCGCTGGAAACTGCTTCAGGCCGAAGAAAATCAGGTTCGAGAAATTGCGGCAGTGCTGGGAATTAAATATCGAAAAACGCAGGATGGGGGATTTAACCATAGTTCTCTAATTAGTATTTTAGATAAAGAAGGAAAAATTCAAATGCAGTATGAGACCGGAAAATTTTCTGCAGAAGAAGCGGTGGGAGATTTGAAGAAAATGGGTTTTTAATTTCTTTGTTTTTTGAGTCTCCCTCTCAATCCACTCCTGTTTATATTGTATCTAAGTTTCACAGTTCCCATTGATTTTCTTTTTTTTTAAAACATTAGGTCGACTTTATGTCTTTTTTTGTAAAAATATTTCGCTTTCTTTCCTCACTCAAGCTTGCAGTGATTGTTCTCACTTCCTTTGCCTATGTCCTCGCTTTAGGGACTGTTCAAGAATCGCTTCACGGCACTCCTTATGCCAAAGAAGCTGTTTATGGTGCTTGGTGGTTCACACTTCTTTTACTGGTTCTCGGAATCAATGTCCTTTGCGCCGCCCTTTCCCGTTTTCCTTGGAAAAAACATCATACAGGTTTCGTGGTTACTCATACTGGCATTATCATCATTCTCATTGGTTCTTTTGTGACCCAAAAATGGGGCATTGATGGATCTATGGCTTTGGCAGAAGGAGAAACTTCGGATCGAATTACTTTGGATGAACCTCTCCTGCAAGTGGCCTCGGTCGATGAAAAACAATTGGAGACTTGGAAACTGTATTTCCTAAAAAATCCGCCCAGTCCTGAAAAACCCACTGTCTTTAAAATGAAAGATGGCACTCGGGTGAAGATTGACCAGTATTATCCCAGCGCTCAAATGAATTTAAATGTGAAAGAAGGAAAAGACGAGAATCCTGCTTTAAAAGTGGTCCTTTCTGGGCTTCCTATGGGAGCAGATCAGCTTCTCACTCAATGGCTTTTTTTGAAAGACAACGATTGTGCCTCTTCAGTGGCCAATTTAGGACCTGCTAAATTAAGTTTTTTAAATTGGGATAATTTTGAAAAGTTGGGCGAGAAAAAAGAAACGGGTGTTTGGGCGGTATTAAAACTCCGTAATAAAGAAGGAAAAGAATTTAAAGTCGCTCTCCAAAATTCTGAGGCCCAAGAAGTTCAAGTGGAGGGAAGCGACTATAAAATAAAAATTGAACGTTATTTCCCGGATGCTCGAGTGATAGACAACAAGCTCGTTTCAAAATCTAAAGAAGCTCATAATCCTGCTTTGGAATTTAAAATCACTTCTAATCATTTCGAAGAATCTCATGTGGTGTTTGCCAACTTTCCCGATTTAGAAGCGGTGCATGGAAAGAAGCCAGAAGAAATTCTTTTTAAAGCCCAATTCGTGTTAGGTGCAGCGGCGCTAGATGAAAATGCTCGCGGCGAACTCTTTTTCGCTCAGGAAAACAATGAACTCTATTATCGCATCAAGCTAAAAGGTTTGGTGGGGGCTGCTCAAAAAGTGAAGCTCAAAGAAGAAGTGGCTACGGGTTGGATGACTATCAAATTTAAAGTAGAAGAATATTTTTCAAAAGCGAGTGCTGAACCTGTTTATCGAAACATTCCGCTTCCTCCCGGTAAATCCGGTGGGCCTTCAGCCATTCGTCTTAAAATAGAAAAAGATAATATTTCTGAAACACTATGGATGGCTCAAGGCGATGTGAAGGAGCTTGTGTTTAACGGTGTTCCTTATCTGCTTCGTTATGGTCTCAAAGCTAAAGTGTTGGAGTTTCAATTGCGTTTGGACGAATTTAGCATTGAACGCTACCCGGGCACAACATCCCCCAAGTCTTATGAGAGTTTGGCAACTGTGAATCCGGATAAGCCAGATCAAAAATTTCAGACGAAAATATTTATGAATAATCCTCTGCAATATAAGGGTTACACGGTGTTTCAATCGAGTTACCAGGAAGGTAAAAACGGCGAGCCGGATGTCTCTATTTTTATGGTAGCTAAAGATCCGGGTACTCCTATCAAGTATTTAGGGTCTTTGCTGATGGTGTGTGGTATTGCTTTGATGTTCTGGTTTAAGCCTTTGTTTATTCAGAAGAGGGTAGAGAAGTAGGAAATTTAAAATTTAGAAAGTTTCTCATTATGAAATCATCCACTAAATATTTTAATATTTTATGTATTTTTTTAAGCATCTTCTTTTTATTTATTTCGATAAATGTTCAGGCAGAAACCTTTAATTACGATTCTCTTCGAAGCCTTCCTGTCCTCGATCAAGGTCGCATCAAACCACTGGATACTTTTGCAAGAGAATCGGTGAGTCAAATTACCGGCAAAACTTATTTTGAGGGGAAAGACCCTTTAGAAGTTTTGTTACTTTGGTTGGCGCAAGGTGAAAGTACTTTTGATTCTAAAGTGATTTTGAGTCGTCATAAAGGTTTAAATAAACGTCTGGAAATTTCAGCCACTAAAAACTATGTTTCCGAAAAAGAACTGCTCGAAAATAAAAATTTTAAAAGTTTTTTACAGGGCATTACTTTAAAGCAACAAGAAGGAAAAAACCTGGATGTCTTGGAAAAAGAGGGTTCAACTTTATACAACAGGCTCGATCTTCTGCACCGTATTGTAGTGGGTGAAGCACTGGTGATTTTTCCTGTTCAAAAAAATCATTGGGAAAGTTTAGCCACTCATCCGGGAAAAGAGAATTTAGAGTTGGTAACAGCACTTTTAAGTTCCCTCAAAAGTAGAGAGGCAAATATTTTTAATCAAAGTGCTGCGGCATTGGTGCAAAAACTTTCTGTAATTGCCGATCAAACGGGAGCTTATCCTAAACACTTGGAAATGCAAAGAGAGCTTACTTTTAACCATGTTCGACCCTTTCAAAAAGCTTGGATTTTCTCTCTCATTGCTTTTGTGGTGGTGTTGCTTGCTGCGATTTCAGGGCAGCGTTTTTTTTATGCTTCTGCTATTTTTTCAGCGCTACTATCCTGTTCTTTTAGTATTTATGGTTTTATCGTACGTTCCTTTATTTCGGGGCATCCTCCTGTCACCAATATGTATGAATCGGTGATTTGGGTGTCTTTTGCTGCTTTGCTTTTCGCTTTGATTTTCGAAGCTATTTATAGATCAAAATTTTTTCTGCTTTCGGGTGCGGCCGGGGCGACCATTGGTTTTGTTTTGTCGGACAATTTACCCAATGTGCTCAATCCAAACATCAATCCTTTGGTTCCCGTACTGCGAGATAATTTTTGGCTCACTATTCACGTGCTCACTATCACTTTAAGCTACGCGGCTTTCCTGTTGGCGATGGGAGTGGGGCAGATGGCTTTGGGATATTATGCTTTTAAACCTCAAGCCAAAGAAACCATTAAAAATCTCAATCTCTTTTTATATCGAGCGATTCAAGTGGGAGTTATTTTAGTGGCAGCAGGAACCATCTTGGGAGGAGTTTGGGCCAATTATTCCTGGGGACGTTTTTGGGGTTGGGATCCTAAAGAAGTGTGGGCACTCATTGTTTTGCTGGGCTACATTATTATTTTGCATGGCCGCTTTGCAGGTTGGCTGAGAGATTTCGGGATGGCTCTCTGGAGCGTACTTGCTTTTTTACTCGTCATCATGGCTTGGTATGGAGTAAATTTTATTTTAGGAGTGGGCTTGCATGCTTATGGTTTCTCTAGCGGGGGGCTTACAGGAGTTTCTATTTTTGTGGCCATTCAATTGGCTTGGGTATTGTTTGCGACCTGGAGGCATAAGCGCGTAAGGGATGGATGAGCTTTCTTGAAGGAAATATTAAAGCCAAATCGATCGGAGTTCATTCCATTTTTGTTCCAGTTGCTGAAACCGTTCCTGGTTTACAAATTTTTTTTCCATTTCGCAGAATTGGCTTGTCAATTTTTGTTGTGCTTCAGAATTAAAAGTATCATCCAGCATAGGGAACAAGCAGCGATTTTCTTTGTCGATGTGAGCATCCAGTAATGAAATGAAGCGACATGCGAAACGGGTGAAAGAAGAGGGCTTAGCTATTTCCAAACGAAGTACTCGCACAAGAGCTCTCCCCAGCACATGTTCTTCGAGTACCGGCAAAGACCGCTTGGGGGAAAAGGGGTCTGAATCAAAAATAAGATTCAATTCAAATTCCTGATTGAGTGCCTTGACTTGCTCTTGAATACTTTCATCCCACATCTGCATTTGCTTGAAATAGCTACAAAGAGGGCCTCCCTTCCAAGGGAAACCACTTTGAATTAAAGCAGGCAGTAAAATCTCTTCTTCTTTGGCGTGATGCAATTGATCAGAAAATAACTCGAAAAAAAGAAGAAGATCCTCAATTTGTTCTCGAGGAAGAACTTCTCCCTTTTTTAAATGCTCACACATTCGTTCAAGAACTCGAAGCATCGAAGAAATTTTCTCGTGCTCTGCTAGAAGATGATCAGTTGCTTGCATTTTTACTCCTCGGAAAGAAATTCAGTTTTGGAAAGAAAAAGAAAATCGGCATCGCTGAGTAGGTAAGCATGGCAAGTATAAGAGCTGTTTTTTAAAAAAGATTTCAAGCAAAGGATTTGGGTGTCTTGAAAATTCCAGTAGTGTTTTTCAGGGCAAGTCTTTCCATGATGGAGAAAACGAAGTTCGCCTTTCAGTAAAAGAAAAAGGCCGTAGGGAGAATGTCCCTCATAAAAAAGAACTTGCCCCTTTCGAAAGGAAATAGGCCGTGCCTGTTTTTTTAAACAAGGCCATTTCTTTTCTAATTCGCTGAGGAATTTTTTTTCGTTTTGCATAATAAAGTAAAAAGTACTTCATCGAAAAAAAAAGTACTATGATGCATATCAGTTTCGGCTCAATTTTCTAAATCTGCGGCATCCAACAAGGCTTCTAAATTGCAAATGGTGATGCTCCGTTCTTGCACTTTAATCATTTTCTCCTTTTTAAAATCAGAAAGTAAACGAATGCTGGTTTCTTGAGTGCTACCAATCATTTCGGCCATTTCTTGTCGGGTGAGTTGAAGAGAAATCTCTATACCCTCCTTGACTTTTTTACCGTAGGTTTCTTTCAACAGCAAAAGCAGTTCCGCCATTCTTTTTCGAGCGGGTTTATGAGTAATGCTGACGGCTAAATTTTCAGCAACGCGTAACTCTTGAGCGAGTTTTTTGATCAGGCTCAAAGCCAAATCCGGATTTTTAGCTAATATAGAGAAAAAAGCATTGGGGTCAATGTAACAAACATTGGAATCTTCCAAGGTTTCGGCGCTTGCATGGTAGTTTTCACCTGCAAATAACGAGCGGTAGCCCAGCAGATCACCTGGCCCTGCAATGCGCAGGATTTGTTGGGATCCGTTGGAGAGGGATTTGTAAAGCTTCACCCGCCCGGAAAAAATACAATAAAGTCCCAAAGACGGATTTCCCTCATAAAAAATCAGCTGACCTTTCTTGTAGGTGTTGCTTGTTTTATACTTCTCAAGTTCACCCAAGGCAGAATCACTCAAGTGGCAGAACACTCCCAAAAGACGGGTAGAGCAATTTTTACAATCCGGAGTTTCAGTCATAGAAGGCCTGCTAATATTCTAGCGCTTGAAAATAGCAGAATTACCGCTGAGACGCGCTGCAGGGTGAATTTTGAAAGTTGAAAGGCTCCCAGCCGGGCGCCCAGTTGAGACCCCAGGAAAACGGCCAGCAGAAAAGGAAGAAGAAAAGACAGCTGTTCGAAGGAAGAACCTTTGGAAAGCTGACCCAGCAAACCCGAAAAAGAATTGATCAAAATGAAAAGGCTGGCCGCGGCTGCGGCCTGTTTGGAATTCGCCCAACCCAGCAAAAGCAGCAGGGGACTTAAGAAAATTCCTCCTCCTATTCCGATCAGACCGGATAAAAATCCCATGACTGCGCCCAAGGGAAAGCCCAGTAGACAAGCCTTTTTCCAAGAAAGGGGCTGGATTGTTTTTTCTCGGTCCCGAAAAAAGAGACGCAGGCCCGCACAGGCCAGGGAAAAGGCGAGTAAGAGTGAAAAAAGTTTTTTGCTGAGGCTTAAAGTCCCGCCGAGGTAAGCCAAGGGAATCGAGCTGACCAGGAAAGGAAGCACATTTTTCAGGCGCAGATGCCCCGCCTGGTAGAAGTAGCAGATCCCGCTAAGAACTACCAAGATGTTGCAAGTCAGTGCGAATAAAGGAATGCGGGTGTGAGAGAAACCAAAGAGGGTCAAAAGTGCGAGATAAGTGGAGCCTCCGCCCAAGCCCGCTGAAGAATACAAAGTGGCGGTGCAAAAAAAGAGCAGTATTAAAAAGTAATGAGAGGCCTCCATACTCAATGTCCTCCCCCCTTTAACATTGGAAAGAGGTGCAAGACGTTCGGAAAAATGGCCGCCAAACTTTCTTCTACCCCGCGGGAAGAGCCGGGAAGGGTGATAATCAAGCTGTTTCCTTTTAAACCAACCACCCCTCTCGAAAGCATGGCGTAAGGAGTACGGCGTTGACCGTAAACCCGCATCGTTTCGGCAATGCCCGGGATTTCCCGGTCGAGTAGGGTTTTGATCGTTTCTACCGTGACGTCTCTCGGGCCCAAGCCCGTTCCGCCCGTGCTTAAAATAAGGTCTATGCCTTGCTTGCACCAGGAGAGAATTTGTTCGCGGATTCTTTCAGGCTCATCCGGAACAATTTCATAATGTAAAATTTCTACAGGATATTTTTTCATTTTTTCTAAAATCAGTTTTCCGGATTTGTCTGATTTTTTTCCGCTGGAAACACTGTCCGAAGACACGAGCACGGCCGCCGAATAAGGAGAGTCGGTCTTTTCCTGAAAATCACTTTTGCCTCCCTGTTTTTGCAGCAGGCTTAAAGGCCCTATAGAAACTTCTTTATCGATGCCTTTGAGCATATCGTAAATATTCAGGGCGGCAATTGAGGCGCCCATGAGGGCTTCCATCTCGACCCCGGTTCGGCCAATCGCTTTCACCTCTACAGTCACCAGCAAACAATCTTCTTTTAATGCATAATCCACCTTCACCGCATCAATGGCCAAAGGATGGCAGTAAGGGATAAGATCAGGAGTTTTTTTCACCCCGATCACCGCGGCGGCACGAGCCACTGGCAACACTTCACCTTTGGGGGTATCCCCTTTCATGCAGCGCTCCAAGGTTTCCCGTTTGGCGAGAATGGAAGTTTGCGCAATAGCACTCCGTAAAGTTTCTATTTTAGCTGAAATATCAATCATGTTTATCCTCCAATTCCATACATACAAGGAGTGGGCTTCTCTCGATTTTGTAAAAAGCCCCCGTGATCGGAGGTTTTGAAGAGAAGTTTTTTTCGAATCAGTTCGCCTAAGTCTTGATTTTTCTGCTCTCCGAAACGCAAAAGATCACGCAATGAAAGTTCCCCGTCGTAAGCTAGACAATCCTGCAATCGGCCATCACTGGAAATTCGAATGCGGTTGCAGCTTTCACAAAAGGGTTTGCTGATGGGAGAAATAAAGCCTAGATCCGTTTGAAGTTCCTGTACATGTAAATACTGGGCAGGTCCGCGTCCCCATTGGGAAAGAGAAGGGAGAAGGGTGAATTCTTTTTTGAGTTTTTCTTTGATTTCCTCGACGGAAACAAAGCGGTCTAATTGTTGTCGCGCTTCGCCGATGGGCATGAGTTCGATCACACGAAGAATCATCTGGTGGGCGGCCGCGAACCGAAGCAGGTCGGGGACTTCGTCGTCGTTGATGCCTTTCTGCAAAACCATGTTCAGTTTGAGCTTGCTGAAACCTGCCTCTTGCGCTGCCTCAATGCCTTCAAAGACCTGTGCTATCTTTCCCCAGCGGGTAATTTCAATAAATTTTTGTGGGCAAAGGGTGTCCAGATGAATGTTGATTCGGGAGAGCCCTGCCGATTTTAAAGATTGAGCCTGATCTTTCAAAAGAAGCGCGTTGGTGGTGAGCAGCACTTCTTCGATGCCAGAAATGGACCGAATTTTCTCCACAAGAAGAGGCAAATCCTTGCGGATTAAAGGTTCCCCACCGGTAAGGCGTACTCGGCGAATTCCCAGCTGCGACAAGATTTGAATTAAGCTTGTGATTTCCTCGAAATTCAAAATCTTTTCTTTCGAAAATCGGGGCACTCCTTCCAGAGGCATGCAGTATTGGCAACGCAAGTTGCAAAGGTCGGTCACTGAGAGTCGAAGGTATTCGATTTTACGGTTTTTGAAATCAACGAGCATATAAATATTCCTCAAATTCCTGTTTCGTGTTTATATTATAAAGCTTCGTCCCTGTTTCAATGAAAGCGACCGAATCGGGATAAAGCTCAAAGAATTTTTTGAAGGATCTTCCTCCCTGCCTCACAAACTGGGTGAGGAGATTGAGGAGTGATCGGGAATATAAAGCGGACAAAAATTGCGGACCTTGAGAGTCTTTAGGCACAAGAGCAGGGGCCTTTTTTTTCTGCAGAATCAACTCTTGAAGTAACTGAAGATCCAGCTTGGGCATGTCACAGGCCACGAGCAAAAAATATTCATAGGAAGTCTGCTCGAATGCGCTCGACAAAGCGGCGAGAGGCCCGGCCCCAGGAGTAGCATCGAGCAAATAAGGAAGCTGTAAAAAGGGATAGGGTTCTGGAGTGTGGCTCAATAACCACAGGGGGAGTTTTAAACTTTTAAGTTGCTCCGCAACAGCTTGGATGAGAGGTGCCCCGTCAATGTCGGCTACGGCTTTGTTGGACCCGAAGCGACTGGATTTTCCCCCGCACAAGAGGCCAAGGGCTAGTGATGACAGCATGCTTCTCCCCCTTCTTTCCAAATAGGTACTATTTCCTTGATACGGTCGATGATAAACTCACAGGCCTTGAAAGCCTCTTTGCGGTGTGAGCTGGAAACCGCAATCACCACAGCGGCTTCACCCAGCGGAACCCATCCCACTCGGTGAACGACAGAGATTTTTTTTAAAGGCCACTGCTGATGGGCTTGTTGCACTACTTTCTCCATTTGTTTTTGGGCTAAAGACAGATAAGACTGATATTCTATTCCCTCAATATGATTTTCTTCGCGGATGCTACCGATAAAATGCACCTGTCCTCCCGCTCCCAAGTCTTGCACAGAGTTTAAGACTTCCTCGACCGCAATTTTTTTATCTGTCAGTTCAATCATCTTTTAGCCCCCACTCACCGGAGGGATAAAGACCAATTCATCCCCCTCTTTTAAAGACGTCTCCGCGGAGCAATACTCGGCATTGACTGCAAAACGAGTAAATTTGAAAAACTTTTCAGCTTCAAGTCGATCATTAAAATGAGAGAAGAAAACTTCTTTGACTGAAAAATTTTCAGGATAGTTTTTAGTGCTTTCCTCTTCATGAAAGCGGCTGCGATAGATTGAAAAATATTGCAGATGAATTTTCATGCTTCCCCCCAAAATTCAAACTCGACTTTTTCCCCTTCTGATACTTGAGCGACGGATTCCGGGATAATAATTAAAGCATTCGACTCAGCCAGCGAATTCAATTGTGCAGAACCTTGAGCGCCAGAAAGGCGGGCAAAAAAACTTCCTTCTTTCCAGGTAACCCGAGCCCGTAGATAATCTTCTTTTTCTGCTGTGGCTTTCAGCGCCTCGCTTGCTATAGCCGTGTAACGCCTACGGAATAAAGAAGAAGCGCCCATCATTTTAAGCAAAGCAGGGCGCACAAAGCGGTCGAAAACCACCAAAGCTGAAACGGGATTGCCTGGCAGACAAAAAATATAACGCTGCTTCCAACGGGCAAACAGTAAAGGTTTGCCGGGTTTGATGGCAAGTTTGTGAAAGACAATTTCTGCGCCGATTTTTTTAAGCACTTGAGGAATGAGATCGAAATCTCCCGCCGAAACGGCACCCATGCTTAAAATCACATCGGCCTCGGAAGCCCTTTGAAAAGCCTGCTCCAAGTCTTCCAAAGTGTCTTTGGGTGTGGGGAGCCCTTGAGCGTCTAGCCCTAATTCGTTCAGAGCAAAAGTGAGAGTCGGCGCATTGGAATCATAAATTTGTCCCAATTCTAAAGGTGTGCCTAAAGGTCGGAGTTCATCTCCGGTTGAAAATAAAGCAATCTTAGGACGACGAGTAACAAAAATTTCAGACATTCCTAAGGCCGCGAGCAAGGCCATATTTTGGGGATTTAATTTTACTCCGGCATTCAATAAAAAGTTTCCCTGTTCGACATCTTCTCCTTTTTTGCGGACATGTTTACCGGTGTTCAAGGCTTTGTGTAGCCAACATTTTCCTTCTTTTTCTTGAGTTTCCTCAAAGGGAAGCACGGTGTCCGCACCGGGCGGCAAGGGAGCACCTGTCATGATGCGAACGGCTTCTCGAGTTTGTAGCGCGCGCTGTGAAGAAGAGCCTGCCGCTAAAGTGTCGACGATTTCAAAAGAAAGCGGGCTTGAAGAAGAGGCTTTAAGACTATCGCTCGCACGCAGCGCAAAACCATCCATCGCCGAACCATCAAAAGGAGGCAGAGAAATCGGAGAGAGTACAGCACGCAGAAGATAACGCCCGCGAGCTTTCATCAAGGGAAGAGATTCTCCGGACAAGGGAGAAATCTGGTTCAAAATACATTCCAGGGCAACAGCCGGTCGTGTAAGCATAGATCTCCTTTTAGAATTCATCTCAGAAGTGAGTTCCTGAGAATCGCTAGGCTCAAGCGTTTCCACTCAAACCCCGTCTCCGCTTCCGTATCCCAGAGGACTTAGCAAGAGGAGATTGGAGAAAAAAATTATAGGTCTTTTACTTCGGTCAATTCTTTTTCAGTGTCTTTGATTCCTCGTCTGAAATTCTTAATTCCATCCGCCAAACTTTTCCCCAAAGCGGGTAAACGGCTGGGGCCGAAAATCAATAAAGCCAAAACGACGATGCATGCCCACTCTGCCATACCGAGTCTTAACATAATAATGCCTCCTATTTGAAATTCCCTAAACTACAACTCACTTCTTCTTCCTTGTCTTCTTTTAAAAGAAAATCCGGTAAGGACACAGGGGTTGCCTTAAGGTACTTGCAATCTTCGTAAACCCATTGCACTAAAAGATCAGCTAAAGCCGTATAGAAAGTATTAAAAGTTACTTCTTTCAATCGATTAGAAAAAGGCTTGATCCAACGCCCAAGATGGGAACCCAGAAACTTGCCTTGTGCCTCTTGAACGACCTTGTTTTCTTCTTCTAAATCCTGCTCCAAGGCCTGAACCGTTTTCAAGGCCATCCAACTCATGAAGCCTAGTTCCATCTTCAAAGAATCAGGCGGACCCTGTCGTTCCACAACCTTCATATGAAAAGCTTCATAAAAAGCACAGACGTCCCCAATAATAGGCCCTCTTTCTACCATCTGGAAATTACCTTCAGAGGAAGGACAAGTCGCTTGGGTATTAAAGAGGCGATGATACTCTCCTTCTATCTCCCGAGCTTTTGGAGGAAAATTCTTTAAAAACTCACCTAAGCTATTTTGAATACTTTTGAAATTTTCCACTCTCGAGATGAACTCCAAAAGTTCTTTTGCTATTTCCTGGATCTCTTTTACACTCTCGTCAGTTGGGGTATCAAAAGCCAAGGCTAATACCCGATAAAGATCGGCGCGAAACAAATGATTGAGAACCTCATCTTGAACATTCATAAATACTCCTGTATTGAAAATCATTCCAAAAGCAAGGGGGTCCACATCGCATAATTTTTTCTACCTCCCACATTCTTTTGTCCTCCCTCCCACACGGCAAAGGAGAATGAAGTCTTTTCCTTTACCTTCAGTTGTGGGTCGTTTTCGTCTTTGCTTTTTAAGGGTCTGCTAAATACTACAGTCCATTTTCCATCTTTCCATTCTCCCGAAGCAAAAGCATCTTGATGAGCTTGTATTGTCAAACTTCCAAAGCCGCCAGCCACATATTCTTCTGCAGCTGTTTTACGCTGATTATTGGCGACGGGATTTCCCACATCACGGGCCGCGTGAATTCCGAACTGGTAAGTTTCATTATAGGTGTTGGGGTAGATATCAGTCACTTTTTGATAACCTTTTTCAATGTCATGCTGCCACAAAGCCTTCCATTGCATGATGGCCACAGGAACTTCCTTGGTTCCCATGAAAGGTGAAGTTTGATCACCTCCTTTCAGTGGAAATTGTATAGCGACTGCATCAGTGGCCATGTCCGTACTCACTTGGTGACTCTTCGTTGGATCTGCCCATTCTACACGGATGGCCAGCCATTTTTCATTATGAATCGCTTTGACCTGCAGTTGATTTACAGTAGGCGAGGTTAGCGAAGGAGTTGCAATGTTTTGCGGCAGTAAAACCACCATTGATTCCGAAACCCCAGTCCATTCCTGTGCTTGAGGAGTGGGTTTTTCGAAGAAGTTTTGTCCAACAGACAGCTTCTTTGCTAACACTCCTTGGGCTTGAATGCTCAAAGGGCAAAAAATCAAAGACACTAAAGACAACAAAAAGACCTTCTTCATATTTTTTCCTCCTATCCGCAAGGGATGATAGTCTTAAAATCCAATCAGGGCGTATTGTGTCGATACACTTCGCGCTTAGCGTCAAAAAACTCTCTTTCAAAAAATGGTTCAACAAGAGGCACGCGCACGACCTCTTCATTGCTTTCGTTAAAACCAATCGCTTCTTTTTCGTTGTAATCGAACTTCGTGATTGTTTTGGGTGTATTTCCAAAAAGTAGAAAAGCGGCTAACAATTTAGGATCATCCTTCACTGCTTTGTAAAGCTTAATGGCTTCCTCTGATCCTGGACCAAACATCTGCATCAAAAAATCGCGTGGCACATGCACGGGAGGAATATAATACACATTCGGTTCTGTGCCGTATTGGGGATAAAGCGGAAGCGCAACTTTTTTGATGTGAACGATATAATCTAGAGGATTATCCTCTTTCGCTTCTTCGGCTTTGGATAGCCAACCTTGAAGACGAATTTTGCCAATACAAGTTTGGACACAGCGAGGTTGCTCCCCCTTTTCTAAAAGAGGAAAACAACCAATGCATTTTTCCGAAGTACGCGTCACCATGTTATAAAATGTTTTCTTGTAAGGACAGGCTTTGACACATTCTTTATAACCACGACATCGCTCTTGATCGATAAGAACCACACCGTCTTCTTCGCGCTTATAAATGGCTTTTCGAGGACAAGCGGCCAAACAAGCAGGGTAGGTGCAGTGATTACAAATTCGCGCCAGATAAAACATCCACACATTATGGATACCTTGAAAAAAAGCACCTTGATCGATAGTTCCTGCAATTTCATCCTCGCCCAAATTAGGATTGGCGTAATCGGAATCTTCCGGCAAGTAACCCAACACTCGTTCTCCTGAGGGTGCCGCTTCGAAAACAGTTTTTCCTGCGTAGGTTTTATCATTCCATTCTTGAGAATCCATTTTATCTAATATTTTGAGGTCCCACGCCGTAGGATAAAAACCGTAAGGCTTGGATTCCACATTATTCCAAAACATGTTTTCCTGCCCCTCACCCGAAGTCCAAGTGGTTTTACACGCAACGGTACAGGTTTGGCAGGCAATGCATTTGTTTGTATCAAAAATGTACGCCAATTGTTTTTTTGGGCGATTTTCGACGTAAGGATATTCCATTTCTCGATTAAGCTGCCAGTTTTTCACGGGTGACATAATTTTGCTCCTTATTTATGAAAGTAAGGTAAAAGGTTCTTACTTACCCCTTCTTGGTAAAACCACCCTTTAAGAATTTTTTCATTTCTTCACTCTCGTAGGTGGGGCGCAATTTATTTGCCGTATGTTTCCACAAACGCTGGCCATTCATGCCGCCATCTTCTGCCTTGGTGATTTTGACATAAGATTCACGGGGAGCCCCTGTTGCACAATGAATGTCTACGGCAAATCCAGAACCAATCACTTGACCAAAATAATCCTTTCTGGCCAGCGAGTCGGTCAGCAAAGTTGGCTTTAACCATGCACGTGTACAACTTTGATGGGAACCTCCGCGGAACAAAGACTGATAACCTGTTTCTGGGTTTTTCGCCAAACCGTCAGGCCGCGTTTCAGCACCTTTGACACTGCCGTGAGTTGCTCCGTACATGTTATACCACATGCGGGTTACCCTGCGCGGAGTTCCCTGATAATAGCGGGCCCGACAAAGTAAACGGGCTACTTTGTAATCACCATCTTCTTTTTTCCATCCACGGTAAGGTCTGTCTTTTGGATCTGCATCGATGTAAACATAGTCTCCGTCTTCGATACCCAATTCCTTTGCATCCAGTGGATTGATATCGACATAACCCTCCGCCACAAATGGATTTCTCTTGTCTTCTCTGTGCATATCTCCATAAGGACCAAACCAGACCGCAATGATATCGGTGTCTACAGGCATTGTATGTGCCCCGTGACGATATTTTGGAGTGTGAAAAATAAATCGATGTCCTTGAGCATCTAGGGGATGCTTTGTCTTTTCAACCTCATTCCAAGGCTTTACCACATGCCGTGCCTGCCTGGTGTCGGCATCTATCTGCGAAAGGGGTACCCCATATTTTTCAGGGCCTTTCGGTTGAATAGCTGGATGAGGCTTCGCAACAATGACATTGGGCTCATAGAAAGTAGAATCAATAGGCTCACGATGAACAGGCATGTTCTCGCCGCTTTCAATAAATTCTTTTTCACCGCGATAAAATTCGAGACGGCCAGTTCTGGTATAATAAGGTCTGTCTTCATTCGCTTGTTCCCAGGCCCCCACTTTAGGAGAGGTTCTGGACATTAAAAGAGCAGGAATACCCTCCTGAGCCTTCTTCTCAAGGTCATCTATCTGATATCCTTTAGTAGAATTGCTATGGTCCAAAATGCGTTGCAGATAAACTTCTGTCTGATCCTCGTGAACAAAGTGCCAGTGATCTTCAAATCGCTTATCTCCAGTAAGTTTCGCTAGGGCCTTGGCAATTCCTGCGGTCACTTCAATATCCGGCTTCGTATTGTGCACACGCTTCAGAGGAGTTCTTGGAAAAATATAAAGAAAGGGATTGGTCACCGAAAGGGTCATGTCGGGGACTTTGAACTCCGCCCAGCTGTCTACGGGATACACGATATCTGCAACTTCACAAGAGGCCGTCCACCACCATTCGGCAACCGCCACAAACTCAATACGGGGAAAAGTATTTTTGATTACATCATAATGACCTTTTATATTTCCGATGAGGGAGTTTCCGTTGGACAGCATGATGGACTTTGTTGGCGTGGGCATATGAGTTTTTCCAGTCACCAACTCTTTTCCCATGCGCAACACCCGATCTCCATTATTATAAAAATGTGCGGATTCCCCTTTGTAATAGTAAGCGGTTTTTGCCGGAGATTTTTTATCGAGTGTAATATTGAACGGATCTTCGGTGACATATTGGCCAAGTCCCGGAAAGAATGCGGCACGATAGTTTCCAGCAAAGCTGCCAATATTGCCACCCGGCTTTCCGATATTTTCGGTCAGGGCAGCTAGCAGAAAAACAGTCCTGTCTTTGAGATCGTTGTTGAAAAATTGGTTGGGGCCCATGCCAAGGGCAAACAGCGTTTTACCCGGACTCTTGGCAATCTCCTCTGCTAAAAGATGAAGGGATTCTTCCGGAGCCCAGGTAATGCGTGAGGTACTGGCAGGGTCGAAGTTGTCGTCTATGTATTTCCGTGTCAGATCGAAGGAGGGCCGAACCGTTATTTTCTCACCATTAGCTAACTCTAGTGAAAAGCTTCCTTGTAAAGCGGCATCTATATTTTTCGATACATAGCGACTTCCGTAGTCATCGCGGGTCAGTGCTACGGGTTTGCCTGATTTTAGATCCCACACCACGCAGTCTCCCCAGCTCTCGCGAAGAGCGGCCGTGACGTTAACCTCTTTTTGTTTTAGGGGTTTTTTAGGCTTTTCACCTTCTTTTAAAGTATGAAAGAAATTGTTCAATTCGGCGTTTTGATAATCTTTCCACACGTCTTTCGCTTTAAGGGGTTCCAAGGTGTCCATGCGGATCAGGCAGGGTAAATCGGTATATTTTTTCACGTACTCTTCGTTAAATTTTTTGTTTTTAATCAAAATATGACACAAGCCCAAAGCCAAAGCGGGTGTTGTTCCGGGACGTACTACAATAGCCAGATCGGCCTTTGATGAAGTGGCACTGTATTCACACGCTATTACGATAATCTTTTTTCCCTTCATCCTTGCTTCCGTCAACCAATGGCTATCCGGCATCTTGGTGGTAATCCAATTCATCCCCCAAACCACCACACGGTCGGTGTATTCGGTGTTGGAAAGATCAAAATCCACCGTCTGATGCCCCGTCACCATCGTGTGGCCGGGAGGAAGATCGGTATGCCAAGAATAACTGTCCCATCCTCTTGCTCCCAAGGCATGCTCTGGGCCCACCTGACGGATTTTGTCGTCAAGCAGTGCCAGCATATTGGCGAAACGATACATTCCAAATACTCGAGTCGCTCCCAGAGCGGCCATCCCCCCCCTCATTTTAAGGGTTTGCACACCGGCTCCTTTGGTTGCTTCAATCATGGCCGGATCATAACCTTGCGCCTTGAGGTATTCACTTCCTTGATCCCCAGAATAAGTGCGGGCAATATTCTCAAGGACTTTGGCTGACAGTTCAAAGGCCTGATCCCAAGTGACCTTCACCCATGAATCCTTTCCCCTGTTCATGTATTTTTTGGGAGCAGCACCGGTTTGTGGATCTCGTTCGAATCCGGATTCCGCCCACTCCAGAAAACCTTTCCGCACCATGGGTTCTTTGCAACGGCGGTTTCCATAAATACGACGAATCAAAGCCAAGCCTTTTTGACAACAGCGCGGGTCCCAACGGTGTGAGGCTTGATTACCATCTAGATCTGTCGCTTTTCCAAAACCAAAAGAAGGCCCGATTCGTACGGCGACACCGTTTTTAACGTAGGTCGTGAGTAAACAATTATGAGTGTCATTTGGGGCGCACAAAAAATTAAAAGTGGAATCGTAGTGAAAGAGATCTCGGTACACTTTTTCCCAATCACGGTGAGGATATCCTTTTAAAGGATTGTCATGATCGAAGGGTTGGATAAAATCAAAAACCTCGGCGACTTTATTTCCTCCGCAACTGGCGAGTAACAAACCGACCCCGCCTTGCAGGGCCATCTTTAAAAAACTCCTTCGACTGAGTGGTTCCATGACTCCTCCTCCTTTTTGTTTTCTATGCTCCTAATCAAAATAAAAAGAGATGGGTATGATGCGGATCATGAGTTCTATTTTTTTTGAGAACTCAAAAAAAATGGCCTTTTTCCAGCCGCGACATCGAGTGCTTGGAAAGTCCGTAAGGACGGATTTATTTTTCGGAATTCTGATCGTGATGCTCTTGGGGAGAAGGGAGGGTGGCAGGTGTCTTCTGAATATGCGCCTGAGCTGCCCCATGTTTGTAGACCAATTCTCCGCCAGTATGGCCCGCCTGAATCACGGGAAAAACTGCTGCTAAAGCAAACAAGAATGTGAGGGCTTTAAGGAATTTAAATCTTTTGAAAAGAGCTTGGGCAAGTAATAAGGCACAGACTCCAACTCCCATCCACAAAACCATTTCTCCCCATTCCTCATGGGCTTCAATCAAATTTTCCGAAACGAATTTTTCTACCAAGTCTTCGTCCTGTTCTCCGGTGCGCAGAGCCAAGAAGCTTGTTAAGGGATTTGCCAGGCTCAGAGTAAATGCGATCCACCAAATTTTCTGGCTTACCCAACCCTTGCGTTCTGCAATCCAAAAAATAAAGAGTAAAACAGGCAAACAGAAAGTGAGGACGATTGGGAAGTGAACCAGCAGGGGATGTAAAGGAGTATTCATAGTTTTTTTGTAACTACTCAGGTAGCCATTCCAATTGCTGCGGAACCCGCAGTTTATTGGAAGAGGTGAAACAAAAATTGAGTCACCTCCGAGAAATCGGGGGTTCATTTTAATTTTTGCTCAAGGACTGCTCGACAGTCCTCGCAATTTCCAAGGCTATCTGAGTAGTTATGAATTTTATTATTTCATCGTTCGAATGTAAGCGACAATATTACTGATATCGTTATCGCTGAGACTGGAACCCCAAGGAGGCATGGAAGAGGAAAGTCCTAGCGCCGGCCCCCCAGCTTTGATCACCTTACTTAAATCGGCGTCTGTCTTTTTCGACATATAAGCTTGATCGGCAAGGTTTCGTGGTTTTGGATTTAAGGCCGAAGCAGCTACGCCATCGCCTTTTCCTGAGGCTCCGTGACAAGCGATGCACATCTGATCGTACTTGGCTTTACCGGCTGCGACATCGAGAGCTTGGGCGGGGAAACAAAATCCCAAGAGCGTGATTCCCAAGAGGAAGCTACTGAGTGTTTTCATGCGAATCTCCTTTTTATAAGTTATAAAAAAATCAAAAACTGTTTTCAGTCTAAGATGTTTTTCGAGTGAAGTACATGATGCCCATCATATGGAAAGAGGACGGGAAGCTGGCTGTTTTGACCCAGCGGATGAATGTACTTTTTTCGAAAACAAAGGTCCTGCATCCGGCAACTTTTAGCCCGTTCGTGATAAGGAGGCGTACGAATCATTTTTTTCCAGAGATCGGCAATACTGAAATCCGGATAACGTCCCACTGTGAGGGGCGTGAAATCGCAGGGACTCAGATCCCCTTGAGCACTGAGGTAGAATTGGGTGTTCGCGGCGAAACAAAAAGCGGAGCCTTCGGGGCTGGTCAGGGTCGACTGTGCCGTGATGCCGGGATAATCTGCTTTCTTTCGGTAAAGACGAACTAATTTTAAGATTTTTTTCCGATCTTCGTCTTGCAGCAGGCAGCTTTCCTCTTGAAGCCAACGGCCGCTGGGGATGGCATCGAAAAAGGTGACTTCCTGCACTTCTAATTTTTTTCCCAAATCCATCATCGCTTCTAAATGGCTCTCCTTCAGATTTTGCGGGCTTAAATAAGAAGAAAGCGCAACGGCGATTCCGCTCTTTTGCAGATTTTCTATTCCCTGAAGCGCTTTATGAAAGAGGCGTGGCCGCCGTCGGAGGCGATTGTGTGTTTCGGGGTCTGTCGAATCGAGCGATACGAAAACGCCCATGAGGCCCGCTTCTGCCAGAGCTTTGCATTTTGCGAGACTGAGGTATTCCCCGTTACTGAAGAGGCAAACTGTCGATTGATGCTTGGGCACGCTGGCGACGAGATCCGCCAGATCCTTTCTCAATAAGGGTTCACCGCCTAGCAATAGAAGATGGCTTACTCCCAATTCCACTGCTTCGAGCAAGGCCCGCTTCAGCACTTCAAAATCCAGATCCGCCTGGGCTTTATGATTATAAAAAACGGCGGAGCAGTGTTGGCACTCGCACTGACAAAGTTTATTCACCGCAATGGTCGCCACGGCGGGAATCCTTTGTTTTTCAAAGCGCCGCTTGAGGCGCAAACTCAAGGCGCGTTCCCCCGCTGGGGAACTCAAAGGTGCCTGATAGAGAGAGAACAAAGGCTGACCTTGAAAAGAGCCGATCTTTTTATAAGCGCTGACTTTTTTCAAATAAGACAAAAGATAATCTTGCTCTGCGGCGGGAAGGGAACCTCGAAAAATAAAGTGAGGCTCCTGGTAGTGAATCCGAAATTTACAAGCTTCTATTTGATCAGTTTCAAACTCTGGAGCTTGCTCCAGAGGCACCTTATCCGATGGGGTTTCCAAAGGGGAGCGAGGATTGCTCGCCCTTTGGTCGAGCCCCGAGTTTGAACTCGGGGCGAAGATTTTTAATTGACTCGTGTCCATCGCTCACCTTCAATACTCCACTCTTTTCTTTGAGGGAGACCTAAAAAAGTTTGAATCCAGCGCAGCCTCTCCACTTGGATCTCCAGAAAAACCGTCTTGTTCTTCAGTAAAACGTGAGTGCGAGTTTCTGGAAACTGACGGTAGTAGGGATTGATTTGAGGATCGTGAGCCTCTCTTAGAAAGGCCTTTCCCCAAAGCTGAACTCCTTCGAGGTCTTCGCCTTGGTGAATGGCGCCGGCAATGGAAGCCGCGACTTTTGCCTCCCGAATAATTTCCTGCATATGGCGAGAATCAGATTGTGAAATGCAGAAGAATGAAAGAGGTTTCGCCTGAAAGGCGTAGCGTAAAGGGGTGGAATGAGGGCCGTCAGAGCCGCTCGTCGAAAGACAAAGCACCCGATGTTTTTGAAGAAAGGATTCTAAAATCGGATTTATCATAAAAGAATGGACTGAAAAGATTGATTTTCAGAACCTTGATCAAGAGTTTGAAAAGCTTCTTTTAACTTTTGTTTATCGGATAAGCTCAGCAATCGTTCCGCCATGACAAAAAGCACCTGATTTTCTTTTTGAATATGACTGCGCAGAAGATCAATGTAGCCCCTGGCATTTTGAAGAATTTTTTCTCGGGCTTCCATGGGGTTTTCGCCCCCTCTCTGAAGCCCTCTTTCGAGTTCTCCAATCAAATATCGTCCCATCTTATGCTCATGCAACATGCAGCCAATGGGTCCTCCCTCAACGGAAAGGCCTGCGGAACGTAAAGCCGGAAATAAAAACTCTTCTTCCTTGGCATGATGAATACCATCGGCGAACTGACGCACAAAGTTGATAAAATTCTTCCATTTCTCAGGCAATATTTCTCCTCCGTTTTGTAATTTTAAAGCAAGCTGTTCTACCTCCTGAAGAACCTCAAGAATAATTTCGTGATCTTCCATGAGCTGGTGGATGGGATTCATCTTGATTCTCCTTTTCAAGTGCAATTATCTAAAAATAGAACTTCAGACGTTTTATTTAGCAGATTTGAAAATAAGGCATATGACCTAGGTCAGGTCGCTTAAAGTTTTTTGGAATTAATAGCGTGCGGTCAATTGCAGGTAAACAAACTGGGCAATATCTGAGCCTCCTGTGTCGGCAAAGAATTCCCCGGGGAAGAATACAGAATATCCTACCCAGGCATTGAAATATTTGAGGGGTTCGAACTTTAAAACCAAATCGATTTCCTGTCCTGCGAAGTGGCTGGCATTAGGATTACCTGCCCGCAATTGTGTGCCGTTATCCTGCAGAACGCCATTGCCCGGATCTGGAAGGAAAAAAGCATGATAATCCAGCGAAGTCTTCATAAAAGAAAAAGGTTCTGCCGAAAGGGCAAGGCGAAGATCATACAAATTTCTCCAACTAAAAAAATCAATGTAGCCGTATTTATCGAAGTTGGTGGGGAATAAGTTGTTAAATAAAGTGACGTGACCTGTTTTCGGATTGGCATCTCCGGAAGCAAAATTGAATTCTCCGCCCACGCGGGGTTTCCAGTCGACAGGAAAAGTATAACCCAATCGGGTATGGATGGCTCCTGCATTGATTAAGTTATAGTTTGAGGAACCGCTTTGATAAGCCCCTTCAAAACCGTAGTCGAAATTCTCCAAAAATTTAGCCTTAATTCTTGTTCCTATTGTTGCAAGATAAAGCGGGCCATTATTGACCCCGGCATTATTGCTATGAGTAAAGATCACGTAGGGTTCCAACTCCCCTTGTGGAAAATGATTCCAATGGGCATACAAACTCGCCAACTGATATTCAATGTTTACGGGATTGTTACTTGGATGAAGACGCCCTCCCCAAATATCCAGCCAGAAATCCTTATTTTCCAAACGCCAGACTGCGGCATCAAAACTGCGTCCTACATTGCTCCAACTGGCATTTCCAATGAGACGTTGTTCTCCATAAATAATCTCCTGGCGTCCTACTTTAAAACTAGTTTTTAAGGGCCCCATTTGGCCCTTGAATTTGGCAAAGCCCTGGTAAAATTTATGACGATCGCGAACTTTCACCAGGGCATCGTCCTGCCCGAATGTTTCGGAGTCTTGGAACATCGCATAAATCTGGACAAATTCTGCTGGATTCAAATCCAGGTAAATCCGGGTACGCATAAGGAAAAAAATATCTGTTTGGGCAGAGGTGGTGTTGTTGAAATCATAGTTGATCTGATTTTCGTAACGGAGGCGAAGCTCTCCCCCGATTTTCATTCGGTTCGGCCAGAGCGATTTCTCTTTGTCCTCTGACCGAAGAGATCGAGGGAAAAAATAAAAGACAAAAACCAGACAGGACAAAAAACAAATTGAGATTAATCTCTTCGTATTCATTCTGAATTCTTTAGAAAACAAATTTTTAAAAAGAGCTATGATCCAGATCATATCCTTGAGATTTTTGTAAAAAAGGGGACAATAAACTACCCCGCGGCAAGCCGCGAGGAATTAACCTACAAGTGATTAAAATATTGATATGACTTAAATCATACCCAAGCTTCATGGAAGGTGGAATAAACTTTGAGAAAGAGGGGGAGATATGAATCCGAAAAAATGCCCATTTCTTGCTGCAAAACCTCAAATCTTTGGCTTTCTCGTTGAGCCCTACCGTCCGTTCTTTGCTTTGGCTATCTTTTATAATCTCTCGGTGATGGGCCTTTGGTTTATTTGGCTCCATGGCCTGGCAATGGGAAAGATCTTTCTTTCTTTTCGAATCTCACCTCTGGCCTCTCATTTTCATTGGATGGTTTTTGGTTTTTCAAGTTTTTATCTCTTCGGCTTTCTGCTGACCGCTTTCCCAAAGTGGGTGAATGCCCCACAAAGCAAAGGGTCTTACAATGCCTGCTTAGCCTTGGCGCTTTTTTCGTCTCAGAGTCTAGCTCTCGTAGGTACTTTGGTTTCTGTATTTCTTTTGAAACTTGCTTTAGCCTTTGAATTTTTCTTGATGATTTTTTTAACGGCGAGACTCTTTAAAATTTATTTTCAACAGAAGCAGAGAAAAGTTTTTGATCAAAGCTCAATGGTTTTATTTGCTTTAAGCTTCGGCATTTTAGCCCAACTCTTTTTTCAGTTGAGTGTTTGGGGAGCTTCCAGTTCTTATTTTTCTTTCTATTCCTTCAGCCTTTATTTGGCTCAGTTCCCCTTTCTGCTTTTTCTGATGCTGGCGGTTTCTTATCGTATCCTTCCCTTTTTCACCTCGAACCTTCCTCCTCAGACAGAAGTCCAAAGGGGCCGCTGGAGTTTGCACGGAATGCTGCTTCTGATCTTTGCCCTGGGGCTTTTAGAATTTCTTCCTTTCTTGAAATCTTTAGTTTGGCTGAAGGGCCTTGTTTTTTTGGCGATGGCCTTACTCTTTTTGAAAGAGCTCCACATCTGGCAGTGGAAAAAATCCTTTTCTCATTTTCTGCTTCTCTCCCATTATGTAGCCTTTCTTTGGGCCGTATTGTTTTTACTTTTCAGAAGTACCCAAGCGTTCTTTCCCCTTTTGTTTCAAGATTACGGAATGTCTTTGGCCATTCAGCATCTCTTTTTTCTGGGCAGTTTTTCCACTTTAATTTGGGGAATCAGCACTCGCGTTACCCGAGGCCACGGTGGACTCGGTTTTCAGCTCGGCTTTATCGACTACTTTATTTTTATTCTTCTCCAGCTTGCCGTAGTCCTACGGGTTCTCTTGCCGTTTTTAGAAATAAAGTGGGATTTCCTGAAGGGGCAATCTGTTCATGCCGCTTTCTTGTGGTGGCTCGCTTTCTTCTTATGGGGAATTCGTTACTTGCCTGTTTTGGCAGGTGGAGCCAAAAAAAATACTGAAAAAATCATCCCTCAATCTATCCAGGCAGGTGCCCGGTGAAAGCAGTTCATAAAAAAGCACTCCAAAACGGCATAGGGGTCAGCATCTTTTTACTCGTCCTCGTTTTGCTGGGTTCAAGAAAATTGCAGTATTTCGATGCGGCTTTGATCCCTTATCTGTTTGCGGTTTTGTTTGCCGCTTTCGGGATTGTTTACCGCTATTCGGTTTGGCTCGATAGGCCCCCCACTCAAAAGCTATGGCGTCGTAGTTTCGCTTACTTTTTCCACCGGGATTTTATCTCTAGGATTTTCTCTCTCTTTTCTGTTTTTTTCAGGCAGCTTGTTTTGCAGCATTTTATTGAGCGGAGAAGTTTTTATCGTTGGGTCATGCACTTTAGTATCGCTTGGGGTTGCATGCTTGCTTTCATGGTTACTTTCCCCCTGGTGCTGGGTTGGATTCATTTTGGAACGGCACAAGGCCAACCCGGGCTCTACCAACTCTATACCTTCGGGTTTCCTCAAATCACTTTTTTGCCGGATGGCTTTTTGGCTTTCTTGTTTTTCAACTCCCTCAATTTTTCTTCGCTGCTGGTTTGCTTAGGTACCATCATGGCTTTCACACGCCGCATCCTTCATCCCAATTTGGTGGCGGGTCAGAGTTTCATGAATGACTTTTTACCGTTATTAATTTTATTTGCTGTCTCCATCACCGGGATTTTTCTGACCTACAGCTCCCGATTTTTAGGGGGTGAGCATTTTAGAACTCTTTCCACCTTACATTGTTTCACCGTTGTCGTTTTTTTGGTCTACTTACCCTTTGGAAAATTTTTCCATATTTTTCAAAGGGGGGCTTTGTTGGGTGCGGCAATCTACATTTCCGAAAAAAAATCGGACCGTTCCGCTTGCTGTGTCAAATGTGGAGAAGCTTACGTAAGTTCCATTCAAAAAAAGGATGTGAAAGATTCTTTGCAGGAAATGGGTTTTAAATACTCAATGTCAGAAAAGAATGAAAGCATCCAAGATCTCTGTCCCTTATGCCGGAGGCGTTTATTCATGTGGACTCAACACCATCAATTGAACGGAAAATTTCATGGCTGAATTACCTCTCTCGAAAGAAAAAATCGCCGAGCTCTACGGCCCCCATCTCAACTTCGAACCCCCTGGAGGTTGGGAGGCCGCTTCAACTGCGCCGGATCAATTAGTGAAAACCCATTGCTGTTTTTGTGGCCAAGGATGCGGGATTCAGCTCAAGGTAAAAAACAATCAGGTGATTGGCTTCGAACCTTGGGAAGATTTTCCGTTTAATGAAGGAAAACTCTGTCCAAAAGGGGTGAAACGTTACATGCAGGGTTCTCATCCCGATCGGCTTTTATATCCCTTACAAAACAAAAGGGGTGTGGGTTATGAGAGATTGAGTTGGAATGCCGCCTATGATCAGGTGGTCTCGGCCATTCAAGAAATTCAATCCAAATATGGAAAAGATAGTTTTGCCGTTTTATCGGGTGTTTCTCTGAGCAATGAAAAATCTTATCTGATGGGTAAATTTGCACGAGTGGCACTGCAAACAAAAAATCTCGATTACAATGGTCGTCTTTGCATGGTTTCGGCGGGTACTGGGAACAAAAAGGCTTTCGGCGTGGACCGAGCTGCCAATTCTTGGGCCGATTTGTTGGAAACCGATTTAATTCTCTGCGCAGGAACCAATATCTCTGAATGTTCACCTATCACTACAGACTATATTTGGCGTGCCCGAGATAGAGGAGCGAAGTTAATTGTGGTGGACCCTCGCATCACCCCGATTGCCAGAACCGCTGATCTGATTTTGCCGCTTCGGCCTGGAACCGATTCTTATCTTTTCAACACGCTGCTCAATCTCATTATTCAAGATGGAAAAATTGATTCGGACTTTATTCGAGAACACACGAACGGTTTTGAAGAAGTCGTTCAGGCTGTTTCCTCTTACACTGTTGAATCTTGCGAAAAAATCACCGGTGTTCCTGCGAAGAGTATTCGTTTAGCTGCCCAATGGTGGGGCGAAGCTAAACGGAGCTTTCTGCTTCACGCACGAGGCATTGAGCATCACACGAAGGGTGTCGATAATGTGCTTTCCTGCATCAATTTAGTTCTAGCGACTGGTCGCATCGGTAAGCCAGGTTGCGGCTATGCAACCATCACCGGCCAAGGAAATGGGCAAGGGGGGCGCGAGCATGGCCACAAATGCGATCAGCTTCCGGGAAATCGCGATATTAGCAACCCGGAGCATCGCAAATATATTTCAGAAGTATGGGGCATCGATGAAAAAGATCTGCCCGGCAAGGGGCTTTCTGCCCAAGAAATTATGAATGCGATTCATTCCGGGGAAATCAAAGGGCTGATACTCATCTGTTTTAATCCTTTGGTGAGTCTTCCCGATTCGCTGTTTACCGAAGAAGCCTTAAAAAAACTGGAATATTTTGTCGCGGTTGATTTTTTTATGAGCGAAACGGCGCGTTATGCGAATTTGATTTTACCGGGTTCGCTTCACGAAGAGGACGAGGGAACGGCCACCACTGCGGAAGGCCGCGTGGTTCGAATTCGCGCTGCGGTCACTCCACCCGGAGAAGCTAAAATTGACTGGCATATTTTTTGTGAAATTGCCCGTCGTTTGGGCAAGGGAAAATATTTCGATTATAAAAAATCGGAAGATATTTTTAATGAGTTACGTGTGGCCTCCAAGGGCAGCCACGTGAATTATTTTGGCATCACTTATGAAAAAATAGAAAAAAACAAAGGCATCTTTTGGCCTTGTCCCACTCTGGATCATCCCGGTACTCCGCGTCTTTTCGAAGGCGGAAAATTCGCCCACCCGGATGGCAAGGCGATTTTTCATCCCGTGACTTATCGCCCCTCTGCCGATGAAATTAACGAAGAGTACCCCATTTATCTCACAACGGGACGCGTTATTTTTCATTATCTGTCCGGAACTCAGACCCGGAGGATTGGCTTTCTGACTGAGCAATGCCCCGAGCCTTATCTCGAACTCCATCCTTTGCTTGCTACGAAATACGGCATTGCGGAAGGCGATTGGGTGGAGATCACTTCAAGACGAGCTAGCATCCGACTCAAAGCAAAAGTGGTGAAAACCATTCGTCCCGATACGGTTTTTATTCCTTACCATTGGCCGGAAGGACAATCGGCGAACCGATTAACCCAACGCGCTTTGGATCCTTTGTCTAAAATTCCGGAATTTAAAATGAGTGCGGTGCGCATTCAAAAGGTAGACCATGCCTAATACAAAATTAAATGAAGAAAATGATTTTTTTATTGATCCCCAGCGTTGCATCGGCTGCAAATCCTGCGTGGCCGCTTGCGGGGAGTGCTCGACACACCGGGGTATCCCGATGATTCACCTCGATGTGTTTGACCGCGCCAGTTCCGTCAAAACGGCCCCTATGGTTTGCATGCACTGTGATGATCCTTCTTGTGCCGCAGTCTGTCCCGCCGACGCGATTAAAAAAACCGAGGATGGAGTCGTGCAGTCTTCTTTAAGTCCGCGCTGCATCGGTTGTTCCAACTGTCAAATCGCCTGTCCTTTCGGCGTGCCCCGAATTTACGAACAGTCCGCTCAAATGATGAAATGCGATCTCTGTTACGACCGCAGCTCCGTGGGTTTAAAACCGATGTGTGCGACGGTTTGCCCCTCGCAAGCACTTTATTTCGGTCCTCGTTCCTTCATTGAAAAAATGAGAAAAAATTCGCCGAACAACCAGTTCAAATTTGGCGATCAAATCATCTCAACAAAAGTTTATTTAATGACTGCTCCCAATGAAGAAGCTCAAGAAATAGATATTCTGTCTTTTATCTCTGAAGATAGCCTGAAGGAAGAAGCACCCTGGAATTAAGAAAGGACCCCACATGAATGACGCTGTCGAAAAAAGACTCTCTGAAAAAGGTGAAATTCCAAAATGGGCTGAAGATTTCCCCGTAGAAACTAAAAGTGAAGCTCGAATCGCGAGAAGAGATTTCATCCGTTATTTATCTCTTGTCTCTCTGGGACTTTTTGTAGGTCAGGGAGGAGTGCTGTTTAAAAAATGGTGGAGTAAAAAAGAGAGTCTTACTCCCGCCTTTCGTATTGTCGGTTTGAACGATCTCGAGGTGGGCGGCTCTTATGTGTTTAACCTTCCGGAAAAACACGAGCCGATTTTGCTCATTCGCTTGGCTCAAGAAGAATACGTCGCCTATTCGCAAAAATGCACCCACCTTCAGTGTCCGGTTATCTGGCGTCGTGAGGATTCCAAAATTCTTTGCCCCTGTCATCATGGGGCCTTTCAGGTTCAAACGGGTGAAGTGCTTTACGGCCCTCCCGAACGGCCATTGCCCAAAGCCAAACTTTCGCTCAAAAGTGATGGCGTTTATTTTGAAGGTTTTGTCGAAAATTCCGGAAAGAAGGAGGCTTAAAAAATGCGTTTCAAAGACCCTGTCTCAGAAAACTTGGAGATGCGCGATTACCTGGGTTTGATCTTAAGCTTGGGCGCTATCTTTATTCAAATTTGGATTTTGAGTTCTTCTGTGCACTCTTATTTTTTAGGCAATGTGCAATACCTGGAGGAAGCCTTGGTCTTAAGCGGCTTGGCTTTGTCATGCTGTGCTTTAAGCTCTTGGACCACTTTGAAAAGAGTGAACTGGCATCGTAAAAAAGCGAGATGAATATGCAGGAAAAAGCCACTTCTACTTCTCACCGAATTTTATTTTTGAATACTTTGGCTTTTACGGTTTGTTTTGCCGCGTGGATGCTCAATGGCGTGTTGGCCACCTTCCTTTCGACCAATCAAGTTTTTAAATGGGGCTCTGTAGAAATGGGCTGGCTCCTTGGAATTCCAGTTTTAACCGGCTCCCTTTTTCGACTTCCGGCGGGAATGCTTACCGATAAGTACGGTGGCAAACCTGTATTTGCCGCTTTGCTTTTTTTGAGTGCTATCCCCATGTATCTGCTTTCTACGGCTCAAAATTTTACAGACTTTGCACTCTATAGTTTCGGTTTTGGTTTTACGGGAGTGAGTTTTTCAATTGGAATTGCTTACACCTCAATATGGTACCCGCAAAAATCTCAAGGCACTGCGCTCGGAATCTTCGGCGCAGGAAATGCGGGTGCCGCCCTCACTACCTTGCTTGCCCCCAGGCTTTTAAATCACCTCACTCAAAATGGAAGCAATCTCGAAGGCTGGCGCCTACTTCCCAAATACTATGCGGCTTTCCTCTTGGGAATGGGCATTCTATTTCTTTTGTTTGCGGTTAATAAAAAGCCTGCGTCTAGCGGAAAAAAAATGAGCCAATTGCTCAAACCTCTAAAAAGTATGCGAGTGTGGCGCTTCGGATTATACTATTTTGTCGTCTTCGGCGGCTTTGTGGCTTTTTCGCAATGGCTCGTCGCTTATTTTGTGAACGCTTACTATCTATCTTTAGTGACCGCAGGAATTCTTTCTTCTGTCTTTAGTCTCCCTTCCGGTGTGATTCGCGCCATGGGCGGCTGGATGTCTGATAAATGGGGAGCTAGAAAAGTGATGTATTATGTCCTGGGACTTTCTACTCTATTCTGCCTGCTGCTGATTGTTCCTAAGATGGACATCTATTCTCCGGGAGAAGGAGTGATGGCAAAACGCCCCGGCACAGTGAGCGAAGTGACTTCTTCTTCTATTCGAATCGATGATCAAGTTTATTCTCTTTTAGAAAGAAAAACTCAAACAGCAATTCAAGACGACCAAGTCCTGATTCTCCCCAGCAAAGAAGTTTGGCAGGAAGCGGTAGTTCAGGTGGGCCAAAAAGTTCAACGAAAAGAATTATTAGCAAAAGGGCAAACGCGCATCTATTTTCAAGCCAACGTCTGGATTTTCGCCTTTTTAGTTTTTGTCCTGGGCATAGTGTGGGGAATTGGAAAGGCTGGAGTTTACAAATATATTCCCGATTATTTTCCTCAAGAAGTGGGCGTCGTCGGAGGAATGGTGGGCGTCATTGGTGGCTTGGGTGGTTTTGTTTGCCCTATCGTCTTTGGCTACCTTTTAAATCTGACTGGGCTTTGGACCAGTTGTTGGATGTTTCTCTTTTTCGTGTCGCTGATTAGTTTCGTATGGATGAATAGTGTGGTGAGCCGGATGATGCAACAGAAGCATCCGGAATCGGTGCGCCGTATTGAAAATTAGCAAGAAAGGAATGAAAAGTGCCTAAAATCAATCTTGAAAAATGGGAAATCGAAAATCCGGAGTTCTGGAAAAAAAAAGGCAGTGGGGTGGCAAAGCAAAATTTATGGATTTCGATTCCTGCGCTTCTTCAGTCTTTTGCAATTTGGATGCTCTGGGGGATGATCATCGTGCAGATGAAAAAACTGGGATTCACTTTAGGTCTGCCTCATGCAAGTCCTCAAGACCTGAAAGTGATCAACGAGTTGCTCTGGACCCTTCCGGCGATTGCAGGCCTTTCCGGGGCCACCTTAAGAATTCCGAATTCCTTTTTGATCGCCATTGGTGGCGGAAGAAATGTTGTTTTTATTTCGACTTTACTCCTCTTGATTCCTGCAGTGGGTGCTGGAATTGCACTTCAGAATGTTCATACATCCTACCAGGTATTTGCTTTACTTGCTGTGATGTCCGGTTTTGGCGGAGGTAATTTTGCCTCTTCGATGTCGAATGTTTCTTTCTTTTTTCCCAAACGCATGCAGGGAACAGCATTGGGTTTGAATGCGGGACTCGGAAATTTAGGCGTGAGTGTAATGCAATTTTTAATTCCGCTGCTCATTACAGGAAGTTTTTTTGGAAGCATGGCGGGAGTTGGTCTTCCTTTATCCGAAGCTGACGGGGGAAAGGCGATTGGAACCTTGGTGTACCTTCAAAACGCAGGCTGGATGTGGGTTCCTTTTTTAATTTTATCGGCATTAGCTGCTTTTTTTGGGATGAATAATTTGAAAAGCGCAACACCCAAGTTAGGAAATGCATTTTCTGAATTCTCGAAAATTATTTTACTCTTATTCTTTGGCCTCCTCGCTGCCTCTTTAGGAGCTTATTTGCTTACTCAACTTCAACTGAATATGTGGTTGATTTTACCCTCAACCATTTTACTCACTTTGTTTTTGATGAAGTTTTTTTCTCCTTCAGAAATCAAGGGAAATTTGGAAAAACAATTTTCAATTTTTAGAAACAAACACAACTGGATCATGACCATACTCTACGTCATGACCTTCGGTTCTTTTATTGGCTATTCCTCTTCTTTTCCAAAATTGATTCAAGATGTTTTTGGATATTTGCCCAATGGTGCTGTGAATCCTTATGCGCCCAATCCCATGAAATGGGCTTTTTTAGGCCCTATGCTGGGAGCTTTTATTCGTCCTATCGGAGGATGGTGGGCTGATAAAATTCAAAGTGGGTCAAAAATTACGACGTGGAGCACTTTGGTCCAAGTGTTTGCCGCATTGGGTGTTGCTTACTGCATTGTGCAAGCAAAAGCGGCCCCAAGCCCCGAGGCTTATTGGTGGCCTTTTTTTGGATTATTTATGATTCTGTTTGTGGCGACAGGGCTTGGCAATGGCTCTACTTTTAGAAGCATTCCCTATATTTTTCCCAAAGAGCAAGCGGGTCCTGTACTAGGCTGGACTTCCGCCATTGCGGCTTATGGTGCTTTCATCATCCCTATTGTTTTTGGGCAACAAATTAAAAAGGGCCACGCCGAATATGCACTTTATGGATTTGTGATCTATTATCTGCTTTGTCTCATTTTAAACTGGTATTATTACGATCGAAAAAACTCGGGAGTTCAATGCTAGGGCTCAAACCCAAACTTCTCCAATTTCTTCAGCCTCATCAAATTTCCGATCGCGAATTGGACCGTCTTTCTTATGCCCGAGATTGTAACATCTCTTCACTAATCAAGATGCGAGATTTCGTGGTCGAAAAAAAACCGACGCTGATCCTCTGGCCCGAAAATACCGAACAGCTTTCTCAAATTTTAAAAGTCTTAAACGAAGCAGAGATTTCTTCTATTCCCTTTGGAGCTGGTTCTGGAGTTTGCGGAGGGACTCTCTTTTTAAAAGAAGGCGTTTGCATCGACTTGAAACGATTTCAAAAAATCATTTCCATCGATCCTGAAAACTTAGAAGCCAGAGTTCAAACGGGGATTCTTGGCGAAATTTTAGAAAGGGAACTTCAAGATCGAGGCTTCACTCTCGGACATTTTCCTTCCTCCATTTATGGCTCTACTTTAGGAGGTTATCTTGCTTGTCGCTCTGCTGGTCAGCTCTCCACCAAGTATGGAAAGATCGAAGACCGCGTGGAAGCTCTGGAACTGTGTCTGGCCGATGGTCAGATTTTTCAAATCGGAAATGATCAACCTTTAGATTTAAAAGAATTATTTTTGGGGTCGGAAGGTATGCTAGGATTGATGACAGAAGCGACGTTAAGGATTGCCCCTAAGCCGGAAGCTCAAGCTTTTCGGGCCTTTTCTTTTTCTAACATCTACGAAGGAATGGCGGCGGTCCGTCACTTCATGCAGGCGGGCTTCAGGCCTGCGGTGGTCCGTTTGTATGACCCTTTAGACTCCTGGATTTTCTTCAAGAAGGGGAAAGGAAAAAATACAAAATCTCAAGCCTCTTCTCTTCACCCCGTTCTGGAATTAATCAAAAAGAAAACTCACCAAACTTTATTTTCTTATCCTCAGGCCCTGAACCGAATCCTCGACTGGAGCCTGCACCGAGTTCTGTTGATTTTAGGATTCGAAGGGGCGTCGTGGAGAGTCGAGCTGGAAAACGAAGAAGTAAAAAAAATTTGCCTCAAGGGAGGAGGAAAAGATTTAGGGGAAGAGCCCGGCTGGCGTTGGTTGAAAAAACGTTACAGTGTTTCTTACAAAATGTCCCCACTCATTTACCAGGGCTGTTTTGCGGACACTTTCGAAGTGGCGGCGCCTTGGTCTAAGATCGAAACCCTCTACCATGAAATGAGAAAGGCGCTCGCTCCCTACGCCTTGGTTATGGCCCACCTTTCTCATTTTTACTCGGACGGGGCCTGTATTTATTTCACTTTTGCCGGCCGGGCCGAAGACATGAATGCCTCGCTGGCTCTTCATCATCAAGTGTGGGCTCAAGCTCTGAAAACTTGCCATCAGTGTGGGGCAACGGTGAGTCATCATCACGGCGTGGGGATGCTGAAAGCCGAAGGCTTTGTTCAAGAAATGGGAACTCTGATGAATTACCTGAGAGCTTCCAAAGCCTTTTTTGACCCGAAGAACCTCTTAAACCCAGGCAAGTTGGGGCTGCCCTTATGATCAAAATCGATTCACTTTCTCATCAGGTTTGGGTAGACGCCACCGTGAGTGCGGAAGAACTAGAAGCGCACTTGCAACACCAAGGCTACAGCTCAGGATATTACTCCCCTGAGTTTCAGGCTCAGAGCCTGCGCGAGATTCTTTCGAAGAAAATCCCCAACCTCTATCACCTGATCTACGGCCAAATTCAGGACCTTTGCGTGGCGCTTTGCTTTCTGGATGGAAGAGAGATCCTCTACGAAACTTATCCTGTCCCCAAACAAGCCACGGGACCTAGTTTCAAAAATCTTCTCATCGGTGCCGAAGACAAGCTGGGTCACATCGCCCGCATATGTCTTCGTATTTTTCCTTTCTATTCTTATGTTCGACATAGCGTCATTGATCTTCCTGATTTAGAAAGCGGATTTGTCTTGGAAAGAAAGTTGTACGCCCGTGAAATCCATCCTTTTTGCTTCGGGCGTTTTGCGAAAGAGTCCTTGCCTGATTTTCTTCAGGAAGGATTAGAGCCGGGCTCTTTGGCTTTAGCCTTAGAGTGGAGAGGCTCTCCTTCTTTCATCGACGCTGAAACTTCCGAACTGAATCGTTTTCTAGGAAAACTTTATCGCTATCGTTTTTTTGATGAAGAAAAACATTCCCAGGAAATTCAAGAGTTGCTTCGAAAGAAAACGCCTTTTCCAGCCTGGAGGAACCTTCCTCTACACAGCACTAGCCCTGGACTTGAAAAACTTAAACAGGAATGGATGAACAAATTATGCAACCCAAAGAGATAAGAAAAAATGAAGACTATTGCACTTTTTGCCCGAAAATGTGTCATTTCGCCTGTCCGATCGCCGACCTCAAGCGCAGTGAAACTTTAAGCCCTTGGGGGAAACAGCAGGTGGCTAGAATGGTGGATGCTGGGCAAATGCCTCTGAGTCGAGAGGCCGCGGCCTTAGCCTACGAGTGTTTGACGTGCGGCCGCTCCCAAAGTGCCTGCGATCACCAGCTCTCCGATTCAGAATCTTTGCTCGCCCTTCGAGCCCGAGCAGTCCGTGAAGGACTGGCCCCCGAAGTGGCACTTCATTTTGCAGAAAAATTCCGACTTCATTCCAATCCCTATGCTGAAAATCTTCAGCAAAAAATAAAAACTTTAATTCCCTCGATCGCAAAATCCGGAACGAACTCTACTTTATTTTTTGCAAGTTGTCATAGCTTGGCTCTGCAACCCCAATCTCTTTCCTTGTATTGGGAGCTTTTTCAAAAATTAAAAATTCCTGATATCGGGATTTATTCTGAAGCACTTCAGTGTTGTGGACAATCGCTTCAAGTGCTTGGGCACGAGGAAGAGTTTAAAAAAAATGCGAGACTTCAATTCAAGCAATTGAAGCAGGTCAAAACACTGGTTGTAGGTTCGCCCGAATGTGCTTGGGCTTTTCGTGAACTCTATCCGAAGTACGGCTTTCAGCTAAAAACTAAAATTTTAACGTTACCTGAATTTTTAGCCCCCTATCTTTCAAAACTAAACTTGAAGTGTGGGGATAAAACCCAGGAATACTATTATCACGATGCCTGTTATCTGGGACGCCACTTGGGCCAATATGACGTACCTCGAGATCTTCTCACAAAAGTGCTTGGTTTTTCTCCTTTAGAGCTGCGTTGTTCTCGCCAAGAAAGTTTATGCTCGGGTGCGGGTGGGGGATATTCGCTCATTGATCCTCAAAGTTCCAATGCTTTAGCTCAATTGACTTTGGGGAATTTGAGAGAAAAGAAGGCCGTTTTAATTACTGCTTGTCCTCAGGCCGCCGAAAAATTCAAACAGAACGCTGGGAGCTTAATTGTGAAAGATTGGTGCAGTTTTATTGCGGAAGCAATTCAGATTCACGGACTTTAATTAAGTTTAAAGCACTTTCTTTTTCATTCTGTCGACTCATCGCTGCGGGTAGTTTTTTTCGACTATTGGTGTAAATCTTCACTTCATGCCGGAGGCATCCGACAAAGCCCTTTCAGGTTACAAAGAGATTTCCACTTTCCTGGGTGTTTCGTTGAGGACTCTTCGGAGGTATAGCAAGTCCATTCCTCTTTCCCAATTTGGTCAAACGAAAGTAATTTTAGAGGCGGATCTAGTGGAATGGATTAAAAAGAATTACAAAACTGCTTTCAAAGAAAAGAAAGGGTGTCGCTGATTTATTAAGCCATAAAAGCTTTGAAGCCTTGATGTCCCATAACTTTTTACCTCGACTATGCGGATCGTGCTCCTCCAATAGGTCGCCTCTCGGGCGACCTATTGGAAAAGACCCAAAAACCCTTTCATCCGAATCTGACATGGTCCACTCAGATGTAAACTGGTGTCCGACACGTGTCAGGCACGAATAAATTCTTTACCAACCTGATTGATAAATATGGGAGGACCAATCTTGTTTATAAACTGATGAACAGCACTTTCAAGCTCATGGATCAAAGACTGAAGATACTCAATATATTCTGCCTCATCTTTTTCAAATGACATATGCATTTCAAATCCAACATCAGGAACTGAATGTAGTGCATTCAGAATCTTAATTCCATTCTTCACGGTACAATCCGCCAGATCGAATATGGCGTTTTGAGTTTGTTGCTACCCAAATTTAGAAGAAAATGAGGCGCACTGCGTCTCCAATCTCATATCCAAATTGGACGTATGGCATTCAGAATATTATTTCAACAAATCGATCAGTTAGATATACCCATTCAATGGAAAATAAAAAATACCGAATTTTTATTCTTGGTGCTGGCTTTTCCAGGGCGGCGGGTCTGCCTCTGGCATCAGAACTTTGGCCACAGATTCATGAGCGGGCAACATCCAAGTATGGAACGGATTCAAAGTTCCATCAGGACCTAAAAGATTATCTCCAATACAAACGAGAATGCGAAGGAGAAGATGTGTCAGTTGGCAAGGTGGACTTTGAAGATTTTATGCGGGTCTTGGACATTGAACATTTTCTGGGATTACGCGGATCAGATACGTGGAGCGTAGATGGAAATGAAGGAACAGTTATTGTCAAAACACTTATTGGAGAAATCCTGGCAGAAGCTACTCCTATTCCCAGCAAAATCCCCGACCTGTACCTAGACTTTGCCAGGCAGCTTCAGCCAGATGACTACGTTCTCACCTTTAACTATGATACCTTGTTGGAAGATGCGCTTGATGTTGTCAAAAAACCTTATCGTCTTTTCCCGAGTCGGTATACATCAGTCACCCCCGGAATGGGTTTTGTCGATAATTCAAAGGCAGAGGTGATATTATTAAAAATGCACGGATCAATTAATTGGTTTGATCGAAAGCAATATGGAGAGATGGAAGCCAACCATAGAAGTCATGGCCTACCGACAGGTCCCAGCCATCCTATTTTTTGTTCACGTAACCCGATAACAATTTCTAAAATATTGGATGGACCGAGGCATGCAGATGATCCTTTGGGTGAAATGTATCGTGCTCATGATATCAAGCAACTCTATAGAAAAGATTTATTTTCATCACCGCCCTGGATACTGACTCCTTCATCTGTAAAAATTCTTTACGCCGATAAATTGAAGGATTTTTGGAACGGCCTTGGACAAGCCGGAGCATTGAATTTTGGGCTTTCCATTATTGGTTATTCACTCCCTAAACATGATGAATATGCTCGCCAGGCTCTCTATACCCTGGCAACCAACTACCAGAGGAATTATTGGGAGACCCCTCCCTTTGAAAATGGCCCAAAGAAGACCCCATTGACCATTATAGACCTGTGCAAAGATTCTGATCAGACAAGCCAGCTTAAAGAGCGTTATCGATTCGTTGATTGGAGCCGAGCAACTCTTTGTGCTGATGGACTCAATGAGAACTCGCTTAAAATAATTTTTGTTTAAGTTCGAAAAACTCCACAAGCTGTGTGGAGAATTTTACGAAGTGATATGAAAACTAACGTCAGGACAACAAAGACGAAAAAAGATTCATCATCGTCTGAAATCAAAACAACATATTCTCAAATCTTTCTATTTTCTTAATATGGGAAGGGTTCGAATCCCGTTGAGATAAAAAAATAACCCCATGAAGAATCAAGGGGTTATGAAAAACGTCCCCAAAAGTTCAATGGACGAACTTAAGCCAAGGCGTGATTCATCGTCCTGTCTCTATCTTTGTTATCCTAAACAAATCAACAGCTTATAAACACAAAAGGTAAACTCTATGGATCAACAAAGCTCAGGCGTTCTTTCCGGTTGTAAGGAGATTGCTTCGTTTTTGGGGGTTTCTATCAAAACGGTTGAAAGGCATTGGAAGACAATGCCTGTTTTTCGGTTCGAGAAAAACATCATGGTCTTGGAATCAGATTCGGTGGAATGGATGAAGAAAAGATCGCAAAAAATGTTACGAAGAAAAAAGTAATTATTCTTCACTTCTATTGAATTCTTGATGTTCTACAGGAAGGTGTGATTTAAATTTTAAACTCTTATAAAATGACCAAAAGAAAGTGAGAGGATTAAAAAAGATGGTCCCCAGCGTACCAAAAACAATGAAAGGGCTAGAAAAATTCATCAAGAAAGATGAAGGGCCAAATCTGGAGTTCAAGCGGTCGACCGGTGAACTCAAGGAAGCCCTGCAGACCCTTTGCGCCTTTTTGAATGGTTCAGGCGGCGTGGTAATTTTTGGAGTGGGACCAAAAGGAACAATCGAAGGACAGCAAGTCTCTGACAAAACTTTACGTGAAATTACCCAGGCTCTTGACCGTTTCGAGCCGCCAGTGACCCTTCACCCCCACCGTGTTTCCGTTGGCAAAGGGAAAGAAGCGATCATCCTGCAAGTGGCAGGCAATTCGGATTCCATTCCTTTTACCTATGATGGTCGTGCCTATGAGCGCGTCAGCAGTAGCACGCGCAAAATGTCCAAGGACAGATACGAAAAAATTTTACTCGAACGGCTTCATCTGAAAAAACGATGGGAGAATCTTCCGGCACATGGAATCACGATCAAGAATATCGATCGTGAAGAAGTGTTTCGAATTATCCGCATTGCCGAATCTGTTCGACGATTCAGCGGCCCTATTGGGCGCAATGTGATGGATATCCTCAATCGTTTAGGCTTGATCGAGAATGATCAAATCACTCAAGCGGCTGTTGTCTTATTTGGAAACAAATTTTTACCAAACTATCCTCAGTGCGAACTAAGGATGGCCAGATTTCGTGGGACCGATAAAACTGAATTTTTGGATCAACGAATTATTCGTGGGCCAGCGTTCAAACTTTTAGAAGAATCCGAGTTGTTTTGCCAACGGCATTTTCCGCTTCCGGCCAAGATTGTGCCAACGCAGCTGCACCGCTTAGAAACACCACTCATTCCTCCCGATGCCATGCGTGAAATTCTGGTCAATGCATTGATTCATCGAGATTACTCCATTGCCGGTGGAGCGATTTCTCTCGCCATTTTCGATGACCGTGTTGAAGTTTGGAGTGCCGGAACTTTTCCGAACGGTATTACACCCGAAAAACTTTCCAAGACTCATACGTCCATCCAGCGCAATCCGCTCATTGCAGAAACATTCAACCGCGCTGGACTCATCGAAAAATGGGGACGTGGCACAAACCGTGTAATTGATATGTGTAAAGAAGCTGGGATTAAGCCACCAAAATTTGAGGAGATCACGGGTGCTGCCGTTGTGACTTTTCAGGTGAATGTTCTCGGATCTCAAGCTCAGGCAGAATCATCGACCCAGTCGACCGACCCAGTACCGACCCAGTCGACCGACCCAGTTGAACGTCTTCTGACGGCACTGGCTCATGGGCCATTATCTCCAGATGCCTTAAAGGAAGCTTTGCATTTGAAACATCGTCCAACGTTTCGTGCCAATTATCTGAGGCCAGCTTTGGAGCGAGGCTTGATCGAAGCAACTATTCCGGACAAACCCACCAGCAGTAAGCAAAAATACCGACTGACCGAAAACGGGCGAAAAGTTTTGAACGAGTAGATGTGTAAAAATAGAACCCGTCATCAACTCTCATAAATATAATGTGGTTCAGATTTTTGCGGAATAACTTGAGCTTCCTTCAGAGAATATCCGTGGAAAGAATAACTCTTTCTTCGGAATTTGGAAGGGCAAGCAATTCAGCCATCAGAGCCTCTCTTTGTTTTTTACCCATCCCACCCCCGAGGCGGAGAAATCTTTATCCGAGCCATGGGTGGTTCTCATTCTACTTTGGGCCTTTCTCATTCGAGCGGATTCAATCCTTTAAGACTTCCTGACAGTCCTGAAAACAGGGCCTTTCTCACTGAATGGCTCCAACTTCTCTTAAGTTCTTACGGAAAAAATTTAAATTCGGAAGATCTACTTAAAATCTCGGAAGCCATCGAAGGCAATTACAAGCTCGATTTAAATCATCGTACTTTGGAGAACCTGGCTCCTTTTCTGGGGTTGGGCGGAGCCGGGTCACATTCATTTTGTATCTGATGGGATGTTGTTCAATCTTATTAGATTCTTTTTTAGTTAAACCTAAAAACTCATGAGCAGTTCCAACTTTCCAGCCTTTTGATTCTAATTTTTTCTTTTTAGAGATTTTCATACACAATTAATAATCCGCATCTTCAAGTCTTTCAACAGCCGTTAATGAAACTTGCAGAAGCTCTGCGAGGTCTTTTTGGGACAAATTCATTTTATCTCTTAACTGTCGAAACAGCTGGGAAATTTGATCCTTAATTTTTTCTTCTTCATAATACTGCTGCAACTCAGGATCTTTCTCGTGACGACGTTTCAAAATTTCTAAAGCATCGGTCGTTTTAGTCATAAGATTCCCTATCATTTTCTCAACATGAAAAGGTTCGACTCTCGTTGAGGTAAAAAAATAACCCCTTGAAAAATCAAGGGGTTATGAAAAACGTCCCCAAAAGTGCAATGGACGAACTTAAACCAAGGCGTGATTCATCGTCCTGTCTCTATCTTTGTTATCCTAAACAAATCAACAGCTTATAAACACAAAAGGTAAACTCTATGGATCAACAAAGCTCAGGCGTTCTTTCCGGTTGTAAGGAGATTGCTTCGTTTTTGGGGGTTTCTATCAAAACGGTTGAAAGGCATTGGAAGACAATGCCTGTTTTTCGGTTCGAGAAAAACATCATGGTCTTGGAATCAGATTTGGTGGAATGGATGAAGAAAAGATCGCAAAAAATGTTACGTAGAAAAAAATGATCTGTGATGTCCGTTCAAGTCTGCTCATGTCTGCTTGTGTCTGTTGAGCAATTCCCCTCTTTGGGTGATTCTGTTTGAAATTTTAAACCATAAAAATTCAAACAGGAGCCTTCGTGAATCTTCAGAAAAAGACCAACCATATCTATTTTGCTTTTCTGCTGTTTCTC
>CAZKUY010000002.1:0-20047 GCA_964556135.1 uncultured Pseudomonadota bacterium
GCCGCTCGAGGAATTTGTCTTCCCGATGGTAGTTCAGAAGAGGTTTTAGCTTCTTACGCGCCTGCTGCAGTGCAGCAAGTTCAGCCCTCAGCACTCGCATCAGAAGTGGAAGGCATCAGCGATGAATCGAAGGGCATTTCATACGCGCGCCCTGTCGAAGTGAGTCGCCAACCCACTCATGTTTTTCATGCAAATCCAGTTCTATCTCGTCAACAAAGAACAACGATCGCATTAGGCGATGCCCTGCAATTTTGGATTAATCAGCAAGAAGCTCAAGGAACTCCAGTAGATTCTCATTTATACGAACTCGCTGAAATTTTACACAGCGGACGTTTACCCGATATCCACGACGAAGCTTTTCAAATCTTAATCAATCAAAGTTTAAGTGACCCCGCGCTCGACGCGATCCTTCACTCCGTCGCTTTAGAAACGGATGTGGGACCCAACCGCGCACTCTATGCCCAAGCCTTACGTTATTCTCTGAATTATTATTTACATCAAGATCCTGCAGCCAATGCGGATAGCGGAGTTCGTAGGAATCTTATTGTCGCGCTCGCTCACTCAACGCATTCTGATTCACGTGAAATTTTAGCTTTCTCAGCGAATAATGCTCATCCAGAAACACGAACTCAAATCCAACTCGCTTTAACTCATGCGGCGCAAGCTGGAAGAGTCATTCTTTCAAGCGGTGGAGAAAACATCCCTGGATCTCATCCATTAGCGATTGCGCCATTCGCTTCTGCGAATCAAAGCGCTGAAAGATTAAGTTTCAGGTCTCTAGTCGCTGCTCTACCTCAAGCTGCCAATCAAGTCTTTCATTGGGCCAGCGCTCACAGTGCAGAGATTTTTATAGGAAGCGCTGCCCTACCAGGAACTGCAGTTTTCACTCTTCCTCTCGTTGCCGCCAGATTGTTAGCTCCCGTTCAACAACTCCTTGTGAATACTTACCAAGCTTACGCTCATGATGATTTATCTTCGGGTGGTCAAAGCTTCACCGCTCGTTCGGCAATGACGAATGAAAATGCTTTTGAAAGCTTACCGGGAGCGACAAATGATAGCGCGATCAATGCCAACCCTCTCATCCCCGATCACGCTTCAGAAAATATTGCTTTATTTGATTTTGCTCCTAGCCAATGGCAGGGGGACAGCACTTTACCCGCATTAAGACACTTAGGTTTTCCTCGCTTCGTGAGCCAACAAATTTTGGACACTCTCCCTTCACCTTTTTTAATGGGATGCATCAGTCTTCAAGGCGGAGTTCAACAAGCCTTAGTCAATGCTAATGCCCAAGCTGCTGCCACTTATGTCTTACCTCAAACCTATGGCCCTTCTTTCCGGGTCAATCCTATTTCAAACAGTGGAGCAGGAAGCTGGGAACAAGAAGGTTTTGGAGAAGGCTCTTCCTCGGAAGGCAACGCCCAAGATCAAGGTGGACAAGGCTCTCAACAGGAGGGTCAAGGTCATGACGAATCCCCCACTTTGGAACCTGCCGATATTTATCTCAATCACCGTCTTTAATTGAGGTCTTGAAGTTTAGCTTTTTAGTAGTTAAGTGAAGGCATGCCTCCCTTTGAAAAACACATTTTCATTTGCACCAAAGAACGAAGCGCTGAAGATCCCACCGGTTGCTGCAAATTAAAGGATTCCGAAAAAATCGCTGCTTTTTTTAAAGAAGAAGTAAAAAAGCGTGGACTCAAAGGCAAAGTTCGAGCCAACCCCTCAGGTTGTCTGGATGCCTGTGCGAAAGGTCCTAGCGTCGTCGTTTACCCGGAGGCCATTTGGTATCAAGTCAGCAGCATAGAAGATGCTCGAGAAATCATGGATAAACATATCGAAAACAATGAAGTGGTGGAACGCTTGCGTTTTGCTTAAAAAGCTTATAGCTCAAGATCCTCACACTAACGGGAGCCCGAAAATGCTTAAACTTAGCGATAAAGCCAAAACCAAATTACAATTTTTTCTTCATGACCGAAATCTTGCCGAATGGGGCTTGAGAGTACGTCCTCAGGGTTCTGCTGGATATCACTTTGCTTTAGAAAAAACAGACAGCGCTACGGCAGACGACACTACCATTGAATATGAAGGCTATAAAATCCTCATCGACCAACAAACCGCTCATAAACTTCAAGAAGCAACTTTAGATTTCATGGATACCGCTTGGAGTAGTGGTTTTAAAATCCAAGAGGAAGAGAAGAAAACAGCCACCGTCACATCTTTACCGGTAAAACCCGACTTAAGTGATCCTCGCGCTCAAAAAATCATCGAATTATTGAATAAAGAAATTAACCCGGCTTTAGCGGGTCATGGCGGAAACGCAGAATTCATCGCGATCAAAGACAATATGGTCCATCTCAAATTGGGCGGAGGATGCCAAGGTTGTGCAAGCTCACAAGCCACGCTCAAGCATGGCATTGAGCTACGCATCAAAGAAGAAGTGCCTGAGATTCAAGGTATCGTCGATATGACGGACCATAATGCCGGCGATAATCCTTACTTCAGTTAATAATTGACGCAAATTCTTCACAAAGCTTTCCTTTTTTTGTGTTAAGGCCCTTGAAGAATTAAAAATCTTGGCACATACTAAAAGTGCGGCATCTTCTCTTGATGCTTGTCTTTGCGATGTGTTATGCATCCGAAGAATCATCATTAATCTGCATTAGGAGGTTTTCATGTTACGCAAATTATCAAAGGGGCTTCTCGTTGCTGCCTCCCTCTCTCTCATTTTCACCTTTTCATCAAGCGATGCATTGGCGGCGAAAAAGAAAACAAAAAAAGCTAAAGAAGAATCCGGAAGTATTTGGGGCGTGGCTCCTCGTCAAAAGAAAATGTTGGGCTGGTCCTCAGACTATCCGACTGCATGGACTTACACTCGTGCTGATTTTTTCTTACGCGGTGTGGTGCTCGATTACAAAAAGATGCCTGATGGAAAAGAATATGAAATTCTCATTCTCCCCATTGAAGTCGTCAACAACCCTCAACATCACGTCAAATTAGAACATTACAAAAATGGCATCACCGTCAATGCAACCTTAAGTGGTTCCATTGCAAAGAATTTGAAAAAAGGTGGAGTGATCGAATTCAATCAATGGTCCAAAGAAATCCCAGGCCAAAAACAAGGTGCGGCCATGTTGGTGAACACTGAAAATCATCTCGACATTCAATGTTACGATACGCCTCCAGTCGCTTATTTGAATAAAACCGATCTACAACCTGAACAAATGATTAACGTCGTAAAGGGCATTATTACTTTCGGCGGAAATACGTCTCAAGATACTAGCTTAAAAAGCCAATTAGCCGCTTTGGCAAAGAGCAGTAATCCCGATGTTTCTACGGAAGCTAAGAAGATTTCTGTCCTCTTAGGTAAGTAAATATAAATCAGAAAATTATAGCCCCCTTGAGCGCATACTCATGGGGGTTTTTTTATGTCTTATAATTTATGAGACAACTTGATTTTCTGATGAATCTCTGACTGAATCTAATTTATGAAATCTTATCTCGACCTTTTAAAATCTATTTTAGAAACGGGAGAAAAACGCGAAGACCGTACTGGCACTGGCACTTTAAGCGTGTTCGGCTATCAAATGCGCTTTGACCTGTCGCAAGGTTTTCCACTGGTCACTACGAAAAAATGCCATTTACGCTCCATCATTCATGAACTGCTTTGGTTTTTAAAAGGCGATACGAACACTGCTTATTTGAAGGAAAACAAAGTCAGTATTTGGGATGAATGGGCAGATGAAAAGGGAAATTTGGGTCCGGTTTACGGGCATCAATGGAGACATTGGGCCTCGGAAAATAAAGAAATCGATCAAATTTCTCAACTCATTGATCAAATCAAAAACAACCCAGCTTCTCGTCGCCATATTGTCAGCGCTTGGAATGTAGCAGATATCGAAAAGATGGCGCTTCCGCCTTGTCATGCCCTCTTTCAATTTTATGTGCATGCCGATGGAAGGCTCTCCTGCCAACTTTATCAGCGTAGCGCAGATGTTTTTTTGGGAGTTCCTTTCAACATTGCAAGCTACGCTCTGCTCACCTTGATGGTTGCCCAAGTGACGCAGCTGAAACCCGGATTATTCATCCATACCTTAGGGGATGCTCACTTATATTTAAATCATATCGAACAGGCAAAATTGCAGCTTTCGCGCGAACCTAAAGCTTTGCCTGTTATGAAAATAAATCCAAAGGTTCAGTCTATATTTGAATTCACTTATGAAGATTTTACATTGGAAGGCTATGACCCTCATCCGGCCATTGCTGCACCCATTGCCGTTTAGAAATTTCTTATGATTCTTTCTTTAATTGCCGCCATGAGCAAAAATCGTGTGATTGGAAATCAGGGAACCATCCCCTGGCGTTTGCCCGAAGACATGGCGCATTTCAAAGAAAGCACGATGGGTCATGCGATTATTATGGGGCGAAAAACCTTTGATTCGATTGGCAAAGCACTACCGGGACGAAACAACATTGTCATCACTCGCAATCTTTCTTGGAAAAATGAAGGGGTGAGCGTTGTTAATTCTCTCCAAGAAGCCCTCACCCTTTGTCAGCATGAAAACGAGGCCTTCATTATAGGTGGCGCGGAAATTTATACTCAGGCTTATCCCCTCGTCGATCGATTGCTCTTCACTTTTATTGAAGAAAAATTTGATGGGGATGCATATTTTCCTAACTTTCCTTTCGAAAAAGATTTCCAAATTACTTCAGAAAGCCGCATACTCGTTTCACCTAAAGAAAATCTTTCTTATCGCTTTGTGACGATGGAAAGAAGAAAACCAAAATGAAGGAGTTCTCATGAAGGCCGTTAATTTTTTATTTTTCCTCATCCTGCTCGCCATCGGTGAAGTGGTCGCATTTTTCACTTATGCTTTTGTCCATCCAGCCTTAGGAATTTTAGCCGGCTTTGGCGCCTTCTTCTTCGCCTTGTTAATTTCGGTAGCCATTAAAATTGTCGATCAATGGGAGCAAATTGTCATTTTGCGCCTCGGTAAATTAATCGCCGTAAAAGGTGCGGGCGTAAGACTCGTTGTGCCGATTTTAGACCGCGCCATTTTTGTCGATAACCGCATTCTCACGATGGATATTCCCAAGCAACAAGTCATCACCAAAGACAACGTGCCGGTTTCTATCAATGGGGTTGTTTATTTTCGAGTGGTGGATCCTGCTGAAGCGATCGTCAAGGTACAAAATTTTTCTTATGCGATGAATCAATATGCGCAAGCGACTTTACGAGACGTAGTGGGCGGCATGACCCTCGATCAACTTTTGGCCGAACGTGATAAAATCGGAAAAGAAATTGAAGAAGCTGTTGAAAAGGAAAGCGCAACTTGGGGTTTAGCAGTCAGCAATATCAAAATTCAAGACATCGACATGCCCGAAGAATTGAAAAAGATGATGAGTCGCCAAGCTTCTGCCGAACGCGAAAAAAGAGCCACCATCATTAAAGCGGAAGGTGACAAAGAGGCGGCTTTAAATCTCGCCGCAGCCGCAACTACCATGGCGACCAGCCCTGGAGCGATGCAACTACGCACCTTGCAAACCATTGATGGTCTTGGACCTACGGCCTCCAACACGGTGGTATTGGCAGTTCCTATAGAAATCATGGAAGCAGCAAAAGCCATTACCAAAATGAAACCGGCCAATTAATTGATGAAAAAAACTTCTTTCATCCTCCAAGCGTCTTTTTCTATTTTGATTGCAGTGGCAGCTGTTTCAGCTCAGGCCGCAGAGGCTTTGATAAAAGTCAGTGGGCCCGCATTCGTCAATGATCTGCGCTACAACACCGAGCAAAACTTCCTGAAGAAAAATGTCTATAAGGATTTTGGTTTGAATGCTTGTTATGTCCAAAAAGACATGTATTCCGCATTGCAAAAACTCGAAAAGCTTTTAATCGAAAAAAAGTTGAAGTTGGTGTTTTGGGATTGTTGGCGACCTTTAAGCGTTCAACAAGCGATGTGGAAACTAGTGCCTGACAGTCGTTATGTCGCCAATCCAAAATCCGGTTCGAATCATAACCGAGGTATTGCAATCGATGTGACTCTGGCGAAAGAAGATGGAACACATCTCGAAATGACCACGCCTTTTGATGATTTCTCGCCCAAAGCGGCTCCGCAGGCAAGTTGTTCTGGAATCGATAAAATAAAATGTGAGAATCGCGATTTGCTCATTCAGCTGATGGCTCAAGTGGGTTTAAAACCTGTGCCTACTGAATGGTGGCATTATCAAGTGAGCTCGGGTGTGAAATATCCGATCATCTCCGATTTCCCCCAATAATTAACGCAAGGCTACCCACTTATTGGCAATTTGAGTCGCCCAATGGCGTAAAGTCGGTAAAAATTTAGGTGTTTTTTCTAAAATAAGTTCTGGCGACAAACCTGCTTGGAGAATTTCTTCGCGTCCTCTTTCTATCCAATCTCGAATCATGGAATCGGTAAGTTCGCAGTGGAATTGCAATCCATAGACACGGTCTGTGTATTTAAAGGCTTGGTTGGGACATAATTCTGATTTTGCTAAATGGACTGAGCCACTCGGCAATTCAAAAGTTTCTCCATGCCATTGAAACATCATCAAGGGACCACTTAAACCACCCAAAAGGTTATCCTTGCTAGAAGAAAGCCCCAAATGCATGGGATACCAGCCAATTTCTTTTTGGGGAAGTTTGGTAATTTTTGATTTCAATGCTTTGGCAATAATTTGAGACCCTAGACAAACTCCCAAAAGAGGAATTTTGAGCTCAATCGCTTGCGGCACCATGCTAATTTCATCGCGGATAAAATCCAACTTATCGCCATCATTCGCACTCATGGAGCCCCCCATGATGACAATTCCATTCCATTCGCAAAGCTCTTCTTGTAAAGGTACTTTCTCGCCTTCAAATAATTTACGAGTGACGACTCTTCTACCTTGCGCTTTAAAAAGAGGCTCCCAAGCGCCAATGCCTTCATGAGCTTCGTGTTGAAGTACGAGAATATTTTTCATATGTTGCACACCATGGATCATTATTCGAAATTCATCTCTGCCTTACTCTCGTGGTATAGCAAACACAAGAGGGATCTTCCTTGGCGCAGAACACGGGATCCTTATCACATTTGGATTTCCGAAATTATGTTGCAGCAAACGCAGGTTGTGACTGTCATCGATTATTATCATCGTTTTTTATCTAAATTTCCGACGATTGAAAGCCTTGCTCTAGCTCCTTTAGAAGATGTTTTAGCCCAGTGGTCTGGACTTGGATATTACAGTCGCGCTCGAAACATCCAACGCGCAGCACAAAATATTGTAGAAAACCATCAAGGCAAGTTTCCCAAAGTTCCCCAAGAAATTTTAGCCTTACCTGGTATCGGTCGCTATACCCTGGGTGCCATCGGAAGCATTGCCTTTGAGTTAGCCCTGCCTTTAGTCGACGGTAACGTCATTCGAGTTTACTCCAGACTATTTGCAATGAAGGGTTCTCCTTCGGAGACTGCTTTTCAAAAAAAGATCTGGGCTTTGGCGGAAGAAATAATTGGCTCCCCAAAGATTTCTTCTTATGGAGACTTTAACCAAGCACTCATGGAATTGGGTGCCACCGTTTGCACGCCGCAAAACCCCACTTGTTTGATTTGTCCTCTGCAAAATAACTGCGAAGGTCGATCGTTGGGTCCGGAAAGTTACCCAGAAAAGAAAAAAGCAACTGAAGTACAAAAATTACATCGCCATGCAGCCGTGGTTCGATCCGACAATGAAGTATTACTCTGCATTTCTTCGAAACATCGTTGGATGAAGCATCTTTGGCAACTCCCCAGCTTATGGGTTCAAAATGGAGAGGACTCGAACAGCCTCATGGAACATTTACGAAACTTAGGTATCCGCTCAGACAAAGTAAATGCTCTGAAGAACATCCAGCATCAAGTCACCCATCATAAAATTCAAATCCAGCCTTTCTTAATAGAAGGCTCTAAACATAATCTCCCTTTTCAAGAAGGCGAACGATATGAGTGGCATTCTTTAAGCCAACTCGACGAACTCGGTATCCCCGCCGCGGATAGAAAGATTTTAGCAGCCCTCTTATGACAGCTCCCTCTCTACGACATTGTATCATCCGTTATGACGAAATTGCCCTGAAAGGCCGAAACCGCACGGACTTTGAAGTCTTGGCCATGAATAATCTCCGCCGTCTTTTGAATCCTCTGGGGCTTTATGAAATCAAAAAGCCGCGCGGCCGCTTTATTTTACTATTCAAAGAAAACCCAGAATGGCCTGCAATTCAAAACAACATCACTAAAGTTTTCGGCATTACCAGTTTTTCTCCAGCTTATCGTTGTGAATTGAATATCGAAGATTTAAAAAACTCTCTCCATATCACTTTGGCAAATCAGTCTTTTCAAACTTTTGGGGTAGAAGTCAAAAGACCGAATAAGACATTCCCACTCGACTCCCAGGCTATCAAAATACAAATCGGCTCTTTCATCGTCGAAAAAACTCAAGCAAAGGTAAATCTAAAACAACCCGAATGCTGGGTCGAAATCGAAGTCATGGAAGATTCCATCTATTATTCTTACCAGAGGTTTGAAGGCCCCAGAGGACTGCCCATCCCAGTCTCCGGCAAACTGATGACTCTCATCTCCGGGGGAATCGACTCCCCAGTGGCTGCTTATCAAATGATGCGACGGGGATGTGAAATGGATTTCGTGCACTTTCACAGTAGCCCCTTTACGAACCAGGCCTCTATCGAAAAAGTCCGAAAGATGGTGCAACTTCTGCAACCTTACCAAGGGCGCGCTCAACTTTATCTAGTCCCCTTTGCCAGCTTTCAAAAACAAATCGTTGCGCATAGCCCGGCCCCTTTGAGAGTCGTGCTTTATCGAAGAACGATGGTGAGAATCGCTCAAATCCTTGCTGAGCGCAGTAAAGCCCAAGGGCTTGTTACAGGTGATAATTTAGGACAAGTTGCCAGCCAAACCTTGCACAACATGCATTGTATCGACCAAGCGACATCCTTGCCTATTTTGCGTCCGCTTATCAGCTTCGATAAAATGCATATTATTAACCAGGCTCGAAAGATCGGGTCATATCCCATTTCTGTTTTACCCGATCAAGATTGCTGCAGTTTCATGGTGCCTGAATACCCCGCCACTCGAGCAGGCCTACATTCCTTGGAAAAAGCGGAAGGCGAAATTGCCCTTGCGGAAGAAACGGACAAATGTCTCCAGCAAACTTCTCTTGAAATCATTGGGACGAATGAGACAGAATCTAAAAAATAAAATCCCTTTTTACTTTTTTGACAGATTCTAAACAACTTCTGGCCCTTGCCCTGCCGAAGATAAGCAAGAGGGGGACATTCTTTTATGACAGATCCTACAAATAAAATTTGGCGAGCCGGACAAGTCATCAATGCCGGAACAGGTGAAAACGAATTCAAATCCTTATTAAGACCTGACTTAGCTACAGCTCCCGCAATTCCTGCGGCTGGAACGGGCACCCCCGCCGACGGCTATTCTCTCGCAAGACCCACGAGCCATGCTCTCAGCACTGGAGAGCGTGCGAATCACTCCGTGCTTTCTGGCAATCCCTTGCACAGACTTCGCAACGCTTAGTTTGACTTCAGCCTCTTAATCTCATTATAGATTCTTCATGATGACTTTCATGGAGGAATACCAAAACATTGAAAAAGGCATGGGCCTTATTACCCTCGACGACAGCGTATTGCGCTTTGAAGGCAAAGATCTCAGCAAGTTCCTGCAAGGGATCTTAAGCAATGACCTTCGCCTCCTGACTGCCAATCAAAGTCTTTGCGCCTGCTTCTTAAATGCTAAAGGCAAATGGATCGCGGCCCTTCAATTATTCCAAGTCGAATCCGCTATTTTTGCGAAAACAAGCCCTCTCGAAGCCAAAAATTTACTTCAAGCGATTCAAGCCCTCATCTTATTCAGTGATAGTAAAGTCGAAGATAAAAGCGAAGAGTATCAATGGATATTAGGAATCGGCGCCCAGGCTCATGCTTGGCTTGCCGATCAGAAACTCGCTTATCCAAGCTTTCAATGTGAAGGATATCGGCTTCCGTCTTTTCTCATCTTATGTCCTCGCGCCGAAATGGAAAGCTGGATGGCATCCCATGCTTCACAAGGAATTTCTCCCGAAACCTTAGAAGTCTTACGAATTGAATCCTGCCTCCCCCTTTATGGGCAAGACGTGGATGACAAAACAATTCCCATCGAAGCAGGACTCGATTCCCACATTAGCTACACCAAAGGTTGTTACGTCGGACAAGAAACCATCTCTCGCATCAAGCATTATGGCCGCGTCAATAAAAGATTAGTGCGCGTCAAAATAAGGGGACAAGAGATTCCTAAAATAGGCGACGATGTCTCTCTTCAAGATAAAGACTTGGGAAAAATTTCCAGCCTTTGCTATTCTCCTTTCTTCCAAACAAACTTGGCCTTAAGTATTTTATCTCAAGAAGCAAAAGCCGGGGATCTCGTTAAAATTTCGGCCGGAAGAATCGAAGGAGAGGTGGTGGAATGAGTGCGAAGCCCTCTTTAGATGAAGCCTACGCTCACTGCGAACAAATGGCGAAAAGCCATTACGAAAATTTTCCGGTCGGGTCCCTTTTGATACCCAAAAAAAATCGCCCGCATGTGTGGAGCATTTATGCCTTTGCGCGCAGTGCCGATGATTTCGCCGACGAGAACTATCCCTTACGAAACAGCTTTCCTAACGATGAATCCTGGCGTCTTGCGATTCAAAATCAAGAAACAGAACGCTTAGAAAAATTAGACCAATGGCAGCAATGGCTTTTGCACTGCGTGGAAGACAAAGCCACACATCCCATTTTCGTCGCTTTAGGTCACACGATTCGGGAATTGAAGATTCCTGTTCAGCTACTCATTGATTTGCTCACTGCCTTCAAAATGGATGTCATTAAACGCCGCCAGCAAAATTGGGACGAAGTTCTTTTTTACTGCAAACATTCCGCGAATCCCGTCGGTCGATTAGTATTGAGAGTATTTGGCTATAACGATCCTCGCTTAGACGAAATGTCCGATGGCATTTGCACAGGACTTCAACTCGCAAACTTTTGGCAAGACATTGCGGTGGATCGAGAAAAAGACCGCATTTACATTCCTCAAAGCCTTTTTGAAAAAAATCAGCTCAGCTTGCAAGAATTTTTCTCTCAAAACAGCCATTTTCAATGGAAAGACTTGTTTGAAGAGCTTGGTCAGTTTACACTTCCTTTATTCTTAAAAGGACATGAGCTTCCACTGAAAGTCAAAGGTCGTCTATCTTTGGAATTAAAATGCACTTGGCTGGGTGGAATGAATATTTTACAGAGGGCCTGTTTTAATCCCCATCGCAAGGGACTGGAACGTCCACAGATTAAGAAAATGGATAAACTGAAAATTCTTTGGCAGGCTTTAGGACTTCTTCCATGGTCTAAAGTTCCAAAGCAAATGTGAAAAATGCAAAACAACGATCTCAGCATTGAAAATCAAGATTACGCCCGAAAGGTCACTGAAAAAAGTGGTTCGAATTTCGCGGGCTCTTTTATTTTTTTAAATGCGGATAAAAAGCGAGCGATGCAAGCGGTGTACGCCTTTAGTCGCCTGGTCGATGACGCCGTCGACGAATCCGGTTCACCTGAAGAAGCCAAAGAGAAATTGAAGCATTGGGAAAAAGAGCTGAATGAAGCTTACGAAGCCAAAGCCAGCGATCCCGTGATGAAAGAAATTGGCTGGTCTCAAGTCCGATTCAACATTCCGAAAAAATACTTCGACGAGTTATTAAAAGGCGTTGAGCAAGATCTCTACCGCAATCGCTACCAAACTTTCGATGAACTTTGCCAATACACTTACGGTGTGGCTTCTGTGGTGGGCTTGATTTGCATGAAAATTTTTGAAGTGGAAGGTGATGACGCAGAAGAAGCGGCCATCTTGCTAGGCAGAGCCCTTCAACTCACCAATATTTTAAGGGATGTCAAAAGCGATGCCATGTGCGGACGCATTTATCTTCCTTTAAACGATCTCGAAAAATTCAGTTTGCATGAAGAAGATATTTTACAAGGCCGCGCGTCGGTTCGCACCGATTCTCTGCTCATGAGTGAGATTACTCTTACCGAAGCCATTTACGCCTCTGCCTTTCGTCTCATGAAAAAATTGCCTCGTAAACCTTTACTCGCCGCTTGGATCATGGGCAAAGTCTATCAAGAAATCTTAATCGAAATTAAGAAAAACCCCCGCCTGCCTTTCAAAGAAAAAGTAAGTCTTTCTTCCCGTAAAAAACTCAGCATCGCCTTGCGCGAGTGGATGCGCAGCCTCTTTTAGCCATGACCAAATCTGTTGCCATTATTGGAGGAGGTTTTGCGGGTTTGTCCGCAGGCGTTTATCTTGCAGAAAAAGGCTTTCATGTAGAAGTTTTTGAGAAAAGGCCTCTGCTCGGGGGGCGTGCTTATTCGGTAAAAGACTCCAAAACCGGCGATACGATGGATAATGGCCAACATTTAATGATGGGCTGTTACCATCACACCCTCGCCTTCCTGGAAAAAATCGGCACGCGCCACTTGTTGGAGTTTCAAGAAAAAATGGAAGTAAACTTTGCTGACCCGCAAGGTCGGCATTTTTCTTTAAGCTGCCCCAATCTACCGGCACCTCTGCATTTACTCGGAGGCCTGATCGGCTTCAAAAAGCTTTCTTGGTCTGACAAGTGGGCCATGATGAAACTCATGGCTGGCGTCAAAAAATTAAATGAAAAAGAGTTTGCCAGCCTTGATTCTCTGTCTTGCGAACAGTGGTTGACGCTTTGGAATCAAAGCCTAGAAAGCATTCAAAGTTTTTGGGAACCCTTAATCCTCGCGACCTTAAACGAAATCCCCTCCATCGCTTCGGCTCAAATGCTCGCCGTTGTTTTAAGAGATGCTTTGCTGAAATCGAAACAAGACTCACTCATGGTATGGTCTAAGGTCGGTCTTTCAGAACTTTACACGGAAGCCGCGCCTCAATTCATCGAAAATCTGGGTGGGAAAGTACATCGACGACGCGGGGTTCAAAAAATTGTTTTTCATGAAAGCGCGTCAAAAATTGAAAAACTAAATTTAGAAGACGGGAGTGAGCATAGAGCCGATTACTATATTAATGCCTGCCCCCCCGAAGCATTGCTTGCGTCATTAGATGAAAAAGCTGCGTCACAAGATTACTTTAAATCTTTTTCCGAAATTACTTTTTCACCCATTTTAGGAATCAATCTTTGGTTTGACCGGAGCATTAGTGAAAAGAGTTTTACAGGACTCATTGAATCACCGATTCATTGGATGTTCAACAAAGCTAAAGTATTAAGCCATTGCTCCAAAAACTACTACTCTCTCGTGATCAGCGGCGCTTACGAACTAAAAGATATGCCTCACGAAGATTTATTAAAACTCGCTTTGGTTGAACTTCATAAAGCCTTTCCCCAAGCTCGCGAGGCACAAGTGCTTCACCATCGTATTTTAAAGGAATTAAAGGCGACTCCCTCTTTTGGCATTCATTCCAATCGTTGGAGACCTTCTTATCAAAGTCCTTACTCTAACTTTTATTTAGCCGGTGACTGGACTGCCACCGGCTTGCCCGCTACCATTGAAGGCGCGGTGAAAAGCGGCTATGAGGTCTCGGAGCTCCTCTTTGCGCAGGTGTAAGACCTGAAATCCGGGGTTGACGCAAAGACGCCACAAACTTAGGCTAGTCTTATGATGGACGACTCTCATACTCAACAAACTCTCAAAGAAATGGTGCAATTGCAAAAAAGGAAAGTGATGCAAATGGCGCAAGACTTGGGAGTACACCTTACGGATGAAGATATTTTAAATCCTCACGATTACCCTCTCTTATTGAAATCTCACCGCTTTAATTATGAAGACGGCTTTTTAGCGGGATTACTGGCTGCCCAAATGGCCTTGAGGGCAAAAGCATGAAAAGTATTGCATTCTTTGACGTAGATGGCACCTTGCTCGATGGAATTTCAGGTTATTTCACCACCATGGAACTCGTGCGCCGTGGCATCTTGAAAAAGAGACGAGTATTACAAGCTGTTTATTATAAATTGATCAGTACCCTCTGTCGGCTCGATGACATCAAAAAAATCTACGAAATCGCCATTGCCGACATGGCCGGACACCCGATTGATTACATTAATGAAATTGGAAATGAAATTTTCGAAAGAGACTTGAAGTCTAAAATATTTCTCGAAGCCTTAGCTGAAATTGAAAAACATAAAAAGAATGGTGTGCCGGTGATTCTTATTTCCTCCGGCCCCACCATGGCCATTCAGGCGATTGCTCGTTTTGTAAAAGCGGATGATTTCTTCTCGATTGGTCCCAAGATCGAAAACAACCAACTTTCGAATCAATTAGTGGATGAACTCGCCTTCATGGAAGGAAAAATCCGAATTGCAGAAAGCCAAGCGAAAAAAAGAGGCTTAACCCTTCAAGAATGTTTTTTTTATGCGGATTCCATCCATGACAAACACCTGCTTTCAGCCGTCGGAATGCCTCACGCGGTCAATCCCGACCGCGGTTTAAAGAAAGAAGCCCAGCGAAAAAATTGGCCCATCCTGGAATTCAAGAAAACCTTAGGCCTAGGACCCCTCAAATAATTTATTTGTCCTTCCGCCCCTTTCATCTTATCATTTTTACTCATGACCGAGGCCGGGAACTCACCGCAGGTGGGTGGCCGACCGAATGGTTGAAAATGAGAATTGTAAACCATGACCCAAAAAAGCAAATTCATCGCCTTAGGCGACTCTTTGACCTATGGCTATCCTTTTGGCCAAAAGTACTCTTGGGTGGAGTTATTGTCCCAAAGGTTAGGAATTAACATTGAGAACTCTGGAATCAATGGGAATACCTTTCGAGATATGTGGAATCGGCTGCTTTCGGACGTGATCGATTTGAAACCCGATTACGTCATCTTAATGGGCGGCGCGAATGACGTTTGCCAAGGTCATAAAATCGAAAACCTCGAGCAAAATTTTCTAAAGCTCATTCAAACTCTCGAAGAATATAAAATAAGACCTATTATCGGCCTCTCCCCGCCCGTGGAACAAAAGGACTTAGAAGCGGTTTTGAATGAGTTCCGAGAATTTGCCAGAAAAAAAGCCCGCAAGTTCAAGTGGCCTGTTATCGATTTTTACACCTCTTTCTTAGATCCAAAAAAGAAAACAAAAAGACCTCAGGTAGGATTACTCGAAGATGGTGTTCATCCTTCTGCAGAAGGTTATCGACTCATGGCAGATGTCGCAACGCCTGTTTTAAGCAAAATTTTGAAGTAAAATTTCTTTCAAATTCCTAAAAACATAAATCTAATCAGCATAATGGAACAGTTTTTCCTTGCAAAGTGACCAAGGATTATTAACATCCCTTTCGGCAAACTTACAAAACCGTCGAAAGAGTACTATCGTGTACTCGCTCGATGGGGGTCGTACTCCCGCAATCCGGGAGTACTTTAGCGAGTTTTGGCTCTGCCAAGACACGCGAATCGTTATAGAAAGGGGATTCTATGTTGGACGCAAATATTGGGGTGCAATTTGCCCTACGATGGTTACATTTCATTTTCGGTATTCTTTGGATCGGACATCTTTATTTTTTCAACTTCGTGAATGGTAATTTTCAATCGAAGTTAGATGCCGCTACAAAACAAAAAGTAGTTCCAGAACTCATGCCTCGCGCCCTTTGGTTTTTCCGTTGGGGTGCGATGATGACTCTGATCACAGGCTTAGGAATTCTTTATCTTAAGTTCTTCCTTCCTGAAGGCGGCGGATTCTCTGCCATGATGGCTTCAAGTTACGGACATTGGATCAGTATGGGTGCAGGTTTAGGCATCATCATGTGGTTCAATGTATGGTTCATTATTTGGCCCAGCCAGAAAAAGATCATTGCGGCCGTAAAAGCAGGCGAAAAACCCGATGCTGGAAAAGTAGAATTGGCTCGCAAAGCTTCTAAGCTCAACACTTTCCTTTCTGTCCCCATGCTTTTTGGAATGGGTGCGGCCTCTCATTTACCCACCAATGATTGGAAAATTGTAGTGGGAGCGATTGTGGTCGGTTTCTTGATTGCTCAAATTTTATATAAGATTGCCCCAAAGGTTGGGGTTAACACTTAGACATTTTTCTGTTATGAAGGGGTTCTGTGCATGCAGAACCCCTTTTTTTTTACTTTGTATAAATTATGGCTAGAAAACGCAGAAAAAAAGTTCTTGAATCGGGAAGTGATTTTCTCAAAGTTTCCCTTGGAATTGGGATCGTTGCCCTTTTTGCTTTTTATATAAAAGAGAATCTTTCCAAAAAAGCGCCGCCTCCTCCCATTGTTCAGGAAAAAGTCGTTAAAACTGAAAGCAAAAAAGCCGAATCTCAAGCCCAAGAAAAAAGAGTTCAAAAATCAAAAGCCCTTTCTGGACTTTTACCCGCTGAAGCGTGGCAAGATGATTACCTCGTCTTGAAAGCCCCTCTAGGAAAACCCGATTCTGAACTTTATTTAATCGCGATGGGCGTTGTAGCTGAAGGTAAAACTCCAGATAAAATTAAAGACCCTGGCAAGCTCCGTCCTCGCCTAGTTGTGGCCAAGAAAGAAGCCGAGGATTTTGTTGAAATCACACGTTTCGACTTTGAAACTTCCGGCACGAGCGTTGGCGGTCTTCAATCCAAAAATTTAAAAGGCATTCCTCGTATTAAATCTGCAGACATCATTGACTTAGACGGTGATGGAATGCCAGAAATTCGTGTCACCTTTGACACAGCGACCGATCTTGCTGAAGCCATTGGCTTTTTGCGTTGGAATGGTAGTGAACTGAGCTGGCTCAAAACAAAAGATAAAAGTGGGGAAGTAAAAGTAGCGCTTTGGATCACCGGAGCTTCTCCGAGCGACTCCCAACAAATCGATCTTAAAAAAGAAGGAAATGCCTACGAGATCATTCAAAAATATGGTCAAGCTGATCCTCAACATCCTGAAAAGGGATTCGAATGGAAAACAACTGTTTGGAAAATTAAAAACGGGGTTTTACAAGTTCTATAACCAATGCATGCTCTTGAAATACAATCCGTACAAAAATCCTATGGCAGTCTCGTTGCTCTTCACGGCATTGATTTAAATATCGAAGCCGGAGAGTTCTTTGGTTTATTAGGGCCTAACGGCGCAGGCAAAACGACGCTCATTGGATCAATTATGGGTCTGGTTCGACCCGATTCTGGAAATATCCAAGTCTTTAATCATGCCGTTTGGCCCAATGGATTAAAAGCTCGAAGCTTTCTCGGTTTTTCCCCACAAGAAATGAATGTAGATCGTTTTTTCAATGTTCGCCGAACCCTTGAATTTCAAGCCGGCTTTTATGGTTTTGATAAAAAAACCGCCAAAGATCGCGCCGAAGAAATGCTCGAGCAATTTAATCTGGCTGATAAGGCGAATGTTCAGTTCTACAAGCTTTCGGGAGGCATGCAACGCCGACTCCTCATCGCCCGCGCCATGATGAGTAAACCTAAGATTTTAATTTTGGACGAGCCATCCGCAGGCATTGATGTGGGACAACGCCATGAGCTGTGGCATTATTTGCGCAAGCTTAATCAAGGCGACACGACTATCATCCTCACCACTCATTACATCGATGAAGCCGAAGCACTTTGCGAACGAGTCGCAGTCATTCTACAAGGCAAAATTGTGGAGACTGGAAATCCGCGAGATTTGATGAAAAAACACTCCAAAAATACTTTAGAGGACGTGTTCATCCATATCACGGGTTCTAAAATTTTTGAAATTGAGCAAAAGGCAGAAGAAGGAAGCCCGCATGCTGAGTAAAAATCGAGGCTTCTATACTTTAATTGAACGAGAGTGCTACCGCTTTGCGCGACTTTCAAAACAAACTATTTTTCCGCCGATTATCACTACCTTACTCTTCATTTTCATTTTTGGATTTTCTTTGGGTTCTCGCATTCACGAAGTTCATGGCTTCAGTTATATCATCTACATACTCCCCGGGCTTGCGGCCATGGGCGTGGTCACCAACTCTTATGCCAATACTTCCACATCGCTTTTCATGGCGAAAATGGATCGTTCTATTGAAAACATTTTAGCGTCCCCGATTTCACACTATCAAGTCGCTTCAGCCATGATGATTGGAGGGCTCATTCGAGGCATCACGATTGGCAGCGTCACTCTTTTAATTTCGATGCTCAGTGTTCACATGCCCATGGCGCATCCTTTTTGGACCCTTGTGATCATGGTTTTAAGCTCCATCCTTTTTTCCTCACTAGGATTGATTTCTGGCCTCTGGAGTGAATCTTGGGATCAAATTGCCACCTTTACTAATTTTGTGATCACGCCTTTTGTTTATTTGGGAGGGGTGTTTTATTCCATTCATATGCTTCCCCCTTTTTGGCAAAAAGTAAGCTTAGTGAACCCCATTTTCTATTTAGTCGATGCTTTGAGGTGGTGTGTTTTAGGAAAAGGAGACATTCCCTTTTATATCTCTCTGCTTTTCATTATCGTCTTCACCTCGCTAAGCTATGGAATTTCCATCACTTTATTTAAACGAGGCTATAAACTCATTCACTAAACTTAACAAAAATAGACAGCTTAAACCCCTAAAATACTTAGAATTTATGCTCTTGCGCCACAACTTCACTTTGATTAGAACCGATACTATTAATAGTTATGATACCTCGTGTTGAAACAGGCTTAGGTAAGTTAAATACGTGGATGCGCACCGCAAATCCGATTGGCAGCACTGCGCCTCAGCCTGAAGTCGCGAAAAAATCCATCGGTGAAGTCCCTCCCCAAATCGTCGATGCAGCCAATTATCCTCAATTATCGGCCATGCTTGCTCAATATGGAATTATTAGTGTTTTACGCCGTAAGCTTCTGACGCTTTCCGGCCAAGACGGCAAAATCGTTTTAGCTAAAAATACCGTAGGGGCTGCCGACAACAAGGGCTTGGTTTATCTGGGTGTTGAGTTTCTGCAAGAGAACATGCAAGACCCTGCCTTTTCTGCGATTCTCGCGGGGGTTATGGCCCATGAATGGGGTCATTTGAAGTCTTCTCTTAAAAAATACGGTAATTTAGACAAAATGACTTGGGATGAAATTTTCGAGATCCGCCGTGACGAAGAAGCTTATGCCGACTCTTTTTGCGGAAGAAACCTTCCTTTAATGGGTTATTCGGTAGATCCTTTGATTCAGTTTTTGATGAAAGACAAAGATCGTCTGGGATCTCACAAATATTACAATCCCGAAATTCGCGCGGAAATTTTACGTCGAGCAGCTCTCGCCTCCCAAGATCGCCAAAACTTTTCACAACGCCTCTTTAAAAACGGCGTCTACGCAAATCCCTACACCTCTATTTTATTGGTTGCTTAATACTTCCTTTCTATCTTTCACTTCCTCCCGCTAGACCCATAATTCTATTGCCAAACTCTTTGCCCCCATGATATCCGCGCGAAGCGTTTTCACTTATATTTTTCTTTTATAACTTATGAAAAAAATAAACTTTTTGTCTTTATCGGCATTTCTTTTTCTTCCCTTAATTTTCACAGGCTGTGGAATCAAGAAAGCGGCTGTGAGCGCAACCGCTCAAATCATGACCACAGGAACTCCTGCCATTGAAGAGGAAGAAGATATTGCTTACGCTAATCAAGCCTCCCTCACCTCTCTCAAAACATTAGAGGCCATGCAAAGAAGCAATCCTGAAGATTCGACGACCTTGCTTCTTCTCGCAAAATCTTTTGCAGCTTATACTTTCGGCTTTGTAGAGAATGATATTTTAGAAGCGAAAGGTAACAACGAAGCCTTTGAAAAAATGGCGACCGAGCGGGCAAAGCGTTTTTACGGACGCGGTAAAAAATTCGGCATTTTGCTTCTTTCTAAAAATGGGGAATTTAAAAAGACTGTAAACGGACCGCTAGATAATTTTAAGTCCGCACTCAATCGATTCAGCAAAAAAGATGTACCAGCGCTTTTCTGGACGGCCTTCAACTGGGGTAATCTCATTAATTTTTCTAAAGATGCGCCTGAAGCAATCATTGAGCTTCCTAAAGTAGAAGCGCTCATGAGACGCAT
>CAZKUY010000002.1:20147-186530 GCA_964556135.1 uncultured Pseudomonadota bacterium
CAAAGATTGGCCAATGAATTAGCGATTCGCCGCGCACAGATTTTACTTCAAAAGGAAAAATTGTTTTTTAATTAATTTTCGGAGGAGATAATTAAGATGAAAGCCATTCAAAAAATATTACTATCTAGCTTAACAGCACTTTGTTTAGCTGCAAGTCCCATGATTCACGCAGCTGAACATGAAATTAAATTTTCCGTCCTTGCTCCCGAAGGTTCCACCTGGGTCAACATCATGAAGGAGATGGACAAAGAATTGCAAACTGCTTCTGCCGGAAAACTCGCCCTTAAAATTTATCCCGGCGGTGTTTCAGGAGATGAAAAAGACGTCATTCGTAAAATGAGAATTGGTCAAGTTCATGCGGCTGGATTTACAGGTGTGGGCTTAGGCGATATTGTTCCTGCCGTACGCATCATGGAATTACCGATGCTCTTCAAGAATTATCAAGAAGTCGATTATGTTCGTTCTAAAATCGGCAAAGACTTTGAAGCTCAATTTGATCAAAAAGGTTTTGTTTTGCTTGGATGGGCTGAAGCTGGTTTCGTCAATATTTTTTCAAACAAACCCATTAAAAATAAAGCGGACATGCAAGGCACGAAATGGTGGGCATGGGAAGGTGATCCTTTAGTAAAGACCATGTATGAAACCTTAGGAATTGTCCCTATTCCTTTAGCTTTGCCGGACGTGCTTACCTCTTTGCAAACCAAACTCATTGATGCGGTTTATGGTCCTCCTTTAGCGGTTGTGGCCCTGCAATGGTTCACCAAAACAAAATATATGACGGACTTGAATCTCGCGAATTCTACCGGCGCTATGATTATGACTAAAGCCGAGTTCGCGAAACTTGCGCCCGATTTACAAAATATTTTGCGCACAACGGCTGCAAAATATTCTACCAAGCTCATTCAGGCTATTCGCCAAGATAACGCTAAATCTATCGCTACTTTAAAGACGACCGGCATCCAAAGCGTGCCCGTCAGTCCTGCTGAATTAGCCGAACTGCAAAAGGCTTCTGATGAAGTCAGACCAAAGTTAGTTGGAAAATTGTATTCTCAAGAATTGTTGACTAAGGTGCAAGCTTACATCGACGAATATCGAAAAGCGCATCCTTAATCAAAAAAAATACCCATTTTTTTAAACACCCCAAGCAGGTTTTGCCTGCTTGGGATCTTTTTTTATGCTGATTAAAAAAGTCGATGACTCTCTCTCTAAATTTGAAGGGTATTGTCTCACCTTCTTTTTAATGACCATGATTGTACTGGCCTTCGGCCAAGTGCTTCTCAGAAATTTTTTTCATACCGGCATTAGCTGGGCTGACCCTATCGTAAGACATTTGGTACTTTGGGTGGGATTCATCGGTGCCTCCATCGCCACTAAAGACGATGGCCACCTGGCCATGGACTTAGTTTCGCGTTTTCTTCCAGAGAAAATCAAAAAATCTTCGGCTTTTTTTGTACAAGGTGTTTCTGCACTAGTTTGCGCTCTACTAACTCTTGCTTCCTACAAATTTGTTGTAGGCGAACAAGAAAGCGGCAGTTTCCTGATTAGTCTTCCAGCTTCATGGCCGATTCCTGGCATTCCCAGCTATTGGGCCGTCATCATCATTCCCATTGGCTTTTACTTCATGAGTTTACGTTTTGCACGGAAAGCCGCATTTTGGTTAGCTCCGATATTAGCCATCCTGCTTCCTGTGTTGATCTTTGGACCTCATTTTCAAAATCAGCCCTTCCTGCAAAATTTACTTCTAAAAGTTTCAAACCTTGTCAACTTGATCCCCACGGCGGGACCTGGATTCACCGTAATTTGCATTCTTATTGCCGCCGCAGCTTTTTTGGGTGCTCCCTTATTTGTGGTCTTTGGAGCCATCAGCCTACTTGCTTTTCAATCCGCTGGCATTGATTCTTCTGCCACGATTATCGAAATGTATCGTCTGGCTTCAGCGCCCACTTTAGTGGCGATTCCTCTCTTCACTTTTGCGGGCTTCTTAATGGCAGAAAGTAAAACGCCTGAACGACTCATCGCGATTGCAAAACCACTTTTTGGTTGGATGCCTGGTGGACTTGCCATCATGGCAATCGTCGCTTGCGCTTTCTTCACCGCTTTCACCGGAGCCTCGGGCGTCACCATTATTGCCTTGGGTGGCCTGCTTTATCCTATTTTGCTTAAAGAAAAATATCCGGATAATTTTTCAATGGGACTTGTCACCACCTGCGGCAGTGTGGGTCTGATGTTCCCGCCCTCGCTTCCGCTCATTCTCTTCGGACTCATCAGCAGCACAAACATCGATCAGCTTTTCATCGCCGGCATAATCCCTGGGGTTTTGATCATCGCGCTTTTGTCTGTTTACGGCATCATCGTCAATCGCGGTGCTAAAATAGAAAGACATCCTTTTTCTTTGAAGGAATTGAGAGCAGCGATTCGTAAAGCGGGTTGGGAGATTCCTCTTCCCTTCATCATTCTTTTGGGAATTTATGGAGGTTATATCACGGCCTCGGAGGCCGCTGCTGTCACTGCGGCCTATGTGTTCGTCGTCCAAGTTTTTGTTTATAAAGACTTGAAACTCACAACCGATGTGCCCCGAATTGCCAAGCAATCCATGGTTTTAGTCGGAAGCATCGTGGTTATTTTCGCTGTAGCCATGGGTTTCACGAGTTATCTCATCGACGAACAAGTCCCGATGAAATTGCTCGATTGGATTCGCAGCTACATCACGAGCAAGTGGATGTTCCTACTCGCGCTGAATATTTTCCTTTTGGTGGTCGGATCCTTGATGGATATTTTCTCCGCCATTATTGTGGTGGTGCCATTAATCATGCCCATTGCCAAAGAATTTGGTGTGGATCCCATCCATTTAGGAATCATCTTTCTCACCAATCTAGAAATCGGTTATCTTCATCCTCCCGTGGGACTCAACCTTTTCCTTTCCAGCATTCGCTTTAAAAGAAGCATTGTGAACCTTTACTGGGTCACGCTCCCCTTCTTACTTTTATTGGTTTTGGCACTCATTATTATCACTTATGTGCCTGATTTGAGCTTAGGCCTCTTGAAATTCATGGGTCCCGCAAAATAGACAGCTTCAAGCAACCTTTCTCTTTCACCTCCGATAAGTAAACAAAGATTAAGTTTTTGGGCAAAAACTTAATCTGTAATCAGGAGGCACACGAATGACACCCCCCATCCAAAACGGGGCTGCGACTGCAGTTCCCTTAGATTCTTGCGATTTATCTGCTATTGATTTTTCAGAAGTGAAAACGCTTCCCGCGTTTGAAAATCTTCATCCTATTCAAAAAGGTAATCTTCAAATAAAAAGTCGTTATAGTCTTTTGAAATTGGGAACTCAAATTGATGAAGATATTGGGAAAGCGGCAGCAACTCAAAACGGTCTTTTAGAAAGCACTGAAGTAGAAACTTTCATTAAGCTGAACAATGACCAAGGCAATGCTATTTCTATCGATACTTGCACCTTCATGGAGCAGTTTCGAATTTTTGCAAAAGAAATTCCCCAACTCAAAAGCGAGCTAGAAAAGGAGCCTGACCTAAGCACCATTCCCAGTGTTTTTTTCACTAGCTTACCTTACTTAAAAGAATTTTCTTCCATCAGTCAAAGCATACTGGAACAACTCGGAAATCCTGAAAAAATTAAAGAGATCATTCAAAACTCTCCACTCCCTCAAGCTCTCAAGAATATTTTCATTCAAAATAACTCGCTCATCACCCTCTACATTTCCGCTCAAGATTATTCGACGCTTACAGAAAGCATGAATGGACAGGCTTCCATCGAAAAAGTTCGAGAAAAGCTCGCTGAAGTGGGACTTTCAATCGAAGAAGCCAATGAATATTTTTATCATATGAAAATAGATGCTGTTCCGATGGCAAATTTAGCTTTGGACTTATGTGAGGAATTAAATTTACCCCCTCCGAAAGGTTTTTTTTCTTTAAAAGAAATCGCATTTTTAGCACAAATGCTTCCTGAGCTCATTCAAGCGGATCCCGCGTTATCCTTTCTTATTGACTCCATTTTTCCTCAAGGTCCGGAAGGAAAACCCGTACCTGCCGCTGCCACTGCAGATTTGATCATCACTTTTGATGAATTTAAAGAAACTGATTTTTTCAAAAATTATAATCAAATGAGAATTTCTGAAGGAATTTTCACCTATGCTCCGATGAAAACTCCCGAAGAGATTTTTGCTACATTTCAAGCCGTCCGACCGGCCTTGAGCATGGCCATTTCTTTATGGCCCCAAGAATTAAAAACAGCCTTTGAAAAAATTCCTAAAGAAAAAAGAGAGCTGCTTCAACTCGCGATGAATCTTCCGGAAGAACAGCAGCAAATGGATTTTGTGCTGCGAATGATGGAAGCGGAAAGCACGACAAAATATACTCAAGAAAGAGATCTCGATCACCCTAGTGAACACAAGGGAAGCCTGGTTATCAATGGAATTACCTGGCTTTTCACAGGCGGTGAAACAACCTTCGGGAATTATTTTCACAACACACGACCTCAAGAACGAAAAAACATTCGAGATGCTGCCATCGACGAGCTCAGAGAAACTATTCGATCGAACAATTTCCAAAGCATCGAAGAGGCAACAAGTTTCATGGCATCGCAGGGTCGAACAGAATCATTAAAAATATTGAACGAGCAATGCAGTCTGGGCAATTGGCTAACCACTTCAAAAATAACAGATGATGTAGCTCGCAATCGAGAAATTTTAAAACTCGCAGAAGGATATAGAGAAGGTGAATGGGGAAGCTTTTGGGATTGGCAAATTGTACCAACACCAAGTCTTGGGAAAGGTGGTTTTTTTGAACGAGCTTCTGACCTGGATAACTGGCAATGGGGTAAAAGTCCCCAAACGGTGATGGCGCTTGCTTTGAACAGTCATATCGCCCTGGAAACACCCAGTAATTTTCGAGATAAACACATTGCTGATTTTACGATTCTGGTCGCACAGTTTCCTGAAACTCAAGCCAAAGAATTTGCCCGTGTTATTGAGAGGATCGGAAATAACGAAATAGTATCGGTAGATGAAATTAAAAAAATAGTCGGCCAAGATTCACTCACACCCTCCGGCCAACAAGAGCTACTCGCTCAAACAAAAATTGAAATGGTAAAGGCCGAAAATCGAAAGACGATTGCAAATCCAGAATTACAATCCGAATACGAAAAGTTAAATGAAGCTCAAAAAGCGGAAGCCTTAAATCTTTTGGGAAATAAAGAAGTCGAAGGAATTCTTCCTCAACTCTTCTCCGATCCCATGGCTTCTTACGATCCCAATAATATTCGCAAAGCCATTGAATCGATGGAAAGCACTTTTGACAAAATCATCGATGTTGATATTTCCAAAGAAAAACAGCTGGTGATGGGTTTGCAGGAGAAAAAATTTCCTGACAGTTTTTTGAAAGCGCTTATCACAGTAGTAAGTAAATTGAAACGCGTTGAAGGCATCGATAAACCGGCAGTGGCCATCGATGCTCTATTTCGTGAAGCTCAATTTTCAAATCCTCAACGTGCTCAAGAACTCTTTAAGCTTCATGAACAAAGCCCTGAGCAGCTCCAAGAATTCAGCGATTTAGTCAAAAGCAGTCGTTTAACTCCCGCCAATCAGGAAAAACTCATTGGAATGATGCTGCTACAGCCGAACACCTTTATCACCGAAGCCGCTGAAAACAATTTCTTAAATATTTTAGGTCATCCTGAAATAGATCCCTTAACGGGAGATTACAATTCTCGATACACGGGCAATCTTCACTCTGCGATTCGAACCACTACCCACAGAACTTTATTCGGAGCGGGTTTAATGGCGGCTCCTACCATGATTTCCGGCAGCCTCGGGCAAGCCATTTTTCGCTCCATTCAAAATCACGCTAGAATCCCCCGTGAAGAAATTAGCGGCCTCAGGCGCATGCTAGGTTTTAGATGGGTTAATCGATTAGGTAATAATGCCTTAGCAAAAAAGCTTACGCTGAATTTCAGCACCAAGTTCGGAGCTCTCGGAGCCGCCATCGCCGGCACTGTGGCTTTTTTCACATTGACCCCTTATGGCGACCAATTGAAAGATTTTTCCTATGAAGCGTGGACCTATCCTTATCTTCCTTGGTCGGATACGGCCGTTCGCAATTTACCTTTAGAGAGCATTCAAACTTATCTCAGCATCAATGCCTCTCTCCAAGGTATGGATAGTGTTTTAATGGGAGCAAAAACCGTGGGAGCTCTTGAAATCGGCACTCGTGTGAGCAATGTGGTGCGCAGCTTTGAAATCGGTAATCGACTCGCCAAACGTCTCGATCAGATCTGGCCTCAAGGCGCGGCCTGGCTGCGCGGTAAGAATGCTACAAGTGGCCTCGGACTTCAAGGTGTGGGGGGACTCTTCTCTCGAATGAAAATGGGTTTGGTGGGAAAAACAGAAAGTCAAATTGCCGAAGCAGCCCTGAAAAGTGCTGAAAGGACAGCCCCCTGGGCCGCGGATGTGGCAGGATTAAACACTGCGGAACGCATTTGGGCAAAAGCGGCTTATGAAAAAACCGTGCAAGAATTGGCCGTCAAACGCGCCTTTTTCGGCGGTAAACGATTCAATGAAATTTACGATGAGCTGGCCAGCCCCAGTCTCAATATGGCTCAAAGACAAGCCCTGGCCACTGAACTCCAAGTCATCACCCAAGGCTTAAACGATAACGCAAAGCGTCTCATTTTACAGCATGAAATAAGAGCGAGAAGCTTAAGAGTCTTAGGTCAAGTCGGTCACAATCCTGCCTTCTCCAAAAGCATACTCAAAAGAGCCCAAAAATGGCTCGAAGAAGGCCTTGAAAAAAACAAGCCTGAACTGGTCGATCGTGCTTGGGCACTCATTGAAAAAGGGGGCGCACAATATGCCCAACTCCCGCTCATGGAATTCCAAAACCAAAAACTGGCCAAATTCATGCTTTGGATGCTTTTTAATGAAGCTGTTGACGAGGCGAGCCGCCATCCAAGCCCCGTGGTGCCTGAATACCCGGAACCCATTGCTCCTGGCCGCATTATGAAGCCTATCCCGGGGAAAGATCATTTTCCCATTCGAGCAGAATAAGCATCTTAAAGGCTTTTCACTTGTTAACTTTTTTTAAGAAACTTCTCAGTTTTTGAACCGATAACTCAAGAAGCACCGATTTATCCTTTTCAGGAGAAATCCCTTTTTTATACGCATGGGGCACAGCGCGTATTGGCTGCAGGTACCCTATGACTATCAATATTCGAACACTTCAATCTCTGCCGGAAAACTTCTTAAATGAGCACCCTGATTTAGAGGCCGTGTCTTTAGCAGATCGAGCGGACATTAATGGTGATGGTCAATTGGGTGAGGTCTCTGTCCCCACTAATACTGAAGGAGAGACTTTACAGTTCAATGAATTAGAATATTTACTCTATTTGCAAAGAGCTCAAGAACGCAGTAATTCTTCCAGTTATAGCAGTGCCCAGCGCGCTAGTTATGCTCAAATAGCAGTGGGAGGAGAAGAGAGTCCTCGAAGTTTTCTCACCGAAAAAAGAGCCGGCAGACTCAATACCATTGCCTCAGATGCCACAGCTTGGGAACAGCGTTTAGATCAAGCTTTATCAGGGATTCGACTTTCGCTGACTGTTTACAATACCTTTCCTCGCACATTTCGAGATCACATTGCCCCCAATTATTTTCGTAGTTTGGCTCAAGCAGTCGTTCTTGACACTAACTCCAATGGAGAAGTCACCGTTCAAGAAATTACCGATGCCAGCATTCATAATAGAGATGAACTAGCCGAAACTCGCTTCAATCGAATAGATGCAAACCATGATGGCAATATCAACTTGGAAGAATTTCGAGCTCATGTTCGCAGCCAAGGCATAGATCCTCACGCTGAGGAAGTTCAAGACGCTTTTGGACAAAGCGATGCTGATCATCAAAATGGAATTAGTTTAGAAGAATATAAACGAGGGGGTCCAACGGATGCTGCCCTCAGACGGGAAGCTCAAAATCTGATCGTGAGTGCTTCGCAAGAAATGAGGCAAGCTCAAGCTCGATTAGGGTCTACCATGTCTGAAGAATCAGAAGTCGATCGCCTCTCTTCGCGTCTTTCCGTTTTTGATTTAAGTTATATCGATCCTGCTCGACTCACGACCGACGTCTTGCAAGAAAATAATATTTTCCGAATTTTGAATTGGATGAAGACCTTATGCCCCAATCAAAGTTTCATTAATAGTGAAAGAGTGGATGAGCTTCTGAAAGAACGAGCACTCGATATGAGACCCTTAATGGGCAATATTGAGCGACTTTGTGCTGCAAGCACTCAGATGGCGACTCGACTCTCCAGCGCTCCAGCTCCAGCAGGCGGCAACAATAATGAGAATCAAACCAGAGCGACTGAAATCCGACGAAATGTTGCCCTTTTAACGAGCTTCCGCGAAAGATTTAATAGTATTTCAAGTCATCACATTCTTACGGAAGCCGCGTTGACCCAAATTTTAGCCTCGCCCCTTGCCTTAAATGAAATAAAAACTGCAATTGAAAGTTTAATCAATAACATCATCCCCAGTAACTCGCCGGAAAATGCACAATATCAGCAAAGCTTTAGAGCTCATTTGCAAGCGCTTTTACACCTTGCAGGAGCAGACTCCACTCTCACGCGCGAAGATCTCACCGCCTTGCTCACTAAAGACCGCATGAGAGTCATCTTATTAATGACTCCTCATTCACCCCGATTCTCAAATGAAGATGCGGTTAGTGAAGCGCTCACTGTAGTCGCTCAAGAATTTGTGGCAGATCGTATCCCCGGAGGTAATGAAGGTATTTTTCGTCGGATCCGCGAAGAAGGCTCTCGAAAAGGTTTGTCCAGCAGCACCATTGACCACATCATTACTCACATTCGAGAAGAAATGAGAAAAACGACACTTGGAGTGGATGAGCGTCCTCATTTCCTCGAAGCTCTCTGGCAAGGGTTTGCAGAAACCCAAATTGAAAACCCGGATTATGCGGTTTACCCTTTAAGTTCCGGTGAGCGCGTCACTCGAATCGAAGGAAACCAATTTTTAGCCCGCGCTTTAATTCATTACACCTATCTGCATCCCGATAATACTTTAGAAATCGTTCAACGCACCGAACGCAATGAGCTTTTCTTTCTGATCGAACATGTCATCGCGGGCGGCATTCGAGACAGAGCGCGCGCCCATGCTGGAGATGGTGCTCACGGAGCCTTCCATTATTTGTCCTATCTCGCTTTCAATCCTCTGACCCATCGACCTTGGCGGCAAAGAGGAGTGGATAATGCTGAAGCGCAGCACCGAGTTCGTCTACAAGCGGTTCAAGCCCTCAGAACCCGTTTAGAAGGCGGCAATGGAGATATTAATCTTGCAGCAGCAGTTGCGGGTTTGCAAAATGAAGAGCAAAGAAGAATTTTAACCGATGAACTCCATGTTCAAGAACTCGAAAGAATTTATTACATTCCCAATTCTGCCGAACAAGAAATTGCCTTCACTCGCTTTGCGACTTACACCTTGAGAGATCAAGTCAATCCTGAACGTGGAATTTTAAGCGCATTTCGAAAACGCTTCGGTGTGACTAATATTCATACTCCCCGAGATTTGGTCTTTAACCAATGGCAATTACGCAATGCTCCTGCAGCTGCCACCATCGATGACCGCATCATTCGCTACAGCGAACACACCGACATTCGAAACCAAGCAATCGCCGATCGTTTTGATTTACGAGGTAACGGCGGTGATTTAAGTCCGCTCCATTGGGGTGTTGAGTTTTCAGATGATGAAGCGAGCTTAGATGGTATCTCGGACGTCATAATGCAACAACTCATGATCACCGGGTTCATCGCGGGCAGTGTTGGAGTCCTTCGCAGCACCTTAGGAATGGGTGGATTTTTAAACCGTGCGATCACTGGCGTTGAATTCATGTTGGCTTGGAAAAATCACACCAATCCCATCGCTCGCTTTTTCTATTGGCCCGCGCGCGCAGTGAGCGAAATTTTAAGCATTCCCCTTCACCGAGAATTAAGTTCGGAGATGAATCTCGTTAACCGAGGGGTCGTGACTTCTGAAGTGGACATGAGAATGGCCAACGTTATAGCCAATGTGCAAAGAACAAGTTGGAATAATCGATTGGGTGGCTTCTTTTGGAATCAAGCCGCAAATCTTCAAGCCAACGGCTTGTTATTTAATCGTAATACCCAAACGGCTGCCGCCAACTTGCTTCGTCTTTCTCAAACCATGTTGAGAGTTTCTGAGGAACGTTTCGTAATGGCCGAACGCCTTTTAGGAGAGGCCCGCACGGCTTCTCGCGCTGGTGGAATCACCTCTCAAAAATTGACTGAAATTGAAGGTATGTTGGCTCGAGCTGCTGACCAAAGCCGCCAAGGTCATGCCTTGCGTGAGCTCGCGATCACTCAACAAAGCTCGATCGGATTAAATACTCAAGCTTCCGTAGCTAGTGAAAGTTTAGCGAGAGCCTTAACTCAAGCCGAAGGCATTCCAACCATGGTGAGGTCCACTTCAGGTATTGCAAATCTTGATGGTAGAATAGCGATTATTGAAACTCATCTTGCCCATTTAACAACAACCGGACAGCGTATTCAAGGCTTGTCCGTCTACCAGAGGCAACTTGCTTCTCGCGGAGCTCTCGCCGGCGCAGGACTTTACGGTCTTGCAGCGCTCGCTGAAAATAGAGCAGCCGCTCAAGCAGCCGCGCAAATGGTGAACCCTGCAGCGATCATCGCGCAAAATCCTGCTATGCAAGGTCAATGGCAACTTTACTTCTTAGGTTGGAAAATGTTGCACGATCAAACCTTAAGTGCAGAGTATCGTAACAATCCGACTTTAAGAGAGTGGGCTTTGGAGCAAGGAATCAACACCGGAGAAATCTCTCAGGAAGTTCTCCAACAAGCCTACGAATCTCAACAAGGTTATCGTGGAAGCAGAATGGTTTACCGTAATGCTTTCCTGAACCCCCTTCGTGAGGCAGATGAACGTGAGCCTGTCCGTGGTGAGAATTTAACTTTCCCGGATCCTAACGGTATAAGATCTAACGAATCCGGCACTCCTTAATTCATTATTGAGGAGGAGGAAGCTTGGGGATAGGAGGATTCTGTCGCGTTGGCACGGGTGCTATTTTAGTTCCTTTTTTTCCACTGGCTGGAGGCGCGAATTTATCGGGAACAGGTTCGTCATTATCCGCTCCTGCAGGAACCGCTCTCTCCAAGGATGAAGATGCAACCGCATCAAAATTTTGTTTCATGACGGCTGAATAAAAAGCAATGGATCTAAAACCTTGAAGCTCAATATTCTGCGGAAAAAATAAATCAAAAGTTTGACTATATCCCATCTGAACGCCTGCCGGATATTCCACTAAATCTTTTACCTTGGGCGGAAGAATATCCCACACTCGAGGATCTTTAATACGCATCGACACAATCGCTTTTTGCTTACGGCCCCAAGCATCTTCAATGGTCCATTGATCATTATTCGGATCCAATTTGATCATATCGACGGAACGATTTGTGATCGCCACGGTCAAAATTTTATAACCCGGAACCACTTCATCTAATTTTTGATCGTAAGTTGCATCAATGGTAATTCCCCAATTGGGAACATTGAGGCGTTGTGTGCTAGTTTTAGCTTCTTTTTTGGAGGGTACACAGGCGGAAATACCGGCCATGCAGAGAATGATTGAATAAGTAAAAAGCGTTTTTGTTTTCATAACAGCCTCATCCAAAATGGACTTTAGGAATTTTATCGGCAAAGTGACAAGCCACGGGATGGCCGACACCGTGCTCCTCTAACATGGGGATTTTTTGTTTGCAAATTTCTTCCGCGAATGGGCAGCGAGGGTGAAAAGCGCAACCTGAGGGAGGATTCATGGGTGAAGGAACTTCCCCTTGAAGAACTTTAACCCCTTTTCTAAATTTGGCTTTGGGTTCTAAAGTGGGCAAAGCTTTTAGTAAGGCCTGCGTGTAGGGGTGCTTACAGTTTTCGAGTTCACTCGCAGGGAATTTTTCAACAATTCTGCCTAGATACATGACTGCGATCTCATCACTGATATGTTGCACCACCTTCAAATCATGCGAAATAAACAGATAGCTTAGGGAAAATTTTTCCTTTAAATCCAGAAGAAGGTTTAAGATTTGAGATTGAATCGAAACATCTAAGGCCGAAACAGGCTCATCGCAAACGATGAGTTGAGGCAGTAAACTTAAGGCACGAGCGATGCCAATCCTTTGCCGTTGTCCCCCTGAAAATTCGTGTGGATATTTAAAAGCCGCCTCCGGGGGAAGTCCAACCTTTTTCAAAAGATCCGTTACTTTTTGTTCTCGCTCCAGTTTAGGAACCGTCCCTTGAATCTTCCAACTTTCCTCTAAAGTGGCTCCCACTGTCATTCGTGGATTTAAAGAAGAATAAGGATCTTGAAAGATGATTTGAAAATTCTTGCGGATTTGACGCAGGCCTTTGCCTTTGAGCTTCAGTAAATCTTGTCCTTGAAAAAGAATATTTCCGGAATCGGCCTGAACTAAACGCAAAATGCATCGAGCGAGCGTACTCTTTCCGCAGCCGGATTCACCGACCAAGCCCAAAGTTTTTCCTTCTTCAACAGTTAAATCAACGCCTTGCAAGGCATGGATATGGCCTTGAGTCTTTCCAAAAAAACCTCCCTTTACCGGGAATCTTTTCACCAAATTTTTTATTTCAAGGAGTGCCATAGTCTTAAATTCATCAATAATTAATGCATCTTACTTTTTGGCCTTCGCCGACATAATTCATTCGTGGAATGGATTCGCCGCATGCAATCACAGCGCGGGGACAACGATTTGAAAAACGACAACCGGACGGCAGTTTCATTAAATTAGGTACCGTGCCAGAAATCGTATGAAGTTTTTCCCCTAAATTTCGATTCAACTGAGGGATAGAGTCCATCAATCCCAAAGTATAAGGGTGTTTAGGCCGTTTGAATAAAACTTCGCTGGGCGCATCTTCAACAATTTTGCCTGCATACATCACCATCACCTGATCGCAAGTTTGCGCCACCACACCCAAATCATGGGTAATCAAAATCATCGACATTTGCATCTCTTCAACCATCTCTGTCATGAGTTCTAGAATTTGCGCTTGAATGGTCACATCCAAAGCCGTGGTAGGCTCATCTGCAATGAGAATTTCTGGATTACAGGACAAAGCCATCGCGATCATGACGCGCTGACGCATTCCTCCGGACATTTGATGAGGGTAATCATCCACTCTTCGTTCTGCGTCAGAAATTTTTACTTTGCGCAGCATTTCAATGGCCTTCTCTCGGGCCTCTTTTCGAGATAAGCCTTGATGGATTTGCACGGTTTCGATGATTTGCTCACCCACCGTAAACACGGGGTTCAAGCTGGTCATGGGCTCTTGAAAAACCATGGCTATTTTATTGCCGCGAATTTTCAGCATTTTTTCTTCGGAAATTTGCAGGAGATCAATGGCATCGCCGCGTAACACGGGATCCTTATCTGCTTCGGATTTTGGAGTCGTTACCGCATTGAGATCCACACTTCCATCCGCATTGGCTCTTAAAGGTTCGTCCCATTCTTTTTCCACTGGCTTTTGATAATATAAAATTTTACCCGATCTAATTTTTCCGGGAGCATCGACGAGTCTCAAAATAGAAAGAGCTGTGACCGATTTTCCGCAGCCGGATTCTCCGACAATGCCCAGAATTTTCCCTTTTTCTAAGCTAAAGGAAATCTCGTCCACCGCCACCAAGCGCCCTTCTTCCGTGGAAAATTCTGTCACCAGATTTTTTACTTCGAGAAGTTTCATTAATTCTTCAACCTCGGATCAATCGCATCTCGCAAAGCTTCGCCCACTAAATTATAGGAAGTAATCGTCAAAAAAATCGCCATGCCCGGAAATAAAGTCAGCCACCAAGCAATGTCTATGAAATCTCGCGACTGCGAAAGAATATCTCCCCAGCTGGGCGTCGGGGGCTGCACTCCAAAACCTAAAAATGAAAGTGAAGATTCCGCTAAAATAGCGCTCGCAATGCCAAAAGTCGCAGACACTAAAACCGGGGCTAAAGTATTCGGAAAAATATGTCGAAACACAATGCGTGCCCAACCGGCGCCTTGAACTTTCGCAGCCGCCACATATTCAATTTGCCTTTGCTTGAGAAATTCTCCGCGCACTAACCTCGCAATGCCCGTCCAACCCGTCAAACCAATCACAATCATAATGTTATAAATGGAAGGACCCACAAAAGCTAAAACCGCGAGAATCAGAAAAAAAGTAGGAAAACAGATGACGATTTCAATCATTCGACTGATCACCATGTCGATTTTACCACCAAAATATCCCGCACAAGCGCCTAAGAAAATCCCGATCAATAAATAAATGCTCACCGCCACAAAGCCGACAGACAATGAAATGCGAGAGCCAAATATCATGCGACTCGCAACATCACGCCCCTGCTCATCGGTTCCCATGATGTGATCCCAAGAGGGAGCGGATAAAATTGAATCTAAATCGTATTGACTGGGAGAATAAGGAATGGGCGCCCAAATAATTTCCACATCTTCGCGTTTCGCAAATTCAGGATTAGCAATGCTTTCGCGAGTTAAATCCGGGTATTTCACCCAATAACTCGTCGGAAAAATTTCCCGCAAAATCGGAAAATAAACTTTTTCTCCGACCTTCACATAATAAGGCTCTGAATTTGCCAAGAGCGGAGCAAAAATCGCAACAGCGAAAGTGAAAAAAATCATCCACAAACCAATGCGCGCGAGAGAATTTTTACGAAAACTCCGCCATACGATGACCCAATAAGAAGGCGAACGCTTCTTCGCTCGAATGAAGGTATCCGTATTTTGGATTTCTAAAGCCATAATTCCCAACTACTCCGTAAGTTTGTCGAAACTAATTCTGGGATCAATCCACACGTAAAGTAAATCTGAAAGCAAAAGGGAGAATAAAGTAAGCAAAGCCTCTATCGATGCAATAGCCATAATCGTTGGATAATCTCGCGCCAAGACGGATTCAAAACCTAGTTTTCCCATTCCAGGAATGGAAAAAATTTGTTCGATAATGACGCTGCCTCCGAGTAAAGCAGGCAATAAAGTTCCCATCAATGTGACTAAGGGAATGAGCGAATTTCGAAAGGCGTGCTTCCAGATCACCATGCGCCTGGGCAGACCCTTGGCTTTTGCGGTTCGAATATAATCTTGGCGAATGACATCCAACATCGTGGATCGAGAAAAGCGCGAAAGAAAAGCAAAACTTCCATAAACCATACAAACGATGGGCAAAACCAAATGCCAACCGACATCTAAAAGCCAGCGATACCAAGGCAAGGTTTCTGCTCCATCCGAAGCAAAGCCGACCATGGGAAACCAATTAAAACCATCCGCGCTCGAGAAAAGCATCATCAGAATCGTCGCCACCCAAAAGGTAGGCAGTGAATACAAAATGAATAAATTCACCATGACAACTTTGTCCGTGAGTGAATCACGCCGCAGGGCCGAATAAACGCCCAAAGGAATGGAAATAAGATAGACGATTAAAACTTCGATGAGATTTAAACTGAGGGTAATGGGCAGAGCTTCTTTGATTTTACTAATCACCGGACGATGATCCTTAAAACTTTCCCCGAAATCAAATTTCACAAAACGCTTCAACCATTGTCCATATTGAATCGTATTTTTCCCTAAGGCTTCGGCTGATTTGCGAAACCAATTTTCCGTTTCAACATCTTCTACCTTAAACACTTTAGCATTGATGCTGTGGATTCCATGCTCATACCAGCCCGGCAAGGGGGTATCGAGTCCGTATAATTTATTGAGTTGATCTAATACTTCTTTTGAAATGGCTTGCGCTTTAATGCCTTCGCTGCCCTGAAGCTTCACAGACAAAGGACTGCCAGGAGCAAACTTGATGATGAAATAGGTCATCAAGGTAATCCCCAAAAAAGTGGGAATAAGAAGCAAAATTCTTTTGAGAAGATAACTCTTCATTGAATCCCTATTCGGATAGTTTCCATTCCAAAACATCTAAACCGCTACGATAAACCACCACATTCTTAAAACGCTTGCTGCGCGCGACTAATGCCTCACCCGTATAAAGAAATGTATAAGGCTGTTCGTCTGCCACAATTTCGTGAAACTGATGATAAAGCTCCGCTCTTTTTTCTTTGTCGAAAGTCACGCGTGCTTCATCCATGAGTTGATCCGCTTTCGCATTTTCAAAGCCGACAAAATTAGATCCTTCCTTCACCTGAGAAGAATGCCAAACTTGATAAGGATCTTCATCAAATCCAAAGGACCATCCCAGCGAGGTCGCATCAAAATCTCTTTTATTAATTCGCCCAATGAAAGCCGCCCATTCCATGGTCTGAATATTGATATCAATTCCCGCCTTCGTAAAATCTTCCTTCATGATGCTCGCCAGTCTTTCATAAAAACGAGCGCCCGAGGGAATTAAAAAAGTGAATTGAAAAGGAACACGCAGAGTTTTAACTTCACTGCCTTCTTTTACTTCAACTTCTTTATCTAGAATTCCATCCCCATCACTATCCACCCACCCCGCTTCGTCTAAAAGTTTTTTAGCAATTTCAGGATCATAGGGAAGTGGAATCACTTTCTGATTGTATTCATAGCCTTGAAAGAAAAAGGGTCCGCTAATCACTTTACCTAAACCAAATTCCAATTTATCGACAATCGCCTGACGATTAATCAGCATGGTCAAAGCTTGACGCACTTTTTTGTCTTGAAAATAGGGCCGACGCAGGTTCCAACCGACGAAACGATAGCCGGGGCTATAATATTCATGGCGGATGAAATCGTCCTTGAAGCGCTGACTGTCTGTTTGCTTCACCCATTGAATGGGCCGCAATGATGCTAAATCGATTTCGCCTTTTTTAAGTTCCTGCAAAGCGACTGAATCATCGCTAATGATTTTAAAGAGGATGCCTTTGAGTTCAGGCATGCGGCTGTGATCCCAATACTCCGCATTGCGTTCCAAAACAATTTTCTTACCGGTGTCCCATTTCACAAACTTATAAGGACCTGTTCCGATCGGATCTCTTCCCGCTGGATTGGTATTAAAATCCTTTCCATCCTCATAAATGTGTTTGGCAACAATGGGAATTCCACCGCAAAACTCTAAGGCTTTGAAGTAAGGCTTCGCGTAGGTAAAACGAATGGTGTAATCGTCGAGTTTTTCTACCTTCTTAATATCTTTATAATAAACGCGCAAATGAGGGGCATCCACCTTAGGATCTTGAATTCTTTCATAGGTATAGAGAACGTCATCGGCGGTGAAAGGAACCCCATCATGCCACTTTACATCGTTGCGCAGATGGAAGGTAAAAGTGAGCTTGTCGTCGGAAATTTCCCATGCACTGGCAAGGCGAGGAACCAGATCCTGAGTTTTATTGTCCCGATCAATCAGGCTGTCATAGACAAAACTATTGATGCGACTCTCATAAGCATCGGTCGCGATGATTCGATTCAAAGTATCGGGTTCGGCCCCTAAATGCCAAACCAGCATTTCAGGATCTTTAGGCAGTCTCATCGAACACGCCAGCGCTGAAACGCAAAGCAGCAAAGCGCCGAGGCCTTTTATTAAACGATTTCGATGCGGCTTAAGGAAGCTCATGAATCTGTTTAGCATCCGGCAGAGGAGCCCATGAAATAGACTCCGGTAATACAGCATTGCCGATGGCAAGCTCCGAATCCTGGTAAAGGATTTCAATTTCGTTTTTGGTTTTTTTATCCCTCAGTTTTACGCGGGATGGAAGGTAAACGTCGCTTTCCTTCGTGGAATGAAGAGTTTGACGACGAAAATTCGCTCCCTCGTATTCGAAGCCGACCCTAGCACCTTCTTTTCCGAAGGCCAAGCTCACAATCGCATTTTGAGACTCATCCCAAATAATTTCTCCGCGAGAAATTTTAATGGAATATTGTGGACCTTGATCGATTTTAAAAATTTGCGCTGTCTGCAAATCAAAGACAGGTAACTTACCAATAAAAAATCCGAGGGTTTCTTCGAGATTTGCTGCTAAAGGCAGAAACTTACGAAGGCTATTCTCATCCAACTCGCCTTCATAATATTCTTTTCGATCGTAATCCTGCCAAAAAAGGGTCGAGCCGTTTGACGCCATGACAAAACGTTTATTCGCCAAATCGTCTAAAGTTTCGAAATAGAAGGAAAAAGGGAAACGGATTTTAATTACTTCATCAAAACTTGTTTTATAACCCCTCACGCGCAGACGAACTTTCGCATAGGACTTCGCACTGCCTATTTTTTGCAAAGACTCCGAATAACGCGCTACTTTTTGCAAAATAATCGCTTGTTCATTTTGAGGAAGAGCCACTCGAGGAGCTTTGCGCGGAACGCATGAGAAAAGGAAAATGCTGATAAAAAGAAAAAGTGGAAAAGCCTTTCGCTGCATAAGACTTTGTATGTCTTAGCTTGAAGAAGATCAAACTTTTCTTCTTTAGTATTTCATTCCTAATTTTTCGGAGAGTTTTTTCTTAACGCGGGCCAAGTCTTCAACATCTTTTTTATTCTTCTTATCTTGAGCTTCTAAAGCTTCGACCGCTTTTTGATAGTAGATTTCCGCTTTTTTAGAACTGCCTTTTTTGGCGAAGGCATCGCCTAAGTGCTCTAGAATACTTGCTTCGCGTGGACTCAGCTCGTCGGCTTTCAAAAGGTAATAAATAGCTTTATTGAGATCGCCCTTTTTAAAATAGGCCCAGCCTAAACTATCGGTAATATAACCATCTTTAGGACGAATCTGAACTGCTTTTACTAGCATTGTCGTCGCTTCTTCCAACTTAACACCCTGATCGGCATAGGTATAACCAATATAATTGAGTGCAGGCGCATGATCGGGATCGATTTCGAGGACTTTTTTCATGCTTTTAACAGCATTGTCCGTGTCACCTTGCTTGTCATAGGCTACTCCCAATGCGAAATAGAGCTTTTCATCGCGAGGGTATTTCGTGATGGCTTCTTTCAATCCAGCAATGGCTTTTTCATGATTTTCCATGCTGGTCAAAAGACTTGCCACCACATCGTAAAATTCTGTGATGTCGGGTCTTTTCTGGATAGCTACTTGAGCCAAGTCTAAAGCCTCTTGAGCTTTATTTTGACTCTCTAAAATAATCACCGCGCGCACCATGGCTTCTTTATAAAAGCTGGACTCTGGAATCACTTGCTTGAAATACTCTAAAGCCGCTGCGTCATTTTTTTGAACCTGACTCACGACGCCTAAATAATATTGAATGCGATCTGAATTGGGATTTGCATCTAAAATCTTTTGAAATCTTTCCTGCGCTTCACCAAAATTCTTCATTTCATAAAGAAGCAAACCCAATCGAAGTTGAGTAGCGATATCTTCGGGAGTCTGTTTCTCAAGGGCTTTATAAACCTTCAAGGCTTCAGGCAGATCATTGACCTCTAGATAGATCTGCCCCAAGGCTTGCAAAGCACGCGAGTCATCAGGGTTATCTTGCAAAATCTTTTTAAATACCGCGATGGCCTTGGGATAATCTTTTTTGAAAGTCGAGTAGAGAGTTCCCAAATAATAGTTGCCCGAATAAGAATCTGGAACCGCTTTTTTCATGCGGGCAATGGTGGCAATCGCTAAATCAGGTTCTTTACGCACCATGTACTCGCGCGCGATAGAAATATAAGCTTCTTCGGAGCGAGGGTTTAGCTTTATCACCTCATGGTATTGCGCCATGGCTTCGCTCGACATTTTTCTTGCCGAAAAAAGCTTTCCCAATAAAAGCAGAGCTTCTTGATTTTTAGGATTTAAATCGACCGCCTTTTGCGCTGCCGCCATGGCAAGATCTATGCGGTTTGCCTCAATGCTTTCTCGCGCTTTCTCTTCCTCTAGAAAAGATGAGCTTTTGTCTTGTTCAATCGCTTTATCCAATAGATACAAAGAGCCTTCGCTATTGCCTTCGTAGGCTCCTAGTTTTGCCAAAACGAAGTAGTAATATGAATTGCCATCCGGCGCTTTTTTTACATTATTAAATTTTTCTTGGAGATCAGGAAAATTCGCGCTTGAGCCCTTTGGGGCACTGGATTTTTTTGTCATGCCGGCATGCGAAGAGGCACAACCCGCTAATGCAGATACAACCAGTGCCAGAGCAATTTTTGATGCGCGAAGCAGCTTCATGGGGACACCTTCAAACATAATTGTAACATAATTCAGAAAGACTTTGAGCGGAATTTTAGCTTTTCTGAATTAAAGCTAAAAACTCCTGATTACCGTCTGTCCCGCTAATCCTGGCAGGAGAAATTCCAATGACTTGAAGCGTCAAGGCCTTCATTCCTTCGATCACCCTCTCCACAATTTGCTGCCTTTGGACTTCATCCTTAATTACACCACCCCGAGGAACTGCTCCCTTATCCGCTTCAAACTGAGGTTTAATCAGGGTTAAAAGGGGGGTTTTCGATTGAAGGATATCTAAAACGTGGGGTAATACCTTCAATAAAGAAATAAAAGAAACATCGATGACTACAAAATCAAGGGCTTCTGAAAAATTTTCTAACTTTAGATCCTTCGCATGAGTTTTTTCCCAGACGATCACCCGAGGATCTTGCCTTAACTTCCAAGCCAGTTGTCCATAACCCACATCCGCTGCGTATACTTTTTTTGCCCCATTTTGCAGCAGGCAATCCGTAAAGCCACCGGTTGAAGCACCTAAATCCAAACAGACCCAGCCCTTAACATCTATATCAAAATCCTTTAAAGCGCCCTCCAACTTCAAGCCACCTCTTGAAACATAAGGATGATCTTCCCCTTTAATTTCAATGGAGATTTCTGGAAGATAAGTTTCAGACGCTTTTTCGACCCGTTTCTCATTCACCCAAACTTTACCCGCCATGATGTAAGATTGCGCACGCTCTCTCGAGGGCAGCAAGCCACGTTCGGTCAAAATTTTATCGATGCGTTGTCGAGTGACTTTCATCCCTATCCAAAATGCTTTAAGGCTTGTCTTAAAGCTTCATGCTTTTGGGCATAGCTTTTCAAGGACAGTTTGTTTTGTATGGCTTCCCACGCTTCATGTAAACTTTTGGCGCCGGCTGCAGGCCCTTGAGGATGCCCAAACACGCCCCTACCAGAAATAAAGCCAAAGTCCGCATGGCCAATTTTTTCATAAACAGAAGGCAGACTTCCGGCCCAATCGCTCCCACCCGGGATGGGCAGAACGGGCAGAATATGAGGCCAAGGCTCTAAACAAGCCTTGATGTTCGCAATCACCTCTTCATCGCTATTGTGCATTCGCTCGCCAAAACCAGCGAGTCCAATCATATCCGCACCGGCTAAGCGTTGAAGCTTCGTAAAAACCAAGGAGCTAATGCCATAATCAGGCAAGCGAGAAGTGGCAGCGGTTCCTGTAAAATGACTCATCACCGGAACTTTACTTTTCTTACACAGCATTCTTAAACTGGAAATTCCGGTGAAGATTGCATTCACCATCACACAATTAGCACCTTCTTCTACCGCAATGTCATGGAGGGCAATGATCTGGTCCACTTCATCGGTGATGCTCGCCAAATAAATTTTCTTTTGTCCAGTTTCTGCTTCGGCTTTGCGGCGAGCTTGGCCACAGGCTTTGGATCTTTCTCGCATCGAAGACCATTCAATATCACCGAGCATTTCATCATCTTTGGCAATATCTAAGCCGCCCAACCAACTCTCATAAGCAATCTCTGCAAACTCAGAGGGCGTGAGGCCGATATTGGGTTTTACCACTCCAATAAAAAGCGGTCTGTCATAAACATTTAATAATTCACGCAAGCCTTTTAAACCAAATTGAGGGCCTTCGAATAATTGAAGATAGCTTTGGGGAAAATGAATGTTGGTCCATTTAATTTTCTCAATACCGGGACAATAAAAAGGACCTTCCCCCGCAGCAGCGGATAATAAATTAGGAATTCTGGGGCCAAAATTAATCCAAGGATGTGCCACAATCGCTTCGTAAGCTTTGCCTGTTTTCTTGAGTTGCACACACTTTGCCCCATGCAAAACCCTGAAATCCTCATTAATTCCAGGTCGTTGCCACTGAGCTGTGGATTGTTCACAACAGAGATTTGCTGTGGCTAATTCTGGTGAAATCGAAGTTTCGAATCGATAGGTAAAAAGAAGATTTTTCTCGGGATCAATTTGATCAGGTTCTGTGAAAAAACCGGGGATATCTTTTTCAGAAATCATTTATACCTATAAAAACTCGTACCCTTCGGGTGCGAAAAATTAGATTGTTTTTCTTGGCATGAAACTCACCCTCTTCGAGGATGAGAATTTCAGCTTACTCGCCCATTAAAGTGAGAGTTACTTTTCGACACTCGCGCGGACCATCGAGTTCCACTAAAAAAATAGACTGCCAGGTACCTAGTTGCAACTTTGAATCTTGCAAAATCAGACTTTGCTGAGAGCTCATGAACAGTGAAAGTAAATGACTGTGTGTATTGGGTCGTCCATCGACGGCCACTTTATTATGACGATAGTCTGATTGAGGAGGCACAATGCGCGTCAAAAAATCCAACATATCTTTTTGTAACTCGGAACATTTTTCATTGATCACGAGAGCTGTCGTTGTATGGGAACTTGCCACAATAAGAATAGCATTTTTTAAACCGCAAGTCTCCGCAAAGTCACGGACTTCATGACTTATATCAATAAAGTCCAAAGGTTTGTGTGTTTGAAATTCAAGAGTTTTAGCCAGGGTTTTCATTAATTTTTGCGACTCACCACATATTTGGCAATTTCTCGCAGCGGATCCGCTTTTGCGTCAAAACTTTGGAGTAACAAAATAGCTTCTTCGACAAGTTGTCTGGCTTTTGCTTTCGATTCTTCAAGCCCTAATAAACTTGGGTAAGTAGATTTATGATTCGCAACATCCGAACCAACATCTTTGCCAATTTCCTCTCCCCCTTCAATATCCAAGACATCATCTGCAATTTGAAAGGCGAGGCCAATTTTTTCACCATATAAACCCAAGGCTTCTACTTGATCGGCTCGAGCGCCCGCCAGCTTTGCGCCTGCTTCCACAGAGACACGAATCAAGCGACCCGTTTTCTGGCGATGCAATTCTTCTAATTTATTCAGATCGATTTTTTTATCTTCGCTTTCAAGATCGATCACTTGTCCGCCTGCCATGCCTTTGGAACCAGAAGCCTCCGCAATCGATTCTACCACTTCTAAGAGGACGGGCGCAGACACTTCAGGGTGACGATGGCGCGTCATAATTCGAAAGGCTTCCGTTAAAAGTGCGTCACCCGCTAAAATAGCAACAGCCTCTCCGAAAACCTTATGGTTGGTGGGTTTTCCGCGGCGAAGTGCATCATCGTCCATTGCAGGCAGATCATCATGAATGAGAGAATAAGTATGAATCATTTCCAAAGCTGCAGCGACTGGCAGAACACGTCCTGCATCGGCTCCACATGCTTCGCAGGCTGCTATCGCGAGAATAGGGCGTAAACGTTTGCCTCCCGCACGAATGCTATAAAGCATCGACTCATGTAGCTTCGTAGGCCATTCTTTTTCCTGCGGCAAAAGCTTTTCTAAAGTGTCTTCGACGAGTTGACGTTTTTCTTCGAGGTAATTTTTGAGCTTGAAACCATCCATAACTTATTCTTCAAAAGGGACTTTTTTCGTTTTTCCTTCTGAGTCTTTCATGAGTTTTTCAATGCGACCATCGGCTTCCTGGAGACTTTTCTCGCAGTATTTTACCAATTCAATTCCCTCTTCAAATTTTTGCAGGGATTGATCGAGAGAAATTTCACCTTCTTCCATTTTGAGTACAATTTCTTCAAGATTTTTTAAAGCAGACTCAAATGTAAGCTTTTTTTCCGCCATGTCTTCCCCCTACCGCGGTGAATCAGCATTTGCAAAGCCTAATCTCCTGCAAAAAACCAAGAAATACTGTTTTTTTCATCTTAGTTTTGCAGCACTTTACTGACGATTTTTCCTTGGCTTAAAAGAGTTTCTATTTCGCTACCTTCTTTAATTTCCTTAGGATTTTTGAGGGCTTTTTTCTTTCCTGAGGAATCTACAAGATAGGTAATAGAATATCCTCTTTCCAAAACGGCCAGTGGAGACAGAGCTAATAAAGTTTTATTCAAACTTTTTACTTCTAAATGCAAATGCTTTAAGCGTGAGGCAAAAGAGAGCTTTAAGCGATCTTGCAATTCATCGCAGCGCTGAGAAAGCTCTTCAAGCCGACGGCGCGGGTGTTTTAAATGACTTTTAAAAAAATCGAGGCGATCTTGAAGACTTTGGCTTTTCCGTTTCACGATTTCATAAAGCCGCTTGCGCAAATCCCTCATGAAAAATTCCATTTCCTCTTTTAAAGGAACTGCCAATTCTGCCGCCGCCGATGGAGTGGGGGCTCGTAAATCGGCAACATAATCTGCAATGGTCACATCCACTTCATGTCCCACTGCAGAAATAATGGGAATTCTCGAAGCCGCAATCGCTCGAGCCACTTCTTCCGTATTGAAGGCCCAGAGGTCTTCCAAACTTCCGCCCCCTCGACCTACAATCAGCAAATCAATATCTTCCATTTGGTTGAGCTCTGCTATAGCTGCAACAATTGCAGGAGCAGCCTCGCTGCCCTGCACAGACACCGGCGCGAGTAAAATCTCTACGTTAGGATATCTTCTTTTTAAGACATTCAACATATCTCGGATCACGGCACCCGTAGGGGAAGTGACAATACCGATCTTTTTGGGGAGCAAAGGTAGTGGCTTTTTAATGAAAGGATCAAATAAGCCTTCTGCCTCTAATTTCTTTTTCAATTGTTCAAAGGCGAGTTGCAGGGCGCCCAGGCCTTGGGGTTCCACATATTCCGCGACGAGCTGATAGCTTCCCCGAGGCTCATAGACCGTGACTCTGCCCTGAACAATCACTTGCAAGCCATCTTCTAATTTAAATTTTAACAGCCGATTAGAACCTTTAAACATGACTGCAGAAATTTGGCTGTTTTCATCTTTTAAGGAAAAATAATAGTGGCCCGAAGTATGGGCTTTGAAATTAGAAACTTCGCCGGAAAGCCATAAGCTTGCATAGTTGGACTCTAGGATAGATTTTATCCCACGTGTTAAATCTGTAACCGAAAGAATGCTTGGAGGCATGGGGGGCATGCTACGCGAATTTTAAGAGTGCCTTCAAGTTTTAAAAAACCAAAGGGCCCAAGATCTTTCGACCAAGGGCCCTTTGAATGGGAGGAGTTATGAGCTTTTTACAAAGACTTCTTTCGGCGTATCGCCATCGGGACAATCCCGAGAATCATGAGCCAGAGAGGAGTCAAACTAATCACAGAATTCGTTAAAGAACATCCGCCACTACCGCCACCCGTACCACCGATGGGAACGATGGGAGTTTCGCCACCGTCAGGGTTGCCTCCGCCAGGAGGAGGTGTAGTTCCGCCATCACCACCCGGAGGGACAACCGTTCCCCCACCAGGGGCTGCAGTTCCCACACAAGCATGAGCGGCATTACATTGATCATTGCTTGTCGAAGCGTTGGCGTCGTCGCATGTAGCACCTTCGGCTTTGTAGGCAGCACAGCTTGCTTCGCAGCAAGGTCCGCCATCACAAACTTCTGGAGCTTCAGTCGTGCCATTTCCACAAACAGGAGCAGGCGTTTCATTTTGACAAGTCGCGCTGCAACCATCATCGGCAGTCGTATTACCGTCGTCACATTGCTCGCCTGTTTCAGTCATGCTATTTCCGCAAACAGGAGCAGGCGTTTCGTTTTGGCAAGTTGCGCTGCAACCATCGCTGGCTGTCGTATTACCGTCGTCGCATTGCTCACCTGTTTCAGTCATGCTATTTCCGCAAACTGGAGCTGTAGGGGTTTCAGTTTGGCAAGTTGCGCTGCAACCATCGTTGGCAGTCGTATTACCGTCGTCACATTGCTCACCTGCTTCAGGACTTCCATTTCCACACACGGGAACCGGAATGGGTGTGCAAGTGACATTGTCACCACCACAAGTTCCGCTGCCGTTATCGCAAGAAGTTCCTGCTACCGCAAATTTAGCACGAGCATCGCAGCAAGTTGAATTCGGCACGCATTCATCGTCATCCGCAATAATTGTCACGGTGCTGGTAGGATTATAAACTCCGCAAATCGCTTTCTCACGCGTTTTAGCTTTCACAATAATATCGACAAATTTCACATTGGTATTTTGCAAATTAATGACGCAGTCTCTAGCGGCCATTCCACTTCCATCAAAAGTAACTGAAGTTGCCTGACCTTTGGCAATCGTGAGGTTCGCGCCGTCACGTAAAGGATGTCCATCGGGATGGCTTTCACCGTCGTTAATGCTTTTCACATCAACGGTCGCCGTCAACTTATACTCGAAAGTCCCTGCGGCATGATTAATGATTTCGGTGCATTCCCGATTCGAAGTACGGTTGTAACTATTCAAGGCATGACTGAAAGATCTGTCGACGCCACTATAGTTGGTATCCGTCACCGTACAAAGTCGGTTATCGACAACAGCTTGAGCGGAAGAAGTGAATCCCACCAAACAAGCCAAGCCTAAAATTGAGAAGATGATTTTTTTCATAATTTTTTTCCGTGCCCCAGAATTATTAATTTGAAACTCCAATATAATTATCGCGGCTTAAAATTATTTGTTGCTATTCTTTTGCGTTTTGTAACGCACACTTCCCAAGATAATAAATAAGCTTAATGACACCAAAGCCATGAGATAATGGCCTTTGCCAGCGATAAAAGTATCGCTTAATGAACAACCGCCTGCTGGGGCACAAATCACGTCTGAAAAACCATTAGGCCCATTCAAGGAATAGCTTTTACCGCTACAATCTGAAGGGGTTTCGCTTTCATCATCCTCTGAAGGAGGATTTGGATTATCTTCTGGATTCACGGGATCAGGCACCGGACAGCCACGATTGGAGCTCACCCCCACCTGAGCAGGACAAGCATCTTGATCGTTGGTGACGCCATCTCCATCGGAATCTGTAGGAGTTTCTGTAGGATTAGGACAACCTTGATGAGCCGCAACTCCCGCCTGATCAACACAACGATCAGCGCCGTCAATCACACCATCACCATCTCTATCTCGATTGTCGGGTTGGGTGTCTGTAGCATTAGGAAGTCCGTCGCCATCTCTATCGTTGTCGCAAGCATTACCGGTTCCATCGCTGTCTAAATCTTCTTGGCCCGCATTTACTTCAGTGGGGCAATTATCGGTCATATCCGGATGACCATCCGAATCGGTATCGGTAGGATCGGTGATAGGTGCTTCGCAAGCATCCCCTTGACCATCCCCATCGCTATCTTTTTGAATGTCCTCTGCAGCAATTCCCGCAGTGCTAGGACCATTTGAAACAGCGGGGCAATTATCACAAACATCGCCTTTTCCATCATGATCCCCGTCTTCTTGCACGGGATTATTTTGGAGGGGGCAATTATCGCTCGAGTCTGGGATTGTATCTGTATCTGTATCCATGGCGGGAGCCACGCGACCTATACATTGATGACTCGCATTGCAATGCCCGTCGTCTACCATGGGCGCCACGCAAGCTTCGCCTTCGGGTTTCCATCGGTTTTCCGCAGTGCAGCAAGGATCGCTGGTGTTGCATTCGCTCATGGGTGGGGGAGTTGTGCCGCCATCGCCTTCTAATTCAATAATTAAACCATCTTCGCCATTCGTATGATGATTATTAGTGCCATGATCGCAAAAGGCCTTGCTTAAATCGCGAACCTTAATCGTCATATTTTGCCATTTGGAATTACTATTAAATAATTCAATTGCACAACGACCCGCTGCTGTAAGGGCTCGAGCGTCGATCGTAACCCGAGCAGGACCACCATCGACCAAAAGATTATAGGCATCATTTTCAAAAGGATGACCCGCGATCACATCGGTATCGCCGTCTTCCGCATAAGTAAAAGCCAAGGTGCTGCCTAAAACAATATTATAAGTGCCCGCTTGAAAACGAATCACTTCAGTACATTCACGGCTCGTCGTACGGTCAAAACTGACCTCAACGGCTTGACGCAAGCTACCAACTCCTCGAGCATCTTGATCATTCGTAATGGTGCAAAGCCGATTGTCGACGATGGCGTGAGCGCTGGGGCTGTAAAACAGAAGCACAGCCGCCGCGAAAAAAATTTTTTTAAGCATTTGATGGTAATTTTTCATTCAGAACTACCTCCCTTAATCAAAGCATCCAATAGTGGTTATCGGTAGATTTCCTGAGAAGTTGTGAAAAAGATGAGGCCTTTTAAAAGAATGAAAAAACTTCATTCAAAGACGAAACCTTTTCAAAGACCTGCCGATAAAGCTAGATGCGGGGGCACCTCCACGACATGGAGGTCGTTATAATGGGTATTTTAAATCTTTTATTGAATCAACCAATCGCTGTCCAGGCTCCGGCTGCAGCACCTACACAACCATCTTCTCCAGCGACCCCTGCGTCAACAGCAGCGGCTCCGGCACCAGCGCCCGCTCCTCAAGCGCCACCCGCCGGACCATTACGCCCTGGTTCGTCTTGGTCTTTTGCAGCCGACTATGCAATTGGCGTCAGCTCTCGTGAATTTGATCATCCTACTGGCTTTTCAGCAGCATTGTTGAATCGAGTGAATTTAGGTGCTCGATACCAATCTTCTCCCCGTGTTAGCTGGACTCCTTATTTGTCTTATACCAATGAACGTTTTGATAATAGCGATCAAACGGCGAGTATCGATACGGTAGCAGCGGGTGTTCGCTTGGATGTACGAGTCACAGAAATTTTAAGTGCAGCAGTCAGTGTGGAATTGGGCGCAGCCCAACTTTCAGCGACAGCCTCAACAAACGGCGGCAGCGGCTTATTATATGGCAATAATTTTCTGCATTATTCAGCAGACAATGTAAGTTTTCCTGCGGGTGGAGGAAATGTAGGCGCTTCACTCCGATTATATAATGGACCCAGAGCTCGCGTGTTTTTAAATTTAGATTATGGTGCTAGATTTGGAGCTTGGAATCTTCAACCCGATGCGATTGATCGAGCGGCGACAGATCCTTCTATTGGCATAAGCTCGACTGCGCACCAAGGAACTATAGGAGTTACCGTTAATATAGGGGGGCGCCAACAGGCTCGTTTGTCTGATCCTGCGCCTACAGAACCCACTCCCGCAAGACCCGAAACTCCGGCAGCAGCGCCCGTCGTGACACCTGCTGCTACAGCGCCAGCAGCTCCCGCTCCGACTCCAGCGGCAACACCAGCAGCTCCAACTCCTGCTAACCCTCCCGGCACTCTTGTCAATACAACAGCGACAGCGGGTGTAGGCAATACAGACCATCGAGCACCCCTAGCCTTTACTCTTGCTGCCACGGTTCCAAATTCCCGAGCAAATGGCGCGGCCTTCGCGAGAACGATTCGCGTCGCCGACGTCAATGAGGAATTTTTAGCAAATGGACATACGGCCAACTTTGGTATCACCTACACCGATAGGAACCACGGAAGCATTCAATTGATCAATTATTCAGTGATCACTGCAGGGGGTCGCAGAACAACTTATCAAGCAGGTGACCCCGATATGCCTATCACCGCAGCACACGTAAGAGGCTTAATGGAAAGCGTGGTCAATGCAGGACTGCCTCGACATAATGCAACGGGTGGACACCCCATTCATTTATTAGTCAGCAGAGGTGCTCAAGGCAGCCTTCAACTAGACAGTTACTAAACTTAAACAGAACCTCGTGTTTTCTAACCCCCTTCGAATTTCCGAAGGGGGTTTTTTATTTTCTAAGCCCTTAAGCAACCATTTCGTCAATCCACCGATAAAATCATTGAACGAGAGGAACGAGAATCTCGTGGGGCACACGAATCCCACCGGCTTCATCATCCTCCAAAAGAATATAACCCCATTCATGAGGCATTATTTTGCCCGATGATTTCAGGAGGATCGAACATGTTTCCAGCATTATCTTATTTAGGTTTAATCGGTGGCCAGCAAGCTCAAGACAAACCCAACGAATCTGCAGAAGAGCAAAAAACTGAAGTCACCGACTCTCCACCTGAAGAAAAATCTCCCGAGGCGAGTTCTTTTTGGTTTTCGGACTTAGGTAGTTTAAGACTCGAAGCAGGTTTGGGAAAAGCATGGTCAGAAGTCAGTAATAAGAACGGCCCTGACCACGATGCTTACGTCAATGATTTCCGAGCGGGCTTTGATTTTAATGTCGGCCCCATCACTCTTGGACCTGAACTGACCTATTCTTATCGAGATTTAGTGCAAAAAAGTGGCGGCGTGAGCTCTTATCTCAACAAGCACTCTTTTATCTTGGGAGGCCGGATTGCTTATGAGCCCATTCCCCAATGGCTCAACCTTTTTGCGGGAGCGGGCATCATTGGCATTACCTCCATCAACTCTGGAAAAAATACCGATGGCACAAAGGGCGAAGGCCTGCGTTATGGCAATAATTTTTTGAAATACAATGTGAAGGATGAACGAACCTTTGCTTTTCAATTCCGTGCGGGCGTAGGAAGTGAATTTATTAATTCGGATAATTTCGGTCTGGGGCTTAATGCTTATTTACAATTAACCAGCAGCCAACACGAACTGTATCCAGATGCGATTGATCGTAGTCCGAGCGATCCTGCAATTCCGGTGGATGCATCCGATAGTGGTGTATTTGTTGCTCTGGTAGCCCGCTTCGGAGCAGCGCCTGAATCTCGCGGAGTGAGTGTAGATGAAGTTAATACGGGTAAAGTTGAAGAGGCTCCAGAAACTGAAGCACCCGCCTCTCAAGCCATCGAAGGAAGCGCAGAAGAACCAAAAACTGAACTGCAAACGGTTTTAGATAAAATAAATGAAATCTCACAAAACACACAAAGTTCTTTAAGTAAAAATTACTCTGAGGCCATTGCAAATTTTGCCAATGGAATTAACGTTAACGCTGAAAGCTCGCCAGAAAAAGAGGCGGCTTATGAACGAGTCAAAAACATTCACGAAGCTTATAGGGCAAGTGTCATCGAATTGAGGACTATCATTCAACAAGTCGCTGAACTTAAAGCACTCACAAAGTCTGATTATTACCAGAACTTGGGTGAAAAAGACCTAGAATCATTCACTACAGCTTGGGATAAAATGGCAGATGGCATTGCAACTCTACGAGCCAATCTCCTTGCCAATAGAAGCGCTGCAACAGAAGCCATTGAAAACTTCCAAAAGATTTCTGGCTTAAATAATGAGCAGAAGAGTTTTGCCGCAGATTTCCTCAAAACATTGAATGCCAAACCTGAACTCAGAGCCAAATCACAAAAAGTGGCGGAACAGCCACCACAGACGATTGATGCGGTCGACGGAGCTTGTCCTGAAGGTTATTCCGTCACGGTGAAGGACGGCGATAAAGCTCTGAAATGCACCCAGCAATAATGGATGTTCGTAAAAAAAAGCCCCGCTTACATCGTGTAAGCGGGGCTTTTTTAATTTTAAAAGAATTATTTTCTCTTTTCACCACCCGCAATCACGCGTAAGCGGCGACGGGGAGAGTGGCCTTCCAAAACTTCCATAATGACTTCATCATCATGCACAGCTTTTTGGATTTTTGCTTCGTCGCGCGCCACCACATCACGCGTCATTTCAATTCCATAAGAAGACAAAATAGCCGAAATCTCATCAAACTTTTCATCAATCGATTCTTTTACCGATTCGAAACCCAACTTGGCGGCTTTCGCTCGATTCCAAAACGCAAAAGGATTGATGTCAAAGAAAGTGAAATCATCTTCCTTTGGCTCGATGAGGATCAAATCACCCTTAAAGTTTTTGTCTTCACGGTAATGCTGCAAGCCATAAATAAGACGAGAGTGGTATAAAGTTCTAAACACTTGATTGAACACACCGAAAACACCGCCATCGGAGATGCGTCGATCATTGGTCATGTAGCGATTGCCATCACGCAAATATTCCAAATTCACCAAATTTTTGAAAGGACGGAAAGGATTGTAGCAAATGATCAAATCCGCGCCTTTTTCTATGGCCAGATCGATATTTGCGGTTTGACGAACACCGCCATCTAAATAATCCACGCCTTTAATTCGCGCGGGTTTATAAAAACCAGGCATCGCCGTGGAAGCCATCACCGCTTCCGAAATAGAAACATCGTTTCTTTCATCCCAACCAAAAATAACGCGCTCCGAAGTGTCGAGCTCCATCGCGCTAATGTATAAATCTTTTCCTCGCATCTTCTTCAAGACTTTGAAGTTATTGGACATGCGATTATTTTTAATATTTTTGCGTAAGTATTTTTCTAAAGCGACATTATTAAAGGCGCCGGTCGGCATCGCGGAAATAATCCCCGGAAGATTTCGATTCGTATAAAGCGCTCGCGCCAGCGGTCTGAGCATTTGCTCATAATTCGAATAATTGGGCTCTTTAAAAAATCGGATGATTCCCTGCTTCATGCGATTGGAGACTTGGGGAAAAGCGGAAACGAAATCAACAATGAGGCCCGGAAAATAAGTGAAAGTTTTATAAAGATATTTCAGAGGTCGTTCGACAAACTCCACCCAGTTTGGATAATAAAGGTGAAGCGGAGAAAGTTGTTGGAAGCGTTCACTCGTGCCATCTAAACTTTTTAAAATTTCTTCCGGAGGAATTCCACCCGCGAGAGGCACCGCTAAAAAACTTCCCGCGGAAATACCGACATAAATATCAAAATCGGTTACTTTTTTATTTACGAGATAATCGTTGAGTGCCTTGAGGCCGCCTGCCTTGAAAGCGCCGCCAGAAACGGCTCCGCCAGCAAGCACCAGGGCGGTTTTGGCATGAAGTTTCTTTTTAGAAAGATCACTTCTTTGAATAATGGTAATTCCCATGATTCTCCTATTAGATCGGGGGCGCCCTATGGTTGCCTTCCTTGCCCCTCTTTTATTCACGACTTTTTTTGATTGGCCCAGTGTGTCAATCATATGCAGTCATCTATTCAATTGCAAAGGCTTTTTTACTCATCTCGTCTCAGCAATCACATACTTGCTTCACTACCATCGACTGGGTCTTAACTTTTGCAGATCATGCAGCGCGGATTTATTATCGCCATATAAACTCAGCGCTTCTTTGAAGCGAGCATAAGCTTCATTCTCTTTGCCAGCGCGCAAATCCAAGCGACCTAAATCGGCGACAGCATAAGAAGCCCATTCCTTGGGAGGATTGTGTGCGAGAAAAGCTTCATACCATTTGCGAGCTTCGTCGTAATTGCCTTCCATGAAATAAGTCTTGGCGAGAAAAAAACGAGGCAGATTCGTCTCCGGATGTGCTGTTAAGACTGCGTCAAAAAGTTTGCGTGCTTCTGTAAAGTTTTTTTGTGACGCATAAACATCACCCAAAATATTTTTAAAAATGACATTTTCTGGATATTTTTTCAGTAAATCTTGGAGCAAATTTACGGCTTTGTTATTTTGCCTTCCTTCATAATAACAAAAAGCCAGCGATGCCTGAGCGAGCGTGCTCACCACGCGCCCTTCTTTCATCGCTTTTTCTACTTCTGCTAAGCCTTGAGCGCGCTTATCTGAAAAGAAGGGAAGAAACTTAAATCGACTCGTAAATACACTGCGCCAATAATCGAACATGCCGATGCCTAAATACACATCCGCAAAACTAGGATCTTTTTGAAGGGTCTTTTCCAAAGCCTTCCGTGCCGTATTGGCTTCGCTCAAAGCTTTGAACACCTGATCTTTACGCATCAAATAGAATCCGCGAATCCCCGATGAAGCTCCTGCCAAAAAAAGATCCCAGGCGGAAGAATCTGGATTTTTCATGACTTGATCGACAATGATTTTATTTTTAGCGGATAGATTCTGATAATCGGAGTCATATTGAAAATCGAAGTTTTCAAACATGCGTGATTGCCAAACCGCCATTTGGCCGAAGGTTCCCAAGGTTGAATCAGGATAATCTGTTTCTATTTTTTTAAAGAAACTAATCGCCTCATCATATTTGCGACCTAAGATAAGATCTCGCCCTTGAACTCCTAATTTTTCCAGTTCACTTAAAGCAGGCTGAGAGCTTGCACTTTGCGCAAAGAGACTATTCGTAATAAAAGGAAAAAAAAGAAAAACGAGAAGACTATATATCTTAATTTTTTGACGCATCGACTTGGCCTATTCTCTCTTCTAATAAATCCATGAACTTTTTCTCGGCTTTGATTTTTTGCACGACATTAATTTCACGAATTCCCATGGGAGATGTCACATTAATTTCGGTGAGTTTTCCACCAATCAAATCAATGCCTGCGAAATCAATCCCCCAGCCCTGAAGGACTCGTCCAATAAATTGGGCCGCCTTTATTTCTTCCGCCGTCAACTTGCAGGCTTTCATGTGTCCACCACTATGAAGATTCGCACGGTGGGAACCTTTCGCAGGAACTCTCGCAAAAAAGCCTAAAATCTCACCGCCCAATAAGAGAATCCTTTTGTCACCTTTTTGAACCGCGGGAAGATATTCCTGACAAATCACAAATTCTCGACCTTCATTACCTAAAGTTTCAAAAGCTACTTTCAAATTCGAGTCTTGAGGTTTTAAATAAAAAACTCCCCTGCCGCCTGAGCTATTCAAAGGTTTCAGAATGCAGCCTTTTTTTTGCTTCTTCGCAAAACGAGCGGCCTCTTCCCAAGATCGAGTGATACAAGTGTCAGGAATGTATTCGCCAAACCACAAAGGAAAAACCTTTTCCGAAATAGCCATGACGCCCACGGGATCATTCATCAGATAAACCCGACCTCGAAGCTGAGCGAGTAAATAAAGATGGTGAAGATAACTCAAATCGAAGGGAGGGTCTTTGCGAAGTAGCACTGCAGAAGTCTCTGAAAGCTTGAGCTTAAGTGTTTGTTTTTCTTTATAAAAAGGCTTCTTTCCCATGCCTAAAATCTCAATTTCCTTACCTTTGGCCCAAACTTCGTTGCCTTCGCAATAAAGGTTTGGCAGCTCGACACAAAAAATGCCATAACCCCGGCTTTGAGCCTCCTTCATCATGAAGAGGGTCGTTTCGCCTTCGGGATTAAAATTTTCAAGGGGATCGATTATAAAGCTAAGATAAGGTTTTTGGTTTCGCATGAAAAAATTCCAAGTAAAAAAGAGTCAGCGTTTAGATATGTTTTTAAAGGATGCTGCTCAATTATCCCGCAAAGAAGCCAAACGCCTACTCGATGCAGGAAAAGTCTTCGTCAATAAACGCAAAGTTATCATTGCTTCATGGGAACTCGAAATCACCGACGAAGTCAGCATTCACGAGGAAGAGGATAGCACCCCTCTTCTGGATGCCGCAAAGAATTATTTTCTGAAAGTCGTCTTCGAAGATGAGTTTATCATCGTCGTAGAAAAAGATGCAGGGGTTCCTTCCGAACCTACTGCAACGGCTTTAAAGCCAGACCTTCCCGAAATCATTTACCAATATCTAAAACGTGTAAAACCTCACTTCACCCATCCCAAACTTTTAAAACTTCATCGTTTGGACCAAGCTACTTCGGGACTCATGGTTTACGGTAAATCCAATAAAGCGCTTCCTTTGTTGGGTGACTTTAAAAAGCATAATATTTTGAGAAGCTACCTTGCTTTAGTTGAGGGTCGCGTTAAAAACGATCAAGGTCATATTGATGTGCCACTGGTGAAGCTCGCACATAAAAGAGGCGAGAAAATGAAGGTGGGAAAACTCTCTGAAGGCGCCAAAACAGCACTGACAGATTATCGTGTTTTGCAACGCTACCCCAATCACACCCTGCTTCAAGTCCATTTGCAGACAGGCCGCACCCATCAAGTCAGAGCCCATTTAGCGCACTTAGGAAACCCGATTGTCGGTGATTTTATTTACGGAAAAAATCCCAAGAATAAATCTTTAGGAGCAATCGCGCTCCACTCTCATGAATTAGGCTTTACCCATCCCGTCACTCAAAAAAAGGTAAAGTTTAAATCAAAACCGCCTAAACATTTCCAATCCATGCTCGACCTTCAACTGAAGAGTGTTTTGAAGTAATTTTACGCGAGCCCCTAAAATAAGAAGGCGATAGCCGCTGAAGGGGAGGCTCTATCACGCTTTGCGTGATGGAGGGGGCGATGACCAAAGGAAATCCCTGTGGGACGCGAGCCCCTAATATGACGCGCTGACTTCACGAGTGGTGTTGGTGATAATCACGACATTAGGTTGAGTGACGGAACCGCCGCCCATTTTAACGGTCACATTATAGGTGCCCGTGGGCAAAGTCTTCACTTGCGAGGCTTTAAAGGAACTGACTACTTTTCCGTCTAAATTCGAGACTTCCACACTATCCTTTGTGGCATTGGGACTCATTACTTTTAAATTTCCATAGCCCGTCACCTTCACATCGGTTCGCTCGGTTGGATAAACAGTAAGTTGACTGGTCCATTCTGCATCTTGCAATTTTACTTTGAGGGAATAATCACCGACGGGCACCTTAATTGTTTCACCCGGTTTGAAGCTTTGCTGGTATCCAGAACCCGCATCACGATTTTTATCTTGGGTCATTTGGATTTCGCAAACATCAGTGGAAAGAGGAGTCTCCACCATCAGTTGACCATACTTACGTTCCGAGCGAGGCGCCACGGGGTCTAAAGCCCAAACACTTTGCAAGCTAAACAAAAAAACTGTTACGAAAACGAAAAGTTTTTTCGAATTCACTGCTTTGCCTCCTAGGCTTTTTCGATACGATCTGTTTTTTCGACCTTCACTTCCCCATCATTATTAAAAGTACGATTTGGAATTTGAGGGACAAGAATAAGATCGCCTCGTTTCAAACTATCCAATGCTTGATTCAGTTTGCTTTCGTTTTTATCCTGACGAGTCACGTGCCATCGTCCTGCAGGTCCACAAACTACGATTTCAGACTTTCCTTTTGAACCCATTAAATTACTGACTGCTCGATAGAGCTGAGGTTTGTCTTTTTTAATCGGGAGGCTATCCACTTCATTCACCGCTTTAGAAGTAAAAATGGCATAAGCATACTTCAGAAACTGATTGTCATTTTTTAAAACTTTGTCGAGGGATCCAATAAAATCGGGCTTTTCCCATTCCTTGTAAAAATGGCACCAATCGCGTTGAGTCGCAATCAACATAGGACAAGGCTTGGCATGCAAGCAAGGAGCGTAAACATGAAGCGATTTTCGATGCAGGATATGATCTCGAACTTCCATCAGATCGCGCGTGCTTTTTTGTAAGGCAGGCTCCATTAAAATCAAATAGCCATCGGTCGAAAGATGCCTCTGGTAAATTTTTTCGAGAAACTTCACCTTTTCTTCTGCAGTAGCCCCTCTCCATTCATTCAAGAAATTAGAAACAATGATCAGATCGTATTGATCATTTTTCAAAAGAGTGTCGGGTTTTCCTCTGCGTAAATCAAAAGTTCTCGCCTGATGAATGAGCCTATAGTTATAACCTTTTGCTTTTAAATTTTTAATCAGCTCTTCGTGTAGATTTTGCGCATCGCGAACAATGTGGTAATTTTGGTCTAGAGAAAGAAGATGGATTTCGTGTTTCTCAGTTTTACTGGCGCCTTCTCGGCGTGACAAATAATCGATGTAGCCTAAGGTGAAAGTTCCAGGCCCACTTCCCAAATCCAGAATTTTAACTTTGGACCTTTTGAAGAAAGATTTGGGCAGTCTTTCTAAAACCGCCTGAGCTTTGCAAAAATTTAAAGGAAGAAAATAAAGAAGGTAGCCGGCTCGTAAGCGCTTATCATTTAAGTAATTAGCGACCAACTCGACCCTGTCACTCGTAAATAAACCTGAAAGATCTTTAGCCCCTTCTGCAAAGAATTTTAAATCTTGGGAGTTAAACTCTTTATCTGCAAACACCTCTTTTTTGGTAGAGGCATAGAAGGTCTGCTTGATGTATTTTTTGAGAATGGCTTCAAAGTATTTTGGGAAACTTATACGCATAAAATCCATAAATCCTAATGAGATCAAATAATTATGCTTATTTAGCACTCATAATGCAAGTTATGATCCAATAGTTTTTTCCCTTGAGTTATCGAAAAAGGCTGACTAGACATTTTCTTGAGGGATTTTAAGGGGATAAATGACTTGTTTCTCGAAGAAAAATTCAAAAATCTCATGACTTTCTCTCGGAAGGGCTATTCCTTATGAAAGAAATTAAACAATATGACAAAATTGGTGTTTTACTTCTTCATGGATTTACCTCCGGAGACAAAGCGGTCGTAGGCTTAGTCCCTCACCTTAAAAAGCTGAACATACCCTATTTAAGACCGACTTTACGGGGCCATGGTACTCGTTTCCAAGACTTAAGGGGCGTCACCCATAAGGAGTGGTATGAAGACGCTGAAAAAGCTTTGTTAGAACTCTCGAAAAAAGTCGATAAGGTCATTGTGGTGGGACTTTCCATGGGGGGACTTGTCACCTTAAAACTTGCCATGGAACATCCCGATAAAATTGCAGCCATTGTCACAGTTGCCGCTGCATTAAAATTCTCGGACCCTCTCGCAGGCTTCAGTAAAATTTTAAGTCTCTTCGTTCCTTACTGGCCAGGACCTAAAACTTTTAATGATCGGAAATTCGCTAAGCAAAACAGTAATTATAAATGGCTGCCCACGAATGCATTCGCTTCTCTTTATGACTTTTCTAAGATTATTGAAAAAGATTTGCCTCGAGTTAAAGTTCCCATTCTGGTCATTCATTCAAAGCTTGACCGCACCATTCCCGTCTCTGCCGCGAAAATCATTTATGAGAAAGTCTCTTCGCCTCATCGAGAAATAAAATGGTTTGAAAAATCCGGTCATGAAATGATGCAAGATATGGAAGCAGAAGAAGTTTTCAATGACATCACGACATTCATTCTCAAATTCCGTAAAAAAAACTAAGGCATCCCTTTTATTCAAGACTGAACTTAATCGATATTTGAATGGGTAAACTGTAGTAGGGCAGCGGGCTGGCGCGTTTTACGGTCGATAATGCTTCTTCGTCTAAGAGCTCTGAACCGCTGGATTTTACTAAAACAAGTTTCTCCGCTCCACCCGATTCGTTAATTGTAAAACTCAAAACTGAAACACCTTGGATTTTCCTAGCACGCGCCAATACTGGATAGCGCTTCGACTGTTCGATTTTTCTACGGATCATTCCCAAAACCGAAGCAGCTGAATTTCCCTGTCCTTCCCCCTGACCAGAACCTTGTCCATTTCCTGTTCCTGAACCCACGCTCGAGGAAGTGGCACCAGCCCCTCCTTCTGAACTTTGCCCTGAGTTCTCCTCTCTTTTTTCTTTTTGACGCAGCTTTAATGCGTCATGATTTGTGCTGACTTTTTCTTGAGGCGACTTTGAAAATACCGCACTTTGTTTTTGACGAGAAATATTATCATTTGGATTTTGAACTCTTGTAGATGTCGGCTCTAGACCAGTGCCTAAGGATTTCAGATCAATCCAAACTTCTCCTTTTCCTCTCCCCTTTTCATCTTCGATCGTATCGCGGCGCACATAATAGGCTAAAAAAATAATTAGCAAGAAGAGACCTACATGCGTCAAAAAAGAAAAGAATAAAGAGAGACTGATTTGCTTTTTCTTCATTCAAAAGCTCACTAAAAATTCATCTTGGGTAAGTAGTAATGTTGATTATCCCGTCGAATCACATCTATTGAAGCATTGAACACTTCTGAAATATTTTGTTCGCTTAAAATCTCTTCGCTCGGACCAAACTTTGCGGCTTTACCTTTTTGCAGCAAAAGGATCTTCTCACAAGCTTGTCCCGCAAAATTCAGGTCATGTAAAACCGTAATTATCGTCAATTTTTTTTGAATATGAAGACTTTTTAAAAGCTTAAAAATTTCCACCTGGTGTTGAATATCAAGGTGGGTGGTGGGTTCATCTAATAACAAAATCTGGGCTTGTTGCGCTAAAGCTCGGGCCAACAAAACTCTCTCTTTTTCTCCGCCAGAAAGTTCCGTGACGAATCTATCTTGAAAAGCCAGACAATCTGTTAATTCCATGGCCTCCTGGGTAATTTCTAAATCCTTTTTACTTTCATAGGCCAAGGGTTTGAGATGAGACCAGCGCCCCATGAGCACCACATCTTTTGCCGTAAATGGAAAGAGCACATCAAAACTTTGCGGGACCACTGCAATTTTTCGGGCGCGTTCCCGCATGCTTAAAGCTTCAATTTTTTTACCTAGAAGCTGAATACTTCCGCTTTCAGGCTTGAGATATCCTGCCAATAAGCGAATCAAGGTGGTCTTACCACTCCCATTAGCGCCCATCACCCCAATAAAATCGCCTGATTCAACTTCAAGATTGAGATGATCAATGAGTTTCTCTTCTCCGTAGCGAAAACTGAGGTTTTGAAGCTCGTAAAGTGGATTCATGCGCCTCTCCTTTTAAGGAGGTAGAAAAAACAAGGGGCTCCTATGAGCGCGGTAATTACACCTACGGGCAATTGAGTCTGAAATTGCTGGGAAGAAAACGCCATACGAGCAATCCAATCTGCCAAGACTAAAAAGCCAGCCCCACCTAACATCGCCGCAGGCAATACTCTTCGATGATCGCTGCCCATCATTAAGCGCATCATGTGGGGAACCGCGAGGCCTACAAAACCAATCAAGCCTGAAATCGAAACGGTGGCACCGATCATGAGAGAGGCCGCAAAAAAAACTCTTCTTCTCACTCTTTCTACATCGACTCCCAACAAAGCGGCGGATTCTTCTCCCAAAGTAATCAGATTTAAAGCAGAAGCATCCCAAAAAAGGACGGCGGTGCCCGACAAAACAAAACAGGCAAGCACTGCAATACGCGAATACTCCATGGCTTCCAGTGAACCCACCATCAAAAACCAAATACGATGCAAATCTTCCATCGAAACCAAAGAATTTAAAAAGAGGATGAGTGCGAAGGTCGTCGCATTAAATAGCACTCCTACCAACAGCAGCGTGTGGGGATTGAGTCTTCCTTTAACGCGCGCCAACCAATAGATCAGAATCATCGATGCAAAAGCGGAGAGAAAAGCGACGAGTGATACAGATATGAATGAGAGATGTAAACCAACCGCGACCACACTTCCCAAGGCTGCGCCTCCTGAAACACCTAAGATAAAAGGGTCTGCGAGAGGATTTCTGAGCAGGGCTTGAAAGGCAACGCCCGCAACAGACAGAGACATTCCCACCAAAGCCCCCACCAAAATCCGAGGAAGTCGCACCTCCCAGAGCAGAGTTCCTGCTAAAGAATCAGGATTGACGAAGGCTTCTTTTAGAGAGAGCGGTTCCACTCCAAAACCAAGAGATAGTAAAATCACCCCTATCAAAAAAATGAACAGGATCAGCCACTTCATAGGCTTTTTCCCTCAGAAGGAGATTTTTGTAAGGCTTCGAATAGCTTCAGCAGTTCCGCGGGCAAGCGTGGACTCGCTCGCAAAGCCCCTATATCCCAAAAATAAAGCCGATTATTTCGAATGGCTGGAATTCCCTTCATAGCCTCTAACTCTCGTTTAGATTCTTTGCGTGCCGTTTCATTGGCTTCGCTTCCCATGGCAAAATTCAAAATATAATCGGGCGCCACGGCATAAACTTGTTCCACCGAAAAATTAGGGTATTTCAAACGGCTTTCGTCCACTGCATTTTGCAGACCCAAATAGGGTGCAACGTCATTCATGAGATTTCCGGATCCTGCCACAATCAACGGATGTTGCCCCACCATAAAAAGAGTTTTTGCGGGCTTCCAAGACGGATTCGCTTTTTTGAGATTTTCCACCTTCATTTTCAAATCATTCATTTGGGCATCGAAATTTTTCAAAAGATCATCTGCATTCGAAGATTTTCCAACATCTCTTCCCAAAGTCGAAAAAGTCTCTCGCAATTGCAAAAGCGTATCCGTTTTATAGGTCAAAACTTTGTAACCCTTCCGCATCAAATACTCGATTTCGCGACGCTGACTATTTTCCTCTGAGGTAATAATGAGATCTGGTTTTTTCGCGATGAGTTTTTCAATATCAGGCTGGAGATAGTCTGAAACTTTATCAATTTTTTTGGCTTCAGGAGGATAGTCACAGAAGGTGGTCACTCCCACAATTTTATCACCAAGTCCTAAAGCAAAAAGTATTTCAGTAAGGTTGGGTTTGAGGGAAATAATTCGATCGTAGGCAAAAAGCGGGAAGCTTAAAAAAAAGAAAAAAAGAAAAAAACTAAGTTTGATAAGAATTTGATTGGAGCTCTCGTAACCAGCTAGAGAAAAGATTTTCCAAGGCATCGAGATGCAGAGCCATGCCCTGTAAATGGGCCTGGCGCGCTGAGCAAACTTCTTGTCGCAAGTCTTGTGCTTTCGTACGTAATTTTTCAATTTCCAATACATAATCTCTGGGTTTTAAATTTCTCAAGTGCAACTGATCTCGCTCTTGATAAATGCTCGCAAACTGCAAATAGGTTCGCGCCACTTCTTGCCAATCAGGCGTGTGACTCGTCACTTTTTGTACGCGACTAAAGTAACGGACCGCTTCTTCATGGCGCTCGCGATGTAAGGCCACACGGCCCATCCAAAAAAGAGCCTCTGCATTCTTAGGTTCTATTTCGAGTGCCGAAAATAATTCTCTTTGAGCTTCTTCCATTCTTCCTAAATGAAAAAGTGCTTCCGCGCGCTTGATCAAAAGAGAAGGTTCATGCCCAATTCTCAATGCTAAGTCATAAAAATTCAAGGCAGCAAAAGCTTGCGAAGCATCCAGGAGACGGTCTCCTAAAACACCCAAATGACGAGCGACATGCTGCGGACTAGAGACTGAGTGAACGCGCACTTTTCCCTGAGAAGCACTGACAAATTCAGGCTGCGCAAAACTTAAACCAGAAACATTCGAAGGCAGAGCTTGATCGAGTCGCTCTAAATCCGATGCGGAGGCGCCTGGCATTTTCAGCTCGACGCACTTTCCTTGGTTTTGCGAAAAAAGAAAAATGGAACTCACGACAAACCCTTTAAACAAATTATTATTAGTATAAAGGCTTTGCCACGATCTCTACTTTTTGGTCAAGAAAAGAATTGAGGTGCTGGAACCTCTGGGGTCTCAGAACCTCAAATAATTCTGTGCCCATCTATTTTTTCTCTTTCAAGCCCATAAAAATAACGCTAGCTCCACTATATTATGATTATGTCAAAAAACGATCTAATGTTGACATTTCTCAAAATTTTCTTTTTTTGTTTGTCAATATCCCTGCTCTTTTCGGTAACACAATGCGGAGGGTCTTCAAATCAAAGCTCAATTGACCCATCCCTCTCCTCTCTAAGGTGCGGAGACGGAAGCTTAATTGGTTCAGAATCTTGCGACGATGGAAACTTAGAAAATAGCGATGGTTGCAATGCTCACTGTGCACTAGAAGTTGGAGAAGCCATTTGCGGAAACAGTGTTCTCGAAAATCAAGAATGTTGTGACGATGGAAATAATGTAGATGGAGATGGTTGCAATGGAAACTGTACTTTAGGAATTACGAATCGACCTCCTTCAGCGCCTCTTTTAACAGAACAACCTGCCGACCGATCCACATGGTCTCCTTCTCGTTTATATCTTTCGTGGTCACCGGCCATTGATCCAGACACCAATGATTCATTAACCTATGATGTTTATTTTGATGAAGGAAATGGCCTCGCGCCTAATGCAGTCCCTTATAAAACGGGAATTGCGGAAAATCATTTCATCATTCAATCATCCACCGATAATCGAGCTGCTTACTTTTCGAATACTGTTTCAGCCATTTATTTAGAACCCAATAAAACTTATTCTTGGAAAGTCTGTGCTCGTGATCGCTTTAATATCAGTTCATGCTCATCTGAAAGAATATTCAATACGGATGATTCTATAGTTGGTTGGTGGAGGTTTGATGAGGATCAAAATGGAAACTTATGTCCTTCCAATTTAGGTAAAATAGGTGCTCCAGCTGGGGATGTAGACGAAACAATTTGCGACTATTCAGGTAGAGGTAACCATGGGTCCTTTGGTGGTCAGATTAGTATATTGCAAAATGTTGACTCTGCACTACTAGGTAAAATTGCAAATATCGAAGGCATAACTACTTTTGACTATAATTCGAGCCTCGCACCTACATCTTTTAGCATTTCTACAACATTTAAGACATCATTGGCTTCCAATCAAAATTTATTTTGCAAGATGCTTATGTTTCAACCACCTCCTCGAGCCATGGGTTTTATTGAATATTCAATTTCATTTTTAGGAGATGCATCTCCTTTAAGGATCAATTTCACGCTCAGTAACTCACTTCGAGAAAACGTTGCACGAAGCACCAATGCAATAATTCAATTAAACCATAGACATCGTCTTATAACCTCTTTTGATAACGAAAATAAAAAAATGGTTATATTTCTAGATGGAAATCTTATCCTTGAAGAAATTTTACCTTCTAATTTTCAAAGAGCCAACTTTCTTCAAGATCCTACCTACATAGGTCTTTGCCCTATATATTCCTCATTTAAAGGTGAAATTGATGATATATTTCTAACCAATAAAGCCTTTAATAGAGAAGAGATGTTAAACTACAACTTGGCTGTGCAATAACTTAGTTAAGGGCCTAGCTATTGATCCAATACAAATATTGCTTATCGTCTCGACACTAATAGGTCTTAACAGCAGCGATAGTTCCCGGTGTTGCAGTTAAAATATAAAAATCAAAGCCATTGAAATTAACTCCTGGAGTACCTGGCCTAAGTGCCATCGGCCCAGCTCCAGACCTAACCTGGGGATCAGTGTTCATGGAGAGATTAATTGGATTACCCGATAAAACAGGAGGCGTTTGAGTTAAATCAAAAGTATATACTGAGTTAGTATTAAAGCTGGCGACATATAATCCTGTTCCTTCTCTACTCAGCACTACGTCATCCACATAATCCGTATCTAAAGAAGAGCTTGTAACAACGAGCGGATTATTCAATCCGTGAATTAAACTTAAATTTTCGTCTAATCCTATTTCAATTACAAAACCTCCACTGGCACTACCTATAAACCCTCGCGAGCCATCAAAAGTTACAGCCCATTGCCTATAGGCAGGAGCACTATGACCAATATTTAGGTTTTTTTCCAAAGCTCCTGACAGGGGATTAATTATATTTACAAAAGCATCCGTAATCGGAATTTGATTATTATCCGTAAACTCTAAAATCCCAGAATCTGTAACCAATAGCTTGTCATTCTTTAACACTGTAATACCGGTAGTATTAAAACCGCTCGTCGCCGTGTAAAAGGTAGGAATGAGATTATTATTCTGAATATCAAAAAAACGAACAATGCCTTGAACAGCAGAAACTCCTTCCAGTTCGTAAAAAAGATTAGAAAAGCTCACTGCCACTCTCGACCCAACTACAGCGATACTCGCAGGAAATGATGGATTAAAACTTCCACTGACCACAGATGATGATCCATCTGTATTTCTTTTTTGGAGGGGAGAAGTTAAACTAACAGAACCTGCCAGATCTAACAGAGTATACACTGTGCCGGTTGTTGGATTAAAAAAAACAATCTTACCACCTGTAGGAAAATTGGAAGTCAGTAATAAGGCATGACTCGCATCAATGACCTCAAGATTATTCACATATCCCAAGTCAGAATTAACAGGCAATGAAGGTAATCCCACAACTGTACTTGAGAGTCCTATTGGGTTCGAGTTTAAATCTAGTGCTAGCACAACGCCGGCGGTAGAACTTGTAGTGATAAATGCTATATTTTCTAAACCCGGCTTATCAACTATATCAATATCAACCGGCGAACTACCTATGTTGAATGCTTGTGGTACCACCTCACCAAAAACTGGTGCACTTGGCAATTCCTCTCCAGGGTTTGTCACCACCCCACTTCCCCCACAAGCCCCCATAAAATAGAAACTAGCTAAAGCGCTTAAAGCGAGCAGATTTCTTCGAAATGTTTTTGGTTTTGATTTCATTTTAATTTCTCCTTGTTTGATTGATGCAGTCTTCCGCTTCTTGAGCTGCCACTGCATCGAAGTAAATCGTGGTCACTGCGTAAGTGGAGTGACGACGATCATTGATTTCTTCACAACGTTCTCTGCTCACTGGTAAATTTGTTCTTCTACGAAAGGATGTTTCTTCTGACCCAGGCCATCCCCATATCACCGACAAACCACCCATCCATACTTGCCGCGCCTCTTCTTGGAGGGGAATTGAAAAAACTTCAGCGCCTCCTCGCGCAAAAACAGAAAAGCCTAAATTTTGATCTTCATTTGGAAACCAAATATAGGCCGCTTCAAGGCGATAAAGAGTGGAAGGATTGCCGGCTCCCGTCACATCTCCACCTACAGAAGCTTCCATTTGAAAAGCATGATGACGATTGAAATAATGACGGTAGCCGAGGTTAAAGAATAGGGAACTTCGATGTCCCTCTGGACTCCATAAATCCTGAGCAAAACTCGCACCCGCCCGAAAACCCCGAGTCTCCCCTCGGACTCCAAATTCAAGCTCTCCGCGGAAAGGTTGCGCATTGAACAAAAATGCCGCATTGATTTCTAAACGATAAGGATCATTTACTGTTGGCATGGGATTCATAGTTAGTTAGCTCACTGATGAATAATTGAAATTGCATCTAAATCAAAGCCCGCGGATCCGCCTCCGCCCCCGGCGCCTCGATCCGTTATTTTAATAAAGAGTGCCCAGTCTAAGTTGAGGAACTCTAAGTCAAAGGCATCTCCTCCTGCGACCGCGGGATCTCTCGGGTCAATCATGTTTGAATCAGGGTTTGCGAGGGTGGGATGAACCCCTGCACATCCCGGAAAACGTCCTGCCGCATTTCCAGAATCGCAGGGGAAATCTTCAAAAAGCACGCCGTCCTGACTCACAGACACTTGCCCAGGTTCAGCGAAAATGTTCATGGGATTTCCACCCACATAAAATGCATTTTCAAAGACGATGAAGTCAGCACCGGGGCCATTAAGAATAGGCGTGGCAGAACGTAAGATGATTTGTCCTCCCGCACCTAGTGACAAAACGTCTAGCCCCCCAATAGAGATGCCATTGCTGTGGGGTGGGCCTAAAACGACTTCCGGAAAACGGCCCTGACCAAAACCAGCACCCGATCCTGGATTAAACTGCACCACTTCATCCACATAAGGATCCGAAGCAACAGAAGGAGGTCGGCCCGGTGCAGGTGGAAGACCGCAAACATTCTCTAAACCGCCACCACCGCAACTTTCCCCTGCTTCCGAACAAGTTCCACAATTTAAATTGGCTCCACAACCATCTGAAATGCTGCCACAATTTTTTCCTTGGGATTCGCAAGACCTTGGCACGCAAACCGGGGCGACTGAGCCGCATACATTCATCACACCTTCACCTCCGCAAGTATCTCCACCCGAACAGTTCCCGCAGGAAATGAAATAGCCACAGCCATCCGGAATAGTTCCGCAATTTTTTCCCTCGGATTCGCAAGTGATCGCAACACAAGAAGGCGAAGGCGGTTCTTGACGCGGGATTGACACAGTGGGTGATAAACTATGACGCACGGCCTCTGTTTCTACGATGAAGTAATAACTGGTCTTTGAATTATAAGCACCTACCAGGAAACGCGCTTCTCCATTGACTCGCAACCTTCCAGGTTCCGTAAAAAATCCAACATCTGGAGCTGCGCAAAACCACGTTAAATTTTCAGTGATATTTCCGCGCGCTTCAAAATCTATGACATCCCCATTGCTCACTTCGAGTTTTTGTAAGGGAGTGTTTTCGCCTTTTTTGTAAATTTGAAAGGCTTCAGCACTCAAAGAAGCATCAGGTTCTTCCGCATTATTTTGAGGAGTTTGTCCACCTCCGCAAGAAACTAGGAAAAGCATCATCCCTAATAATAAGTATTTTTTCTTCATATTCTGACTCCTAAAGTCGCGAGCGCTGAGAGACGAGGCAAGGGAAAGCCTCGCGCATCCAGCATTTGGATGTTGTTGACGTCCTTCACTTCCACAGCGAAGTGCCAATATTTTAAAAAGTCTAAAGTCATACCCACATTCACTTGGGCTCGCGCTCTCAAGAAAGTGGTGTTTTGAAAATCAATCGGAAGATCATCGATGAATTGTAAAGTTCCGAAGAGGGAACCCCATTTATTTTTTAATGTCAGAGTGGCATTGAGTTTTTGCCGGGGTCGACCGGGTAACTGTTGGCCCGTGCTCACGAGTTCCGCATGTAAATAGGTATAGTTCGCGGTAAAATCTAAATGCTGCCAGGGTGTTACAGTGGTGCTGACTTCAAGACCATAAGTATTCACCCGATCGGTGTTCACTGGAGCAATCGTAAAGGGATTGATTGGGACATAAATAATCGAGTTATTGATTCGATTATAAAAAAAGCTCACTTCGTGACTTCCATATTTATGGAGGAAATTTGCGCCTATATCAAAATTGAGAGCGGATTCGGGTCTTAAGTTAGGGTTACCGCGGATAATCCCTTCATTCGGAAAATAAAGTTCGTTGAAGTTCGGATAGCGGAATGAGTTTTCGATATTAGTTTTGAGAATCATCCAAGAATAAGGTTTGCCTCGCAAACCAAGGTGGCCTGAAACCTTAGAACCAAAATCGTTGGTATGCTCATAGCGAACAGCCGGATTCACCATGAGCCTATCGTCTAAAAAAGAGGCTTCATCGGAGCCGTAAACTCCATTGGTTGTTCGAGCATGAAAACCTGGGACGGGATTTCCGAGAGGACTGGAGTTATTGAATAATTCTCTCTTAATTTCATAATTGAATTTAAACAACTGGACCGCAGGCCCGGTCTTGGCTGAATAATCCCAGGCCATTTGTCCGCCAAAGACTTGATCATAATTTTTCACGTCGATGGGTCCGCCAATCGAGGGACTCACATCGGTGAAGTGACTATATTCATAGCGATAAAAGGGCTGGAGGTGAAGATTGAGTCCTTTAACTCCGACATCTTCGAGATCCGCCTTAAATGTCGTATAATTTTTTAAAAGATTTTCTCGAGCTTCGGGCAAATTGGAAGGACTAAAGAGAATCACTTCATCTTCGGTGGGAGGAACTTGGCGATGAGAACCAAACCAATCCGTGGTCAAAGAAAGATGAAGTTTTTTTGTAGGGTCTCCCTCCAATTTCAAGAGACCGTTTTCACTCCAGAAGGAATTGTTTTCGCGAATATATTCTTGTCCTCCACCAATAGGAACGCCTCCAATAATGGTAGGAGTGGTAATAAAACTAAAATCCCCGGCACTTTGAAGATGAGTTTGATTGAACAATATAGACCAATCTTTAAACTGTCTTGAATAACCAAGATTTTCTTTAAGAGTTTGGAAAGAACCACCGCCGCCATTTAATTCGAAACTTTGCTTCTTCTTGGCTCGCTTTGTAATAATGTTCACCACACCACCAATCGCATCGGAACCAAATTGAGTGGTGACACCTCCACGAATAATTTCAATGCGATCAATGGCATCTAAAGGAATAGAAGAAAAATCAACGGCTCCGCCTTGAGATGTGTTCAGTTTCACTCCATCGAGCAAAACAGTCACTTGCTCCGCAGTACTTCCACGAATGCTGATGGTGGAATATTGGCCAAGGCCCCCATACTGCTGAACATTGACGCCGACTTGTTGAGAAAGAATTTCAGGGAGAGTTTTGACTTTATTCACGAAGGGTTTAGGATCGATGATGTTGACGAAACCAGAAGGTTTGGCCGCAGCCTCTTGATCGGTCGGAGCAATGACTTCGATTTCACCCAAATCTTGAGTGTCGACTTCTTCTGCGGACACAATAGAAAAGCCATCCTTTTCTAAAGGCGCAAAAGTACATCCAAAAATAAAAATAGCCGCACATAGGGCGGCTTTCATAGGCTTCATCTGCCACCGCTCTTTCCTCGAAGAGTGTGAATAAATTTGAATCACCAAGCAAACAGGTTTCCTGACTCAGGGCTGACAACCTTTTCTAGCCTTCCCATGGCCGAAGGCAACAGTGACTAGAAAACCTAAACCCTTTACAGTGGCGGGACCGTCGCAGACTTTCACTGCGTTCCCTTATTTACTTGGTATACAAGTGAGGCGGCATTAACAGCCTTCGTTTCCAACTGTCAATGTAGAAAATCTATTTTCTTCTTTCGATCACGTAATCGGCAAGCTGCAGAAGTGCAGATTTGACAGGACCATCAGGATAAGGAGCTAAATCTCCTTTTGCTTTTTGAATATACTCCATCGCTTTTTGGCGAGTGTAGCTAAGACCTTGATATTTATCGATAAGTGAAACTATATCCGTTAAATCTTCTTGGTGCGCTAAAGTGTTTTCGAGAGCTTTCTTTATTCTTTCTCGCTCAGGTGCCAAACAAAGCTTCATTGTATGAATTAAAGGAAGGGTCATTTTGCCTTCTTTGAGGTCGGTCCCAATGAGCTTACCCATTTCTTCATTGGAAGAGGCATAATCTAAAGAATCATCTGCCAACTGAAAAGCCATTCCGATATGATAACCGTAATGACGAAGCCTTTCCTGATCCGCTTCAGAAGCGCGACCTAACAAGGCGCCCACATGTGTAGCAGCACCAATGAGTCGAGCTGTTTTAAAATGGATTATTTGTAGGTAACTTTCTTCACTGAGAGCAAAATCATTCGATTTTACAATTTCAAGGACTTCGCCTTCAGTGGTTTCAGCAGTCGCACGGGTGATGACATCTAAAACTTTAAAATCGCCATCGTCTGAAATAATTAAGGTCGCCTTACAGTAAAGATAATCTCCAACGAGCACACTCGCGGTGTTTCCCCATAAGGCATTTGAAGAAGCTTTTCCTCGACGTAAGCTCGCACTATCAATGACATCGTCATGGAGCAAGGTTGCTGTATGAATGAATTCCAAGGCACAAGCCAATTTTACAGCACGATCTCCTTGATAACCAAAAAGTCTGGAAGCCAAAATGCAAAGGACAGGACGCAGCCTCTTACCACCCGAATGGACGATATGAGAAGCCACTTGAGTCACCATTTCAACGGGAGAATAAAGCTTGGCATGGAGAAACTCCTCCACCTTTTCCAGCTCTTTGCGAATGGGCAGACAAATGTCTTCAATAGAGACTTGAGGCATGCATTTGCGATACCTCGGAGGGAAATTTAAAGTCAAAAGAATTATTGGACTTACAAAGGCAATTTTTAAGACTTATTCTTGGACTGAAAAATCAAAGACATTGTCGTTATTTTCAACGTAACCAGCGACATCTGCCGCTTGCTTGCGTCCCATCGAACAATTCCCGTCAAAAACGGCGCCTTCTTGCACTACCAAAGCGGGTGCTGTGATATCTCCATAGACTTCCGCCGGAGGATACATTTCGATGCGAGTCCGCGCATGAATGGTTCCATTCACTTTGCCACGGATGCTCACGCAATCCACTTCGATTTTACCTTCAACTTCTGCCCCTTCGCCAATCACCAAAATGCCATCGGAAAAAATTTCTCCACGAAAGGCGCCATTGATTTGTACGCTGCCCTCAAAAGTTAGCTTTCCTTCAAAGCGACATCCTCGATCTAAAAGGGTTGTAGGGTTTTCATTAATGACTCGCAAAGATCTTTCTCTATCACCACCAAACATAGCGACTCCTCCCAATTGGGAAATTACCCCATTATAGCGTTAAAAATTCTATCTAAATCTTCTTGAGAATAATAATCGATAATAACTTTGCCTTTTTTTCCTTGGCCCTTAATCTTCACTTTAGTTCCTAGAATTTTTGTCATTTCGTTTTCTAAGAAATTCAATTGAGGATCCAAACTTTTTGTTTTCACAAGTTTTTCAACTTGTACGCCTTCGCGCATTTTCTTAACCCAACCTTCAATCTCACGAACAGACAATCCCTCTTGGACGACACGGCGGGCTAATTTAACGCGCATATCTTCGTCTTCAATACCTAGCAAAGAACGTGCATGCCCCATCGAAACTTTACCTTCAATAATGTAACCGCGAATTTCTTCGGGTAGATTTAAAAGTCGAACAGTGTTCGCGACCGAAGAACGATCTTTACCTACTCTTTTAGAACACTCTTCCTGAGTATAGCGATAACGATCCATCAATTGTTTGTAAGCAAGAGCTTCTTCGATAGGATTTAAATCTTCTCTCTGAATATTTTCAATAAGGGCTAATTCTAAGCAATGATCCGAGTCCGACTCAATAATCACAACAGGCACTTGCTCAAGCCCAACGATTCGAGAGGCTTTCAGACGACGTTCCCCAGCAATCAGTTCTAATTGATCACCCTCTAATTTTCGCACGATGAGGGGTTGAATAATTCCATTTTCTCGGATGGAATCCGCCAATTCATCCAATGCATCTTTCGCAAAAAGCTTTCGAGGTTGTTCGCGGTTGGCAACAATCTTATTGATATCGCAAAGCAGATAAGGCGAACTTTCGGTCTTCTTTTCCGCAGAGGGTGGAATCAAAGACGCCAAACCTCTCCCTAAAGCTTTTTGTTGAAACATACACCCTCCCCCTAACTTGCCATCATTTCATTTTGAGTGACCAAACTTAAATTATGTACATTTTTTTTTGATAAATATCTTTGCATCACTTCTTTCGCGAGATCTAAGTACGCCAATGAGCCCTTGGAGCGAATATCGTACAATAAAATAGGCTTACCATGAGACGGACTCTCACTTAGTTTTACATTCCTTGGAATGACTGCCTTAAAAATTTTCTCAGGAAAATAAGTATTAATTTCTTGGACCACCTGGTGCGATAAATTGTTACGCGGATCAAACATCGTCAGCAGAATACCTTCAATATCTAATCTAGGATTCAAATTCTCTTTAATGAGTTGGATTGTTTTCAACAACTCTCCCAGGCCCTCTAAAGCGTAATATTCACATTGCACTGGGACAATCACAGAGTCAGCGGCCGTCAGAGCATTCACTGTCAAAAGACTCAACGAAGGCGGACAATCGATTAAAATAAAATCATATTTATCTAACACAGGCTCCAAAGCCTTACGGAGCCTTTGCTCCCTGGAGAATTGGCTCACCAACTCTAAATCCACTGCCACCAGATCAGAATTCGCAGGGACAACTTGTAAAAATTCAAGGGCCGTAGGAACAATAACTTCCTCAAGAGAAGAAACACCTATTAACACATGATAAATACTTTTCTCAAAAGTCTGCTTTAATAGCCCCAGTCCACTGCAAGAATTTCCCTGTGGATCTAAGTCAATAAGAAGCGTTGGTCTTTCTGCAGCAGCCAAACAGGCAGCCAGATTAACCGATGTAGTCGTTTTACCGACTCCACCTTTTTGATTTGATATTGTGATGATTCGTGCCACCTGACCCCTAAATGTTTGAAGGTGTGCAAGATTGATAAGTTATAAATACAAAAGGTGAGCAAAAATAGCAACCCTATATCTTTTAATTATTATTTTTTTCTCAAAATCAAAAGATAATGAACGACTTTGCTCCAAGGAAGAAGATATTTTTGTTTCTCTTCAATTTCAAATTTTGAATTAGAATTTAATTCAAAGTTTAAAATTTGTTTTTGCGAAAGCATCAATAACAAATGATGATTACTTTTCAAACTCAGATCTGCAAAATTTATTAATAAGTCTGGAGAAATTGTTGCACGTGAAACAATCGAATCTAGATGAGGAGGAAAAACCTCAGCAACAGATTTCATTTCTACATATTTCGAAATAATAGAAACATTTTTCAAATCTAGGGTGGAGACTACATACTTCAGGAAGCTAGATTTTTTCAAATCAGCCTCAATGAGAAAAAAAGTTTTTCGTGGATAATATATAGCTAGCACCAAACCAGGAAAGCCAGCACCGGATCCAAAATCTAAAACTCTATCGCCTCGGATAAAGGAAGACATAGAAAGACTATCCAAAAAATTCTTTTCGATCGAGTTAGCTAAGCTTCGATGCGCTGTTAAATTGATGGTCTTATTCCATTTCGAGAGACAAGATTGGTAGGAAATCAATTTTTCTAAAATTTCATTTGATAAAGTGAAAGAAAGTGAACTCAACCCATCTTCAAATAACTTTTCAATAGAGTCTGAAGACATAGAACTCTCTAGCTAGATTTGACTTTGGTCAGACCTAGAATCATTCTTCTTTTTCAGAAAAACCATTAAGATTGAAATAGCCGCAGGAGTAATTCCTGAGATTCTAGAAGCCTGACCTAAATTCAAAGGACGAATCTTTTCGAGCTTCTCGACCACCTCTTTAGAAAGGCCTGGCAAGTTTATATAAGAAAACTCCTGCGGGATACGATGTTTATCTAAATTCGAAAAACGATCGATAAAATCATGCTGCTTAGAGATATAACCTTCATACTTTACTGCGATTTCAACTTGTCGCTTCACTTCTGAACTAATTGCCACAAGCATTTGGGTTTTCTCTGGAAAAAGTAAAAAAAGATCATCAAAATTTATTTGAGGTCGCCTTAAAAACTCTTCTAAAGTCGTCGGGCGCTTTAATTCAGCCAGATCTTTTGACTTCAACATCAGATTCACTTCAGGAGTAGGATAAATTTTATTATCTTTAAGATATTGATGCGTAAAATCGATATTTTTCTTTTTTTCTAAAAATGAGTTCCAATCCTTATCTCCCACAAGCCCTATAGACCTCCCGATTTCACGAAGTCTTAAGTCTGCATTGTCTTCACGAAGCACCAAGCGATGCTCTGCTCGAGAAGTAAACATCCTATAGGGCTCTTGGGTCCCCTTAGTTACCAAATCATCGATTAATACTCCAATATAACCCGTGGAACGTCCAATCACCACGGGGTCCAAACCCCTCAGACGCTGGATCGCATTGATTCCCGCCATGATTCCCTGCGCAGCAGCCTCTTCATATCCGGATGTACCATTCACCTGACCAGCAAGAAAAAAATTCTTCACTTTCTTTGTTTCTAATGAGGGATAGAGCTGAGTAGGTGGCAAACAGTCATATTCTACGGCATAACCAGGCCTGACCATCTCAGCATTTTCCAGACCTGGAATAGTCTTCAAAATTTTCAACTGAATGTCGATGGGTAAACTAGTGGAAAGACCATTCACATAAACTTCATGAGTTTGATGCCCTTCGGGTTCCAGAAAAAGTTGATGACGAGTTTTATCTGCAAAACGCATCACTTTATCTTCTATTGAAGGGCAATATCGAGGGCCAATCCCCTTGATGTTACCATTATACATCGGAGAACGATCAATACCTTCCCTAATGACTTCATGGGTTTTTTCATTTGTGTATGTTATAAAACAACTCAGTTGCTCTAATTCAACTTTAGTATCTGAAAATGAAAAACGTGAGGGAGGATTGTCACCAGGCTGAGCTTCAGTAACACTAAAATCAATTGTCCTTGCATCTAAACGGGGCGGCGTGCCTGTTTTCATTCGAACCAAGTCAAAACCCAAGGCTTTCAATTTTTCAGATAAACCTAAACTAGGAGCATCTCCAGCACGACCACCTTTTTGCTTTGTGTCCCCGTAGTGCATGAGGCCATTCATAAAAGTGCCAGCAGTCAGAATAACAATCTCACTTTCAAAAAATATCCCAAAACTACTCACAACACCTTTAATCTGACTCTCTTCAACAATTAAGTCCTCAACAAAACCTTGTTTTATATGAAGATGGGGAGTAGTTTCCAGAACTCGACGCATTTGAATTTTATACTGCAATTTATCGCACTGAACTCGACTCGCTTGAACCGCAGGTCCTTTTTTAGTATTCAAAACACGAAACTGAATACCTGTCGCATCCGTAATTTTACCCATCTCTCCACCCAGAGCATCAATTTCTTTCACCAAATGCCCCTTACCCAGACCTCCAATTGCAGGATTACAACTCATTTGAGCGATATTATCTACATTGGATGTCAAAAGAAGGGTTTCGTAACCAGCACGCGCGCTTGCCAATGCCGCCTCACAGCCCGCATGACCTCCGCCAATAACAATTACTTTAAATTTTTTCTCTGAATGAATCATATTTGTTTCACGTGAAACATTAATTACGTATAATTATATGTAATTAATTAAAATTACGCATAATAACACATCCTTCATATCCCTAATACTTGTCTTATCGTCAACATTAAAAAACAAGTGCTAATGCCAGCAAACCAAAATTCGACGATCGAAGAATTCCAAAGCACGAAAAGAAAATAGGCCTACTCGGTCAAAAAACTTATGGCAACTCAGAATAAGTCCTTTAAAAAAATTTGTGGTTCGTAATCTCATATCGCTTCATTCAATTTCATTTCTAGCACCCTCTATGGAGAGTCCGAAAATAAAAAAAGTGGAAAAATTTATTTTTGAAAATCATCCACCCATCAAATTGACGCATAAAATTGCGTCATCTTTAAATTTTGACGCAAGCGCAAACATAGAATACAAAGCTATTTGCCAATGCAAAAGCGGTTAAAAATGTCTTCTAATATATGTTCCGTTGTGACTTCACCGATCACTTCTCCCACAAACTGCGCAGCTCTCATCACATCACCAGCAACCCATTCGGGAGAAGATTTTTCATCGAGAGATTGTATCGCTTGAGTTAAAGAAAAGAGACTTTGCTCTAAGGCCTGCTTATGGCGAAGTTGGTTTAAAAGAACATGATTTCCCTTTTCTAAGTCAGCTAAGCCAAATATTGAAGGAATTTTACTTTCGAGCTCTCTTAAACCCATTGATGTCTTTGCTGAAATCTTTAAGTATTCTGTACATTTAGTTTCCTTTAGCAAATCTTCTATGGGCCACGATGAAGGCAAATCAGATTTTGTAATGAGCAATAATTTTTTTTTGTCTGAAATTAATGAAATTAGATCAAAGTCATCCAAAGTCAGAGGGGATGAAGAATCAAAAAGTGCTAAAACTAAATCGGACTTCTCCAACCAAGCTTTAGATCGATGAATCCCTTCTTTTTCCACGACTTCATTTGCTTCACGAATGCCTGCTGTATCAACCAATCTTAGAGCAAGACCCCCTAAATTAATTCTTTTTTCTATAACATCGCGGGTTGTACCAGGCGCATCATGGACAATTGCCGCCTCTTCTTTTACCAGACAATTAAGTAGACTGCTTTTCCCGACATTAGGTTTACCAATTAATGTAACAATTAGACCTTCTCTTAAAATTCGCCCTAGCTCATAATCTTTAATCCACTCTTGGAGTTGAGCTTGAGCTCCCGCTAGAATTTCTCGAATTTTCGCTGATTCCAGAATTTCGATGTCCTCCTCTGGAAAATCTATGGCCGCTTCCAAAAAAACTAAGGACTCGAGTAAGCTTCCCCTCAACTTGGAAACTGGCTTGGAAAGTGAGCCAGCCCATTGATCTTGGGCCAACTTTAAGGCTTGATCCGATTGAGCTGCAATCATGTCAGCAATGGCTTCGGCCTGAGTAAGATCCATCTTTCCATTCAGAAAAGCTCTTTGACTAAATTCTCCCGGCAAAGCAGCGCGTGCCCCATAATGATAAAGAGCATTCAAAACTTTCCAGGCAATGAGTTTTCCACCATGGATTTGAAACTCGACCACCTCTTCGCCTGTGAATGAGTGAGGTGCTTTCATCCAAACAGCCAAGCCGTAATCCAAAAATTCTCCATCAAGAGAAGAAAGCTTCCCATAATAAAGATGATGGGATTGCCACTCATTAAAAGATAAAGAGCTTTTGAAAATTTTTTCTAAAATTTTAGGACTTGCAGAACCACTTAAACGAATAACAGCCACTCCACCTTCTCCGGGAGGAGAAGCTAAAGCGGCTATCGTTGATGAATCTTCAAATTGCATACTAAAGAGAAAGCTTAAGCTTTTTTGGTCATTCTTCCCCAGATGTCTTTCAGACTCATGTCATGCTGATTCATATACTGCTGAATCACCGTCATCAGGGTATTCACAAAAATATAAATGACCAAACCTGAAGGCAAGAAAAGCATGAAAACTGAAAAAATCACAGGCATGAGAAGCATGGCATTCGCCTGAGCCGGATCTTGAGAAGGATTTGGTGTCATCTTTTGTTGCAAAACCATGAAAATCCCCAATAGGACGGGCGAAATAAAATAAGGATCGGGAGCCGATAAATCCCTGTAAAAACCAAAGAAGGGTGCGTGATAAAGCTCGATAGCATTATATAAAACTTTGTAGAGAGCAATATAGACTGGCATTTGCAGAACTAAGGGTAAGCATCCGCCCATCGGATTCACTTTATGCACCTTGAAGAGACTCATCATTTCCATGTTGAGACGTTCACGGTCGTTTTTATATTTCTCTCTGAGCTCGGCAAGCTTAGGCTGAAGCTTTTGCATCGCCTTCATTGAATCCAGAGATTTCTTATTGATGGGATGGAGGAGCAATTTAATGAAGACTGTGAGAAGAATGATTGCGACACCCCAATTTCCCACCCACGAATGGAAAAACTTCAACAAAAACAAGATAGGATGCGCCACAAAACTAAACCAACCATAGTCCACTGCAGCCTCAAGATGAACACCCACCCCTTTGAGACGGTCAATTTCTTTAGGCCCGATATATACAGTAAAGTTTTTTTCTAATTTTCCCAGCGGAGCAATGCCTTCTTTAGGATAAAGAAGCTCAGAAAAAAGAATGTGGCCATCCCGAATCCCATATTTCACCTTACTTTCTGAGGAAATCGCACGAGAAACCAAGGCCCAAATAAAGTAACGATCTTCAATTCCAACCCACTCAAAAGCCCCTTTTTCTTCAGAAAGAGCCGTTAATTTTTTAAGATCGGAATGGGCCGTCAAACCTTTATCATTATATGTGATTGGATATTTTAAGTTTTGAGGTCCTCTTAAGAAAGAGAAAGTTTCTTTCTTTTCAGGATGCTGATTAGTTTCTAATCTCAAACCGACAGATCCTTCCAAAGAATTTTGAGACTTATTCTCTAAAGTAACCTGCACGTTCGCTAAATAGTTCTGAGCATCCCAAACAATCTTTTCTTTTAATCGAAGATTGTCTTGCTCGTAGAGAAACTCTACAGAATCTTCTGTTTTAGAAACTATTTCATAGGGAATAAATTCTGGTAGACTAAAATTTGCATTTTCAAATCGAAGTAGGAAATTGTTTTCGGGTCTTCCTTCAAACATGTTCACTAGAGGAGAATTTGCATCGACCGTCTGTCGATAGCCTTTAATAAAAAAGGAGAGAATTTTAGCGCCCCAACTACTTTGTTCTAATGTGTAAAGATTGTTTGAAAAAGGGACTATCTCTTCAGGTCGATCCGGCTTCGCAGCAACAGCAGAAGTCACGGATTTTACAACACCCAAACTTTCAGCGCCTTGAGGCATAGCAGAAGGCTTAGACTCACTACTTGCAGAGCTTTCAGTTGAGGGAATATTTTTTTGTGGAGCAGGGGGCTCCATGAAAAAAGTGTAATAAAGAATAAAAACAAGAGCAGAGAGTACAATCGCTAAAAGTGAACGCTTTTCCATGGTTTCCAAATCGTTTCTAACCACTCAGTTCGCGGCACCCTTCGAGAGCCACCAACTTCGGTCATAAAATTATTGCAGAGGATCATATCCTCCAGCGTGAAAAGGATGACACTTCATTAAGCGTCTTAAAGAACAAAGCAAGCCTTTCAAAAATCCCTTTTTTTCAAAAGCCTGCTTTGCATATTCAGAACAAGTGGGATGAAATCGGCAAGACTTCGGTTTTAAAGGGGAAATCCTTCGCTGATACACACTGATTAATGAAATCGAAAGACCTGTTAACAAACTGTGAATTTCCTTTGGATAACTCTATCAAAAAACACATCAAACTGTTGATATATGTAATCTTTATTGGAATTCAGGAAATTTTCTTTAACCATCCACACTCCATCAACAGAGTGTGAATACAGCAATTTTTGATTTCTCACACATTCTTTTAAAATCCGGCGCATTCTATTTCTCTGAACCGCTTTTCCTAACCTTTTAGGAACAGCAAATCCAAAACGGCTCGTCAACGAAGTGTTGGGTAATAAAAAAAATGTCAGGTATCGACTTGTTATTTTTTTTCCAGTGCTGATTATTTTTTTAAATTCATCCGATTGAATTCTTCTATTTTTTTTCGGATTATTTGGATGCGGATTTTGAGTTTTAATTCCCAATTTTTCTTCCGTCTTTTTTATTTCTTATAAGTTTTGACGGTTAAGCGCTTTCTACCTTTTGCGCGCCTTGACTTCAAAACCTTTTGTCCCGCTGTAGTGGAAGCGCGCTTGCGATAACCATGCTTCCGCTTGGCCTTGATTTTACTGGGTTGGAAGGTTCTTTTCATTTTCTTCTCCGTTACTCTTTACTTTTCGCTCCATGAATGGAAAAATGAGCGAGATTAAAATCATCTTCAATGTTCTTTGTCAAAGCGAAAGATCGAAAAGGTATTTAGAAAATTTTTCTTCGGGATTTTTTTGAAATTTGTCTTGCAAAAAAAACCAAGATTGATACAAATCATATCTTGTTGCCGAAAATTTTCCCCACGATTCGATCTTTAAATTTCGTAAATATCTACGCGCTTAAAATTACAGCGCGCAGGTATCTAACATTTTATGGATAGGGTCAAGCTATTAAGAAAAATGAATGCGCATGCAGCGGCAATCAAAAAGCATAAATTTCACGCGAAGGCAGATTAATTTTCATCTTCGATTCTACTGAGGCTTCGAAGAAAAGGAATAAGGGTCTCAAAAAGACTGTTTTTTTTCCTCTAAAGAATTCATAACAACCTGATTTATATACGTTTTATTAATGAGTCCACAGCTGTGAATAAGCTGTGGTTTATAGCTTTCTTTTGGTTTTTTGAATAAAAGCAGAAAAAGCCCATGTATTTGGGGGTTTGCAGTGAGTGACACCGTTCAGCAGGTCGTTGAGTCTTTAAAAACAAAGATAAGCGAACTCAATTTTAATAATTGGATTCGTCCTGCCACATTTACAACACCTAGCTTAGGTCAATTAAAAGTCGAAGTTCCCAATAAGTTCATTCGCGACTGGATCAGCGAGAACTATCTCGATTTAATTAAATACGAGCTTTTTAAAGTAACAGGTACAGAGCATGAAGTTAGTTTTGACTTAATGCCAGAAGACAATCATGCAATGGCGCCAGAACCTGAAGTCGTCATTCCTGTCGCGCCTGTAAAAAATGCCCCTGAAAATAATAAAAGTTCAGAACTCTTTAGCTCGAAATATACCTTCGGCACTTTTGTTGTGGGAACTTCAAACCAATTTGCTCATGCAGCCTCGATGGCTGTAGCTGAAACCCCTGCTAAAACTTATAATCCGCTCTTTTTGTACGGGGGAGTAGGGCTCGGTAAAACTCATCTGTTGAGCGCCATTGGCCACACTATTTCTAAAAGAAATAGAAATACTCGTCTTATCTACATTTCCGGTGAAAGTTTTACGAATGAGCTAATCAATTCGATTCGTTATGAAAAAATGTTTGAATTTAGAAAAAAGTATCGAGACTCCTGCGATATTTTACTCGTAGACGATGTTCAATTTATTGCGGGAAAAGAAAGAACTCAGGAAGAGTTTTTCCATACCTTCAATTTTCTTTATGAATCTCGTAAACAAATCGTTCTCACGAGTGATCGTTTTCCTAAAGATATCCCTCAGTTAGAAGAAAGATTACGCTCTCGATTTGAATGGGGATTAATTGCAGATATTCAAGCTCCTGATACGGAAACTCGAGTGGCCATCTTAAAAAAGAAGGCTGAACAAGATCAAATATTGCTTCCTGATGATGTCGCTATGTTTTTAGCAACGAATATTCGCTCGAATGTTCGAGAATTAGAAGGTTCGTTAATTAGAGTCAGCGCATTTGCTTCGCTCGTGGGTTCTGAAATTACCATTGAACTTGCCAAAGAAGTTCTGAAAAACCTCATACCCGATTCCACTCGCCATTTAACAGTTGAAGCGATTCAAAAATTGGTCGCGGACCACTACAATATTAAGCTTACGGAATTAAAATCCTCTCGAAGGCTTAAAACTCTGACCGGACCTCGACAAATCGCCATGTATTTATGTCGTAAACATGTAAAGTCCTCATTCCCAGAGTTAGGAATGAAATTTGGCGGTAAAGATCATTCGACAGTTGTTCATGCCGTACAAAAGATCGAAAAAAAGATTCAAGAAGATCCTTCGTTTCGTAAAGAAATTGATTCTATCGAAAAACTTCTCTTAATTTAAGTTCCTAAATTTTCCGTTTCTTGGATGATGAACTTATTAAAAAAGGGACTTAACTTGATTTGATATTTGTAATTTTGTAGTCATTAAAAGAATGAGAAAGGCTGTGGATAGAACACGGAAGAAACTTGTGGATGAAACTTGGATAAAAAACTATCCCAAATTTTAGTTTAGTTTGCGCAAAATCTAACACAGGTTTTTGAGGAATAAGAAAACGATCAATTATCAAGTCTTAACAGACTTAAGCACTTATTCACAGACACTATTATTACCTACTATATATATTTATATTCTAATTAAGATATAAGAACGTGTGTAAAACTTGGAGATGTTATGGAATTCAAAATAAAAAGAACTGAATTTCTCAATGCATTAAGTTGGACTCAATCGGTTGTAGAAAAGAAAACAACCATGCCCATACTTTCTAATGCACTTTTAGAAGTTGAAAAAGATAGATTGAGAATTTTAGCAACGGATCTTGAAGTGGGAGTCATCACTCATGTTCCTGCCCAAGTAATTCATGAAGGAAAAATTTGTGTTTCTGCAAAAAACCTTCATGACATCGTTCGCGAATTGCCTGCCGATGAAATTCATATAAAGAAAAAAGATCAAAATCGAATTGAAGTAAAAGCAGGTAAATCTCAGTTTAAAATTGTGGGATTGCCAGCAGAAGATTTTCCTAATTTACCGAGTGTGGAAGGAAAAAATTCTTATCCTCTTGAAACCATTGGCCTTAAAGGCATGTTAGATAAAACTATCTTCGCTATTTCAAATGACGAAAGCCGTTATAATTTACATGGTGTGTATTTAGAACAGACTGGAGATAAAACTTTACGGATGGTGGCCACCGATGGACATAGACTTTCTTTTGTAGATCGCGATGTAAGCCAGAGCGTAAAATTAGCGAAGGGTGTTATTATTCCTAAAAAAGCCGTTTATGAATTGAAAAGGCTAGTAGGAGACATGGAAACCGGCGGTTCTCAAAGTGAGAGCATTCAATTTAATATTGATGGTCGAAATTGTGTCGCTCAGAGAGGAAACGTTACTCTCGTTGCCAGATTAATCGATGGAGAATTTCCAGATTATAAACCCGTCATTCCGAAGGGACCTTCCAAAATGATGGTGGTCGATCGCGAAGCCTTAATGGGCGCTTTAAAAAGAGTTTCTCTTCTGGTGAATGATCGATCGCGAGGTGTTCGATTTTTGGTGAATACGGGAATTTTAGAATTAAGTACTTCGAATCCAGATTTAGGTGAAGCGAAAGAAGAATTAGTGGTGGATTATACAGGCGAAAAAATCAGTGTGGGTTTTAACGCCCGTTATTTTTTGGATGTTTTGAATGTGGTCGAAGATGAAAAAGTGGTCGTGGAACTCAACGGTGAAGTAGGTCCCTGCGTGATTCGATCCGAGTATGACAGGGGATTTTTGACAGTTATCATGCCTATGAGGATTTAAAATTCGATGGATTTTGGAGCCCAGTATAAAAAAATCTCAAACGAAAATCTCGTCGGGCATCCTCTTTCGCTCTTAGAACTAGAAAATTTTCGCAATCTTTCCTTTGATCGTCTTTTACCTCACCCGCGCTTTAATTTTTTTTTTGGAGACAACGCTCAGGGAAAAACTTCTATTCTAGAAGCCATTTATTTTCTTTCTGAGTTAAAATCCTTTCGTTGCCAAGACTTAGCTCCCCTGGTGCAACATGAAAAACAAAAGGCTTTTTTAAGAGCAGAGTTTTCGCTCGAGGGAATTTCTTACGATCTCAAATCTTCCATTTCAGCCAATCATAAAGAAATTTATTTGAATGGGAAAAAGCCTCGACCTTATTCCAAGCTGCGCCAAATTTTGCCCATCGTCCTTTTTACCCCGGATTCCATTCGGCTTTTTAGAGTGGCTCCGGGAGAGAGAAGAACTTATTTTGATCGATTTTTTTCTTTATTGAGCGTGGACTACGAAAGTGGTTTGGAAAATTATCAAAGTGTTCTCAAGCAAAAGCTTAGTCTTTTGGAATTAGCGAGAGAATCCGGCCATTTATCGAGAGATCAAATGGAAATTTGGGATGAAAAACTTAAGTTTTGGGGCGCCAAACTTTCTTTTGCTAGATTTCAATGGACTCAGCGTCTTTCCGAAAAATTAGCGAGTTATTTTAAAAGCCTTTCTGGAGGAAAATGGAAAGTCGATTTAAAATATGAGCCTTATTTTAAACAAATACAAAAAGACCAAAGCGAAAAACAAATGGAGGCTGCAATTTCAGCCGAAATTCAAAATCGCAAACAAGACGAATTAGAAAGAGCTCAGGTTTTAGTCGGACCTCACCGAGACGATTGGACTCTATGGCTTGGTGGACAAAAACTCAAAGAAGAAGGTTCGCAAGGTCAACATCGAGTCAGTGTAGCGGCTTTAAAACTCTCTGAAGTGGCCTTACTGCAAAGCATAGGAAAAAATCCTTTAGCACTTTTTGATGATTTACTGAGCGAGCTTGATTTGCAAAGGTCTCGACAGATGCTAGAAACTTTAAGTGAATGTGATTGCCAAGTATTTTTGACTTCGGTCACTCCCTTGGGAATTCCTCTTAAAGGTCTTGAAGGAATTGCTTTTGAGTTGAAACAAGGACAATTATTCCAAGCTTCTTTATAATTAAATTGATCTGAAAATTCATTATGATAGCCTACGTGTTCGCGAATTTGCCAACCAGGAGGTTTTGTGGCGAAGCCAGCAGTCGATAAAAAAATTGAAAAAGAAGAAAAATACGATGCCAGTTCCATTAAAATTTTAGAGGGATTGGAAGCCGTGCGTAAAAGGCCGGCCATGTATATAGGTTCGACAGGCAGTGGTGGCTTGCATCACCTGGTTTATGAAGTCGTGGACAACTCCATTGATGAAGCTTTAGCGGGTTTTTGCGATACGGTGGAAGTGACCATTCACATTGATAATTCTATCACTGTTGAAGACAATGGCCGTGGTATTCCTGTCGACATTCATTCCACGGAAAAAATTTCAGCCGCAGAGGTTGTGTTAACAAAACTTCACGCCGGTGGTAAATTCGAAAACAGCGCTTACAAAGTTTCTGGCGGGCTTCATGGTGTGGGTGTTTCTTGCGTCAATGCCCTCTCTGAGGAATTAGATTTAGAAATTAAACGAGAGGGGAAAGTTTACCATCAGCGCTACAGACGGGGTGTTCCCGAGGCTCCGTTAGAAAAAATTGGAAAAACCGATAAGCGTGGCACTAAGATTTGGTTTAAACCCGACGCAAAAATTTTCGAAGCGAGAGAATATAGCTTTGATATTCTCAGTAATCGTCTCCGTGAATTATCCTTTTTGAATAAAGGCGTAAAAATTAAGATCAGCGATGCTCGCAGTGGAAAAAACCATGAATTTCAATACGAAGGCGGCATTGTTAGTTTCGTTGAATTTTTGACACAGAGAAAAACTCCTCTTCATCCCAAACCTATTTACATCACCAGTGAAAAAGATTCTGTCATCATCGAAATTGCGCTGCAATGGACCGATGGTTATTCCGAACAAATTTTCTCCTTTGCGAACAATATCAATACGCATGACGGCGGAACCCATGTGACGGGATTCAAATCCGCTTTGACCCGCTCTTTAAATGCCTACATGAATAAGGCAAATCTTTTGAAAGATTTGAAAGGAGAAAACTTAGAAGGGGAAGATATCCGCGAAGGCATGACTGCCGTGATTTCCGTGAAACTTCCAAGTCCTCAATTCGAAGGTCAAACCAAAGGAAAATTAGGAAATTCTGAGATGGAAGGCGTCGTAAAATCGATGGTCAGTGAACGACTCAATTCCTATTTTGAAGAAAATCCTGGAGTCGCCAAAAAAATTGCCGGAAAAATTATTGAAGCGGCGCGCGCGCGTGTGGCTGCACGAAATGCTCGTAACCTTGTTCGACGAAAATCGGCTTTAGAAGTGGGATCGCTTCCAGGAAAACTGGCCGATTGCCAAGAGAAAGATCCTAAGTTTTCTGAACTTTACTTGGTCGAAGGAGATTCCGCTGGTGGATCCGCGAAACAAGGTCGTGATCGTAGAAATCAGGCTATTCTTCCTTTAAAGGGAAAAATCCTGAACGTTGAAAAAGCGCGATTCGACAAAATGCTTACCTCCGACGAAATTCGTACGCTCATCACCGCATTAGGAACTGGAATTGGAGAACAAGATTTCGACATTGAAAAATTACGCTACCACAACATCATTATCATGACTGACGCCGACGTCGACGGTGCGCATATCCGAACCCTGCTTCTCACCTTCTTTTATCGTCAGATGCCATCTGTGATCGAAAGAGGGCACCTTTACATCGCTCAGCCTCCGCTTTATAAAATTAAAAAAGGGAAAACCGAAAAATATCTCAAAGACGATAGTATTTTAGAAGATTATCTCATTGAGCTAGGAACAGAAAATCTTCGCTTAAAAGTAAAAGCAAAAGACTGCGCTGGAAAAGCACTCGAAGATCTTACCAAAAAACTCATTCGTTATACGGGCGTTTTGCACCGTGTGCGCGGTAAATATGATCCCCGTGTGATCGATGGATTGGTAAGGGCCACTGACATCACTGTGGAAATCTTGAAAAATTCTAAACAACTCGATGGGCAAGCCGATCAACTTTCGGAATATCTCGCGGCTCGCTATCCAGAAATGAAAGATTTCCAACTCGAAACCAAAGAAGACGAAGAACATTCCGCAAAAAAATTGTCATACAAAACGGTCTATAATGGAGTTTCCCGAGAAACGCTGATTGGAACTGAATTAATAAATTCTCCTGAAGTGTTGGAACTCAAAAATTTGAACAAGTCTTTCAAAGAATGGGGAGAGGGTCCTTATTCGATTATTATGAAAGACAAGGAAGAGAAGTTCAATGAACTGCAAGAAGTAAAAGAGTTCATTATTGCGCAGGGTAAAGATGGCCTTTATATCCAACGCTATAAAGGTCTCGGTGAAATGAACCCTACTCAGCTCTGGGAAACGACGATGAATGCCGAAACCCGCACTTTACTGCAGGTGAGAGTGGATGATGCGGTCGAAGCGGACCAAATTTTCACCATTCTGATGGGCGATCAAGTGGAGCCCCGACGTGAATTCATCGAGCAAAATGCCCTTACCGTGAAAAACTTGGATATTTAGTCATCGATTCTCCGAAACAATGCAGGTCTTTTAACCGAAAAGAACATTTGCAGCTTTGGGGCTTCCCCGCTTATAATATTCAGATAAACCAAAATTGGTAGTAATTCCAAGGAGATAAATATGGGTAGATTGACCTTAAATGACTTAGATGTTGAAATTCCTGCAAATTGGCAGGACCAGGGCATGGTGACTCTGACTATTCCTTCCACAGATAAAAATGTTCGACCGAACATTATTTTGACTAAAGAAAGACTCAATCAACCCGTCGATTTAAAGACCTATTTTGAAAAAATTAAAGAAGCTGTGAAAGCTCGCGGTATTCAAAGCTTTAAAATTGTAGATGAAAAGCAAATCAGTGTCGGTGGCGTTCCTGCGATGCAAATGGTTTGTCAGTGGGACTTGGCCTCAATGAAACAAATGTTGGGTGAAGAAACTCCCGCTTTGAAAAACATCCAAGCCGGTCAAAAAGTGCAGCAAATTCAAATCACCTTAATTCGTGATTCGGTGGCCATTAATATCACGGCAAGTTTTCCCGGCGACCAATTTGAAATTTATGCGCGTCCTTTTCAAAAATTCATTCAAACAATGAAATTCAATTAATTTAAAATTAATATTGGATTTTAAAATTTTCATCCTCTTTCGATTCTAAAATCGGAAGAGGATTTTTTTTACTTCGATCACTGGAGCGAGAGTGTTTGTTGGCCATGGATATTTCTATACTTTTTTAAATTCAAGTTCTAAACTTAGCGAGTGAAAATTTTAGCTTTGGATATTGGCGACAAAAGAATTGGCATCGCAACCTCTGATATTTTAGGAGTGAGCGTTTGGCCGCAAAAAAAATTCCTGCGTCAAAATATTGAACAAGATTATGAAAAATTAGCAGAGCGAATTGAAGAGCATGAGCCGGAAGTGATTGTGGTGGGATTACCGGTCAATATGGATGGCAGTGAGGGTCCTCAAGCCAAAAAAGTGCGTCAATTTATTGCCAAACTTGAAAAAAAAATGAGTGAAATTTTAAGTAAATCCTTTAGCATCGAATGGGTGGATGAACGACTCAGTTCTTGGGATGCAGAAAATAAACTCCGAGAAAAAGGTCTTAAAGGCAAACAAGTCAAAGAAGCGGTGGATTCTGCCGCGGCCTGTTTGATGTTAGAAGATTATTTGCGTTCGAAAGGGAAATTATGAAAAAGACCATTTGGCTTTTACTTTTAGTTTTATTGGGAGTGGGAGTTTATTACGGATATTCTTTTTATTATTTTCCTCTTCAGCCTCAAGGGGGCCAAGCCTTGATTGAAGTTAAAAAAGGCATGGGTGTTCCTAGCGTAGTTCAAGAAATCAGCAAAGCAGGGCTTACGAATCATCCTAAGTGGTTGGAATATTATTTTCGTTATCGTGGAATAGCCTCCGTTTTAAAAGTGGGGGAATATGAATTTGGTCCGGGAGCAAGTCCTGAAATGATGGCGGATAAATTGATCAAAGGTGAAAGGATGCGTCGCAGCTTCACGATTCCTGAAGGTTACAGCGTTCGAGATATTGCGAAGCATTTAGGCGAAAAAGGAATCGTAGATCCGAATGCTTTCATGCTGCTCGCTTGGGCTCCAGACGCTGCCAGCAAGCAAAGCCTCGATGGCACTACGCTGGAAGGCTATCTTTTTCCTGACACCTACGAATACACCAAAGAGATGAAAGAGGCAGACATCCTCAACATGATGGTGAACAATTTTAAGAAAAAAGCGGAAATAAAGTTGATGAATATTCCCAGTCAATTGGGTTTGAGTAAGTATCAAGCGCTGACTTTGGCCTCAATCGTTGAAAAAGAAACGGGCCGAGGGGAAGAAAGACCGGTGATTGCGGGAGTTTTTTATAACCGTTTACGCGTCAATATGCCGCTGGCGACGGATCCCACCATCATTTATGGAATTCCGAATTACGACGGGAATATTCGAAAGGTAGATTTGGAAAGAGATGGTCCTTATAATACGTATATTCGCGCAGGTCTCCCTCCCACACCCATCGCAAATCCTGGTTTGAAAAGTATTGAAGCGGTTTTGAATCCTGCCCCAAATGATTTTATATTTTTTGTCAGTCGCGGGGATGGGTCCCATCAATTTTCCCGAACCCTCGAAGAACACAATGCAGCCGTTCAATATTATCAGTTGCAAGGTAGACCCGGATCGCAACCAGGAAGCATGCCCTCAAGTTTACCTGCGAGCTTGCCGAGCACTTTGCCGGCATTAAAACCGGCAAGTCTGCCTGCGAAACCTACCGCTCCCTTGTCGCCCACGGGAGTGCCTTGATTTTAAATTATTTTGGGCTTGGAAAAGCTTCGGTAATGGATTTTACGATTTGATTTAAATCGCTTTCACTCCATTGACCTTGAATTGGATTGAGATTTGAGTTCAAGTTGGACTCTACCTCTAGAGGGGGACTTTCAGCTTGGGAGAAGGCCTTTAATTTCCTAAGTTCTTGAATTTCAGCGTATTCTTGATAATCCACTAAAACTTTAAAAGGTCGTCCATGCCAAGTAATCACTACTTTGGCTTCTTTCTCTCGTAAAACTGAAGCGAAATTGGCGCGTGCTTCAGTAACATTATAAACTTTGAGTCGGCCGAGCTTTTCATCTTCTAATTCAAACATAGAAGCTTCCTTTTAATTTTTTTTCTTCCCAGAATTTTCTCAAAATAGAGCCTAATGCGAAGAATTTCAAAGAAAAATGAATTTATCTTTATTTTTTTAGCAACTATATCAAGTGACCATCGAATTAATTCATAAGCATTAGAATTTTAACGGGAGAGATAGCCGCACTTTTCGGGAGATCCGGATGGGTGTGCTATTAATTTTTTAATGAGCCCCAATTGGGGATAGGGAGTTATGATTATGGCTCGAGAGTTACTCACGCGTCGTCATTCGTTTGCGGATGGACAGTCTTCACAATTAACCCACAGTCAATTAAGCTTAGATTCTACACTGCATAGCTTTACGGAGCATGCTTCAGATCCTGTTTCGCTCGTCGCAATGACAGCAGGCTCTTTCACTTTCAGACTCGCTCGAATGGGTGCTTTACAAGGTCTGGCTTCTACCGCACTCAGTCGCGCCCCTCGATTTTTAATCAATAGTAGCGCAAATCTTTTTGCTCTCACCTGTGAAGTAAGTGCCTTTCGGGCGGCTTCCAATGGTTTAGGCTCGTTCGCGGGTCGTCCCACTCAGCCCGGAGTTTTTGATGCGAATGGATGGAGAGGAACCTTTGTCGATTTCTTAGCTTTGAAGGGCATTGGACATTTAGGTGGAAATACCAATGTAGCGCTCACTCATTTTGCTCAATCCAGTGCGATGGTTGCCGGACATGAAGCTTCTGCTGCTCTAGGATTCACGGATCATCAAGAAGGTACTTTAATTCAAAAACTAGCCGAAGCCGAAGCCTCCAACATCGCGATGGGTGCGGGTATGGCAGGTGCGGCTATTCTGACTCGTGGCAGAGTTCAACATATTGAAAGAGTTTTGGACGCTCGAATTCAAGCCTTAAGTATTCGTCGGTCTGCACATTCATTAGGAGATTCCTTAGGGGCGCGATCTTCAGAAATTGTTTCTATGTCAGGGCAAGCTGCCTTAGTCGCTATTCCAGGGGGAATGGGAACACCCGGAAATATTCGCGTGAGAGATGCAATCTATGAAGCACGTCCTACGCGTTTTCGATTCCGTGCTGAAACAGTGGGAAGAGGAGATCCGCGCTTATCAGAGGCCGCTCGTTTGTATCAAGAAGAAGGTGCTGCCTCCTTGAAGAAAAGTGAAGGCGCTCAATACAAAGAGCCTCAAAATGCAGTCGAAGACATGTTGCAATTTATTGGTTTGTTAAATCGTCCGCTCACCGATGTGGCCATTCCCAGAGAAGCGATTCGGGAGCAATTGAGACGAGAAGTGGCTGAAAGACTGGAAGGAATTCTCGATGGAAGAGCGATCGAAGAATTCACCACCCGAGAAAGCTATTTGAGAGATTATTATCAAGGTCGTTTAGAATTAAATTTGGATAATGCTGAACGCGGCGAATTTAATCGTCCTCGTTCAGCTTGGGCCACAGCCGGCAGAAGAGTGGGAATTATCACCGCGGGTCAAGGTGAGTCAGCCTTTGAAAGCATTCGAAGAAATTATAATATTTATCCAGAAGTACGACGTTTCGTTGAAGAACATGCCGAATTAATTAGGCAGCAGACCTCCACTCACCCCGATGCAGAAGCAGATCGAGTTGTCGATGTGATGGATTGGATTAAAAATCCTCGCAATCTCCCTGGTAATCACATTTTAAATTTAATCGACATGAGTCCCGGTTTGATTGGCCTTGCCACTTTAACCGAATGGGAAGTCGTGCGTCGACGTGGTTTTGAATCCGAAGATATTGTTTTTCAAGGTGCGACCGGATTCAGCCAAGGCATCGTTACCGCAATGTCAATCGTTCGAGGCTTAACGCCTGCGCAAGCTCTGACGGATCTTTGCAATATGGGTTATGCCTATCGCCGTTCAGATCCCGGCAATGCCAATCGTCAGCCGATGGCTTCTGTATGGGAAATGACTAAAGAAGATTTAGAAGTCTGGGCAAAAGATATTCAACGTCAATTGGGCGCTCAACATCGTATTTCGGTGAATCGCAATACGGAATGGACTCATACTATTTCGGGTTCTACAGAAGCGCTTGCGGCTTTGAAAGGCAGGATCACCAAGGCCAATGAAGGTGAATTAAGACAAGCCCGACCTATTCAGTTTTTCCCCATGGTGACCGAAGGTCGTTTCCATCATGTGGATGGGATGGGAGAGGGAGAACGATTGCTCACCGAATTCAATGCCCGATCTGGAGTGCGGGCCGCTGATCCTTCTACCTGGAGAGGTCGCGTCATTTCGACCTTTGATGGGAAGGATATCCGTCAAGAAGCAGATCCTTTACAAAGAACCGTACTCGATCGTTCGACTCGTCCTTTTGATTTCATGACGCAAACCGACGCGTTTTTATATGGCGTTGATTTAATTATCGACTTGGGACCAGGTGCAGCCATCGGTGGAATGGCGCGTAAAAATTTAGAAGGCACGGGCGCTCGCGTTATTTCATTCAAAGAGGATTTGGGTTGGGCTCCTTTATTTACAACCAATCCTGAAGAGACAAGTTCTGCTCGCAAACATGACGCACCTGAGGTCGTTCGTTTACCGGATGGAACGGAATTTATTAATAACGATTATCTTCGAGCTCTCCAAGGTGAAGTGGGTTCCTTCGTTCAAATCGGCGCAATGACACCCAACACGGGCCCTGAAAAAGTGGTCGTAGATATTGCTGATATTCATGGAATGCTCACGGGTATTTCGAGCGGTTCTGCCGGTAATACTCTAGCGGATTTAATGAAGAGTGTGAATAAAGGCACTCGCAGCCAAGTTCGAGTGAATACGAACTTGATGACGATTTGGAAGGAATTCGCTCAGCAAGTTACTTCTACATTTGAGACGATCAAAGAAGGTGGAAATTTAGGAATCGAAGTGACCGCAGGCTTGCCAGAAAAATTGGCAGAATTTATTCAACAGTGCCATGCCGCAGGCGTCAATTTTCCTCAATTAAAGATTGGGCCTTATGGGCAAGTGAAAGATATCGTCGCGCTGGCGAAAGAGCATCCTGAATTTATGGGAAATGTGGTGGCAGCCGTTGGGCTCATGGTCGCCCTTGAAGGGGGACAAGCCGGAGGCCATCATGCACCTTATGATTTGATTCAAATGTGGCGTGAAAGTTACGATCAGCTTCGTGAAGTCGGTGCGGTTGTCATCGCGGCGGGTGGTATTGTTACTCCTCAAGACGTGGCCCAAATGATGACGCATGGTCCTGCGGAGAACAGGCGCCATCGACCCGCCTCTGCAGTCGTCGTGGGTTCTGGAGCAATGAACTTTGATGTCATGAACACGACCGATGTCGTGCGCGAAGCGAATGCTCGAGCGAAAGCGGAAGATATCGGCACTCTGCCGAGTCAAGCCAGTGGCCCGCAGCATGTCTTGAAACAACATCGTATTAGCGTCAAAGATGAGAAGGCTGAAGGTGGTGTTAGAGAAGAAATTGTTCCCAACGAATATTTTGCCCGATGTTTGAGGTTCGAAGCTTTAGTCGCAAGAAAAGGTCGTAAAGATCCTGAAACAGAAAAAATTGTTTATGCGCCTTGGACCGATGCAGAGCGTAGTGCCATTATCGCTGATTTGAATGCCTCTGAAACAAAGCCCTATTTCGCGATGAGAAATGGCGAGCCCGTTGAACTTCATCAAATGACATTTGGTGAAATACTCAATCGCTGGGTGGAGCTTTCTACCTATGAAGGGACGATGCGTCCTCCCTATCCGGAATATTATAATCACAGCTTTGTGCGCATGATGAGGACGATGGAAGTTTATATCGAGAGTGTGACAGGTCGTAAACCAGCACTCGCTCATGACGCAAAATTCATGGAAGCCGGACAGGCCGCGGGACAAAGTGTCGCTTTCTTGGAAAGCTTAGGGAAAGTTGTGTTGCGTGAAGATGGAAGTCGTTTGCGCTACACGGAAGGCCAAAGAGTTCCTCCGGGAGCCCGTGTAGTGAATGTTGCCGATTTAGCGGTCGGTGCCGAAGTTGCAGTCGACATGAAAAATATTTGGCACGGTGCCGGAGAGTTTCATGCAGACCCCACTGCCAGCGGAAAAGAAAAAGTGAAATTGGTTTACAACCATTTTCCTCAGCGTTTTGTTGTCGATATTGAACCTTTTAATTTAGTGGCCAATTACAAAAGTGGTCAAACTCAGTACACGACCGAAAACCAAGGCTACCGTGTCGAACAACTTTTGATTCAAACCGGAACTCAAGCGGCCAATAAAATTACTGAAGCCAATGTGGATTTAGAACGCTGGCACGCGGATGCCATTCGCGAAACAGTCGCGGCTGTAAAAGCGATTCGTCCTGGTCAAGCGGTGCATGAAGTCTCGGAGCCAGGTGCCCGACCTTATCAATATCGCGACTTGGCTCGAGTGAAGGGTGTGACTCTGCTTAATGAGTCAGAAGGAAGTCGACGATATCGAGTCGGTGATGTTTCAGAAGCAAATCGAAACGATTTCGTTCAAGCCATTCTCAATCAAGGCACGGGTGTGCTTCGCACCGCGATGGATACGAAATATCGCTATGACGCAAAAAATAATCGCAGTGCCAATGATTTAAGGAATGTGTTTGAGCCTCGAGCGGGACAAGTCGTTGAAGTGATTACGGTGCCGAGCGGAGATCCCACACGTCCGGATCCCATTTTACAATCGATTCGAATTTATGAACCCGGTGAAGGCGAAGTTTCTGCTGCAAATCTTCAAGTGGAATATATCCATCAGGCGGAGAATCGCGCGCGTTTGGTTATTCATGAGCATACCTTTGATGGTCGCGATGTGCCCTTTGAATGGCAATATGAAGTGGGTAGACATCACGGTTACATGACGAAGGTCACGGAAACCGCAGTCCAACCTTATGAAACTTATCGCAATTTATTTCAATATCCAGCTCCCGATGCCCAAGGAATTTATCGTTCTGCTTTTACCGTCACGCATGATGCTTTGACTGCATTTAGAAATGCAGTGGGCGACAATGCTACCCCTTATAAGAGCCCAGATGCCGAAGGGCATTTGATGGCGCCTTTGTCGATGGTGGCTCGCATGGGTGCGGAAGCTTGGACAGGTTCTGCTTTTGCAGAAATTGCAGGCGGCAATCCCGCAAACCTTCGTCACGTTTTCGATAAAGTGGAATATCTTGGAAATCGAAGTCGCTGGGTTCGTGAAGGTGATCAAGTTACCTCCGAAGTTCGCGTGGTCGAAGAAACTACGGGTGAATCTGGTAGAACTCGAAAAGTCGTCGGCACCATTTTCCTGAATGGGGAAGCGGTAGCCCGCACTTATAGTACTTTCCTCACCTTGGGTGCTTTAGAACAAGCGGAAGGTTTCGCAAGACGTGAACGCAATCTCACTTTAAAAATTGATAACCCTTTCATTCGTGCTTTGAATAAACGTCATGAAAGAGTGCAAGGAATCACGCTCACCGAAGGCGTCAAATTAGAAAAAGACCAGGAAATCCAACTTCGTTTAAATGAAGTGGAAAGCATTGATACGCAAGGAAACATCACTTCTCATTTAACGGGAGAGCTGCTTCGCGCAGGTCAAGTGATAGGCCAAGTGGATCATCAATCGACTCGCGAAAAAGGCCAAGTTCATCCCTTAATTGAACGCGAGTTTGTAAAACGCCTGGCCCAAGATACATTTGAATATAAGTCTTTTCCTCATTCACGCTTAGTGCTCACGCGTGACGGAATTATCGCGCCGGTAAATCCTGGAAGATATTCAAAAGCTTCCGGCGATATTAACCCCATTCATACTAACCGCTATCTCGCTCGCAAAATGGGAATGGCGGATGTCATCGAACAAGGCATGTGGACCAAAGCAGCGGCCATGGCGCTTCTCAGCGAATCCGATATGGTGCGAGGCCGTGTGGATCGAATTGAAAGTGTTGAAGCTCAAATGTTATCACCCGTTTTACCGGGTGAAGTTTTAAGCGCAAAAATTGAAGAAGTGGGAGCCAGAAGAGGTCGCCTCGTTGCGAAAGTAACTCTCACGAAAGCAGGTCCTAAAGCGGGGGATGGTCCCGTGCCTGTGTTAGAAATGCTCGCCTATGTGCGTCAAGGTAAAACTGTTATTGCGAACCCGGGTCAAGGCGATCAAGAAGCCGGTATGGCGGGTCCTATTCTAGACCATCCGGTGGGTAAAGCCGCTTTAGAGGCTTTGGATCGCCACAACCGCAGTCGTTTTGGTTATTCTTTGCTTGAAGTGACTCAGCGTGCTGAAAATACTAATCCTGCGGACGGACCTGTTAGCAATGAGCTTAAGTTCATGCCTGTTAGGGATCCTGAAACAGGACGAGTGATTCATCGTCCGACTGTGCGTCATCCTAAAAACGTATTGCACCGAACCGATATTACTCAACCCGCTTTGTATACGATGTATGAAGCGAATCGAGCGATTCTCGAAGGTGCAGAATTGGTTCCCGATGATGTCGTCTTCATTGGAAATAGTTTAGGTGAATACAGTGCTCCTGTTTTCTTTGGAAAAATTTCTCCGGAGCGCGGATTAGAATTAGTGGATTGCCGCGGCAATACCATGAAAAGACTGATCGAGCCTTTGCGAGATGCGAATGGCAAATCTCCTTTCCGAATGGATGCTATCGCCATTGCCAGCCGCGAAGAAATTGAAAAATTTGTCGATCAAGCTCGACGAGAAACAGGAAAATTCGTTCAAACTTCCGTAAATAATCGCCCCACTCAAACCACCATTACCGGTGAAATTGAAGCGGTGAAAAGAGCGGGCGAACTGATTGATCAATATCTGCAAAGTAATGCAAAATACCTCGCTCACCCGGTGTATGGACCACGGCTTCGCAACAAAGAAACTTCTGTTACAGAATTACCCATCGATACTCCTTTCCACACAATGGCGCTGGCTTTCGGAATTCCAGAATTTTGGGCACTCATGGAAAAAACAGAGATGGCAGAGGGCCAATCACCGGAAGGTCGTTATGTGCCTTGTATTCATGGTGAAGTTTTTAGGGTGAATGAAAGCTACATCGATACAATGATTCAATACATTGATCGTTATGAAGCGGGTACGCGGACAGACGCTTTCCAATCTACTATGAATATGATGCGCGAACGCATGTCTCGCGCCACACGTGGTGAAAACATCGATCAACTGTATACTGATTTACAGCAAATGATGGCGAACCATCGTCAGCAGTTAAATGAGTTCAAAACTCAGTTGGCTAAAGGTGAAGCTAACCGATTGCAGATTGAAAACTATCTTTTGAAATTAGGCTTAGTTTATCAATTTGCCTCAACGGTTGAATGGGTAAAAGTTCAACAAACCACCTTTGATCCCAATGGCGCCATTCGCGCTGAGAGAATCATTGAAAATGGCGTTAAATCTACAATCAAAGATCATCTGGATTCCACAGGCGCTAAAGTGTTCGCGGACCGAGTGTATTTGACCGATTTAGGAAATGGCATCGAAAAACTTTCCTTAGGGGCTCCTGCCGATCGTGAAAAAGTCTTAAGAACGGCGAAACCTCAAGCGGCTGCTAAAGCTGCAAGTCCTGCTCAGCCTGAAGCGGCAGCGGTGGAAGCGGTTGCAGTTGCTGCTGTGCCCACTCCAGTTGCAGCAGCAAGACCCGCAGGTGCTGCGTCGGCAACGCCTGCACCCGAACGCCCCACTTTAGTCGCAGATGTGTTGAAGATTATCGTAGGACTCGTGCGAAATCTTCGCGCGGAACAAGTCGATGAAAACAAAACCCTCTCCACCATTATGGGTGGTTCCGATAAAGCGATTCCCGTCAAAAATAATTACACCGATGTGGAGTGGCCCGGCCTGAATCTTGGCGGCGAACCTCATAAAGTTCCTCTCGCAAAATTAATATCAACCATTGGCGGACAATTAACCTCCGGAGCTGCAGGCATCGCGCCAGGCGCGGCAGTGCGAAAAGCTTTCAATGAAAATGTGGCAACGAAACTCACGGGAATTTCAGACTTTGAAGCCGCGTGGCAATATTTGGCGGTAGAATGGCCGACTCTTCCTGAAGGTCGGCGCTTTGGCGCAGTCTTACACGGAATTTCTGCAGCGCGTGCCGGCAAATCAGTCGCAGATCAATCGAATCTAGGCGTTGAAGGTTTAATTTTAGCCGATAGCGCTAACGGAAAAGATTGGTTGGATCGCGTCGTACGCGATTATGCCCAACGAGAAAATATCCAACTTTCTTCTCTCACCGAAATTAGCGCAGCCAGCGGCGGTGCGGGCGGTGGCATGAGCGTGAAAATGGAAGAAGTGATTGCGGCAGTGGATGAACACTTAGCCAGCGTCATTCTTCAACAAGTGATTCCTGGTGTAGACGTTGCCAGGGTTCGTACATTGATTACAGAAAATCGAGAAATGGCTGAAAAGATAGCCAAACTCGAAGGCGCCGCGCGAAATTTTGATAATATACGGACTATTTTAGGAGATAATTTCGTAGCGGCACTCCGACCTGTTTTTGATGCAAATAAAGTGCGTTTAGTGGGCACGAATTTCATCGATGCCGAACTCACTGATTGGTTGTCGAGCACGAAGTTTGCGCTGCGAGACGGAAGCTTGGAAAGTCCTGCTCATCTCAATCTTTCTCAGCAAAGAAAAATGCGACGCATGGCAAATCGTGCCACAGGACGCACGGTCGCTTTATTACGCTATCAACTAGGTGAAGCCCGAAAAGAAATTGCGGCGATCGATGGAAATTATCCTCAAATGCAAACACGCATTCAAACTGCTGAAGCACGTTTGGCCCAACTTCGAAGAGAGGAAGCAGTCTTAGAAGGAGTTGTGCAAGAGGCAGAGGATCAAATTGTAGCGGGAATTTTGAACGAAGATTCGGTGCTCTTAAGTATTCATCGTCCTGCCCTAGCGGAACGCCGTGCAGAGATTGAACGCCTTGAACGTGCGAAAGATGCTGACGAAGCATTCGTAGAAGTTTTGCGCGCTCAAGCAGGAGCGGAGCACAGAGCTTTCTTGGGACAATATGAAAGCCTTCTGGCGCAAATGGAAGCAATGGTGGCGCAGCGCCTCGTGAATCCCAACTTGTCGGTAGCGGATCTCATGAGGCCCGGCGTGGAAATGCGGCCTCCCGTTTATCGACCCGATGATGTGCATTCTTACACCACTCCTAGTTTCGAAATGAAACAAGATGGTCGCACCGTCTATAAAGAAGTACCTCGGCCTGATGCGTATCGAACTGAAAACTTAATCAATGAGCTTGAAGCCGGTGGAACGCTCCGAGAAGGCGGCGAGCCTGTGATGAGAGATGGCCAACCGGTCCATATTGATTTTATTTCAGGACATGATCGTGAACTGGTTCTCGATGCGATGCGAAAAACCGCAGACACGGGTCTTACTTTCCAAGATCCCATTGAAGGCGGTGGACATCGACCCCAAATTGCTTTGTTAGTGGGCGCTTCACCGAATTCACTCAACCTGGAAAAATTGAAAGCCTATGCGGCGGGTGGAGCTCGCTTAATCGTGAGTACTTCGAAGGCAGATTACAATGAGATGGTCGATCTTTCCAAACTGCCAGAAGAAGAAAGAGCGATTTTGGATATTCCCGCGAGCGGCCAACTCAGCTTGATTGAATACATGACTCGCGTTTTCACGGCTTACCAAGGAACGGGAGCCACTCTTGAATTCTTGAATTACAATACCGCTTCTCAACAGGATGTGAATGCTCTGGGCGGATGGCTTAAAAGCAATCGCATCTATCCTCATTATGTAGAAAATTTTGCGGCCTGGCCTTTGAGCAAAGACTCCCACTTAATCACAGGGACTGCAAAAAATATGGGAGATGGTCTGGCGACTTGGATGGTAAACTTCATGGGCTTCCAAGCTTTGTGGGGAACGGTTGCTCAAAATATGGCGGATGCCGAAGCAGAAGGCTATGCCATTCCTTATCGCACCGTCATCGGTATCCCTGGCTCTCCGAACCGGGGTTTATTACCTGCCGGTGAATATACTAAAGTTCAAGCAGCCAAAGATGCATTCCTCCAGCTCTGGTTCTCGGATCAAACCGTGCATGAATATACTGCTCTCGTCGATGATGAATTCGGTTGGGGTCGAGGCACCAATTTAATGGGTGCCCAAAACGACAACGTCGTGGCGGTTGAAACTCAAATGGGAATTCGCACCCATTCTCAAGCGGACATTGGCGCGGTGGATATGGCGGCTCGTCATCCTTCCGTTCTCGAAGTGGCAGCCACTCGTCCCGTTCATTTTTCCTCGCAAGCAGGTTTTTCAAGCAAAGGTGAAGGCCGATTAGCGGCAGAACAAGGAGCCATTGTCGCTGAAACCGCAGGAGAATCTGAACTGCGCCAAACTGTGGCAGAAGCAAGTCTCAAAGATAGTCCTCCCGCTGAAATTCCCGAGATCGAGCGCTTGAGTCGTCAAACCTTGCATGAATCTCGTCGAACTCCAGGAATTATTATTCGTTCGACCGATACTCCGATTAATATTCCTCTCGAACGAACCATCGTAATCGTAGGGGGAGATTCCTTAAGTGCAGGCGGCGATCGCATAACCTCGGATGCTCTGCAAAGAGCGGCCGGTTCCGTGCGCGACATGACCGATGAAGCTCTTTTGAGATTAGCGCGCTTCATGAATGTGGCCAATTATGATGGAAGATTAGGACGCTTGGTTGCACTTCGAACTTCCGACAATAAAAAAATCAAAGTGGGTGAAACCATCAATGCCGCGTGTTTACGCGATCATTATGCCGCTTGGATGCAACAACGCGTTTTGATCCGAAAGATTGATCCGGAACTTCATAATGGTTTTGATCCTGAACGAAACCAGTTTTTGATGAAGGTGAATTTTGTTCCGGGCCGAGTGCTTGAGAATTTATCTCTTGCCGAAGTGAATCAATTATCTGGATTGGGTGAATCTCAACATGTAGGCGAAGGAAAATATCGCCTGGTGGTGGGAGAAAAGGGTGGAAGTATTTACCTTCCCGCTGAAAACAAACTCAATCGAATTCAAGCAGGTCAAGTGCCGAACCACGACTGGTTGGATGATGGTTTCCCGGCAGACTTTGTAAATTTAGGTTCGCGGGCCGAAAAAATCTTGCTCAGAACCATTGCAGGAGCTCTTGCTTCGATCGGCTTAACTCCTGAAATGATTGAACGCGATCCGGATTTGAACCTTCGCTTAGGTTTAACTATCGGTGCAGGTTTAGGTCCGATGGATGATGCGGGTCGATTGCATCGTGAAGGCTTATTCGGAGCCAAAGCCCCTGAAGGAAAAGGTCCTGCCATTGTTCACGGCTTAACCAACATGCCTTTGGCTATGGCGGCAATGGGCTTGCTTCGAAACTTTACGGGTCCAAAAAATGTGAACGTGGCGGCTTGCGCGACTTCCGCAGAATCTTTGGCCATGGGTATTTATCAATTACACATGGGTGAAGTCGACGTGGTCTTGGTCGGTGGTGTCGAGGCTCCGATTGGTCAAGCCGGCAATACTCGCTTTGCAGAAATTGACGCGACTCAAACGATTGAACATCTCACTCGCTTGGGCATTCCGATGGAACGCGCTGCCGATCTTGTCTTCGGAATTTTGGCGAATGGTTTCGTACCTGGCGAAGGTGCCGGTGTGGTAGTGTTGACGCGCGGTGATGTGGCCTTCAAGCGTGGTTGGCCCGTCGAAGCAGTAGTGTATGGAGTAGTCAATGCTTCCGGCGGTCAGAAAGTGGCTGCGGCAGCTCCCGATCCGGGAATCGTCACCCGCTTACCCTTGATCTATGATGCTTGGGGACAACCTTACGGCTTGAATCCTAATCAGGCTGGATTATTCACTCCTCACGGAACAGGAACAGGTTTGGGAGACAGTAATGACGCAAACATTTCCCAAGCGGCGGCAAATTATAATAATTTGCGCGACCCCGGGAATTTATATGCGATGTTGAATAACAAAGGTTGGGACGGCCATACTATGGGTGCCGCCTATGTCTTGGGTCTGCTCAATTCTTTGGGAATGATGCGAACAGGCTACATTCCTGCGCGCCAAGGCCTGCATACCGTGCAGCCTATCATTGATGGAATGGTTCGTTATGCCAATTTGAATCATCAAGGCATGCAAGTGGATCCGGCTGACATCGAAGCGGTGCTGCAAGGAACTTACGGTTTCGGTGCAGAAAACCTTCTGACCGCCGCCGGAAATGGTCGACGAGTTTGGCCTCGATTAGTGATGGGTCAAGGTCGCGGTGCGTGGTCTGGCTATCAAGGTCGATTGGAAAGAACTCAAGACGGCATTGATACTTTACAAGGTGAGCTCCGAACAGGTCGCCGCAAATTAGTGACCATGAATGACGCGGTGACTAAAGCAAAGCCCACTCCTCCAGAGCGTTTCGAACAAGATCGAAGACGTTTGCAAGAATGGCTTGCGGATCAAACGAATAGAAATAATGCGATGGGAAATGGACGCCCTCGTTAATATACATTGCCTTCAGTTTCATAAAATCTGAGGGGTTATGAGTGATGGGTCCTCGTGAAAGCGAGGGCCTTTTCATTTTTAATTTTGGATGTTAAGGAAAGTAATGACTGAGGCCGGGGGCCCTTCGGGCGGCCGAGGAAATGGTTGGAAACGGAGTTGGAAACCATGATTTTAGGCATTGGAATCGATCTCGTACAAATCTCAGTTTATCGGAATGAAGTGCTAAATCCGAATAAAGAAGCTTATCTAGCGAGTCACTTTAGTCCTCAAGAAATTAAACTCGTGGAAGCTCGAGATATAGAAGACAAAGCGGAGCTCTATGCCGCGCGCTGGGCGGCCAAAGAAGCTTTTGTCAAAGCCATCAATGGACCCGATTTGAAAAAAGAAGAATTATGGACGGATTGGCCAGATGCGCGAGAAATTCAAATTCTATCCGACATTCGAGAAAGACCCTATTTAGAAGCCTTAGGAAAAGTAAAAAAAATTTTATTAGATCGCGCCGTGAACAAAGTGCATGTGTCGCTTTCCCATAGTGGGGATTACGCGACGGCGATGGTCATCCTCGAATCCTAAACATTAAACCTAAAGAAAATCACATCTCCATCTTTCACCACATACTCTTTACCTTCGAGACGAAGCAGGCCTTTTTCCTTTACCGCCGCCTCCGAGCCGAATTTCATTAAATCGTTGTAGTGGTAGATTTCCGCCTTGATGAAACCTTTTTCAAAATCCGTATGAATCACGCCGGCCGCTTGAGGGGCTTTGCAGTTTTGCGGAATCGTCCAGGCGCGGACTTCCTTTGGACCTGCGGTGAAGTATGATGCTAAATGCAAAAGTTTATAACCTGCGTGTGCCATGCGATCGAGGCCGGATTCTGTGAGGCCTAAGTCTTTTAAAAATTCGACTTGTTCGTCCTCGGATAAGTTTGAGATTTCCATTTCAATGGCGCCCGATAAAATGACGCACTCACTGCCTTCTTTTGACGCGTATTCTTGGACGGCTTTTACATGAGGGGATTTACCTTCAAGATCGTCTTCGCTGACATTCGCAACATATAAAACGGGTTTCAAGGTGATGAGAAAAAGCTCATTGATGATTTCTTTTTCTTCGGGACTGAGTCCTAAGAAACGGACGGCTTTTCCTTCATTGAGGCCCGCTCGAACTTTTTCGAGAATCGCCGCTTCCGCGCCAGCCTTCTTGTCGCCAGATTTCACGAGCCGCGCATTTTTTTCCAAACGCTTATCGACGGCCGCTAAATCCGCCAAAGCGAGTTCCGTGTTAATGACTTCAATGTCGCGGATGGGATCAATGGAGCCTTCCACGTGAATGATATCGTCGTTTTCAAAACAGCGGACAATATGCGCAATCGCTTGAACACTTTTAATGTGTCCTAAAAATTGGTTACCGAGGCCCTCGCCTTTTGACGCGCCTTTGACCAAGCCTGCAATGTCGACGAACTCCACATTGGTTGGCAGTATTTTTTCAGGTTTGAATATTTTAGCGATCTCTTCCAAGCGTTTGTCGCGAAGGGGAACCACGCCGACGTTGGGGTCGATGGTGCAAAAAGGATAGTTGGCTGCTTCAGCCCCTGCTTTGGTGAGTGCGTTGAAAATGGTGGATTTACCGACGTTCGGTAATCCTACAATGCCACAGTTAAAACCCATAGAGTCCTCTTCAAAATTAAAAAAACAGAAGGCCTCCCTGATCTTGCGGCCAGGGAGGCCCTCTTAGGATCGGCGGAACTCTACCCGTATCTTACATACGGACAGGGGTCAAGTGGATCACCTCTTACCGATCTCCAATTCTAATCAGCGAAACAAAGGGATCGCTGGAGCTGGAGGCACTTAAACCGATTTCATTGCCGTTCGCCTGAATCTGAGAACCCGTGATTAAACTATAATTGGAACTAATGGCTAAAACTGATCCGCTGACAGGTAAGGAAGAAGCGCTTTGGACGGTCGGTCCATCGAGCACTGTGAAGCGATTATCGTTTTGTTCAGAGCGTAGATTGATTCCGCTAAAGTTAAATCGCGTATCAGAACTTAATCCGGTGTTTGAAAGATAGAGAGCTGTGAAGAAATCCGAAAGAATTGTATCGATGTTTTCTCCAGTCGCTGCGACCACAGCCTCTAGACCCGTTTCACTTCGGTCTAACATGCTGCGAATCAAGGCGTTTCCACTCGCAACACCCGAAAATCTTCCATTGTCGGCTTGTTCATAGATGTAGCGCAGGAAAAGGTAAGAGCCTCCACGTTGGGATAAACTAGTTCCACCCATGAAGGAGGCCAAGTTACTGCCAAAATAAAGGTTAACCCTCGAAGGATTTTCATTATTGTTGCCGAAAAGATGTTCCGCCAAATGACTTCCCCCTTCATTCATGGGTGAAGGTTCAGTCGAGGTTTCATTCACGAAGGCGCGCATGTTGTAATTGATGGCATGTTGCAACTCATGAGGCATGCAATTGGGTCCTGTGTTGCTCATGTAGAAAGATTCATTCACGACTTCGCTGGGGACGTGGCAAAAGATGTATTCGCCGTTGTTGCCGCTGTAAAGATCTCCCGCATAGAAATAACCGGTGACGATGCCGCCGCCCGCGCCGGCTAATTCATTAATAACGGAACTAAACACGGTAATGACTTTTCCGTTATCATCCACATCCGAAACAGAGCCGTAAGTTGCAAACTGTTCGTTCGCATTAGCTTCGAAGTGATTCATTAGGATTTGCATATTGGAATCACTTAAGCTGCCCGCATCATTCGAATCTCGACAGGCAATAAAGTGATCAGTGATGACCCTGATATTGCAAGCGATGGTCGTAAAGCTTGAGGTCGAGCTTAAGGAGTTCAAAACTTGAACCGAAAGAACCTCGCCCGTACTAATATATCCTCTCAATGAGCCACCCCCAGCGCTCATTGAGAGTTTGGTGTCTTGTTGATTGGCAAAGGGGATATTTGCCTCTTCCCGACGCAGCATCTCGTGGAAAGCTTCAGTCGCTTCCATCGGATCATTTGAAACTTGGTTTGAAACATCTAGGCTCGTCACCAATGAAGAGCGTAGCGAACCAAGATCTGATTCAGACCCTGAAATGCCAGTCGAATAAGTTCCCTGTGTTGTAGTGTGAGATTGAAATGAGACGACGAACTGTTCAGTGCCCGTCAGATTTGAGAAGCTGACTCGCGCTGAACCCGATGAACCAAATGGAACATTAGCAACCGAACCTGGATTCATCACGCCGACACTGGTGGTAGTCGATTGAGCAGAGACATTTGCATCTCCCGCTCCACCCCCCCCTCCGCAACCGATCATTCCCGAAAATCCCCCCGCGACCAATATTGTCGCGAGAGAAAAAACCCTTTTTAGCAAATCACCTTGATTTGATTTCCCTCGAATCATATTTCCTCCGATCCTATTTTTTTAATCCGCCTGAGAAGCTAGATTGCAAGGGCTGTGCCCAAGAAAAAATCGAAGGAAGAAATGGTGAAATACTGAAATAGTTTCAAAGGTTTAAGAGGAGGTGGCCGAGAAGAAATCCCTTCAAACGAAGTGAAACGAAGGGTGATTTTTGACGGGTCAGAAAGTGGAAGAAGGAAAGTGAAAGATTGTAAAAGGGAATGGAGAGTTTTCTAGAAAAGGTAAAAAATGAAAGTCTCAAAAAGAAAATTATTTCTTCATCATCCTTTAACATTTATTTTCAGGACTTCATTTGAGTCACAAAGCTTCGACAGACTCGAGTCGCTGTCAGAATATTGCCATCAGAGTAAAAAAACACTCATACGATTTAGATAAAAAAAGGCCCGGTCTTGGGGACCAGGCCTTTTTACATTATTTAAAAAAAATCCAAATTAAGGATTCGCGGGCATGCTGCTTGGAAGAGCAGGGGCACTGTTAGGTACCGGGGCTGCTGTCGGAGCTGCTGCGGGCGCATTCTTTTCTTTCATTTTTTGCGAGAGCTGATTCAAAACTTCTTGATTCACCTTTAAAGAGACTGTGATGTCTTTATCTTTATTGGTGATTTGAGCGCCTTGAATGACTTGACCTAAGGCCGGTTGTTGAGCGGCTAAAGTCGCCCCAAAAATCGTCTTATATGAATTGATCATGTTGACGATGTTTTGAGCTTGAGTTGCATCTTGAGTATTACCAAACCAATCGATGCTGAGATCTTTGTTGTTATAATCTACACCGAGACTAAAACCCTTCAAACCTTGAAGAGCTGACATCGGATCCGCTTGGTTAGCGGCTTGTCCTGCGGGAGGGGGAGGAAGAATGGCTGCGCCCCATAAAAGCTTTTCGGCATCGCGCTTATTGTAAAGCTCTACTAATTCTTTGTTAGATTTTATCGATTCGCCTTTATTGTTATGCAAAGCTAAGGCTTCTTTCAAAGTGGCGATTTGTCCCCAAGCGGCTTGAGTAGGGGATAAGAAAACTAAACCGATGTTAGGATCTTTTGCGGAAAGATAAACGGTTTTGCCTTCGATCACTTCCTTCTTTACTTCGCCGCCACCTTGTTTTTGGGCGGCTTCATTAATGAGAGCAACCACTTTCGTTTCATCGAAGGTGCCCGTGACAATGGCAAGTCCCGAAGGATTCTGTGCGGAAGGACGCATCGCCACTGCAATGACGGCATCCGTTACATCTTTAGAAATTTCTTTGGCTTCTGAAGGCATGTCTTTGGAAGCTTCTTGGAAGAAAGGAGTGGTTGAAAGCTTTTTCCAATTGATTCCAATAATTAAATTATTGCTCGCGGGGATAATGCTTAACGGATCGATCGCTCCAGCGCCTCCGCCTTTTTGACAACCTTTACCGCACGCGCTTAACATTACTAAAAGCGCAAAAGCGAGAACGAGCTTATTTTTTAAAATTAAAGACTTCATTTTTTCTCCTATGAGAGCGGGGGTTCCCTATGGTCATCCCCGTACCCCTTTTTTGTTCACTTCAAAGGGAGTAAATCCCTTTTTTGTTCACGACAATTGTTTTTAAACCTACATTAACCGACTCAAGAAGGCCGGATATTTCCATCTTCGAAGTAAGAGTGCAAGAATTCATTCATGTTTTTTAAGGCAATTTGAACTTTGCGCGCAAAAGGGATCATCTTAATACTTAAGGAAGGATTTTTCACAAAAGCTTTGAAAGTCGCAAAAGGTTTTGGATTTCCACTCGCATCCACAAAATCTAAGGGGGGGATTTCATATTCAGCAGGATCTAAAATCCAACGAATCTGAAGAAAGGGGACTCCTTTCTCCCGTGCTGCCTCCGCGATGGGATAAGCTTCCATTTCGATTCCTAAACAATCATGTTTTTGTCCCAGCTCTATTTTATCCGAAGGATGATCGATCACCTTTTGTACGGTAACGATTTTAGCGGCTTCATGGCGATGGGAAAGTTTCTCGAAGTGTTTTTTAGCTTCGGTAATGAGTGATGTAGAACACGCAAGTTTAGGTTTAGAATCATCTTCCGAAGCGATTTCAGTGGCGATTAAGGCATCGCCCGCGTCGTAACCAATTTGGCTTGCCCCACAAACGCCGAGTAGCCAAGCTTCCTGAAGCTTATAGCTTTTAAAAACATAATTTGCGGCCTGAGTTGAAAGCTCTGGACCCATTCCCGTAATGACGAGAAGGATTTTTTCTTCCGAGTTTTTTTTGCGGGCTTCATAAAGATGGAGTCGGTCGATCGAGGTTTTAGAATCAATGCGAAGATATTTGAAAATTCCCCGCGCTTCATTGCGTGTGGGAATAAAAAAAGCCTTAAAGGCGGATTCTGCCATGGTTTTCGATAAGCGGGTGGCTAGGCTAAGTCAATTACAAAGAGTAATTCTTCATGAAGTTCCAAGCATTGACCACAAAGTCGGGAGTGAGGGCGTGTCCGAAACCATTCACGATGTTCACTTGAGTGACATAGCCCTTGCTGTTGAGGTCTTGGTAAAGATTGCAGGTATAATAAACAGAAACCGTATCATCACTATTTCCATGTGCTAAATAGCCAGGTCGTTTTAAACCGCTCGAAAAAGGAACCACGGGTTCTGGATCATAACTGGAGGAAGAAGAGGAACATTTTAGGCGCGATGGCACAGCGGCATCCGCAAGGATAGAGCTACAGCTAGTCAACGAAGTCGTATAATCACCATCGCTGCGAGGCGGGCAAGTCACGAGGCCCCCCGCATTTTCAGCAAAGGCCGCAATTTGATTGCGGAGCGCTTGTGCGGTCAGCTCGGCCATGAAAGCGCCATTCGAATGTCCGATGACATAAACACGATTTGCATTGATGGAAAATTGTGAAGTAGCTTGCTGGATAATAGATCTGAAGAAGAGAAGATCAGGATTGGTGTTCGCATTATCATTTTCAGTATCCCAAAATGTTCCATCACCGGGAGAACCTGGGCTTCCGTGATCCCAACTGTCTTGAACATTGTCACGTGGGGCAGGAAAAATAAAAACGACGTTATCTGAATTAGCGACGCTTAAATAGCCACCATCGCCTGTGTAATCGCTAAGATCTCCACCCGTTCCTGGCAAAGCAATTACCAAAGATTGATTGGAACTGGAGTTGGGTCGAAAAACCGCTAAAGATCGAGAGCTGCCAGAGACACTCAGAGATCCAGAAGTCAGACTGGCGATATTGCTCGGAAGAGTTCCTGAATAGCTCGTCGTTCCCGAACCTTCGGTTGGTGTCTGACCGCTCGCCGTAGGGCTCCCTCCGCTTCCATTACCATTGTTGCCACTATTTCCATTATTACCGCCCGAGCTTGAACTGTTGCCACCACCACAGGAGAAGATTTGTGAGCTAGTGAATAAAACAAAGCTCAGTAAAAGTGAAATACGTAAAAGTTTAGACATAGAATTTCCTCAATAAAGACAAGCCCCTGTGAAGCATCATCATATAACACGAAACAGAGATAAACAAGATGACAAGCTTTGACAGTGCTAGGTATTTTGATAAGACAAAGACATGAAACACTCCAAATCATCTCAATTATTCAAAAAAGCCCTTCAACTTTTTCCAGGCGGCGTCAATAGCCCGGTAAGAGCGTTTAAATCCGTAGGAGGGGAGCCGCCTTTTTTTATCAAAGCGAAAGGCGCTTATCTTTATGATGTCGATGGAAATGCCTACATTGATTATGTCGGATCTTGGGGACCCATGATCGTGGGTCATGCCCATCCCAAAGTGGTGAAAGCCATTCAAAAAGCAGCAAGCTTAGGAACGAGTTTTGGCGCACCCAATCCGGATGAAATTGAATTAGCGAAACTCATCCAAAAATATTATCCAAGTTTAGAAAAAATGCGCTTCGTATGTTCTGGCACAGAAGCGGTGATGGGCGCCTTACGTTTAGCGCGAGCATTTACTCAAAGAGATAAGATTTTAAAATTCGAGGGTTGTTATCACGGACACTCAGATTCCCTTTTGGTGAAAGCAGGTAGCGGCGCGCTCACCTTTGGTGTGCCTACGAGTGCGGGGGTTCCCCAAGATTTTGCGAAGCTGACTTTGACAGCACCCTTCAACGATATTGACGCAGTCAAAAAAGTTTTTGACGCAAACCCCAATTCGATTGCTTGCGTCATTTTGGAGCCCGTTGTCGGAAACAGTGGATTGATTCAACCCGAAGAAAATTTCCTACAAGCTTTAAGAGAAATCACCGCACGTTCGGGCACTTTACTTATTTTTGACGAAGTGATGACGGGTTTTCGAGTCGCCATCGGAGGCGCTCAATCCCTTTATAAAATTAAGCCGGACTTAACGACCTTAGGAAAAGTGATAGGCGGAGGATTGCCAGTGGGGGCTTTCGGCGGTCGTGCGGAAATCATGGATCTTTTGGCGCCGCTCGGACCTGTTTATCAAGCAGGGACCCTTTCTGGAAATCCCTTGGCCATGAAAGCGGGGATTGAAACCATTCAACTCATCGCCAATCCAACAGCTTTTAAGAAAATAAGCCGTCAAACACAAAAATTGAGTGAAGGTTTACAAAAACTGGCAAAGGAAGCTGGTATTTTCATCCAATCCCCTTATTCCGGGACGATGTTAGGTGTATTTTTCTCTGCGGCTCCCATCCAAAATCTGGAAGATGCTCTGACTTCAAACATTCAACGCTTTAAACGCTTTTTTCATAAAATGCTCAGTCGAGGAGTTTATCTTCCGCCTTCGGCATTTGAAGCTTGGTTTGTTTCAATGGCGCATACGGATAAAGAAATAAAGAAGACTCTCCAAGCCGCCGAAGAAGCCTTCAAAGAGATTGATAATGAAGGGGATTGATATATTGACACTCCGAAAAAGACTATGTTAGCTGGCCGAACTTGAACAAGCCTAAAGGTCCCCAAAAACTTTCCGATCGCGAGTCTTTTCTGATGGCTTTCGGTATTTATGGAGTCTTGGGTTTTCAACTCGTTGCTTCCATTTTAATCGGTGTGTTTGGTGGGCAATGGTTAGATAAAAAATGGGGAACGGATCCTTGGCTCATGATGCTGGGGCTTTTTTTAGGAGCAGGAGCCGGTTTTTATAATCTGTTCCGCATTGTGTTGTGGAAAAACCAGAAGAACAATCTGTAGGGCAAGTGAAGCTTTGGGGTCCGGTTGAAAGTAAAACCTTCGTGGTTTTGATGCTGATTCTTCTGGCGTCGTCTTATTACCGATCTTTTCAAATTACTTTGAGTGTTTTAGCGGGGGGAGCGATTGCTCTGCTCAGTTTTTGGTCCTTGAGGAGAAGCGTCGAAGGCTTGGTCCAACAACAAAAAGAATCCGGAAATGTTTTAAAGACGAGTTTTTTGATTCTGAAATACCCGCTTATTTTTGGACTTCTTGCTTTGATGATTTTAAAAACGCCGCTCCATATCATTGCATGGGTGGCAGGTTTCTTAAGTTTAGTGATTGCGATTGTCCTAGAAGGTTTAATGCCTTCTAAAAATTAGAGGTTTTTATGCACGGCTTTAATTGGTTTGCCCTTCTTTCTGAAAAAGTAACGGGAGAAAATATCCACATTATCACGGGTATTTTCGTTTTACTTCTTCTCACTCTTGCGGCGGTGATTGTTCGTAAAAGATTGTTACAGCTCGAAAAATCTTTAGTGCCGGATCAAGGCGTGACTCTCACCAATATCTTTGAACTTTTAGTCGAAAATTTTCTTTCCTTAATGGAAGGGATTGTCGGTAAATCTGCGAGAGACCATGTGGGTTTGGTCGTTTCAGTCTTTGTTTTTATTTTCGTTTCAAATTTAATGGGTCTTATTCCGGGTTTTTTACCTCCGACATCAAACATCAATACCAATCTTGCCATCTCGGGATGCATTTTCATTTATTTCAATTATCTTGGCATCAAAGAACATGGCTTTGTGAATTACATGAAGCATTTCGCAGGGCCCGTTTGGTGGTTGGCGCCTTTGATTATGGCTATCGAACTTTTCGGAACCGCCATTCGCCCCGTCACTCTTTCGCTTCGTCTGTTTTGTAATATCAATGCCGACCATTTGGTTTTAGGAATTTTTTCAAATTTGTCACCTATCATTGTTCCAGTTGTTTTTATGATCCTCGGGATCTTCATTGCCTTCGTGCAAGCCTTCGTGTTCACGCTACTGTCGGTTATCTACATAGCGCTCGCGACCGCTCATGAAGAGGAGCATGCCCACGACTCACACGCACATTAGAGTCCTGTTTATCAATCCTGAAAAACTTCGGTTTGGAGGGAATTTAAAAGAGGAATCGAGAGTCATTGAAGCAAGGAACGCAAACGAAAGTGCGAGCACTTTCAAAGGAAAATAATATGAGAAAAATTATCTCTTTCTTCGGTGGTCTTTCCACCTTCTTCGTCGCCGCTTTAGCGATGGCACAAGAACACGCAGCCGCTCCCGCAGCGGGCGGTGGTTCCGTGGTTGCTTTAGGTGCAGCATTAGCGATTGGTATTGCCGCATTAGGTGGAACTTTGAGTCAAGGTCGTGCCGCTGCTGCCGCTCTTGAAGGGATTGCCCGTAACCCCGGTGCAGCCAGCAAAGTTCAAACTCCTATGATCTTGGGCTTGGCCCTCATCGAATCCCTCGTCATCTTGGCTTGGGTTATCGCGTTCATGTTAGTCGGTAAGATCTAGGATTATTTGAGAAGAAATTCTCGATGAAAATCAATTTAAAACCCGGTTTACGAAAGTAGACCGGGTTTTTTTATTAAGCTTTGAATAAAAAGTAGAAGAGGAAAAACACGCCTACTAAAAGGCCCGTATAAGTTAATATAGTGTAAAGTTTGACTTTGCCAAACACATCGCGCTTTTGCTTATCGAAAAGATTGTAAGCATTTCCATCAAAGAGCGCGCCTGCATTTTCCGGGCTTGAGAGTTCAGATCCAGGAATGACTACACTCGGACGTCTTTTAGAATTCGAGAAGATGTGATGCTCGAGTTTAGCCTGATCATAAAGATTGATCGTGGCACTCGGATCGAATTTCACATTTTTTAAAAGTTCAGAAGCGAGCAAAGGATCACTTTGATGGATCACGTGAATGAGTTGAGTGAAGGTAATTTCTTCGCCCAAAAATTGTTTCAGTAAATCTTTGGAAATGGCTTGGCCCGGTTTGAAGTTTTGCAGAAGTGTGAGAAGTTCTTCGTTGCCGATGCCAATTTGCGCGAAACGGTCTTCTTTCGTTTTGCCGGAAAGTTGATATTTGATGTCGGATACCAAGGTGCCACCTGCTTCACCTTGTTTTTTATAAAGTCCTCTGAAAATAAAGCCCATCATTTGATCAAAAGTTTTTTTGGATTTTTTCTCAGCGCTGCCCATGCCCAACATGCGTCCAAAAAAAGCGCCCCAATCTTTTTTCGAGGCGAATTGAGCTTCTTCACCTTCGCCTAATTCTTGCCCGACTTCACGGCCTTCTTCTAAAACCTCTCGAAGCAAATGTGCAAAACGGGAATCTTCTCGAGAAAGAGTGCGAAGTTCGCCGCGAGCATTCATGGAGCGATCTTGAGCCCGCTGGGAAGATCGGTCTAATTCGCTTCTTCCCTCGCCTTCGACATCTCTTGTTTCGCCCATTTCTCCCTTTTCACCCGAAAGTCGAGCATGGATGCCTTTTTGCCTTAAGACTCGCGACATTTCTGCACGAGCTTCGGGAGTGAGCGGACTACCCTCATGTTCCTGACTCGTTTCATGCAAAGTTCCGTCTTCGAGCAGACGATAAGTGCGCAGTCGATCTCCGTCTTTTACGAAAAGCATATTGCCATGGAAGAAAGCGGCAACGGGCATGTTTTGTTGAGTAAAGAAAGGATGTTGTTCGGGTAAATGGCTTGCCGCTTGCTGAATGAGTTGTCCAAAAGTTTGTGGATTAAAAGCACGCGGAAAACTTTGATTAGGCAAGCGAGAGAAAGGATTTTCTGGATTAAAGGCTTGTCGTGCTGGACTGCGATTCAGCATCGATGCGGTATTGTGCGTATTTTGCTGAGCTAGCTGCACGTGTTCTTGGATTCCCGCAAACCTCGAAAGGTCCGCGATGCGCATCCCGCCTTGATTGGGATTAAGGTTCGGATTACGGCCCGGGTTTGCAGCGTTTGGATTACGATCTTGAGGGAGCGCCTGCTCTCCGCGAGCATTTTGACCCGATAAATTTCTCATGTTTTGCAGAAAACTGGGCGTGCCACTCGTTGAAGATCGCAATTCAGACTGCATTTGATTCGGCTGACGATTTTGAAATTGGTCTCGGTAAACTTCTTTTAAGTCTTGCCCGGCAGCTTGTCGAAGAGTGCGTTGATTATCTGCCTGTTGGCCTTGATTTCCACGAGTTTCAGAGTGATGTTCATTTTCGCGCAGCGTCTGATCCATGTTGGGTGCTTGAGGCTGACGCAAATTCTGGGGTTGCTGTTGTTGAGGCTGTTGAGGATTTTGCTGACTTTTTTGCTTCGCCGCCGCTTCTTTTTTTGCCTGTTCATCGGCTTGCCGGACTTCGTCAGGGCTTCGCACTAAACCCGAAAAAATATTATCCACGCGATTATCGCGAAAATAATGGAGAGCTCCGCGATCGCGGCGCCAAGTTCGAAGAGGATTTTTGATTTCGTTATAAGACAATGCGATTCCTTATACTTATTTCTCAAACTCCATTTTCTCAGTTTATCGCCTCTTTTGACAATTCCTATTTACTGCCAAGTTATTGTATTTTCGTTAAAAAGTAGGCTTAAAGTTGTCAAAGGACAGGCTTTCAGGTAGGGCCGGACCTGTATTATGAATGTTTTTGATCCCATTTTAGACAAAATCCGCCTCAAAAGTCCTTTAGTGAGCCTTTCAGGGCTGACTTTTGCTTCGAATGCCTACGTTTTAAGCCAAATTTTTAAAGAACAGCAGCAGAACATCCTAGTCTTATGTCCAAGTGCCAAAGAGGCAGAAAGCCTTATTACGGACCTTCGCTTCTTTAGCCAAGACCCGGAGAGCGTCGTCCTTTTTCCCAATTTAGACGTCTTGCCTTATTACCAACTTTCGCCGCATCCTGATTTGCTCACTCAGCGTTTGGCGGTTTTGTTCGATTTGATCCAATCGAAAAAGAATAAAATTATTGTAAGTCCTTTGACAGCCGCACTTCGCAGGCTTCCTCCCAAATCCATTTTCAATGATTATGCAGATTTCCTCATGGCCAAAGAGGAGGTCGACCGACAAGGCTTGCTACATAAATTAGTCGAAGCAGGCTATCTTTCGGTGCCGATGGTCGAAGAGCCTGGCAGCTATGCCGCACGCGGTGAAATCATCGATATTTTTCCGCCTCAATCCACCCATCCTTATCGCATCGAACTTTTTGGAGACTTAGTTGAATCGATTCGTTTATTTGAACCCAGTAGCCAAAAAAGTTTGCAGGAAGTCAGTGAGATGATTCTCTTGCCGGCCCGAGAAGTTGTTTTAAATGAAAAGAATATCCAGTTTGCTTTGACGCACTTACGAGAGCGCTTCGATGAAGAGGGTGTGTCAAAACCTCAGCGCGATATTGTATTAAGTCCTTTAAAAAATCGTCTGCCCTTTGCAGGCTTGGAGAGTTTTTTACCTTTTTTCTATGAGGCGACCTCAAGTTTGTTGGATTATTTAAAGCCTCAATCCCTCTTATTTTTTCAAGAAGCGGAACTTTTTCAAGGCCAACATGAAAAACTTTTATCGGATTTGACGCAAGCCCGTGCTGATGCCACGAGTCCTGAACGAATCGTTCAACCCACAGAGATTTTTTTAAGCGAAGCCGAATGGAAACAAAAAATAGAAAGTTTCCCACGTCTGGAAACTGGCCTTTCGGTGGCCCCAGAGTCGCAAAGCCTTTCCTTTCATGTTCAGACCAATGAAATTCTCAGAACGAAAATTTTACCGCCTTCCGAAGGCGTGAAGATGCTCGATCCCTTGGTCGATTTGTTTAAAGAGTGGATTGACGAATCAAAAGTTTTAATTTTGGTGGCCGGTAGCGAATCGCAAAAACTGAGGCTCCAAGATATTTTTGTGCGTCATGGTTTGACGATATCCGAAATCCAAAACTTCGCGAATCATTCTGAATTGCGAAACCTACCTCGCGGTGCAGCCTACATCACTCTTTCCCATCTTTCCCGCGGTTTTCATATTGAAGGGGACCGTTTTGTTTTTATCACGGATGAAGAGTTGTTCGGTGCGAAAGCACGCCGTCCTACGAAAGCGAAGGCGGCCTCCGAAGCCTTTAGTGCCTTTGAAGAATTAAAAGAAGGTGATTACGTCGTTCATGCGGAACATGGCATTGCGCTTTACCGCGGCCTCAAAAACTTAAAATTGGGTGTGGCGGAAGGCGAGTTTTTACAGCTGGAATTCATGGGCAACGATAAACTTTATTTGCCCGTTTATCGCCTCAATTTAATTTCGAGATATACTGGTGAGCATGGGCAAATTCCTTCCCTGGATAAATTAGGCGGCGCCCAGTGGTTGAAGGTCCAAGAAAAAGTTAAGAAGGGCATTCGAGCCATCGCCGGTGAACTTTTGAAAATCTATGCGGCGCGCGCCAGCCAAATCCGAAAACCTTTTGTAGTAGATCCCGAAGTTTATGAAGAATTCGAAGCCGCTTTTCCCTATGAAGAAACCCTCGATCAAGAAAAAGCCATCGCCGATATTGGTCGAGACATGGAAAGCGACAAAGCCATGGATCGTCTTATTTGTGGAGACGTGGGTTACGGTAAAACAGAAGTCGCTTTGCGTGCCGCGTTCAGAGCGGTTCTCGACGGACGTCAGGTCGCGGTACTGGTGCCCACCACAATTTTAGCCTTTCAACACCATGAAACTTTTTCGAAACGACTCAAAGCTTACGGCGTGAATGTAGAAATGATTTCGCGTTTCAAAAATCCGAAAGAACAAAAGGAAACGATAGAAGGTCTGCAAAAAGGCCAAGTGGATGTCGTGATCGGCACGCATCGCCTGCTCCAAAATGATCTGAAATATAAAAATTTGGGTTTACTCGTGATCGATGAAGAACATCGTTTCGGAGTAAGCCATAAAGAAAGAATTAAAAAATTCCGGGCTCTGGTCGATGTGCTCACTTTATCGGCGACGCCCATTCCTCGAACTTTAAACATGTCGCTTTATGGTATTCGCGATTTATCCGTAATCAATACGCCTCCTGCGGATCGTGAAGCGATTCGTACTTATGTCGCCCAATTTGATGAGGCACTCATTCGAGATTCCGTGATGCGCGAACTACGTCGAGGCGGACAAGTTTTCTTCGTCCATAATCGCGTGCAAAGCATTTATGCAATGGCGGATCGCCTACGTAAACTCATCCCTGAGGCTTTAATTGCCGTCGCTCACGGTCAAATGGAAGGAGATGAATTGGAAGAAGCGATGATTGGCTTCTTGGAGAAGAAATCTAATCTCCTGCTTTGTACCTCCATCATTGAATCCGGCATCGATTTCCCTTCGGCCAATACCATTCTGATTAATCGCGCGGATTACTTTGGCTTGGCGCAACTCTATCAATTGAGAGGTCGAGTGGGTCGCTCAAATGTTCAAGCCTATTGTTATCTTCTCACTCCGACCGAAACCGCAATTACTGCGGATGCCAGAGCGCGCCTCGCTGTTTTGCAAAGATTTACAGAACTCGGAAGCGGTTTCAAAATCGCCGCGCATGATTTGGAGATGAGAGGATCCGGAAATATTTTAGGCGTCGAACAGCATGGTCAAATTGCGGCGGTGGGTTATGAAATGTACATGAGGCTTTTGGAAGAAGCCATCCGCGAAATTAAAGGCGAGCAACAAGGCATTGAAGTGGAACCCGAGCTTAATTTTATGATTCCCGCTCGACTTCCCGAAGATTATGTTTCGGAACCTTCCTTGAGATTAGGATTGTATAAACGCATTTCTCAGGCCGAAAACGAAGAAATCCTCGATGAATTAAAACTTGAAATCGAAGATCGCTTTGGAAAAATCCCGAAAGAAGCCTTTCATCTAGTGAGCTTAATGCGAATTCGTTTGGTCGCGAAACGCTTGCTCATTGAATCGATTCATCAGGAAAAAACGAGGATGATTTATAAATTTCATCTTCAAACGCCCGTTCCTCCCCAATCTTTGATCGATCGCATGAAGAAAAGTCCTAAAAAATTTCAGCTGACGACCGATTTTCAATGGGTGACACCTCAAAAGGAAGTGCTCGATGAGAAAATTCTGGAAACGGTTTATCAATTCTTGATTGGTTTAGAGGCGGAGATTCCCTCTGCTTAATGATGTTGTTTTCGGAAAGGATTCTGAACGCTTAAGTAGAAAAAGATGCCGGCTTGGAAATTATCGCGTGTCCAGGTGAGGGGAGCCGAGATTCCAGGGACAATTTCTACCGAAGCAATATCGAAAGCAGTACTCACGCCTGGATTTAAGATGTATTGTCCAAATACATTGATGTTGCGGGTATTATTAATTTCACTCCCTAGGTTACCCACAAATTCTAAAACCATATTGAATCGATGAGTGACCATCCAGGCGACGCTGGTTCCCGCGTTAAAGTTGGCGAGAAACTTACGTTCGTAATCGCTGTCCGTTATATAATCCTTGGCATAAGGCAGAAAAGTGCCGCCTACATTCCAATGCGTAGCCAAATGCTTATTCCAAAGTTTACTAATGGCCCAATTCATCTGTAGTCCGACAGTGCCTGAGCCGAGGCCATTTGCGGGATTTCCAGTCGGAACAATCAGGGAAAAACGCGGAGCAATAGAAACCCACTTCTGACTTTTTAAAAGTTGAAAACGATAATCTAAAAAAAGATCGCCGATGCCGTCTCCGCTACTTTCAAAAACAGTGATAGGAAGGGTGACGCCGGCTTGATGTCGTTCTGAAATCCCCCATTCTTGGCTTAAATAAAAATAGATGTCTTTAGGGTTGCTCAAATAAGAGATATTATAAACGATATTTTGGACGGTGCCGGCATCTTGGCTGTAGCCTTCTTCTAACAGGAAGGAATTATCGTCGATTCCGTCAAAATCAACAGATTGTTGAGCAAAAGACTCAGTGGAGAGAAGAGTTCCTATCCATAACATGAAAATTTTGGCCCATAAACGAATTCTCATGCGCGGATTAGATCACCTAGAATCCGTCTTGCCAAGCCAATCTCGAGTTGTTAATGCCTCCCCAGTTTATGCGTAGAAAAGCAATCATATGTGTTGTTTTATGCTTGAGCCTTTCGGCTTGTGCAGCTCCTCAAATGGAAGATGAAGTGGCGCGAGTAGGGGGCGATGTCATTCCCGTGCGTGCCGTGGTTCAAGCTTTTCATCGAGAGAGCGCGAAGTTTGAAGATGATGTTCAAAAAAAATCCAAAAGATTTTTAGAAGTCAAACAACAGCTTTTAGCAGATCTCATTCAAAAAAAGATTTTAGAAAAAGAGGCCGAAAAAGAAGGCATTCAAGTCAGTGAATTAGAACTCGAAGCGGAAATCAAGAAATACAAATCCCGTTACAACGAACTTGAATTTCAAAAAATATTGGAAAGCCGAAATATTGATTATGCGAGTTGGCGTGAAATTAAACGCGTTAATTTTTTGACCGATAAACTGGTTCGTCAAAAACTTTTTGCCGATATTGCAATCTCAGAAGAAAACACTAAAGCCTATTACGATGCGCATGTTGAAGAATTTACCCGTCCTGAAACGGTGAGAATTCGGCAAATTTTGACGGATACAAAGGAAAAAGCGGATGGGCTTTATGCGAAACTGAAGTCAGGCGAGAATTTTGCGCGACTTGCTCACGATTATTCCATTTCTCCAGATCGCAACCTTGGAGGAGACCTAGGTTTTGTGGCGAAAGGGCATTTTCCTAAGGAATTTGACACTTGCTTTGACTTAAAAATAGGAGAACTATCCCCCATCATCTCGAGTTTGTACGGCTTCCATATATTCAAGGTAACCGACAAAAAAACCGAGGAACGACTCTCTTACGAACAAGTGAAAAGTCAAATTGAAGGCTGGTTAAGCGAACAGCTTCGCGAAGAAGCATTTAAAAAATATTACGACAATCTTCTAAAGAAATATCCGGTTGAGGTAAAAGAATGGCGACTCAAAAAAATAAAAATCTAAAACTTCTCATTTTAGCTTTGGCATTGTTCTTTCCCCTTTCTGCTCAAGCAGAAGTCGTGGATCGAATTATTGCGACAGTGAATCAAGAGCCCGTCACTTTATATGAATTCAATAAAGCGATGACTAATATCCAAAAAGAGCTCGATAAAAAGCCGGATGTAAAATTGACCGCGGATGACGTTGCCATGTTGAAGAAAAAGGCTTTTGACCATCTTGTGGATGAACTTTTGTTGAATCAAGAGATCAATAAAAAGGGTTTGGATGTCACGGACCAAGATGTGACACGCGCCATTGATTCTATTTTAGAGAGAAATAAGTTCACGATGGATCAACTTCGCAAGGAACTGGCTTCGAAGGGCGAAGATATTAATAACTATCGAGATGAAATCAAAGGGCAGCTCAAACGTCTCAAATTTATCAATCAACTCGTCGGGAACAAAATCCATATAAGCGAAGAAGATGTAAAAGAGTATTATGCCCAACAAGGCGCTCAGATTTCTGGCAATCAACAAATACAAATTGCCCAAATCGTATTTCCCATGTCTGAGCAACCTACGGACGCAGAATTGAAGAAAGTGCAAAGCGATGCACAAGATGTTTACCAAAAGCTTAAAAGCGGCGCGAAGTTCGAGCAAGCCATGAAACAATATGGCGGCGCGGGCAGCGGAGATTTAGGAAAAGTAAGTTTTTCCGGAATCAGTCCTCAAATGGCGCAAGCGATTCAAAATTTAGATGAAGGACAAGTGACGGAGCCGGTCCGAACCCAAGCTGGTTTTATTATTTTAAAGCTCTATGATAAACCACAAGGCGCACAGCTTGCAGGCAGCGAGGAGATTAAAAATCGAATTCGCGATCGCATCTATGAAATGAAGGTTCAAGAAGAAATTAGAAAATATATAGATCAACAGCGCGCGAAAGCCTTTATCGACATCAAAACGACTCTATGAAAATCGGCATCACCATGGGCGATCCTTTAGGGATTGGTCCTGAAATTATTTTCAAGGCTTTGCAAAGTCCGCGTCTTCAGAACTCAGCGGATTTTGTCATTTATGGAGATGAAAAGGCTTACGATTTTTCTGCCTTAAAAATCCCTTCCAATCTTTCTTTTGAATGGATCACTCAAGGCCCTGCCCAACAACTTTGGACACCTGAGAGTTGCGGAAAAGCCAGCATTGCCTATCTTGAAAAAGCAGTCGCCGATGCCTGTGAGGGAAAAATCGACGCACTTGTAACTGCGCCCATTGCAAAATTTCATCTTCAAAAAGCAGGCTATGCTTGGCCGGGTCACACGGAATTTTTAGCGGAAAAAACAGGCGGACATAAGGTGGTGATGATGATGGCCTCTCCCACTCTTAAGGTAAGCTTGGTGACGATTCATATGCCTCTGAAGGAGGTGCCGCAAAAAATAACCCAAGAAAAAATCATGGATACGGTTCGCATTAGCTTTGATTCCCTCAAAAAATATTGGGGACTTTCGAAGCCTCGTGTTGCTGTGTGTGGCCTCAATCCTCATGCGGGAGAAGAAGGCGTTTTAGGGGACGAAGAAATAAAAATTATAGCTCCCGCTCTTGAAAAACTGCGTCAAGAAGGTTACGAGCTGACAGGACCCTGCGTGCCTGATGCGGTTTTCCATCAAGCTTACGAAGGACAGTTTGATGCGGTGGTTTGCATGTATCACGATCAAGGTTTGATTCCCTTTAAAATGCTGCATTTCAGGGATGGGGTGAATGTGACTTTGGGATTGCCCATCATTCGGACCTCACCGGATCATGGCACAGGCTTTGATATCGTGGGTAAGAATCTAGCGGATCCCTCCAGTATGATTGCCGCCACAGAATTAGCGATAGATATGGCCCAAAAACGAAAGGTAAAGGTATGAGCAAAACGGAAATAAAATTTGGAACCGATGGATGGCGCGCCATTATGGGCCGAGACTATACCTATGAAAATGTCAGAAAAGTAATACAAGCTTGGTGCGATGTTTTTGGGAAAAAAGACGCGACTGTAGTTTTAGGCTACGATCGGCGTTTTTCTTCCGATCTCTTTGCTCAAGAAGCGGCTGGAGTATTAGCGGCGAATGGAATCAAGGTAAAACTTTCTGAAACTTATTGTCCCACTCCTTGTGTGTCGTGGCTATGCAAGACTGAGAAGGCGTTAGCGGGCATCGTCATCACGGCTTCGCATAATCCTTACCAATGGAATGGCGTCAAATTTAAAGAAGGTTACGGTGGTTCGGCTTCTCCGGAATATTGCGAGCAAATTGAAGCTCAAATTGTAAAAAATGACGCACAAAATCGCGAAGCTTTATTTATGAATTTTGAAGAAGCTGAACAGAAATCTTTAATCTCTGTGTTTAGTCCTCAACGCTACATCGAACATTTAAGAACTCTCATTGATTTAGAGGCGATTCGAAAATCGCATTTCAAAATCGCTGTTGATCCTATTTACGGTGCGGGAAGTGGATTTATTGCCGAAGTGCTGGGTCAAGATTTAATCGAAATTCGTTCCGATGCGAATCCTGGTTTTGGAGGTGTGAATCCAGAGCCCATTGAGAAAAATCTCAAGGCCTTAATCAAAACTGTCCGAAGTGAAAAATGCGATATTGGACTGGCGACCGATGGCGATGCGGATCGCATTGGAGCGGTGGACGAAAAAGGGGAGTTTATCGACTCTCATAAAATTTTTGCCCTCATCCTTCGCCATTTAGTGACGCAAAAAAATAAAAAAGGGGATGTCGTTACGACTGTTTCCACCACGCAAATGGTTCGACGACTTTGCAAAAAATTTGATTTACCTGTGCATGAAACTCCCATCGGTTTTAAGCATATTTGTAAAAAGTTTGTGGAATTGGAAAATCCTTTGATGGGAGGCGAAGAGTCCGGCGGTTTAGGAATGGCGCATCACGTTTACGAGCGCGATGGTATTTTTTCAGGCCTTCTTTTGTTAGATATCATGGCCGTCTATCAAAAACCTATTTCCCAAATTATTGAAGATTTACAAACAGAAGTAGGGCCTTTGCAGTTTATTCGCGAAGATTTGCATGTTCCTCAGGATAAAATCGCTCAAATTAAGGAAAAACTCGCCAAAACCCCGCCCACAATGATCGCGGGTCAGAAAATCTCCGAAAATAATTTTAAAGACGGCTTCAAGTTTTTGATGGCAGATGATTCTTGGCTTTTGATTCGGCCCTCCGGTACGGAACCTTTGCTTCGTTTATATGCCGAGGCACCTTCTTTTGAAATCGCTGCCCAATATATTCAAGAAGCCAAAAAAATGATCGCATAAGGCTCTGAAAAGCGCCTATTCTGGATTTTATGGAAGCTCAAGAAATCATCATCAAAGGTGCCCGCCAACATAACTTAAAAAATATTGATGTTCAGATTCCGCGTAATAAACTCGTGGTGATTACAGGGATGTCGGGTTCAGGAAAGTCCTCACTCGCTTTTGATACCATCTATGCCGAAGGTCAAAGACGTTATGTGGAATCTCTATCGGCTTACGCACGGCAATTTTTAGAGCAAATGGGAAAACCCGATGTCGATACCATCGAAGGTTTATCTCCTGCCATTTCCATCGAGCAAAAAACCACCAGTAGAAATCCTCGCTCCACCGTGGGCACCGTCACTGAAATCTATGATTATTTGCGTCTTCTTTTCGCGAGGGTGGGAAAGCCTCACTGTCATCAATGTGGAAAAGAAATTACCGCGCAAAGTGTTTCGCAAATCGTGGATCAGGTCATGAAGTTGCCGGAAGGCAGTAAAATCCATATTTTGGCGCCGATCGTGAGAGGGCGCAAAGGCGAATATTCCAAAGAATTACAAAAGCTGAAAACAGAAGGCTTTGTCCGCGTCAAAGTTGATGGGACGACCCATGTCTTAGGCGACGAAATTAAAATCGATAAAAATAAAAAGCATAACATCGATTTGTTTGTGGATCGCTTAGTAGTGAAGACAGGCCTGCAAACGCGCTTGGCAGACTCTTTGGAAACGGCCTTAAAATATGGCGAAGGGCTCGCAAAAGTTGAAGTTCTTGGAGAAGACAGTAAAGGCACTGCACGGGATGCGGGCACCGAGATTTTATTTTCGCAAAAATTTTCCTGCATTGATTGCGGTGTGAGTTATCCGGAGATCGAACCTCGTTTATTCTCCTTCAACAATCCTTTCGGCGCTTGCCCTGATTGCGGAGGCTTGGGCCATAAGACTTATTTTGATCCCGCCTTAATGGTGCCCAATCCTGATCTATCGATTAATGAAGGTGCGATTGTTCCGTGGGCCAGCAAAACGGGAAATTATTATACGAGCGTTCTAAAATCCCTCTCCAAATATTATAAATTCAATCTCGATACTCCTTTTAAGAAACTGACTCCCAAAGTTAAAAATATTCTTTTCGAAGGATCTCCGGATGTCATGCAGTGGGGATATTACAAAGCGCCTTTTGAAGGAATGATTTCTCATTTGAATCGAAGATATAAAGAAACCGAATCTGATTGGATGCGTGAAGAATTAGAAAAATTCATGAATATTCAATCTTGCTCACTCTGCGAAGGGGCTAGATTGAAAAAGGAAGCCTTGGCGGTAAAAATATCGGGTTTGAATATTCATGCAGTGACTTTATTTTCAGTGAAGCGCTGCCTTGAATTTTTTAAAAATTTAAAACTCAATAGCCGCGATACGCAAATTGCATCGCGAATCAATAAAGAGATTATTGAGCGCCTTTCCTTTTTGTCCAACGTAGGATTGGATTATCTCACCCTAGATCGCACCAGCGGGACTCTTTCGGGCGGTGAAGGCCAACGCATTCGTTTGGCGACCCAAATCGGATCGAGTTTGGTGGGAGTTCTTTATATTCTGGACGAACCGTCGATTGGACTGCATCAACGCGATAACACGAAGTTGATCAACACGCTGAAACGCTTGAGAGATTTGGGCAACACCGTGCTCGTAGTAGAACATGATGAAGAAACTATGCTCGAGGCAGATCACATTATCGATATGGGGCCAGGTGCGGGGGTGCATGGTGGGCAAATCATTGCGGAAGGTACTCCCAGCCAAGTGATGAAGAATGAAAAATCTCTGACGGGTCGATTTCTTTCCGGAAAAGATCACATTCCTGTTCCGACCATCCGAAGAAAAGCTAAAGGCAAATTAGTTTTGAAGGGATGTGAAAGCAATAACCTCAAAAAAATTGATGCGGAAATTCCTCTCGGAATTTTTGTCTGCATCACGGGGGTATCAGGCTCAGGAAAGTCGACGCTCATCAATGACACGCTTTATAAAGTTTTAGCTCAAAAGTTAGGCGATTCACGAGAGCCTCATGGAAAGCTGAAATCCATCGAAGGCCTGGATCAGTTGGACAAGGTCATCAATATCGATCAATCTCCCATTGGCAGAACGCCACGTTCAAATCCTGCGACCTACACCGGGCTTTTTACTCCGCTTCGAGATATTTTTGCTGAACTTCCCGAAGCTAAAATTCGTGGTTACAAACCTGGACGTTTTTCCTTCAATGTGAAGGGTGGACGCTGCGAAGCTTGCGAGGGCGATGGCATCATTAAAATTGAAATGCATTTTTTGCCGGACATTTATGTGCAATGCGAGGAATGTAATGGTCAGCGCTACAATCGCGAGACTTTGGAAATCAAGTATAAGGGATATTCCATCGCAAATTTATTGAAGATGACCATTGAACAAGCGGTGGAAGTTTTGGGGAATATTCCTTCCGTGCGTCAAAAGTTGCAAACCCTGGTGGAAGTCGGTTTGGGATATATCGAGCTCGGTCAATCCGCCACCACGCTTTCGGGCGGTGAAGCCCAGCGTATCAAACTCGCTCGTGAACTTTCAAAAAGATCCACGGGAAAAACGATTTATATTTTGGATGAACCCACGACAGGTCTGCATTTCGCGGATGTACAAAAGCTACTCGATGTTTTGCATCGTTTTGTAGAAACGGGCAACACCGTGCTTGTCATCGAACATAATTTAGAAGTGATTAAAACAGCCGATCATCTGATTGATTTAGGACCCGAAGGAGGCGAAGGCGGCGGAGAGATCATTGCCCAAGGAAGTCCTGAAGAAGTAGCGAATGTCTCTCAATCTTATACGGGTCAATATCTACAAAAATATTTGCAAATTCCTACTTCTCAAAAAATTCTTAAAGCTTAATGGGATGAAGAAGTCAGGCCTAAGCTTTCTACGATTTCATTGAATTCTTGCGCGCTAAAAATATCTCTATTTAAAAAATCAATCCAAAGCCAAGAAAGCTTGCAGAGTTTGTTTTTCCAAGAAGCAATGACTGCTTCAGAAGGGAGAGCTTCGTGGGCATTTGCATGATATTGTCTGCAAAATGCTCTAGCCAAGTTGCCGAGCTCTTGTTCGGTCCAGTCACAATCCGCTGTTATGGCAAGGGAGGTTTTTACTTCAATATCTTCTCTTAAAGGAGATCTTGCGGGCAGGAGGTTCAGATGAATGAAGAGTATTTTTGCAAGGAGAGGATTGAGTTGAATGCTGTAATCGAGGACGTTCAAGAGAGCAGGAGAGAGACGTTGCGCGCGAGCAGAGAGAAAAAGTAAATTCACAGGAGAGTCTTCCGTGAGGGCCCAATGGATTAGAAATTGGCCAGAAACAGAGCGTGAGCTAGGATCCGTTACATCAGCGCTTGCTCGGAGTTTTAAAGTTTCACTTTTGACAACCCGTCCTCCATCCACCCTCTCGTTATTTTCCAACCATCTTTGCAGAGTGGGAGAAATAGGTGGCATGGGAGCAGCGAAATAAGCTTCTAAAGCATCTAAGAGTGCATCACCGTTTCGGGGGGCAAGTATAAAGCGTTTTCCAAAACCCAATACTTGCATTTCCCCAGAAGGATAATGGGAATCGTCGATCAAGACGTCCAAATAAAAATCCGGAAAGGGAATTTTCGTATTTTCAAAGCCTTCGAGAGATTTTATTTCTGCCTCTCGAAAAATTCGAGCGGCGAATTCTCGCCCTGCTGCATCGCCAAAATGACGCGCTTGGAATTCAGCTCGTTTCGACTCATCCATGTAATGACGAGATTTCGCGAGGGCTTCAGGCGTGACCACTTCAAAAACATTTTTGGGCGTTGCTAAGCCAAATGCGACTTTCAAAAGGGGAAAATCATTAAAAAAAGCGTCATGATTTCCAGGCAAATTTTTGGAATGAGTATAAAGCTTTAAAGTATTTCCATTCGCCCATAAACCGAGTAAGGCGGCTTGCATGTGAGCTAATGGTAGTCGCATGAGACTGCGTTCATGTGCAAAATAATCGAAGTCAAAACCATCATAGGCTTTCCGCTTTTCACTCGTGCTAAGGGCATCTTGAGCGAGATGCCATTGGAATAAATCCCCCAAAGTATTATCCAGGTCGAAAGCAATGTGACGGTCTTGAACGGGTCCACAGGCGGCACGTCGATAAACTTCCATGTCTTCGTGACTAGGATTCGGATGCAGGCGCATCAGCAATTTCATCCCGATCTCAAAACGGTAAGTGGGATCTGCAGAGTAAAAAATGGATGTGGCAAGAGAATGGACAGGCCACGCTATCTCACGCTGAAAACCAGGGCGACTTATCACCGCTTCAATGCGACGGCGAACCTCTAAAGCACAATGCTCGGATATTAAGGAATGAGTTAAGAGCTCCAAGCAAATCGATAATTGCTTGTGGATGTGATATTGCTCGCTAAATTCATTCCGAAGCTCTTTTTCCAATTCAGTAAGGGCTTCATGCTGAAAAGGTTCTTGTAGCCTTACTGCATTCATCTCCGCGACAAAGGAGGGCCAAACTTCTAATGTCCAAATATAAATCTGCTTTACACGATTCAGACTCTCTCGAATGGCTGCACGATCTCCTTGTTTGCGAAGGCATAGTCCGACGATGTCATTGAGCGAAATTTGTAAAAGATAATTAGAGTAACGTGCCTGCTCTCTTATTTCATCTTGAATAGATCTGGCGGGGGCAGTGGAAGAAAAAGAAAGATCTCTTCTTAAAGTCTGAGAAGCTTTTGGTCGACTATTCGCTACTTCAATAAGTCGGTGGGATTGGCTTTCGAGAACCTGTAATTTTCCTCCTAGAATTCGATGACTTAAATGCGATCCTACTCCCATGCTTAAATTGGTGGCTAAGGCATTCATGAATTCATCGGACAAGCTTTCGCCTTCTGAATGATTTGCGCTTGAGAAGAGCGCAGAAAGTCGATGCGAAGAAACTAAAGCGCTCGCTTGGATACCTTGTTGAAGTAAAAATCCTTGGTTTTTCAGGAGAGGTGCGCAAAATCTAAAAACACCTACGGTTAAGGCTGAGTGAAAGAAAGAGTCTAAAAAAGGATTTTCCGGGCTGCTTTCAAAAACGCAATGAATGCCTTCTAAGGTGGCTGCTTCCGCCGCGATTGAAAAAAGCTGAGCGCCCCAATTGCGAAGTCCAAGGCTCATCAAAGAAAGGCCTGGCAGTAATTGCAAGGCTCCAAAGCGACTTAAGTTACCGACAAATCCCGCCATGCTTAAACTAGTGATATTTTTTAAATCGGTGGCTTGAGAAGAAAAAGAATAAAAAATTTGATCAAGCTTCAATTGATTGGAGCTAAAGCTGTTCCCTACTCCTGTAAGTGAGGAAGTCGAAGTATTGAGATTCAATGGATGAGCAATCCGAGTCACTTGCAAAATCTCTCGTGGGCCCATACAAAAAATTGATGAAGTGGAAGTGCTAGGACTATCGGCGCTTGGCTCAGGAAGTTGCGTCCTGAGTCCGAGTTTTTCTAGCGATAAAGTCGATCAAAGCTCTTTACAAAATCCCAAAGGCCATGCTTTGATTCAGAGCCTATGCCAAGCGAAAAAACCATGCTTTTAGAACAACTTGAGGTCATTACCGCTCTCATTCCGGAGATCGACAACACCTATGCGGAGTTGACTCGAAGCCTTAAGTTTATGAGCCCTATTCTTAAGAAAAGGGTTTTTAATAGTGAAGATCTAGGCATGCTCAAAGAATCGCTTCAAGGTCTCCATCAAATCCTAGATCATTATGGTCAGCTCATTCGCCGAGGTCAGGGCGAGCGAGAATTAATCCGAAGTGAAATTGTCCGCGTCAAATCCGATAAGCAAAATAAACAAGAAGATTTTTCAATTGTCGAGGCGGAGCTTTGGAGCGTGGAGCAAAATTTAGTCCTCCGCGAAAAAGCTCTATCTCATTTAAATGAACTCGTTCAGTTGCTCGACAGTATTTTTAGGGTAGGGGAAATGACAGAATTCGACGAGCGTTTGCTTACCGAAATTGTGGTCGACTTAAAAAATCTTGGAAGTAGCTAATTGCTATGGAAGCTTCCTCTCCAACGCGACAAGGCCTTTTACAACTATTGAATGAAATAAATGATTGTCTTGTTCGAATGGACGAGAGCCAAAAGAATCTTCTTTCTGCTTTGGCTGAAATGAGTCCTTACATTAATCTGAACAGTTCCAAACTTAATTTGGATCCTCATTGGCATGCCTCCTGGAAGCTCTGGAAACAGGAACTTGGAGTTTTCTTTCAAGCCTTAAGGCATGCTCAAGAAGCCTATCAAGACCTCTCCAGCCAGATGCAAAGTCTTTTAGCCGATAGAACTACCCAAGATCCTTTACTTCAAGGTTTGGCAAATCAGGGGGCGGCTTTACTCAAAGATTTACAGAAAAGACAAAGTTTAGCTCAATATATTGAGGAACTCTTTCAAGTTTTAGATAAATCTATCCAACAAGACAAAATCTCTTCCACACAAAAACAAAAAATCGAAGATTTAGTGTTTCGCTTGCACTTACTCTTTTGATAGAAGTCTCAATCTATGTATCCAGTCCTTTTCACCATTCCCCTCATGGGCGGTTTAAAACTCCATTCTTATGGTTTGATGGTGGCCTTAGGATTTTTAGTCGGTATTTTTTGGGTGGGTCGTGAGGCGAAACGTGTAGGCATGCCCGCAGACAAACTCATGGATCTTGCCTTCTATATTATTGTTTCTGCCATCGTCGGTTCACGACTCTTATATGTTTTAATAGAAGATCCACAGATTCTTTGGACTCAACCACTCGACTTTTTCAAAGTTTGGGAAGGTGGACTCGTTTTTTACGGAGGACTCATCGGGGCGGTCGCGACTTCTGCTTGGTATATGAAGCGGCACCAGCTCAATTTTTGGAAAGTAGCTGATATTTTCATGCCAGGGGTAGCAATAGGTCATGCCATTGGGCGTTTAGGCTGTTTTGCCGCAGGCTGTTGTTATGGAAGGCCCGTCGATCATCCTGCCTGGTGGGCAGTGATTTATCCTACAGAAGGTGAAGGATTGGCTCCAGGGGGGACTCCTTTGTTCCCTACTCAACTGATGGAATCGGGAGCAGAACTAGCCATCTTTTTGATTTTGGTTTATTATAGTAGGAAGAAAAAATTTGACGGTCAGATTTTGCTCATGTATCTCATTTTGTATTCGATCATTCGGATAGTTCTCGAGTTTTTTCGGGGGGATTTTGTCCGCGGTTTTATCGTGGGAGGTGTGAGCACTTCCCAGTTTGTGAGTATTTTCCTCATTCTAGCGGCGATAGGATGTTGGATTTTCAGGTCTCGCGCGACAAGCCTTAGTAAATCTTAAGAGGGAGGTCTTCATGAAGTCATTCAAATCAAAAGTAACCTTAATGATTGTTTTAGGACTCTGCGCTGCGAACCTTGCTAGCTGCGGTAAGCCTCGGCTCTTTGGTAAAGACCAAAGCGTAAAGCCTGTTTCGCACACTTATGCTGTCGACACCAAAGCGAGTTTAGCCGCAGTAAAAGAATCTTTGAATTACAATGGGTATGCCATTCAAAGTTTTGATGATGCGGCAGGCACCATCGAAACGCATTGGCAACCTTCTACCAGTGATTCTCATTATGTTGATTTCTTTAATCGTCGCGACATGGGAACCGTAGGAGCTTATTATAAGCTTGTGATCAAGATCAGTCCTAAAGGTCAAAGTGATTCTCAGGTCGAAGTATCGAATGTTTCTAAAAGCATCGTGACCAATTTGAAAAGCACTGGAATGGAAGAAGAAAAAATTCTCACTAAAGTAGGGGATTTCACTCGTAAGTCCAATATTGAAGTCACCAACGTTGGCTTGCAATAATTAAAAAAAATCAAAAAATAAAAAGCCCCTGTGAAAAATCACAGGGGCTTTTTTTATGAAAACGGCGTCAAACTATTCGGCCATTTGGTAGAAAAGATAATAACCAACACCTTCTCTTTGGATAAAGCTATAGTGAAGGCGTCCTGCAGCGTCGTGAGCTAAGCCCGTGGGAATAGTGGCTGTGCCGCCTGCATCCTGCACAAAAACATCGTTTGCACTGAAGGTGTTACCACCATCCAGACTACGGGAATGATAGATGCTTTCATGGATGTCAGAACCATCTCCATCTTTATCCCAAGCCCAAATCACGTCAATTCTTCCCAAGGCATCCACACTCATCAGAGGAAAGGTATGGAGATGAAAAGCATCACTATTCACCTGAACCGCAGGGGCAAAGCCAGTGCCATCATTGGTTTTGGCGATTAAGATTTCGAGATTTTCAGTAAAGGACAGAATGTTGATTCCAGAATATAAAACATAGGCTTCATGATTTAAACCTGAACGAACTTGGCATTGTCCTTCTTTCGCTGCGGGAGTGTTGCTCACCTTGACTGCTGTGGCAAAGGTATTACCGCCATCGTTGCTGCGCGCATAGTAAATGTCGAACTGTCCTGCTGAGGATTCTGTCCAGCAAAGATTCACTTCATTACCCGTTGAGTTTGCAGCGACATTAGGCTGAAGTTTAAATTCAGGAGAAACAGAATTAATTTCAAGAGGGCTTGACCATGTTGCACCCCCATTAGAGCTTTTTGTGTAGAAAGCTTTCTGAACAGATACAGGAGAATCTCCCTTCGTGAAAACTAAATGAAGGGTGTTGTCTGAAGAGATGCTTAAACTGGGAGCAAAAGTGTGGAAAGCTGCGTCGGAGTGTACAAGATGTGAATTGTAGCTCACACCCTCATTTTGAGTGCTATAAACTTTTAGGGCGAGTTTACCGCCCATCATTTCCATTTGAACAATAAATAAACTGCCATCAGGTCCATAGCCAATGGTTCCTGAATAGGGGTTTGACGCAGGTAGTGCCGCTGCTTTATCTGTTCCGAAGGAGGTTAAATTAGTCATCAAATCGAAACTGCTATTTATGTTTGCACCGTCAAAACTCATCCAATTTACGGCAACTTGATGCTTAGAGTTGGCATCCGAAACCGCCAAACGATGGCGACTTAAGTTCATGGCTGCGTCTGCAGAGAATGCTGGAGAAAAAATTTCTAAATCGCCCACTTTCTTTTTGCTGGGTGCATTCACGACAACACTGTCATTGGTCATTAAGTTAACAGTGGTGGTTGCACTTTGGTCACCGGAGTTTGCTTTGATGGTGATTCGATGATTGACGGGAAGAGTGCTGGGAGGAGTGTACAACCCATTCGCGTCAATACTTCCATTGGCAGCACCGCCTTCCACGCTGAAGGTGGCATCGCTCAGGTTTGCATTGAAATCGATCGTTTGATCTTTTTTGAGCGTGATGGAACCGCTGGGAGTGAGAGTGAGAGGTGAGCCGCTCAAATCGGGCCCTGAACTATCCGCACTTTCTCCGCATCCCGTGATGCCGGAAAAAAGTGATCCTACTAATAGAGTTGATAAGATGAAATGTTTACTAAAGCGCATGTTCCCCTTCTTTCTGTTGAATGGTTTCGCAAGTGTGCCTTGCTTAAACGCTATGATCGGAAGGCGATCCGAGGGGAGTTGTGTAAGGGATGTATAAATTGCTTAGTTTGAAAATATAGTGGGGAGACAAGCAACTTTACTACAGGTGCTAGAAGGGCCAAACTAAGAGCATCAACTGCAAGAAAATCGCAGAGAAAATTGGAACGGTGAAATTATCATCGAGTCGGAAAGTCCATCTTTCAGACAGAGAACCAATTAAGCCGCCTCCCAATGCAAAAAGCCACAAAGGACCAGTGAATGCTGGATTGAGAAGAGGATAAAGAAAACTGATTGCAAAACAGGTTAGGAAACAAGCTGCAGTTCCTTCAATGCTGGCACGGCCGAAACGATGTTTTCCAAATTTAAGTCCGATGATGGAAGCCATAGGATCGCCCAATCCTAAAAATAAAATCGAGAGAACGGCCACGCCTTTAGGGAAAAGAAGACAGACCAAAAAAGCGGAGATTGAATAAAAGGTCATGGAATTGAGACGACGCGCTTCTTCCTTCCTCATGTATTTTTTCAAATCTCGCATCGTCAATGCGTTGAACTTTGGCCATACGAGACGCAAAACATCTGAGCCTAAGGCATAAACAGTAAAAATTCCAAAAATAGACATCTTTGCAGTGAAACTACCGCGAGAGAAAACGTAAATTCCTACGATCCAAAAGGAAGCCAGCACATGAAGCAATTTACGCGGCCATTGAATTTTTTTAGCTTCACCCAAATTTTCGTAATGATCGACGAGAACCGCTTCAGAAATGTGATTGAAAGCGGCTTTAAGATTGATATTTTTAAGATCTTGGCGAAGCGTGGAAATTTTTTCAGACCATAAGCTTAAAGAAGGGATCCATTCTTCATGCGTCATTTCTTGATAGCGAAGGCTGAATTGTTGGCGAAGCTGGTGGGTTTGCTGAAGGATTTTTTCTAAACGCGCTTTGATTTCGATTTGGGCAAAAGAACTTTGAGAAATGAGCTGAGAAAGGTTTTCACCTTCTATTTCGATCTTTTTCTGTATTTCGCCAATTCTTTCGACAAATTTTTCCCAACGCAAACTTTGATTTTGCTTCATTTGTAATAGGGTGTCTTGAAAGCTTTCTAAAGCTTGAAGAAGATGATTCTGCCCCATACAAATTTGTAGAAGAAGTTGAGCTTCAGCCATTTGGGGAATTCGATAATAAAAGTAGGGGCAATTGTCTAGAAGTCTTTAAGATAATTGACGAATTTTTTCTAAAAAGGCCCGTGCTCGGATAAAGGCATTACCCGATTGAGGCCCGTCAAAAAGAATATAAGCCGATTTGGAAGCAGTGTCCGCTTTCAGTTTGCGGAGCATGTCTGATTCCCATTCTTGTCCTAGATTTCTGTCCTGGAGACAAATATGGAAATAATGTCGATTTTCGATCAGATTATCCGGAGGGAGTTTGACGATAATTTCACAGCCATTTTCATTTAAAAGTTGAATAGAGTTCTGCTCGAGGACCATTTCATCACTAAAATCGAAAAAATGACGAATTTTGGGATATTTTTGAAGATGCTTGACGAAAGCTTCTAAAGTTTTCGTTTGATCGCGTCCTAATGGAGGCACCTCCCATACAATCGTGCTTAGTTTTTCTTTTAACTTAAGTGCAGGTTCTAAGAAGAGTTTCAGAGGTTCCCCGACCCCTTTTAATTTTTTGACATGAGTGATGTATTGATTACCGCGGAGAGAAAATCGAAAGGTCTCAGGACTTTGCTCGTACCATTGTTGAAAAGTATCTTTGTCTGGAACTTTAGAAAAACTATGAGAAATTTCTACAAAGTTAAAAAATTGACTATAATAAGAAAGCCATTTCGAACGCGGGAGTTCGTGAGGATAAAAAATTCCGTTCGCCCAGGCATCGTAAGAAAAACCTACGGTTCCTACGTAGAGTGTCGTGTCATTTAAATTCATGGATTTTTGTTAAGAACGCTAAAAGATTCAACTCTTTCTAATTCTAGAATGGCAAAGTCTTCTCCGTCCACTATTTTTAATGTTCCAGTTTCAAAATTAATATCTTCTAAAACACCCATGTAGGAGATGTTAAAAGCGATAATTTCAACCCTTTTTCCAATGTAATCTTGCAGCCTTGTAATGGAATGATCTTCAAACATTCCTTATTATCCGGGTCTTTTAGCCCTCTTGTCAAGGAATGCACCACAGCTGTTTATAGTCTATGAAAGAAGTGCATAAGGTATGAAATGATGAATGAAATTAAGAGGATAGCTAACGCATAGCGTTATAATGAAATGTTGACAACTGGGTAGGTAATGCGTACTAAATAATTATTCCACATTATGTAGGGGGACTTTTTGGCACTAGAACGAGAACTCATGTTATTGATGGATCAGAGTGAAAAAAGACTCTTCAAAAGACTTGAAGTGGGTCTAGAGGTAGAGCTCATGATCGATGGGGCTCCTGTGAAAGCGACCACCGCCAATATTAGCTGTGGAGGTCTTTTCTTGATGATGGATCCTCAACAAATCGATGCTGCCGATGGTCTGGCTTTGGTCATTCATCTTCCTAATCGTCAAAAACCAGTAGAAATTGTTGCAGAAGTTTTAAGGCGCGAAAATTCGGATCGCCTTGGGGTGGCTTGTAAATTTCAAGGACTTTACAACGATAATATCTTGGCGATTGAACAATTCATCAAATCGAATCTCCACTAATTTTTGAATCCCACTTTTCCTAGTTTCATTCCTTAATCTGCCCTCAGAATGGCGTAAAAATTGAATATGAACTTGCCTCTTCAGCTTGAATAGTTTACTAGCCAATTCTAATGACGAACCCTTATCTTCCTATATTAATTTTATTGGTCATTGCGTTGGTTTTTTCGGGTACCTTTATTTTGCTTTCCAGGCTTTTTGGACCTCGAAAACCAACAGTTTCTAAGTTGGAACCTTATGAATGTGGCGTCCCTCCGATTGGAGATCCTCGCCAACGTTTTTCAGTTAAATTTTTCATGGTGGCAATTGTTTTCATACTTTTTGATGTGGAAGCAGTATTTCTCTATCCCTGGGCCGTTTTATTTAAAGACTTTAGAGATGCGGGCGCGGGCGCTTTCATTTTCTGGGAAATGAGTGCTTTTTTAGCCATTTTATTTTTAGGACTTGTTTACGTTTGGAAACGAAAAGTACTGGAATGGGAAAAATAAGGACTTGAAGGAAAAACCCAAAAGGTGTTTTTCCTTCAACGCTCGCGAGGCTCGCTGCTTCCATTTCCATGGAGTAAATATTTTTGGAGTAAATCCAAAAATATTTAGATTAAGAATTATATATGGCATCAGTTAGCGAAAATAATTTTTTAACGACGAAGCTCGATGAGCTGGTCGCTTGGGGGCGAAAGTATTCCATGTGGCCCATGCCTTTTGGTACGGCCTGCTGCGCGATTGAGTTCATGGGTGCGGTGGATTCCGTATTTGATATTTCGCGTTTTGGAGCGGAATTAGTTCGTTTTTCTCCTCGTCAGGCCGATCTTTTATTAGTTTTAGGCACGATCAACTACAAACAAGCCCCTATTTTGAAAAAAGTTTACGAACAAATGTGCGAACCGAAATGGGTGGTCGCGGTGGGTGCTTGCGCCTCGAGTGGTGGTTTTTACGATAATTACAGCGTGGTTCAAGGTATTGACGAAATAATTCCTGTGGATGTGTATGTTCCGGGTTGTCCTCCTCGGCCAGAATCGATTCTATTATCCGTCATCCGTCTACAAGAAAAGCTTTCAAAAGATGCCAAAGAAGGAAGTCGTAGGGGCGATTCATGAATCGCCAGTACAGAAGAAATTAAATGGGAAAAGTAATCGAAAAATTTAAAGCGAAATTTGCCCAGGCGATTCTTCATTCTCATGAAGAAAAAGGCGATGAAACGATTATTGTGGATCGTACCTCGCTTAAAGCTATTTTAAGTCACGCTAAACAAAGTAGTGACTTGCGTTTTGATCTTCTCTTGGATATTTGCGGCGTGGATTATTTGGGCAGGGATCCGAGATTTGAGCTCGTTTATCATCTTTATTCCATCCCACTCAACCATCGTATTCGAATTAAAGTGTCATTATCTGAAGCAGATTGCAGTGTGCAAACTTGTGTGGATTTATGGAAATCCGCGGATTGGTTTGAACGAGAAACTTTTGACATGATGGGCATTTTGTTTGAAGGTCATCCGAATCTCAAACGCTTGCTCTTGTTTGAAGAATTTCAAGGTCATCCGCTTCGTAAAGATTATCCGATTAACCAACGGCAAAAAATTCCAGAACCTTTAGAGAATCCTTAATAAATTCATGGAAGCGACAGGCGATTTAAAAACCAAGAAGATGCATTTGAATTTGGGACCTTCCCATCCGGCCATGCACGGCACTTTGCGCGTACTCGTGGAAATCGATGGAGAAACCATCGTGGGCACTCAAGCCGAAATGGGTTATTTGCATCGCGGTTTTGAGAAACATTGTGAAATTGGAACCTACACTCAAGTCATTCCTTACACCGATCGCTTAAACTACATCAGCCCTCTCATGAACAATGTGGGTTACTGCATGGCGGTTGAAAAGCTCATCGGCTGTGAAATCCCTGAACGTGTTCAAGTGATCCGCGTCATTATCAGTGAATTGTCACGCATCACCGATCACATGGTTTGTATGGGCACGAACGTGGTCGACTTGGGAGCGCTCACGAATTTTTGGTATTATTTTAACGCTCGCGAAAAAATTTACGATTTCATTGAAAAAATTTGCGGCGCCCGCCTTACCACGAATTACACACGCATCGGTGGATTGATGCGCGATCTAGAACCCGGAGCCCCCCAAGAAATTCGCGATATTTTAAAAGTAGTCATGAAAGCGACCAAAGAGGTGCGCGGTTTACTTGAGAAAAATAAAATTTTCATCGACCGAACTTCAGGTGTAGGCGCGATTAGCGGAGAAGATGCGGTTAATTATGGTTTTACGGGTCCCTGTCTTCGCGCCGCGGGTGTTGCCTATGACATCCGCAAAGCTCAACCTTACATGGGGTATGAGACTTATAATTTCGATATTCCCATCGGGGAAACAGGCGACACTTACGATCGATTTTTGGTTCGCTTCGAAGAAATTATGCAATCGGCCCGCATTATTGAGCAAGCCTTAGATCGCCTCAAGCCAGGCCCCATCATGACGAATGATCGTCGTGTGGCTTTGCCCCCTAAATCAGAAGTTTATACGAATATCGAAGCGCTCATGAATCATTTCAAATTGATTTATGAAGGCGTGAAGCCGCCTCCAGGTGAAGTTTATTCAGCAACTGAAGCGGCCAACGGCGAATTGGGTTTTTATATTGTGAGCGATGGCGGAACAAATCCTTACCGAGTGAAATGTCGTCCTCCTTGTTTTCCGCTCTATGCGGCCTATCCTTTTTTAATTAAAGGCAGAATGATTGCGGATGCGATCGCAATTTTGGGTTCCATTAATATTATTGCGGGTGAATTGGATCGATAATTATGCAGGTAGAGTTTACTCCAGAAAATAGAAAAGAATTTGACGCGCTCTTGACGCACTATCCGAACAAGCGTGCAGCATTGTTGCCCACACTTTGGCTGGCGCAAAAGCAGTTTGGTTGGATTTCGCAAAAGGTTATGGAGTATGTCGGTCAGCTATTAGATCTACCGCCCATCAAGGTTTACGAAGTAGTTACATTTTACACGATGTATAACCAAAAGCCGGTGGGAAAATATCATATCCAGCTTTGCCGAACGCTCTCTTGCGAGCTCTGTGGCAAAGGAGAAATTTTAAGTCATTTAAAAAGTAAATTAGGCATTAAAGTCGGCGAAACCACAGCTGACGGCAAGTATACGCTGAGCGAAGTGGAATGCTTAGGCTCCTGCGGCACCGCTCCTATGATGCAGTTAAATGAAGACTATCACGAAAATCTTACGCCTGCGAAAGTAGATGAGATTTTCAATGCTTTGAAATAAAAAATGGAAAAGATTTTAACAGAAAACTGGGGATTGAAAGATTCTCACACCTTAAAAGTGTATGAGTCGACGGGCGGCTATAAAAGCCTCGAGAAGCTTTTTAAGATGAAGGCGGACGACGTCATTGAGGAAGTGAAGAAGTCGGGACTTCGAGGTCGGGGCGGCGCTGGCTTTCCCGCAGGCATGAAATGGAGCTTCATCCCGAAAGATAATTTAAAGCCCCATTATCTCTGCATCAACGCTGACGAATCTGAGCCTGGAACTTTCAAAGATCGCTACATTTTAGAATTGAATCCGCATCAAATGATTGAAGGTGCCATTGCATGTGCTTATGCTATCGGCGCAAAAACTATTTATTGCTATATTCGCGGTGAATTTGTGTTCCCTTTTCAACGTCTGCAAGCTGCCGTGGATGAAGCTTATGCTGCAGGACTTTTAGGTAAGAACATTAAATGCTCTGGCATTGACATCGATTTTTTTGTTCATCGTGGCGCGGGTGCTTATATTTGCGGAGAAGAAACAGCCCTGTTGGAATCTCTCGAAGGAAAACGCGGTTACCCGCGCATCAAACCACCCTTCCCGGCGATTATGGGATTATTTGGGTGTCCGACCGTCATTAATAATGTCGAAACTTTGGCAGCTGTTCCTTATATTCTGACAAAAGGCGCCGAGGCTTACCGGAAATACGGCACCGAAAAAAGTCCAGGGACCAAATTATTCTCCGTTTCTGGCCATGTGAAAAAACCGGGTAATTACGAAATTCCTCTGGGCTATTCCTTAAAAAAATTGATCGAAGAAGATTGCGGCGGAATGAGAAACGGCAAAGCCTTGAAGGCCGTCATTCCGGGTGGATCTTCTGTTCCTGTTTTGACCGCGAAAGAAGCGTTGGACGTAAATTTGGATTATGAATCTTTGGCTGCGAAGGGAACCATGTTGGGTTCGGGCGGTGTGATTGTGATGGATGAATCGGTGTGCATGGTGGAGAGCTTGAAGAATTTGGCCCATTTTTACGCGCATGAATCTTGCGGGCAATGTTCGCCTTGTCGAGAAGGCACCGGTTGGTCCTACAAAATTTTGAAACGTTTCCACGACGGCGAAGGGACTTTAAAAGATATAGAGACGCTGCTGGAAATTGCCGACAACATGATGGGCAAAACGGTTTGTGTGCTTTCCGATGCCTTGGCGATGCCCATCCAAAGCCATATCAATAAATTTAGACATGAATTTGAAGAACACGTGAAGTTGGGGAAATGTCCTTTCGGAAATGAGTAGGGGCAATTCATAAATGGCCCGTACAGGATGAATGAGAAATGCCAACACTTAAAATAGACGGAAAAGAAATCACAGTAGAGACCGGCACGACCGTCATCGAGGCCGTGCGTCAAATCGGCGGGGATGTGCCGCATTTTTGCTATCATCCGAAGCTTTCCATTTCAGGCAATTGTCGAATGTGCTTGGTGGAAGTTGAAAAAATGCCTAAGCCCCAAATCTCCTGCAATTTGGCGGCGACGGAAGGCATGGTCGTTTACACTCAATCTGAAAATGCAAAAAAATGGCGCAAGAATGTTTTAGAATTTATTTTAGTGAATCATCCCATTGATTGTCCGGTTTGCGATCAAGCGGGGGAATGTAAACTTCAGAATTATTACCTTTCAGAATCAATCAAAGGTTCTCAGTTCGACGAAGAAAAAGTGCATAAGCCGAAGCGAGTTCCTTTGGGGCCTCAGGTCATTCTCGATGATGAACGCTGCATCATGTGTTCGCGCTGCATTCGCTTTTGCGACGAAATCACCAAAACTTCCGAATTAGGTTTTATTCAACGCGGCGATCATGTCGAGCTGCGTCCTTTCCCTGGCAAGCAATTAGATAATGCTTATTCGATTAATACGGTGGATATTTGTCCAGTCGGAGCGCTTACCAGTGAAGATTTCCGTTTTAAAAAACGAGTTTGGTTTTTAAAGACAGCAAAATCGATTTGTACCGGCTGTTCGACGGGTTGTAATATTAAGCTTCAATCGGACAATGGTGTAGCTTATCGATATCTTCCTCGTGACAACGAGGCGGTAAATGAGTGTTGGCTTTGTGATGAAGGCCGTTTAAGTTACAAAGAAATCAATTCGCAGAATCGAATTCTCTCGGCGCTACGCAAGAGAGAGGGGCGTTTTGACATTCTCACGAATGCACAAATTATTGATGAAATCACGAATGCTTTGAAGAAAATTGGATTGAAACAGGTGTTGATTGTGGGCAGTGCCCAAGCTTCCAACGAAAACAATTATGCTCTTAGAAAATTTGCTGAAAAAATCGCACCCGAAGCGCAGTTGGTCTATTCAAAGCGAGAAGTTGAAAACCCAACGTCCGATGATTTTTTAAGGAAGGCTGATAAAAATCCTAATACTCGTGGTGCCACTCATTTAGGTTTTGCTGAAATTCATTCAGTTCAAGCTCCCGAAGTAGTCATTTTGTTGGATGAAATTTCTAGAAAAGATTACGAAAAGATTTTTACAGAAAGACCAGAGTTGGTCATTGCCTTGGCGACCCATCAAAGTCTCACCACTGAAATGGCAGATTATATTTTACCCATCACGATGTTTGCGGAAGAAGAGGGGAGCTTCACTAATTTTCAAGGACGCGTGCAAAAATTTGAAAAAGGAATCGCTCCTCGTAGCCAAATGCAACCCGCCTGGAAATGGTTGGGCGAAATTGCCAAAAAATATGGCCATGACTTAAAAATTTCGACATCGGAACAATTGTTAAAAGAAGGTTTTGGAATTTCTTATGCGGATTTAGGAGAAACGGGGAAAGTGCTTTGATTCTGATTCTCGCAAAAATTTTGGTGCCCTTTCTCATCATTTTCAACATTATCCCGGTGTTGATTTGGTTGGAACGAAAAGGCTCGGCTTATATTCAAGATCGCCGCGGCCCTAACCGCGCTTCTTTATTCGGTGTGATTCGCTTAGGCGGAATGATTCATTCTTTAGCGGATGTCGTGAAGCTTCTGATGAAAGAAGATATTATTCCGACCAAAGCTAATAAGTTTTTCTATATTTTGGCGCCCTTTACCGCGATGACGGTTGCATGCATGACTTTTGCGGTGATTCCTTTCGCAGCCCCGATTGTTTGGGACGGAATTGTCATTACTTTTCAGACGGCCGATATCAATGCGGGCATTCTTTATATTTTAGCGATTTCTTCTTTGGGTGTTTTTGGAATTATGCTCGCCGGTTGGAGCTCCAATAACAAATATACTTTATTAGGTGGACTTCGTTCTTCCGCTCAGATGATCAGCTATGAAATTGTCATGTCTCTGGCGATTATCAGCGTGTTGATGATGGTGGGCTCTTTGGAAATCTCTAAGATTGTCGAAGATCAAAGTCCTAATATGTTGCATTGGAATTTCGTCCGCCAACCGATTGCTTGCCTACTTTTTATAGTAGCCATGTTTGCCGAAACAAATCGACTTCCTTTCGATCTACCCGAAGGTGAATCGGAAATCGTCGCGGGTTATCATTTAGAATATAGTTCGCTGAAGTTTGCGCTTTTTTTCATGGCTGAATATGCAAACATGATTATTGCCTCTGCAGTGATTTCTTCGCTTTTCTTTGGCGGATGGCAAATTCCATTTTTGAGCACAGAATTTTTAAGAGCGAATTCAAGCGAAGCTTTGAAAATCGTTTTAGCCTTTCTAGCCGTCGGCCATTTAGCTGCGGGTTTGTTAATGCTTAAAGTAGGTCGCAAAAATGTGAAGGTAAAAAAATGGGGCGACAGAAGAGATTATGAGGGATTGATCTTGGGAACAGGCGCCATCGGTGCTGCTTTTGCACTGGTAGGGGCTCTGATTTTCTTGTGGCCCATGGTTTTGAGTGGCAACGCTTCCATGATTGTCACCGCCGTTTTGCAAGTGGCTTGTTTCTTAACGAAGGTTTTATTTTTCTGTTGGGTTTTTATTTGGGTGCGATGGACCTTGCCTCGCTTCCGCTATGATCAGCTGATGAAATTGGGTTGGAAATATATGATGCCGGTTTCTTTAGCGAATATTTTCATTACGGGTTCGGTGATGTTGATAAGGTAGAATTTTGGAAGAGTAGGTAACGCGATAAATGCAAGACATTCTATTCTACATTTTTGGTGGATTAACGGTGGCGACGGCTTTGGGCGTGGTGCTTTTTAAAAATCCCATTACTTCGGCCTTTTCTTTAATCGTTTCCTTTTTTGGCATTGCAGCGCTTTATGCCATGTTGAATGCTCATTTTCTCGCCGCGATTCAGATTCTGGTCTACGCGGGCGCCATCATGGTGCTTTTTATCTTCGTGATCATGCTTTTGAATTTACAGCCGGACGAACTGCACGAAAAACCTTTTACGAAAGTTTATTGGTTGTTTGCCTTAGGAGCTTTACTCACTTTCTTGGTGGCTTTTATTCAAATCCTCATGCCCTTGCATTTGGCATTTCCGCAAGTTGTAGAAAATTTTGGTACCGTGAAGGAAGTCGGAAAACTTCTGTTTACGGATTACTTGGTGCCTTTTGAATATGTTTCAGTTTTACTTTTAGTGGCAGTGATTGCCGGCGTGGTTTTGGCAAAGAGAGAACTATGATTGGTTTGGAACATTATTTAGTGATTTCTGCGATTCTTTTCGCCATCGGCATGGCGGGTTTAGTCCTGCGTCGAAATATTTTGGTCATTTTCATGTCTATTGAGCTTTTGCTGAACGCGACTAATTTAAGTTTTATTGCTTTTTCCAGATTCCGAGGAGATATGACGGGTCACGTCGCTTCTTTTTTCGTCATTGCAGTTGCCGCAGCGGAAGCCGCAGTGGGTCTTGCTATCGTCATCGCCATTTTCCGAAATCGTGGAACCGTCAAAATTAACGAATTAGATATAATGAAAAATTAAATGTACCCACTTTATCTCATAGCTTTAATGCCACTTTTAGGCGCCTTCATTAACGGAGGCATTGCCTTGGGAGTGGCGCGCACAAAAGGAAAAGCCCCCGAAAAATTAGTGAGTATTTTGGGCGTTTTATTCCCTGTGCTTTCATTTCTTTTTGCCTTGAGCGCGGTGTGGCCTTTTATTTTTCATCATCTTTCTGACCCCCGCATTGAAGTGATTTACCAATGGATGTCCTCGGGCAGCTTTAGCTTGGACTTCGCTTTGCGCATGGACCGCTTATCCTCGATCATGGTTTTAGTCGTGACCGGAGTCGGATCCCTCATTCATCTTTATTCCACGGGCTACATGCATGGCGATAAAGGTTTTGCTCGCTATTTCGCTTATCTCAACCTTTTCCTCTTCGCGATGATTTTGCTGATATTAGGGGACAACCTTTTAGTCCTGTTCATTGGTTGGGAAGGGGTAGGGCTTTGTAGTTATCTGTTGATTGGATTCTGGTTTGAAGATTCCGCGAAAGCTTCAGCCGGTAAAAAAGCATTTGTAGTAAATCGCATCGGAGACTTCGGATTTTTAATTGCTCTTTTTATTATCGCTGCCGTGCTTTTGAAAGATCCTGATGCCGCGAATGCGGGGATTTTTAGTTTTGCCACCCTAGAACAATATAAAGAATTATTAGCACCCGTCGCGACCCTTGTTTGCTTACTTTTGTTTCTGGGTGCCTGTGGAAAATCGGCACAGATTCCGCTCTATGTTTGGTTACCGGATGCTATGGCAGGTCCAACGCCTGTCTCAGCATTGATACACGCTGCAACCATGGTGACCGCAGGTGTTTACATGGTAGCTCGACTCAGTTTCCTTTTTGATTTGGCACCGTTTGCTCGAGAAGTGGTAGCGAGTGTGGGGGCTGCGACCGCTTTCTTTGCGGCAACGATTGGTCTTGCCCAAAGAGATATTAAAAAAGTTTTGGCATACTCTACTGTTTCCCAGTTGGGACTGATGTTTTTGGGAGTGGGAATTGGAGCGAATGTCGCAGGTGTTTTTCATTTGATGACCCATGCTTTTTTCAAAGCCTGTTTATTTTTAGGATCCGGATCGGTGATTCATGCTCTGCACGGTGAGCAAGATATCTTTAAAATGGGTGGTCTTCGAAAACATTTACCCGTTACCTTTTGGACATTTTTGATTTGCACCATCGCCATTGCCGGCATTCCTCCTTTCTCAGGATTTTTTAGTAAGGACGAAATTCTGTGGCAAGCTTACTCGCGTGGCTATACGGTCCAATGGTTTTTCGCTTTTCTCACCGCCGGCATCACCGCTTTTTACATGTTCCGATTAGTTTCTCTCACTTTCTTCGGCAAGAGCCGCGTAGCTCATCATACATTGGAACATTTACATAAGCCTTCTTTCGTGATGGATTTTCCCTTAGTGATTTTGGCAACGCTCGCAATGTTTGCAGGCGTCTTGGGAATTCCCCATGCCTTAGGTGGAACCAATCTTTTGCATCATTGGTTGAATTTAGACGGAGGAGTGATCTCAGCGCACGCTCATGATGAAAATCAAGAGCGCTTACTTGCTGCAGCGAGTGTGCTATGGGCTTTATTTTGCACCCTCATCTCCATCTATCTTTTTACCCGCAAATGGGATTCTGTAGGCCGTTTCGTAGAGAAAATAAAAGTCGTCTACGGGATTGTCTTTAATAAATATTATATTGATGAAATTTATAATTTTTTAATCGTGAAGCCGATTTATTATTTTTCAAAAGTATTTTTATGGAAGGGCGTCGATGTGGCTGTCATCGATGGCATTGGCGTGAACGGTACGGCCAAAACGATGGAATTTTTCGGTCGCCTTTTCGGGCTTTTACAAAATGGTATTGCCAATAACTATGCGCTTTATTTTGTGCTGGGTTTAGTCAGCTTACTTTGGTGGTTCTTGCGGTAATTATGTTTAATTTATTAACACAAGTTATTTTTCTTCCTTTGCTGGGCATGCTTTTGATCCTGCTCATCCCGAGTCGTTTCAAACAGCTGATTCGAGGACTCGCTTTGCTTGTGGCCTTCGCTGACTTGGCTCTTTCATGGGGTCTTTACACAGGATATCAAACTCACATTGCACAACCTTCCACGGTTGAAGCAGGTTTTGCCTTCGTACAAAGCATTCCTTGGATAGAATATTTAGATGTTTATTATAAAGTAGGGATTGATGGCATCAGCCTTCTCTTGATTCTGCTGACCACTTTCACCTTACCTTGGGTGATTATTTTTTCGACAGGCTCCATCCACGAAAAAGAAAAATCTTATTATGTCTGCATTCTACTCTTGCAGACCGCCATGCTAGGGACCTTCGCGGCCCTCGACATGTTTTTATTTTATGTTTTTTGGGAAGCCATGCTCATCCCCATGTATTTCCTCATTGGAATCTGGGGCGGTAAGCGAAGAATCTATGCGGCACTAAAGTTCTTCATCTATACGATGGTCGGTTCTGTTCTCATGCTTGCGGCCATCATCTATCTTTATTATCAAGCGCAGGGTAGTTTTGATTACGAAGCCTGGTGGCAGCAAAGCTTGAAGTTGACTCCTCAAGTTCAAATGATTTTGTTTGCCGCGTTTGCACTTTCTTTTGCAATCAAAGTTCCCATGTTTCCTTTGCATACGTGGCTACCCGATGCTCACGTCGAAGCGCCGACCGCCGGTTCTGTGATTTTGGCGGGTATATTATTGAAAATGGGAACTTATGGTTTTGTAAGATTCGCCATGCCCTTTTTCCCGGAAGCGGTGGCCCAAGCCAAACCTTTGCTCGCACTTTTGGCGACGATCGGAATTGTCTATGGAGCACTGGTCAGCATTGTTCAGCAAGATGTCAAAAAGCTGGTCGCTTATTCTTCAGTCTCTCATTTAGGTTTTGTGATGTTGGGTTTGATGGCTTTGACTCAGCAATCCGTGCAAGGCGCTATTTATCAAATGCTCAATCATGGCATTTCAACAGGCGCACTCTTTTTGCTCGTCGGCATGCTATATGACCGCAGACACACCCGACAAATCGCCGATTTTGGTGGAATTGCCCAGCGCATGCCATGGTTCACAGTCTTTTTTCTCATTGTTACTTTCTCATCGATTGCACTTCCGGGAACCAACGGCTTTGTAGGCGAATTCTTAATTTTGATGGGATCTTATACTCGTTATCCAGTGCTCGTCATTATTTCTACGACCGCTGTCATCTTAGGGGCTGTGTATATGCTTTGGATGGTCCAACGAGTGTTCTTCGGCAAAATTGAAAATTCTGAAAATGAAAAACTTGAAGATATCCGATGGCGAGAAATTTTAGTCATCATGCCTTTTGTGATCATGATTTTTTGGATGGGTATTTATCCAAAACCATTTTTTGCTTTAATGGACGGTCCTGTTGCCTTGTTTGTGCAGCGTGTGACACAAAGCATTCCGGCCGGTGTTCAATTATTGGGGATGAAATAGGATGATGCAACTCAACTGGCACAATTTATTTTATGCCTCTTTGCCCATTAACATCATTATTGTGACGGGTTTTTTGGTTTTGCTTTTAGGTTTATTTTTTAGAGGAAAATCAGGACTTAAGCTTTTATTGGTTTTAAGTTTAGCAGGTGTTGGAGCTTCTGTTGCTTCGATACTTCATCTTTGGAATCAAAATTTCAGTGTTGAAATCGCGATGCTGAGCGTCGATTCCTTCGCGTATTTTTTCTATCTTCTTCTTTTAGCAATTTCGTTTCTTAGCATTTTAGCCTTTTTTTCTTATTTCAATAAACAAGACAATCTCTATCCCGAAATATTTTCCTTAAGCCTTTTTTCTCTTTCAGGAATGATGGTGATGGTTTCTACCACTCATCTTTTGCTTTTCTTTTTAGGCCTGGAGGTGATGAGTTTGGCGATTTACGCTTTGGTTGGCATTAAACGTAACGATGCCAGATCGAACGAAGCGGCGATGAAGTATTTTATTCTGGGTGCAATGATCGCGGGCTTCTTGCTCTATGGGATGTCGCTTCTTTATGGAACGACGGGCACGATGGATGCGAAGGCTTTATCCAGCGCCTACAAAATCCCTTCTCAAATGCTCATTCTTAAAATTGGGATTCTACTGGTCATGGTCACTTTTGCTTTTAAAGTGGCTGCCGTACCCTTTCACTTTTGGGCACCGGATGTTTATGAAGGCGCTCCTATGCCTGTCACCGGATTCATGTCGACGGCAGTCAAAGCCGCGGCTTTCGGATCCTTTATTCGAATTATTCAGCCTTTAGCGGCCTTACAGTGGTGGGATGTGGGGATTTTGGTCGGGGTTTTGAGCTTAACGACCATGGTGATTGGAAATTTAGTCGCACTTTATCAAACGAATATTAAAAGAATGCTCGCGTATTCTTCCATTGCTCATGCGGGCTATGTTTTGGTTGGCGTTACCACACTTTTAGGAAGTAGTTCCCTGAATCCAGAGTTATTGGCCGCACCCCTTTTCTATCTTTTTGCATACAGTGTGATCACTTTAGGGGCTTTTTCCATCACTTCTAACTTAGCTACCGCCCAAGACGATCGCGCTGAATTGAGTTCTTATTATGGCCTCTCCAAACGTTCTCCTTTTCAAGCGGCAGCCATGGCTGTGTTCATGCTCGCGTTGACGGGAATTCCCCCCACCGTGGGATTTGTAGGGAAGTTCTATATTTTCAGAGAAGCTTTAAATCAAGGATTGTACATTTTAGTCATTGTCGGTGTTTTAATGAGTGCTGTTTCGGCTTATTATTACCTACGGGTGATTGTCGCGATGTATTTTGTCAAAGAGGAAAGCCCTCACGCGGCTACGAGCTCCCAATTTTGTTGGATTTTAGGCCTCATCACAATAATTTGTCTGATTTCCACCTTCTATTTCGGGATTTGCCCCTCAAAATATTTTCAATTTATGCGTTCTTCTTTAAGCCTCTTGCCTTGACCTTCCGGAAAGCCTGAGTGAGAATGCTCTATCGACCCCTTCGTTGGGTTTATCTTCAATAAGTTAAAAGTGATTTAAAGCATGTTAAAAAACCTGGATGATTTTTTAAGTACGAGTTTGCAGCAGAACCAAGTGGTGGGCGCTTGGGGTTTTAATTCCAACATGAATTTTACGGCCATGACCCCTGAAGAAACCAATGTTTGGTTTTTTGAGCAGGTTTTTAACTTTTTACGCGCCTTTTTTGGGTTAGTGGTACCGGATAATCTTGAAGTCATTACTTACGACGCCACCCAACACATCAAAAAACAAAAAATGGAACAACAGACTTTTCTCGACGAGCTCATGCTCATCATGAAAAATCTCACTGAACCGATTTGGTGTATTCGCGTGAATCTCAATATTATCGGATTTTTGCGCACACGGCATGATCCAGACAATCCCATTCGTCTCCAAATTCAGGAGCCCTCTACTTTCATTATATGGGGCGGACCGGACGAAACGGGATTTGAATCCATTTCTTTCAGCTATTCTTTATTCTCAAATACCGTTTTAGAAGGGGATGACCAGCAGTTATGGTCGCTCAATCAACCTATATTAGAAAAGGCTTTGCGTAAGTGGGAAGATCAAACAGGTCATATGATTGATATTGTGGAATCCAATGCGGATCTTCCGGTTTATCGACATGGCTTTTCGCAACCCGCCGCACCCACGGGTCGAAGAGGTTTCTAATGTTTCGACTTTTACCCGAAAAACCTCCCCTATTTTCAGGGGGAAAATTTACTGAAACTGCCGCCCGAACCGCACAGCGCTTAGCGCAAAGCCCGCCTGTAATACCTTCGGAAGTGCGTACTGAATTTCATCGTTTGAATGGAGCTCAAAGAAAGTTCATCAATATTGGAGAACCTTTAGTTTTTTCCTATCGGAGCGAAGCGTTAGGGCCGACTCATCCCGCCCTCTTAGACCGCTTAGCGGCTTATTTGAGAGCGCATCCTGAATTCAGCAGGATTGAAATTCAATCTTATGCCAGCGATTACGCGAGAAATGCGGATAATTTACTGCTTTCTCGACAGCGCGCGGAGCACGTAAGGGATTATCTCATTCAACAAGGCATTCGTCCCCTTCGCTTTACTATTCGCCCTTATGGCGCTTATCCTTACCCGCCTACACCTTGGCACATTGCATTTATGGTGGTTCAGACTCCTGGTCGCCCTTAAATAAGCTGTGCCTCAATTAATCTATAGGGAGAGCGCGTGAGTTTTTAGAGCGGTTAAGCTTTTTAAGTCCGATGCTTGTTCCGTTAATTTTCAGTTCTAAGTTTCTTTCGATAAATTTTATCAAAGGCATTGAAGAGTGCATCGGCATGGGGATGGTCTTCAGGAAAACTTTTCTCTAACTCCGCTTGCCAAGCCTTCAGAAAGAGAGCTTTTGGGTTGTATTGATCCACCATGCGGAAGGTGAAGTAAAACATGTCTTGGTGAATTCCGTAAAAGGTCCCTTCCAAAATGTGGCCGCGTTGTTCTGCTTTGAGATTTTCTTCAAGCAATTCGGGGGTCAGGCGGGCCAGTGATTGATAAATTTCAAATAAATTTCTCCTTTGTCGAGGAGTGAGGGAATCCATGATTAAGAGGTGGACGTAATCATGCAACATTTGCATGTAAGGATGGGCATTTTTGAATCCATGCAAATCATTCGTTTTGTTGCCGATGAAAAAGGGTCGAGTATCGGAAGCCATCATGTTTACCACTTCTTCAGGAGTGGAAAGACGAAGGTTGAGGCTGATCGAAATCGGATGCCGACCCGGAGCCAGTTTGCGAGCGTCCATCAAAAGTGGGGCGGGCATCAGATGGAGAGACAGGGCATGTTCTTCAGCTCCACTGCGACTGTATAGACGATAAATAGAATGATCCTCTAACATCCATTTCCTTTCGATATCCCTCATGAAGTCACCCAGGAAAAACGCACTTTTTTCCGCGTCTTCCTGCAAGCGTTCTGGAACAAAGACCACCCGCTGAATTTCCAAATCAGGATGTTGGTTTGCATAATCTTTTAACCATTGGGGGGCTGCATTCAAACGATCGACGAAAACCCAGAGGGGAATTTTTTCTTCATGGAGAATTGCATTTTCTGCTCTTAGTGAGTCGAGATAGCTTTGCTGTAATCTGTGCATGCGAGGGTATTGCTGAACGATTTCCTGGGGGCTTGAAATAGCCCAACTTGATTCATTTGTAAAAACTGCCGGCCTTTGGGCGGCTTTAAAAAATTGATTGGTTTGGCCCTGCAAAGTCACTCTTTTGGCCTGGGCAAAAAGCTCCATTCCCCTTTCTTGAGCGAGTATTTTCCCTTGGCTGAGCTGATGCACCAAAGCCATTCCGCCAATCATTTGTAGGTTTATGATTTCGGCAGAGAGAAGTTCTTCGACGAGACTGCCTTCCGGAGCAGGAGTTAAGTGGAGGGCAAAGGTGAGATGGTGGGCTGCGACCATGCCTGCGTCTTGGATAGAATGGCCCAGAAGTGGATTTGTATTTTGAGCGGCTCTTCCGAAAGCCCTGAGAGCTCCAAAGCTGATATAATCCGTAAGCCATGAAGAACTATGTTTGGGGACGAAAAGGGAGTGAATAGCCCTAAAGGTGCTTACTTCGGCCGCCAGAGCTGCCAGAGGAGCGAGATGTTTCATGCCTTGAGACAGGGCTACCCATTTGCCAAGGCGATAAGCAAATCCGCCGCAAGTGATGGCAGTGAAGCTTTTTAAGTCCGAAGCTTGTTCAGTGAATCCGGCTGAAAGTAGATCTAATTGTATGTGCGAAGCGCTTAATTGCGGATTTTGCGAATATTTGCGCTGTCGCTCCAACAAAGATGGCATAGGGTTAGAACCTCTCTATGCTATCTTCCCCTAAAATTGATGATCGTTTACTTTTCGGTAAATAAGATTAAAAGTTGTGTGTTTAAGAAGCTTGCTTGGTATCGATGCGAGGAAATAAGGGAGAGGCTTCACCCAGCTGATGACTCGCGGGCATTGCTTCCCAGGCCTCGCCTTCGGAGAAGGTTTTATAAGGATTCAAGCGAAGCTGTTCGAAAATTCTTTCGGATGTTTTCGGCATGAAAGGGCTCACCCAAAGCCCGATGATACGAAGGCAATTCACAAGATTATGGAGGACTTGGGAAAGCCGAGCGTCTTGATTGTTTTTCTTGAGAGTCCAAGGGGCTGTGGAGTCGATGTATTTGTCACAAGCGGCAATGAGTTCCCAAATGGATGCAAGTGCTTGATGGAAAGTGAGATCACCTTTTTTGTAATCAAAAGATTCACGCACTTTTTTCGCAATCTCGCAGGCTTTGTCTCGCAGTAGCTTATCACCCTCTCCGGCTTCTCCGACTTGAACTTTCCCTTCGAAATATTTTTTAGCCATCCCAAGCGTGCGGCTCAGGAGATTGCCGATGTCGTTGGCTAAATCGCTGTTGTAGCGCGTGATAAATTCATCCCAGGTGAAATTTCCGTCGGAGCCAAAGCTTGAGCCACGAAGCAGGTAATAACGCAAAACATCTGCGTCAAATTGATCGATAATATCTAAGGGCGTGACGACGTTGCCCAATGTTTTGCTCATTTTTTCGCCTTTCAGATAGACGAAACCATGACCAAAAACAGTTTCTGGCAAAGCCAAGCCTGCACTCATCAGCATGGCAGGCCAAATGACACAGTGGAAACGAGTGATATCTTTTCCGACAATATGAACTTGAGCGGGCCACCATTTTTTAAATTTTTCTTCGTCCGATGCATATCCTACCGCAGTGAGATAATTGATGAGGGCATCAAACCATACATAGATGACATGGTCAGGATTGGCCGGCACTGGAATGCCCCAGGTAAAAGTTGAACGAGAAATAGAAATATCCTGAAGGCCTTGTTGTTTGAGAAGACTTAAAATTTCATTTCGACGGATTTCGGGGAGAATAAATTCAGGATGAGATTCAATGTGCTTCAGCAAAGCTTCCCCATATTTCGAAAGCTTGAAGAAGTAATTTTTTTCCTCCAACCATTTTGGCTTTTGCTTGTGGTTCGGGCATAAGCCGTCGACTAAATCTTTTTCGGTTTGATAAGCTTCGCAGGATTCACAATACCAACCTTTATAGACGCCTTCATAAATGTCGCCATTTTTATAAACGATTTCGAAGAACTTTTTTGCGGATTCGTGGTGTCTGGGCTCGCTGGTCTGAATGAAATCATCATTGCTGATTCGAAGCTTTTGCCAAATGTCGGTAAATTTAGTGCGCATTTCATCGCAATAAATTTTGGGCTCTAACTGAGCTTCTTGTGCAGATTTCTGAACGTTTGCCGAATGCTCGTCATTGCCCATTTGAAAATGAACATCAAAACCTTCCATTCGCATAAAACGCGCTAAAGCATCTGCGCCAATTTTTTCATAGGCAGTGCCGATGTGGGGCAAGGAGTTGACATAGTCGATTGCAGTGGTGATGTAGAACTTTTTACGTGTCATAGTTTTTCCGATTCAGATTTCAGAGGCATAACTTAAGGAAGAGATTTTCAAAGGTCAACTGTGGATTTACGTGAGTTTCTTTGAATTTGCGGGCAGCATGATAAATGGCTTCGGTTTTTTGGGCATGAATTAAATGAGTCGAGGCGCTTTGATTCCATTTCATTAAGAGAATATTCAAGACACTTTCTGCCAAGTCCTCTTCTTTAGAAATTTTTTCTGCCACTTCTAACAATTTCATTAAATCTTTAGGCTGTTTTTCCAAAGAGGGAAGAATATTATTTTGGACGATCTCAAAAGCTTCTTCCGAAAATTTCAAGAAAAGCCCCGGGGAGCCTTGCGCCAGAGCGAGGCGCTCCGTATCAGATGCCATGGAGTGTCCTAACTCTTGCATGACGTCTTGCATATCGTTTGTATTTAAGGGGGAGAAGCTTAACTTCTGACAGCGTGAAAGAATGGTTCTTAAAAGCTTGTAGGGAGAAGAGCTGATCAGAATCAAAAGAGTTTTTTCTGGAGGTTCCTCTAAAGTTTTAAGAAGGACATTTGCCGCACTACTATGCAGACACTGCGCTTCATTAATGAAGGCTATTTTATAAGGTGCTTCTAAAGGTTGCAGAGAAAGCTTTTGTTTAAGCTGACGTATGACATCTGTTTTGATGAGGTGAGATTCAGGTTCAATGCTAATGAAATCAGGGTGAGTGTTTTGAATGATGCGAAGGCAGCTCGAACATTGACCGCAACTTTTTCCTTCTGATTTAAAATTGCAGAAAACTTCTTGAGCAAATTGTAAGGCGACTTGTTTTTTTCCAATTCCTTCGGGACCCGTAAAGAGAAGGGCGTGAGGAAGTTTGTTCGATTCAAGAAGGCTTCTTAAATGGCTAACTTGCTTTTGATGACCTCTAATATTCATGTCAGGAGAACCTTGAGGGCTTTCTGAATTTCGTTTTGTACTTCTTGTATGCTTTGCTGCGCGTCTATTTTAACAAAACGATCAGGTTCATGAGAGGCAATTTCCAAATATTTGGCGCGGACTCGCTCATGAAAAGCGAGCTTTTCTCTTTCAAAACGGTCTTCAGAATCTTGTTGTTCCGCAGCACGGCGTCGCGCTCTTTTTAAACCTTCTTCAACCGGTAAATCGAGTAAAAATGTTAAGTCCGGTTTTAGACCTTGAGTAGCAAGTCGATTAATGTTCTCGACCAAAGAAGCGTCAATTTGTCTGCCGCCCGTTTGGTAAGCCGTAGTCGAATCAAAAAAACGATCACACAAAACAATTTTATTATTTTGGAGAGAAGGTCGAATCAACTCTTCGCAGTGTTGAGCTCGGTCTGCCGCATAAAGAAGAAGTTCTGCAAGTGGAACAATGCTCGTATTTTCTCTCTTTAATAAAACTGAACGAATTTGCGCGCCAATAGAAGTTGCGCCAGGCTCTCGAGTTTGAATACAAGATTTACCTGCTGACTCGAGAGACTTTGCCAAAAGCTCAATTTGTGTGGATTTGCCACAGCCTTCGATTCCTTCAAAGCTAATAAAAAAAGACATGGTTTCCAATTCTCATTTCTGGTTTTCAACCACTTCCTATCGGTCGCAACATTCAGTCGGCAGTACCCGTAAGGGTGTACCCGGCCTCGGTCATGCTCTAAACTTACAAAGGAAGTCGATGAAGTCAAGGTGCAGAAAATAAAAAAGCCACCCTGCTTTCGCAAGGCGGCTTTTTTAACTTACGGAGAGGAGATCTTTTAGAAGTTGTAAGCGAACTCCATCGCCAAACCATTGGACCAAGCAGTGCCTAAACCAGGCGCATTGCGAGGAACGAAAATGGTCGGGTTGTATTCAACTTTCATTTTTGCACCTTCAGTGATTTGATATCCGACACCGACGGCACCATCCCAGATGTTTTGGCTGAGCAAACCACCGGTGAGAGGATTGATAGCGCCTGTGTAGAAACCAGTGCGATCTTGCATCCAACCGAAACGTCCGTAGACTCTCCAGTTGCTGCTGAAATCGTAGTTGAACAGACCGAAAGCGGCATAAGCGCGATCATTGGGTCCGGTTCCAGGCAAAACGTTGTCTTGACGGAAAGTTCCTTCACCTGCGAACAAGAAAGAAGGGCTGAATTTGATGGCCCAATCGATGTCAACAATGTTGGTGAGATGACGGTTACAGCCTGTGGTTCCACCGTTGCAACCGAAACGCTCAGGACCACCAGCATAAGAAATACCTACAGTGCTCTTAGTGTCATCAGCACCCCAGTTGAAACCAATGCGAGTTCCATAAGAAGGAATGGCGCTGTAGGCTCCGTTGCTGAGTCCACCAGGGTTAAAGCCAGCGCCATTTCCAAAAGGAACGGAGTCGGCTAAGTTGTTGACGACATATAAGTGCCAATCAATGAGATCATTGAAAGCATAGAAAATCTTTCCACCGGTCACATTGGTAGGAGTTAAATAATTGTAGTTCATCGAAAATGAAAGAGTGGGGTTATCCGCACGATCGACTACATAATAACCAATCGGAGCATTAAAGCGACCGATCAAGAATTCGGCACCCACCACATTCATGGTTACATAGCCTTGCTCAAGTTCAAAGTTTGAAAGCGCAGGACCGAAAGGCGCTGCGGTATTGGTGTTACGACCTGAACCTGAAAGCTGACGACCGAAATCTAAGTCAGCTCGAATTCGAATATTTTCGCCAAATGATTTATTCAAATCTAATTCGACTTGGTCGATGTAGAAATCAAAAGTATCTCTGCCGGGCGCTGTTGCACCACGGAACCAACCTAATTGACCCCCAGCGAAGTCACCTGTTGAGTTTTGACTGTCATGTTGCCACCCGGTAACGACATCGATATTTCCGGAAAGCTCTAAACCACCACCTTTTGAATCAGCAGCTTGAACAGCAGACATTGCTACGAAGCTGGTCATCAAAAATGATAAAAGAATTTTTTTCATTCTAATGCTCCTTTCTTTCTCCCTCGAAGTTAAAAGATTAAAAAATTTGATTCGATATATAGATAAGCAAAGAAGATGCCAAGAGAATAATATATATTGTTGTGATTTATCAGGAGCTTATGAAATTATTTTTGATAAAAAAGAAGAAGGAGGGATTATTTTTTAGGCAACTGCATGAAATTTGTAAAAGAAATTTAATTAAACAAAAATTTAGGCAAAAAAAAACCCTCCCGTTTGCGGGAGGGTTTTTAGTTCTAAGAACAATTTAGAAGTTGTAAGCGAATTCAAGAGCGAAAGCGTTGTTCCAAGCTTTGGCTGATCCAGCACCTGCTGCAAGACCGTTGGCGGGGATTAAACCCATATCCAAACGATATTCCATTTTCATTTTGGCGCCTTCAGTAATCTGATAGCTAGCACCTAAACTGAAATCATGGATTTGTCTTTTGCCAGTAGTGGTTGTCGCGCTGTAGTTAGCGGGATTGATGTAGTTACCGCTACGATCATAGAGATAGTCGTATCGGAAATACATTCCCCAAGTTTCGCTGAAGTTATAAGCGAGAAGTAAGTTACCACCGAACGCTCGGCAATTTTGATTGGGGATAGCTGTACCGGCAACGGGTTGGTTGAAACCACCTACGTTACAGGCACCACCAAGGTTATCTTGACGCCAAATGCCTTCACCAGCGATGATGAAGTTATCAGTGACGTGAATTGAGAAATCCAAGTCAGCGATATTGGTGAAATGTCTCATGGCGTTGATTCCGTAAACTGCGCCTTCAGGTCCACCAGCATAAGAAAGACCTAAGGTGCTTTCTTTGCCTTTTTCACCCCAAGTGAAACCGAAACGAGTTCCCCAAGAAGGAATGGGTGTATCCACTAAAGGTATACCAAGAGGAGATACTGCACCACCCACGTTAATGGTGTCATAAAGGTTGTTCACTGCATAAACGTGCCAATCGAAAAGATCGTTGAAGGCATAATAGAACTTCGCACCAGTCACGTTATGGGGACGAACAAAGCGATAGAGATTGCTGTATGAAAGAGTAATGTTGTTTGCTCTGTCAACCGCTTCCAAACCTAAAGGAATGTTGAAGCGACCAAACAAGATTTCCAAACCATTACCAACGGGGATGTTTGCAGTGACATAACCTTGTTCAAGGTTGAAGTTGCTGCCACCGGTTACACGTTGAGAACCTGACAAGGAACGACCGAAGTCAAGATCAGCGCGAATACGGATGTTTTCTCCGAAGGTTTTGTTGATATCCAATTCAACTTGATCAACGTAGAAGTTGAATGTGTCTCGGTAAGCAGCACCTTGTCCTCGGAAGTCACCTAATTGGCCTTCACCGAGAAAAGCTGCGTTATCCGAATCATTCACTCCATTTAATAAACCTTGGGAATTTTGACTGTCATGTTGCCAACCTGTGACAACATCGACGTTACCGCTGAGCTCAAGGCCGCCCGCGGCACTTCCTTTATCGGCAGCTTGGAGTGTACCGGCGCCAACAAAGGCGGTGGCAAGCACCAGAGCTGATAAGGCTAGTTTCTTCATGATTTCCTCTCCTTTTTTATGTATAAGTTTATACATCTGTTAAAATTCAAATATTCAAATTCAAATTGTATTGGTTTTAAACTTTATTAATTTTACTATAATTATAGATAACTTCAAGATATTTATACAAGCATTAAAAAATACATAATACTCTAATAAATAAGGGTATTTTTTTTACTCCTTTATTCAAGTTTCAAGGATCTTCAACAGGGGAACGCAAAATAGAGCAAAGCTTGATACCTCCCAAGCTAAGGGAGTGTCAAGGATATAGTGCGCCGCGTTAAATGACGCAAGCTTACTTTTTTATTTTATGAACGACCCCAAATCTACAGATTGTCGAACTTTATATAATGTAGAGAATGAAAGATAAAGTAAAAAATTGTTTGGACTCAATAGTAATTAAATTACAATGGCTTGAACTAAAGGAATTTATGAGCAAAAGAAAAATTTTAGTCGTCGATGACGATCCACAGGTTTACCGCATTGTAAGTCGGCTCTTAAATTCGGAGCTTTACGAGATTTTTTCAGCGACTCAGGGACGTGAAGCATTAGAAAAAATTCCTCAAATTAAACCCGATATGTTGTTACTCGATTTAATGATGCCTGAAATGAGTGGCGTGGAAGTCTGTGAAAAAATTAAGAAAAATCCTGAAACTCAAAATATCGTAGTTTTTATTCTTTCCGCAAAGGATGGACAAATCGATCGACGTCGTTGTTTTGAGGCGGGAGCAGATGATTATATTTCCAAACCTTTTCACATTGCTTCTTTGGCTCGGAAAATTGAATTTACCTTTGAGAAAAAGGTTTAATTTTACTTCACTTCTAAAATCAAATCTAATTCGATCGTGGCAAGAAGAGGGAGATCGGTGACCCCGACTGCAACTCGACTATGCTTGCCCGATTCTCCAAAAATTTGGACGAGCATTTCACTCGCTGCATCCATCACCTTTGCTTGATCCGTAAAGCCTGGGTAACTATTGACATAGCCTGTCATTCTGACGACTTTTTTAATTTTATCTAAAGATCCTAGTTCCCATTTAGCCACGGAAAGTGCGTTTGCCAAGGCTTGACGGGCGGCGCGCTGACCATTGTCGATGCTCATTTCTTTTCCAAGGCGTCCTTTAAAAGCCAGTTGAGGTCCAATTTTAGGAAGTTGCCCGCTGATGAAAAGAAGATTGCCGGTTCTCACGCAAGGAACATAAGCACCCTCGGGTGTGCCAGGTTCAGTGAGTTGAATTTTAAGTGCTTTAAGTTTGGCATCGGCAGAAAGAGTAGCGTCCATGTTATCTCCTTTTCAGGCGAATGCCTTTGAAGACCAGCAATAAGGGAAAACCTCTCACTTGAGCAAAATTTTTATCGTTTTTGGATAAACCCAAAAGCGATTTGAGAGATTCATCTGCGACATATTCTTTAATTTCTTCGACGTAGATTTCCGCTTTTTTAAGAGACATAAAATAGTGATCTAAACGATGTTGAAAAGACGCGCCTTGCTGAAATTGATATTCCACGAAAGGATGAAGAAAGCTCAGCACCAAACGAGATCCGTCTTTTAAAACACGCGCCATCTCTTTCATCCAAACGGCAGGATCTTCACGACGTATGCCGGCTCCAAGTAAAACAAAGTAATCGATGCTCTGATCGGGAAATGGCGCGGCCAAAAGATTAGCTTTCACTCTTTGGAGATTCGTGGGTTTTTGGCCTGAGGGTGAGCCTTCAAAGTTTCCCATATCCAAATCGATGATGAACTCTGCGTCTCTTTCACTGAGAGTGTCCCAGATGCGATTTCCACTGGTAGTGGCTTGAATGACACTTTTACCGGCAAGGTTTGGTATGAGTTGAGCCACTTCTTTTTGTTCAAGGGCCTCAACCCAGCGTCGGAGCTGATTTTCTGGGGGAAATTGAGAGCGGCTTACTTCCGCAACTTGAGGTTTAGCGCTCGATGAGGGGCTGCTTTTAGGGCTCTTCATATGCCCTATTTTCTCTACTGCTTTGCCTGCAGTTTGCATCATTTTACGTAGGAAAGTTTCCAAATTCTTCTCCAAATGAAAAATTGTATCTAAATCTGGAAGGGGAGTCCATTAAAGACTCTTTGTCGCATTTTAAAAGAAATATCCGAAGGTGAAATGGAGGCGGCCTTTGTTTTCGCCGGGTTGAGGATCTAAAATAAAGCCGTACTCCAGTCGGAGGGGGCCTACGGGGGTGGCATAGCGTAAACCGGGTCCTGCGGAATGTCTAAAGCTGGAAGTGCTGATTTCTGATAAATTATTGGTTAAACTCGCGCTGTCGAGAAAAGCAACGATTTGAAAACCTTTGAAAAGTCTCAATTCGATTTCGAGGTTGTCGATGAGTCCTATATTACCACCGGCAGGATTTAAATCTTGGTATTTAAAACCGCGAATCGTGTCATCACCCCCTAAAAAGTAAAGCTCTTGGGTTGGGATCTGTTTGTTGTTCAAAGGAATGTCAAATAAACCTCGAACGGCGTTTGAAATAGTGAGGCGTTCAAAGGGGGAATACCAATATCCGAATCGGGTTTGTATTTTGTAAAAGAGAGAGCCTCCGTTGAGTTCTTGGCCGAAGTCTGTTCGACCATAAGCATAGTAGCCACGTCGAGGATCTCCAAAATTATCTCGACGATCATAAGTGACAGCAAATTGCAATTTACCTGTGGTGTTGTCGCTGGTGCCGGGACGTAGAGCTTCGAAGTTAGTTTGTTGCTCGATGAAGTCAGTGCGAATCATTTCGTATTTTGTAAAAATGGAGAGGCGTTTAGTGAGTTGTCTGAGGAAGCCCACTCCTCCTCCTAATTGGAGATCTTGAAAGAAAGGATCAAAATCGTATTGCGCAAAAATATTAGCTGTCATTTGCCAATCGGATGCATAGAAACGCGGGTCAATATAAGCAATTTCTCCTCGGTTGATTCGAAAACCAGCGGTGGCTTTGACATCAAGCTCTTTACCATAACCTCCTAAATTCAATTTCGAATAAGTAAAACGTCCTTGGAGTTTCAAATCGGTATCATAAGAAATGGCAAAGTCGACGACGTTATCTTTCTTTTCTTCGACGCGTACTACGATATGAACAGTATTCTCTTTTCCCTGCAGACCTAAAGTTTCTAAAGTAAGTGCGTCAAAAATTCCTAATTTACGAAGTGTCGTCTGACTTTCTAAAATTTTTTGCGCGCTGAAAGGGGCATCCGTTTTAAATCTGAGACTATTGTAAATAGTTTTGTCCTTCGTTTTTATATTTCCAACGAGAAGAATTTGACCAATCTTGACGGACGGCCCTTCAGTGACTTTGAATATAAGGTCAACTTTGTTGGGTGACTTTTCGACCATGTCCGTTTTAATCTCAGCATAAGGATGGCCATTGTTGGCAAAATAAGTCAGTAGCGCTCTCACTTCGCCTTCCAGCTGACTAACTGAATAAATTCCACCTTCCTTCATCTTAAGTTGTTTGCGGAGTTTCGATTCATCAAATTGAGACAGGCCTTCGAACTTCAAAGCTTCAAGGGTTGTTTTCTTTCCAGCATCCACATCAATTTCGACAATGTACTTGTCACCCGTAGGAATCAAATATCGCTTCCACTCTTTTACTTGAGTGCTCAGGTAACCATTGTCAGAAAAGAAACTATCGATTTTTTCAATATCTTGTTTGAAGACCTCTTCAAGAAAAACTCCTCGATTTCCGATGGATTCTTCCTTGGTTTGCATGATCTCTTTAATTTTATTCGGTGAAACATCTTCATTGCCTTCGAATTCAATCTTTTTAATGACGCGTCTTGGGCCTTCTTTAATAAAAAAAGTGACAGTCACTTCATCTTTTTTAATTTCTTTTTTGGCGCTTTCAGGGAAGGGAATACTTTCCGGAGAAGCTTGAGAACTGGCTGTCTCTGTTTCAAGGATCTTTCGCTTGAGATTAATGGAGGGATCTGTTTTTTGATAAGTCACGGCAACATTTTCAAAGCCAAGTTTACGATAGTGTTGAATAAGCTGATTCTTGGAATTTTCTAATTCGAAATCATCATAATCGCCATTTTTCGAAAGATCGATGAGGTTACGGAGTCGACTGGAAAATTGATGTTCATTTCCTTCGAATTCAATAACGACTTCTTTGCCTTCACGGATATCGATCGTGAGGTTTACTGTTTTTTTAGCATCATTAAATTCAACGTTTCCCAATTTTACTCGGGCACGCGGGTAGTTATGGGCGCTGTATAATTTTTTAATATTTTCTAAATCGCGTTTCACGCGACTTGGCTTGTAATCGAAGAAGCGGTTAATTTTATTTTCGATTCTCGAATTCATGAAAATGGTATTGCCGACTATATTCACTTGATGAATTCGGTAACTTTTTCCATGTTGAATGTTGACTTTTAAGGTCACCATTCGATCGTCCTCTTCGATGTTTTCTTGAATAAAAACAACAGTGTTTCGATAACCTTCTTTTTCGTAAAATTCGATGAGGCGCTCGACTTGTTCTTTTAATTTTTCCTTTTCGTAAATGTCGCCGGTGGAAAAGAAAATGGCGCGTCTGACTTTGCTTTCGATGAGAGGATAATTTCCATGAATTTCGACATCTCGAATCTGGTAGGCATCTTCCAGTTCGAAAATCACATCTACTTTATTTTTTTCTCTTTTTAAAATGATCTCTACAGTTTTAAACACACCCCATTTACGTAAATCATTGATTGCATTTTCCACTTTCGCCATTGAAAGCGTGTCACCTTCTTTCATTCGCACAATTTCTCTAATTTGTTTGATTCGGGAAGGGATCTGATTGTGAATAATGATGGCTTGAATTGTTTCCTTCGATTGAACAGGCTCAAGCGCAAAGCTAGGCGTGACCATGCAGAAACAAAGCAGAACTGCTAGTCCTCGAGAGATCTCTCGCTGAATTTTTAGCCATATCCAATGCATCAATAACCTTTAAAACGAAATGTCAGATCCAAGCGGTAGCGGCCCGTTGAGCTTCGCGATGTCTTAACTAGAACATTGTCTAACAGGATGTATTCCGCTTGAATGTTGGTAATCGTATCTTGAACATCGAGATCTGTTTTGAAGCCTACGGAGAATCGATCTGTAATTTGCTTTCCTACCACCAAAGAACTCAAGCTTTGTGAATCAGGATCGGAGGCTTCTAACTTGAAAATATCTAAATGCGTTAAACTATTTACAGGCCCCTCTAGTAAACTTGTGACTTGGCTTGCCAAGACCGAGCTAGCAATATTTGCGCCCGATAAACCTTGCTGGGCATCCGGAAGGTAGCCGGTAAACATCAAACTTAAGATTTCTCTTTTTTCCAGGGGTGGATTGGACTCAAAATTGAGGTTGAGATTGTCGGTGAAACCTTCAATTTTCGCATTCACCACGACATTCTCAGAGGTTTGATCGAATGTTTTGTTGGCGATAATATCGACAAAAGGGGTTGGCTTATTCGGATTTCTAAAGTCGATGAATCCTTTGGCATTTTCAAAGTTCACTTTAAAGAAATTGAATTTTCCATCTAAGACGGAGAGGGCCCCTTCATAAACAGGACGGGCTTTTGTGCCAGTGATGCGCAAATCACTTTTTAGATAGATTTCAGCGACGTTATTTTTGACCATCAATTCGCCGGGGCTTTTAATTCTTAAATCTAACTCTACATCATCAAATCCGCTTCCTCTACTTTCTAATTGAGGAACGCTTGCCGGACGAAGAATGAAATTCGTTAAATCAAAGTTTTTGATGTAGCGACCTTCCGTAATATCCACGCCGCCCACTAAGCGAAGCTTTGACTCCACACCCGAGAGAGAGAGTTTTCCAGAAAGGTATAATTTTAAAGTGCCTGGATCCGTAAATGCAATTTCTCTGGCGTCAATTCGCAAATCCGCCTTGGTGATTTTTTGAAAATCATCGTGGTTCACGTATCCAGATAATTTGAGATCCCCTTCCATGACGGAACCTTCGAAGTTTTCAAAAATAATTTTATCGCTTTCTAAGACGATTTTTCCTTTCAGATCTTCAACAGTGTTGCCGAGCAAACGTGGAGAAGCCGTCGCTTTTTCGAACTCGATGTTTCCCAAGACATTCGGATCTTTTAAAGTTCCACCCAACTTTAGGGCAACTTTGGCAAAGCCGGATCCTTCTCTGAAATGGGCACGAATATTTTTTAATAAGGATAAATCCAGTTCCCCATTGATTTGAGCATTGATGGGTCCATCAGGATCGACCGAGCCTTGAAGGCGGATAGTGTGATCGTTGGAACGAATTCTCACATCATCGAATTGGAAAGCTCCGGAACGATAAGCTACTTTCAGAGGACTATCATGCGTCAATATAGTTTCGCCCATGGGTAAGTTGAAGCGAGTGAATTCTGCTTGGATGACTGAGGCGTCAAAATTTCCAATATTCATCACGAAATTAGCCTTAGCGTCGAAGTTTCCTTCTTTAGGCTCATAGTCTAAAGCGGCGAGTAAGGGCCCTAAGGCGCAGTTTCTGCAATCGACTTTTGCGTTTACCACTTTGGGCGCGGAGTAATTGACATTTCCATCGACTTGCATGCCTGTGAGTAAAGGTCCTTTGAAAGTAAATCCCGTGGGTGAGAAATTGAGAACTATTTCTGAGGGAACTTCTAATTTCCCCAGTTTAGGAGGACTGAAAGAAATTTTAGGGAGTCTAAAAATATTTTTAGCGACGAGGCCTTCGGCTTCCACATTTCCTAAATTAAAATAGTAAAAATGAAAGTCTTTGATTTGCGCGTTGAGTTTGCCACCGATTTGATCCGTCGCAACTTGCATTTCATAAGTGCCGGTGATTTTACCTGTCATGCCGGGATTTTCTAAAAGTTTGCCTACATCGATTTGATCAAAAGAGGTTTTGAGTGTGGTGCGCCGGCTGGGCTTATAGATTTCTTGAACGGTGACTTCGATATTTCCCGTGTAGCCAGCGTCGCTGGTGGGGCGACCACGGTAGTGGAGATTTCCATTCAAGATATCAAAATCTCCTTCGTTTCCAGCGAAGCGCATGAACTTGTAGCCGGTTTCGTCTGCCTTTGCCTTGAAACGAAAATCAGGAGTCTTTAAATCGCCTTGAATGCTACCTTCGAAGTCAACGTAGCCCATTAATTCTAAATCAGAGAAGAAGGCGATCAGCGTTTCGAGATCGAGATCGGTGCCTGAAACGCCCACATTCAATTTCATCTGTTCTAAATCGACAAAGCCTTTACCACTTAACTTAGTTTTTTCACTTTGGATGCTAAGGTTGCTTAAATCGAAACGGCCTTGTTTGACATTCGCTCCCAAAAGAAGCTGGGCGCTGGGGACCTTCGGGTTGATTTGATTTCCCTCTGCTTTGATATTCGCAGAAATTTTTCCTTCGAGGTCTTTGAAGGTAAATCCCGTAATATCGAATTCAATTGCGAGATTTACTTTATCGAAAACACGCGCCACTCTTTCTTTAAAGGCGGGAAGGTTTTCCCATTCAATCATCCCGTCGCTCGTAATTTTCCCTTCGGCGTGTTGGTTAAATGGCGCGAGTTTTAACTGCAAAATATAATGGGCGTCATTGAGCGAGATTCGAATTCCTTTAAAATCAATGAGGGTTCCATCAAAATTCGCTTCGGTGCTGATATCGGAAACTTTCCAATTTCCGACTTGAATCCCGGAAAGGTTCAGTTTTCCAGTGGCCTCCCGGAACAGGAAGACTTCCTTCACAATGTCGGGCACTGCGAAATCGCCATCATAAGATATTTTTTCGAGCACTAAGGGAAGCTTGCCTATCTTTCCGTGGGATCTTTCAAATCCAAAACGCAAAATATTTTTACCCACTAAGCTTGGAAGATAAGCAAAATTGCCAGAGGGGAGGATAATTTCACCATTCTTGAGGAATATCTCTACATTTTCAAAACTCGATTTTTCAACCGCAAGTCTGCGCGACAAGGATTGTAAAATGGGAGAATAAATTTTTCTTTCTTTGCTCGGAGGTAACTGCGAAACATCAATGGTGAGATTTTTGACTTGAAGATCGCTGAACATCGCGCGCGCTCGCAAAATAGAGCTCCAACGCAGGCTTCCGTAAGCATAACCGAGCTTGACGATTCTTTGTCCCGCGGGAGTGAAATATTGGAGATTTTTAATTTCAAGGGTGCGCGAGGAAAAATTAAGATTCAATTCTTCCCATTGTATTTTCCCTGGCAATAAAGCCAAAAGCCTGGCCCAGGTGACTTGCAGACCTTTTTGAGAATGCGTGCTCCAATGCAAAGCTCCCAGGAAAAGACTCATCCCTAGCGCTAAAATAAGCAGCGTTCGAATTTTGCGACCTGTTTTTTTCTCCAAGATGATCGGGTCTCCCAGTGTGGAGCCGATAGAACCAAACTATTGAGTTTTTCGCAAGAAAAGGGTTTAGGTCAGTTGATCGAGTAGCTTTTGATGGATTCCACCAAAACCGCCGTTGCTCATGACGAGTAAAACATCGCCAGATTTGGCCTTTTGTTTGAGGAATGAAACAATCTCATCCACCTCAAGATTGGCGGTGGTGGGGACTCCCGCTTTTTTGACATCTTCCGCGACTTGCAGCACATCCAAGACTTTTCCTTCTTTTACTTTTTCCGGCATGAAAACTTTTGCGAGCAAGACTTCATCAGCATGGGCGAGGGCCTTGGGAAAATCATGTTGGAAAATATCTCGTTTGCTAGAATTAGAACGAGGTTCGAAAATAGCCCACACTTTTTGTCCTGGATATTTCGATTTAATGGCATCGATGGTTTCAGCAATGGCAGTGGGGTGATGCGCGAAATCATCCATGACCGTGATATTATTCACCACTCCACGCACTTCTTGGCGGCGTTTCACGCTTTTGAATTGAAGAACCGCTTGCTGCAGTTTTTGTAAGGGAACATTTAAATTAATCATTAGACCTAAAACGCCCAATAAATTCTGTAAATTATGCCTGCCCGGAAGCGGAGATTTAAAAGATCCTAAACAATCTGCATTTCGATAAAGATCAAACTGAGCACCTTCGGATCCAAATTGAATTTTCTCAGCTCGAAACTCGCAGCGTGAATCAAAACCGTAGGAAATTTTTCGGCCTTGGCAGAAAGCGGATAATTCCACGGCGATAGGATTATCCCCGGAATAATAAAGCGCGCCGTCTGCAGGAATGAGCTCTACAAATTTTTTGAATGCTGATTTAAGATGTTCGATGTCGCGGTAAATATCGGCGTGATCGAATTCTACGCCGGTGAGAATGGCTTGATAAGGCTGATAATGCCAAAACTTAGGGCCCTTATCAAAGAAAGCCGTATCGTATTCATCGCCTTCGATCGCGAAATATTTTCCGTTTCCTAAGCGAAAAGAGGAATCAAAGTTTTGAGGAATGCCTCCCACCAAAAAACTGGGGTCCAGCCCACAATCGTAGAGAACCCAAGACAAAAGTGACGTTGTTGTGGTTTTGCCATGAGTGCCTGCGGCGACGAGCGTTTTTTTCCCTTCTAGAAAAAAACGAGCCAAAGCTTGGGGAAGTGAAATGTATTCGATGCCGGAGTCCAAAAGCGCTACAACTTCCGGATTTGTTTTTGAGACGGCATTTCCCACGATGACTAAATCGGGTTTTGGATTTAAATTTTCGGCGGAAAAACCTTTTTGAATTTGAATGCCCCATTTTTCGAGCTGAGTGCTCATGGGAGGATAAACATTGTCGTCACTTCCGGAAACTTGAAAGCCTTTTGCCTTGAGCATTCCCGCTAAAGTTCCCATGGCGGTGCCGCAAATAGCGATGAGATGGATGTGTTGAGTCATAGTAATTTTTATTTCATCAATTTTAAAGTCTGCATAATCAAATCTTGAATCATGGGACGAAATTTTTTGATGCCTTCATTGTAACGATAAGGATGGACGCGGTTTGTGAGTAAAATAATATAAAACTCGCGGTCCAAATCAATCCAAATCGAACAGCCCGTATAACCTAAATGTCCGATGCCGCTCTTGGGAAATAAATCGCCCGCTTGGGATTTATCTTCGGCGGGTTTGTCCCAACCAATAGGAGGTCTTGCACCCACGAAGAGTTGAAGCGTTTCTTTCTTCAGGAATTTACTTTTTCCTTCATGAATTTTTAAAAGCTCGTCCGCCCATTTCATCATATCAGGTAGCGTGGAAAAAAGACCGGCGTGCCCGGCAACTCCATTGAGCATCCAGGCATGTTCATCTTCCACTTCGCCGGCGAGAATTTTTCGTCGAACGGAAGACTTTGAGGTGGAAACAAAATTTGCACGAGGCAATTTCAGTTTCGCATCCAGCGGAGCGAAAAAAGTGTCATTGAGTTTTAAGGGACGGGAGACGAGTTCAGCGAAAAGTTTATCTAAAGGTTTTTTTGTAATTTGTTCAAGGATATCGCCGAGTAAAATATAACCTAAATCGCTGTAGAGTCGAGTGTGCCCGATTCTTACTTCTTCTTCGAGGGATTCACTCAAGATGTGTTTCAGAAGTTCTTTTTTAACATCTTCGAGCGGCTCTTTATCTACCATGAGATCCGATAATCTTTCATGATAAGGCTTGTAAGCGGGGAGTCCGGACGTGTGTTGCAGAAGATGTTTGAGAGTGACTTGGCTGTAGGCCTCTCTTTTGAAGCGCTTGTAGTAAGTGCCGACGGGTTCATCCAGTTTTAATTTGCCTTGCTCCACTAAAACCATCGCCACCATGAGGGTGCACATAGGTTTAGTGAGTGATGCAATATCAAAATAATTTTTGATTGTGAGTTTGCGTTCTACAGGAATTTTTTCAGCAAAACCGTAACAGGTTTTCTCTAAAACCTTTCCGTTTTTGACCACGGCAAGAGCGGCGCCCGGAAAAATCCCCTGGCTCATGGCTTGTGCAAACGCTTCATCAATTTTCTTGTTACTCATTGCTTAAAGCCCCTTCCACGAATTCGATGGAATGATTTTCTGAATTTAACTTCACCTTCACGCCTAAAGGAATGCTGAGCATGTCGTCGACATGGCCTGAAGGAAAACCAAAGGCGATCGGAACGTCGATGCCTTTTAAAACATCGAGGATGACTGCGATGACTTCTGCATCGCCTTCTCCGCTGTTTTGAAAGGGACCGAACACAAAGCCTTTGGCATTCTTAAATTTACCGGCCTGTTTGAGCTGCGTCAGCATGCGATCAATGGCGTAGGGCTTTTCGTTAATATCCTCCATGAAGATAATTTTTCCGTCGGTATCGAGCTCATAAGAACTTTTTAAGTTCGTGATCAAAAGTGACAGACATCCACCCACTAAAGTTCCTTCGCACTTTCCAGGCCTGATGAAGCGAAAGCCTTCCGCTTGAATTTTACCCAAAGCTTGAGTTTCAGTGAGAGCTTTCCAAAGGGATTTTTGTCCCCTGTCTTTAAAAGTGTCACCCATCGCTTTGGCCACCACGGGGCCATGAAATACCGACCAAGAAAAACTTTGCTGCAAATAAATTAGCAAAGTGGTGATGTCGGAATAGCCTAAAATAATTTTCGGATGCTTCCGAATAAGCTCCTCATTTAATAAAGGAATGAGCCTTTGGCAGCCATAACCCCCCCGCGCAAAGAAAATAGCTTTGACCTCAGGATTGGTAAAATGCTCCATGAGTTCAGCGGCTCTTCTCTCATCGGGCCCCGCTAAATAAGCATCTTTCGAGAAAATGTCTTCTCGGTAAATTACATGAAATCCAAGTGATTTCAATAAGTTAACGCCTTTTTCAAATTCAGTTCTGTCAAAGGGACTGGCTGGGGCCGCTATGGCTACAGTATCCCCTTTTTTCAGGGCCTTCGGTTTAATGGAGCTCACGCCACCATCCTTCCTTATATAGAGCAATGAAAATAAGCGATTATGGCTCAGGAGGCAAATTCTTTGTTTGTCCGCGGTTAACGCGCTGCGTGAAAAATTTTTGAATGATTTCAATGATTTTTGTGATTTTGTTTATAAAAATTGATAAGATTTAGACATGACTGAAGCCGGTTACCCATCAAATTTAATTATATGATCGATGGGTGGCTGAGGAAATGGTTGGAGACGGGAGTCGTAAACCATGAAAAAGCCGCTCGAAGCATCATTCATGCTCGAGATGTACCAAAGTCTGATGCGCACCCGCGCTTTAGAAGACCAGATCTATTATCTCTACCACAGTCAAAATCCCCAAAACCCTTTAATCATTGGTAAAGGTTACCTTTCGACCGGACAAGAAGCGGTTTCAGTGGGATCTGCTTATGCATTAGAGGAAGGCGACTGGGTCGCGCCTTCGCATCGAGATATGGGTTTGCATTTAGTTCGCGGGGTGAGTCCCAAAGAAATTTTTGCCCAATATTTTAACCGCGCGGTTGGAATGACTCACGGTCGAGATTCTAATATTCATTTTAGTTATGAGAAAAAACATATTTTAGGATTCGTCAGTCACATGGGCGCGAATTTACCGGTCGCCAATGGCTTGGCCTATGCGGCTCGTTACAAAAATGAAAAGACGATTGCGATGGCTTTGTTTGGTGACGGTGCTTCAAGTCAAGGTTGCGTACATGAAGCGATGAATTATGCCGCAGTTTTCAAATTGCCTGTCGTATTTGTGTTGAACAACAATCGTTGGGCAATTTCGACTCCCGTGCGCGAGCAGACTGCATTAGAAGATTTAGCGGAACGTGCGAAAGCATACGGTTTTGAGGGAAAAGTCTGCGATGGAAATGACGCAGTGGCGGTTTATGAAGCCGTAAAGCCTGCCGTGGATAAAGCGCGAGAAGGGGGTGGTCCTACTTTAATTGAATGCAAAAGTTTTCGGGCGGCGGGTCATGGAAGTCATGACCCTGCGAACTACATTCCTCAATCAGAAAAAGACGAATGGGCGAAGAAAGACCCCATGCTTGTGATGCGTCAAAAATTGGAGCAACTGAAGCTTTGGGATGAAGCGAAAGAAAAGTCGCTCAAAGAAAATTTAAAAAAAGAAATGAATGAAGCCATTAGTTGGGCTGCCGGTCAAGCTCTCCCCCTTGCAGAAGATTTACGGAAGGGAGTGTATAGCGAATGATCATGACTTACGGAGAAGCTATTCGTGACGCACTTGCCACTGAGATGAGGCAGGATGAACGCGTCTATATTTTTGGAGAAGATGTCGCTGCTTATGGAGGCGTTTTTGGAATTACCAAGGGTCTGCTCGAAGAGTTCGGTGCAAAACGAGTTCGCAATACGCCACTCTCAGAAGCCGCAATTATTGGAGAGGCGATAGGCGCTTCCATTCGAGGTTTGCGGCCGGTTCCCGAAATTCAATTTTCCGATTTCATGACCACGGCTTTTAGCCAAATTGTCGATTATGCTGCTAATTATAAATTTCGCTTCGATGTAAATCTTCCTTTCACCATTCGTGCTCCACACGGCGGCGGAATGCGCATCGGAAATTTTCATTCGAAGTGCGATGAAGCTTGGTATTTTCACGTGCCTGGATTGAAAATTGTTTGTCCTTCGACGCCGGCTGAAGCGAAGGGACTTTTGATTGCTGCCATTCGTGATCCGGATCCGGTCATTTATTTTGAAGAGAAAAAGCTTTATTGGGAAATCAAAGGGGAAGTTCCAGAAGGTGACTATGTGCTTCCTTTGGGAAAAGCGGATATCAAACGTGAAGGGAAAGATATCAGTGTGATCACTTACGGTAGCATGGTGCATCTTGCCTTAGCGGCAGCCAAGCATTTAGAAAAAGAAAATATCTCACTTGAAGTTGTGGATTTAAGGTCGCTGACGCCGTTGGATGAAGAAGCTATGCTGACTTCGTTTCGAAAAACCAACCGCGTCATTATTTTGCATGAAGCCGCAACGCGCGGAGGTGTGGGTGGAGAGTTGGTCAGTATTATTTGCGAAAAAGCCTTTGATTGTTTAGCCGCGCCTCCGGTGAGAATCGGTGCTCAGTTTACTCCTGTGCCTACGTCACCCATTTTGGAAGATGCCTATTTGCCGAGTCTGCAAAATATTCTAGAATCAGCAAAAAAATTAATGGAATATTAAAATCTTCCTTTGAAATTGGAGCCCAATGAAACTTTATCTTACAATGCCCAAACCCGGTGAAACCATTCGTGAAGGAGTGGTGGTAAAGTGGCTTAAAAAAGTGGGCGACATCCTTGAAGAAAAAGATCCGCTCGTCGAATTGGAAACTGAAAAAGCGGTTTTCACCTATGAATCTCCCTTCAAAGGCAAGCTCGAAAAAATAATGGCGGATGAAAATGAGAGTAAAGAAGTGGGTGCGCCTATTGCTTTATTCGAAGTATCGGAAGAAGACGGTCAGCGTTACGCCTTGCTAGGTTTAGGCTTATCTGTGGATGCCGCGATTGCACATCCTGCAAAAACGGTCGAAACCATTGAAGTCAAACAAGCGGAACCCTTGCAAGCTTCTAGTGCGTCAAAAAATAACTATTCCCCACTCATCCGAAATCTTGCCAAGGAGCATACACTCTCCAATGAACAATTAGATTCCATTCCGCGCTCCGATCCAAAAGGACGTTTAACCAAAGAAGATATTTTAAAATTTTTAGAAAAGAAATCTCCTGGAGAGAAAACGGAAACAAAAGGGGAAAAGGAATTTCTTTCTCCCATCCGCCAACGCATTGCCCAACACATGAAAAAAAGCCAAGAGCAGATTCCTCAAGCCGCGACTTCCGTGGATGTGGATATGAGTGAAATTTGGGAATATTGCATGATGCATGCGCCAGCCTTTCAGACGAAACACCAATCGAAATTAAGCCCCTTTCATTTTTTTCTATATGCGGTGAGAGAAGCTTTGAAGAAATTTCCTAGGTTTAATTCCAGCTACGGTGAAGAAAATGGGAAAGGCTATGTCGTTCATCATGCTTCCATTCATTTGGGTTTTGCCGTGGCAAGTTCCCAAGGTTTATTTACGCCGGTGGTGAAAGAGGCGGGGCAAAAAAGTTTCATTCAACTTTCTCAAGCTCTCAGCGAGTTAGAAAAAAAGGCGAAAGATGGAAAACTTTCAGTGGATGAACTCACAGGCGCGACTTTTGTAGTGAATAATCCTGGCGCTGTCGGTGGAACGCGTTGTTATCAAATCATTCCCCTGCCCATGGTGGCCATTGTGGCTTTGAATCGAATTTCTAAAAAGGCCTGGGTCGTCGGGGATGAAATTAAGATTCGTCATATTGCCAGTGTGGATCTTTCCTTCGATCATCGTCCTTTAGATGGGGCCGACGCGATTGCCTTTGTGGAGGAGTTGAAAAAAAGCTTGGAACATTTTCCCTTTGAGATAGTGGTGTAATTATGAAACCCGTATGGCTGAAAGCCAAAATTCCTGCCGGAAAAAATTACACGGAGTTGAAGGATTTACTCCGAAACTCTGGCTTGCATACGGTTTGTGAAGAAGCGCAGTGCCCCAATATTGGCGAATGCTGGAATAAACGTTCTGCCACCATCATGATCTTGGGAGACACTTGCACGCGCTCTTGCGGTTTTTGCGCGGTAAAAACGGGAAAGCCTAAAATCACCGATTGGCAAGAGCCAGAACGCGTCGGTAGAGCGGTGGCGCAATTGGGTCTGCGACATATTGTCATCACGTCGGTCGATCGTGATGATTTGCCGGATGGTGGATCTGAAATTTTTGCACGCACGATTGAGTTGGTGAAGAAACAGGATCCCAATTTAGTTTTGGAAGTTTTAATTCCTGATTTTAAAGGTGACCTAAAATCTTTGAAACGTGTTTTTGAAGCGGGTCCTGATATTTTAAACCATAATTTAGAAACCGTGCCACGCTTACAGAAAACCGTGCGTCCCCAAGCCAATTATGAACGCTCCCTTTTAGTATTGAGCGAAGCTAAGAAATTTGGCCTGCAAAATAAGTCAGGAATTATGTTGGGTTTAGGAGAAGAGTGGGAAGAAATTATCCAAACCTTAAAAGACCTGCGGGATCAAGCGGACTGCGATGTTTTGACAGTGGGTCAATACCTTGCGCCTAGCACTCAACATCTTCCGATTGCTCGCTATTATACTCCCCAAGAATTTGAAGAAATCGGTCGCATTGCAAAATCTTTAGGTTTTCCTCATGTGGCAAGTGGGCCCTTTGTACGTTCTTCTTATTTTGCGGAAGAGCAAGTGAAACAGAAGCTTTTTTCTCATCCCGAAAATGCACTAGACTCAGCATTAATGTCCTAAAAACAAGGCCCAGGCATTATTGGTGAAATGCGCCAGAATCGGCAGCCAAAGAGAATTCTTCCATTTCATCAAAACTCCCATGAAAAAACCCAAAATAAAGTAGAAGTGAAAATAGAGTAAATTACCATGAGCTAAGGCAAAAGCGAGACTGGTAAAGATGTTTCCTAAGAGCCAACCAAATTTTTTCGACCAACTCGGGAGCAGCAATCCTCTAAAGAAAATTTCTTCGCAAAATGCAGGTGTGATGGCGAGTGCAATGACCTTGGCGATGCCTTCCGGCGTCGATCGAACGGCAGTGAGTTCCTTAAAAAATTCCTCGATGAAAAGAGGAGGGGGAAAATATTTATCTTGAAGCGCGATCAGTTGATCGATTCCAAAAGTTAAGGCGAGGATAGAGAGAAGAGTTATAAAGAGAGGAAAAATCCCTGGCCAGGACCAGCAGGGCCAATCGAGTAAATCGCAATCTTTCACGTAGGCCAGTAGGGCAACAGGTAGTCCTATCAATAGAATTTGATTGAGGAAAATTCCGAGCAATCCGAGACTGACTTGAAAAAAGGAACCCGCAAAAAAATAAACCAACATCAGCGCGGCATAAAATAGAAAAGCGCTTTTGGCTGAAAGTTGAAGCTCTTTAAATCCTTTTTCCATAATAGATTCCTAGCGAATTCTACCTACGAACCCAATAAAAAAACCTTTGCAATCTGAGGAGCTATATGATTTTGAGCAGCTTCCCCTTGCCAGTTCCTCTTTACCAGGAAATCGCAGGTAAAGGGGGAAAGGTAATCTATGTCGAATGTATTAAAATTAGGCCTGCCCAAAGGCTCACTTCAAGAATCCACTTTCCGTCTTTTTAAAAAGGCAGGTTGGGGAATCAATATTGGATCCCGAGCTTATGTTCCTTCGATCGATGATCCTGAACTTTCGGGTTTATTGATTCGCTCCCAAGAAATGAGTCGCTATGTGGAACAAGGTGTTTTGGATGTGGGCTTATGCGGTCGTGATTGGGTGATGGAAAATAATTCGGATGTGCATGAAGTTTGCGAGCTCCGATATTCCAAAGCCACTTTAAATCCCATTCGCTGGGTAATTGCGGTGCCCAATGATTCCAAAATTACTTCTTCAAAAGATTTAGAAGGCAAGCGTGTTTCGACAGAATTAGTTCAATATACGAAAAGATATCTCGAAGAAAAAGGCGTAAAAGCTGAAGTGGAATTTTCCTGGGGTGCGACGGAAGTGAAGCCTCCTCTTTTGGCGGATGCCATTGTGGAACTTACGGAAACAGGCTCTTCCTTAAAAGCCAACAACCTTAAAATCGTTGAATCCATTTTAGAATCCGTCACGGTCTTGATTGCCAATAAAAAATCGTGGCAAGACATGTGGAAGCGTCAAAAAATTGAAAATATTGCGATGATGCTGCACGGCGCTCTAGCTGCTGAAACCAAAGTGGGTTTGAAGATGAATGCGCCTAAGGCCAATCTTCAAGAAATCATTCAATCTCTTCCTGCTCTTCATACCCCTACTATTTCTGAACAAGGGGATTCTAATTGGGTCGCTTTGGAAATCATTGTGGATGAAAAGAAAGTTCGTGAAATCATCCCTACCTTAAAGCGCGCGGGCGCTGAAGGCATTGTGGAATATCCCTTAAATAAAGTGATTTATTAGTTTCATGGCAGGATCACTGAAAATCTTAGCCTGTAAATCCTGCCTTCGGGACAGTCCTGGAGAAGGCGTTTTTGCCTCGCCTGAAAGTATCGAAAAAGAATACAAAGAAAAGCTCAAAGAAGGCTGGATGCGCAAGACCAGTAGCTTTGAACTTCACAGCTGCTTTGCCGAATGTGAGAACTTTCATTGTTTGCGCGTTTTCAAAGGCAGTAAAGGTTTTCATCTCAAGAAAATTTCTAATCCCGAAAAGATTGATCAAATCATTGAGTGGATGAGGCTTGCCAAGAAAAGCGATGGCTTTGAAGTGCCGGAGTGTCTCAAAGAAAATTTACTTTATCCAATTGAAGATAATTAAGTAATTTCTAATATTTTTAAAATACCCGATTCGTGCTTGAAGAAAGCCCTCGATTACAATACTTTTTCATTATGAAAAAAATTCTTTTTAGCTTTTCTCTTCTTTCTTTATCTTTATCCCCTCTCATTGCTCACGCTGATTTAAAATCTGGATATGAATCCTTTGTGAAAAAAGACTACGTGTCGGCGGCTTCCTCTCTTAGGCAAGCATCGATTGCTAAAAATTCTCCGCTTCGGGATTATTATTTATGGGCGCTCGGAAGCGCTCTCTACGAGACGGGTAAAGAGAACGAAGCCATCCCTTTATTGGAAGAACTTATTAACCATGAAACGCAAAGTATTTTTGCCCCAGCCGCTTATGGTCCCTTGGCTTTGGCTCTTCAGCGAAAGGGCGAAAATGAAAAAGTGAAAAAATGGGTGCCAGAAAATCTTTCGAAAATGAATGACGCGGGAAAGGGTGAAGCGACTTACGCTCAGGCCCTTGCGGGGCAAGCCTCGGGGGAAAAAGATTTGGCCTTGAAGCATTTCAGGGAAGTCGCGGTGCAATATCCCTTTGTGGATGAAGCGGAGTTAGCGCTGTCTGCTTTGCAAGCGGCAGGACTTTCCCTAAGCCCAGAGGAACAAGCAATTCGTGGCGATCGCTTTTTGAAAAATAAAAATTATGCTTCGGCGGTTCAGGCTTTTAATGCCGCTGGCCCTAGCGCAGATACATTGGCGAAAGGCAAAGCCCTCTATTTTTTAAAACGCTACAGCGAAGCGGCTGTTGTTCTTTCCACGAACTCTCAGAAAGAGGCGCTTTATTATTTGGGCTTAAGTTATGATAAGTCTGGCCAAGACTCGCTTGCGAAGCAGACTTTTTTAGAGCTGCATCAGCGCTATCCCGGAACAGTGGAAGCTTCGGAAGGTTTAGCGACAGTTATTAAGATGGAATTATCAGCAGGTCGTATCGCTGAGGCGCAAAGCAGAGCCCAAATACTTTATCAAAGTTACGCGGGTGGTAATTACCGCGATCGAGGGCTATGGGCTGTGGCTTGGAATGCTTATGAAAGAAAAGATTGGCAAAACGCAAAATTATTTTTTGAGGAACTGAGCAAAGGAAAAACAGATCTTCCCACACAAGCCCGAGGCCTTTATTGGCTGGCGCGCACTTACCAAAACCAAGGCGACAATGCTCAAGCGCAAAATTACTTCAAGCAAGCCTCGACTCGTGCGCCCTTTAGTTATTACTCTTTCATGGCCTTGAAGAAATTGAAGAATTCGAATGAAATTTCCGAAGTGCCTGAAGTGCCAAATGAGTGGAAAAAGAATGCAACTCCCTCTTTACAGGGTGCCAGTGGCGGAGAAAAAGAAGCTGCCTGGAACTATCATTGGAATAAAGCAGAAGCACTTTATCGCGCGGACATGGGGAAATATTCCAATCAAGAATTGGCCGCGGCTTTAGATCAAAATGCCAATCAACCTGCGAATCTTTTTAAAATTTTAGAAGCCTCAAAAAAAACCGAAGCTTATTTTTTACCGGTGTGGTTGGCGCAGCGCTATTGGGATAAAGTGAAAGATATTTTTGCGACAACAGCGGAAGCGGAAGATTATCGCAATACCTTCCAATTTCCTTTTGCCTATCGTTCCGAAGTGACTCGCCGTGCGAAAGAGTTTTCTCTTTCTCCTTATTTTGTCGTGGGTTTGATGCGTCAAGAATCCGCTTTTCAGCCTTGGATTGTGTCATCTGCCAATGCCCAAGGCTTGATGCAAATGTTGCCGGCGACTGCGCGGGGGCGAGCCAAAGCCGCAGGAATTTCCATGGGTGATTTATTCGATCCAGAAAAGAATATTGAGCTCGGATCCGCAGAACTTTCTTTCTTGCTCAATCGCTTTGGCGGCAATTGGGTGGATGCCATTGCGGGATATAATGCAGGTCCGGGACGACCCCCTCAATGGAGAGCTCAATTTGGTGGCTTAGCGCCCGATGAGTACATCGAAGAAATTCCCTTCTCTGAAACTACCCTCTATGTTCGCTTGGTTCTGCGGAATTATTGGAGCTATGCGACCCTGTATCGTTAGCAATTCTTTAAACTCACAATCTCTAAAAGACTTGGGGCATACTGAGAGAGTCATTCCAAATGACTTTTTTGGGGGCGCCTTAATCTGTACAAACTTAGTCCTTTCAAGTGGTAAATGACGAAACTTCGCCATTTATGTCTTCATTTCATCTGAAGAAACATTCCCTTTTAAAATCAATACATTAAATTTAGCTATTTTCTCGTCTGTCTATTGACTCTTTTTATCAAGTGGTTTAATCTACCCATAAAGTGGGAGAAAGTGGCAAAACTTATCCCATTTACTTATGGGTTCAGGAAGGATGAGGGATTGGGGAATCCACTCATTCACAGAAAATTGAGGAAAAAATGTTTAGGGGTAGGTTCGAAAACACAATCGATACGAAGGGACGCATTTCGGTCCCCTCTAAGTTTCGAGAAGTGCTTTCAACCAATTACGATGACCGTCTGATCATCACGAATTTCGACGGTTGTTTATGGGCTTACCCCTACAAGGAATGGCAGCTGATTGAAGAAAAAGTTTCAGCGCTTCCTCAGTTTAAAGCTGAAGTTCGAGCCTTTCAAAGGGCTTTCATTTCAGCGGCAAGTGAATGTCCGATCGATAAGCAAGGAAGGACACTGATTCCGCCGCCACTTCGGGAATATGCAGGGATCGAACGTGAAGTGGTTTTTGTGGGAATGGTTAAAAGGATTGAGATCTGGGCCAAGAATCATTGGCTGAAAGAATTTGAAAAATCGCAGGAAAAAATCGCCGAGTCCATCGAAGAACTCGCAAATTTGGGGATGTAGTTATGTTGAACATGCAAAGCTACGAAGATGTCGCGGTGATCAATTTGGAAGGGGAGTTGGGTCCTCAAGAAATCGATCAAGTGGGTAAAACGCTGATTTCTTTATTGCACAAACATCAAACGAAAATGGTTTTGAATTTTCAAGGCGTGGAGCATGTGCATTATCCCAGTATTCATCCTTTGATTAACGCGATCATGAAATTAAAAAGATATTCGGGCGATTTGAAGTTTGCGGGAATGAATTCCTACACCAAAAGTATTTTTCGATTCATGGGCGTGACTGATTCCGTGGAAAATTTTGAAACCGTGCCAGAAGCGGTGCTTGCTTTCCGTTCCGACTGGAGAACCTGGCACTAGATTTGATTTTTGAATGACAGAACTTGAACATCAACCAGTTCTTTTAAAAGAAGTTTTAGAATGGATGGAAGCAAAGCCCGGCGCCTGTATCGTCGATGGCACGGTGGGTGGTGGCGGACATGCAGAAGCTTTTTTGGAAAGCATAGGATCTGAAGGAAAGTATATCGCGATTGATCGCGACTTGCAGACTTTGGAGCGCGCAAAAAAAAGGCTGCAGAAATACGAGAAGCAGATTCATTTTGTGCATGATGTCTTCTCGAATATTTCGTCCATCCTTCAGAATTTGAGGATTGAAAAAGTAGATGGAGTGCTCGTTGATTTAGGGGTTTCGAGTTTTCAGTTAGATGAAGCGGAGCGGGGCTTTAGTTTTGCAAGATCAGGCCCCCTCGATATGCGTATGGACACGAGTGATGAAGATTCGCTCAAAGCTTCTGATGTGGTGAATGAAAACTCCGAAGAAGAATTAATCGAGTTCTTTCAAAAGTTTGGGGAAGAACGGTTTTCACGGCGAATCGCACGAGCGATTGTGACTTTTCGCCGTGAACAACCGTTCTTATATACAAAAGATTTAGCAGATGTGATTGATCGAGCGGTGCCTCCTCAGTTCAAAAAGCAGGCCTCGCGAATTCATCCGGCAACGCGAGTGTTTCAAGCGCTTCGAATTGTAGTGAATGGGGAGCTCGATCATTTAGAAAAGTTTTTAAATTCAGATTTTAGTTTTTTAAGGCAAGGTGGAAGGCTTCAAGTGATTAGCTTCCATTCTTTAGAAGATCGAATAGCAAAGTGGCGCTTGAGGGAGAGAGAAGATTTTCGAGTGCTGACAAAGAAACCTATCGAAGCTTCTGAGGAAGAAGTGGCGGTAAATCCAAGGTCCAGAAGCGCAAAGTTAAGAGTAGCGGAGAGGAAGTAGGGGAGAGTTTATGCAGGCGGCGAATTCATCATCCATATGGATCAATGCATCGAATGCGAAAAAGCGACAAGGCTTTACGAAAGTGAGCCGGGCGCAAGGCGTCGCATTTAAATATATTTTCTTTTTGATCCTGCTCGCCTTCATTTGTTCACTCTTTTACATTTGGTCACGCATTCAAGTGGTCAACATTGGTTACGACATCAATCGATCCTTGGCTTTGAAAGAAAAATTAATTGAAGAAAATAAAAAGCTTACTTTGGAAGCAGCTATATTGAGATCTCCGGTTCGTTTGGAGACGATGGCTCATCAATCCTTCCAAATGGATCTTCCACAAAAAAATCAGATATTGAATCAATGGGTGGCACCTAAAGAAGTAAATGAAGTGAAAGCGGCGAAGCTTGTTGCAAAAACCCCTGCTAAAGTTCCCGCCAAAGTGGCCAGTCGTCCCACCGATCTAAAAACTAAAAGTATTGAAAAGTCTAAAAAAGAAAACACTTTAAAAACTGCGAAAAAAACTGAAGGCAAAAGTATTTTGAAAGTTGCGAGCGCAAGCACAAGCACCGTATCCTCCAAAAGATGAAAACTCGTCGAAGGACAAGTTTCATGCCGGGAATAACAACGCAGTTTTCGTTTTTCTAGGTATAAGTCGCCTTTAACTATTTACTATTTACTTAAAGCCTTAGAGCTAATTTCATGTGGACTCCTCTCAAGAAAGCTCCACCTCGTTTTTTTTCTGAACGAAGGGTAAAATTCCGAATTTTATTCATCGCCTTCTTTTGCCTGCTTTTTTACATTGTCGTCATTGGTCGAACTTTTTCCCTTCATCTTACCGACAACAGTAAGCTCACACGTCTTGCGCAAGCCCAATACCAAAAAAAGGTAACTCTCGCTCCCAAACGCGGCAACATCTATGACGTGAATGGCGAAGAGCTGGCGATTGACGTAAAAGTAGATTCTATTTTTGCCAATCCAAGAGTCTTGAGCTCAGACAATGATTTTGTTCAAAAACTTGCGCTCGCTTTGGGAATGGACCGAGAAAAACTCGATAAAATATTAAGTAAGGATAAGCGTTTCGTCTGGTTGAAACGTCGCATTACTGCCGAAGAATCCGAAAAAGTTCAGGCCATTCGCAAAGAAGGTCTGGATATGATCAAAGAGTACAAACGATTTTATCCAAACAGAAAATTGGCTGCAACGGTGCTTGGTGCTGTAGGTTTGGATTCTATGGCTCTGGGCGGCTTGGAATTATTCTACGATCGCTATCTTAAATCGAGTGCCGAACCGGTGGTGGTGGATCAAGATGCACGTGGCCAAAGTTATGTGCCAAACACCTTTCACGATTTAGAAAATACCCACAGTGTTAAGTTGACCTTAGACAAGACGGTTCAATTTATTCTCGAGAAAGAGCTCGCGGCGGCGGTTGATAAGAACCAAGCCAAGAGCGGTATTGCGGTCGTGATGAATAGCCGCACAGGCGAAATCATGGGGATGGCTTCCTATCCTGACTTTGACCCGAATCAATATAGTGAGTTTGATATTGGACATTCAAAAAATAGAGTAGTCACCGATAGTTTTGAACCTGGCAGTATTTTTAAAGCGATTACGGTGGCGGCTGCTTTGGAGAGTGGAAAAGTCGACTTGAATAAAAAGTTCGACTGCGAAGGCGGTGCTTATAAAATTGATAAATTTACCATCAATGATGATCACGGCCATTACGGTTTGATGACTTTGCCTGAGATCATCCAGGTTTCCAGCAATATTGGTTCACTTAAGATTGCTCAATATATAGGTAAAGATGCTTTTTCTAAAACCATCCAGGATTTTGGCTTTGGTGGGAAAACGGGAATTGATCTACCGGGTGAAGTGAGTGGCATTATGTCTTCACCCAAAAATTGGTCCATTCTTCAAATGAGCACCATTTCTTTTGGCCAAGGCATTTCAGTGACGCCCGTCCAATTGGTAGCTGCCTATTCTGCCATTGCAAATGGTGGCTATTTGATGAAGCCTTTCATTGTGAAAGAGATCACCGATGCGAAGGGTGTTATTGTAAAGGAAAACCATCCGCAAATTACGAGAAAAGTTTTAAGCGAAAGTAATGCTCGAAAAGTAGTAGAAATGCTGAAACTGGTCGTGCAGAAGGGTGGAACGGGAACGGCCGCTCAGGTAGAGGAATACGGAACCGCCGGAAAAACAGGAACCGCTCAAAAAGTCGAAGAAGGCAAAAAAGGATATTCTTCGAATAAATATGTGGGAAGTTTTGTCGGAATTGCGCCCGCAGATGATCCTCGAATTACCGTTTTAGTTTCGATCAATGAACCGCGAGGAAGTCATTATGGAGGTGTAGTAGCGGCGCCTGCGTTCCGAGAAATTGTGAGAAAAGTGCTGCCCTATTTAAGGGTTCCCCCCATGATGAATAAAGGTCCCGTCATCTTGACTAAGGACGATAAAAGCCCAGAGAGTAAACCCACTAAGCTCAGCAAAGAAGATAAATTAAAAGAAGCAAAACTGGCAAAGCTCGAAAAAGATAAAAAAGCAAAAGAAGATAAGAAAATTAAATCTAAAGAGAAAGGCGGGGATAATGTTGTGGAAGAAGAACCCGTCGTTTTAATCCCCACGGAACTTATGGAAGTAGAGCCCGGAATGTATAAAGTTCCTAACTGGGCTGGAAAACCACTGCGAGAAGTATTGAAAACTTGGGATAGCCAGGATGTTAAACTCACCGTGGAGGGATCGGGGCTTTGTAGCGAACAGAAGCCTGCTGCAGGTGAGATCGTCAAGGCTGGCTCAGAAGTGAAATTATTCTTTAAACCTCCTTCATCGACTTAAATATCATGCAAATTGAAAAACTCCTTCATGATATTGAGTGCTTTCCAGATTTTGTGGCTCAGAATCTGGATGTGTCACAAATCGCTTACGATTCCAGAAAAGTAAGTGCGGGCTGTCTTTTCGTTGCAATTCGCGGCGTGCAAATAGATGGTCATGCTTTTATTTCTCAAGCGATCGCTCAAGGGGCTCAAGCGGTTCTCTGCGAAAAAATTCCGCCTGAATATTCCGACTCAAAGCAGGTTTTGTTTTTTCAAGTCAAAGATTCACGTAAAGCTTTAGCCCAACTTTCAAAAAAATTTTATGCAGCGCCCAGTCATGCGATGAAAACGGTGGGAATTACAGGTACGAATGGAAAGACCACTCTTTCCTATTTAATTGAGGCCTTGTTTTTGGAAGCAGGCTATTCTCCCACGGTGATAGGGACGATTAATTTCCGCCACCAAGAAAAAGTGTTTCCTTCGAGTCATACGACGCCTGAATCTTTAGACTTAGATTTATTCCTTTCTGAAAGAATAAAAGAAGTTTCGGATGCACTCGTCATGGAAGTATCTTCGCATGCGATCGATCAACATCGAGTGGATGGTATTGAATTCGACGTGGCCATTTTTACCAATCTCACTCCCGACCATTTGGATTATCATAAAAATTTGCAAAGTTATTTTGCTGCCAAGGCCAGGCTTTTCCGGGAACTGCTGCCGCAAAGTCCAAAAGCAGAAAAAGTAGCTGTATTGAATTTAGACGATGAGAATGTGAGAAGATTAAAAAGTGAAATGAAAATTCCGGTCTTGGGTTTTTCGCTTTCGAATATGGATGCAGAGGTTTTCAGCGTGTCCCATTACATCAGTATTCATGGAATTGAAGCGAAGGTGCAAACACCTCAAGGGATTGTGATGTTACGTAGCCCCCTTTTGGGAGAGTTTAATCTTTCTAACTTGCTCGCCGCTGTGGCAACGGGCTTGGCATTTCATATTCCCCTCTCGAAAATTGAAAAGGCATTGAATGAATTTCAACAAGTGCCTGGCCGCATGGAACGCATTGAAAATAAAAAAAACCTTCATGTTTTTGTCGATTATGCCCATACCCCAGATGCTTTAAAAAATGTTCTTGAAACCTTGCGCAAAGTCCTCAAAGAAGGGCAGACTTCTGCAAAAGTGATTACCGTCTTTGGTTGTGGTGGGGATCGCGATAAAACGAAGCGTCCATTAATGGGCGCGCAGGTGGCGAAACTTTCAAATCTAGCGGTGCTTACCAGCGATAATCCTCGAAGTGAAAATCCTCTCATGATTATTGAAGAAGTGAAGGAGGGTTTAATGAGCGTAGGTTTCCTAGAAAATAAGAATTTTTGGGTGGAAGCGGATCGAAAAAAAGGCATAGAGCTTGCGTTTTCAAAAGCGAATCCGGGCGATGTCATTTTGATTGCTGGAAAAGGTCATGAAGATTATCAAATTTTGGGAAAACAAAAAATTCATTTTGACGATCGTGAAGTAGCAAGGGAGTTTTTGTCTTGAAATTAAGCATAGCAGAAATCATCGAAGCGACGCAGGCGGAACTTCTTCAGGGAAGTTTAGATGAAATTGTTCATTCCATTTCAACCGATAGCCGAAGTATTCAAAAAGGGGATTTTTTCCTTTGCTTAATCGGCGAAAATTTTGACGCGCATCATTATATGCATGAAGTTTTAGCCAAAGGTGCCGCGGGCATCATCCTCCAAAAAGATCGAGTCAGTGCAAAAGACTTGGAAGAGCTTAAGGTACCGACTTTAGCGGTGAAAGATACTTTATATGCCTTTGGTAATATTGCGCGGGCTTGGCGAAGGAAATTTAGCATTCCCTTGGTAGGCATTGGCGGCAGCAACGGCAAAACTAGCACGAAAGACATGGCCGCAGCCGTTTTATCCTCCCAATACAAAACTTTATCGACTGAGGGAAATTTGAATAACCTCATCGGTGTTCCTAAAATGCTGCTCAAATTAGAAGAAGGCATCGAAGCCGCTGTGATCGAAATGGGGATGAACGATTTTGGGGAAATGGCGCGTCTCACAGAAATCGCCGAGCCGACGGTGGGTTTACTCACCAATACGGGCTTTGAGCATGTAGAGAAAATGAAAAATTTAGAAGGCGTCGCAAAGTCGAATGGAGAGATGTTTGAAAAAATGCCTTCTGGGGCTTTAGCGCTGATCAATGCGGATGATGCTTATATTCCTCAAATGCCGACCCGAGCTTACAAAATTAGTTTTGGAATTGAAAAAGCTGCAGATATTTTGTGCCTGCATCATGAAACCAATGAAAAGGGCATCCACTTGGAAGTAAGTTTTCGTACGAAGAAGTATTCTTTTGATTTGCCGGTACAAGGTATGGCGAATGTGAAGAATGCCTTGGCCGCCTTGTCGGTGGGCTTTGCTTTGGGTTTAGATCCTGTAAAAATGAAAAAAACTTTAGCGGCTTATCAAGGCCGTGCGATGCGGATGGAATGGATTGAGCTCAAAAAAGATTTAAGGATTTTGAATGATTGTTACAATGCCAATCCTTCTTCGATGATGGCGGCTTTAGAAATTGTAGCGTCTTCCAAAAAGGACCAAGCGGCCTTGGCGATTTTAGGTGAAATGAGAGAGCTCGGAGATTTTGCAGAAGAGGGTCATCGCATCGTGGGAGAGGCCGTCGCAAAAAATGGAATCCATAAACTGATATCGGTGGGACCTTTTTCTAAACAAATGGTGGAAGCGGCAATCACTGCTGGCATGCCCGCAGAATCATGCTTTGCGACATCTTCCCAAGAAGAGGCACGAGAGAAAATTTTGTCATGGGTGCCTGAAAGCAGAATCGTTTTGGTAAAAGGTTCGCGCGGTGCAAAGATGGAAAAAGTGACAGAGCTCATTAAGGAAAAGTTCTAATTTTAAAGGGGAAACATGCTTTATCAATTTTTGTACCCATTGGCGCAAGAGTTTCAGCTCTTCAATGTCTTTAAGTATATCAGCTTTCGTAGTTTTGCGGCTTTCATGACCGCAATGATTATTTATTTCATCTTTGGAAAACCCCTCATCCGATTTTTATCCGAAAAACAACTGGGCCAATACATTCGCGGTGAAGGTCCCGAACATCATAAAATCAAAAAAGGTACTCCGACTATGGGCGGTGTACTGATCTTACTTGCAGCAATTGTTTCGACTCTTTTGTGGGGCAATCTTACGAATGGATTTACTTGGCTTTGCATTTCTATTTTTGCTGCTTTCGGAGTGATTGGTTTCATCGATGATTATAAAAAGCAGATTAAGAAGGATAATCAAGGTCTGAAAGGTCGCTATAAACTTCTCCTCCAATTTACTTTCTCGGGCTTAGCTGCTTATTTCATGATCACGGAATTAAATTTCGACACACATTTGTATGTGCCTTTCTTGAAGAATTTCCATCCCGATTTAGGATGGTATTACATTCCTTTCATGATGCTCGTCATGGTCGGCACTTCGAATGCGGTGAATTTAACCGATGGCTTGGATGGACTTGTTTCAGTGCCTAGTATTACAGCCTTTGGAACTTATGGCCTTTTTGCCTATATAGCAGGAAATGTAAAAATTGCGGATTACTTGCAGGTGGCTTCGGTTCCTGGCGCTGGCGAAGTTTCGGTGTTTTGTGCAGCTGTGACCGGCGCCGTCGTAGGATTTCTTTGGTATAATTCGCATCCCGCTGAAATTTTCATGGGCGATGTGGGTTCTCTCTCTTTGGGAGGAGTTTTAGGACTCGTCGCCTTAATTACTAAAAATGAATTGCTGTTGATCGTGGTGGGCGGAATTTTTGTTTTGGAAACTCTTTCCGTCATCACTCAAGTCATTTCATTTAAACTCACCGGGAAAAGAATTTTTCGCATGGCTCCTATCCATCATCATTTTGAATTAAAAGGTTGGGCGGAGCCTAAAGTCATTGTGCGATTTTGGATCATCAGTGGGATTTTAGCGATCATGTCATTGGCGACGTTAAAGCTTCGATAATGGATATTAAAGACAAAACCATTTTGGTGCTAGG
>CAZKUY010000002.1:186630-227823 GCA_964556135.1 uncultured Pseudomonadota bacterium
TAGGTGCTTTTTTCAAAAATGCAGGGCTTCAGATTAATCTAGGCGGAAACCTGGGTACGCCCTGGATCAAGCTTATCGAAGAGAATGCTGAACCCGATTGGAATATTTTGGAAGTCAGTAGCTATCAGTTGGAAACCACCGAAAATTTTCATCCGCACATTTCTCTTATTTTAAATATTACCGATGATCATTTTGAGCGACACAAAAACATGGCTGGATATATCGCCGCTAAAGCAAAGATTTGGAAAAATCAGACAGACAAAGATTTTCTGATTTATAATCCGAATGACGTGCATGTTTTGAAAGCGGTTGAAGGTGCAACTTGTCAGAAAATTCCTTTTAGCTCGACCGAACATGTGAAGGGAATTTATTGGGACACCACCGAGAGTTTAGTTTCTCAAATTTCGGGGACTAGCCGAAGCTATTGTCTCAAAAATGCGAGTTTAAAAGGTTTGCACAATATTGAAAATATGATGGCAGCGATTGCGGTGGCAGAAATTGCTGGTATTCCTCATGAGATCATCGAAAAAACCTTGCAAGAATTCAAGGCACTTCCGCATCGTTTGGAATTTGTCAGGGAGTTTGACGGCGTTCAATATTATGATGATTCCAAGGGTACCAATGTGGGAGCGGTCGTCATGTCGCTTGCGAGTTTTGAAGATCCCGTCGTTTTAATACTCGGGGGCAAAGATAAAGGCGGCGATTATCAAATCTTGCGGGCTTTGATAAAAAATAAATGTCGCGGTATCGTATTAATCGGCGAAGCCACGCCCTTGATTCGCAAAGCCTTGGAAGGAACTGTAGCTTTGCAGGAAGCAGATTCCATGCAGCAAGCGGTTTTAAAATCTAGAGAAATGGCGCAAAGCGGAGATACAGTTCTGCTTTCGCCCGCCTGTTCGAGTTTTGACATGTTCCGCGATTACAAACATCGTGGTGACGAGTTCCAAAAATGGGTCAGGAGTCTATGATGGAAAGAAAAAACGATTATTTCCTGCTCACCGCGGTCATTCTTCTCATTTTGACAGGAACCCTGATGGTCTATTCGGCCTCTGCCATCAACGCGAATGTTAAATATCAAGATGCCTATTATTTCTTGAAACGCGAGGTCGTTTTTGCACTCATCTCTATTGGCATGCTCTTCACGATGATGAAGATCGATTATCATAAATATTGGAAATTGGTTTATCCCTTAATGGCGCTCAGCATTTTTCTTTGTATTTTGGTTGCAATCCCCGGAATCGGCGTGAAAGCGGGCGGTGCGCGCCGCTGGTTGAACATCGGGGGTTTTACTTTTCAACCCTCCGAGTTGGTGAAACTTTCTCTGATTTTATTCATGGCTTATTCCTTGGCGAAAAAACGCGAGAAGATGGAAAAATTTTTCATCGGCGTTTTGCCTCATATTGCAGTCGCTGGTTTGTTGATGGGTTTGATTTTAGTTCAAAAGGATTTAGGCACGACTTTCACCTTGGGTGTCGTGCTCATGATTATGCTTTTTGTGGGGGGAACCAAGATTTCCTACATTGCGGGTGCAATTTTACTTTCGATTCCCGCTCTTTATTTATTGGTATTCTCTGTAGAATATCGCCGGCAACGCATCATGGCTTTTATGGATCCTTGGACACACATGAGCGACTCCGGATTTCAAATCATTCAATCTTATGTTGGTTTTAATGTGGGAGGTTTGTGGGGCGCAGGTTTGGGTCAGGGTAAACAAAAGTTATTCTTTTTGCCTGCCGCGCATACCGATTTCATTCTTTCGGTTTTGGGTGAAGAACTAGGATTGTTCGGAGTGTTAGGGGTCATCACTCTTTTTATCATTTTACTGATTCGCGGATTTAGAGCTGCTCTACAAGCGCCAGATTTATTTGGCATGTATCTGGCGCTGGGAATTATCTCCCTCATCGGCGTTCAGTCCTTAATTAACTTTGGCGTAGTGATGGGCTTGCTCCCCACGAAAGGTTTACCCCTGCCTTTTATTAGTTATGGGGGAACTTCTCTCATCGTGATGTCGGCGTGTATGGGAATCGTGTTGAATATTGCATCGCAGGCGGGAACAAAAACAGATCTCGCTACGCCCAGCGAAAAGAATTATTTGTCGCAGCGATCGAAGTCGGTTCATTCTTAAAGATTGCAAATTGGAAAAGCGGAATTATCAAACGCGGCAGTCGCCCACACGGATACGAGTTTAAGGCCCATTTCCCTTCTCGTAAAGTCATCGCAAAAAGTGTGGGCAGCCCCATAAATAAACGCGATGGGCACCGAGGGATTGTTCCGATGATAGATGGACATTTCGCGGCTCGCCCAATCTTCACGCCGGTGCATGACAAAGCCTTCTTCACTTCTGTAACAAGCTAATCTGTCTAAAGCGGGTCGATTACCACATCTTGCAAGCATCGATTCACGATGTCTTTCTGAAAGCTCGGCCTCCTGCGGAGTCATCACGCGATGGAGTAAAACTCGCGGATTGGTGGAAAGATAAGAATAAACGATAGCGGGCCTCAGCCTTACCACCAAGCGTTTTAACTCCTCACTGGGATGGAGTGGAAAGCCCGTATCTCTCAGCCCATCGAGTAAGTTTCGATCCTGCACAGTGGCGTTCTGCTGAAGCCAGCCCCTGACGTCCTCTTGACTTAAATTTTGTTGAAAGCCTTCCGCGAATAAAACGGGAGGCTTTAAAACCGTGCTAAGGTAATAAAGCAATTCCCATTGTGAGGTCATGGCCTCTTCACTAATTCCCCCATCCGTCATATTGGCATGAGCTTGTCTTAAAAAAATGGCCGCCCCTGTTTGCAGATTTACTTCTGGAGCATCTATATCGGTATCGAGTTGACCACTCATGGATTCCAGGTAGGAGACGCCTTGAAAGCTTCTCAAAACTCCAGGAGAACGGGTTAAGACCGATGTCGGTGGATGGATTATAGGGGACGCATGTGTCCTCCCACTTAAAAATTGAAGAATATCGGTTCTTATAAATCTATCTCTTTCGGGGGGTGGATCTATATTTTGAGGACGGGTCGTTTCTTTTCGACAAGCGACAATTAAAGCAGCCATACCCGTTACTAAAAGACGTAATAAAGATATCATAAAATGGAATCCGTTTATGAGTGTGCTTCAATACATTATCGGTGGAATTTGATTAGGGTTGTGTCAGAAAATCGCAATGGCATTGGGTGAGTTTTTGTAAGATCTCATTGTTTCTAATCTTGAAATTCGTTAGGACTTCCCTATGAAAATCCTTTTTGCCGGAGGCGGAACTGGCGGACATCTTTATTCAGGTATTGCACTCGCCGAAGAGTTTTTAAAGGGCGATGCGTCAAAGCGAGAAGTGCTATTCGTGGGCACCCAATATGGAATGGAAAAAGACATTGTCCCGAAGAATGGCTACCGTTTGGAATTCATCCCTGTGAAACCTCTTAAAGGACGCGGCGTTCGAGATCGCCTGACGAGTCTCGTACAAATTCCTGGCTCGCTTTGGAAATCCCGACTTCTGCTTAAAAAAGAAAAACCCGACTTAGTCTTTGGGATCGGAGGTTATGCCTCGGGACCGGTGACTCTTATGGCTCATTTCATGGGAATTCGCACTGCTATCATCGATCAAAATTCCATTCCAGGAATGACGAATCGGATTTTAGGAAAGTTTGTGGACCATGTCTTCATCTGTTTTGAGAAGGCTCGGTCTTTTTTCATTTCCAAAAAAGTAGAGTTGAGCGGAAATCCGGTGAGGCGGAATTTTTTGGAGAAAATTTCCGGTAGGGGCGAACCTGTGTGTTCGTCCGGGCAGACACAGGGGTCTGCCCCTACATTTACCTTATTGGTTCTCGGTGGCTCGCAAGGCGCGCGATCGGTGAATCAAGCCGTCGTGGGAGCGGCGGAAATATTGGTGAAAGAATTTCCCAATTTGAAGATCCAGCATCAAGCGGGTAAAGCCGATTACGAAAGCGTGAAGAAAGCCTACGAAGAAAAAGGTATTTCCGCAGAGGTTTTTGATTTTGTCCATAACATCCATGAACTTTACGCGAAGACTGATTTAATCGTCTGCCGTGCAGGAGCGGGCACGATAACGGAAATCGAAATTTTAGGAAAAGCTGCCATTTTCGTGCCTTATCCTTTTGCCGCCGATGATCATCAGCGCTTCAATGCCGAGGAGGTCGTAGCGCAAGGTGCCGGAAAGATGATTTTGAATTCAGACCTCAATCCCCAGGCTTTAGCCCAGGCAATAAGCATTTTAATGAATAATCCTGCACAATTAGCGCAAATCCGCCAAAAAGCCCAAAGCTTAGCGAAACCTAATGCGGCCCTCTTCATCCTCCAAAAATGCGGAATTAATTAAAGCAGCCTCTTGCGCTTTTTGAATTGAGAAGTTACTCACATGCAAAATTAAAAACCCCAAAGCAGCAAAAATAGACTAAATTAGTCCCTAAACAGCATGTTCAAAAAATACCAACATATTCATTTCATCGGCATCGGCGGCATCGGCATGAGCGGCATTGCAGAAGTCTTGCTCACTTTGGGATATAGAATTTCGGGTTCCGACCAAAAAAAGTCTCCCATCACCCTTCGCTTAGCCAAAAAAGGCGCGAAAATTTTTTACGGACATAAGCCCGCGCACATGGAAGGCGCTCAAGTGGTGGTGATTTCTTCAGCAATACGTCCGAGTAATCCGGAATGGACGGCTGCTCAAGAAAAGGGAATTCCAGTCATTCCCCGGGCTGAAATGTTGGCCGAACTCATGCGTTTGAAATACGGCATTGCGGTCGCAGGCAGCCATGGCAAAACCACAACCACTTCCCTCATTGCGCATATTCTTTATAAAGCAAAACTCGATCCCACCTTGGTGATCGGCGGACGCGTCAAAAGTTTTCGATCGAATGCAAAATTGGGTAAAGGCGAATTTCTGGTTGCCGAAGCGGATGAGTCCGATGGTTCCTTCATGAAGCTTTCGACGACGATGGCGGTCATCACCAACATTGATCCGGAACATATGGACCACTACCGCGACTTTGCGGAGTTGAAACAAACCTTTGTAAATTTTGCGAATAAAATTCCTTTTTACGGCGCCGTCGTGGCTTGCATCGACCATCCTACGGTGAAAGAAATTATCCCTCAAATCAAAAAACGCGTGCTCACTTATGGCCTTGATGAAACGGCAGATTATTACGCACGGGCGATTGTGCAGCAAGGCATGCAGATTCATTTTGAAGTGTATCGAAAAAGGCTTTTATTAGGTGAAGTGAAGCTGAAACTCGCCGGCTTGCATAATGTCTACAATGCTTTGGCGGCGATTGCTGTCGCGATGGAATTGGATATCTCCTTTGCGAACATCGTGAAGGGTTTGCAAACTTTCCAAGGCATCGAGCGCCGCATGGAAACTGTCTACCGCGGCAAAAATGTGATGGTGATCGATGACTACGGCCATCATCCTGAAGAAATCAAAGCGACCTTATCTGCTTTGCGTTTAGCTTTTCCCAATAATCGAATCGTGACTCTGTTTCAACCTCATCGTTATACGCGCACCCGAGATTTATTCGAAGATTTCGTTTCCGCCTTTGGCAGTACCGATTTGCTTTTTCTCACCGAAGTTTACGCGGCTGGAGAAGAGCCGATTGCCGGCGCCAGCAGCGAGAAATTGGTGGAAGCGATGCTCGCGCGCGCGAATCTAGGTGGAGTCGTTTTCAAAAATAAGGAAGGCTTGGCCGAAGAAATAGCCAAACTCCTTCAGCCCAATGATGTGGTCGTCACCTTAGGTGCTGGTGATATTTTCAAAGTGGGCAAAAAACTCGCTCAACGCCTCCGAAAATCAGACAAGAATTCCGCTCTGCACTAGACAATTGTCCCCACAACTTTCCTTGCCAAGCCCCGAAGATGCTAGCTCAAGGCGCATACGAGAATAAATGTCATGCGGAGCTTATCAGCTTCAAATTTAAATTTCGAAAATAGGCAGGCTCAGTATTCGAGTCAGTCACTTTTTTTGGAATCTTGTGCGCATCAATTTTCAAGAGAAGCCACGGATGCGTCAAATCTCTTCGCGATGAGTGCTGGGAGCTTGGCTTTTTCCGCAGCACGGCTTGCCTTAGCACCCACCCTTCGATTTTTGCCCGGCTTCTTAGCCTCGGGTCTGCAAAGTGCTCTCGCCTTAGGGTTGGAAGTGAGCGTCTTTCGTGGAACTCTGAGCGCTTTCCATCCAGAATCGATTTCCGTTTTAGAATCCCAGGATTTTTTAAAAGACTACGTCAACTTTGCCTCTTTAAAAGGAGTCGGTTTTTTCCTCCATTCCTCTCACGCTCTCTGGCGTCATGTTTTCCAAAATTTCGGAATGATGTCTGCTGAAGAATGCACGGTGGCTTTAGGATTAAGTGATCAAAGCGGGTTAAGTTTAGGACAACGTTTCCTGCATGCTTCCGTCACTAATTTGGCTTTAGAAGCAGGGGGCAGCATAACGCACCGAGCTTTAGGTGGCAGGAACAGTTGGATAGAATCTCGTCTTCGATTAGACTTAAATAAAATAAGCTCGAGTTCCGAGGCGAGATACGCCGTCTTGCATGCTAGGTTTAGTGCCGTGGAGGTGAAAGTAACTCATAGCAGTCATCCTGGCTATGCACAAGAAGTGAGCAGGCTATTTTTAAGATACAGTTATGAAACTTCAGCTTTAGAGAGAGCGAGGAATTTATCGCAGATTAATTCGATGGATCGCGATTTATTTATAGACTTGCATATTAGCGAAAATTTTTTGGAAATGGTTTTAGAAGATCCAAATTTGCAAAATAGAAAGGAGCGATTTTCAGAAATATTATGGACAGAAGCTTTGACTTTTATGGAGTGCTACCTCTCCAATTCTGCGAATCCTGTTTCTAAACATAACGAGAGAAGAATAAGGATTTTTTTAGGCCTTGGAAACGCAAAATATTTAAATACTAAATTAAGATTTATCCAAAGATTTTTAGACCGCAATTTAGAGGCTGGATTGGGAAAAAGCGACAGCCAAGAATTGTGGGACGCTCTTGGAATGCAAAGTATTCATTTTGGGGATGGACAACATTCTTATTCCAACATCCCACATTTTTTAGCGAGATTTTATAGACGAGTTCCTTCACGCGAGCCCCTCAAAATTTCAAGGCATCCATTATCGGCTTTGAGAGTCGTAAGCCAAACTCAAATTCTTGAAGAGCATAGAATCAAAGCTGAGGATCGACAAGCGAATCGAGGTCGATCTCTTGTTTATAACATAGAAGCGGGAGGGCGATTGCTCGTATTGAAAGAAACGAGATCTCCCGCAGATTTTTATGAAAACGACGTGCAGGTTGCATTAGCGGCAGCTGGATTAGTCGGCTTTTTACCAGAAGCAGCTCAAAGGGAAGGATGTCGCTATTTGGTCGAAGGAGAAAATAATAAAACCTACGCTGCTTATTATGCAGATCCAAGATATTTTGACTACCTTAACGATCCAAGTTTGAAAGGGGATGATTTTCGACGGGGAATTTTGCGTTCTGCACGTGCGGTAGGCACGATAGCGCGGCATGGTCTGTTTCAAACAGAACCTTTAGTTTTATATCACCATCGAAAGAAAACGGAAGGAAGTCGTCGTTATACGGTTTGTCCAGAATTCATAGATCCTGCCAATATGTCGGGAATGGGTGTTGTCGATGACTATAACACTTCTTTGAAATACCCCAATTTTTCTGTGTGGGGATTAAGAGATGCAGAGTCGATTTTACCCATTCAAGAAATTCTGAATCAACCTGGAAGCATTTTTTCAAAAATCAAGCGAAGAGCAAGCTCGGAATTAAGCGGGGAAGCGCGGGTAGAAGCAGCTTTGGTGGGAGATAATTTATTAGCGATCAGCCTTTTAATCGGAAGTCGTATGGCCCATGAAACCTCGCGTCTTTCGTTTCGACAAAAAAGAATTTTAGGAGAAGAGAACGAATGGTTGCGTTTTTACGCGGATCTTTTTTTGGATAGTTTTTCCGAATATTATGCGGGTCGACGCGATATTTCGCAGGTCGAAGCGCATTCTACCCTAAGAAGCAGAGCTGACTGGTTGCGCTTGGCAAGGCAATCCGCCTTTTTCATGACCCCTACCTATCAGGCTTACATTCAAGATCATCAAGCATTTAAAGCGCCATCTACGAAGTTTTCCCGAGAACATGTGTTTAGAACTCTTTATGGAAATGCGGAAGTGGTAGTAATGGGACCCTACCGTGATGAGGTCTCAGGCAGATTAATTCCCTATTGGTCAGAAGGGGATTTGGGTGCTGCAAACGGAGCCTTCCCTATCACCGAATTTGAAAAAGCTTGGTGCGCGGTGCTTTTCGGTCCGAACATGGAAGAAATGCAAGATTAATGCATATCCGTCTTTACACTCGAATTAAAATCCCTTAAGTTTTATTCATCATGACCATGCAATCGGTGCTTTCAGACAAAGGATTTAAAATTCCCTTCAATTCATCTTCCACTCATTGGAAATCCGAACTTCGTCCCTTGGTAAAAGGCGAATGGATGGAAAATGAAGCGCTTGCTCGCTATACTACGGTGAAAGTGGGCGGGCCGGCGGACGTACTGTTTTTCCCGGCGAGCGTCGAAGATCTTTCGAAAGCCCTTCAGTTTTGTAAACAACAAGAAGTTCCTTTTTTCATTCTGGGCAATGGCAGTAATATTTTGGTTCGGGATGGTGGTGTTAGAGGACTCGTCTTGCGTTTGCATCGTTGCCTAAATACTTTCAAACTTGAAAAAGAAGAAGGTGATGAAGTTTGGATTCGTGCTGAAGCAGGTTTAGCAACTCCCAAGCTCGTCGAGTATTGCCGTCAACAAGGTTATTCGGGAATTGAAAGCCTTTATGGGATACCGGGTAGCATCGGCGGCGCGATCATTATGAATGCGGGAACGCGCGAAGGCGAAGTGGGACAAGCCGTAGAAGAATTGGTGGTTTTAGAGGCGAATGGCGAAACTAAGACTTATCCCAAAAAGAAGCTGCATTTTGAATATCGTGATTTAAAGATTCCGCGTTCGGAAGTGATTGTGAATGTTTGTTTGAAACTTAAAAAAGTCAGTCCTGAAGAAGTTTCTAATAAGCTCTCCTTCTTTCAAAAAAGACGGCATGAAACCCAGCCCTTAGATCAACCCAACATGGGATCTGTTTTTAAAAATCCTCCCAAAAAATTCGCCGCTCAACTGATCGAAGAATTGGGACTTAAAGGGGTAAGAGTCGGCGGAGCCCGTCTTTCGGAAAAGCATTCCAATTGGATTGTGAATGAGGGCGGTGCAACATCCAAAGACATTTTGGCTCTCATTGGCTTGATCAAGGATAAGGTTCGTGAACTCGCAGATGTGAAGCTCGAAACCGAAGTAAAGGTAGTCGGAGAGAAGTAATTTTGAGGATCTTTATGGCTAAATTTAAAGATAAGAAAATTGGTGTTTTATTAGGCGGAATGTCCAGCGAGCGAGAAGTGTCGCTGCGTTCAGGCAAAGCCATCGCCGATGGACTGAGAAAAAAAGGCTACGATGTCGTTGAAATTGATGTGGATTCGAATTTGCCAGAGAAATTAATGAGTGCAGGGGTGCAGGTTGCCTTCATTGCCTTGCATGGAAAATACGGCGAAGATGGGGCGATTCAAGGATTACTCGAAATTATGAAAATTCCCTACACGGGCTCGGGGATTTTGGCTTCTTCCATTGCGATGGATAAAATTTTAACGAAAAGAATTTTGCAGGAAAGAGGTTTTTTGAGTCCCGCCTTCGCTTTTTTTGACGCAGAAAAGGATAAAGCGGAAAATTTTGCGGCGAGCTTTGCTCTGAGCTTTCCGGTCATTGTGAAGCCTTCTCGAGAAGGTTCCACCATTGGGATTGTGAGGGTGCAAGAGAAGAAAGAATTGGTTCCTGCTTTGCTTGAAGCCGCAAAATATGACGCACGAGTGTTGGTCGAAGAATTTATCACCGGTAAAGAGGTCACTTCCGGCGTGATCAATGGGGAAGCACTTCCGCTCATCGAAGTGGTTCCTAAAAGCGGCTTTTATGACTTCCAGTCGAAGTACACCAAAGGGGCAACGGAATACATTTTGCCAGCACGCCTTTCAGAAAAACTCGCCCGTGAAATCCAAGAGACCACCGAAGAGATTTACCGCGAACTTTCTTGCGAAGGTTGTGCACGAGCCGATTTTATCATCGACGATCAAGACAGATTTTTCTTTTTAGAGATTAACACCATTCCCGGAATGACAGAAACTTCTCTGATTCCGAAAGCAGCGGCTCATGCGAGCCTAAGTTTTGAAAATTTAGTGGAGAAATTACTAGATTCTTCTCGACTCAAGCTTTAATGAGGTGTAAATATAAAGAGAATTTTTTGTTCTGATTTGGGGTCAAATCTAATCAAAATTTCTATACATAGGTTCCTCGTTCATGAGGAAAATTAAAGTTTTTAGAAAAAGTAATGTAAAGCTTGCCAATCGAAAGCGCCGTCTTCGAATTGCGCTGCGTTCTTTATTGGGTATTGTCGTCCTCGCTGCAATCGTCTTGGGCTTGCGACAAGTGGGAATGCATTTGGATTCCCTTCAAATTCACCAGGTTCAAGTTTCAGGGATTGAAGCACCTCTAACTTCTGAAAAGGTGATTGAGCTCACGGGGATTCAGGTTGGCATGCCCATTTTGGGTGTGGACTTGGTTCAAGCAGTTGCGAAGCTTCGAGAAAATCCTTGGATCGACAAAGTCAAAGTAGGACGTCGTTTACCTCACACCCTCCTCATCGAATTGACCCCCCATCAGCCGAAAATGATTTTAAGCTTTGGCCAGTTTTATTACTTAGGTTCCAAGGGAGAAGTTTTTAAAGAGCTCAAAGGTAAAACGGATTCTCGGGATTTTCCATATTTGACCGGTTTATCTCGTGAGGAAATCGAACAGGATCCTCCGCGAGCGAAAGAAGTTTTTGACCAGGCTTTGAAGTTACTTGCGGCTTATGAAAAATTGGGAATTTCGAAAGAATTGGGGCTTTCGGAAATCCATTATGACAAAGGTCAAGGTTATAGCTTTTACCCTGAGAAGTTCCACATGAGGGTGAAAGTGGGTTTTGAAGATTTTGACCAAAAGCTCAGTCGTTTGACTCAGGCTTATGAGAAGTTAAAGGAAAGTAATCGTTCTTTTGCTTCGATGGATTTGAACTACGAAGGTAAAGTGATTTTAACCATGTAGACGCGCTCTTCTGGGGGCAGTCTCATTGTACTTATTGGGGAGAGAGGGATGATTAAAAAAGGAGAGTTGATCGTAGGTCTCGATATCGGAACTACGAAAGTCGCTGCGATTGTAGGTGAAATCACCGATGATGGGATTGATATCATTGGGATTGGATCCCATCCTTCGCGTGGACTGCGCAAAGGCGTGGTGATCAACATTGAATCCACTGTTGAGTCCATTAAAAAAGCGATTGCGGAAGCTGAGTTGATGGCAGGATGTGATATTACTTCTGTTTATGCTGGAATCGCAGGCGGACACATCAAGGGCATTAATAGCCATGGGATTGTGGCCATTAAAGACCGCGAGGTACGAGAAACCGATGTGCATCGTGTGATTGATGCGGCTCAAGCGGTAGCCATTCCTTTAGATCGTGAAGTCATTCACGTGATCCCTCAAGAATATATTGTCGATGGACAAGATGGAATTAAAGAGCCGATGGGAATGTCGGGTGTTCGTTTAGAAGCGAAAGTTCACATCGTCACTGCAGCCGTCACTAGCGCTCAGAATATTGTGAAATGCGCCAACCGTTGTGGCTTGAATGTGAATGACATCATTCTACAACCCCTCGCCTCTGCAGAATCTGTTTTAACAAATGAAGAAAAAGAATTAGGCGTCGCTTTAGTGGATATTGGGGGTGGCACCACCGATATCGTGATTTTTTCAGAAGGAGCGATTGTTCATACCTCGGTGTTAACCTTGGGTGGTAATCATGTGACCAATGACGTTGCAGTAGGTCTTCGAACTCCCGCTGCGGAAGCCGAAAGAATTAAACAAAAATACGGTTGTGCTCTTGCATCTATGGTTCAAAAAGAAGAGACTATCGAAGTTCCTAGCGTAGGAGGTCGTAAACCGAGAGTTTTATCTCGACAGATTTTGGCTGAAATTATTGAACCCCGAGCCGAAGAAATTTTTAATTTAGTACAACAAGAAATTATTAAGTCGGGCTTGGAAGATAGAATTTCCTCCGGTATTGTCCTCACAGGCGGTTCAGTGATTCTTGAAGGAATGCCGGAGTTGGCGGAACAAGTTTTCAATATGCCAGTGCGTCGCGGTGCACCTCGTGGAATTGGTGGTTTAGTCGATGTCGTGAAAAGCCCCATGTATGCGACCGGCGTAGGTTTAGTGATTTGGGGATCTAAAACTCAAGCGAATAGCCGTTTCAAAGTACGAGATGCAAATTTATACGCGAAAGTAAAAGATCGAATGAAAGAATGGTTCGGCGAAATATTTTAATATAATGAGCGGAGGTATCATGTTTGAATTCGAAGAAAACTTAGATCAGAACGCAAAAATAAAAGTCATAGGCGTAGGCGGCGGCGGATCCAATGCAGTCAATACCATGATCCGCTCTAAGTTAGACGGTGTGGAATTCATCGCTGCCAACACCGATATTCAGGCCTTGCGTTCTAGTAATGCACAAGTAAAAGTTCAGATTGGTCGCGAGTTGACCCGAGGTTTAGGAGCGGGAGCAAATCCTGAAGTGGGTCGCAATGCCGCGATGGAAGATCAAACTTTTTTAGCGGAAGTGCTTGCGGGTTCAGACATGGTTTTCATCACGGCCGGTATGGGCGGTGGAACAGGCACCGGAGCGGCTCCCGTCATTGCGAAGGTCGCTAAAGAAATGGGTGCACTCACAGTAGGCGTAGTCACCAAACCTTTCGCCTTCGAAGGCAAAAAAAGATCCAAGCAAGGTGATTTAGGAATCGATTCACTGAAAGAAAATGTCGACACACTCATTGTCATTCCCAACGAGAAATTATTACAAGTCGCCGGTAAAGATACGCCGATGGTTGATACTTTCAAAATGGCGGATGAAATTTTACTTCAAGCCGTGAAAGGTATTTCCGATTTGATCACCATCCCTGGTTTGATCAACTTAGATTTCGCGGACGTGAAAACCATTATGGGTGAAATGGGAATGGCCTTGATGGGCACTGGTAGCGCAAAAGGCGAAAACCGAGCTATTGAGTCTGCTCAAAAAGCGATTTCTTCTCCTTTGCTGGAAAATGTTTCTATTAACGGCGCGACTGGCATCATCATTAATATTACGGGTCCTTCTAATATGACTCTTTTTGAAGTAAATGAAGCTTCAAAGCTCATTCAACAAGAAGCTCATGAAGAAGCCAATATTATCTTCGGTGCCGTGATCGATGATAAGATGAAAGAAGATATTCGCGTGACCGTCATTGCGACAGGCTTTGCAAAAAGTGCTAAGAAGGGCGCATTCGCTCCTGCGACTACCTTGCCTAAGTATAAAAATCCGACCCCCACTTTTAATGCGCCTTCAACTCATCGTCCTGCAATTGTGGCTCATCAATCTGACAATATCGTGGAGATTAGTAGTTCCACTCAGAAGGCTCACATGGGAGCTAACCTATTTTCTTCCCAGCCTGCTCAGGAAGCTTTATTCGATTCCAATCCTCCTCGAAGAGAAGAGTCGGAATTGAGTGACATCAAAAAACTCGTCGCGGAAATTGGCGTGATCGATGCGGATCAAGATGAGTATGATATTCCTACCTTCCTGAGGAAACAGGCAGATTAGTTTTTGTTCATGCGTGAAAAAGCAAAAAGTAGAAAAGAGAGCTCGGGACGCAGCGCTTCACCAAGCAATGCAAAAAGAGCCGAAGTCCTAGGCATTCTATTCATCGCGCTTGCGGTGTTTACGGGCCTTGCTTTATTCTCTTTTTCTCCGAGCGATCCCTCACTTAATTCTAGTTATACCTCGCATTCTCCCGTCCAAAATTTAGGGGGTGTGATTGGGGCTTACACGGCAGATGCTTTGATCAGTATTTTTGGCATTGCTTCCTATCTCGTAGTTTTTGTTTTCTTTGTTTTAGGATCTTTCTTTTTTCGAGAAAGTCCGCCTTCCTTAAAAATTACCAAAGTTTTTCTACTCTTTTTCTTTTTAACGATGACCTCTATTTTTTGCCAACTACAGTGGAAAACGATTCCTCTCGGAGGTGAAGAGATTATGGCGGGAGGACTTGTTGGCACAGTGATAGCGGAGCCCTTACGCACTTATCTTAATCCCGTGGGTGCTTATCTTGTCGTGCTCGCTTTAAGCTTACTTACTTTTGTTTGGGGAACTGGCATTTCCATCGCAAAGGCTTTTATTTTTCTGAGAAGATTTGTAGCAGCTTGTTTTATGAAGGCAAAATCTTTGGTGGTCATTTACAGTGCACGCCTCCAAAAAGCTTGGGAGAAATATCAAGAAGAAAAGAAAATCGCCCAAAGTGCCCGAGAGAAAGAAGCGGCAGAAAAAGAAAAGGCGAAAAAGTTGGTGCCTGTAAAAATCACCATTCCGAAAGCACCTGCACCCCCGCTTCATGTCCCTGAAAAAGCTTTGAAGTTGTTACCAAAGGAAAAAGTCCTTGAAGCAGAAAAGGAAATAAAACCAGAGCCCCATTCTCTCGATGTGCTCGGTGAACCTAAAGTGTTTGCTCGTGCAGACATGGGTCGAGAAACGAAAAAATTAGAAGACCAACTTTCATTTGCGCAAATGATGAAGGGCTTTTTACTTCCGCCTTTAAGTTTACTCGACACTCCGGAACTCAGTGAAGTGACCGTCGACGAAGAGTCTTTGAAGCGCAATTCTAAATTGCTGGAAAAAAAGCTAATGGATTTCGGAGTGGAAGGTCGCGTGACAGAAATTCATCCGGGTCCTGTCATCACCATGTATGAATTTGAGCCGGCGGCTGGAATTAAAGTTTCAAAGATTGTGAATCTTGAAGACGATCTAACGCTTGCGATGGGAGGACGTTCGGTTCGAATCGTTTCCCACTTGCAAGGCAAGCCCGCAGTGGGCATCGAAATCCCGAATCATCAACGCGAAACCGTTTACCTGAAAGAAATTTTAGCAGACGATAAATTCGGAAAAGCAGAATCAAAACTCACGCTTTGCTTAGGTAAAGATATCGAAGGTTTATCTTTCGTGAGCGATCTTCAAAAAATGCCTCATTTACTTGTCGCGGGTGCGACGGGTGCAGGAAAATCAGTTTGTTTGAATGCGATTATTCTTTCCATGCTTTACAAAGCCACTCCCGAAGAAGTCCGTTTTATTTTTGTGGATCCGAAGATGTTGGAACTTTCTATCTATCAAGGAATCCCGCATTTACTTTTGCCCGTCGTGACCGAACCTAAGAAAGCCGCGGTATCTTTACGTTGGGCGGTTGCGGAAATGGAGCGACGTTATAAATTATTGTCTCATGCTCAAGTGAGAAATCTTGCGGGCTACAATAAGAAAATCGAAAAAGGTTTATTGAAAGATGAAGCAGTGCCCGTTCCTATGGGAAGCGAAGGCCCCGTTTTGAAGCACGATCAAAAACTTCCTTTCATTGTGATCATTATTGATGAACTGGCGGATTTGATGATGGTGGCCGGACGAGAAGTAGAAGAATACATCACGCGCTTGGCGCAAATGGCACGCGCTGCCGGCATTCATTTGATTCTAGCTACTCAGCGGCCTTCCGTGGATGTTATCACTGGTATCATTAAAGCCAACTTTCCTGCGCGTATTTCTTTTAAGGTTTCTTCCGCTCACGATTCTCGAACGATTCTTGACACGATCGGCTCTGAACATCTTTTGGGAATGGGTGACATGCTTTTTCTTCCGCCCGGCGTTGCAAAAATTCTTCGTGTGCACGGCGCTTTTGTCGCGGATAATGAAGTGATGCGAGTGGTGGAGCATCTCAAAAAACAAGGTAAACCCATCTACGATGAAACTCTTCTTAATTTCAAAGACACTAAAGAAACCACTGAAAGCGATGAACCTGCAGATGAACTTTACGATCAGGCAGTGACTATTGTTACAGAAACTCGCCAAGCTTCTATTTCCATGGTTCAGCGCCGTCTTCGTATCGGCTACAATCGCGCGGCACGATTGATCGAAAAAATGGAAGCCGAAGGAATCGTCGGCCCTGCAGACGGCGCCAAAGGCCGTGAAGTCTTAGTCTCAAATTTTGCTGAATAATTTTTTTAATTAAAAATTTAAGGAAGAGTTTCAAAAATGCGAAAAATTAAATGCTTATTTGCATTCAATCTATTCTTTATTTTTCTACTCATCCCTTTTGTTCAGGCTCAAGAAGTTACACTCGTTGCCTTTAAAGATCCTAAAAGTGGACTGAGTATTTCTTTTCCCCGCGGTTGGGAAATTGATCAGAATGCCGAAGGCTTAGTTGTAGAAGCCGTCGAACCCAAATCCCCTAAAGAGAAATCGAGAGCAAGTGTGAACGTAGGATATGTGGATACCTCTTATAATCTGGATGAGGTCAGCGATACTGAATGGAAACAGGTGGCCGCTGAAATTTTTCGTCAGGCCGTCCCTAACGTACAAATTTTCAGTGCGGATAATTTTCAGGTGAGCGGAAAGCGAGGTTATGAAATGGCCGGTAAATCGACGATTCAAGGCAAAAACATTGTTTTGGCACAATTTTACATCCAAGATCGTAAACGTGTTTACATCATTACCTGCGCGACGATTGAATCGAAGCTGGATGCCTTGCGGCCCATTTTTAGAAAAATAGTGCAAAGTTTTAAGGTCTAATGCTAGGCCTTCTCCATGAAGAAACTCTTAGCCTTCTTAACTTTCAGCCTACTTACAATGCCTCTTTATTTAAAAGCGGCGTCCACCGAAGAAGTCATCAAACAAGTTCAATCCACTTATGATCAAGCTGCCGATGTCAGTAGCGAGTTCGTGCAAAAAGTAAAAATTGCTTCATTAGAACGAGAAGTTGAAAAAAAAGGCAAAGCCCTTTTTAAGAAGCCAGGCAAACTTCGTGTGGAATATGATGGAGATGAAGGCCGCCTCTACGTTTCCGACGGCAAAAAAATGTGGCTTTACGAAAAAGGCGATACGCAAGTTCAAGTTTTTGACATGACATCCAAAACAATTCCGGATGAGGCGCTCACATTTTTAGGGGGAATGGGAAATCTCCGTGCTCAATTTCGAGTGAGTGGTTTGTCGGAAAATGAAAAAAAGAGCATCAAGGCAAATCCCAATCTCGATTGGTTGCTCCTCATTCCCAAAAATCCCGAAAGCCAGATGGAAGAATTGCTCATGGGTTTTGATCGCCAGCTTCATACGGTTTCAGAAGCCTATTTGAAAAATGAATCCGGAAATGTGAGCCATTATTTTTTCAGCAATGTGCGTTTAAATGCGGCTCTGCCCGATACGGAGTTTAGTTTCGACAAACCCAAGGGTGTAAAAGAAATTAAAGGGACGATTTAATCCGACATTTTCACGAGTTTCGATGAGGAGCTTTTATGCCGAGTTTCGACGTTGTTTCCGAAATCAACATGCAAGAAATCGATAATGCGGTGAACCAAACCTCTAAAGAAATTTCTACGCGTTACGATTTCAAAAATTCAAAAAGTGAAATTAAATTAGACAAAGATAAAATCGTTTTAATTGCAGACGATGAATATAAAAGAAAAGCTCTCATCGATGTGATGCAAACGAAAATGGTGAAGCGAGGAATCGCTTTGAATGCGCTCGATATCGGCAAGTCGGAGCAGGCGACAGGTAATACCCTGCGAATTGAAGTGAAATTAGTTCAAGGAATCGAAAAAGAAAAAGCGAAAGAAATCGTTCGATTCATTAAAGATGGAAAGTTCAAAGTGAATACTCAAATCATGGATGATCAACTCCGGGTGAGCAGTAAAAGTAGGGATGAGCTCCAAGCCGTCATCACGGCGCTTGGCGCAAAAGATTTCGGGCTCCCTTTACAATACAATAATTTCAGGGATTAATGATCGTTTTTCACCAAAACGCTTTTCCTTCCATTTCGATGCTGCTGGCCGCGTATTTTTTGCTGACCAGTTTCTTTTCACTCTATCTCTATTTTAGAATAAACCCGACATTTTCTGCTTCAAGTAAACAACAAATTTATTTTTCGGTGATGGCTATAGGCCAAGCTCTCTATTCCTATTGTGCGTGGAAAATGTTCTCGACTCCTTTTCCAGAGTTTTTTGTTGTTTGGCAAAAAATTCAATGGTGCGCAGGCGCTTGGATTTTTTGGGCTTCTGTGATGTTTTCAATGGAATATCTTGATTTGAAGATCAAATGGATACAGCCGCTCCTTTTTATTTTAGGATTTATTTTTGCGATCTTCGCGATATCGGATCAGTTTCATGAAATGCCCATGGGAATCATCGTAAAACTGGTCGATCTTTGGATGCTATTAATTTTGTTCCCTTTGCTTTTGGTTTGGTTTTTTTACCTCACTCAATCCCGCTTACAATTAAGGCCTGTGGCACTTGGAATGGTCTTTTTCATTTTGGCAGAATTAAACGATAAGTTCGTTAGTTTGGACTATTATCAAAGCCCTTATGTGATGGAATACGGCTTTTTCTTTTTCTCACTCGCTTTTTATTATCAGAGCTCTAGTATTTTTATAAATAAAAACAACAACTTACGAATAGATTGACTCGAGAGCCCATGACCGGTACAAGGGGAGATCACGGATTTACCGGATTTTACATGGCCATTTCTCAAAAAAAACTTTTCGAAATATTAAAAAAGGTTGAAAAACCAGGCCGTTATTTGGGCAATGAAGTCAATGCTGTCGCTAAAGATCTTTCTAAAGTGGAATTGAAAGTCGCCTTAGTGATGCCTGAAACCTATGAGATTGCTCAGTCCAACTTAGGTCTGCAAATTCTTTATGAAGTAGCCAATCGTCTTCCGGAAGTCGCGGCGGAACGTGTTTATGCACCTTGGGTCGACATGGAAAAAGTGCTCCGTGAAGAAAAAGTCCCCATTTTCTCTCTCGAAAGTAAAATTCCCCTCTCCGAATTTGATATTATTGGAATTAGCCTACCTTACGAGCTTTCTTACACGAATATTTTGACGATGCTTGATTTAGCAGGAATTCCCCGCTGGTCTAAAGATCGCAAAGATAATTTTCCTTTGATCATTGGGGGCGGTAACCAATCTTTCAATCCGGAACCCGTCGCAGATTTTTTTGACGGCTTTGTCGTGGGCGATGGCGAAGAGTCTCTCGTCGAAATCATCCAAAAAGTTTTAGCATTTAAGCGCGCTGGGAAAACGTTAATCCCTGCTGAAAAACAAAATCTTTTAAAAGACTTAAAAGACATTCGCGGTGTTTATATTCCTGCTTTTTTTGAAGTGGATTATAAAGAAGATCAAACGATTGCAGCCATTCGTCCTCTTCACGCGGATTATGTGGGAGTGAAAAAATCGATTGTCGAGGATTTAGACGAAGCGGTTTTTCCTACCTCTCCTGTCGTTCCAGCCATAAAAACAGTGCACGATCGTTTGGCCGTGGAAGTTCAACGCGGTTGCGTGAGAGCCTGTCGCTTTTGCCAAGCGGGCTATATTTATCGTCCGGAGAGACAACGTTCCCCAGAAAAAGTATTGAGTTTAATCGATGAAGCGATGGAGAAAACAGGAGCCGAAGAGATTTCTCTCCTGTCACTTTCGGTTGGCGATTATGGTTGTTTGGTTCCATTGGTCCAAGAACTTTCAGAGCGATATTCAGAGCGCAAGGTATCGATTTCTCTGCCTGCCACGCGTACCGATACTTTCTCTCCTGAAGTGATTAAAGAAGTAAAAAAAGTTCGAAAGACGGGTTTTACGATTGCGCCTGAAGCGGGAACCCCTCGCATGCGCCGGGTCATCAATAAGGGGAATTCTCGAGACGATTTATACAAAACCGTCGATAATATTTTCAAAGAAGATTGGCATTTGATTAAATTTTATTACATGTGCGGATTGCCCTTCGAAACGAATGATGATTTGCAGGGCATTGCAGATGAAGGTTACGGGGCGCTCAACATTGGACGAAAATATTCTAGAAAAGTTCAAATCAATTTGAACGTATCGCCTCATGTACCTAAACCCCACACGCCTTTCCAGTGGGAAGCTCAAGATTCTATCCAAGAAACCAAACGAAAAATTTATTTCCTCAAAGGCCAAATCCGAGATCGAGGAATCCATTTCAAATATCATGATCCAGAGCAAAGTTATTTAGAGGGAGTTTTCTCGCGCGGGGATCGTCGTCTTTCTAAAACCATTGAGAAAGCCTGGGAATTGGGCGCACGCTTCGATGGTTGGAAAGAGTTTTTTGATTTGAAGTTATGGCAGCAGGCGTTGCAGGAAACAGGCTTGGATCCTGACTTTTACGTCACTCGAGAGAGGGCGCGTGAAGAAATCCTTCCTTGGGACCATCTTTTTATCGACATGAAAAAAGAATTCCTCTGGAAAGAACGCGAAAGATCTCGCGAAGAAGCTTTCACGCATGATTGCTCGACGGATAAGTGCACCGTTTGTGGCATTTGCGATTACAAAAAAATTCAAGATATCAATTATAAGATTAACCCTGAAAAGGGAACGACCTTGCGCTTTACCACGCGAGGCCGGAAACTTTCTGAGCTGGATGCCATGGGGTCCCAGCCTTGGAGAGAAAGAAAATTAGAAGAAGGGGAAGGGTTCCCCGAGAAAGGTTTAAACGTTTTAACAGAGGAGAAGAGAGAGGATTCACTCATTTCTTCTTTGAAGAGTTTTTCAATTTATCGCTGCCGCTTTACCATTACAGGCGAGGCGGCCTTCCTATCCCATCTTGAAATCATGGGGGTTTTGAAGCGCGCTTTGTCGCGTTCTCAAGTGAAGCTTCGTTTTTCCGAAGGCTATCATCCCCAACCAAAACTTGCTTTAGGGCAACCTACACCTACCGGTGTGGAAAGTTTATCCGAGTTCTTCGATATTGAAATCGAAGGAGAACTTGCGGAAAATTTTATTTCCCGGATGAACGAAACTTTGCCTCGAGGTTTGGAAGTGCTGAGCTCCGAAAAGTTGTTGCCTGGCACTCCTTCAATTTCAGCAAGCATGGTGGGAGTCATTTGGAAGGTCGACTTAGACCGGAAATATCCGGGTGGAAGACTGGCCTTGGAAGATCGCATCCTTTGGATGAAGAGCCAAGTCAGCCTCATGGTGACGCGACGTCGTCTGAGCGGCGATAAGCAAGTGGATATTCGACCTTATATCGAATCGGTCGAATGGCTTTCGGATGAAAGCATTTCCATTGTGACTAAAGTGCTGCCCCAAGGCTCCACGCGTCCGCAGGAAGTCTTGCAGCATTTGTTTGAAAACTCCGAAGAGAAGCCCTCGAGTGTTCGAGTAGTGAAGATGGACTCTCTCCATCAAAATCATGGCAAATGAACTCATTGTAAATGTCACCGGAAATGAAACCCGCGTGGCATACCTAGAAAACGGCGTGCTTTCCGAAATTTTCGTGGAACGCGCTAAAGACGTCGGTATCGTCGGCAATATCTATAAAGGAAAAGTTCAGCGGGTTTTACCCGGCATGAATGCGGCTTTCGTCGAGATTGGCCACGAAAGGGCAGCTTTTCTTTATGTGACGGATTTCAGTCAAGAAATCAAAGACGTCGAAGAGGATGAAGACGACGAGCCGAAAAGGCCTGCGAAATCTGAAGAAGCCAATATCGCCGCCGTTGAAGACAGCGAAAGCATGGATTTTCACGATGAAGATGAAGATTCTTCTGAAGAAGATCACGATGAAGATCCTGAAAAAGGACCTGTCAATCGCCGTTATCGTTGGGGTGGACGTGCTCCCATTCAAAATTTATTGAAGTCTGGCCAAGAAATTTTGGTTCAAGTGACTCGTGCTCCCTTAGGCACGAAAGGTGCGCGCATTACCTCCCATGTTTCGATTCCCGGGCGATATTTGGTTTTCATGCCCACCTGGAATAAATTGGGTGTTTCGAAAAAAATTGAATCCTTCGATGAAAGAAAAAGATTAAGGCAAGTTCTCAGGGGGCTCAAGCCTCAGCAAGGTGGCTTTATTGTTCGCACCGCCGCTGAAGGAGTGAGTGAAGAACAGCTTACCAAAGATGTCAATTTTCTGTTGAAGCTTTGGCAAGATGTATTGAAACAAAGTGATGCGGTAAAAGCGCCTTCTTTGGTGCAGTCGGAGTTGAGCGCGCTTTTGCGAGGCATGCGAGATTTATATGGAACCGGCATTGAAAAAGTAGTGATCGACGATGAGAAGGAATTTAATAAGATTAAAGCCTTCACCGAAAACTTCATGCCGGAATTAAATGACAACATAAAGCCTTACAAAGAAGCGGTACCGATTTTCGACCGCTACGGGATCGAAACAGAATTGAATCGGGCTTTAGGTAAGAAAGTTTGGCTGAAAAGCGGCGGTTATCTCATTATTGAACAGACCGAAGCCTTAACGACGATTGACGTGAATACCGGTCGCTTCGTGGGTAAAAAGAGTCTCGAAGAAACCATTCTCAAGAATAATCTCGAAGCGGTCACCGAAATCGCCTACCAACTTCGTATTCGAAATTTGGGAGGAATTCTCATCCTCGATTTCATTGATATGGAAAAGCGCGGCAATCGAAACGCGGTTTATAATGCCTTAATCGAAGCCCTCAAAGCCGATCGCGCCAAAACGACCATCACCAAAATCAGTGATCTAGGATTGATTGAAATGACCCGAAAGAGGTCCCGAGAAAGCTTAACGCGCCTTTTATGTGAGGATTGTTTTTACTGCGAAGGCCGGGGTTATGTGAAGTCCCCTTTGACGGTGGTTTATGACATTTTCCGCGAAATTCGCCGGGAAGCCGGGTATTTTGGCGACAAAAGAGTGGTTTTAAATACGCACCCAAAGGTTTTTGCCCTCCTTTTAAATGGGGAAAGGCAAGAATTGGAAGTTTTAGAGAAAAGAATTGGAAAGAGGATTGAAGTTCAGTCAAAAGATAACTACCATGTGGAGCAATTTGATTTGCAGCAAGTCCCATAATCTTCTTGACTGATTTCTTTTACATAGGTTAAGAACCCCAGCTCCCTAAAAAATTTACAGGCGATAGCCGTTGAGGGGAGATGTAGCCCCTGATGACAGAAGGATTTTTGTATGTACGCGATTATTCAAACCGGTGGAAAACAATATAAAGTGCAAGAAGGCGATCTTCTGAAGGTGGAGAAAATCCCCGGAGAAGAAGGCCAGGCCATCAATTTCAAGCGAGTTTTATTCTTGAACAACAAAGCAGATGTGATCGTAGGAACTCCCATCGTGACCGCTGCAAGCGTTGAAGCTGAAATTATCAAAAATGGCAAAGACAAGAAGATCATCGTCTTTAAGAAAAAACGTCGTAAAGGTTACGCGAAAAGACAAGGTCATCGCCAACAATTTACCGAAGTTAAAATTTTAAAGATCCAAGCTTAATAATTAAGAGGGTAAGGGCTCAGCATGCTGAGTTCGTACAAATGATGTATGGCAACAAAAAAAGCGGGCGGTTCCTCCAGGAACGGAAGAGATTCGAATGGTCAACGTAGAGGCGTGAAAAGCTACGGTGGCGAACATATCCATGCGGGAACCATCATTGTCCGCCAAGTGGGCACCAAGATTCATCCGGGCTTGAATGTGGGCGTGGGAAAAGATTGGACCTTATTCGCCAAGATTAATGGCGTAGTGAAATTTGAACGTTTAGGCAAAGATCGCAAGAAGGTAAGTGTTTATCCTCTTGAAAATCCGGCCTAAACTTCTTCCCTAAATAGAAGTTTCAGGTAAACTCAAAGCTTCTGAGTCATCTCAGGAGCTTTTTTATTTTATGCGATTCATTGACGAAGCAGAAATTTACATCAAGGCAGGCGACGGCGGAAAAGGCTGTGCTTCCTTTCGCCGTGAAGCCCATGAACCTCGCGGTGGTCCCGATGGGGGCGACGGCGGACGTGGCGGTAGCATCCTCTTCAAAGCGAATCCTCAGCTCGCGACCTTAGCAGACTTCCGTTATCGCCGTGAATTCAAAGCCCCCCGAGGTGAACACGGTCGTGGAAAAGACCAATACGGCAGAGGCGGAGAAGATATCATCATCCAAGTTCCGGTCGGGACTTTGATCAAAGATGAAGGAAGTGGTGAAGTCTTGGCGGATCTTTCTGAAGCAGGCCAAGAATATCTGGCAGCCAAAGGTGGACGAGGTGGACGAGGCAATATCCATTTTAAAACTTCCACAAACCGTGCGCCGCGACGAGCCGATCCTGGCGAAATAGGCCAAGAATCCCGAATTATTTTAGAATTAAAACTTTTGGCGGATGTCAGTTTGATTGGGCGGCCCAATGCAGGTAAGTCCACTTTGCTTTCCGTGATCACGCATGCGCATCCCAAAATCGCGGATTATCCTTTTACTACCATTACCCCTGTTTTGGGAGTGGTGGAGTCTTTGCCCGGCAAAGGAAAATCATACAAGGATTTTCCCTCTTTTACGGTGGCAGATATTCCAGGACTGATTGAAGGGGCGCATTTGGGCGCCGGTCTCGGTCATCAATTTTTGAAGCACATCGAGCGCACTCGAGTTTTTTTACATTTGATCGATGTTTCAGATCCGGATGAAGATCCATGGAAAGCTTATGAGGAAATCCGCGGTGAGCTGAAAGCTTACAATAAAGCTTTCATGAAACATCCTGAATGGGTGCTACTCAGTAAAACTGAAGTGGTTCAAGATAAAAAATATTTGGAAAAAATTCGTAAGCTTTTTGAGAAGAAAAAGAAAAAAGTATTTTTGATTTCATCCGCGACCGGCGAAGGCTTAAGAGAGCTGGTTCAGAAATTGGCGGAATTTATTGAGAGATAGAATGAAGACTTTAAAGCATCGAGCTATTGTCCAAAAATCCAAATTATGGGTGATCAAAGTAGGATCTTCCATTTTGACGGCTCAAAAGGGAAAGCCTGATCCACAAGTCTTTGCGCGTTTAGCCAGAGAAGTAGCGGGATTGAGAAAGTCTGGGAAAAAAGTCATTTTGGTTTCATCGGGAGCTATTGCCTGCGGGATGCACAAAATGGGTTTGAAAAAGAAACCGGCCCAGATTTCTCAAAAACAAGCCATCGCTGCTGTCGGACAAATCACCTTGATGGATCATTACGCGGGCGCTTTTTCGAAGCACAAACTTCAGATCGCCCAAATTCTTTTGACCCGTGAAGATGTACATAGCCCCGCACGCAGCTTAAATGCGCGGCATGCGATTCATGAACTTTTGAAAATGGGCATTGTTCCCATTATTAATGAAAACGACACAGTAGCGGTTGAAGAAATCAAAGTGGGAGACAACGATAATTTATCAGCTCATGTGGCTCGCTTGGTTGGCGCGCAATTGCTCGTGGTTTTGACAGATCAAGACGGGCTTTATACTTCGGATCCTCGAATCGATGTCAAAGCGGAAAAAATTTCTCTCGTAGAAAAATTAGACAAAAAAATTCATCGTTTAGCACGGGATACCCAAGGACAAGGTACCACCGGTGGTATGATCACTAAGCTCCAAGCGGCGGAACATGCGACGAAACACCGGGTTGCCACCGTAATCGCCTCAGGATTGAAAGAAAAGATGCTGCAAAGCTTGGCAAAAGGCCATGAGGAAGGCACCTTGTTTTTGCCTGCGAAAAGATTGTAGACTGAATATATGACCCAGACGGCTTATCCTCAAATAATCGAAATAGCCCAGAAAGCCCGAGAAGCGGCTCGCTATGGTGCTCGCTTAAATCGTGCGCAAAAGGATAAGGCTTTATTGCAAATGGCGGAGGCCTTGATTTACCAGACCGAGCGCATCGTCTCGGAAAATCAAAAAGACCTGATCATGGCGAAAGAAAAAGGTTTATCGGATGCGATGATCGATCGCCTCACTTTAAATCCCAAACGAGTGCAAGAAATGGCCAAGGGCCTTAAAGAAGTCGCTCATTTGAATGATCCGGTTGGCGAAATCGTTAAAGCTTGGAAACGTCCGAATGAATTGCGAATCGAAAAAGTTCGAATTCCTTTAGGTGTTATTGGAATGATTTACGAATCACGTCCGAATGTGACGGTGGATGCCGCGGCGCTTTGCTTGAAATCGGGAAATGCGGTGGTGTTAAGGGGCGGCTCGGAAGCGATTCATTCCAACCTCGTGCTCTCTGAAATTTTACGAGAAGTTCTTAAAGAAGAAGGCATTCATCAAGATTTGATCCAAATCGTTCCGGTGACCGATCGTGAAGCGATGAAGGAACTGCTTCTTCAAGATCGATACATCGATCTGATTATTCCTCGCGGCGGCGAAGCTTTGATGAAGTTTACGCGTGAGCATAGCAAAATTCCTGTGGTGAAACATGATAAGGGCGTTTGCCATGTGTTCGTGGATTACAATGCAGATTTTGATATCGCTGAAAAAATTGTCATCAATGGAAAAGTCCAACGCCCGGGCGTGTGTAATGCGCTCGAAACTCTTTTAGTGGATGAGCGTGCTGCCCCTGTTTTTCTACCGCGCATGATCGCCTCTTTGAAAAAACTGGGTGTGGAAATCCGCGCCTGCGATCGAACGAAAAAAATAGTCGCTGATGTGAAATCAGCTACAGAAGAAGATTGGTCAGCGGAATACCTGGATTTAATTTTAGCGGTAAAAATTGTGAGAAATATCGATGAAGCCATGGATCACATTCAAAAATACGGTTCGATGCATACGGAATCGATTGTGACTCAAGATAAAAATAATGCGGAAAGATTTTTACATGAAATGAATTCTTCAGCCGTGATGGTGAATGCTTCCACTCGTTTTAATGATGGGGGCGAATTAGGTTTGGGCGCAGAAATCGGAATCTCTACAACGAAACTCCATGCCTTCGGCCCAATGGGTCTTGAAGAGCTGACCGCGCAAAAATACGTTGTGCGCGGAGAAGGACAGGTCAGACAATAATGGAATCAAAAATTCTCGCAAAAAAAATTAGTGAGTTGGCGGCAGAAGTAAAAGCCGTTGATATTAAAATACTCGATTTGAGTAAACTCTCCGCCTTTACGGATTTTTTCGTCGTTTGTACCGGAAGCTCTAATCGCCAAGTCTGCGCCATCGCAGATAAGGTGGTGGATGAGTTGAAAAAACAAGACGTTCGCCCGAATTCCAAAGAAGGTTACGAACAAGGCGATTGGGTATTAGTGGATTATTCCGATGTGGTTTTGCACGTGTTCAGTGAAGAATCACGTAAGCACTATGATCTCGAAGGTTTCTGGGAAAGAGCGCCCGCCATGGGAGCTAAAGACAAGAAGAAGCCTAGCAAAGCACGCGCGAAGGGAATCCGAAAGAAAGCCAGCATCAAAAAAAGAAAACCTGCGAATGCGAATCGTCCTAGCAAAAAAGTTCCTGCAAAAAAGAAATCAAAAGCTTCGGCTGTTAAGAAAAAGAAAAAATGAAAATCAAATTGCTCGCCGTAGGAAAGTTGAAGAATCCGCTCTATTTCCAAGCGATGCAGAATTATCTGATTCGCTTGCGGCCTATGGTTCAGCTTCGCATCGAGGAAGTTCGCGATTTTCCCATGCGCAAGGGAATGCAGCCTAAGATTGCCCAAGATCAAGAGGGAGAAGCTCTCAATGAACGTCTCGGCGAAGATTCTTTCGTGGTGGTTTTGGATGTAAAAGGAAAACAGAAAACCAGTGAAGATTTTGCGGAGTTGATTGGAAAATGGCAGGGCATGTCGGTGAAAGAAGTTACCTTCATCATTGGTGGATCTTACGGAGTCTCCGAAGAAATTCTACGTAACGCTCGCGAACGCTTATCCCTTTCAAAAATGACTTTCCCCCATGAGTTAGCGCGACTTGTTTTTGTGGAACAACTTTACCGGGCTTTTACTATTTTGAAGGGCTTGCCTTATCATCACGCAGGTTGAGTGAACAGCCTCCGCCGCCAGCATTTGAATTTTTTTCCGGCTCTTCACTTTCTTCTTCTCCCGTTCCCGTTTTTTCTTCTGCGGATCCTCCTGAATCATCGTCACCACCTTCCTCTACAGTGTTTCCATCATCATCATCCGGGGGTGGGCAATTCAAAGGATAGCCAGAAAAGGCTAAAACATGCGGGCCTGCGCCAGGGCCAGAATCTTCGGCGATATAAAGAGTGCCTGTGCTTTCACTGCAATTTCCAATCAACAAAATACCTTCTTGATCATTGCCTGCTGCAAGGTATTCACGAAGAATGCTTCCGTCGCTTTGCATTTCAATGAGGATATTCGCCGAATCGTAGAGGGCGAAGAGAATACCCGTTTCCTCATGAAAGAAGAGGTCTGCCAAATCACTTCGACCTATCACTGGTGTGAATTGATCGATGAGAGTGATGTGTCCGGATTGGCTAAGATCGACATCATAAACGAAAATATCACCTGTATCTTGAAGGCCCAAATAGAAGAGTCCTCCCGAATTGGAATCCGCGTAGGGGTGAGAGCCATTGGGCACGAAGGCGATGGCCTCGATGCCCGCATTCACGGGGCCACTCATGCCAGGCACATCCCAAAAATTCCCGCTGAGTTGTTCGTTCGCTAAATTTAATTCTAGAATGCGATAGGGAAATTCCAAGGCAAGGTAGGCAAAAGGGGAGTCTTCTGCGGAAAGGGTGATACCTTCTAGATCTAATGCTCCTAAATTAAAGCAAGTAACCTGAGAGCCCTCTAAATTCATTTTACAAACCTGCCCATCATCGCTGACTACGAGCAGCTGATCCAAAAGAGGATGGTAGATGAGGCCGCTGGCTTCGAAGTTTGGCAGGAAAGGTGCAATGCCAGCGGCAATTTCGGTGCCGGCATCGGCAGGCCATGGGCTCTGGGCTTTCGTCTGTTTTGCAGAGAAAGAAAAGCAGACTATGAAAATGAGTGCTATCCACCCTCTTCGAGAGAGCTTGGATGCTTTCATAGCTTTCCTTTTCTCGAATAAAGGTTGGTTTAAGCACATTTCCCCTTAAAATCGACGAGGGTCAAGGGCATAGTTCGCAAAAACAAAAACCTTTTCAGACAGCTTAAAACTGATTAGTAAAAGCTTATGAGCAAAAAGCCCTTAGTTTTAGTTATTTTGGATGGTTTCGGCGAGCGTCAAGAGCAGGAAAATAATGCCATTAAATTGGCGAAGACTCCTAACCTCGATTCTTTCTACCAAAACTATTCCCACACCCTCATCGACGCCTCAGGTGTGGCGGTGGGTTTGCCGCAGGGATTGATGGGAAATTCCGAAGTGGGTCATCTCACGATGGGAGCTGGGCGTATCGTGTTGCTGGGGCTCACGCGAGTCTTTGCCGCCATCACCACCGGCAGCTTTTTTTCAAATGAAGTTTTAGTGCCCGCCATGGAAGCGGCGAAGGAAAATCATTCGGCTTTGCATCTCATGGGTTTGCTGTCTGACGGGGCAGTGCATTCTCATCAAGAACATTTATACGCACTCCTGGAAATGGCCAAACAGCGTGGTTTAGAAAAAGTTTATATTCATTGTTTCACCGATGGTCGAGATACGGCGCCCCAATTGGCGGATGTTTATGTCCAGGCTTTGGAAGAAAAAATCAAAGAAATTGGAATAGGTGAAATCGCCAGTATTTCGGGTCGATACTACGCGATGGATCGAGATCAACGCTGGGACCGCGTGCAATTAGCCTACGAAGCGCTCGTCGAGGGAAAAGGCAAACAAGCGACTTCGCCGCATGAAGCTGTGCGCATGGCTTATGAAAATAAAGAGACCGATGAATTTATTCATCCTACGGTGGTGATCAATTCTCAGACAAAACGACCTGTGGGTTTGATTCAGGATAATGATTCCGTCATATTTTTTAATTTTCGTGGAGACCGCGCGCGTGAAATGACTCGGGCGCTGACACAAGCGGATTTTGATGGCTTCGTTCGAAATAAGTTTCCCCAACTTTCTTATTACGCCTGCTTTTCTGAATACGATGCTTCATTGAATTTGCCAGTGGCTTTTCCTAAAATGGATATCCATGAAACCTTTCCCGAGGTAATTAGTCATAAGGGTCTCAAACAACTGCGCATCGCGGAGACAGAAAAATATGCGCATGTTACTTTCTTCTTTAGTGGCGGAATCGAGAAGCCTTACCCCGGTGAAGATCGCGCATTGATTCCATCACCGAAAGAAGTGGCCACCTATGATCAAAAACCCGAAATGAGTGCGCGCGGGATTACGCTTGAATTATTGAAACGACTCCAAAGCGATGAGTATGATTTCGTCATCTGCAATTTTGCGAATCCGGACATGGTAGGACATACCGGTAATTTACAAGCAGCGATCCAAGCTGTGGAAGTGGTCGATGAATGTTTGGGAAAAATCGTGAAGCAAGTGTTGAGTCAGCAGGGAACTGTATTGATTACGGCCGATCATGGAAACTGCGAGAAAATGAAGGATGATAAGGATCGACCCCACACGGCCCATACCATTGAGCTTGTGCCCTGCATATTGATCAGTGAAAAGAATAAATCGATTAAACTTCGTGAAGGCGGTGGTTTGCCGGACTTGGCTCCCACTCTGCTACAGATTTTAGGAATTGAGCAACCCGTTCAGATGAGCGGAAAAAGTTTACTCGAATGAATTCGAATTTTTCCCAAGTTTTGTCTTTGATTGTGCCTCCGCTTTGCTTGGCCTGCCAAACTGTGATTCCCCTCGGTGAACAAGAAAATCTTTGTGTGGAATGCAGGAAAAAAATTCTTCCTTGGGAAAAATCAATTTGTCGTTGTTGTGGTGATGCTTTAAATAATCCTGAAATTGAAAATTCTTTGTGTGGCGATTGTTTGCAGGACCCATCGGCTTTTGAATGGGCGCGGTCGGTATTTCAGTTGAGTCCTGAATTATCGAAAATAGTGCATTCCTTCAAATATGCTGGAGAGGAATCTGCCTTGCCCTGGATGACTTCGCAAATGCAGGATTATTTGGAGAAAAATTTTCCAGGAATAAAATTCGATTATATTATTCCGGTGCCATTACACTGGTGGCGCTTACTGCGTCGGGGTTATAATCAATCTCTTTTACTTGCGAAAGCTTTAGCAAAAAAGAGAAATGAAAAATTGGATTTTGACTCTTTGGTAAAAACCAAAGCGAGCAAAGCTCAATCGAGCTTATCGAAGACAGAAAGATTGAAACAGTTGAAAATGGCTTTTCGTTTGAAAAGTCCGGAAAAATTTAAGGATAAAACTATTTTACTGGTGGATGATGTGTATACGACGGGGTCCACCCTTCAAGAATGTGCAAAGGTGTTGAAGCAAGCAGATGCAGAAGTTTTTGCATTTACTCTCGCACGAACAGTGTTGAAATTTTAATGGAGATGACATGAAAGACTTTTTAGAAATTGCCAAAAAAGCGGCTTTAGCTTCCGGTGAAATCCAGATGGAGCATTATCATCTAGAAAAGCAAGTTGAGTTTAAAGGTGAAATTAATTTGGTCACTCACGTGGATAAATTGTGCGAAAAAGAAATTGTTTCGATGATTCAGGGGGCTTTTCCCACCCACGATATTTTAGCGGAAGAGGGCAGTGGAAGTCGTAAAGACTCACCTTATAAATGGGTGATTGATCCTTTGGATGGAACGACCAATTATGCCCATGGTTATCCTTTGTTTTGCACATCGATTGGCCTCGAATATAAAGGTGAGATTGTATTGGGTGTAGTTTATGAGCCTAACTTGAAAGAATTGTTTCTTACAGAAAAAGGTCAGGGCGCTACTTGCAATGGAAAGAAAATCCAAGTTTCAAAAAACGAAAGACTTCAGGACGCCTTGCTCGCAACAGGATTTGCCTACAATGTGAAGGAAACCTCCAACAACAATTTGAATCACTTCTCTAATTTCATTTTAAATGCACGGGCGACTCGGCGGGACGGCGTTGCAGCAGTGGATTTATGCTATTTAGCCATGGGTCGCTTCGATGGTTTTTGGGAGTTGGAGCTCCAGCCCTGGGATCTCGCGGCAGGTTTTCTCATGGTGGAAGAAGCAGGCGGACTCGTCACCGATTTTCGCTATAAGCCTTTCAATATTTATATGAAGGAAGTACTCGCCTCCAATTCTTTGATTCACAAACAGATGGCTCGCATATTACTGAAAAGTTCATAATTTATTGATGGCACAGGGCGATGAACTTTCAGTACAATCAGCTTATAAGATTTTTAAATTAATGATCTGAATAGTAAAATCAACTTAATGAAATCATCCTCCGATACCAAAATCCTGCGTTTTCAAAAAGCCTTGGATCTTCTTTCTGCGAAAGATTATGCGGCTGCGGAGCAAGAGATTAAGACAGCGATTGAAGAGGCGCAGCAAAGCAAAGACACGTTGTCAGAGGGTTTGCTTTTTTCTACTTTAGGTCTACTGTTTAAATTAAAAAAAGATTTTAAGACGGCCTGGAAACATTATGAAAAAGCAGAAAAGATTTTACCGGACGATCCCGCCATTAAATTAATTTCGGCCCGACTTCTTGTCGAAGTGTTTGGTCAATATGACACTGCCATTTTAAAAGCTCAAAAGGTATTGAAGAATACGCCGAGAGACGGCGCTTATGCTCATCAAGCCCATGCTACTTTAGGACTCGCTTATCTCAAGCAGGGAAATAAAAAGAAAGCGCAGGAAGAATTAATCAATGCCATGGCCCATGATTTTGAAAATGTGGGAAGTGCGACTAATATTGATTTTAAATTGTTGGAAGCTTTGCTGAGAAAGAAAGTAGCGGTTGAAGATTGCTATAATTATCTGAAGCGAGCTTTAATCTATGCGCAAAAAAAAGAGGAAGCGAAATATATAAAACTTATCAGTCAAATGATTACGAGTTTTCCGGCTTAACTCTCTTTATTCTGAGCGACCCATCTCTCGAGTTCTTCTGCGAACCTTCCGCTCCAATCTTCGATGGCTTCAGTACTTTTTAACTTGTTCAGTAATTCAGCCGGGAATTTCTCTTCGCCAATTTCAGAAATTAAATCATCTCTTTCTTTGCCCCATTGTTTGCGAAAGCCTTCCGATTTTTCGGGAGAGTCATTTTGCCAAATATAACCCTTATCGTTGTAGCATGCGACGCTGTGAAGGAGCCCTACAAGATTTTCTAGAGGGGACATGACTTGAAGGATGGGTGGGGAATATGATTTGGGGTAATATGGTTTGAGTGTTGTGGATACGCGAGGTTTTTGCGGATTGAAGAGAGCAATTAATTTTTTCACCGTGAAATATTCTACGCCCGTGAGCAGGATCAAAATAAATTTGCATAATGATTTTCCTAGAGCAGGAGGATGAGCTGGATTGCTTGCAATATCAAAAGGGATGAAAACGAAGTAGGCCATCAAGAAAAACACGATCAAGGAAAAAACGAGTAAAGCCAAAAATAAAAGGAAAATCTTAAGCGCTAGATTTTTCATCTATTCTTTCGGAGGAGGTTCCAATTCGGAGGGTTCTTTTTCATATTCTTTTTCTTGTTTCTTAAAGAAGCGGTAAATCCAAACCAAGAAAACACCGATCAAAATTCCAATCACTAAGCCAATCCAATGTTCGAGTCTTTTCAACCAATATAAAACTTGGTCGATGCGGTCCCCAAAATAATAACCTAAAAAGCAAACCACAGAAACAGAGACGCTGGCTGCAATTCCGTCAAACAGTAACACACGACGAAAAGGAATTTTGAAAGCACCGGAACTGAGGAAAATAGTAGAACGCAACCCGACCATAAAGCGTGCGAAGAAAAGAGTGCGGTTTCCGTAGCGATGAAAATAATAATTGATGGCTTTGATGCGGCTTGGCGAAAAAAACCATGTGAGGCGTTTGTGGGAGAGGATTTCTTTGCCAAATTTTCTTCCGACCCAATACAAAACAAAATCTCCGCTGAGAGCGCCGACATAAAGAGTGGCCAAGGTAGGAATCAGCCTCGTATGGCCGATATGCGCAAAATAGCCCCCTGTGATGATGACGATGTCTTCGGGAATTGGCAGGCCAACGCCGCAAAGAAGCAGTAAGACAAAAAATCCAACATAATGATAGGGGCCAAGGTATTCTAAGAGAAAATCCATGCGAGATCCTTCATTCGACTTATGACACAGTCCCTCTAAATCGCAAACCCTTTCGTCGCGGAGGACTCTTGCAATTCACTCGAATTCCTTTTAATGCAGGCCCATGCTTTTGTCCGATTTTTCATATGACTACCCCGCGGAGTTAGTTGCCCAAGAAGCCATAGAGCCCAGAGATGCTTCGAAAATGTTGGTGCTCGACCGCGCCTCATCTCAAATTCAACATCATATATTCCGACAATTGCCCGATTTTTTTAAGCAGGGCGATGTTTTGATTTTGAATAATACGAAGGTATTGCCCGCACGTCTCTTTGCAAAAAAAGAGACGGGTGGAAAAGTGGAAGTTCTCTTCTTAAAACCTCAATCTGAAAATGTCTGGGAATGTCTCATCTCTAATCTCAAGAATTTGAAAGAAGGATCCCCACTCTTTTTTGATTTTAAAGGCGTAAGCATTCAAGCGCGACTCGTTGAAAATAAAGATAAAATTAAGAAATTGGAATTTTCTCAGGATGTTTCGGTCAGGAATTTAATGGAAGTAGAAGGTGCCGCGCCTTTGCCCCCCTATATTCGCCGCGATCTTGCCCGAAAAGAAGATCGCGACCGCTATCAGGCGATCTTCGCCGAAAAGGAAGGAGCTATAGCAGCGCCGACGGCGAGTTTACACTTTACTGAAGAAGTGATGAAGGGCTTAAGAAATAAGGGAGTAGAAATTCATTACATCACCTTGCATGTCGGCATGGGAACGTTTGAGCCGATCAAATCCGAAAACATCCAAGATCATGTGATGCAGACTGAATTCTACGAAATTTTACCGTGTGTGGTAGAGGCCATCCAAAAAGCAAAAGAGGAAAAACGTTCTGTGACGGCGGTGGGAACTACCGTGGTGAGAAGTTTGGAATCGTATTTTACAAATCCCCCTTTGACAAAGGGGGAGACCGGAGGATTTAACTCCACCAGTCTATTCATTACCCCCGGCTATCCTTTCAAAATCATCGATCGTTTTCTTACTAATTTTCACCAGCCTGCTTCCACTCCTCTGCTCTTAACCAGCAGCTTTGCGGGCAAGGACTTTCTGTTCGAGGCTTATCGAAAAGCCATTCAAAAAAAATACCGTTTGTTTAGTTATGGGGATTGTATGTTGATCGAGTGAAATCGTATTTAACAAGGGCAATCATAATTAGGTGTAATCAATTGATAGTCATGTTGAAACAGACCTTTCTCCATATACAAAAAGCCTGGATTCGGATCATTAAAGAGAATTTCGAAATTTCCATCCCCTTCAATATCGATCACCGATAAAGGCAGCATGTAATAAGATTCTCCCGGCTTATTAAGAAGTTTAAATTTTGCATCTGCCGGAGTTCCGCTCACTTCCCACAAGGCCCAGATTTCTCCTGAGAATCCTCCGCAACCTGCACCTTCTTGAACAGATACCGAGATCCATGGATTTTTGAGCAGAGGGGATTGAATCATCGAAACATTCAGCTTGCTGTCTGTTTGCTCTTCCCATCCTCCCTTGCTTTCAGGATCTTCACTTTTAAAATCTTTTTGTTGGGCACGATAAGAAGGAAGCATTCTCAGTTGGTCTAAAGCGAGTTTTTTCCATTGAGCATTGGCAGCTTGAACAGGAATGATGGCAGGCGCTTTTTCAGCGGCGTCTCTTGCCCAAATGGATCCCTTGCACGCATCCATTTTTGCCATCAGAAATAAACCTTCATTACTTCTGCTCTCGTCTTTACTGTCTGGAATTCCCCAAATGGCATCGGCGACTTCTTGTTTGGGCAAAGGTGTTCTTTTCTTTCCCTCTTCCTCATAGCCCCCTTCCCAGTTTTGAATGCTTCCGAAATGATGAATCACATGTTTCATGAGGAAAAAGTCTTTCACGGTGCTTTGGCAAGTTTTTCCATTGGCGTCATAAAAATTGAAAGTTCTACCTCTCATTTGTTGAACATGTTTAGGCAGTTTTTCAAAATCCACATTCTTGCGGACATCGTCATAAGCGACGAATTGAGCGGGGCCCGTCGCCCATTCCCAAGAAGGAGTCGTATCAATCACCAGTCCCTGAGGGATCACATAGAGAAAGGATAAGCCGTCCCCTAAGTCCTCTTTCTCTGAACTCATGAGTTCTTCTCGGACAATACGGTAGTCACCTTTAAATTCGCCGTCTGGGATTTGAAGCAGTACGATATTTTTAAGGCCGAAGTCTTGATAAGTGGCTGAGGTCCAGGTTTGTTTAAATTGGATGAGCACCGTTTCTCCCATATCAGAGATTTGCAGGTCTTCAGCCTCGACTTTCATGGGATGGGCAAACATTCGTTTGCGATCCTTCATCCATCCCTCCCGATTTAAAGGAACCGTTCTGTTCCCTGAGCGACGAATGCCGGTGAAGCGATCGGCATAGAGCGATTCATAAGTTAAGAAATCCCGCTCATTTTGAGCTTTTAACCATTGATCGATGAGCTTTTGAAATTTTTCATGAGAAGAAGTCTTTGGAATAGAAGTTTGAGTGGGCAGCGATTCAGGGCTGCTTGGAGGGGGAGTCAGCTTCGTTTTTTCTTGAGTACAAGCAAGAGTGAGTAAAAGGGCGAGGAGTGCAAAAAGGTATTTTTGTTTCATGTTTCATTACTATTGTTTTTGGAAAACTAATTCAACGAACTTCACTATGTTCTTGAGGGGATGTTGCGAATGGGATAGCCCCCCCAGCATGTTTTTATTCAAATTGCAGAAGACCTTGCCCGATTCCAAGGCACGTCTTGGTGAATTCACGACGGCGCATGGGAAAGTCCAAACTCCCATCTTCATGCCCGTGGGAACTTATGGCACCGTGAAAGCGATGCGCCCCGAAGAGCTTAAAAACGATCTCAAAGCCTCGATTATTTTGGGAAATACCTATCATTTATATCTGCGACCGGGTCATCAACTCATTCAAAAACTGGGTGGATTGCACAAGTTTATGAATTGGGACGGCCCTATTTTGACCGATAGCGGGGGATTTCAGGTTTTTTCCTTGGCTCAACTCCGTAAAGTCAAGCCGGAAGGCGTCGATTTTCAGTCGCATATCGATGGTTCCAAGCATTTTCTGACGCCGGAGCTGGCCATAGAAATTCAAGAAGCCTTGGGTTCTGACATCATGATGGTTTTGGACGAATGCTTAGCCTATCCCGCGACCGAAGCTCAGGCCCGTGAATCTTTAGAGCTCACCTTAAAATGGGCCGCTCAAAGCCTTCAGGCTCGAAAATCCCCCAATGCACTTTTCGCCATTTTGCAGGGCGGGATGTTTAAAGATTTGCGCAAAGAATGCTTCGAAAGATTGGCAGCCATCCCGACTGCCCCTGATGGAAAGCACTTTGATGGTTATGCCGTGGGGGGCGTCTCCGTCGGTGAACCCATGGAGCTAGCCTACGACATTGCCGACCATTGCACGGATTTCATGCCGGCCGACAAACCTCGATATTTGATGGGAGTCGGCTATCCTGAAGATATATTGGAATGTATTGATCGAGGCATCGATATGTTTGATTGTGTTTTACCCACTCGTTCGGCTCGAAGTGGAACCTTATTTACCTCCTTTGGTGACATCGATATTCGCCATGCGGAGCATAAGGAAAGCGATCTTCCCATTGATGAAGCTTGCAGCTGCTACGTTTGCAAAAATTATAGTCGAGCTTATTTGCGACATTTGTTCCAATCTAAAGAGATTTTGGCCTCGATGCTCAATACAATTCACAATTTACATTATTATCTCGATTTGTTAGGCCAGGTCCGCCTCTCTATTTCAGAGGGGCGATTCAAAGCTTTCAAGCAAGAGTTTTTTGCGAAACGACGTCCCTAGATTCAAGGAGTTATGTTATGTCTGATTGGTTGATTTCATCTGCCTGGGCGCAAGCCGCCGCTGCAGGTTCACAAGGTCCGGGTTACAGCATGTTTGTGCCAATGATCTTGATTTTTGTGATTTTTTATTTCCTTTTAATTCGTCCCCAGAAAAAACAGCAGAAAGAAAGACAAAGGATGATCACCGAAATTCAAAAAGGCGATCAAGTGGTCATGACTTCTGGAATTTATGCGAAGGTTGTGGGAGTCGCCGATAAAATCCTGACCTTGGAAATTGCGGATAACGTAAAAATTAAAGCCGAGCGCGATGGTGTTGCGACGGTCGTAAAAGCCTAAAAAATAAAGAGTGCTTCGATGATGACACAATCCTGGCGTTATAAGATGTATGCGGTTTTATTCACGGTGGTTTTATCCTTGTATCTTTTGGTTCCCACCTTTTTTAATTTTAAAGACATTCGCGAGGCCGCGGAAAAAAATGGCCAGCCTTTGCCTTGGTACGTGAAGGTCTTTCCTGAAAAATCCATCAACTTAGGTTTGGATTTGCAGGGCGGTATTTACGTAGAACTCGAAGTTTCAGTAGAACAAGCCGTTAGTAATCGCTTGGATGTGATGGCGAATGATATTTCGCGTTACTTAAAAGAACAGAAAATTGAAAATGCTTCGGTGGAGCATATTCCTAAGTCTTATGTGATTCGAGCGGTGCTCCCTTCTAAAGAAGCCTTGAATGTATTTAATAATTACATGGATGAGTTTTACCGTGGCGCCTTAAGCGTGAAGCGCGAATTTGCGGAAAACGTTTATGTGAGTGAAGAAAAAGATGAGAATAAATTACAAGCTCTCTACGGAGAGTTAGTGACTGCCTTCCAAGGAAATCAGGATGTGATCGGCATTGAATGGGCCAGAGGAACATCTGTATTCAGAGTGGTGAACCGAGAAAATGCCGGCGATAGCATCTCTCCAATAATGTCTTCTAAGTTTCCTCAACTCAAAGAAATCCAAGAAGACAATAAAGTTTTTGTCCAATCGACCCAAGATTATCTGAAAAAATTGCGTGAGGATACGGTGAAACAAGCCGTAGAAACCATTCGCAATCGAATCGATCGTTATGGTGTTTCTGAACCCTCCATTCGTCAATTGGGAGATAATCGAGTGGCGGTAGAGCTGCCAGGGGTAACCGATCCAGATCGAGCCATCAGTATTGTAAAAAAATCCGGGAAATTAGAGTTTAAAATCGTTGATGAATCGAAAAGTGATGATGAAGTGAGAGTTTTGGTAGCGAAGATTCGTCAAGAAGCAAACATTCCTGAGGGCTTCACAGAAGAAATCGTCAATAAGGTGAATGAAGCCGCTCAAGGAAAAATTCCTTCTGAAGACGAAATCCTTTTTGAAGTTCAATACGATCCCGTCACCAAGAAAATTGTGGGCGGCAGTCCATATCTCTTAAAGCGCAAAGCGGAAGTCACAGGCGACATGCTTCGTTCCGCACAAGTCAGCGTTCAAAATAACGAACCCTACGTGAGTCTTTCCTTTAATAATGTGGGCACCAAAGCTTTCGGTGATTTGACAGCATCCAATATCGGAAAACGCTTAGCCATTATCTTGGATGGCAATGTGACGAAAGCACCGGTGATTAAAAGCGCAATTCCTTCGGGTGAGGCTCAAATCACTTTGGGCTATGGAAATTATCAAACAGTTTTGAAAGAAGCGGATGACCTGGTGCTTGTGCTGCGTGAAGGTGCGCTGCCTGCATCCTTAAAAGAAATTACCAAAACCGTCATTGGACCTTCGCTTGGAAAAACAGCGATTCATCAAGGTTTGATGGCCGCTTTAGTGGCAGGCCTCGTGGTTATTATTTTCATGATCCTCTACTATAAATTATCCGGTGTGATTGCGGACATTGCTCTCATAGTGAACGTTCTTTTGATTTTAGGTTGTTTAGCACTGTTTCAAGCGACTTTAACTTTGCCAGGTATTGCAGGAATTGTGCTCACCATGGGAATGGGGTTGGATGCGAGTGTCATCATCTTTGAAAGAATCAGGGAAGAAGTGAAACTTGGCAAGCCGGTCCGATCAGCCATTGATGCTGGATTTTCGAATGCTTTTAGCGCGGTCGTGGATACTCATTTGACCACCTTCTTGTCGGGCATTGTGCTCTATCAATTTGGCACCGGTCCTATTCGCGGTTTTGCAGTAACTCTCATGGTAGGTGTTGTAACCACTCTATTCACAGCCTACTTTTTCTCACATTTAATCTTTGAATACCTGGTCGTCAGCAAGAAGATGAAAAAGGTGAGTATTTAATAGCGGATCAAATCATGAATATTTTTAAGAAAGAAATTCCCTTCATCCAGTATCAGAAATATCTCGTCGCACTTTCTATTTTGCTGACGCTTATCTTTTTGTTCCTGATTTTTAAATTTGGCCTTCATTTCGGCATCGATTTTACAGGTGGAATTAAGCTGCAATATAAACTCGAAAAATCAGTCGATATTGCAGAAATTAACTCAGCCCTGACGAAGAGTTTAGAAGAAAAATTCGTGGTACAACAATATGGCGCGGCTTCCGCCAATACTTATTCCATCGAGATTGAAAGACCTGAAGACGCGATTGAAGGATTCTCTGAAAAAATCACCCAAGCTTTGAATTCAGGTATAGCTGGAAGTAGTCCCACTCTTCAGAAAGAAGAAGCAGTAGGTCCAAAGGCTGGGCAAGAACTGCGGAGAAAAGGGGAGTTGGCGGTTTTGATTACTTGGATTTTAATTCTTGTCTATATTGGATTTCGATTTGATTTTTACTTTTCGCCGGGCGCCATTATTGCCTTGGTCCATGATTTGATTATCACCTTAGGTTTTTTCGCCATTAGCGGTCGAGAAATCAGCTTAACGGTGCTTGCGGCTTTCCTGACGCTGCTGGGTTATTCCGTCAACGATACGATTATTGTTTATGATCGCGTGCGCGAAAACGCCAAAAAATATAAGGCAATGCCTCTGCCTGAATTGGTGAATAAAAGCATTAACGAGACTTTATCTCGTACCATTGTCACTTCCGTCGTCGTTTTCTTCGTCGTGTTTGTTCTTTATGTGATGGGTCAAGGTGATATTAAAGATTTTGCTTTCGTCATGATCGTAGGGGTTGTGACCGGCACTTATTCATCTATCTTCATCGCTTCTCCCATTTATATTTATTTGAAAAAGAAATTTCCTCAAAAAGGAAAATAGGTTCGCAGAACAATTGGAATAATCTAGAAAGCGAGAGCTATGGAAACTTCTCTTCAAAAAATTCGGAGGAGACTTTTTGAATCCATAGATCCCGCTTCTTTGGGAATGTTTCGGATTTTGTTCGGCGCCCTTATGGC
>CAZKUY010000002.1:227923-268956 GCA_964556135.1 uncultured Pseudomonadota bacterium
GAACCGATGCGGCATTGGTTAAAAAATGCCTCTCACCCCGCCTGGACCGACGCCATTTTTCAAATGAGTCTTTTGCCCTATTTCTTCAGTTGGGGCGGAATGCTCTTTGACTTATCCATCGGGTTTTTCCTGCTTTGGAGAAGAACACGCTTTTTTGCCTTCATCGTCATTTTATTTTTCAACCTGACGAATGCTTTTTTGTTCAATATCGGGGTTTTCCCCTTTCTCATGATTAGTGCCGCGACTTTATTCGATGAGGTGGATTGGCCGCGCAAGCTTTTCAATCGAAGCTCTCCAGCTTTGCCAGATCTAAAAACTTCTCAATCCAGTCAGAGACGGGTGATGAGCTTCATCGCAATCTATTTTGTGATCCAGCTTTTGATTCCGCTCCGACACTGGCTTTATCCGGGCAACGTGAGTTGGACCGAAGAGGGCCATTTCTTTTCTTGGCATATGAAACTTCGGGATAAGAAGGGAAAGTTAGAGATCTTTGTGACGAATCCTGAAACTCAAGAAATCAGAGAAGTGATCATTCGGGATGATCTCAATAAATTCCAAATGAGTAAACTCACCCAGCGTCCCGAGTTCATTTATCAATATGTACAGTATTTAAAGAGAAAAGCGCAGGAAGAAGGAATAAAAAACCCGGTCATTCGAGTGAATTCCCGGGTTTCATTAAATGCTCGACCTGCGCAGTATATGATCGACCCTAACGTGAATCTCGCGGAAGAAGAACTCAGTCTTTTCAAGCACTCCCCTTGGATCGTTCCCCTAGACCCTCAAGCCCAGCCGGGAACACGAACTCCGACCAAAGATAAGCTTAAGTATGATAAAGAAGAATGAAAAAAAACTCGCCCACGAAGGGGCGAGTTTTTAGAGTTATCAATCTTCTAGAAATCATCAAAAGCCGCATCATCTACGTCGATGACATAATCATCATCGGTATCATCAATCACGACATCGCAATCTTGGCAGCCCGCAACGGTGCAAGTACCATTTGAAAAAATAGCCGAAGAACAAGCAAAGTTTTGACCGTAGGTGGTGCAAGCAGATTCGTCACTTGCGGTAACGGTGCCGCCGCAGGTACAAATCGCGCAACTGGTGGCCGTACAAGTGCCGTTATCGAAATTAAAATTCAGACAATCATTGTCGCCCGCGTAAGCTTCACAGCTGGCGTTATCGGTGGTGGTCACGGTATTGGTGCAAACGCTTCCCCCACTATTGCTTCCAGTACAGTGAGTGATTAAAGACGCCATCAGATAAAGTGCAGGTATAAAAACCAGCAAAGTTCTTAAGACGCGTTTAGTTTGAGTCTTCATCGGCTCTCCTTGAGTTTGGTGTTGAGGCTAAATTGTAAGAGTTTCGAGAGCCTAAGGCTACATTTTTTCTCTAGAACTGCTTATTTTTATATTTATCCTTTTTTTTGAGCAGATTAGGTTTATAGCTATAAAAATGCAGGGAGAAGTTTTGAAAATAAAACGTTGGATATCGAGAGCTAAAAGTAGTCCTGCTGCTGAGCTTATCTCAAAAGAGCTGCGCGTTTCTTCCGTAATGGCTCAAATTATGGTGAATCGAGGGATTGAGAATCCCGAGCTCGCCCAAGCCTTTTTAAATCCTCAGTTGTCTGCTTTGCCCAATCCATTTCTCATGAAAGATATGGATAAGGCCGTTTTATGCATGGAAGAGGCGCTTCGAAATAAACGTAAAACGGTCATTTATGGGGATTATGATGTCGATGGAACCACCGGATCGTCCTTGATGTATTTGTTTTTGAGAGAACTGGGCATGGAAGTCGATGTTTATATCCCGCACCGTGTGCAAGAGGGTTACGGACTCAATCTCAAAGCCCTCGAGCACTTAAAATCTGAAAACTATGATCTAGTCGTTACCGTCGACAACGGGATTTCTTCGGTGGAAGAAGCGCAGCGCGCTCGCGAGATAGGCCTTGATTTAGTCATCATCGATCATCATCAAGTTCCTCCTCAAATCCCCTTTGCGCGGGCAATTTTAAATCCGAAACAAATCGCCTGCGAATATCCTTTTAAGGAACTTGCTGCCGTCGGAGTCGTGTTTCAATTTTGCTTGGCCTTCCGAAATCATCTTCGCAAACAAGGTTTTTTTGCCACAAGACCTGAACCTCATTTGAAAAAATATTTGGATTTGGTGGTTTTGGGAACCATTGCAGATATGGTTCCTCTCAAGGGCTTGAATCGAATTTTGGTGAAGGAAGGTTTAGAGGTTCTCTCCCATTCAAAAAATATTGGCATTCAAGCTCTCAAAGAAGTGGCAGGAATTGAAGGCGATGTTTCACCAGGGCAAGTGGGTTTTCGCTTAGGACCCCGCATTAATGCCGTCGGTCGTTTGGATTCTGCAAAACTAGGTTTTGAATTACTGACGACGACTCAGCCTGCTCAAGCCAAAGCGCTTGCGCAAAAACTCGACGTGGCCAATCGAGAACGTCAAGATTTGCAGGCCTCGATTTTTGAAGAAGCTTGTGTGAAGTTAGATCAAGATCATCTTCTGGAAGGTAAAAAATCCATTTTAGTTTTTGATTCGGCTTGGCATGTGGGAGTGATTGGAATTGTCGCGAGTAAATTAGTGGAGCGTTATCATTTGCCTGCATTGGTAGGAACTCAAGAAGGTGATTCAGTGCGTTGTTCAGCCCGTTCCATTCCAGGATTGAATATCTATGATGCTTTGACGGAAAGCTCCGCCTTTTTAAAAAAATTTGGCGGCCATAAACAAGCGGCGGGTTTGCATTTTGAACTTCAGCATCAAGAAGATTTTTGGAAAAGCTTCGATCAGGCGGTTCGAAAGCAGCTTTCTTCCGAAGAAGATTTCCTGCCCCAAATGAGCTTCGATGCAGAATTGAAGCCCAGCCAAATTCAAGATTCTTTGATTGAAGAGCTTCAGCGTCTAGAACCCTTTGGACAAGGCAATGCCGAGCCTGTTTTTTGGAGTCCTCAATATCGACTCAAAAGCCAAAAAATAGTGGGAGAAAAGCATTTAAAACTGGTTTTAGAGGCGGAAAACCGCGTTTTTGATGCGATTGGCTTTAGAATGGATGCGTTGCAAGTTCCTAACAATGCAAATTTAGAGTGTCTTTTTACCTGCGAAATGAACGAATGGATGGGACGCAAAAAAATCCAATTACGCCTCTTAGATAGTCCTCGAAACCTCCTTTTTTAAGTTTTTTTGATAAAAGTAACGCATTGCGCAAGATTCAGTATTGACAGTGCTTGACGCGTCGTGTTACCTCGGGATCATTCATTGTTTTATTTTAAGGAGGATTTTGTGGCTGCTAAGAAAACTAAAAAAACCCAAACCGAGACGAACAACAAAGATTTTTTGAAACTTCGTGTCGACAACATCAATCATATTTTAGGTCGTCTTGAAAAAGAAGTGGAAGGTATTTTCAAGAAATTGGTGAAGCAAGGTGAGAGATCTAGCCGCGAACTCCGTAAAAATTTCGATGATATCCTGAAAAAAGTCCGTAAGACCGACATTTATACCAAAGCACAAGAGAAGACTGAAGATTTCGAAAAAGAAGTCCGCAAACTCGCTGATGACGTGGTCGGCCGCGTGAAGAACTTGGAATTAGGTCATGGTTTCTTCTCCGCAAAAAAGATTTTTAAAGATGCTCGTAAAAGTTTCGATGCTTTCGTAAACAAAATTGAAAAGAATGACTTCATTGGCCAAGCCAAAGAAAAAGCTGAAAGCACTCGCAATGACATTCTTTCTTTTTTAAGCATCCCTTCGCAAAATGAAGTGGAAAGACTCGAAAAGAAGATCGTGAGCTTAGAAAAAAGAATTCAAAGCCTCTCTAATAAAGCGGCTTAGTTAAATAGATTAGACAATCTTACCTCCCTCGAAAAGGGCTTGCTCCGAAAGGGGCGGCCCTTTTTTGGTTTTTTCACCATTGCTTTCACTCCGGTCCCTACGATAGGTCCCCAGAATGCGTTTAAAGGCAATCAGTATACTTTCAGGGGGATTGGATTCCGCCATTTCCACCCGTCTTGCGATGGAAAGTCATGAGGTCGTATTAGGAATTTTTTTCGATTACGGACAACGTGCGCTTTTACAAGAAAAGAAAGCAGCCTTAAAGTTAGCGGAGTATTTCAAATTTCCTCTCAAAATCATTGAAGTCCCTTGGTTAAAGGATTGCACAAAGACAGCTTTGGTAAATCGAGCAATGGAATTACCGAAACTTTCGCTTTTAGAACTGGATGAAAAAAAAGCCTCTGAAATTTCGGCCAGTCAGGTTTGGGTGCCCAACCGCAATGGATTGTTTATCAATATTGCGGCTTGTTTAGCGGAATCTTTAGATGCAAAAGTCCTTTTAACGGGCTTTAATCGTGAAGAAGCGCAAACCTTTCCGGATAATTCTGCGGAATTCACGGATGCGATATCCAAGAGTCTGGCTTATTCTACTCAGGTTCAGTGTCGTGTTCAGTCTTTTACTTTAGAAATGGATAAAGTTGAAATTGTGAAAAAGGGCTTGGAGACGAATTTCCCATTTTCTCTTTTGTGGAGCTGTTACGAAGCAGGAGAAAAAATGTGCGGAAAATGCGAATCTTGTTTGAGATCCAAGCGGGCTTATCTTGAAAATGGACAAGACAAATGGGTCTCCCAATTATTTTTATGAAAAGAATCGAAACAAAATTCATTGAACTTAAAATCCCTTACAGCGGTAAGGAACTACGCTCCCATTTTATTTATGATCAGTTTGATCTTTTGGGCGATGCGCTAGTGGCCTTTGCGGGACCTTGTGATGTTTCTCTAGAGCAGATGGTGGATTTAGAAGATGTGAAACTGGATGCGCCCATTTACTCGGAAAACATGCTGCATTTTATCGGTGAGTTTTACGGAATTTCTCTAGAAACGACGATTACTTATCAGCGCTTGTTGATTGCTTTGATGTCGCAAGAGATGCATGCATCGGGTTTTACGAAGGTGCTTCGTCAAGGAGATGATCTTTACGAAGGAGATGCTAAACTCAGTGTTTCCATTGCCACCTTGAGTCCTACATCCACTCTTATTCATGCTGGTATCAATATTTCTTCCAAAAATACGCCTGTTAAAACAAAAGGACTGGAAGATTTTAAAATTTCTCCCACAGAATTTGCGCAAAAAATCTTGAAAGCCTTTCAAGAAGAGTTTCACGATATTTCCAAAGCCCTTTGCAAAGTTCGGTCGGTTCCATGAGTGATCTACAACAAAAACAAAGTAAACATTCCCCCTCACCCTGGCCCTCTCCCCAAAAGGAGAGGGTGGATGCACGCTTAGTAGAAATTTTTTCCTCGATTCAAGGGGAAGGTATGAGAATCGGCGAGAGGCAGAGCTTCATTCGCTTTCAAGGCTGCGAATTAAAGTGTCGCTGGTGTGATACGCCCGAAAATTTCACTTATCAGCCCGAATACCGCGTTGAAACGGAAGCATTTTTAGGCCATTGGGAAAAATTTAAAAATCCCGTTTCCACGACTGAAGTTTGGTCTTGGATTGAAAAGTTTTCAGATCCCATGGTGAGCTTGACGGGTGGAGAACCTTTGCAACAGGTCGAGTTCTTACAAGAGCTTCTCAATCAAAATCAAAAAGGCCGTCCTTTTCTCTTAGAAACGAGTGGAGTTTTACCGGAAGCTCTCGAAAAGATCGTGGGAGAAATTTACACGGTGAGCATGGATATCAAACTTCCTAGCTCGGCCCAAACGGGAGAATTTTGGCCCGAACACGAGGCTTTTTTAAAAATAGCCCAAAAAGCCCCGGAACTTTATGTTAAGATTGTCGTCACTGAATCGACTTTGGCGAGTGAACTTGAAAAAGCATTGAATTTGGTGAAGTCAATTTCGGAGGATATTCCAGTGATTTTACAGCCCGCCTCTCAGACCCGTGCTTTTAAAGCTTCCCCCAGCTCAGCGACTTTGGCAGAATTATCGAAAGTCGCTTTAAAGTCTTACCGAAATATTCGGATTATTCCGCAAACGCATAAATTTTTAGGAATTGCATGATACGAAAACGTGAAGAATATGAAGAGTTGGAAAAAAGAAATTTGGCGCCCTACGCTTCTTTGTCGGGAGCCTCATTAGGTCGTGAATACGACGAAGCAGAACATCCTTACCGCAGCCGCTTCCAACGCGATCGCGATCGTATCATCCATTCAAAAGCCTTCAGACGATTGGAATATAAAACACAAGTTTTCGTGAATCATGAAGGCGATCATTATCGCACTCGTTTGACGCATTCTCTTGAGGTAGCGCAAATTTCTCGCTCGATCGCCCGCATGCTTTGTTTGAATGAAGATTTAGCAGAGGCAATCGCATTAGCGCATGATCTGGGTCATCCTCCTTTTGGTCATTCAGGTCAAGATGTGATGAATGAGCTCATGCAAGGCCATGGCGGCTTTGAGCATAACCGTCAGTCTTTGCGCATCGTCACTTTGCTTGAGCAGCCTTATGCAGCCTTTCCTGGTTTGAATGTGAGTTATGAAGTTTTGGAAGGCATCTCTAAACATTTTACGGATTATGATTTACCGCAAGGTCGTGGTTTTTCTCGAGAAGGGGAGCCTAGTTTAGAAGCTCAACTCGTCAATTTGGCGGATGAAATCGCTTATAATAATCATGATCTCGATGATGGGCTTCGTTCTCACATGATTAATCTTGAGCAGCTCAAAGAAGTTTCGCTCTGGCAGGAAAACTTCGAGCGTGTGAGCGCAGAAATTGGTGAAGGACACGAAGATCTCAAGTTTCGGGCCACCGTAAAAGAACTAATTAATCTTTTGGTGACAGATTTGGTGGAGCAAACTTCTAAAAACATTCAAGAAAGAAAAATTCTAAATGTAGAAGATGTGAGAAAGCGCGGAAATTTATTAGTAGGTTTTAGTGAAAAAATAAAAAAACAAACCGTAGAACTGAAGAAATTTTTGTTCGCTAATTTATATCGTCATTACCGAGTAGAACGCATGGCCGTAAAAGCGGATCGTATCTTACGGGATTTATTTTCTACTTATTTGCAAAATCCCAAGATTTTACCTCCTGAAGTTTTTGAGAAATCCATTGAAAAGGATTCCCATCGCGCCATTTGCGATTATGTCGCTGGCATGACCGATCGCTTTGCGTTAGAGGAACACGAGAAAATGTTTAATCCGCATGCGCGGGTTTAATCGTTAAGGAAAAAAACATGAAAGATCAAAATGTTGAAGTGCTTCTGCAAACCCCTTTTTTAGTCATTACGACCCGAGAAGAAATTCGAGAAAAGCCTGTTTTAGAGCATTTAATTCGTATTCAAGGAAAAGTCATTGCGGAAACGAGCGGGGGCATTCGATTAACGGTAAAAGCCGTGGGTTCTGAGCGTTTTCTAGAAAAAAATCCTCCCTTCTCGGATATTTTCATTCCCTACCATAAGATCGATCACATCATTATTTCTTAAGCAAGCTTCACAACCTTTAGGAGGGGGTGCCGATAAGTCCTGTAACCGCTAGGTCAAGGAGGCACACGCATGACCCCGCTCGTCCCGTTTGGGAACCGTTTAAAACAAGGCATTCTTTCGTCTTTTGAAATTCTCGATCCCGTTCTCTCGGCTTTACCTGCCTTGGGAAGATCGATCAATTTGGATTTAAGCCTCGCTGAATCAGGCTATTCGATTTTGGTGGATGGATCTCGGGCGCTTATTACTTTTTCATACGCTTTAGATGATGATCAAGACGCGGCCAATGGTCGATTAATTCTTCAAGATAGCTTTGAATTACAAATTCCCGACCGGAAATTCCTCACTTTTAAAAGAACAGTTCAATCCCTCAATGCTGAGAATTTTTGGCTGGATGCAGCCGCTCGTTTAAATCGTTTGAAGGCTTTTGACCCGCAGAAAAATCCTGTGAAAAAATTCTTTAATGAAGTGGTGAAGGATTTAGAAATAGTAGCTCCAAAGGAAGTTGTTAGGGAGAAACCTGTTTCCATAAATGAAATTTTTCAAAACAGGCAGCCCCTATTTCATTCTCTTGCATTGCCTGTTCGATCAGAATCGTTCGCAAAATTACCCACGCTTTTAGAGCGCAGAAAATCACAAAATACTTTAAGCCCAACACAAAGAATGTTGGATGGGCAATTATTGAATTATGTGTCCACGGTTTCCAATCCAGAAATGATCGCTTGTTTGCTAGGAGGAAGTTTTGGTTTTCAATTAGGCAGATCTTTTGGAGCAAGTTTTAATTTCAAGTCCGTGGGAGCTGCGCGACTTGTTTCAACGGGCATGGGTCTGGTTTTTGAAGCTCCCGCTTTTGAAGCGTCCAGCAGAATAATACGAAATTTAAAAGGTGAAGATTCATTTAGAGAAAGCTTTGCATCTTCTCTTCCACGTCATTATTTAACCTTTGGGGCTTTCCGGGGCGCATCGCTGGTGAGTCGATCGTCCTTGGCGGCCTTTGGGGCTTTGCATGGTGTAAATGAATTTGAACGTAGACAAGGACTTCGGCCGGGAATTGAATCGGATTACATTCATCGAATCGTAGAGGATGGGATTTTATTTTCTCAACTCACTTTTGCCGCTCACTTGAGCGAAGTAAGTTTGGCAAAATCCTTGGGCACTCAGCACGTCATTCAAGAAAAAATATTTGAAACGGAACTTTCTGCTTACTCTTTTAAAAGAGTGGTAGAAGATGTTCCTCTCGTGCCACCCGTTCCTCCCTTGGCAGTAAAAAATTCTACGCCTGCGATTCCACTTTCTTTTTTTCCGGAGCTTCGAGTTGGAGAGCCCGTTTTAGCTACTCAGCTTCCCGATCCCAATGGCGTGCATTTGCGAGAGTTAATCGATCATCGATCAATTCCAAAATTTGGAGAAGTTTCAGCTTTCACTGAAATCGGTTTAGATAAAGCGAAGCTCATGGGCAAGCGAAGTCAGGGAGTAAATGAAGATTCTATGGGCTTCACCTTAGATGCAGTAGGAAATCCTGTGTTGATTGTTTGTGATGGAGTGGGAGGAACACAAGCTGGTGAAATCGCGAGCAAGGTCACGGTTGAAAGGATAGTTGAAGAGGTGTCTAGATCAGAAAGCAAAAATTTAGGGGAAATTGCTTTAGAGATTGATGCGCATGTAAAATCACAAACTGTAGGTCAAACGGTGATGGCGGCGTTGAGAATTTTTGAAGATGGTTCTGTGGAACATGTGAGTGTAGGTGATATCAGGTTTTGGATCATCCGCAGTCATGAAGGTGGAAGTAGAAGAGTTTATGAACCGCGTGTTCCTCACACATTATCGAGTGCTTTGAGAACTCAATCTGAAATGACTACGGTTGCATTCAATGCGCACCCCTGGTCGAACCAAGTCCTTTCAGGGCTAGGTGGTGTCAAAAAAAGAGATTTAAAAATCGTGAGGGAATTAGATGTAAATAATGAAAATCAAATTTTTCATCAGCAAAGGCTTCAAATTAATGAAGGCAGCTATCAAGCTCCGAATTGGAAAGAATTTAAGCTTAAAGAAGGCGATGGCTTGCTCTTGATGAGTGATGGGGTGGCTTCTTTGTTGGATGAAGCGCAATTGCTTGGTTTAGTTTCACCTGGAGTTTCTGCAGCTGAGAATTTATCTTCTCTACATCGTTATACTTTAGAAGCCTTAAAACTTTTTGAATGGAGATTTGTTCAAAATATTTCTTCCACTGAAAAAGTAGAAATTCCGAGCGGATTTATTTTCGAAGGTAAATTTATTTCTCGGGATGGAAATATCTATGAGCCACATGCCGATCAGGCGGGTGAATGGATTTTGGTGGCTCATGTTTCTCCAGATAATGTCACCGCGATTTGGTATCAGCATAATCCAAAAAATGAGTTGCCCATTTTCGCAGGGGATGCACCTCCTTTACCTTTATCTGTTGAACTTCCGTCTAGAGTCCCCCCGCCTCCCTCTGCAATTCTCCCCGTAAAAATAAAATTACCGATTATCCCTCCTGTTTTGAAATTGACTTACGCGGGACAAACTCAAGCTTTGAGTTCTCCCGACTCTTTAGAAATCTTAGTAGGCCGTGATCACCCCTCTACTTTATTTCCTGAAAGTAGAAATTGGATTGAGGCAAATCATTTTAAAATTGAAGCTGTGCAAGAAAATGGAATTTGGCTTTATCGTCTCACTTCACTGGTTGATTCAGGGCTTTGGATTGAAAATCATCTGCCAGGCAAACAAAGGTTTTTTAGAATTTTGCAAAAAGGTGAGTCTCAGGTGCTTCATGCTCAAACTTATGAATTGAAATTTAAACAGTCTGAAAGAGATTGGGATGAAGGTCTTTTTATAGATTTACCTAGAATTCAGGAAGCTCCATGATTCTCATTTTGAGAAGAGGTGTCAAAATACTCAGCACTTTGTAGGGACTTGTCTAAGCTTTCTTTTAACAAATCTATATTTTTCAAATTGTTAGCTCTTGTCAAAAGCTGGCATAAGCCTTGCTTTTGTTAGGTATTACTTATGGAATAAGGGAGGGTTAAGATGGCTTCAAAACAGACCGAGCATCATTTACATTCTCATCAAACAGCTTTTGTACCGGGAACTTATCAAATTAAAATTACCCGAATGGACGAAAGCGGGTCTCGTAAATCCCTGACCGCTTATGTGCCGATGACTAAACAGGGTAAAGCGGAATTAATCCGTAGGCACTTTGAAGGTATTCCTCACAAAAGACCCGAGTACTTTGTAAAATAAGTTCTTTCTTGAAGCTATGATGAGAAAAGGCGCTCCAAATGGGTGAGCGCCTTTTTTTTATTTAGGATTTAGTGACTTGGTAATTCCAAAGACTTTGCATCACTTTCATCACGTAGTTGTAGGTTTCTTTGTAGGGAATTTGCTCGACGAATTCGTCGCAATCTTGATTCTTTCTTTGAGTCGACCAACGTTCCACAGCCAAAGGTCCTGCGTTATAAGACGCAATGGTTTGAATTAAATTCCCAGAAAATTGTTGATTGAGTTTCGAAAGATAATGAGATCCAAAGCGCAAATTTACCAATGGCTTCAGCAGATCGTCCGTAGCATAAGTGCTTAAATTCAAATCTTGCGCGATTTCATAACCCGTTTGAGGAATGATTTGCATTAAACCCATCGCTCCAGCGGGTGAGAGCGCTTTGGCATTGAAGTGACTTTCTTCCTTCATCACCGCCCAAATGAGTTCGGGAGGAATTTGTTCCATGTAGGCAAAGAACTCGATCCAATTATCTAAATTATCTTTCACTAAATCCGTATTGATATTTTGCTGGCCGTAATAATCTAGAAAATCTTCCCAAAGTCCGAGCAGCAATAATTCTTGCAAAGTTTTTTCCTGAATCGAAGGTAGGTTCAGTCGTGGCGGAGCTTCTTTTTTACTTAAGATAGCGAAGGGATTGACTTGAGGGCATTGTTCACTTTGAGTTTGTCGGACGAGATCATTCCATTTTGCATAAAAGCCTGCGGCTTGACTGGAGAGATTCGATTGAGCGGCCTTCATCAAATCTTTTTGCCCTGACTCTTCTAACCAGCGCATCTTCCAATAGGCGACGCGTTTAGGATAAGCTTTCGTTAAACTTTCCAGCTCATTCAAAGCCTCAGTGTATTTTTTTAATTGAGCCAAACACCAAGCTTTTCTCCAACGCGCTTCATCACCGCGGCCGCTGTTGGGATAGTTCTGCATGAAATCATCAAAAGCGCTGATTGCTTTTTGACAATCACCTGAATCGTAATAAAGAAAAGCAATTTTCCAGGCCGTTTTGGAGGAGTCACTTCCTTGACCCGCGATTTGTTTTTGGGTTTCCACCGCTTTTTCAAATTGATTAGAGCGAGCATAAGCGGAGGCTAACTTTTCTAAGTAATCCATTTTTAAACTGGGATCGACAGTGACTCGAACTAAATCCGCATAACGTTCGGCGGAATCTTTATAATAACGCGCCTTGAAATAAGTTTCTGCGGCATCCGTTAAATGAGATTGGCTCGAAGAAGAATCGAGTTTGGGCCAAAGGCGTCTGTAATCTTCAGCTGCATCCACGTAGCGATCTTGGCTTTGCAGGCGAGCGATCCGTGAAAATGAATCTTCGACCGGAAAAGTGGATGGTATATGAGAGTTTTTTTGATGAATTTCCTCTAAAATTTTATTCAAAAATTCTTCGGAGATTCCACCTTGGGCTTGAATATAACTACTGCGCAACTGAGAATAAGCTTCTTCTGTTTTTCCAAGGCGATTAAGGCATTCGATTAAATCGAGTCTCGAATATTCGCGGTCCAATTCTCGTTTTTGATTAGAGATGAGCGCCGAAAAAAGATTTTCTGCTTTACTACCTTCACCTGCGGCACAGACAGAGGCAGCATATTCGCGGCGCACTCGCACCGAGGCTGTAGAATTGGAGTCGCAAGGTCCTGAACAAAATTTCTCTAAGCCTTGCACCGCTTGAGCTGCTTTACCGGAAAGCCTGAGCGAGCGAGCTTGCCAGTAAGGTAAAATGGGCTCCATCTCTTTGTATTTTCCCTGAAGACCTGCAAAGAGCTGACTGGCTTGCTCTGCATTGCCTTGCATCAAGGCCGCATAGGCTTGGATAAACTGGAAACGATCTTTTGATTTATCATCCAATTTTAATTTGCTGCCTTCGAGCAATAATTGAAAAGCTTCTTTTTGCCTTCCCGACATAATCAAATTTCCCAAATAAATAACTTTCTGGGTGGATTTGAGCTCGTTGTAAGAAATGTCTGTGGATTCCTTTTTCTTCGCGAAACTGGCGGTAGGAAGAAAAGTGAGAGCGCAGAGAATAAAAATAATTTTTTTCATAATGCTTTAAAAAGAAGTTCCCAATTCGAGGATGACGGTGCCATTTTTAATACTGGCACTCGTGAGAGGATCGGTGAGTCCGCCTAAGAATTCACGTCCTTTGACGATGATACCATAGCCGAGTCGGCCTGTGATAGGAAGTCCGTAGGCAACAATGAAATTAGCGCGAAGTTCAGCGCCGACGCCCAATAAAAATTCGCTTATTTTGGGAGCCGTGTCGAAAACAGTTCCGTAATCCGCGAAAATCGCCATGTGAAGATTTTTCAGGAAGAGAGGACCCGTTCCTAAACCTCTTTGCACATCGACGAGCGGAAAGCGATATTCACCGGAGAAAACCATTCCACCTTCGCCTGAGTAGGTGATTTGAGGTAAGCCCCTCAAAGTCAATAAGTAGGGCGTATAATCAGTGAGAAAACCTTCACCGGTAGCAGATCCTAAACGAAACACCCCTTGGAAAATATCATCGCCAAAATTATACCCTCCTGCGGCTCGCAGCGCGAACACCTGACGTTTAGACCAGGGGACGGGTAAATATTCGCGAATATCCAATTCAAAAATACGGCTTTGGTTTCCCGCTTTAGCGCCTAAGGCCGTCGAACTGATATCGAGTGAGAGTCGCAACTTGGGTCCCCCTTCAGGACTGATAGAAGCGGGAAAGCGACTGCTGCGATTTAAAGAATAATTGAGGTGAAATCCCGCGAAGTTTCCGATGTTCAAAAAAGGAGTAAAGGAACCCGCCACATGTTTATCGTCGGAACGATTATCGAGGTAATAATAAAGATCCAATTTTTGTTGTCCTGCCGGTAGACGTACTCCCGCGTAGACTCTTTTATGTTCTTCGAAATAAGCACGGCTCGTTCTGAAAACATCTCCGAAGTTCACCACATAATCACTCAATCCAACGTAAAAAGGTGTGTACCAGCGATTGTAGGTGTAGAGAAAATTACCGCCCACGAATTCAGCGTCGCTGCGGTAGTTAATGTTACCCCCCCAGATATGCCAACCCAATGGATCGGAATTTGCTACAGAAGCAGACACTACCCAAATATTGTCGGTCATGTAGACCCCGGGCGTGATAAAGCGGGGCACGAAAAGTTTGTTGAAAGGGTTATATTTTTTTACGGGATATTCCGCATTGGCTGCTTGGCTTTCCGGTTGGATTTCTTCTGAAGCCATAGCTGCATTTTGCAGCTTGAGCGTAGTAGGAGCGCTCAGTTTTAGAGGAGAAAGCTCTGTCGAATTTGAGAGAGATGCAGCGGCGCCTAGGTTTGCGGCACAATTTTTCTTTTTGCCGGTGCAGGCTTTTGCTTTAAGGCTTGAGCTGACCGCTGCTTCAAATTCAACTACATCATATCCACGTCCGAAATAATGCTGGGAGACAAACTTGTTAGTTCCAGGAATGGACTGAGGATAAAAAACGCCAGTCACGACATTGGTGAGTTTTTCGACAGTGGGAGTAGCAAGCGCGACTGAAGTCTTCGCGTGACGATGTTTTCGTTTTGACTTTGGATAGGAGGCGACGACATTTGCAGATGATGTGAAAGTGACTCGATAAATATTTGAAATACCACTGCGGTCGGAGGTGAAATAAACCGATTGTCCATCTGCGCTGAAGCGAGGCTCGTTGTCGATCGCGGCATCGGAAGTGACTTGGCGCACGATGTTGCCCTGTAAATCATAAATGTAAATATCACGATTTCCGTTCATCCAGGCGGAAACGACGATGTACTTGCCGTCCGGCGAAAAGCGAGGGTTGGAGAATTGCGTAAACTTTGGAGCTCGTGTCAGAACCTTATCTTCTTTAGTTTCGAGAACTTGAGTGTAGAGTTGATTATTGCCGAGTTTGTTTTCAACAAACACCATGGATTTTCCATCCGGTGAATAATCTGGATCGGACGCTCTTTTACCTTTGGTGACCGTAGAAAGTTTTTTAGTTTCTAAATCGATTTCGTAAACATCGTTATACATGTTGAAGAACTTGTATTTTCCGATGGAGGAGAAAGCGATTTTTTTTCCGTCTGGTGAAAAACTGATTTGATCGGTGGAGCGGCCCTTGTAGAGTCTTTCATCCTTTTTGCTTTCCATGTCATAAATACGAATTTCTGCAGGATCGAACTTATCCGTTTTGGAATAGACTAATTTTTTTCCGTCGGGGGAAAGTGTGGGCGCTTGAATAAGGCCATCAAGGTGCACCAAAGTATTTAAGGAGGTAAGACCTTGGCTTTTTAAATCTGCGTCTATCTTTTTGTATTTTACTTGTAAGCTTTCCTTCCATTCTTTCCAAAGCTTGAAGAAATTTTTATCGTCATAAGTTTTACGAGCTTTATTATTGAGAGAGAAAAGCCAGAGCGAATCACCGTAACGTGTGATGAATTCCGTGATTTTCTCGGGGCCATAAGTGTCGGCAAGATATTGCCAAAAAGCGCCGCCGTATATGTAGGGAACTTGAGCGGCTGGCCAATCGATGAGTTGACCACTTGCTCGATCCAAGGAAATGAATTGGTCATTTAAAATATCCGTGCGCAACATCATATCTGAAAAAGAATTGTTGTTGCGGCCTTTCCCCTTCACGCTTTCTTCGTAAACAGCAATACCTTCGCGGATCCATCCGGGAGTAAGACCGTTGGGCATGATGACCTTCCCAAAAATCCAACGCAAAGGCTTTACAATGCTGCCATACTTGTCAATCTGCAGAATATGCGTGAATTCATGCGTGAACAAGTCTTCGAGCCAATTTTCGTAATAATTCAGGCTGGAATTTCCATCGGGAGGAGTCACGAATAAAAGCACATAATTGTAGGGCAAGGTCATGGCCAAGGCATTGGCTGAATCCGTGTTATCTACTAAAACGACTTCCGTACGTCCCCAGGGTTTCCATTCGAGTTTGGGGGAAAGAGTTGTATACACTTTTTCCGTGATGCCAGCCATGCGTTGGGCGATTTCTTCTTCACCGTTATGGAAATGGATATTGAAGTGTTCCGTGCTGATGGTCTTCCATTTGAGTTTTGGATCAAAAAATGCTGCTTGAGCCAATTGGGATATACAAAGAAAAGTGAAAAGAAAGAGGATGCTACGAGATATTTTTAATTTCATAGGTATAGATAGAAATTTGAATTAATTGAACCTTCAATTTTTAGAAAATTTCCTTGAAGGATAAGAACTTAGCACTTGTAAAGCAAGGGAAATGCCTTGGTTTTTGGAAAAAATTATGGTCTGTTTAAAACCGCATGAAAATATTTAGAATAAGAAGTAATTATTGGCTCATTTTGGGTTTTATTTTTTGCCTCCTCTTACTTTTTGTTTTCTATATTTCCCACCAACTTAAACAAATCAAAGAACCCTTAATCGCTTTTTTGAAAAAACAAGTTCAGGGCGATATTCAAATCACTCGAGTGGAGGCGTCCTTGTTTCCTCCTGGAATTCGCTTGGAGAATGTTCTTTTATATGCGCCGGGTGAAACCGAAGCGGCAGCCATCATCCAAGAAGCCGATTTAAGTTTTAAGATTTTCCCTCTTCTGAGCAAACATATTGATACGAAGATCTACATTCAGAGGCCACAAATTCGGCTGGTGTTAGATACGGATGGAAAAAATAACTTCGAGAAGATTTTTGCGCCCTTACTTTCCAAGCAAAACTCGAATCCATCTAAACTGAGTGAAAAGGTTTGGTGGGAACGTTTGTCGGTGAGTAAACTCGTGATCGAAGATGCACAATTCAAATCCAGCGAAGCCCGTAATGCCACTCCCACCGAAATCCAAAATCTGAATGTGGAAGCCAATGATCTCAGTTTAGAAAATTCGAAGGATCCTGCCCGCATTAAAATTGAATTTGATCTGCCGCGTCTGAGCAAAGACAGTGTGGAGATTCATGTCAAACTGCAAAACAATACTCAAAAAGGGGAATTAAATTTTAAGGAAGGTAAAGTGGAATGGGGCGCAGCTCGCTTACTTCTCAGCGGCGTAGCTTTATTGCCTCAAGATTCTCGCAAGGGCCTCGAGTTAAATTTGAAGTTGCAGCTGGAGGAATTGGATCTGAAGAAGTTCTCTAAATCTTTCAATCCAGCTTTGGAATTAAGCGGAGACCTATCGGGAAGTGGAAGCATTGAAGGAAGCGCTTTTAGTCCTATTCTGGCGATGAATTTACATTCTCGAACTTTGAAAGTTAAAGATAATAAAATCGATCGTTTGCAGATGAGCTTGAGCAAGAAAGACAAGGCGATTGAAATTAATAAAGCAGAAATGTCAGCTTTCGGTGGAGCGATTTCTGCGACGGGAACCTTATTGCCAGAGAAAACAGTATCAGGAAATTTTTGGGTGGATTTGAAATCTTTAAGTTTGAGCGAGCTTATTAAAAAGCCTCATCCGGCGCGTTTGTCCGGTAAATTAGAGGTGAATGGCAGCGACATTTCGGATCTGAGGTCTTTTTCGGGTGACGGTAATGTGAGTTTGGGTCCTGTTCCTTTACCAGTGGTGGATTTGAAATCTAAAATGAAAGTTGGAGAGTTTTTAGCCGAGGGGAGTTTATTGGAAAAAGCCTTTAATTTGGGTTTTCTTTCTTCGAGCGCCAATGTCATCGGAACTCAAATTGATTCGCTCAACGCAAATATTTCATTTTCGGAAGACGATATTGTTTTTAACTCTTATCGACTTTCCAATTCGCATTTTTCTGCAACAGGAAGTGGTTCTTTAAAAAATCAGAAAACCCTACGGGCTTCGGGGACTGCGACTTTGAGCTCTGCGGTGACGGCGATGATATTGCCTGATATTAATTTCCGTTCGATGCTTACGGGGGGAAAGACTTCGCTTTCCTTGCCCTACCATGTTGCAGGAACAATCGATAATCCGGAGTTTTCCATTGATAGCGCTTATTTAAAAGAGTTGGTCGCGAAGGCCGCGGCGGGAAGTTTAAAGAAAATGATTTTAGGCGATGGAAAACCCCAAGATTTAATTAATTCTGTTTTGCAAGAAAGCCCGCTTGGGAAAAATTTACCTTCCGTCAGCCCGAATAGCTCGAAGAAAAATTCCAAGCCCAAAACCTTTGAGCAGTTTTTGTGGGGAAAATAACTAGCTAAAGAGTGAAGTTTCGCTGAGCCAATCGGTCCATTCTGAATGGCGCTTCCCATTGCTCGCAATGGTTTTGGCTCTATGAGAGTAGGGTGCTTCAATCTTAGAATAATCTAAAACACTGCCGTCGATTTTACTGAAGGCTCCGCCTGCTGCCTCAAGAATAGCTTGGGGTGCACAGGTGTCCCATAAACTTACATCATGGTGATTGAGATAAACATCCGATTTTTTCTGAATGAGAGAATTGACTTTGATGCCGACACTGTTGATGGGCTCGAGCACCGGACAAGAAAACTTCGCTTTGATTTTCTCTAAGGCTGCTGGAGGAAATCCGGTGGAAACAATCAAAGGCATGTCTGAAGCAATATCCCGATCAGAAACATGTAAGATTTTTCGAAAGGGACCTTGGAGCTTGAAGGCTTCTTCGCCTTTCAAGGCATAATAGATGCTCGTTTCCAGGGGATCCGCCACGACTCCCAAATGGGGTTGACCTGCGCGCAGTAAACCTATCATCACGCAGAAGCCGGGGATTTTTTTAGCAAAGGCTTTGGTTCCGTCGAGAGGATCGATGAGCCAGGTGTATTCGGATTTTCCGTTTCCGATTAATCCATTTTCTTCAGTCAGAATATTGTGATGAGGAAAATTTTTGAGCAGTCCTTCTCTGAGAATTTTATCCGATTCTAGATCGGCCAAGGTGACCGGACTGTTATCTTCTTTTTTTTGGGTAGTGAAATCGGTCTTTAGAATTTCCAAAACTTTTAAGCTCGCCGTTTCCGCGAGCAGCAAAGCGCATTCGAGCATTCTGGATTCATCGGCAAGGCTCATCACTCATCCTTTTTCACGACGTGCAGACCGCATTCTTTATTTGCATCCGGATCTTGGGAATTAAACCAGCGCCAACGACCTGCGCGACGAGTTTCATGGGGACCAATGGGGGTGGTGCAAATGACGCAGCCGAGAGATTCATAATACCAGCCATTTTGATTCCAATTCAGTAACTTATGAACAGGCACTTCATGGCTTTGCGCATAGTCGCGAAGTTGTTTTTCTGTCCAATCCACTAAGGGCGCTACTTTTAAAAGCGGGCGACCTTTGTGATTGAGAATTTCAAACTTAGAAGTGCTGGCACGGGCTTTGGATTGGTCGGCACGTAAACCCGTCAACCAAACATCCACGGTGTCGAGCGCCCTTTCATTGGGTTCTACTTTTCGAATTTCGCAGCAGAGCTCTTGCTTGTTCTTACTGTCAAAGAAAAGATATTCGCCATGTTCTGAAACCATCGATTGAAGCTTTTTTGTATCAGGTTGAAAACGTTCGACATGAATGCCGTATTTTTTTTCGACTTGTTCGAAAAGTTCGTAGGTTTCTTTAAACAAACGCAAAGTGTCGATGGTGAAAACGCGAGGTTTTACTCCAGATGCGCAGACCAAATCAATCATGACTGATCCTGTCAGTTGGCCGCTCGTGCCAATCGCCGCACGCTTTCCAAAACGCGTAAAAATCTCTCTCATCAGATCTTTAGGATCTGCGATTTTTTCGAGTTCGGCGATGAGGTTTTGGTCTATGATAGTCATGCATTGTAGGGGAGAGGCATTGCCTCGCCCGGGCGACCCATGGGATCGCCCCTACGGTTAAATAATTTAAATAATTCCATTATCTTGTAATAATTGTAGCACTTTTTTCGTGCTTTCTTCTAAACTTTCTTTTCCAGTTTCGAGCACGAGTTCTGCTTTATCGGGCGCTTCGTAAGGGGCGGAGATGCCGGTAAACTCAGGGATTTGGCCCGCACGCGCTTTTTTATAAAGACCTTTAGGGTCGCGGCTTTCGCATTCTTCGACAGTGGCGCCACAATAGATTTCGAAGAATTGTCCTTCAGGAACCAATTTGCGGGCGAGTTCACGGTCGGATTTATAAGGTGAAATAAACGCTGTCAGAGTTACCACATTGGCTTCACAAAAAAGCTTGGCCACTTCACCGATGCGGCGGATGTTTTCTTTGCGATCGTCGGGAGAAAAACCAAGATTTGAATTGAGGCCCTGACGAATATTATCGCCGTCGAGCACATAAGAGTTAATTCCATTTTCAACTAAGGCAAGTTCAACTTCGCGGGCGACGGTGGATTTTCCAGAAGCGGATAAGCCTGTCAGCCAAATCACGGCGCCTTTTTGACCGAGAGATTCTTGACGTTGATCGGCGGTTAATTTTCCATGATGCCAGGTAAGATTTTTCGATTTAGGTTCAGACATTACAAACTCCTTAGATATCGGGTTAATGATGATTCTTGGCGGGCCTTACAATGAAAAGCTTGATGGAGACAAGAAATTTAAGGATTCAACGATTTTTGGATGAGTTTTAATTCTTCAGGTGAAAAGGGCAAGTTCAGTGCAAATTTATGGCCTCTTTCACTCATCTTAGCCCAAGTTTTTTGGATGATGCCTGGCATTTTTTCGGGGGCGGTTTTTGCGACGAAATCTCTCAGTTGAAATTCTAAGAAAACCAGGCAGAGCGCGTCTTCCATGGTATGGGTATCGGGATCTTTTAAATTTTTCTTTAAATTGATGTCTTTGACTTTTTGGATGATGACTTCGTCGTAACCCACACTTTTTAGAATTTTTTCGGCTTCATCCGCATGAAATTGATAAAGAAATTTCCGCCATTTCAAATAACCAATGCGGCCTTCGTCAAAATCTGTGCGAGGGATCTCCCAACGCTTTAAATGTTGACAGCGAGCGGCCAAGCGCAGTGCTTCAGAGGCCTGAGGATTCAGTTTGTTCACCCACTCGCTGAGACGTTGGGCAAAAAGCAGCTCTTTAGGGTAGGTGCCCGTGCTGGAACTTTCCTGGTTCGGATCTTGGGCATTTACCTGGTCAAAAGCTTCGCACGCATTTTGTAACTTATTGATATTCATATCTTTTAGAATTTTAAAAACGTCATAAACTGAAAGTGTAGTCTTGACAAGACTTTGCTGCTTCTATAACAGTGAGTTCTCTTTGACAATCCAGTACCCTCTAAGGGTGCGACCGTCTTATCCAGAGTGGGTGAGGGAATGGCCCGATGACCCCACAGCAACCCCCTTAATTTTAAGGAAGGTGCTAATTCCATCTTTTCGTTACTGCGAAAAGGTAGATAAGGAGAAAACCTCTTCTTGTTCAGTGGAGCTCTTGATAAGGCAACCACTTCATACAGAAGAGGTTTTTTTTTGGAGATTTGATTTATGTCTTTCGTAAAAGGACTCAAATGCAGAGAGTGTGGACACGGCTATCCCGTCACTCCCACCCATGTCTGCGAATTCTGCTTCGGCCCCCTCGAGGTCGATTACAATTACGACGAAATTAAGAAAAGCATCTCAAGGGAGAAGATTCTTTCTCGTCCTCAAAGCATGTGGCGATACAAAGAATTATTGCCCATTGATGCAGAGCCCACTGTAGGCCGCTTGGCGGGTTTCACTCCACTCGTGAAAGCAGATCGTCTGGCCAAAGCTTTGGGTGTGAAAGAACTTTACATTAAAAATGATGCGGTTTGCTATCCGACGCTTTCTTTTAAAGATCGCGTAGTATCGGTCGCGCTTTCTAAAGCTAAAGAATTTGGTTTTAAAGTCGTTGCCTGTGCTTCCACGGGAAATTTGGCAAATTCTGTAGCGGCCAATGCGGCGAGCGCCGGATTGGAAAGCTATGTCTTCATTCCCTATGATTTAGAAGCCGGAAAAGTTTTAGGAACTTTGGTATTTGGCTCCAACGTAGTCGGCATTCGCGGTACTTATGACGAAGTGAATCGTCTGTGCAGCGAAATAGCTGCGAAATATAAATGGGCTTTCGTGAATATCAACGTGCGCCCCTTCTACGCAGAAGGTTCTAAAAGTCTTTTCTTCGAAGTGATGGAGCAATTGGAATGGAAGCCACCTCAACATGTCGTGGTTCCCATGGCGAGCGGTTCGCTCCTGACGAAAGTTCACAAAGCGATTAAAGAATTTCATAAAGTGGGTATTATTGATTCCACGGAATGCAAGATCTACGGTGCTCAAGCGACCGGATGTTCTCCAATTTCGACAGCGCTCAAAAATAATTGGGATTTGTTTAAGCCCGTGCGACCCAGCACGATTGCGAAATCACTTGCGATTGGAAATCCTGCGGATGGTTTTTACGCCATGCTTTCCATGAAAGAAACCGGGGGTTGGAGTGAAGATGTAAGTGATGAAGAAATTGTCGATGCCATCAAGCTGCTAGCGTCTACCGAGGGTATTTTTACGGAAACTGCCGGGGGAGTCACAGTGGGAGTAGCCAAAAAACTCATCGAACAGGGAAAGATTCCTAAAGATGAATCGATCGTGATCTGCATCACCGGCAATGGTTTGAAAACTCAAGAAGCGATTGCGGATAAGGTGGGAAGTGCCACGATTATTAACGCGAAGCTCGCGGATTTTGACGCAGTCGCAGAGAAGATGAAACTGTAGATTTAAAGGAGATGAAAAATGTCTAATACCGTCCGAAGAAAAGTTTATCTGACTTTCCCAGCAACGAAAACCAAAGAAGCCATTATTTGTGACATGTATGACAAATATAAAATACGCTTCAATATCCGCAATTCTTCCGTTACCCAAGAGGTTGGCATTATCGCATTAGAACTTGAAGGCCCTGAAGATAAAATGGCTGAAGCTTTGAAATTTTTTGAAAGCCGCGGTGTTTTGGTAGAACCTGTCGAAATGGATGTGATCGCCGGATAATTTTCTATGGCTTCTATTCTCGATCAAATTGGTAACACGCCTCTTTATCAGGTTCGATTATTCGAAAAAGAATTTCCGAAGGTAAAGATTTTCGCCAAAATGGAATTTAATAATCCCGGTGGATCCATCAAAGATAGACCTGCCAAACGCATGGTTACCGAAGGTTTGAATCGAGGCGAACTAAAAGCCGGAAAAATAATCATGGATCCTACCAGCGGAAATACGGGCATTGCCTTAGCGATGATCGGTGCGTGCTTAGGTTACCCCGTAGAATTAGTGGTTCCAGGCAATGTGAGCCCTCGTCGAAAAGCTGTTGCCTTAAGTTATGGTGCGAAGCTTACTTTCTCATCCGAAATGGAAGGCTCTGATGGGGCGATTCGTTTAGCGCAGAAACTGCGCGAGGAAAATCCGGAAAAATATTTTTGCCCCAATCAATACAACAACCCTCTCAATCCCCAAGCTCACTACGATACCACTGCCTTAGAAATTTGGAATCAAACGGAAGGGCGAGTCACTCATTTCGTCACGGGCATTGGCACCAGCGGAACATTGATGGGCACGAGTCGTCGCCTTAAAGAATTAAACTCGAAGATTCAAACATTTGCGGTCGAACCCGATAATGCGCTCCATGGTTTAGAAGGTTTGAAGCATATGCCGAGCTCCATCGTGCCCGGTATTTATAAGCCGGATACTGTGGATGGTTTATTTTCAATTCCCACTGAGCCCGCTTGGGATTTATGCGAGGAGCTTGCAAAAAAAGAAGGAATTTTAGTCGGACATTCTTCAGGTGCCAATTTGTTGGGTGCTGTGGAAGTGGCGAAGAAAATTAAAGAAGGTATCGTCGTTACTATTTTTTGTGATTCAGGCGAGCGCTACTTGTGAAATGCTCGTCCTCGAAGAGGGCGAGAGATATTTATAAAAATTGAGAGAGTTTATGGCGATTATTTCTGAATATGTTTTGAAACAAATTTGTCTGCATTCCGAACGAGAATATCCCTTTGAAGCTTGCGGATTGATTATTGGTCCGACTCATAAAGAAAATGCCATTGGTATTTTTCCCATTCGAAATATCCAAAATGATTTGCACGCGCAGGATCCAGAAAAATACACGCGAGACGCCAAGACCGCGTATTACATGGATCCTAAGCAAATGAATATCGTGGCAAGAGAAGCGAAAGATAAAGATTTTGATACCAAGGTTGTTTACCATTCACATCCCGACCACGATGTTTACTTTTCTGCGGAAGATAAACTCATGGCGGCTCCCTGGGGCGAACCGAATGATCCGAAAATTGCTTGGGTAGTGATTTCCGTGAAGGAAGGCAAAGCACAAGCGGCCAGTGAATTTACTTGGGATGAAGAAAAAAAAGATTACGTTGAAAGAAAATTGAAATTTTAAAGGAGAAAATTATGGCTATTAAAGTAAGAATCCCCACTCCACTGCAAAAACTCACCCAAAATCAAGGTGAAGTCGAAGTGGCAGGCGCAAATATAAAAGATGTTTTAGCAAATTTGGAAAAGCAATTTCCCGGCATCAAAGATCGTCTCTATGATGAAAAAGGCGGCCTTCGTCGTTTCATCAATTTTTATGTGAATGATGAAGACATTCGATTCTTGCAAGGTGATGCCACTGCATTGAAAGATGGCGATGAACTTTCGATTGTTCCCGCAATTGCAGGTGGAAAATAATTTTTTGACATGACCAATATCGGCCTCTTAAAACTTGAACTCATGGCCTACGGTATTAAGGCGAAGGAAGGTTTGCCCGAACCTTTGGCAAATCCCTTTGGACTCGTCCATCTTGTTTTACCGGATACGGTGGCGGTGAGTGTGCATCGCGTGGAAGATTCTTCAGATACTCCCTTCACTTTAAGCTGCGTTAAAGGTCGATATTTTTTAGAAGATTCCCGAAAAAAGACCAAGCCGCTTTCTGTTTCTTGGACACCGCCTTTGAAGGCTTACGATAAAACAGTCTCTTCTGGTTTGAAGGTGTCTGACATTCTCACTGTTCATGGCGGCTTTATTGCGGTGCATCCGAAGGGTCCGTGTCGCTTTGGTTTAAGTGGTCTTACCTGCCGTTACTGTGGTTCAAATCGCGCGCTTTCCGCTCACCCTTCCTTTACCAAGAAAGATTTAGTCGAAGCTTTGAAGTTAGTAATGAAGGAAAAGAAATGCGACTTCGTGAATCTTTCCTCAGGTAGCGTAGAAACGGAAGATGGCGGGGTGGAATGGTTGCAGCCTTGGGTCGAAGAAATCCGAAAGAATGTGAACATTCTTATCTCTCTGGATTTAGTGCCGCCCAAAAATAAATCTTGGATCGATAAAACCTACGCCATGGGTGTGGATGCCTTGTATTATGATCTGGATTTTTTCAATCCTCTCGAAGCGGATAAGCAGGAATGCAAAGAGCAAGACACGCGCCAATTAGAGGCTTTAGAATATGCCGCAAAAGTTTTTCCTAAGGGCGCAGTGCTTTCGCATGTGGTGATTGGACTGGAGCATGTGAAGGAAACCGAAAAGCGCATGAAAGCCTTGCTCGATCGAGGAGTGATACCGGTGCTGGTTTATTTTCCCCCTTATCCAGATTCAGCACTCGCTAAAGCATGGAAGGTTGCACCTAAGCAGGCCGCAGTTCTCTATGCGAATCTTTACGCAGGAATTACCGAACATAAAAATACCCCCCATTGGGTTCAACAAAGAGATGTTGTTTTGACTCCCTTGGAAGGGCGTTTCTTTTCCCCTAAATCTGCTTCCTTTCATTTGGCACTGCGGGATTTTTACCAGACTTCATTCGGAAGAAGTCTACGTCTCAAAATGACCAGTCTTCGAAGGAAATTACGAAGACAGAAAAAGCAATCTTTGGCGGATTAGCTTATTTCAGCCTTTTCAGCTTTTCTCTTGAAAAGCACCACCAAAGCATAATAGGGCCCTATCAGCTTTCTTCTTCCGAGAAAGTTCAAATCTTTAAGGAGTATTCAAATGTCAGCCATTGCCGCCCACGGGGGAAAACTCATCAATCGCATCGTTGAAGGTTCTGAAAGAGAAAGTCTCTTAGCAAAAGCCGCTTCTTTACCCAAAATTACTTTAAACTCTCGAGAAATGAGTGATTTAGATATGATCGCTTGTGGCGCTTTATCTCCTCTTGAAGGTTTCATGAGCCAAAAGGATTATGATTCCGTGGTCGAAAAAATGCGTCTGGCAAATGGCGTCGTTTGGAGCATTCCCGTCAACTTGGCTGTCAAAAAAGAAGTGGCCGATCAATATAAAATTGGATCTGAAGTGGCTTTGCTGAATGCCGAAGGAACGGTGCTCGCGATCTTAGAACTGGAAGAAAAATATGAGCCCAATAAAAAGAACGAAGCTTTAAAAGTTTATAAAACGGAAGAAGATAAGCATCCCGGCGTCGCGGCAGTTTATGCCCAAGGCGAAATTTATTTAGCGGGTAAAGTGAAAGTTTTGAATCGCGTGAAATACGATAACTTTCATCAATATCGAAAAGATCCTGTTGAGCTTCGTAAACTCTTCGAAGAAAAGAAGTTCAAGCGTGTTGTTGGTTTTCAAACCCGCAATCCTATCCATCGTGCCCATGAATACCTCACCAAATGTGCTTTAGAAGTTTGCGATGGGCTTTTGATTCATCCTCTCGTGGGAGATACCAAAGGCGATGATATTCCTGCGGATGTGCGCATGAAGTGTTACGAAGTTTTATTGGCGGATTATTATCCGAAAGATCGCGCGATGCTCGCAGTAAATCCTGCAGCGATGCGTTATGCGGGTCCTCGTGAAGCTATTTTCCATGCCCTCATCCGTCAAAATTATGGCTGCACCCATTTCATCGTCGGTCGCGATCATGCCGGTGTGGGCAATTATTATGGAACTTTCGATGCGCATCACATTTTTGATGAATTCAAGCCTGGTGAAATTGGAATTACGACATTGTTCTTTGATCACAGCTTCTTCTGTCGCAAATGTGGCGAAATGGCTTCTAACAAGACTTGCCCCCATACTCCCGAAGATCGAGTCAGCTTATCTGGCACCAAGGTTCGTGAATTACTTCAAGCCGGTGAATTGCCTCCTCCAGAATTCAGCCGTCCCGAAGTCGCGAAGATTCTCATTGAATCAATGAAGAAGTAAGGTAGGTTCCTCATATGTTTTTTTATGTTTTCATCGCGCTTTTCTTCTGCCCGAATCTAGCCCAGGCCTATGTAGATCCAGGCTCGGGGAGTTTCTTTCTTCAGATGCTTATCGCGGGAAGCATGGGACTTATCTTTCATTTCAGACGCTTTTTCATACGCATTTTTGGTGGAAAAAAGAATGTGGTTGAAACAGAAAAATTGCCTGACGACAAATAGTATTCTATCTAAAACATAATGGAAAAAACCACTCGAGACGCCACTTCGGATTTTTCTTTCAGAGATCCCGCCGGCCATTTTTGGATGGAGAAGGGTAGAGCGTTTCGTTGGGTCTTGTCAGATCACGCGCCTGATATTCTTCAGTTTCTATCTCAAGCTAAAGTCAAACAATGGATTGCCAGTAAAAAACTGGTCGCCTCTCGTCCACTTGAATTGTCCGAAGTTTTAGAATCTTTTTCTCCCCACACGCGAGAAAAAATTCAAAGTTCCTCAGGAATCTTACTAGAGCATGAGTGCATTGAATTTCCTTCTTACCCTTATGAATGGTCACCCGCCATGTTGCATGCGGCGGCTGGCCTCACGTTGGAGCTTGCAGAAGAGTCTTTGACTTTGGGTTATCAATTAAAGGATGCGACTCCTTATAATGTGCTGTTTGATGGGCCCCTGCCTTGTTGGGTGGATTTACTTTCTTTTGAAAAACGAAATCCTCTCGATGGAACTTGGCGGGCTTATGGTCAATTTGTCAGGACTTTCTTATTGCCCTTGTTGGCGAATAAACATTTAGGAATGTCCTTGCAGGAAATTTATCTTCCTCAAAGAGATGGTTTAGATTCTCATTCACTCTATAAAAAAATTGGATTTTTCAAAAAATGGCGCTCACCTTTTTTGAGCCTGCTCACTTTACCGAATCTTTTGGAAAAATCTTCCAATTCATCTTCTACACAAGCCTACAAAAGCAAACTTTTTTCCAGTGCAGAACAAGCTCAATTCGTGTTGAAATCTTTGTTTAAACATTTGCGTCGTTTGTTAAAAAAATTAAAGCCTATTTCTCTTGAATCAAATTGGACTCAGTATGCCGTTTGCGGTCACTGTTCTGAGCAATACGAACAAGTCAAAGCAGCCTGGGTCAAAAAATGCTTAGCTAGAAATCCTTTGCAAAAGGTTCTCGATATAGGCTGCAACTTAGGCCATTACAGTGAAATGTTTACCCAGCAAGGGGCTCAAGTCGTTTCAATCGATTTGGATTCTGCCGTCATTGATAAGCTGTGGAGAAAAAGCGCGCTGCAAAAATTGAAGATTTTGCCTTTGCTCCAAAACCTCGCCTGGCCTTCCCCTGGATTAGGTTGGGCTAATCAAGAAAATCGCTCTTTTTTAGATCGGGCTTCAGGTCATTTTGATGGAATATTAATGTATGCGGTAATTCACCATTTGCTGATCACCGCGCAGATTCCACTCCCTCAAATCGTGGAATTAATTTCCAAACTCAATCCTGCTTGCTTGATTATCGAATATGTCGATCCTCAAGATGAAATGTTTAAAACGCTGCTCCGTGGACGTGAAGATCTCTACGCGTTTTTCAATCCCACTTATTTCGAAAATTGTTTTTCCAAATATTTTGAAATGGTGGAGAAACAAAACTTGGATTTCATCCCAAGAACACTTTATTACATGAAACGAAAATGAGCCTGAATGATTCGCTTGTTCATGTATTTCCTTTTCTTTTTCCACTAGATAAGTTAATTCCATCCACAAATAACATTTCCTTTTTAAAGGACTTTCTCCATGAAAAAACTCAGCGTTTTTTTTGTATTTTTTTCACTGATGCTGCTTGGATCTATTCAAAGCGCGCAAGCTTTGAGTCGATCCCCCGCGAGTTTAGAGTTTCTAAATACCTTAGTGGGAAGCAGCTCAAGTCCTCAGCAAGCTTTGTTGTTACGGGGCCATACATTATACGCCCGCGTAACCAGTGTCAGCCTTTCAGGTTCTGCTGACTTCGCAATTCCTGCCGGCGGTGATCAGTGTACGGGTCGAACTCTTCTTTTGATTCCTTCCATTTCGCAATGTTCTGTAACCGTTGTTTTCTCTCCCACTTCCTCGGGTTTGCAAAACGCTGAATTGCATTTAAATACGACGGCGGGCAATCGCACGGTTTCTTTGAGCGGAACGGGCACAAATCCTGATATCAGTTTCAGCGCGGTGAGTTTTAATCCTACGAATGTGGGATCCGCTGACACGCAAAACATTACGGTCACCAACAATGGAAGCGCGGACTATGATGTTTCTTTTGTGGGACTTTCCGGTGGCAATGCGGATCAATTCTTAATTACTTCGGATGATTGTACGAGTCATGTACTCAGTTCAGGAGGTGGCTCTTGCCAAGTCGCCGTGCGTTTCAGACCCGAAAATGGTGGCAGTTTTACCAGCCAGTTGAATGTTTCCAGCACGAGTTTTCCGAGTGCCTCACTTGCATTAAGCGCACAAGGTCTTAGCCCTAATTTGGCTGTGTCAGTCCCTACTTTTAATCCGACGGATGTTGGTAGCAGCGACACGCAAAGATTTACGGTGACCAATAATGGAAGCGGGGATTTGAATATTTCCGCGATCTTGATTTCAGGAACCAATGCAGGGCAATTCGCCATCCATCAAGATAATTGCACGGGTGTGACGGTGGCAGCTTCGGGTGGTGTTTGTAATGTGGATGTCAGTTTTCTGCCTGAAACCGATGGAAGTTTGAATGCCATTTTTAATGTGATCAGCCAAAATGCGCCAGGAACTGCGATTGCTTTTTCCGCCAATGCAAGCTTCACGAACCTTGCTTTTAGCCCCCTCACTTTTGTGAATACCGAAGTCCCCAATCATAATGTTCAAACACTCACCATCACGAACTCAGGCCATTCTGATTTTCTGGTGATGGGATTAACTCTCTCGGGTGCGAACCCGAATCAGTTCAGTCTTTCCGATGATGCATGCACAGGGCAAACTTTGGCAGGCAATGGACTCGGTTCTTGCACAGTGAATGTATCCTTCAATCCGCAAGCCGCAGGGATTTTCTTGGCGAACTTGAATGTTTTAAGTCCGACAGGAATTTCTTCGACGAGTTTTTTAGCGACGGGACTCACGCAAGCTACGCCCCTTTTAGCCTTGAGCGCAAGCCGTTTGACTTATGTCACTTCTGCAGTGGGCGCTGTTTCTAATCCTCTCACTTTGATTATAAGCAATTCTGGAAATGCAAATTTGCTTTTGAATAATCTTTTGATTACAGGCTCTCATGCGAGCACTTTTACAGTTCAGAGTGACGCTTGTTCTTCGACAGTTTTAGCTGCGGGCAATTTTTGCGAAGTAGTGATTACCTACACGGGTTCAGCGGTAGCCAATCAAACGGCAGTTTTGGTCGTTGCTAGTAATGATGATATTTCTGAAAACCGAGTAATTTTAGAAGGTGAAGTGATTATTCCCACGCCTTCTATCACGCCGTCAACGGGTGCTGGCTCTGGCTGTGTGTTGTCTGCCACTTCCGGATCAGCAAGCTCTGTTTTAGGAATCTTGGCAGTGATGTTCACGACACTCTGTTGGGCAAAAAGTCGTAAGTCGGAATGATTCGGCTACAAATGAATTTCCTATGAGAAAAAAATATTTCCTTTTTTTCCTGATTTTAATGCTGAGCGTTTCGGCTTGCGATCGCTCTCCTCAGGAAACTCCCGTGGGTTCTCAAAGTGCAGTGAAGTTGGATGAAGCTCTTTCATTATATGATCAAGTGCAGCAAGCAACTTATATTCTAGTTGCCGAAGTGCAAAGATTAGAATCTTGGAAAGGCCGCAATGATTGGTGGATTGTTACTCTCAAAGCTGAAAAAGAAATCAAAGGAGATGTTCCCGCCCGTCTTAAGATTTTGACAACCAAGCTTTTCCCCAATGAGCCCATGGTTTTGAATGAAGGAGAAAGGGTTTTAGTTTTTTTAAGTCCTATTCCTAATTTTACGGCTTGGAAAGAGCTCATCACCCACGGTGTTCAATATCAAGTATTGGGAGGCAAAAAAGGTATTTTTAAATCATCTTCGGATATTTCACTCTATGCGGATTATTCGGAGCAGCTTTTAAAAATACAAGCAATGAAAGATGAGGATGCCCGCAGAAAAACCCTTCGGGAATTTGATGCAGAAATCCTTCAAAAAAATCCTCCCGGAAGTCTTACTTTAGCTATCGTTGAGAATGATTTTCAATCATCCCCCGCAGCGTCTCAGTCAGGCGAAGAGTTGGATTTTTGGTTGACCCGAACGAAAGATCCACGTTTTGAAGCGGATGCTAAAACGTTTATTGCATCTCGCTTGGCAGAGGTGAACAGCCCAAAGGTCAATGAAATTTTACAAGAAATGTTTTGTCTTCCTCCCTCAGGACTTTGTTTGAAGGTTGCAGAAACTCTAGAGTCACGCGGTCTTCCGCTACCCTTGCATCTCTATTCAAATGCAGTCGAATCTGGAAATGCGGAATTGAGGAAGAATTTGCTCATCATTTTAGCAAGACACCAGCGTAAAGATGCGTTTAAACTTTTTGAAAAAAATCTGAAACGCGATAACAATGAGAAATACGCTGCTGAGTTGGTCGAAGCATTGGGAGATTTCAAAAGTCCACAAGCGGAAGCCCTTGTTTTAAAGTATGCGAAAGATCCGCGCTATTATGTGCGAATTGCGGTGGCGATAAGTTTGGGAAAATTGAAGAGCGCCAAAGGAATTCCGGTTTTGGAAAGCTATCTTAAAACCCATGACCCTTCGATGGTCTCCGTTGCAGCCCAGTCTTTACAGCAGATTGGAAGTCCACTCGCCCTCCAGACTCTCGGTAAATACTATCAACAGGGCCATCACGGCAATTGGGAGCTCGCAGAACCGCAGCACTTCAACATGCCAGGCGGTAAGCCTTAAAGCCCCCACAACTCTTTTTATAGCTCGTCGATAGTGCTCTATGACCCAATTATTGTCCCCGCGATCGGCTTTTCGTGAGTCGACAAGTTCTTTATCCGCAGCTCAATTGCAGATGGATGCCATCAGCCATGAATTTTCACGGCCGTCGGCGACCCATTTATTGGCAATGATGGGAGCAAGTCTTTTGGGTCGCGTTGTGGGTTTAGGCGTTTCGGGATTCACTTCGACTTTAGGTATTTCTTCATGGGCCAGTCGTGGCATCTATCAGCTCACTTCTTTGTTCGGTGAAGTAGCCGCTTATCGAAGTTTTATTCAAGGTCCTCAAACATTTGAAGCAAAAGGCTTTGCCAATGATTTGTTGAGTTTTGGCATGTTGCGCTCTTTCGGGAGATTAGGAAGAAATTCAAATCCTCTTGCCCTGCACGCCCTTCAAAGCGGCGGATTAGTTCTGGCGCAAAATTTAGCGGCGAATTTAGATTGGGTCGAAAAACCTGAAGGAAGTTTAATTCAACAACTCGTCCATGCCGAGATTTTCAATCTTCAACAAGCTTCAGCTTTATCTTTGATGCATCTTGGAACGGGGAATCACGTTCGTCGTTTGGAAAGTAATTTAGAAATTTTTCATCGTGCGGTGCTACGTCCTTCAACTTCTATTGCACGTCAAAACCAACTTTCCCAAATGGGCTCGAATCAATTTGCCTCGGATAGAGTAAAGGATGCTGCTGCAATCCTCGAAGTTTTTGAGCGAGGCAAAACTCAACGACTTGAACGAATTCGAGAACGCTTACTGACCGAAGCACGAGAAGATCATAGGTCCACTTTAGAAAGTGAAGCCAAACAGATAGGCAGAGCTTTTGTTATCGACATAGCCTCATTAGTTGAATTTTTTACGGCCATCGATAGATTCTATATGCGTCATATTCTAAAAGGGACGAGCGAAGGGCTGCGGTGGACGCAAGAACTCATGCAAGAGCTTGTGGTGACGCAAAGTTCTCTTCATGCTTACGATCTGTTTATTCAACAAAAAGAAGGAGTGATGCCCGCCTTTTTACCCTTTTGCAGGGAAAGCTTACCTCCTCTCCAGCGTTGGAAGCGGGCTGCGGATGCACCGATTTTGGTTAAAGATATAAACTTTGAATATCCATTAGACCCTCGCGGAACTGTTTATGTAAATCTTCATAAAGTTCATTCCTATCAAGATGTAGTAGGGGACGGAGATATTGACCAATTTCAAAGAGAAATTGAAGTAAGCGGTCGACTGAAGAACCCATTACAGCTTTCCTATCACCCCGGTCGGGATATTTTTGCCCTCTCCGATGGAAATCATCATGCCCTCGCTGCTCTTAGAGCAGGCTATGATTTTGCCAAGGCAACCTATATGGGAAGATTGAATTTAGCGAAATTTCAGCCCGTACTTTTGCGTGAGCTCAGAATTATCCCCACGGCAGAATTGCTGCGACTGATTGAAGAACGAGGCGGTGGAGGGAGCTTGGGCATGGGTGGTTTTTTGAGAATGGATGATCGTTAAGCCTTTTGGAACCCAGGACTAAGTATTGACCCTTTCATCCCTCGACAGGTAAGACAGCCTTTATGGAAGCAGCTTCAAAAAATAAGAAAATTTGCCTTGTGTCTCTCGGTTGTCCGAAGAATCTCGTGGATGCCGAAATGATGTTAGGCTTTTTGCAGAAGGATGGATTTTCCTTTTCGACCAATCCTGCCGAAAGCGAAGTGATTGTGGTGAACACTTGCGGCTTCGTCGAAGATTCTAAAAAAGAATCCATCGATCAACTCCTGCAGATGGCGGAATATAAAGAGACAGGCAATTGCAAAGTGCTGGTCGCAACCGGTTGTTTGTCCCAGCGCTACAGCGAAACGCTCTCGCATGATTTACCTGAAGTGGATGCCTTTGTGGGTTTGGGCGAATTCGACCGCTTATCTTCGATTTTAAGAGAACAATTTGCGCATTCGGAAAAACGCGTTTATGTGAATGAAAATTTTGAGCGCGATCCTCTGAAAAAGAATTTGAGTGATTTTACGACGCACCGACAAATCTTGCCCGATCCTGATTTGCCGCGCATCTTAGCAACCCCCCGACATTATACTTACGTGAAAGTTTCAGAAGGCTGCTCGCATCGTTGCTCGTTTTGCATCATTCCCCACATTCGCGGCGATTTGAAAAGCCGCAGCATCGCTTCGATTGCGCGTGAAGTGCAGAGTCTGTCAGAGCAAGGCGTGAAGGAATTTAATTTAATCGCGCAAGACTTAAATGAATTCGGCAAAGACTTACGCGACGGCAGCAATCTCACGGAACTCTTTACTGCCTTAGAAAAAGTCCCCGGAGATTTCTGGGTCCGACCGCTTTACATGTATCCTTTAGAATTCAGCGACTCCCTCATCCAAATCATGCGCGATTCAAAACATTTGGTGAAGTACGCGGATATGCCGCTTCAGCACATCAATGATCGCGTTATGCGTTCGATGAAGCGCGGATCTCCCTCGCGATACGTGCGTCAAGTGCTAGAGAAATTAAAAACCGCGATGCCAGAAATCGCGATTCGCACGACTTTCATTGTGGGTTATCCCGGCGAGACGGATGCCGAATTCCAAGAACTTTATGATTTTGTGAAAGACACAGAATTCAATCATGTGGGTGTGTTTCAATATTCTCAAGAAGAGGGTACGAGCGCCGCACTACTACCCGATCAATTAGCCGATGAAGTGAAGCAAGAACGCTTCGATCGTTTGATGAGCTTGCAGCAAAAAATCTCACTCAAAAAAAATCAAGCCTTGGTCGGAAAAACTCTTGAAGTGCTTTGCGAAAAACCCGCGGATGACAAACCCGGCCATTTGCAAGGTCGTCTTTCCATCCAAGCCCCCGATATCGACGGACTGACTTATCTGAAAATCGCCCATCAAATCCCGGCCTCAGGCGACTTCGTTCAGGCAAAAATCATCGAAGCCCAGGAATATGATCTGATCGCGGAGATTGTTTAACAAAGCAGTACAATTCTAGACAAAACCATTCAAAATAAAGGCTTTTGAAGCCGCTTCTATCCTCTATCTTAAGGATTGCGAGTTCTAGACACTCCGCGTCAACAACCATTCTGGCGAAACGTCGATAACTTAGCTAGGAGTAGAGCCGCAATTAAATGCGGTTCTTGTGATGGGGAGGTTTTCTTGTTGTTCCATAAATTACGTAAACTAGCTTTTCTTTTTCTATTTTCCATACCTTTTTGGGGCGTCCTTTCTTGCGGTGGTAGCAAGAGCAGCGGAGATGCCGATTTTACAGAAGGAGTGACGGGTCCTTTCGTTACCGGAGAGCCCCATTTATTTCGCGGAGCCGGAATCGTTGGAGAAAATAAATATTTAATTGGTGGAAATGTTCCGATGGGTCGCACCGGAGACGTGCTTCTCCAAAATGATAAAATTCGTTTGATTATCCAAAAACCCCGCCGTAATGCCGGTGTGCCTTTGTATGGTGGGAATATTATTGATGCGGATGTTACCCGCGGTGCGGGCGAAAAAGGTCAAGATAACTTTGGGATTACCTTTCCTCTCATCAATGTTTCGTGGACGCCCTTTTACAAGAAACTTGAAATCTTGAATGCAGACTTTGCGAATGGTCCTGTCATCTTGAGAGCTACCGGAGTTCTCGATGTTTACGATTACATCCAAACTTCAATCATTGTTCCCTTTGCGAAAGTAACTACTGGAAATGATCTTTTATTTCCCAATCAATATAATGATATTTTAAATCCTTTTAGTAGCTTGCCTAAGCTAAAGAAAATTTCCACTACGGTTGTTACGGATTATATTTTAAAAGCGGACCGAAATTATCTCATTATTCAAACTCATTTGTTCAATGGTGGCGCGGAAGCCGTGCCTTTTCCTATTGGGGATTGGGTGAATGGTTCAGGGACTCTCGAAACATTTGTTCCAGGCATTGGTTATACGGGCCAAGGTTTATATGATAAGACCAATAACCCCCAAGGTATGCCGGCCTTGATTTACCCGGGAATGGAAACGGATGTGGGCGTTTCTTATGGTTACTTTTTTGATCCGACTCTGTTTACCAAAGAAGATTCCACCATCAATAAAACCACACTTTTGACCGTTTCGGGTGTTTCCATTATTCCCCTCGGGGAAGCTTTGGCACCGAGTGGTATTATTCGAGCGAGACTGGAAGGAACGAGTGAGCCAGTCATCAATTTTTCTCTTCCGCCGGGTGAAACGACTTATGTTCGATATTTCGCAGTAGGAAATGGAGATGTTGCTTCGGTCATGGATGGTGGCTTGCAAGCTTTAGGAGTTCCTGCTTACAAAGTAGCGGGTCGAGTTTTGGATGCTTCTAATTCTCCCGTAGCAAAAGCGCGCATTACTATTTTGGATGAGCAGACCAGACAACCTGTCAGCGTTGCTCATACTCAATCCGATGGAACTTTTTCTGCAAACTTAAGTACTGGCGTCGATAACAAAGCCAAACTTTTTGGTTCAGGTCGATATGCAGTGGAAGTTTATAAAGAAGGTTACCTTGCTTCTGCCACTTGGCCAGACGACGCTAAATACAAATCATTGAGAGGGCTCAAAAAAGCAGGGAGCTGTAACGTGAGTGGTGGCCTCAGTAATATTCAATGTACTTTAGGTGAGTCAGGCCTGGTTCAAGTGACGGCTCGCGATGAAAGTGGAAATAACATTCCGGCACGAGTGGCCATTTTAGGTTTCGATCCATCTCCCTATCAAGGCGGTTTGCCCCATGCGGACCAACTCGATACAGGCGATAAGGTAAGTATTCTTTCGGATATCGAGTTCCAAGCACAACAATATGCGTACATGGATGCCTTCTTTTTGAATCCCGATGGTAATTTATCTAATGTCGGTCATGCTCGTTATGCGGGCGGCAACAGCCTTCGTCTTGAGCCGGGATCTTACGGGATTGCGGTGATGCGCGGCCCCGAATATTCAATGCATTACCAAAGAATTACAGTGACCAGCGGCGGTAGAGTCGCTGTCAATGCAAGTCTTAGAAAAGTGGTAGATACGAGCGGCTATATCAGTGGTGATTTTCATATTCACGGAATTAATTCACCAGACTCTCCCTTTGGACAAAAAGCCCGTGTGAGTTTTGCGATGGCAGAAGGTTTAGATTTGATGGTGGCTTCCGATCATGATGCGGTTACTGACTACGGCATTGCCATCAATGAAATGGGCGTGCAAAGTTATTTAAGCTCTATTCCGGGAATTGAAGTGACTCCGATGGCCTTTGGACATTTCAATGTTTTTCCAGTTTTGTTTAATCCGGAAGATCCTACCGGTGGCGCTTTCGATTACACCAAGAAATCAGGTTATGTGCCAGGCCCGGAGCATCATGAATTATTATCTCCTGGCGAATTTTTGACCATGATCGATGAGCAAAGCCCGGGTGAGCAAGTTCTACAAGTGAATCATATCATGGATAACACTTTAGGTAATTTTGCCTTGTCGCGTTTAATTACCACAACGAAGTTTGCGGGAGTTCCACCTCTTTCGACTTTCTCAGATCCCGTCGAGTTTCGTTTATCTCCGAATACAAATTCAGGGGGAAATAATCAGGCGCCGTTTCCATATGGAACGAACAAACTTTTTTCCGATAAGTTTACCGCTATGGAAATTTGCATCGGGGAATCACCCATGGTGCCTTTTCCTCATGTCAGGGACACTTCCTTGCCCACTTGGTTCAACCTGATTAATTTGGGAAAAAGAGTGACAGCCACTTGTTCTTCGGACACCCATCGTCAAATTCGGGAACCCGTCGGAATTTTAAGGAATTTTATCGTGTCTGCCACGGATCCTCGAGATGGACAGGGACAATTTACCCAACTGAATCCTCAAGAAGTCGCCCGCAATGTGAATGCAGGCAAAGTGATAGTTTCGGCAGGTCCTTTTGTGACGGCAAGTTTAAGTGCCGAAGGACGAAATGCGGGTTTGGGAGATACGCTCAGTTTTTCCGGCGGAGGTGAAAAAACGGTCAACCTTCAGATTAATGTGCAAAGTCCTGACTGGATGGATTGGGATACTGTTGAAGTGTATGTAAATACCGATCCAACCCCCGCAAAAGATGATTTGTCCGGCGCATGGGAAGGAACTGCTGAAGAATTTGCCTCGATTATTATTAGAGAAGTACCGGGTTCAAATCTTGCTAATGATAGAGTCCATCATTTGGATCCAAAATATATTTACTCTCCCAATTTTACCTTCAAACGTGGCGGAGGCGGGGGAGCTCAAATTCTCACCCAAAATGTGGCGGGTGGTGCGCGAACTGTTACGATCAATCAATCGATTGTCTTGAATGAAGATAGCTGGATTGTAGTGCTCGTGAAGGGTTCCGATGGCGCGCATACCATTTTCCCTTACGCCCCTAAGGCGGTCAACACTCAAGGAGATAATCTCACACCCGTGAACTTCCTGAATACTTTAGAAGCTCAACGAACGACGACAGCGAATTTAAATCCGGCGCCCGACGTGATCGGCGGCAGCAAGGCCTTTGCTTTCACCAATCCTATTTATGTTGATATAGACGGCAATGGTTGGCAGGCAAAATATGTGAGAAACGGTGTTTCTCCGCTGCGTTAAAATTTATTATCCATCGCTCCGCTGGGCACAGGCGGAGAAATTGCTATGACCTTAGGTAACATCGATGGAAGATCGATTGATTCCATTTTACAAAGAATTCCCAACACTTCATTAAGGCAAGCTTACCATGATGCCTTAGAATCCTTAGTGGCGGAACGCGGCGCAGGCGTATTGCAGAATTCGGATTCACTACTCGCAGTGCTGGATACTCACTGTGTTAACTCAAATAATCCCACTCACTCGATCGATAGCTTTAGTTTTTATAGTAAAATTGCACAGGGCAATATTCACGGAAATCAATACGTGGCCGCAGCTTACGTGTTGGCGGCTATTTCCGGATCTCGTCCTGAAATTCAAGTGGATCCCGGCTTATTTAGAATCAACCCTCTTTGGCAAGAACACTTAACCTATCTCAATCTATTCGAAGATGTTCAGCAAGTGCACGGCCATTTTAGAGAAACATCACCGTCTGAATTAACGATTACGATAGGATCTGCACCTCCCATTGTAAGAGGGGCACAATCCTATATTCGTTATGTGAATCAAATGAATCCCGCGGATGTTCAAGCATGGGCTTCCCTCGAAACTTACAGAGATTCTGGGTTGCCACGTCAATTTGCGGATTTAGAATATCGATTTCAAATGAGCGCTCAGCTCGATGAAGATTTTAGAGTGGCCCGAGGCATGACTCGAGCGCAGTTTTTAGATTTTATGGAAAGTTTTGAGGCGGGTGCTCCGAAGTCTGAACCTGATGAAGCTCATTCGCAAACTCCCCAAACTCCTGTTCAAAACCCAGTGAATTTATCTCCTTCTTCACCTTCAGAACTTGAACCTCCCTGCGCTCCGGATGATCCTTCTTGTCAAAATGAGGAGAGTTAAGGCTGTGAAAGAGAAGCGGCTAAGTCCTTGTTTCTTAGGAATTCTAGCGTTTTTCAAGCTCAATCTTAACAATCCTCTGCAATTTTAAGTATTTATGACCAGAAAACTTTTTTAGACTGCATTTTTAGAGTAGCTGCTCTCATCCCAGAAAAGTTATAATTTCCTTTATCAGCTATCAACTTTGAGGGCGGAATCTCCGATAATCCAGTGCTAGGATTAGCAGCGGGGGCCCGCAAGAATTTTCATCTATGGCGATTCTATTTCAAGTGGGCGGTATGGGAGGGGGAGGCGGCAGTCGGCGACCAACAGTCGATGCCAACGCCGCATCGGTTCGACCTCAATCCACCCCTACTCCAGCACAGACAAATCCAACACCCGCAGCTCCCGTGACTGCGAATGTGGGTGCGGCGGCGGTCGTGCAAGATGCCGCTCAACAATTGGGCGCCCTGAATGCCCAATCTCAAAGTGCCAATCAAACTTTTAGTGTGCAAAATGTAGCGACCCAAGCTCCCGCTTATCGGCAATCGACGATGCGAGCCTTGGGACCCAGCGCGCAATCCGCTTATACCGTCAATGATTTGATGCAGAAGTTGAGGACGGCTAGGGCCACTGGCACTACAACTCTCGAAGAAGCACGCCATCAAGCCTTAAGAAATATTCGCAGTCGGATTGAAGCGCAGACTCAGGGGATGACTCAAGGAACCGCTGCTCGACTTTCTTCCATCAATGCCGCCGAACAAAAATTACTTCGAAATGAAAATTTAGGCCCAGAAGATTACAGCAGAATCGAACAACAACTTCATTGGACAATGGCTCGCGAAGGTGAAACGCGCGGAAATGTGGAAGGCCGCGCCCGCATGGAAAGTCTTTGGCAAGCGCATGAAAGTTATCGCTTAGCCGGCGAACCTGCAGACGCCAATCGAATTCTCGATCGTATCGCGCAAGAACTGCGCTCCCATGCGCAGACTACTGTGGCTAATCCCCATGACCAAATGACAGCAGCGGATCGTAATGCTTTATTGATTCGAGTGATTCACGCCAAAGTCGCTTTAAGAAATTTTGAAAATATTCAATTCCACATGCGCGATTTGCGGGCGGGAATCGAACAAGAATGGAATCGCAATTCGGTCGAAGGCCGCTGGGAAGCGCATGGACTTCTCACCGAATACAATCAGCTCTACCAGGAAATCCGACACAATTTAAATGAGCCTGCTTTCGATGCCTTGTTGATGGAAGATGCGCATCCTGCGAATGAAAGTCAGCGAGCGAGCCTTCCCGAGTTCATGAATTTAGAGGTACTCACTCAGCGCCTTCAAACTGAAAATACAAGCACTTCAAATTTAAATGCACGAGTCGCCCATGGTCTGCAAATTTCTAGAGCCTTTGCCTCGATGGGAAATTCCGTCGATGCGCTCAGTAGCATTGGCGATGTCGAAGAAGTGCTTCGTCATGAACATCAGCCCAGTTCTTTAATTCGCGGTGTCGTCATTCAGGCTTATCATGAAGCACATTTGGATGATGCGATTGCAGGCCGCGTGGAAGGTTGGTTGCAATCCGATGAGCGCAGTGCAGGTCGCATGAATCCTGAGCAGCGTCAGCAAATGCTCGAGAATTGGGCTTCGCTGGCAGCAGGTTTAGAAGAAGTCGGTGCAAATCCTTCTGCGCAAACAGTTGTCACTCACATTCAAAATCAAATTTCTCATTTGAGTGTCTCTGTTCAGGCCAGTATCTACAATCAACTTTTGGATGGTTTATCTCGAGGACAAGGAAGCCACGCTTTAAGCGACAGTTTAAAAAATTCAATTTTAGCGCCGCTTCATGACCGACTCGCACTCGCGAGCACGACTTACCGCGAACACATTGCCATCCGTGAACTTTTGATTAGTCACAGTGCTAATGCCGATTGGGTTCACGAAAGCGTGATGGATTTGCAATCCATTTCCAATACGCACGG
>CAZKUY010000003.1:0-45152 GCA_964556135.1 uncultured Pseudomonadota bacterium
ACGACATCTTCAAAGCGTTCTTCGCCGTCTTCTAAATTGATGGAATTTAAAATCGCTTTTCCTTGAGAATAAGGCAGGGCCAGTTCAAAAACTTTCGCATCGGTCGAGTCGATCATGAGCGGTGCTTTTACTTTTTTGATCACATGCTCGATGAAATTTTTCATGTCGGAGAGTTCATCGCGATCAGGGTCAGCCATGCAGATGTCGATGATTTGCGCACCGTTTTTCACTTGAGCGCGTGCGATTTCTGAGCCTTCTTCGAATTTTCCTTCGGCGATGAGACGCTTGAATTTGCGGCTTCCAATCACGTTGGTGCGTTCGCCAACGATCACGGGGCGCATTTCGTCGGTAATCTCCAGATATTCAATGCCGGAGAGAAAAGATTTCTGCAATTTTTCGGGCTTGCGCGGCACTTTTCCTTCGGCAAGTTTAACCATCGCCGTTATGTGAGCAGGTGTGGTGCCGCAGCAACCGCCTAAAAGATTGATCCAGCCTGCTTCAATAAAACGATCGAGCACACGCACCACCATATCCGGTGTTTCAAGATATTTGCCGTTTTCATCTGGCAAACCCGCATTGGGCACGCATGCGACCAAACTTTCTGTGAGGGAAGACAAAGTGCGGACATGATCCGTCATGAATTCGGGGCCCGTCGCGCAGTTGAGACCGACGTAGAGTAAATCTTCATGGGCGAGTGAGGCGGCCAATGCATCGATAGTTTGTCCGGCAAGCAAAGTGCCCATGGCTTCAATGGTGACTGAAACAGCGATGGGAATGCTTTCTTTCACTTCGGATAAAAATTGATGAATGCCTATGAGCCCGGCTTTAATGTTTCGAGTGTCTTGGCAAGTTTCTAAAAGGAAGTAATCGACGCCGCCTTCGTAGAGGCCCTTAGCTTGTTCGTAAAAATTTTGGACAAGCTCTTCAAAGGTAACCCCACCTGTGACGGATAAAGCTTTCGTGGTAGGTCCCATCGAGCCCGCGACAAAACGAGGTTTATCGGGAGTGGATAATTTATCGGCGGCAGCGCGAGCAATTTGAGCCGCCTTCACATTCATTTCGTAAGCTTTGTGAGAAAGATTATATTCTGCCAATACCAAAGGAGTAGAACCGAAAGTATTGGTTTCGACGATGTCGGCTCCCGCTTGAAGATATTCTTCGTGAATCGATTGCAACACGTCGGGGCGAGTGAGGATTAGGTTTTCGTTGCAGCCTTCGTAGTCTGCCCCACCAAAATCTTCGGCAGTGAGATTTTTAGACTGCAACATCGTTCCCATGGCTCCATCGAGCACTAAAATTCTTTTTGAAAGTTCGTCTTTAAGTTTTTTGACGCGTTCAATTCTTGTTTTCATTCTTTGTATTTCTCATTTCCGCTTTATATTTATGGTCGACCGTACCCGTTAGGGTGCGCCCGGCCTCGGTCATGGCTTTCTTGTCTATTCTTTGTAGATTTAACTTTCGATGTCAGTTTCTATAGAAGATTCATGCAAAAAACACCAAATTAAATTTGACATCCGATCTTAATCTGTTAGCGTGGCATGGTCTTTGAATACCATTTATATATAATCTAGATACTGCCATGCTAAGTCGCGAAAAAATCCAAGAACTCAAGGAAGTCTGCCGCCTTTTAAGAATTGATACCCTCAAAATGCTGCACAAGGCGAAGTCCGGTCATACGGGTGGGCCTCTCGGCATGATGGAAATGATGGTCGCCTTATATTTCTATAAGATGCGCCATGATCCCAAAAATCCAACTTGGTCGGAACGCGACCGTTTTATTCTCGCGAATGGTCACTGCGCCCCTGCTCTTTACGTTTGTTTAGCTCAATCCGGTTATTTCCCTAAATCAGAATTAGCGGGACTACGCACTTTGGGTTCTCCTCTTCAAGGTCATCCAAAATATAAACCGGAATGGGGCATTGAAATGTCGACCGGTTCTTTGGGGCAAGGCATGTCGATTGGAAATGGCATCGCTCTTTCGGCCCGCTTAGATAAAAAAGATTATCGTGTTTATACCATGCATTCCGATGGGGAAGCTCAAGAAGGAATGCTTTGGGAAGCAGCGATGGCGGCCGGTCATTATAAATTAGACAATCGTTGCGGCTTGCTCGACTACAACGGCATTCAAATCGACGGTTTCAATAAAGATATTAAAGATGTTTCACCGCTCGAAGATAAATTCATCGCCTTTCGTTGGCATGTTTTTTCCGTTGATGGAAATAACATTGAAGAAGTCATCGAAGCTTTAGACGAAGCGGAAAAAGTAAAAGGAAAACCCACGATGATCATCGCCCGAACTATTTTGGGCAAGGGTGTTTCCATTTTCGAAAATCAACCCAAATATCATGGCGTCACTCCGAGTGACGAAGAATTAAAAATAGCATTGAAGGAGCTCGGTGATGGCTGAGCAAATTGCAACTCGTGATGCATACGGTAAAAAGCTCGCAGAGCTTGGAGAAAAACACGCGGATATCGTCGTGTTGGATGCCGATTTATCGGGTTCCACTAAAACTGCTATCTTTGCCAAAAAATTTCCTGAACGATTTTTCAATATGGGCGTGGCAGAACAAGATTTAATGGGCACTGCCGCGGGTTTTGCACTCACCGGAAAAATTCCTTTCGTTTCTAGTTTTGCGATGTTCGCGACAGGACGAGCCTGGGAAATTGTTCGTAACTCCATCGTTTATCCTCATCTCAATGTAAAAATTTGTGCGACGCATGCCGGACTCACCGTCGGTGAAGACGGCGCTTCTCATCAAACTTTGGCAGATATTGCGATTATGCGCGTATTGCCGGGCATGACTGTTTTAGTGCCTGCCGATGGTGTTGAAACTGAAAAAATCATTGAAGCGGCTTATCATACGCCGGGTCCTGTTTATGTACGACTGTCTCGCGCGAAATTTCCTGTCATTCATGATGCAAATTATGAATTTAAAGTGGGTAAAGCGAATGTGCTCACTGAAGGAAAAGATATTGCGATCATTGCTTGCGGTCTCATGACTTCCCACGCATTGGAAGCTCAGAAAATTTTAAAAACTCTCGGAATTGAAGCGACTGTCGTTAACTCTCCTTCGATTAAGCCTCTCGACGAAAAAACAATTTTAGAAGTCGCAAAAAAAACGCGTTGCGTTCTCACCGTCGAAGAACATTCCATTATTGGTGGCTTAGGGGCCGCGGTTTCCGAATATTTAAGCGGTGTGTATCCCGTGCTCGTTCATCGCATGGGTGTAAAAGATGAGTTTGGTCAATCCGCTACAGCAGAAGAATTATTAAAAGCCTACCATTTGATGCCTGAGGATATTGCGGTTCAAGCCTCGCGCATTCTTAACGAAAGAGGAACATGAATCAAAAACATCCAAAGCGCGTCTTGTGGCTTTTGATGGGTGCGGTGTTTGGTGTAAGCCTCGCCTGGAGCGTTTCTCCCCTTAAAGCTTTTTCAGAAAAAATCTACAGTTCCCTCGAGCAATTTTCCAAGGTTCTTTTTTACGTCGAAAATGAATACGTAGAACCCGTAAATGCACAAACTCTTCTTCAAGGGGCGATCAAAGGCATGTTGGGAACTCTTGATCCTCACACGATGTATTTGAGTCCTGACGTTTATAAAGAATTGAAAGTCGATACCGTAGGCCGTTTTGGCGGCGTGGGATTAGAAGTGAGTTTAAAAGATGGAATTCTCACCGTGGTTTCCCCGATTGAAGGCACGCCAGCCGCAAAAGCGGGCATTGAGCATGGTGATCGTATTCTTAAAATCGACAACACGCTCACGAAGGGTATGGATTTAAGTGATGCCGTGAAAAAAATGCGCGGCTCACGTAATAGTAAGGTTCATCTCACCATCATTCGGGAAGGATGGAAAGAGGCCCATGAATTCAAACTAACCCGTGAAAATATCAATGTGAAAAGCGTGAAGTTCGAATTGTTAGATGGCAAATATGCTTATGCGCGCATCACCAATTTCCAAGAAAGAACGAGTGAAGATTTACTAAAAGCTTTGACTCAAATGGAAAAATCCTCAGGCGGCTTGAAAGGGATCATCATTGATCTTCGCAACGATCCCGGTGGACTGCTCGATCAAGCAGTGGAAGTAAGCGATTTATTTATTAAGGAAGGTGTGATTGTTTCGACAAAGAGTCGCAATGGAAATGTCGACGAGCGCAAAGCTACAGGTAAAGCGATTTTCCCAACAGTGCCCATGGCGATTCTTATTAACGGAGGTTCTGCTTCCGCTTCTGAAATTGTCGCAGGCGCCTTACAAGATTACGGACGTGCTTATTTGATTGGGACGCAAAGTTTTGGAAAAGGATCCGTGCAAACGGTCATTGATTTGGGAAATGATGCGGGTTTGAAGCTGACGGTCGCTCGATATTTTACACCGAAGAATAGACAAATTGATGGCAAGGGAATTACGCCAGATCAAATCGTGAAATTAAGTCTTCCGGAGACACGGGCAGAAACAAATCCTGCAAAGAATGAGGAAAAAGAAGAGTCCGATAATTTTCCGAAGAATGATAACCAAAAGAAAGCAGCCTTAGATTATTTGAAAAAGGTGGCGCCTTAAAAGGATTCTGCAGGAATTTTTATGACGAATTTTTTTAGCCCTGAGCACGAAATTTTTCGAAAAACTGTCCGTCAATTTGCGGAAAATGAACTTTTGCCTCATCAAAAAGAATGGGAAGAAAGCGGCGATGTTCCAAAATCCGTTTTTAAAAAAGCGGGCGATTTGGGTTTGTTGGGTGTTCATTATCCAGAAGAAGTCGGTGGATCAGGGGGAGATTATTGGTTTGAAGTTTGTTTAGTAGAAGAAATGATGCGTTGCCGGATGAATGGCTTGGTGATGGACATGCTAGTCACCTGCGGCATTGCCACTCCCGTCATTAACAAGTTAGGCACTCCCGAACAAAAGAAAGAATTTTTGACGCCTGCTATTCTGGGTGAAAAGATCGGTGCTTTGGGAATTACGGAACCATCGGGGGGGTCGGATGTTGCGGCCATTAAAACAACAGCTAAAAAAGTAGGCGACGATTACGTTATTAATGGCGCCAAGACTTTTATTACCAACGGAGGCCGCGCGGACTTTATTACCTTAGCGGTGCGCACCGGCGGTGAGGGTTATAAAGGCGTGAGTCTAGTCATTTTCCCGACGGATACTCCCGGATTCAAAGTGGGCCGCAAATTAAAAAAATTGGGTAATTATTGTTCAAATACGGTGGAGCTTTCTTTTGAAAATTGTAAAATCCCCGCGAAAAATCTTTTAGGTGAAGAAAACCATGGTTTTTATTACATCATGGAGAATTTCCAAGGGGAACGTTTGGGCGCCGCTTTGATGGCGGTGAAGCACATGGAAATCATGTTGGAAGATGCCATTCAGTATGGCACGGAACGTCAGGTTTTTGGAAAATCCTTAGCGAAAATGCAAGTGTGGCGGCACAAGTTCGCGGAACGTATGACTCAAACCATGGCCGCCAAGCAACTGACTTACCATGCTTGCGATTTATTCAATCGTGGTGAAAATGCCTTGCGAGAAATATCCATGGCGAAACTTTTTTCCTGCGATCTGGCTTGCCAAATTGCATACGATTGTTTGCAAATCCAAGGCGGCTACGGCTATATGGAAGAATACGACATTGCCCGTGCCAATCGCGATCTAAGACTGCTCACTATTGGGGGCGGCGCTTCAGAGGTAATGAAAGAAATTATTGCAAAGACCAGTGGTTTATAATTATTTGTATTTTTATTAATTGAATGAATGGAGTAAAAAATGATTCGTCTCTACGACTATAAATTCTCACCCTTCTGCCACCGTGTAAAAATCGTTTTGGCTGAAAAAGAACTCGATTATCAAAGTGTGAATATCGATTTGTTGAAAAAAGAAAATCGCACTGAACAATTCTTGCGCTTGAATCCCATTGGTAAAGTTCCCGTGTTGGCCGATGATGATCTGATTCTCGCAGATTCATCGATCATCAATGAATATCTCAATGATGAATATCCCTTTCCTGAATTGAGCTCTGAAGATCCTCAACTCAAAGCTCAAATGAGAGTTTGGATGAATTTGGTGGATAGCTTAGTGGCAGATCCTTGGTTAGAAATTTTCAGAGCCGATCGCGCTTTAGAAAGAGGCGAAACGGTTGACGAAACTAAAACTGATAAAGCCCATGAAAAGATTAAAGCTTTCTTTGAAATCGCAGATCGCAATTTAAAAGGTAAAGATTTTCTCATTGGAAATTATTCTTTAGCGGATATTTCTTTTGCACCTTGGGTGTTTTTATTCGAGAAGTCTGGAATCACGGTTCCTGAACTACCCAATCTTGCGGTATGGTTTAAACGTCTTGCCACGAAAAACACCATTCTCAAAACCAGACCGGCCTAAGTCTTTGAGTGAAGCCATGCAGGATTTGCTCGCTTAGTGAGAGTGATGGATTCTGAATTACAAAAAAAAATCCGTTTCTTTTTCGAGCAAAACACCTGCAAGCTTGAAGTGATCCCGGAACATCTTGCATCCACTGAGCTGTGCGATTTTGATCATCCCATTCTTAAGGGTTTGCATCAGAAGCTGACTGCCAATCTCATCGAGCCAGAAAAAATCGCCAATCGACTTTACGATTTCATTCGGGAAAAAATTCTTTATGAATTTGATGCCTGGGCTGTGACAGCCTCAGAAACTATTTTGAAAAATACAGGCATGTGTTTCAATAAAAGTAATTTGATGATTGCCTTGCTGCGTCTCTCGCAAATTCCTTGTGTCTTTAGCTTGTTTTGGATTGGCAAAAATGGTTTTCGCTTTACTGCAGATGCGGCGATGTTTGATAAAATCCAAAATCGTACCGTTCATGCTTATGTGGAAGCTTACCTAGGCGAGCAGATAGGATGGAGGCGTTATGTCGACACCTCTCTTGATGCGAAGTTGCGCCGTGTTTTAATCAAGCAAGGCTATGAGCCTTTTCAAAATATCCTGACTGATTTTCCGATAGAGAGATTCGCCAGTGCGGAAGAGGTGATTGCATGGAGAAAAAGATATAAACAATCGATTGGGGCGGAGGAAATGAGTGTGACTCAGGCGGATATGAAAAGTTCAAACGAGCGCCTGAATAAGTTGCGAACATCGCATTAAAAATTAGCAACCAAAAATGAGAAGTGGTCGAATAAGCTCTATCTATAAAATGTTGAGGGACTAGCTATGAGAGCAGAGAAAGCAAGTATAAGCGAACCTTGTTTTTCATTTCGGAATTTCAGCCAGAGTCAAATTCAGCTTGATGCGGGTTTGGTAAATTTAAGCGAGGAAATCCAAAATCCTTTGAATCTGGCTGCTATGATGAGCGGGGCGCTTGCCTATCGCGGAAGTCATCTTTTTCTTTCCCGACTCGTATCTCCACTGATTACGGAAAGCGGAGCTCTTACACAGGCTTTGAGCCAGGCTTTCATTAAGGGCGCTTCTCTCTTCTCGGAAGTAGGAGTTTTTAGAACCCTTTCTCATCAATCCTTCGATATTTACCAAGGCCAAGAGTTTTTCACGGACGCTATAACTTTTGGAACCCTGAAAGCTTTTGGAAATTTAGTTCAGAGTCAAAATGTTCTCTTAGCGCATTTTTGCCAATCATCCGGTATGGTTGCTGCTCAAAATGTGGCTTATGGATTGGGACTTGCTCTTCAACCGCAGGGAAATCTTTTCCAACAACTTGTCGTGGCCGAAGTTACTAATTTGAAACTTGGTTTGGCCATGAGTTTGCTTCATAAAGCTGCGCCCCTTATTTCAAAATTAGAAAACAGCTTAGAACTTCAAAATGAAATCAGAATGAGTTCCGGGAAAATATCTTTGGAGGCAGCGCGTAATATTTCTGCATTAACGGCGATGAACTCTGCCAGCTCTCGCTTTGTTCTGGATGCAAAGGGCTTGGAAGCTCGACTTCGAGACTTTACTTTAGAGCGTCTCTCAGTGGACTGGAGCAAAGGTCCTCCTTATGATGTGCCCCCGGAAGTGGATACCGCAAGAACGCTTCAGATGGCTCAAGGGGGAGAACGGGTTCGTCAGAATCACAGTCGCTTGAGCCCTGTAGAATTGAGAGATCCAAAGACTCGAATACTTTTCTCAACGGCTCCCGAAAGCGATTTTGTCCGAAGCTTTGAGTTAGATGGAGAAAGCCATCGAGACTTGATGTTTGATGTCATGGGAAGCATGACGGGCATCGCGAATCCTGTCGAAAGGACCTTACATTCAGTCGCGCCCAATTACCCAAGAATTTTTTTAGAGGCAAATCTTCCGCCAGGCAGAGTGCGCTTTGAATCCCCTAAAGACATGGAAGATTTCCAAAGAAGCGTTTTAGACTGCAAACCTGATCTTGTTTTACTTTCAGGTTTAAATGTAAACACTCGAGCTTTGCTCCAAATGGCTTTGTTTGCTCGTCAAAATGGAGTGAAGGAAGTCTGGCTTGGCGGTGATGCTGCGATCGCTCCTTATAAGATTATCGATCAAGCTTTTGATCGCGTGATTTGGGGGCCTGCGGAAGAATATCTTTATCATGAGCTTGTCGGAGATGATTTTCCGGGCCATCGGCATCCGAGCGTTGATCAGATGCGAGCCAGCGTAAGATGGTTTGTCCCTTCCGGTGAAAACGATGCACGGGAGCTCATATTCGATACCTTACATCTTGTTTTGAGAATGGGTTGCACTCAAAGCTGCTCTTATTGCGCAGAGGGTATCAAATCGAATCGGGGAAGAAATCGCCCGCCCACCTCTTTTGAAGAAGCTAAGGCACTTATTGATGAAGCTTATGACAAAGGAATTCGCAGGGTATATTTTGTGGATCCTGATTTCGGCAGATTATGGGACGATCATTTAGAAGGCAAAGTTACTGCTTATCTTCATTCAAGAAGAATGCGTTGGAGTTGTTTAACAAATGTGGTCACTCTTCAAAAGCATGGCGACCATATGATGGAGAACGGACTTGCTTCAGTTTATCTGGGAATGGAATCTCTTTCTCCAGATCATGAAAATACAGAAACTGGAGTGAATCGTCTTCGTGTCCTCAATCGACGTTGGCAAGATCAACAAGAAACTGTGCGTCAGTCGGAGCGATTGAGAGATCATGGGGTTATGGTCTTTGGCCTTTATATTCTTTTTAATCCGAGTGAAACCATAGAGGGAATTCAAGAAGGTATTCGCAGACTTCAAACTGTTGCTCCTTTGTCTCAAATCAGTACGAATCAACCCTTTCCGGGAACAGAAGAGTTTGTTACAGCAATTGAGAAGGGCTACATTTTTAATTTTGATCCTGATTATGTGCGATACGGTCGCATGGTTTGGGCGCCGAATGGACAAGTGTTCAATCCGGAAGTAGTGTCTAGAACTTATGTATGGGCGCACCGCATGGTCAATCCGCTCGATCGGGAGGGTGGATTTTTCGCTACTCAAAGAAGATTTAGAGGAGGAAGCTAACCTTAGGCTTTTTCCACCTTTAAATCCCTCACATCAAACGAGGGCTCGGTGATTTCATCTTCAAAATCATCGGGATTAAATTCATCTTGAAGTCCACGGACTAAATCCTGAATCTCTTCTTGAGTGATTGCGGGAATTTCTTTGGGAGCGGGCACGGCTCTTAAATGTTTGGTCGCGGCTTTTTTGGCATTCGCTTTAAAGTTCGGTCTTTCTTCAGTGGGGATTTGCAAAGGGCTCGCTTCGCTTTTCAGTTGCATCCAAGGCTTGACGACGAGGTTGAGCTTGTTGTCCCACTTTTTGTAGGAGTATTGGAAAATTTTAAGAGGGATGCCTTTAAGATAGAAGAGCATGGTATTGAGATTAGGATCCATCTCTGAGGCAAAAAACCAAACCTTCAACTGTAATTCACCGCGATGTTTGGCTTGAGGAAAAAGATGTTGCCAAAGCGGGGCGTTTTTCTTCATCCAATCATATTCTGCGAGCAGTTCAATCAGGCGTTGAGCTTTGAGTTTTTCATGTGCCCAAATCAGGATGAGTTCACCGGACTGATTATAGGTAAGTAAATCGACGCAAGCTCTGCCTTCTTGAATCGGAAAATTCCTTTCCAAGATTTCAATGCTTTGATCCATTGTTTTAATTTGAGAAATCAGTTCACGGCTAAAGTCATCGAGCGGAAGTCCTCGATGGGCGGTCCCTGGATTTTGAGGCGCTTTTCTTTCCTTAATAGATCTTAAGATCTGAGCAACAGATTTTAATTGCCAGCGTTTCTTACTCATATTTTTACTCGTAGCTTTGCTGTTCGAGTTTAGCAAAATAGGAAGGGACAGGGGTTTTGACTTCTTGCTTACGTTCCCAAGCTTTAAAATTCGCGTGAAGGCGTTGTGAGATCGCCTTAATGCAAGCAACGACTTGTGAACGAGGGTGAGAAAGGATCACCGGCTTTTGGATGGAAATAGAATGCAAAAGATAACGGTCGAAAGGAATATAACCCATGTAATTGAGTTTGATACTGGGCAGATGCTTGTTGACGACTTGTCGTAAACGTTGCATCGACGCAACAGAATCTTCACGACTTTTGACTCGATTGAGCACTACTTTCAATTCCACAGCCTTTTGTTCGTTCCAAACAGATAAACTTTTGATGAGACCATAAGCATCGACTAAGGCAGTCACTTCGGGATTGGTCACTAAAATAATTTCATGAGAAGGTCTTAAGAAACGCATGATTTGCGGAGAAATACCGGCGGCTAAATCTACCAGAATAACATCGTAATCGGGTTCAAGTCTGCCGATTTCTCGAGCAAGGTTTCTTAAATCGTAATCTTCTAAAGCAGATAAATCGCTCGAGCCTACTCCACCGGGCAGCAAGTGGATGCCTTCAGGACCTTCCAAAAGCACTTCTCTCACATCTTTACGACCGGATAAGACATCGCCCACATCTCCGTCAGGATTTAAACCCAGTAAAAGATGATCATTCGCAAGACCGAAATCGGCATCGACAATGAGAACTCTTAAGCCTTTGGATTGAAGTGAAATGGCGAGGTTAGTGGTGAAAGTGGTTTTACCCGTGCCGCCTTTACCGCTGGCAATACAGATGACTTGACTCTGGGCGGGAGCCATAGAAACACGAGGAGCTTTTTGCTTTGTGGCACCCAGCTCAAACGGAACAAATACAGGTGTATCGGAACCATCGACTTCTTTTTCTAAAGCCCCGGCTTCCACTAGGCCTGAGAAATCGGACGATCTAACTTCCACGTATTTTCTCCTCATTATCCTCAGGAGGTAGCCCAAGGAATATCCATCAAAGGTAACTTTAGTAGATGTAAAGTCATTTTCAACAGGGCAAGAAAAAATGCAATAGAAATGAACTTTAAGAAGATGATTTTTTCTCAATCACAGTCAGGTCAAGATGCTTCTACTTTTGCCATTGATAGGAATAGCCAATTTGTCCGTCACTTCGAATAAATTGCAAAGACATTTGGCTTGAATTTAAGGAAAAGAGTCCAAAGCCAAAATTAGATTCCGTGTAAAGAAGGGTCGCCAGACCACTGTTGCCAGAATTATTATAAAGATGCCGACCTCCGGTGCCGATAATCACTTGATCATATCCACAGTTTTCGCTGCTGTTTCTTAGATGAGAAAAAAGATGGTCATGACCTGAGAGCAGCAGATCCACTTTCCCGCAAATGAGGGGTTTGAGCAGGGGATAAATATCTTTTTCATCGGGTGGATGCGAAGCGCTATTCGTATAAATAGGGTGATGAAAAGCGACTATTTTCCAAGTGGCCGACGATTGGGCCAGTTGATCTTTGAGCCAATTTTGCTGAGCTGAATTGGCTTTGAAATCATTTGAATTAAGCATGAAGATTTGAAGTAAATTCTCGGAAGCGTTAGGAAAAATTTGACTATAAAACGCGGAGGGCATTTTCCAGCTTGGATCTTGAAGGGAGTAGTCTATTTCCGCCTGTGGAACAGCCGGGCTATCCCAATCATGATTGCCGAGCAAGGCGTAGAAAGGAAGATTTAATTTTCCATAAACAGCCGTGTATTTATTTTGCCATTGAGGGTCCGCAGTGCTGACAACCCCGCTTGGATAGAAGTTATCGCCTAACAAAAGTGCGAAATTGCAAACTTGAGTTTGGCAGCTTTGTTGAATTTGATTTGCTACGGCGATTTGATTGGCATCACCCGTTCCCCAGTCCCCAAAACTAATGAACTTTAGGCTGGAACTGGGCGTAGATGGATTTTCTTTGCCTGCATCATTGGTTGTAGAATTAGACTGAGAGCTTTGAGGACTATTGCATGCAAGCATGCCTAGTATCAAAAGCTGCGAGAGGAAGAGTGTGCCCCACTTTTTCATAACGCGTACCTTTAAATGTTTGAGGATTATTTGCTTCGTTTTTCCAGCGGAACGTAATCTCTTTTTCCTTCTCCAAGATAGATTTGACGAGGTCTGGCGATTTTTTGATCGGGATCGGTGATCATTTCAATCCATTGAGAAATCCAGCCGGACATGCGGGGAATGGCAAAGAGCACCGGAAACATTGAAACCGGAAATCCCATCGCTTGGTAAATCAAGCCAGAGTAGAAGTCGACATTGGGATAAAGTTTGCGTTTCACGAAATATTCGTCTTCTAAGGCAATCTTTTCAAGTTCAAGGGCGATTTCGAGCAAGGGATTCGCGCCGGTGACTTCAAAAACTTTATAAGCAATTTCTTTGATGATGGTCGCCCGAGGATCGTAGTTTTTATAAACTCGATGGCCAAAGCCCATGAGACGACCTTCACCGGATTTTGCCTTTTTGATGAATTCAGGAATTTTATTTTTGCTGCCGATGGTCTTCAACATTTGCAAGACTTCTTCGTTAGCGCCGCCATGGAGGGGGCCATAGAGCGCGGCAATGGCACCTGCAGTGGCTGAAAAAGGATCAACATGCGAAGAACCGATGCTGCGCATCGCATTCGTACTGCAGTTTTGTTCATGATCCGCATGAAGAATGAAAAGCACATCGAGAGCATGTTCTAAGATAGGATTTGGATTGTATTTGGGTTCCGCGATGCGAAACAGCATGTTCAAGAAATTGCCAGAATAAGAAAGTTCGTTGTCGGGATAGACATAAGGCATGCCTAAGCTGTGTCGGTAGGCGAAGGCTGCGAGAGTGGAGATTTTACCGATTAAGCGATAAGCCGACATCATACGTTCTTCGGGGTCATGAATTTTTTTAGCATCCGGATAAAAAGTGGAAAGAGCGGCCACCGAAGAAACAAGCATGCCCATGGGATGCGCATCGTGGTGGAATCCATCCATGAACTTCTTCACGTTTTCATGCACAAAGGTGTGATAGGTGATGTTCTTTTTCCAATCTTTCAATTGTTTTTCATTGGGGAGTTCACCGTGCAGCAAAAGATAAGCGGTTTCAAGATAAGTACTTTTGGCAGCCAGTTGTTCGATGGGAATGCCGCGATATCTTAAAATGCCTTTGTCGCCATCAATGTAAGTGATTTTACTTTTGCAAGAAGCCGTATTGGTGAAAGCAGGATCATAGGTCATCAAACCGAAATCTTCGTCCGAAACCTTAATTTGTCTTAAATCCAACGCGCGGATGGTTTCATGTTCGCTATCGAGTTCATAGCTTTTGCCGTTTCGATTATCGGTAATAGTGAAGGTGTTTTTGGCCATCGGTTTCTCCTAAATTGACGCTGCCCTGTAGGGTCTACAAGGAAAGGATCAGAGGGTCAAACCGAAAAACAGCCCTGTTTGAAATTGGGAAGAAATTATTTGCTAGGGGAGCTTGCCGGAGCGGAAACCTGCGACATTTGACTAGCGTTAATCCATTTATCTTTGGATTTTTCCCCGTCCGCATAACGGATCAGTGCTTTTTTGCCTTGGAGTTCCACGAAAGCGGCGGGTTTCCAGTGATCGCCTTCCAAAAATTCAATTTTATCTCCGGATTTGAGGCTGTTCAGATCCGGTTGAGTCCGCTGAGCAATCGGTCGAATGCGATCTTGGGGTAAAACTTCTTCACGTGATGCCCAGTAGCCGTCGAAGTGGATTTTATAAAAACCGGGTTTGACGTTCTCTAAAACATTCGATTTATACCAAGATCCTTGCCAAAAAGCTTCGACGCGTTCGCCTTTCGAGTAAGTTTGGGCGAAGAGGGGAATGGCTGATATCGTCAGAAGGAAAAAGCTGACGAGGAAAGATAATTTTTTCATAATTAAAGATCTTGGGGTTTCACGGTGGAGCGTTTGTTGCCCTTGGTGCGAGCAATCGCGTCTTCCAATAAAGCATAAATTTTTTCGGAAAGAGCGGGGATTGTATCGGAGGAGGTCATGCAGCCTTTGCTTTTAATGAACTCTTTTACCTTACTTGCCACGACTACCACTTCACGAGATTTTCCTGCTTTTTTTGCCGCCATTTTATTTCTCCTGTTTCGATAAAAAAATTGAAGAAGGAATAGTTTGGCTGTATTTATAGGGGCTGTAAAGTGAAAATATTTTTGGAGCGAGAACGTTTTTTAAGGAGGGGTTTATGAGTTTTGGTTTGTTGATTTTGCGTTTGAGTTTAGGGGCTGTTTTTTTTATTCATGGAGCACAAAAAGTTTTAGGCTGGTGGGGTGGGCGTGGGATTGAAGGATTTATCGGGGCTGTGGTGGGAATGGGCTTTCCGGCATGGATGGGATATCTTGCGGCTTACACGGAATTTTTGGGAGGCATTGCGATTATCTTAGGTCTGCTCACTCGTATCGCAAGTTTAGGAATTGTCAGCACCATGGTAGTCGCGATTTGGAAAGTTCACGGAGTGCATGGCTTCTTTTTAAATGGCATGTGCTTGCCCGATAAAGGCCAAGGCTATGAATACGCGCTGACTTTACTCTGCATGGCGCTCTGCCTCGTCTTCACGGGCGCAGGAAAAATTTCAATCGATGGTTTTATTCGCGGTGGTAGTAATCAAGTTTAATTTTCTGAATGCGGCCAGAAAATCTGATTCACGAACATCCACTTTAAATAATCCGAATTAATTTCTGGATCTGCCTGCGCGTTTTGTTCCACGAGATCAATGGAAGCAGGGGCGAGATTTGCATTCGGCAAGCTCGCTTGAGTTTTTAAGGAAGCGAAGTTGAGGATGAAATCTTCTCCTGACACGCTCATCCATTGTCCAGATTCCAGGGAGGCTGCAGCCGATCTGATCACGGAAGTGTAAGTGACCAAATCTCCTTGGCTAAAACGCCAACGCAGCCAGGTGTCGATGAGTCCGATTTTAGGTTCTTGCAGGAATTTTTCAAAAGATTGCAAACCTTGCTGCAAAAGATTGGCTTTCGCGAGCACATTCATTGCGGCCGTCGAATTTAAATCTCCAAATCTTAAATCTCCCGTTCCCGCTTTTCCATTGATGTCCGCATAAAAAGAGTTTGGAAAAGGCCAGGCAGGAAAAGATTCAAAGCCCCATTCATATTGAGTGCTGGTCTGAAGAAAGTAGGCCATGCTGGCGGTCGCAAATTTTAGAAAATCCAAATCACGCATCGTGACTTTCACAGTCTCAGGACTACTGAAGAAAACACTTTCTAAATTATCTTCGGAAAAATTCTCGGGGATCCGAGCGAGACACTGACTCAAACTTTCAAGATCATTTCCAAGCTTCATAATTTTTTGATTGAGCTCACGCGTGGATGCATGGTCGCTGGTGAGTTTTCCGCCCCACTGAATAGCCAGGTCTCGAAGTCCGGGACTTTGCGCTTCCGATTGAAAAAACAATTCACCAAAGACAATTTTTTTGCCGGCAATGGCTTCACTTAAAGTGCCCGCTTTCACATTGGCATAAGGTACAGGTTGATAACCCAACATTCTGCCCAGGCTCTGAGTGTTTTCAGAAAAGGCGATGTCTAAACTTAAACTTGCGCAGCAGCGTAGTGCCGCATTTGCGTTGGAAGCATCCGCCACAGATTGTGCACAAAAGTTTTCTTTCGCGCAGTTTACATTTCCCTCTTCGAGACACTGCAAACCTGAGCTTTGAGAAAGCGAGATGGAATTGTTTTCATCTCTCGCGCTTTCAGATGAAGAACAAGACAGAAGGCTGAGACAAAGACCTAATAAGGTCCAATGTTTGATTTTCATGAATTTACCCCTCCTCGACGCCCCTGGTTCATGACTATAAATTCAGTCATTAAAAAGCGAGAGGAAAGTAAGGAAAAGTGTAAAAAAATTAAGGGTTTACAACGCAACGCGTCTTAGCTTAAGGCGAATTTTTGCAGATATTTTAAAGAAGCAGGACACTAAATGAAAAAGCAGACGATAAGAAGAGAGATGAAGCGTTATTTCTCCAAAACCTTGATGTTCGCGGCCCTCAGCGGCTTTATCTACTTCTGGCCCTTCTTAGCCCAAGGCGTTTTGTTTGATGGCGGACCCAAGATTCTTGCGAAATCCCTGAATATTCAATCGACTGCGTCTTTTTCAAAACGTTTTTAATTTTTTCCCTAAGGTCTTTTATTTCCCCGCTTCCGCCGGCGCATTTTGCACGCGACGGTAAGAGGTTTCTAATTCTTCCCGATCGGGCGCATATTCTTTCGCTAATTCCAAATCAATTAATCCCGCTTTGATCAAATTCACCAGACTTTGAGTCATCGTCATCATTCCGGTCGTGGCCTGGCCACTTTGCATTTGGGCATAGAGTTGATGGGTTTTTCCTTCGCGGATTAAGTTTCGAAGCGCGTAATTCGGGAAAAGCATTTCGAGGGCCAAGCGGCGTCCCCCGGTTTTTACCGGAAGTAATTGCTGACACAAAACGGCTTCCAAAATAAAGGCAAGCTGCGAACGGACTTGCGGTTGTTGCGTTGGCGGAAAAACGTCGATGATACGATCGATGGTTTGCACGGCAGAGTTAGTATGCAAAGTTGCAAAAACTAGATGGCCAGTTTCTGCCGTGGTGATGGCGGCCTGCATGGTTTCCAAATCTCGCATTTCTCCGACGAGCACGATGTCTGGATCTTGTCGCAAAATATATTTGAGAGCGCTTTGAAAACTTTCGGTGTGTTGACCCACTTCACGTTGATGCACCATGCATTTGCCGTGATCGAAGACATATTCAATAGGATCTTCGACGGTAATGAGATGTTCTTCGCGGGTTTTATTAATTTGATCCAAAATAGAAGCAATGGTGGTCGATTTTCCGGAACCGGTCGCGCCGGTGACTAAAACTAGGCCGTTAGGTCGCTGGGCCAACTCTTTCACTTTAGGGGGTAAAAAGAGGGTTTCAGGGCTAGGGATCTTAAAAGGGAGGGCACGAAAAGCGCCTGCAACAGATTCCTTTTCCATGTAAACGTTGGCTCGAAAACGAGATAAGTCCTTGATACCAAATGAAAAATCGATTTCATGTTTTTGTACGAACTTTTCCCTTAATTCTTCATTGGCGAATTCGAAACAGAGTCTTTTAGCCTCTTCAACGCTGACGGGGCCTTGCCCTTCCATCACCCTTAAACTTCCATCAATTCGAGCCCTGGGAGGGGTGAGTGCTGAGACGTGCAGATCACTGCCTCGGCTTTGAACCATCTGGGTGAGTAAATCCTGAAGAGTGCGTTGTTCAGACATGTTAACTCCTGTTAAAACGTGTTTAATTACAACAACTTAGATAGTCTAAAACACTTTCTTACTGTTTACAATAAATGCTCGTTTCGATATCATTATAATATTCGGTGATAATTTTTGGAGGAATAATTTTCCTTTTCTTGCATGACCCGTGGACATTCCTACGCCGAAAAAATGAGCGCATTGATTTTGTATATAGAGAGGGAGGTACACTTCATGCATTCCGCTGAAGTGTTGGACAAAATTTCGACGGGCTTGGGCCAAGAGATGATCAAACAAGGTTTGATCACGAAGGATCAACTTGCGGCCGCAGAAAGCACTCAGCATACGATGGGTGGAGAGCTTTCCCATATCCTCGTACAAAAAGGCTTCATCCGCGAAAACGACATGCTGACTTTCTTTTCAGGCGTGTTGCAGTGGCCTTTAGTCGACCTCACTAAATTTTCTCCTGAAAAACATTTACTGCGCTACGTGCCCTTCCATTTTGCCAAGAAATTTTGTGTAGTGCCTTATGCTTTGGAAGGCGCGACCTTGAAGCTTGCGATTGCAGAACCTTCTAACATTCAAGCGATAGAAGATGGTCTCAACCAACCCAGCGTTCAATTTGATTATGTGATTGCTCCTAAACGCCAAATCGAAAAAGTAATTTCGGATCATTATCAGCTTTTGAAAGTAGTCACGGCCAGTGCGGCGAAAGTGGAAATCATCAACGAAGAAAAAAAGCATCAAGCCGACGGCGGAAAAAAAGCGGAAGAATTAGCTGTCTCGATGGGAGCGGTAGAAGCCGTGAATTCGATTTTCGATGTCGCTCATCGTGAGCATGCCAGTGATATTCATATCGAGCCTCAAGAAAATTATATTCGTGTGCGTTTACGTATCGACGGAATTCTTGAAGAGAAAATAATTCTTTCGATTAAAATGCTTTTGCCCGTCGTTTCCCGCGTGAAAATTATTTCGGGAATGAACATCGCGGAAAAACGCGCGCCTCAAGATGGTCGCCTCACTTTAAGAATTAGCGGTGAGATGATTGATTGCCGTACTTCGAGTTATCCAACCGTTCACGGCGAAAAAATTGTCATTCGATTATTGCGCAAAGGTGCTCTGAAAAAATTGGATCAATTGGGTATGTATCCCAACGATACCGAAACTTTTAAATCTTGGGTGAAACGTCCGCATGGTTTGATCTTTGTCACGGGCCCTACGGGTTCTGGTAAATCGACCACCTTATATACTGCTCTGCAAATTTTGAATTCCATCGAACGTAATATTATGTCGATCGAAGATCCGGTGGAAAACGAAATCGCCGGTGTGAACCAAGCCCAACTCAACAATAAAGCCAACATCACTTTCGCGTCCGCGATGCGCAGTATGCTTCGCCAAGATCCAGACGTCATCATGGTGGGTGAGGTTCGCGATCCTGAAACCGCAGAGATGGCTTTGCGTGCAGCGCTTACCGGACATTTAGTCATGTCGACCCTTCACACCAATACCGCGGTGGGCGCAGTTTCACGATTAATCAATTTAGGAATTCCTCCCTTCTTGCTTTCTGCCGCATTGGTCGGAGTGTTGGGACAACGCTTGGTCAGGCAAATTTGCCCTCAGTGCAAAGAACCTTATCAAGACAACGAAAGCCAATCAAAAGTTTTGGGATTACCGGATGATGTGAAAAGTTTCATGGGGAAAGGTTGCGATTCCTGCAGGCAAACAGGTTACGTATCCCGCATCGGAATTTTTGAATTATTTACGGTGAATGAAGGCGTCAGAAAACTCATCGAGAATGGCGCCAATGATGAAGCGATTTTAGAGGACATCAAAAAGAAAGGCTACATCCCCATGATTGAGGATGGGCGAAAAAAAATCATCGAAGGACAGACCACGATGGCCGAAGTCCTTCGCGTGACGGAGACTTTTTAAAGGCATTTTATGCAAATGGCCTACAAAGCATATGACCCTAAAGGAGGCGTGATCCGCGGTATCGTCGAAGGCGATAACCAGCGCGAGATCATGACGACAATGAAGCAGCGTGGTCTGCGCATTGTTCAGCTCACTCCTGCATCGAAGGGCATGGCCGGCTTAGAGGCCAAGTTCCAAAGTTTTTTCCCGGCCGTTAAAAATGAAGAGCTGATTATTTTCACTCGACAATTTCACACCTTGTTCAGAGCGGGTTTGAGCATGGATGTCTTGCTCACGACTTTGATTAAGCAAGCGCAAAACAAACAACTCCAGCAAGCGATGATGGGAATTCAGGGCGATATTCAAAGTGGAACATCGCTTGCAAAAGCTTTTTCCAAGCATCCGCGCATCTTTAATAAACTTTATACCAGCATGCTGCTCGCCGGTGAAGAAGCCGGTATTTTGGAACAAGTTTTAGGCGAACTCGTGAATGTACTTGAGAAAGACGACAAACTCAAAAGAGAAGTCGCGTCCGCCACTTTATATCCAAAAATCGTTATCGGCGTTATGTTTGTTGCGATGTATGTGATGATGACTTTCGTCATTCCTAAGTTTGCTACCTTCTATGATAAGTTTGATGCACAACTTCCCTTGCCGACTCGAATTTTGATGGCTTGCAGCGATTTTGCGGTGAATTATTGGTATGTGGTGCTGGTCACGATTGCTTTCGCTGTTTGGTTTTTCAAGCGCTGGACCAATTCTCCTCAAGGAAAATTGAAATGGGATTCACAAAAACTGCGTTTTCCTATTTTCGGAAATCTTTTTCAAAAAATATCAATGGCCCGCTTTGGTCATTTGTTCGCTGCCTTGTATCGAAGTGGATTACCCTTGGTCCGAAGCTTCGAAGTGCTTTCGCAAGTCATCGGTAACGAAGCTTACGCTCGCGAAATCAGTCGCTTTCGCGATGGATTGCTCAAAGGTAAAACGATCGCAGAAGTCATGCGCCAATCCAAAATTTTTTCCATCATTATGATTGAAACAACGGCCATCGGAGAACAATCCGGAAATCTAGATAACATGTTGTCTGCGATGGCAAGCCACTTTGATTTAGAAATTAGTCATATCACAAAGAACATGACGACCTTGCTCGAACCGATTTTGCTGTGCCTGATGTTCGGCATGGTGACCCTGATGGCCCTGGGTATCTTCCTCCCGATGTGGAACATGTCCAAGGCGGTGATGGGTCATTAAAGAATAAGGAGGGGCATATGAGAAAAGAATTTTTTAATTCAGTGTAAAATGTAGGGGCGACGCATGCGTCGCCCGTACGAATGTACGAATGAACATGCGTCGCTCGCATGAACAAACGAGGTTATCAATCTACAAATGAACAAATAGGGAGGTTCATATGTGTAAGGGGAATAATAAAAAACACTCAAGAAACCAAAAAGGTTTTACCATGATCGAATTGATCTTGGTCATCACCGTATTAGGTATCTTGGCAGTCATGGCATTACCGAGTTTCTATGATGTGAGCTCGAGTGCTAAAACTTCAGCGCGTGATGGTGTGATCGGAGCCGTTAAAGGCGGTATTAACATGTACCGAGCGGATGCACTCACCAATGGTACAACCCCGGTAGTGCCTGCTACCTTGGATGCAGCTGTATTGGGCCCGTGCTCAATCGCTAATCCATGCTTCAGCGGTGTCTTGCAAGATGCCATCACCTCTTCCAACTGGTGTGCAGCTGGTGCTGGTGTGCATCGTTGGGGTCCTACAGCATTTGCAGCAGGTGCTTGTGCGGCAGCAGCCGGAACCACAACCACTTGTACATATAATGCTGCGACGGGTGCAGAAGCTTGCGTAGCTGACTAACGTTTAATCCTTTCTCCCTCTCTGGCAACTGCCAGAGAGGTTTGAAGGGATTTTAACAATTAAAAAACTCGATCCTTTTTAAGGGGCGAGTTTTGTCTCATTGTTTGAGATCATTTTTATGAACAGCTCTTGAATACGCATAGTCCTTTTTGACAGAAGTCAAAACGGACGGATAAGATAGATACCATAGGTATCGAAAATCTCGGCCCTGGTGGATCGAGATTTTCAATACTGTAAGAAAGTCTGTGATTATGAAGGCTCTGGGTCACATATCATTCAATACTATTTTACAAAATAAAAGGACCAGCTTTCTCGTCCTGGCGGTTTTGGTTTTGCTCCTTGCATTTGGAATTCAGAAATTTTGGATGAAAGGGTCAAATCCAATCTCCAATGCTATACTCCGTGTCGACTCGAACGGAGAAATTGAAGAAATTATTAAACGAAGCTCCATTCTTATCAGTGGCGGAAAAATCGAGCAGTCCATTGTCCTTTTGAACGAAACTTTACGTAAATATCCTAATCAAGAAGATGTTTTACTCAGTCTGGGCATGGCCCATCGAAAGTCCAAATCTTTTTTACAAGCAGAGCAAATCTACCAACAGGCATTGCAACTCAATCCTGAGTGCGTGGAATGCATGAATAATCTTGCCGTTTCTCTTATGATGAATAATGGCGTGGAGAGGGCGATAGGTTTGCTTGTGGTCGTGAATCAAAAGAAACCGGATTATCCCGAAGCCCATTTCAATATAGCAGTCGCTTACGAAAAATCAGGACAAATTAAAAATGCGGTAAATTCTTATCAGAGATATCTTCAATTAATTCCATCGAATGATTCTCGCCAGGAGCCGGCTCTTGCACGTGAGAGAATAAGGCGATTACAAGAAGGACTTTGATATTTATGAAAATAGATAATTTATTTGATCAAAAAGGAATTGTAGGAAAAAGTTTTAACCTCCACGAGAAGTGCATGAGATATGCGCATCTAAAGCAAGAAGGGCCGCTTTTTCATGTGATTGATCTGCAAGAGCTGCCTTTGACGAGTATGGAAAAAGTTTTCGTCCAAATGGGACTGCAAAAGTTTGGCATCGATGCTAAAACTCCTTTGGCCACCAACATTGACGACAAGAAAATGATAGTGAAAAAACTTTTTGCTCCTCCAGTGGGCAAAGATGAACTTCTGGAAGCCTTGCGTTTTCAATTCATGGAGGAAACTCAAAACAATCAAAACACCGTCGAAATTCGATTTGAAAAGCTCGTGGAAGAAAATGAAGAAGGCATGCAAAGCTATCTTGTTTATGGTTTAGCACCCGACCAGATCGAAGAGATGAGGACTCGGTTTAGGGAATGGGAATTACAGGTGATCGCGGCAGAACCTCTTGCTGTCACGCTCGCATCGATGATGGAATTGTTGGAATTGGATTCGGAGAAGTTACGAGGCGTTTTTTATAAAGAGGGCAAAAAAACTTTGTTTGTAGGTTTGAAGGGCACTCAGCTGATGACCTGCAAAAGTTTCGGCGGCCCTGTTGTGGAAGGTGAAGAAATTCAGAATGATTGGATGATTGAGTTTCAGCAAGCCATTGACGAGTTTCTGTTACAAGAAAAAGTATCTGTTTTGGAAGAGGCTGTGTTGCTGGGTGATTGGTCGAGCGAAGAGAAAGAGAAAATTTTAGTAACTCTGGGAATTCCCTGTCGCGAGCTGAAAGATCTTGAATTGCCTCAATTCATATTCGCTAACCCAGAGTTGAAGGAAAAATTCGTGAATTTCCTTCCTGAAATTGGACTCGCATTGTTTCCAAAGGCAGTCACATGACGATGAGAATAAATTTTTTGAAGGAGCAGAAGAAAGGGCTCAGCTACCGTAAGATGATTACGCTTACGGCGGTATTAGTCGGTGCTTTTCTGCTTCTGATTAGCGTGCAATATTATCGTGCCTGGACTGCCGAAAATAGATTGGCGGAACTCGAAGGTCAAATTGATCTGATCAAAGCCGCTCAAGGAATCAAAGAGGGTAAATCAGGTAATACTCAACAACAACTCAATCCTATAGAAATGGTAATCGTCTCTCTGGTGAATGAACCTCCTTGGGCGGAGATGCTCGATGTAATGTCGAAATCTGTCTCAGAAGGAATCTGGTTGCAGCAAGTAATCGGAGACAGCAAAGACGGCGGCCTTATCACGATCGAGGGTACCGCTTACCAAGCTAGGTTAGTTCCAGGATTTTTAGATCGTCTGAGAAGTTATAATATTTTTTCTAAAGTGAGTTTAATGTCGAGTGAGGCGTCATCGAAGGAAATCGATGCCCCTTTAAAGTTTAAGGTACAAGCAAAGCCAAAAACGCGATGAAGATGGACACTAAAAAAATTCAGCTCAACGCGGTGGCAAGCGCCAAGGAAATGATTATCTGGGGCTTGATCCTGGTGGTCGTTCTCATTATGGGAGCGAAACAATTTTTTTCGCCTCTTTCAAAAAAAGTAGAAACTGCTCAGTCTCAATTGCTTGCCAAGCAAATGGAATTGGAGGCTTATAAGAAATTCTTGAAGGGGGGCAATACCAACAATAAAAAAAGTTTAGAGGGTATGGATATCAATCGCCAAAACATGGCGCAAAAAGTGAAAGATGCTTTTGGGCGCGTGAATATGTCTCCCGATGTTGTTGTTTCTGAATTACTCAGTGCTTTAACCAATCCTGCCTATTCGAAAGCGGCTTTGCTCGATAAGTTCAATTTCGTATCCGAGAAAAAACAAGCTGGCTACACAGAAATGAATTTAGATTTGAAATTGAATGGAACCTACAATGGCATTGCTCAATATTTAGGTTTTTTAAGGCAGCTTCCTTATTTGGTTCGCATTGATTCTATTTCTATTCGAAATAAAGAAGGTGAGAACGCGGGAGGAAAAGTAGAGCTGTCTGCTAAGGCGGTTTTGTATGTCGGAGAACAAAAAGCCCTCGAAAACATTGCTGCTGTAAATTCCAAATCCGACATGGCCACCGATTTACTCGTTGAAATTACGGGCGGGAAAACGGCCAATACTCCCTTTAGCGCGCAATCTCGCGAGATGTCCAATTGGTCGCTTCATGAATTAAAACTCACTTCGACGATGGCGGGAGGTCTAAGGCCTACTGCTTTAATTAATGGAAAAGTATTTACCTTGGGTGATCATATCGCGGATTTTAGAATTGTAGAAGTGCGTCAACGTGAAGTCATTTTGGAAAAAGGGGATGTTCGTCATTCTCTTAAGATAGACGAAAGTGAATCGCCTGGAATGGAGTCGAAGCCTTTTATCACTCGAGATTCCGATGCTGCGGCGGCTAATCCAGAGACAGCGCCTAGTTCCGGCGAAGTGCCTACCCAGCAAGCTGCACCTCCGGCAGATCCTGATAATCCAGCAGCACCCTCAGAAGGTTCAGGTGGAAGTAATCCTCAGAAAAATGAAGACAACCCCGCCGTAGTGCCTGGAAGTAGTGGAGGCGGTGGTAGTGGGGGTGGTTCTTCCGGATCGGGTTCCGGAGCGAGTGGCTCAGGTAATAATCCAACACCGATGACAGAAGAAGAATTAGCGAAAGCACGCGCAAATCCTCACGGAGTTCTCACGGGACCTAATGATTCCGCGGAACAAGTGGGAGACCAAGGCGATAGTGGAGGCGGTGGAGGCAATAATGCTCCATCGGGAAGAACCCGATTAGATCCAAATTCCGTAGAAGATCTTGAAGGTGTGCCATTCGAAGATCTTGAAGAAGTGAATGAGCCTGTCATTGAGTTTTAGAAGGTGTTTGTGTTTTTTTGCCGGACCAGAAGAGATTCCAAAGTTTGTCGATTTTCGAGCGTAGGTCTTTTCCTAGCATTGTTTTTCCTCAGGAAAGTATGCTGATCAAGCGATGGTTAGCGAAGAAATGATATTTTCCGAATTTGGTGTTTTTAAGGTGACCACTTTGCGTCAAGGCATATAGGTAGCGGCTAGCCGTCGTATAATGGATATCAAGATTGCTCCCCAAACGAACCGGAGTAAGAACCGGAAATGAAAAAAGCTGCTGGATCAAGTCCGCCGAATAAATCTTGGGATGCTGCTTTTTTATTTCCTCGAGGAAAACATGGTACAAGTCCATGATCTTCAAAAACATGGTCTTGGTCTCTTTGGCCTGCGAATAAAAAGCCTTCAGCATGAAAAGAATGAAGGCGGTCCAATCGGACTGCGTGGTGATGCCGCGCAACAGGCGATAATATTCGGAGCGGTTTTTATTGATGAAACCGCTGATATAAAGAATGGGAAGACGCAGGATATTATCCTGGGCAAGCTGCAGGACCATTAAAATTCTCCCCGTTCTCCCGTTTCCGTCTGTAAAAGGATGGATCGCCTCGAACTGATAGTGGGCGATGGCGCATTTGATCAGAGGATCTATCGTCTCTTCCGATTGGTTGACGAAGTTTTCCCAATTGCCGATGAGTGTCCCGATGTTGGCGGCAATGGGAGGGGTGTAGAGCGCTTCTTTCGAAGCGACATTCTCTATTTTGTTTTGCTGTTTCCGGTATTCGCCTCCCGCAGCAAGCAATTGACGATGTATCCCTAAAACAATGCGCGTGCTGATCGGGATTTGCTTTAGGCTTTTAAAGCCCCACAACAAGGCCTCTCTATACCGCAAAACTTCCTTGTCTGGGCCCCTTTGTTCGGATTCGGGTAGTAACTGATTTTGCAAGGCTTCCACTAATGTCGTGTGGATGTTTTCTATTTCAGAGCTGGCCAAAGACTCTTTTACAATCGCAGGAGACAACAGCAACATGGGGTTGGGCAGTGCGATGCTCGAGCCATTGAGCTCTGCCAGTTCGGTGCGTGCTTTAAGCAATAAGTCGAAGAAGACAGGGTCTTTAAAATGAATGCTCGGTGGTAAAGAAGGCAGCTCAAAAGGATATGTTGGATCAAATGCCATATACAGGATGATATATAACAAAAGTAAAGAAAAAGCGATATAAAAATAAATGGGGTAATATCAAACAGTTATTACCCCATTTAAGCGACATATTGCTCTATTTCTTCAATAAATTGAAGAACCTGATTGTTGTGGAGAAACTTACGCCGGTATTCTGTGTTGAACCTCTGCCTGTTTCACGACCAAAAAAAAGGCCCCCGCGAACGGGGACCTTTTTACTTTCTATTCAGGACTCTCGGTCACTGACAGTTTTTAGCTGTCAGCAAGACCACTAAGTCCTGGAAGTCTGTTGCTGGACTGTTTGGGCTTTGAGCCGTGTTTACGCCCAACTCGAAGAGGAAGATCGCTTGGTTGTTGGCCAATTGAATCTTACCCGTCTGTGTGTTCACATAGGGCGCTACGCAAGCACTAACCGGCTGTTGCCCACCAAAGCCCTGCCACGGAGGAACCGTGCTACCATTCATCAATGTCTTCACCTGATTGGTATTGCTCGATTCATAGGTCGCATTGAAGCTTCCGTATTGGGCATTGCCTTTGACTTTGTAGGTTACACTTTGACTACTACCTACCGCTTCCGAATAAGTGTCACCCACTTTTACCGCTTTATTGTTGAACATCCAGTTGCTGAGGTAGCTGCCGTTTTTCGCGCGGTTCATTTTGACCGGTACCTTCGGTCCTCCTGCGCCGTAAGTGATATCAGTGCAAACCACTTTTAATTCGCTGGTGCAGTTTTTTGCCACCGTCACATTACCATTATTAGTTGTGACTACGTTCGTCGGTGGAGGAGCCGGTGTTGAAACGCAGGTGCTCGGATTTCCAGAGCAGGTGTAGTTCGGTTCTACCACGCAAGTGGTCGAACAACCGTCGCCGCTACTCGTGTTTCCATCATCGCAAGTCTCAGGAGATTCTGGGACTCCGTTTCCGCAACTAGGATTAGGTGCTCCTGCACAGACAAAGCTTGCAGGTAAGGTGGGGTCACCTTTACAAGCGGAGACCGGATCCCCATTGCAAGGACCAGGAGTATCTCCATGCTGCGCTTTGTGTGCGCAGACGGCGTTGCCGCTGATAGAAATGGTGTTGTAAGGATTATTGGCACTGCCTGTATTATGGCAGATGCAATATTTCTGAGAGTTGGAAATGCAAGTGCTGGGTGCACCGCTGCAAGTATAACCGGACTCGAGGTTACAAGCGGAGGAGCAACCGTCTCCATTGTTTTGATTACCGTCATCGCATTGTTCACCGGCTCCTATTTGACCATCTCCACAATAAGGACCATTGGGCACGCAAGTGCTCCTGGGTGTTCCTGAGCAAGTGAAGCCTGATTCCACCAAACATTGCGAAGAGCAACCATCACTATTGGATGTGTTACCGTCGTCGCAAGATTCGCTTCCTTCTTTAGTGCCATTGCCGCAAGTAGAGACAGCCGTGCAGGAGCTAGTGGGGCTGCCGGTGCATGTATATCCTGTTTCGACTGCACAATTTGAAGAGCAACCGTCGCTATTGGCGGTGTTGCCATCGTCGCAAGACTCGCCTGTTTCCACGGCTCCATTGCCGCAGACTGCTGTGTTTACAAGATGACACACGCTGGGTGCGCCGTTACAAGTGTATCCAGTTTCGATGCCGCAATTTGATGAACAACCGTCACCATTCGTGACATTGCCATCATCACAAGATTCACCACTTTGCACATTGCCGTTTCCGCAGACTGCAGTGGCTGGCGGAGGCACTGTCACACTGCATGTGCTAGGCGTTCCGCTGCAAGTATAATTGGTTTCCACGGCACAGCTTGTCGAACAACCATCTCCTGCCACAATGTTACCATCGTCACAAGCTTCGCCCGTTTCAAGATTTGAATTTCCGCATACTGCAGAAGGTGGACTTACGCAGGCACTGGGAGTGCCGCTGCAAGTGTATCCAGTTTCAATTTGGCAAGCCGCAGAACAACCGTCTCCATTATTGGAATTCAGATCGTCGCAAGCTTCGTTTGCATCGAGGGTGCCGTTACCGCAACCCACGGTCGTATGACATGAACTGGGTGCGCCGCTACAAGTGAAATTTTCTTCGATGGTGCAATTGGTGGAGCAACCATCACCGTTATTGGTATTTCCATCATCGCATTCTTCACCGTATTCCGGTTGACCGTTTCCGCACACTGCAGAAGCTGTTCCATCCGCGCATGCGATTTGAGCAGTTGTGTGATCAATAAATTCTACAACGAAGGTGAGGTTTTTGCCGCCGTTCACAGGAGCGCTCAAACGTAAATAATCGAATTCAGAGGGTGAGGGATCGGCGACGATGAGGGTGTCGGTCACATCCATCCATTCATCATGACCTACGCCTGTGGCATCACTAAAAATATCGCTGCCGTTGTATCGAACCGTCGTAAATTTTTCTCCATTATTCGGACTCATCTGCACTTTCATTCGTGCAATGGTTGGGCGTGCGAGACAGGCCTTGCTGATGCGAAGCCCGATCAAATCCGTTCCGTCCGAATGGAAATTATTGCAAGTCATTGAAACACAAGATCCAGAAACCGGCGTGGTCACGTTCTGAGTGACTCGGGCGTCTCCAGAAATACCTTGTGATGTCACTTGATTTCCGCTGATGGTAATGACGGCAGACCCATGGTCGAAGCTCTTCGTGCCGGTTGGATCGCCCCCTTGATCGATTTGCCGTAAGGCATATTCCAAGCCAGCCAAAGCATAGAGCGATGCTCTATCATGACTGACGTTGTTGGCAGAGATGGTTGCACCCTCATTCATCATCGATGAGTTTGATACAGCCATCAGTCCCAGCACTAGAATACCCAAGGCTAGTGCGACGGATACGAAGCCTCGTTGGGCTTTTCGTTTGAGTTTTCTACAATACATAAGCCACCCCCCTCACCATTACCCCCCTCAGGGTAAATTAATCAGACCTGTATTGCTGGTGAGCGAAAAAGATTTCGACTCTGTTCCATTGCCTAAAGTAACACTTCCCCCTCCGCCGATGACCGGTGCTCCCAATGAATTGAATTCGACTTGATAGGTCGCTGCGAAGGCGACATTGGGATAGTCCGAATTAAGATTGATGACCATGCTTCCTTGTGTGGAAGGGTCCGTGATTGGATTGCCGGCAGAAGTATCGTAAATTTCATATTGAGTTGTGGAGTATGAACGAAAGCCGTGGTTTCGTCCTGTGATCATCGCCCGATCTTGTGCGAAGCGCAGATCATGAACCACTTTGAGTACGGCCGCATCGACATACATGTTCATGGAGTGCGGAGTCATATTGCTATAAACACCGACGCTGACAATGCCAATGAGACTCATCATTAAGACAAGCTCCAGCAAGGTAAAGCCGGAAATAGCGAAGCGAATAGCGATGTGTTTTTTCGTTTTCATTGAAAGTTCGAGTAATAATAATTGCGGGGATAAACTTCCCCCCTCATTTTCATGTCACCATGACCATTCCCATTGCCTGCATACACACCCATATCGACTGCAATTCTTCTCAAGTTAGAAATATTGCCATCATTGATTAAATTATTATTCGCGTCATAATAAACGAAACCGAAGCTGCTCACATTGGTGGCGAGTAAATCACTGCCACGGAAAATTTGCACAACACCGCTGGTGGTTTGCGAGCGAAAATTAGTTGGATTGCCGACGCTGTCATTAAAACTTAAGTTGGTGCTAGAAATTGAAGTGATGCTGGCAGGATTGATGGAAACCAGTTCTTGGGTAATCCGATTCAGTGCGTAGCGCGCCTGACTCATCGCTTCTTTTCTATCGACGATGAGTGAATAACTATCCACGCTCAAACGTGCGATCGAAGCAAAGGCAAGCATGACAATGCCCATCACGACGATGCCGAGGAGGGTTTCAATCAGCGTGAAACCTCTTTCTAACTTCCTATGTGTTTTCTCTAACCTCATAATCTCCCCCCGAGATTATTAATGGTTCGAAATTAAACTCATCACACTTATGTTTTGAGTACTTCCATTATTCCAACTCACCGTGACATCGATTCTCTTGAATCCAGTGTCACTGCCAGAAACTGTTTTTAAATCAGATGAATCGACAAAATTAATATTAGCGGAACGTTGAAACGCAATACTGTCGTAAGTGATGTTTTCACTCGTGGTACCGGTGTTGACGCTGACGTATCCGAGGTTTGCTTTAGTCGCGAGTGTTTGTTCGATTTTTTCACTCGCAAGTTTGGAGGCAACGAGCCTGAGTTCGTCGTTGCTGCTATTGCTATTCATCATGGAATAAAGGGAAAGAATGCCTACGAATCCGAAGCTTAGGATGACCAAAGCGAATAATGCTTCGATAAAGGAAAAACCGCTTTGATGTTTTTTTCGCGCGTACACTTTCAAGCCCCCTCGCTTGGTTTAATTGGTATCTATAATTTTAACCCTCGGGAAGATCTTTGTAAACAAAGGCTAGCGGGGAAGCGATTCTTTTTGGCTAGGCAAGTTAAGGCAGGGTTTAACAGTAGAATAGTTTAATTTCATTGGCATGAATAAATATTTTTGTACGCTCTTCAAATCGCAAAAATCAATTTTTATCTTAAATTCGAGTTTAAAGTAATTACATAGGCTTATTAAGAAATGTCGATTTCAAAATCTGAAAAATAAAAAAGCCCTTCAAGAATTCCCGAAGGGCTTTTTTACTTCATTAAGGATGCTATCTAAAATTCGAATAATTCGATTCCATTTTCGTTCATGAGACTTGTGCCAATCAAGCGCTCGGAACCATGAATCGAGAAGTATTGAGCTTCAGGAAAAGTATGCGAATTGCCCGTGCTTAAGTCCGCAATCGCATAGCCCATCCCCATTTTGAATTCGCTGCCTAAGCCGATATATAAACCGTTCATATAGGCTTTGTTGTTCTTTACATAGATCGAAGGCGGGATAGAGATCAGCATTTCTCCCGCACTGAAGTTATAGACATTCAGGGGTGCTCCTACGACACTACCATCCGGATTTTTTGTCGTGAGAATGCCGTCAGTCCCTAATATGTAGACATTATTTTCGTCTGCATCCATCGCAAAAAGAATAGAACCGCTGCCTGGAATGGTTTTAACATCGGTAATCTGTGGATCAGGGTAACCGGCTGCAAGCGCGAAGGAAGCAGGTACCGAGTCTTTTTTAATCACCACACGATCAATGTTAAAAATCGAGCCGGGTAAAAGTGGATTCACCACAGAAATGTAGAGGATGTAACTTTCGTTGGTCGTGACGACTTTTTGAAAACCCATCGGGAATCCGCTTAAGGTGATTCCAACACCTGCTGCCGGTGTCGACATGACTTCTGCTACCGGGCTTGCGCTCGTGAAGTTATTGTTCACCGCTCTGATTTTATAAGCACCCGCCGCTGAATCAAAGAAGACCGCGAAACTATAATTAGAATCTGCAGGTCTTAAGTTAGTCATGAGTTGAAGGAGGGAATATAAAGGAGTGCTATCGCCACCCGATGGAATCGAAACATGCTGTTCTGCGACGCCCTCATTGGTTTTAAATTTTCGGAGTTCAAAGTTGCCTGCGTCCTTTTTTAAACTCAAGTAGCGGTCCTCTTCATAGGTCGCACCCTTTACGACTGCGTAACCACGTTGACTGCCGCCACCGGTCACGAAAAGAGTGGTATTCGCTGAGTCCAAAACTTGGCTGCGTCTATTCCATTGATAGACATCGGCGTGTTTGGCATCCGCGCCTCGTCCTTGTTCGGTCGGTAAAAGATATTGAGTGTTAAAAAAGTCTGAATCTTCGTAACCGGCCATCACATCGGTGGCGAAATTATAATTATCGATACCCATAAGCCCATTGCGACGGATGACGTTATCCCAAACTTCGAGAGAAGTAGGAAAAATGAAATCTACATTTGCATTGCTGACAATATCGAGAGGAATGCGTTTTTCCCAAACGGTATTGCCCGACGATAAATTGGGTAAAGATTGCATGCCATAAAGCCCCGTCATGTAGAGCGTATCTGCAGCGGTCGCGATGCGGGGAGAATAAAAGAATCCCGTATTCACTGGAAATAAACCGAGGAGATTGAAGTTAGGAGTGATGGCATTAAAGACAGGTGTGCTGGTCGCTAAATTTGCACCCGCATCATGCACGAGCACCCCGGCATTGCCGAAGAGATACATGAACATCCAACTAGTAAATTCTGCACTTAAACCTGCGCAGGTGAGCGGAGGATTAGCAGTGCCAATACAGGTTTGCGCTGCGGTGTTCCAACTGGTGAAATAAGGGGATGTAGGAAATTCGTTCGCTGCGATGTAAAGTTTATTTTGCGTAACCGCAATGTCACTCGCGCTGGTGTTGGGAGTCGTGGGAGTCGTGAGTTTCACTTCGCCTGTGCTTTTATCTGCCAGATTTACGAAGCGTACTTTGTTTTTCCAGAAGTAGAATTTATGCTTGGTGAAAGATTCACTCAACTGAGCTAAATTCATTTCGAATTCACCTCGATTGCGAGTCATGATGAAAACTTTATCTCCGACGGTTTTCACTTTATGAGCCACGAAATCATGTTTCAAGATCGTATCTTTGTCGCTGGCGGCTTCATAGATTCTGCTGAAGCTAGCATTCAAGCACGTATCGTTGGGCGTGAGATAAACATCGCCCTTGAGATTGGTGACGAAGGTTTTTCCTTCGGCTGTTTCGATGTCGAGAATTCCATCAAGCGCAGTGGAGCTGCTTTCAGGAGTAAGCGCGTTTTCTGTGACATTGAAAACTTGTAAGTTGAGTCGCGTTCCGACCAATAATTTGGTGCTGTCGCCTATTTTTACAAGTGCCAGATCTTGAATCGGTGACTTCGCGTCGACATCTGCTACCAGAGTGCCAGCTGCATTCAAGTCGACTTGCCCTTTCACTAAATGCACAGTGCTGCCATATTTATTATAGGCGGTGAATTCTCCTGCATGGGTGTAGGCTTTGATCACACCCTCTTGATGGCCCACATATTTTTCATATCGATTAAAAGATTTTTCGACAGTAAGTGGATTGCCCGTAAAAAAATCTGTGACCTTAGGACTCGCAGGATTACAAGTGTTGCCTGTATCGAGTGAATTGTCTGTAATAGGAGGGGGTGCGAGACCATCACCGCCATTAGGTCCGCCGCCGCTGCCATTATTTTTATTACTGCAGGCGGAGAATGAAAGAAGGGTTGCTAAACTTAAGACCGACAAAATGGAAATTTTTTTCATAAAAACCTTTTCTTGTGGGTTGAACATTTCGTTTTCTTGCCTTTCGAACTATTTCTTCAAGTTCTCTTGAACCTTAGCCAGAGGAGCGCTCGCGTCTTTGGGGCCAGTAGGTGCAGGAGATTTTTTCTCCATTTTGCGGATTGCTTCTAACGCGGGGGCGAATGCGGCTAATTCTGCATCGTCGATGCTAGAAATACCGGAGGCTTGGAGTCCTTTATCTTGCGACATGTTTTTGGCAATTTGAACGAGCACGTCGACACCGCTCATTTCAGGCGTGAGTTTCACAAATACTTCCGGAAGTTTCGGCATCTTTTTTTCGAAAGCAGAGAGGAGCTTTTTACTAAAGTCCTCTTGTCCAAAAAGAAAATTGTTAGGACTGATTTTTTGAATGACCTGCAACACGGGTTCAGTGAAATCTTTTCCGAGGGCCGTGGGCACCACTTTGTCGGCGGCTTTGCCTGCTTCCGCTGCATTATATTGTTGAAAGAATGCAGGCGAATCGACCGCCGCTTTAGGGCTGACAGCGAGCTTATTGATGTTTGTAGTGATGGATGATGCGGCCATTCCAGTTCCGGCAAGAATGCTAAGAACTGAATAGCTGAGTATAAATGTGAAGACTTTTTTCATGACTTCTCCTCTATGCTTTGATGGCCCCTATGATTTGCCTAAGTAGAGAATGCAAATTTAGGTCCAGTTTGGGGACCCCGATAACGAAGAAGGACGCTTGTTTAAGTAATTGAAATTATTTGTATTTTTTTGATAAGCCTTGGCAGGACTTGAAGCGCTTTGTTTCTCATCTTGAGAAAATGCTGGCTTGTTCTCAAAATGAGAAAAGGCCCTCAACCTTTCAGCTGAGAGCCTTTTCTTGTAATCCATAAGCGATACGCGTCTAAGCCTTCTTTTTTCTTACCAAGGCTAAAATTCCAAAGCTGGAGAACATCCATGCTAAGGAAGAAGCAAAGCTCAGGTTGCCGCCATTCATTTGTAAGGCGCAACCGCCTTGACCCGAAGCTTGGCGGAAATCCGACTCACGAGAAATGAGTGGGTTAGTTCCTTGAGCGATTTCTTGGCTATCATTTGCGCCGTCGCCGTCCGTGTCTGCATTGCGAGGATCGGTTTCCCCTGCATCCACACGGCCATTTTTATTTTTATCTTCATCGCCGTCTTTGGCACCGTCTTGATCAGAGTCTGCCAAGTAGGCAGAGGTTTCGCCTCGATCCAAGACACCGTTCAAGTTGGCGTCTTCAATGCGATCGGGAACTCCATCTTGGTCGGAATCCGCAGCAGTAGGATTGGATTCACCGAAATCCACCACTCCATTGTGATTGCGGTCTTCGAGACCATCTAAAATCCCGTCTTGATCGCTATCGGTGAGAAGAGGGCTGGTTTCACCGGCATCAACAATGCCGTTATGGTTTTTATCTTCATTCCCATCGGGCGTGCCATCTTCATCGGTATCCGCCAACCATGCAGAAGTTTCAGTAATATCGCGCATGCAATTATTGTTGGAATCTTCGATTGCATCCGGAATTCCATCGCGATCGGAGTCGCGAGTGGGAGGAACGAATTGACCTTGCACGCAGGAAGAAGCGCAAGTGGTGTCGCCATTGTTAGGGCAAGCATCTTGAGGATCTAAAAATCCATCGTGATCTGTGTCTCTTTGGCGGAAATCCGTTTCGTTTCCATCGAGGGCACAGTTGTGATTGAGATCTTCGTAAACATCCGGGATGCCATCGCCGTCGGAATCTAAAGTGACGGCAGGAGTTTGGCCGGCGACGCAAGTCACGCTACACAAGGGATTAGGATCCAGAGGGCAGCTATCTGCACCGTCGAGCGACGCGTCGTTATCCGAGTTTGAATCGAACGGGTCACTTTCATTGGCATCGACGCGACAGTTGCGATTCACGTCTTCTCGCACATCGGGCAGACCGTCGGAATCAGAGTCACGGTTAGGGGGAACGAAAGCACCGGCTACGCAAGCAGAAGTGCAAGCATCGTCTACATTGCGAGGGCACGAATCGTTGGAGTCAATGCGTCCATCGCCGTCCGTATCTTGTTCGTAAGGATTCGTTTCACCCGCATCTAAAACGCAGTTATGATTGAAATCTTCGGATGCATCAGGAATGTTATCTAAGTCAGCATCGAGAGTTTCAGGGGGAATGGCGCCGACCACGCAAGGAACTTGGCAGAGGAGATTGGGATTGCGGGGGCAACGATCATCGCCATCTAAAATGGTGTCATTGTCCGTGTCGTTAATGCGAGGATCAGTTTCATTCATGTCCACAGTGCCATTGTGGTTGACATCTTCTGCACCATCTCCAAGGCCGTCGAGATCGGTGTCCGCTAGGAAACCTTTGGTTTCACCGGCATCGAATTGACCATTGCGGTCAGCATCTTCTACACGATCCAGTAAGCCATCGCTGTCTGTATCCGGAGAATTCGGATTCAACTCGCCGAATTCGAAACGACCGTTTCTGGCTTGTTCCCCAGGGCCATTGTCTTCCATGCCATCGGAAATTCCGTCGCCATCGGTATCAGTGAGTCGGGGATCACTTTCGCCTGCACCCTTTACTCCATCGCGATCGAAATCTTCGATACCATCGGGAATAAGATCGCCGTCGCTATCCGCGCGGGCAGGATCCGTTTCATCATTATCAACTCGGCAATTTTTGTTTTTATCTTCGAGATAATCGGGGAGACCATCGCGGTCAAAATCCACATAAGCTTGATACATAATTCCAGGCGAGCATTGTCGCGTGCCGCTCGAATTACTGCCGGCGGCAGAATCAAGGAGGAGTACGTTCGACATTGCGCTGGTGCTACCGTCATTCGCGATAGCAATCGCGAAAATTCTTTCACCATTACTGGCGGCTACTGTGGTGCTAAAGGCTAAGCCGGTGAGATCCGCAGTGGTGAGGGTTTTAATCCAATTGCTTGGAGCATCCACCGGAGAAGGCACTGATCGGAAAATTTCAATGCGTTCGACGGGATTGGGCAGCGTTCCATTTAAATTAAAAGAAATTGCATTGGCGGGATCGACCGGAGAAGCAAAAGTTAAAGTGGGCTTAATGTTTTCTAAGGGAGAACTCAACTCTTGTTGATTGCGATAGATTCCATTGAGCGTGACTTGATTTTGCAAAGCCGAATCCAAACGCACTCCAATGCCTCGGTTATCGCGGATCGAGCCGTTTCGAAGGGTGTTGCCCTGAGCTCCGGCTTTCATCCAAACGCCGATACCATTACCCGCCACAGTCACTCGATCGAGATTAGTTTGTCGGGCGTTGGCTTCTAAGCAAATTCCGGCGCCATCTCCAGAAAGACCTCGAATCGTAATATTGCGCAAAGTAATATTGGCGGCATTAATTGTGATGGCACAAGCAGTGTCTCTTAAACCTGAGGCATCGAGCACCAAACGATCGCTTGGATTGGTAGAAGTGTCAGAATTGCCGGGTTTTTCCAGTGTGAAACCATTGGTACTGGTTTTGTCTAGCACAATGGCTTGTTTGAGGAAAATAGTTCCGCCCACTTCGAAAGAAATTTTTTCGGAGCAAAAGGCGGGCGTTTGAATGTGATAACCTTGATTCAAAGCACGACGCAAACTTCCTAAGATGCCTTCTTCGTCTTGAATTTGAGTGACGTTGCAAATTCGGCCGTTAGAATTAGGGGCATTTGCGGGAAAGTTTAGACTTCCTGCATGGACGGCGCTCGAAGTAAGCGAAAGTCCTAAGATCAAAAATGCATATTGAGATATGCGACGATATGTTTTCATAAAATACTCCATTACTTTATAAGTCTATTAAGTTTTGAATGACGCGGGGGACATCCAAGGCGGCTCCGATGCTCCACTGAGGAGATGTCATAACCGGAATAGGTGCATCGGGTGCTGGCAAGGCGATTTCAACACCGCCTGGCATTGCATCAATGGCGCCGAAAACTCGGAGAGCCTGGTTCCAGGTTGTGAGAAAAAGTGAAGCGCCAAGTCCGAGATTTCCGTCCTCAGAGAAATTGAAATTTGCAGAAAAAGGGAGCCCCGTGTTCACTGAGTCTGCATCAATTCCTGTATAAGAAGCTCGTCCTTGAAGACCAAAGCCGAAAAGGCGGTGAGGATTTATGCTTCCTTCTACAAAAGCACCCAAGGAAATACTGCGAAAGCTCGAGCGGTTGGCTGAAGAAGCGGGAGTCCAATGAAACTGATGGCCATAATGAAAGCCCACTCGAAGATCTGCACTACCACTTAACAAGCTAATGCCAGGTTGTAAAAAGAAGCTTGCACCTTGATGATTGGGTGCCACTCTCTCGTAAGCGGGTGCACTCGCCGCAATGGTCGAGTCTAAAACCAAACTACCACCGACCACTAAATGGAGGCGTCTCCAAAGGGAGGATGAATCTTCATGAGTCGCAGGAGCTCGAGTGTCTGTTGAATCTTCAGACTCATTGTCATCATCATCGCTTGTTGGGTTTGGTCGGGTGCCATGCGTAGTGAGCGCACGCTGGGTTTCTGCATTCGCAGTGTTGGTAATACGAGGCGGGGACATAGGGACTCCTTTATGATTATTCTAAAAAGTAACACCCTATGCCCCTTCTTAGATTTATCTTCTCTTCGCCTTATCCATAAAGGCTGAGCGGGTTCAAGGTTTTTTTTCACCCACTTGTCATTTTAGGGATAAGCTTTGCGTGTCGGGTTTTACTTTTTATGTTTATATTACTATTTTTATTAAGTCTTTAACCTGTAACCGATGCCCCGAAGGGTCTCGATTTTTTTTCCTTCTTCTCCGAGCTTGGCTCGAAGTCTTTTCATATAAGTATCAATGGTTCGGGTTTGCATTAAATCTCGATAACCCCACACTTCGCGGAGCAGCTCTTCTCGTTTTAAAACTCGGCTTTTGTTTTCATGAAGAAAATGGATGAGTTTATATTCGATGGGAGTCAGCTTTAGTTCGTGGCCATCTTTGAAAGCTTTGTAATTATCGAGGCAAATCTCTAGGTTGCCGATTTTGAATTCAGCGGCTGATCGATTCTTTTTCACGGGTTTACGTTTCAAAAGGCGATGAATGCGTTGCAATAACTCTTCTTTTTGGGCTTTTTCAAAAATGAAATCATCGCAAGAACTGAGCAAGTTATCTGCAAAATCAATTTCTTCGTATTTGAAGTAAGCTAAAAAAGGAATACCAAAGACCTCAGGTTTTTTTCTGAATCGATCGAACTGTAGTAAGTAATCTTCGTCTTGAAGTTGGGGAATAAGAATAATGAGATCTACCGAAGGCTTGTCTTGTAAATATTGAAGCGCATTCTTAAAGCTAGAAGCAGGCAATACTCGATAAGGCAGGGATTGCAGTGGAGAGGCAGTCGCTTTGGCCGCCTCCTTAGATTCGAAAGAATCGCCACAAATGAGTAAAGTTGCTTGGGTCATTCACTAACCTTTTTGTATTTAAAGAAACCCCGTCTCCACAGCAGTCGAGAATTTCATTCGTTAAAAGCTCGGTTTCCCGTAGAATACAAAAAGATGGCCTTACGATGACCATATTGTGGCAATCCTGAAACTTTACGGATATGACCTTCACCTATTTTTCACATTTAAGAACTTGTCTTGAAGTAAAGAGGAGAATAAGCCTGGGAAAATGAAAGATTTAGCTCAAACCAATTCAATCGCGGTGAAATCAGTGGAATGCTTTCGAACTATGTTGGAGTCCCAGTTCAAAGATTTGAATCGATTGCTCCTTGCTGCAAACTCCAAGATTTCACGAAAAGATGCTCATTCCTTGCGCGTTCTGAGTCGTCATCTGCGCGCGACTTTTGCGATTTTGGAATATCTTCAAGGAGAAGAATGGGCCGAAACTTTCATGAATAGGCTCCGTCAGCTCACGCGAGCTCTGGGAGGGGTGCGCAGCTGCGATGTGAGTGAAAAGATGTTGGCAGACAAACTCGTCGCATTGCCTGAAGAACGGGGCTTGCTGCTGCAAGATAGTTTAAGCATGTTAGAGAAAAGGCGCATCAAAGCGCGTCGAGAGTTCATGAAGGATTTGAAATATTATGAAGTCTTGAAGTTGGCGAAAGTAAAGAAGCATGAAGAAATTCTCGAAGAAATCAATCTAGATAATTTAGATCAAGCGATTGAACGCAAAGAGCAAAAATCTTCTATGCGCGTGTTGAAGAGCTGGCATCGCTTTCGCCAAAAGACGAGTCTAGCGCGCTTGCATGCTTTGAGAATTGATTTGAAGAAGTGGCGTTATTTACTCGAAATTAAAGAGAAATGCTTGGGCTTAGATCTCAAGGAAACTCTTTCTAAAATTCGTTTTCTTCAGAACCATTTAGGCAATATTCATGACATCGAGGTGTTATGGGATCACCTCAGTCAACCCGATTTAAAAGCCGTCAAAAGAAAAACTCGCAGCGCTTGGAAAGAACTTTTAAGCCAACTTGAATCCGAGATGGATAAAAAGGTGGCCGCCTTCTATAATGATGGGGAACAATATTTAGTCCAATTATTGCCCTTGAGGTCCATCTGAGAATAGCGGTCATCGATATCGGTACAAATTCCCTCCACATGATGATGGTGGATATTCAGCCTAATTTCACTTTTGAGGTCATTGGGCGCGAAAAGGAGATGACTCGTCTCGGAGATGGAACCTTAGCCAGCGGTTATCTTTCCGACCAAGTTATGGATCGGGGTTTAGCGGCGATCAAAAAATTCTATCATCTTGCCCAAAGCAAAAATATTCAGAAAATTTTTGCGGTAGCCACCTCTGCCGTTCGCGAAGCCGAAAACGGCGGTGATTTTGTACAAAAAATCCAAAAAGAAACTTCAATGAAGGTCAGGGTTATTACCGGCGAAGAAGAGGGGAGACTCATTTACTTGGGAGTCAAACACTCTCTCGACCTACCCCCTGGCAAGACTCTCATTATTGATATCGGGGGCGGCAGCATCGAAGTGATGGTGGTCACCCCAGAAAAAATTCTTTTTTTAAAGAGTTTGAAGTTGGGTGTTGCGAGATTAAAAGATTTATTCCTCAAAAAAAATAGCTCCAAAGAAATTAAACGCCTTGAAGAGTATGTGCAAAAGTCGATGAAGACTGTCGTGGAAGAAGTGAAGGCTATCGGTTTCGATGCGGCCATTGGAACCTCAGGAACCTTTAATACTTTGTCGGCGATGGCGGCTGGTATCAAAGAAAAACCCTCAGAAATTCAGGCAATAAATCCGAAACTTGAAGAAGAAGATGTGAAGTTTCTTTTCCGGGAAATTACTCAGCGAAGCATGGAAGAACGCGTGAAGATGAAAGGCCTCGACGAGAAACGTGCGGACCTTATTGTCAGTGGTGTCGCCATCGTTTCGACTCTGATGAAAAGTCTTGAGGTGAAGGAATTTATTATTTGCGACAAAGCCATTCGCGATGGAATGATTTACGATTATATCGCGCAGAATCAACGCAAAATTAAAAGTGAAAGCGAAATTCCTGATTTAAGAAGACGAAACGTAATTCGTCTCGCTTTAAAATGTAATTATGATCAAAAGCATGCGCAGCATGTCGCCGAACTTGCCTTACAGCTTTTCGATCAAACTCGACACTTACATGATATGGGTGAAGCGGAACGTGAGATCTTGGAGTATTCTTCACTATTACATGATATTGGCTATCACATCGGTTACGACAAACATCATCGCCATGCCTATTACTTGATTAAAAATGTTTCGATGAATGGTTTTTCCCAAGAAGAAATTGAGATGATGGCTTTAGTTGCGCGCTATCATCGCCGGTCGAACCCTAAAAAAAGTCATGGGGAGTTTTCTTCACTCCCTAAGGCGAAACAAAATAAAGTGAAATGGTTGGCAGCCTTAGCAAGAGTGGCTGATGCGATGGATCGATCTCATTTCGCGGTGGTCGATGAACTAAAAATAAAAATTGAAAAGAAGCGGCTCGTGATTTCGCTTCGAGCTCATAGTGATCCAGAATATGAGGTTTGGGATGCAAAACGAAAATGCGATTTGCTGGCACAGTTGAGTCATCGGGAAATTGTTTTTCGTTTCAAAAAGCTTAAAAAGACAAAACTGAAGGTCGCTTGACAGCCAGAGCGGGCAAACAGCTACAATAGAGCTTCACAAGCGGGAAAAGAGCTGCAAGATCGCTCATCTCGGCTTGGGAACGGAGTTGAATGAATATGTTTACTGAAAATCACCCTTATCCTGGGAAGTTAATCATCGTTGAAGGCATCGATGGTTCTGGGAAATCCACTCAAATCAAGCTGTTGAAGAGTTGGTTGGAATCAAAGGGCTATCCTGTGTTCATGACCGAATGGAATAGTTCGGATTTGGTGAAACAAACCACCAAAGAAGGTAAAAAGAAAAAGAGCCTCACTCCCACCACCTTTAGCTTGCTTCATGCGACTGATTTTGCCGATCGCCTCGTTTTTCAAATTCTTCCACCGCTCAAGGCAGGCATGATTGTTTTAGCGGATCGTTACATGTATACGGCTTTTGCACGCGATGTAACCCGCGGTGTTTCCGCTTCGTGGGTTCGAAAAGTTTATCACTTCGCAATGAAACCCAATTTAGCGTTTTATTTTAAAGTTCCTTTACAGGTTGCGATTGAAAGAATTCTCTCAGGTCGTCCTAAGTTAAAATATTATGAGGCCGGGATGGATATGAATCTTTCGCAAAGCACGGAAGAGTCCTTTAAAATTTTTCAGGGAATGATCTTAAAAGAATATGATCGCATCGTCGATGAATTCGGATTGAATGTGATTGATGCGACCATGGAAATTGAAGAGCAGCAGACGAAGGTGAGACAAATGGTTGCAGATGAGCTGCAAGGTTTCACCACTCAGAGGAGAAATTATGCCAGAAGGAATAAAATTTTTTGGCGAAGGTTTGCCATATCTGAAAACAAGCGGGCTTAAGGGTAAGCTCATTGCGATTGAAGGTACCGATGGTGTCGGGCGCTCGACACAAATCGATTTGCTCGAGGAATGGTTGCAAGTTCAAGGCTATGCCGTGATTGTGAGTGGTTGGACTCGCTCAAACTTGATGAGCCGGTCGATCGAAATGGCGAAAAACGGCAACATGCTCAACCGCATGACTTTCAGCATGCTCTACGCCACCGATTTTGCCGATCGCTTAGAAAATCAAATCATTCCCGCACTCAGATCCGGTTATATTGTTTTGATGGATCGCTATGTTTACACCGCCTTCGCGCGCGATTCGATTCGTGAACCCAGTATGCAATGGATTAAAGATGTTTTCGGCTTTGCGCCCATTCCCGATTTAGTTTGTTATCTGCGCATCGACGTAGAAAATTTAATTCCGCGCGTGATTGAATCGGGCGGGATGAATTATTGGGAATCTGGCATGGACTTGCACATGGCTGACAATATTTTTGATAGCTTTAAAAAATATCAAAAGATGCTCATCGATGCCTACGACAACATGGTCGAACCTTATCAATTTAAGGTAGCTGATGCGAGACGAAGCGTGATGGAGGTGCATCAAGAGCTTCAAACTTATATTGGGGATATTTTGAAAGATTCGAAGAAAACCATTGTTTCTCTTCCTCCCATGCCGGGCAAAACGAAAACAGAAGTGGCTGCCGTCGGGATTTTGAAGGAAATTAACAAAAAGATTCAAACTTTGACCGATGCTAGCCTGCGGCCAAGCGAAGTATCTTCGGTTGAAAAAGAGAAATTAATTCTGTCTCCGGATGCAATAGATCACCATGAAGTTGTAGATGGCAAAGCGCAGCTTTCTTCATAATTACTGCATTGCTAGGTCTCATGCCGAGAAGAGATTGAATCCATAAACTTAAGCTCGGTTCATGGCCTGTCATTAAAAAACTTTTTTCCTTCCTCAATGAAATTTTCTTGAGCAAGTTCTGCAACGAAGAGCCTGGACTCAAGCCTATTTCAATTTCGATATCCTTTTTAAAGTCGAAAGCCTTTTTGACAATTTCTGCAGTTTGAAGAGCTCGAGTGAGAGGTGAGCTCCAGAGAGCTTGGAATTCAAGGCCCAAGTTTTTCATACCTTGAGCTGCCTTTTCCATTTTTTCTATGCCTTCTGAAGTGAGAGGGCGAGTTTCTTCGGTAAAAGTTCCTGTGCCGGGTTCTTCGGCAATGGCATGTCTGAGAAAATAGAGAGTGATCATTTTTGTTCCATTAGTTCCATCGAGCTTTGAAATCCTTCTCATCAAATCCGACACTGACTTTTTTTCCGTCACTGACGATGGGACGTTTTAAAAGTCGGCCTTCTTTGGCGAGCATTTTCAAAATTTCGTCTTCGGAGAGTTCTTTTACTTTTTCCTTCATATTCAGAGCACGGTATTGCTGGCCACTTTTATTGAGGAAATCTTTGAGAGGCCTGGCACTTTGAGCCAGGTATTCTTTCAGCTGAGAATATGAAGGAGGATTGGTAGTGATGTCGATGTCTTCTAGCTTTTTTCCCTTCGCTTCGAGCCATTTCTTGGCTTTTCGGCAGGTATCGCACTTGTTGTATCCGTAAAATTTCATAATAAATTTCATCCTTGTTTATCGAGGGAAAAAACCATAGAAAATCTACTTCTTAGACTCAAGGAGATTTTATGACCAAGCTCAACAAATATAGTTCCAAACTTACTCAAGACCGTGATCAACCTGCGTCGCAGGCCATGCTTTATGGCATCGGCTTAACGGCGGAAGACATGAAGAAGCCTTTTGTCGGCATTGCGAGCACGGGTTACGATGGCAACACTTGCAACATGCATTTGAATGAGTTGGCTCAACTCGCGAAAAAAAGTTGTTGGGAATCAGGTAGTGTGGGTTTGATGTTCCATACTATCGGCGTGAGTGATGGAATTTCGATGGGCACCGAAGGCATGAATTTCTCCCTGCAATCGCGCGAGATCATCGCCGATTCCATCGAAACAGTAATGGCCGCCCATTGGTACGATGCGAATATTTCGGTGGTGGGCTGTGATAAGAACATGCCTGGCTCTGTTATTGCGATGGGTCGCCTCAATCGCCCCAGCATCATGGTTTACGGTGGCACGATTAATCCTGGAAGCTTTCATGATAAAGTGCTCGACATCGTTTCTGCCTTCGAAGGTTTGGGCGAATATGCCGCGGGTAAAATCGACGGCAAAGAGCTCGATGGAATTTTACAAAATGCCTGTCCCGGCGCTGGCGCTTGTGGTGGCATGTACACAGCGAATACCATGGCCTCTGCGATTGAAACTTTGGGAATGAGTTTGCCTTATTCTTCTTCTTATCCGGCGACGAGTCCTGAGAAAAAGGATGAATGTCTCACTAAAGTAGGTCCTGCCATTTATAATCTTTTAGAAAAAGATATTACCCCCAAACAAATCATCACTAAAAAATCTCTAGAAAATGCCATGACCATCGTGATGGCGCTCGGTGGTTCCACCAATGCAGTTCTCCATCTGATTGCCATTGCGAAGTCAGTAGGATTGAAACTGACCATCGATGATTTCCAAAAAATTTCCGATAAAACTCCCTTCATCGCAGATCTTAAGCCCAGCGGAAAATACGTGATGTCCGATCTTTGCCAGGTGGGCGGCGTTCCAGCCGTTCAGAAATTACTTTTGAAAGAAGGTTTTCTCCACGGCGATTGCATGACGGTCACTGGAAAAACTCTGGCGGAAAATTTAGAAGGTTTGCTCGATTTAAGCTTGGGTCAAAAAGTAATTGTGCCATTGTCAGAACCCATTAAGAAAACGGGCCATATCCAAATTCTTTACGGAAACATTGCTCCCGATGGATCGGTTGCGAAAATCAC
>CAZKUY010000003.1:45252-129858 GCA_964556135.1 uncultured Pseudomonadota bacterium
GTGCTTGCCATCATCCAAGACGGCGACGAAATCCACATCAATGCAGAAAAGAAAGTTTTGAATCTGCATGTCTCCGATGGAGAAATCCAAAAACGTATCGATGCCTGGACGGCGCCTGCTCACAAGGTAACCCGAGGAGCTTTGAAGAAATATATTAAGACTGTTTCTTCAGCGTCTGAGGGTTGTGTCACGGATGAGTGATCAGCAAAACTTCATTTTTCCTCTCTTCTTTTAACAATTTTTACTTATAATTTTTAGCAAGTTTTTTAAGCGACTCTTTATAAGAAACTTCCGGAAAAACAGATCGATAATCCTCCCACGGGCACATCTTCAATCAGAAAGAGGATGTTATGAGTTATACGATGATGATCGATCGCGGCGTTCAGTTGGAATATAACGAAGGTTACAGCGGCTATGGGGGTCGCTATGAATTAAGGGATCGAAATACCAACACGGTTCGCAATTTCGAGCAGAATACAGACGGCGTCCGTCAACTTCAAGCAGCTCTGAGTACTTACGGTTTGCATGTGGGCGAAGATACATTCGACCCTTCTGCTATTTTAAGAGCGCGAAGCGAAAGAATTTTACACCTTCCCGCCAATCAAAGGCCTGCTGCCCTTTGGCGTGAGCAAATCAACACCAGTATCGATGTCAGTAGAGAAGCGCATCATGGATATTATCATCCTGCGATGCGAACGCATTTGCATGGATTGGGAATCAACGCGGGCAATACTGCAGTCCCTGGCTTAAGAGCTTTCTTGCAAGGCGATTCCACTGCGGCGGCTTCCGCCTCAGCTCAAGCGGATCGCATTATAGGAAATATCGAGAAATATTTATCGGGCGAATGGTCAGATTCTCATTGCGAATATAGATCTGGGAACTCCAGAGAGGTAGTCAGACTTCAAGAATTAGTTGAAAATGCCCGTGAACGTGCTCAGGCATTATCCACACAGACCGATCCAGATAGCCGAGCTGCTGCTGTGGCATGGACTGCTGTGGCGGACCGCGCTGCCGAATATATCGATACCCATGAATATACTTTTGAAGCCCATGAAATCCACACTTACACGCCTCGTAGAGATCGATCAGAAGGTCTCCCTATTCAGGAAATGGCAGTGAATGTGCTTCGTTCTGGTTTTGCGATGGGTCTTCAAGTGGCGGGTGGAATAGAACAAGGACTTACGGCTGCGACACATATTCCGGGTCGCCTCTTAGAGGGAGCCCAAACTTACTTATCGGGAGCTCGAGAGTCTGCCAGCAATTGGGTTTGCGCTCATTTGCCTTCTTTTAATTAAAAAATAAAACGCTCATTTTTGAAGAGGTGGTTTTTAAAGAATGTATTTCTCATTCTCGAAAACCACCTCTTCGTCTATCAAAACTTTTTGCACATCCGCAAAAGCATCCACGTGAAACTTGCATTGTTTTTTCGGGAAGTTTTCTTTGGTGAACATTGCGTGTTTAGCGCCGATGGAAATGTGAATACCGCACATTCTTTCATAAGCTCCGATATCGCTCACGCGTTGATGCTTGTTGAAAGCGCGATTCAGCCCAAAGCCTAATTCTCGAATCCACACGGTCTTCTCGATATTTTTAATATCCGTCAAAATATATTCGAAGTTTTTGGGTGCATTCGTAGCGCCGACGATTTGTCCATTTTCAATTTTCACTCGGATGGGAGTTTCAGGGCATTGCACGGTGAAATCTGTGTCACCGAAGGCAAAGAATTCAACTTCGCCATTTACTCGCATCAAATCTTTCGGTTCGCTGAAAACTTCGCCGATGGGAAATTGTCCGCCTACATTTTTCAAGTGACGATAATCCCCGATGTTGAGTTTACTGTCCTCGAAAGGCGAATCATAAAGTAGCTCCCAGTCCGCGCCGACGAGTTTGATTTGCTTACAGGCATCGATCTTGCTTTTGAGCAGGGGACCCATGTGATGATAATAAGTGGAGTCATAAGCGAGGCTTTGGATGTAAGTAGAAATTTCAGACTCCGGCATTCTGTCGAGATGAACATGCTCGATGACTTTGAGTTGTCTTTTGAAAAGCTCAATTCGGAAACGAAATTCATTCAAGCGAAAATTAGAGGATTGGACTAAAACGACTAACGCGTTTGCCGGAAGTGCATCAATCTCTTGAATGATTTGTTCGAAGTTGGCGTCTTCGATGGTGAGGAATTTGCCACCGACGCAAACTTTTTCATAAGTCTGCGCGAGGAGTTTGGAAAGAATGCTTTGTTGGTCGGAAATAATTAAAGACGGGCTTTGCAAATCATGACTAATCGCGAGCTGAAGCGTATCGCTTAAGTTTTTTTCTAGAATTTGAAGAGAATCAGAATCCATTTTCATTGCTTTAAGGGTAAAGGCCTCGCTAGGTCAAGGTCGAAGACTTCAAGATTTGCTCTTGTTTCACCCGATAGTGCTATGGCAGTCTAAAGATTCAAGAGAAGGTAAACCGGAAGGTCGCGCCTTTCCGCATTGCGGGAGGGTGAGGAAAGTCCGGACACCCAAGGGTAGAATGCAGGCTAACGGCCTGGCGTCGTAAGGCGGCGGAAAGTGCCCCGTCCCGAAAGGGATGGGACCTAGCAAGGCGATCGAAAGGTCACGGAGCTAGGCCACAGAGACGAGTCCCTGGTTTTCTTCGGGAAATCAGGGGGTGAAACGCGGTAAACCCCATTCGGTGCAAGACCAAATAGGTTTCGCAGAAAACATCGGCCCGGTGGATGCGAGTGGCTCCTGGATATCCAAGCTATTCGGTAGGCGAAATGGGTAGGTTGCTTGAGGCGGCTAGCAATGGTCGTCCCAGAGAAATGATCTTCATCCCCATTCTTTCAAGGAATGGGGCTTACAGAATCCGGCTTACAGGTTTACCTTCTCTTGAAAGTTCTTTCTAAAGAACTTTTTATTACGGAACGTAAAGAATCCTAAAACAAGACGGACAATTAATAATCTGAGTCTGTTTTTGAATCTCGGAAAAAAGTTGAGCGGGAATATTGATATTGCATTCGAGGCAGATCCTCACGCCTACGGCCGCCATGGCGGGCTGTTTGCGCTGAAGGACTTTTTCGTATTTTGTCACGATGTTAGGATCTAATTCGTCGAGGATTTGCTTTTTAGCGATGAGTTTTTCTTCCAGATTTTTTTGCAAGCCTTCCAGCTCGGAGACGATGCGGGATTCTTCTTCTTGCACTCGGGTGTTCAAGCTTTGGCTTTCCGTTTCAAGGCTCGCAATTTCGCTCGTGAGTGTTTCGGCTTTTTGTTTGAGCTCGGGGAGTTTAATTTCTTTTTCGATATTACTTTTTTTAGCGCTCGCGATTTCTTTTTGAGCCGCTTGATATTCTTTGGTGGTTTTAATTTCGTAAAGTTTCGTTTCGCGACTTTTTAAAAGCTCTTTCGATTCTGCAACTTCTTTATCCATTTGCAAAACGTCTTCTTGAATTTTGGCGAGCTCCACTTTTTTTTCTTCAAAACTTTTGGAGGAGAGGACAAATTTTTCACTAAGCTCTTTAAGATTGAAAGGAATGTCGTCGAGGGATTTCTTAATCTTGCGAATTTCTTCTTCAATACCTGCAAGATTCGCTAGTTGATGAAGTGCGTCTTTCAAAGAGCTAGGTTCGGTCATGTAATTTTATTCCCTTGTAATCGATTACGCCCATTTAATAAGTGGTTGTGAACAAAACTGGATTTACTCCAGCGTCACGAACCCCGAACTAATGTTAATGTGGGCCCACTATCCCTTTCGTCTATGTAATATCTAAATGACAGGGATTGCACCTGACATTTAAAAATCCATAGAGGGAGGTGCTAGGATTTGAACCTAGGACTGCCCGGTTATGAGCCGGACGCCGGCTCTACTATCAATCATGTGGGCCCACTAGGATTTGAACCTAGGACTGCCCGGTTATGAGCCGGGAGCTCTAACCAGCTGAGCTATAGGCCCGTGTGATTTCTCACAACCTTGCTAACCTATTACAGCTCAGGAAATAATCAAGTTTATTAAATGAGAAGTGGGCCAAAAAAAAGCCCTCCACTTGCGTAGAGGGCTTAGTAAAAATATTTACATCCTACCAATCCACAAAAGTCTTCAATTGCTTAGCACGGGAAGGATGGCGAAGCTTGCGTAAAGCTTTTGCTTCGATTTGGCGGATACGTTCACGAGTCACTTGGAAATCGCGACCGACTTCTTCCAAAGTATGATCTGATTTTTCACCAATCCCGAAACGCATACGCAAAACTTTTTCTTCACGAGGGGTGAGGGTGGAAAGAACTTTTTTCGTCGAATCCGACAAACCCATGTTCACGACGGCTTCCGAAGGCGTCATGATGGATTTATCTTCGATGAAATCGCCCAAATGAGAATCTTCTTCTTCACCAATGGGGGTTTCCAAAGAGATGGGTTCTTTCGCAATTTTTAAAACTTTTCTCACCTTTTCGAGAGGCATTTCCATTTTTTCCGCGATTTCTTCAGGGTTAGGTTCACGACCTAATTCTTGAACTAAATAACGGGAAGTGCGGATCAATTTATTAATCGTTTCGATCATGTGCACCGGAATACGAATAGTGCGGGCTTGATCGGCAATGGCGCGAGTGATGGCCTGACGAATCCACCAGGTGGCATAAGTTGAAAACTTATAGCCGCGCTTGTATTCGAATTTGTCGACCGCTTTCATGAGGCCAATGTTGCCTTCTTGAATCAAATCCAAAAATTGCAAACCGCGGTTGGTGTATTTTTTTGCGATACTGACGACCAAACGTAAGTTGGCTTGAACTAATTCGGACTTGGCGATGTCGGCAAAATATTGCTCGCGATTGATTTGATTATAAATTTTGCGGAGACCTTCATGGGAATGACCGTATTCAATTTCAAAGGAGCGGATTTTCTTTTCGCTGGTTTGAATGTTTTTCAAAATCTCATTGACGCTTTCTTTGGGCATTTTCGCGTCTTTAATGAGTTTACGGACAGCGTAATCGCTTTTCTTCAAAGTTTTCAAACGATCGCGCAATTCGTCGAAAGGAATTTTCAATTTTCCGGCTTGCGATTTGATCAAACGCTCTTCAGCGTCAAGCAAGTCGACCACTTCTTTGAATTTAGAAGTGATGAAGTTGATGGTCTTGCGATTGAAACGTAATTCTTTAATGCATTGAACCATCTTGTCGCGAGAATCTTGCAAAACGAGCTTTTGTTTTTCTAAGGCTTTACCGTCTTTTAAGGTAGAAACTTTTTGGGCGATTTTCGAATGACCCGAAGAGAGTTGCTTGAACTTCAGCAATTGCTTCATGATGCGAGCGCGGTGTTCAGTTTCGTCAAACTCTTCTTCTTGCGCCATTTCTTCGAGATCTTTCACGATGTCGGTAACGCGCATTTTACTTTTCTTGAGAGATTCGCCTAATTCTAAAACTTCTTTGATACCGATCGGAGAGGTGAGCAACATGTGCAACACGGCATCTTCGTGTTGTTCGATGCGTTTGGCAATTTCAACTTCGCCTTCACGGGTGAGAAGTGCGACACTTCCCATTTTTCGTAAATACATGCGGACAGGATCTGTCGATTTGGAGAAAGCTTCTTCCGCTTCGACTTCTACGACTTCTTCAGCTTCTTCTTCATCAGCGCTCGCTTCTTCTTCCTCTTCCATGTCCGGTAAATCAGGATTTGCTTCGTCTTTATCTTTACCTGCGGCGGCAGCGCCTTTGCCTTTGCCGGCAGCAGCGGCCTTGGCGGGCTTTTTCTTTTGGAGATGTTTGGCAGCTTCTTCATTGTCCACGATCTCGATATCGAGTTCGTCGAACATGGCCAGCACGTCGTCTAATTGATTGGCAGAAGTTAATTCTTCAGGAAGGGCTTCGTTCAACTCTTCGTAAGTGAGGTAGCCTTTTTCTTTTCCTAAATCGATGAGCTTCTGAATTTCTTTGGCTTTATCATTTTTCATAAAATCGTCTCCAAGGCTCAAAACAAAAAATGTAATGAACTCAAGTCATTAAGTCATGACTGCTTAGTCGATTCCAAGGCGGAAAGGATATTTTGCTTTTCTTGCAAAAGTGTCAACACCTTATCCGTTTGTTGGAAGCTTTCTGCTTCTTTTATTTGAGCAGAGAGGCCTCCTAATTTTAATTTCAAGCTTTCTCTTTTAATTTTATGGATGCAGTCGACGCTGACCATTTCCACGGTCAGTGGATCCATCGGACTTTCACGCAGGGAAAGTTGTGTAATGAGATTTTTGAATTTAGCCTCTTCCACTTTTTCCAGTAACTGAGCAGCACTCAAAGTTGCGATTTGCTCAACACCCCATAAATGCGCAGCGAACTTTTGGTATTCACTGCTGATGAAGTCATCCGGTTGGATGTTTTCCATCACTTTCTTTCTAATCGAATCGTACTTCAAAAACAATTCGAATAATATCTCTTCGGCACCGCGTCTATCCTGTTTTGACCTCGTAACACTAGCTCTTTTTACTTCGGGTGCCGAATCTTTAATGCCGAGTTCTTCAAAGACCCAAGCTTCGGGAACATCCAAGCCTTCTGCCAACTTCCGAATGTAAAGATTTCTCTCGAGTGAAGAGTTGAGCTGAAGCAAGTAGGGCTTGAGTTCGCTCAAGGCCGTTGCTCTGCCGGATATATCTTTGGCATTTTTAATGAGGGACTTATCGATAATCACAGCCAAAAGGTTTCTTGTTTCTTTCAACTTTTCCTGTAGGGCTTTGGGACCAAATTTTTTCAGGAAAGTATCGGGATCTTCGCCCGCCGGTAAAATCAAAACTTTGGGGGAAATTTCCTGCTCGAGGAAAAGATCAAGCGAACGTTCCGCGGCTTTCCAGCCGGCGTCGTCCGCATCAAATAAAACAATAATTTCATCAGCATAGCGCTTCATGAGAGAGATTTGTCGAGGCGTGAGTGCAGTGCCCAGAGGTGCTACGGATTCGAGGAAGCCATATTGATGCATGGTGATGACATCCAAATAGCCTTCGACGAGGAAAATACGTTTTTTCTTGCGGATGGCTTCCATGGCTTGAGGCAGGCCAAATAAATTAGCACTTTTATCGTAGACGGGCGAATCCGGGCTGTTGATGTATTTAGCCATATTTTCATGGCTTTCGAGAATGCGTCCTCCGAGTCCTACGACTCGATTTTCCCGGTTAAAAATGGGGAAAATAATGCGGCCTTGGAAACCTTCGAAGTTGCCGCGATCGCCTGAACGGATCACTCCTGTCTTCAGCGCAGATTCGAGGGGCACTTTTCGAGATTCATAAACTTTTTCGAGTTCGTGGGAATAGGGAATGGCAAAACCGAGGCGAAATGTTTCGATTTCAGTGTCCGTCAGGCCCCGATTTTTTAAATACTGACGAGCAGATTCGGCTTCGGGGGCATTCTTCAAAGTCTCATGATAATGCCAAGCCGCGACGCGGTTGGCTTGATAGCAATTCTCTTTTTCTTCTTTGGAGATTCGCGGACCTGTTTTGGCGGCAATTTCAACTCCGGCGCGTTCCGCTAATTTTTCTAAAGCTTCAGGGAAAGTAAGGCCGTCCATCTTCATTAAAAAGCTAAAGATATCCCCGCCTTCATGACATCCAAAGCAATGAAAAATCTGTTTTTCGGGACTGACGGTAAAGGAAGGCGTGTTTTCGGAATGAAAAGGACAGACGCCCTTGAAGTTGCGCCCCGCCTTTTTCAAAGGCACATATTCAGAAACGATATCGACAATATCGATTCTGCTTCTCACTTCACTGAGAGTAGAATCCGTAAACACCGAACCTCAAAAGAAATTAAAATTGAATACTGAGAAAATCCTTAAGGAAATTAAACTAAGGAAAGATTATTTGAAACACCAAACTTAAATCAATGTGTAAATCTAATTAATCTTTTTGGATTGAATTTACTTCAATCTAAAAGATACCACTGTAGGAAAAGGGAGCAGCGGAGCGATGCCCCCTTCGGGGACTATGGTCCTAATATTCGCGTGTTCGCGTCTTCTTCATGGCACGCTTGCGTGCTGAGCTCGCTTTTTTCTTTTTACGAATGCTGGGTTTTTCGTAAGATTCGCGCTTCCGGAGTTCAGACAAGATGCCTGCCTTCTCGCACTGTTTCTTAAAACGTCTCATGGCGGCTTCAAAGGATTCGCCTTCTTTTATTCTGATTCCTGGCACTGAAAAAAACCTCCGAAAAAGGGTTGGTAAACAATGAAGCGGGGATATTATGCATATCTTGCCTCAAGTCAACCTTGTTCTTTCACCCACAACTTTTCTTTTAATACGCCGAAATAGCTCAAAATCTTAAAATGAGTTTAATCGGGGCATTCGGGGAAAGTTTTATGAGTCGAGTGAATCATTCGTCGCCCTGGCATACTAGGTCGATAAGCCCACAACTTTTCCCACCACCTGCCGAAAAAGTCCTAAATCATCAAAATGGATTCACCCTGGGCATCCGGTGAAAACAACGTGAGCCGAATTAGCATTTCTGCGCCTTTATTGCGGACTTCTGAAACTTTTTCTTTGAGTTCAGCACAAGTTCAAATCGCATCATTGGAAGTAGGGTTTACTCATGAGGCCTGTAACTTAAGAACTTTGACGGGCATGGTAGTGGGAAGCTTAGCTTTCAAAGCCTCGCGGCTTGCGCTCACCGAATCCTTTTCAGCTTTAGGCTGGATGGGAAATTCGATCACAGCTACTTCACTGAGAGGACTCGCCTGGACGAGCGCGACTGCCATTGAAGTTTCTGCCTTCCGCGGCACAGGTCAACTTTTGTCGGATTCACCCTCAACTGAATCCATTTTTAATCCTCAAAGTTTCATGTCGAGTTACATCGATTTCATTACCCTAAAAACCGGCGCTTTATTTCATACCCAATCTTTAGGACTGAGAAGATTCATTCAAGACAGTGCGGTCGTGGCGGGTCATCAAATTGGACATGCTTTCGGTTATACGACTCAGCCTTCGGGTTCACTCAGTGAACAATTCCTCCATGCGGAAGCCATGAATACGAGTCTGGGAATTGGCACGGGCTTGGCGGGCGCTCTCACGGGTCATCGCATTCATCGTTTCGAAAGAAATTTGGAAGCGCGCTTGGAGCGATCGACGCTTTCAAATTCTCGACAAGAATTACGAACTGCTTTCAATCCGGAGATGAACTCACAAAGAGAACGTTTACCGATTACTCGATCCCCTTTTCTTCCAAGCGATGCGAGAAGTTTAGTGGAATTTTTAAGGGTGGATAAAGATGTGGCTGGTTTGCAAACGGTGACGAATCGACCCTCTAGTCGAAGTCATTTAGAAAATAGTCGGAGAAATATTTTAGAGGCGGCGGCTCTAGTTCCTCGTGCAGGCCAAGAACCCACAGTGGAAGGCGAACGTCTGGTGGCTGTAGTATTAGGAGCGGGCAACTGCAGTGAAATTCCCGTCGTGGAGTTAGTTCGACAACATAAATTTCGCGTCACCTTGGTAGATATCAGCGAAGGGGGTTTGAAAACTTCCTTGGAAGCATTGCCTGACGATGTGAAACCTTTTGTTCGAGGAGTGGTCACAGATTTGACCGATGGGCTTCTCTTTGAAATCGCTCGCAAAGTTCAGCGTGTTACGAGCTTGAGAAATCGATCTTTAGTGGAACGTGTGCCATTGCTTGTTGAGATCATGAAAGATCTTGAAACATTGAAAGACCGTGACATTCAACATCGTTGGTTGGAATTAGTCGGAGAAGAAAAAACAGATCTCGTTGTGGGAAGCATGGTGGTCAATCAAGCTTTTGCTCCTATGAGCAACCGAATTTCAGAAGCCATCGAACACATGGTTTATGATTTTGCCAATACGGTATTGCGGGGAACTCGTCCGGATCCGGCCTTAAGTCATGAATTAAGTACGAATGCTCAGTTCGGTCGGCAATTGATGGGCATGAAGAGTCAAATGGTTGCCTTTCATGATTTTTCAAGTTTGAACGCCATAAGATTTTTTGTGAGTGAAATGCGACATTTTCTGAATGCTGGAAGCGTCGTTTATTGTTCCATCGATCTGAGTCAGCAAACCATTAACCATGAGACAAGTGGAGTCCAATCCATTGCGCGTCTGCCTAATGGAAGAGGAAATTACCATCGACGCTTGCGAGAAATATTTCCCTCGGGAATGCGTATTGTTGACGAAAAAGAATGGCAATGGGATGTGGATCGCACGGATGAAAGAGCCGAATCCGCAAGGATTTACGGTCCCGCTCCGCGCCTGGTGGTGTGGCGAAGCATTGGGGCGCTCACCCTGATGCCGGAAACTTTTAGACAGAATGTCCCTACAATCACTTCCGCTCCCGAAGGAGTCGCACCTACTTCAGAGCCTGGAAGTGTCGACGCCTTACAACAAAGTATACAAGCCGATCTCAGAAGTGATGAACACAACCGAAGAGGCGGCGATGCCTTAAAAGCAGGCTTAGAATCTCCAGACGCGGATGTCGCATTGAATCACGTCGAAATTTTTAGACGCTTGAGCCTTACTGTTCCGGATCGTCTTCCCCGCGATTGTTTGATTGCTGCGGTAACACTTTTACAAAGACATCCTCGTGCGGAAGTAGTCACTGCGCTCAAGGCAGCGCAAACTCCGATAGCTACTCATTTAGGTGCCTCACAAAAAGTGATCGTGGCGGCGCATTTAACTTTAGCAAAACAAAGCCTCACCGATGCAGCGGTTCAAAAGAACCTCAACTCATTGTTGGGTGCCTTGAAAGTAGATACTAAAAGAGTACAAGAAGCGATGCGAAGCATCCAAGCCGCGAAGCTCAGTGGCATGAGTGGCGCAGGTCGTATGGAGTTGATTACGGAAATGGCCACAGGAATGGGCATGGGTTTACTGACTTTCGTGGGAGTAAGCACTTATGATCGTTTGCATCACGTACAAACGCATCCTGCGATCACCATTGGTTTAAGTTTTTTGAGCGCTGCAATCGCTATGTTCGGTGTTCATCAATGGATTAAAATAAATGATGCCCCCCGACTTCGTCCTGTTCCGCCCACGGCAGATCCTGCGCCCTCTCCCGTAATGACAGAGCGAGCTCCAGAAGCAGTCGTCGCTCGAGTTTTTACTCCTCGACAAGAGTCTGCGTTCATTGATTGGATCAGCTTACCCGCGCCCGAATCTTTAGCGGGAGAAATTCGTGAGAGGATTCAAGCCGCGCCCGAAGCTAATCGTCCTGAACCGGAATATGTTCAAAGGGTGTTGACGCAAATGCAAGCTCAAGTTTCTTGGCGGTATGGAACCTTGCCTTGGCCTGCGGAATTTCAGGGGGATGGGAAGCGGGATGGCTTGCGTTTGCCTTACGAACCTTACACTCGTTTGGCGATGGTGAATGCTTTTGCCAGTCAGATGAGAACTCTGCATCTCAATGATTTATCCCTGATGCTGCGTGTCTTCGCGGATACAACGGATCATTTTGAAACAGGGGATGTTCGCGAAGGGACGATGATGCTGCGTGAAGGCGTCCGTGGATTTCCTGAATTTATTCAGCCCGCGCTTTATTCACTGCGAGCTTTATTTGCCCTGCGCTTGCTCCGCGAATACCAAAATAATCCTCAAGTGATGAATGATGAGATTTACCGGGATTTAGTATTTTGGTTGGTAAAAGCGCGTTGCGATAACGAATCTATTGCAGACAATAAGGTCCCTTCCCATGAATTACAGGAACTCGCGATCTATGCTTTGCAACGCATTGCCAAGGATCCTACGGAAGACAGTCCGCTCAATGAATTCACTCTGCTCAGAGAGTTTAGAGAATATCGAAGAAGGACTGCAGGTCAAAGTTAAGCAGGATGGAAAGGTATGCGTAGCTATTTAATCTCTCATCCAAGGTTATCTTTTTCCGAAGGCATCCAGCTTTCTGGTGCTCAACTTCAGTTGGATGCGGGTGTACAAGCTGCCTCCGAAGAAATCAGCCATTGGCAATCTTTGACGGCGATGAGTTTGGGGGGATTATCTTATCGTTTGAGTGGTCTTCTATTTCGTCAAACTATTCCATTTTTAGGAAAAATTATTTCTCCTTTTTTAGCTTTAGGTAGTGAGGTCGCGACTTATGAATTGAGTCAGCGTGGATTACTTTCACTTTCTGATACTTCTAAAAGTTCGAACTTATTTCATTGGTCAGGCGCTGGTGGAATTTGGGAAGGCTTACGTGATTCCTATGTCAATTTCGGTTTTTTAAAATTGGGCGGTTTGTTTCATTCCCAGAATTTATTTCTTCAGCACCTCACTCAAGATATTTTCATGGTCGCTGGTCACGAGGCAACTGCGCAATTGGGTTGGGTAGAGCACGACCAAAAAAGTTTCATCGAAAAACTCTTCAATGCGGAACGAACCAATCTCCAATTGGGAGCGGCGATGGCTGTGTTGCACCGGATGCTACCAAGCTTGAGTGTCTTTGAAAGAAATGTGCAAAGGCAAACTCAGACAATACCTACGCAGATTTCTCGGGCGAGAGTTTCTGAAAATTGGAGCATGGCTATCGAAGACAGGGCTCTTCATGAAGGAATTAGTTTTAGTGATGAGGTCGATGCCAGACAACTATTACGAGTGTCGAAAATTCTAGCACGAAGTATTTTCATGGAAAATCGACCGAACGGCGATCGACAAAGGGATCCGGATAAAATACGAATTCATGAACGTGAATTGGAACGATATGGTGAAGTCATTTCCTTATTTTTGTTGAGGTTTCAAACTCATTTGTTCATGAAAAGAATAGAAGTTTCCGGTTCGGGAAAAGCCACTCGCCTTGTGAATGCAATAGAACAATTCGACAGAGATCTAATCTCCATTGCTGAAGATGCCTTACCTACAGCCATTATGCGTTGTAGGTCTGTTGTGGAGAGATTTCGCTGTCGATACAATGATGCTTCTTTTGTCATCGATATGGCAGACCTTAGTTTTTTCTTAGAGCTTTATTCATCTTCTCATTCCCAACATCCTGAACATTCTCCATCTTCCTTTCCCGAACAGCCCACTCTTAGAAATATTGCCAATTATTCCCTCTTGGGCTCTCACTTAGAAGTGATCGCAAAAGGGGTAGGAGTGAGCGCAACGGACGCCATCGATTGTTTGTATCATTTTGATATTTTATTGGGCCAAAAATTTCCGAGTGAAAATATTTTTTGCGTTCGGCTCTTAGAAGCATTCACGAATGCGCGCGAAGCCTTGGCCGATAACATAGTTGCCGGTAAGGCTTTAGGAGTAGAAGATAAATCGATTTTGGAACTTTGCATGAAAGCCATGTTTACTCATTTCGGACAGCCCCCGCGCTCGCTGTTAGAAAGGGCTTTGAAGTTAGAGGAAGAGATTCGACCTAAAACAACACCCAAAATTCGTCACGCTACTCATGCAGAATATGCCTTGCCCGCCATGGGAGTGGCTTGTGTGGGGATTGGCGCAAAAATTTTATGGGAGGTAGGTAGCGTGCCTGCCCTATTTTTTGGCGTTGCTGCGAGCCTGGGGGTTTTTGTTGGTTTGAGGGCGTGGAAGTCGAAAGAATTACTGCAGAAAGAAATTAATCCAAAAGAGAAAGCTGAGAAACCCTAATCATGGCCAGAATTTTTTCTCATTCTCCCTTTTCTTATGCAGAAAGCCGTGCTGTATCGAATGCGCAGCTTGAGACGGATGCCTCTGTATTACAGGTGAGCCGTGAAGCCACCAATGGTCATGCTTTACTGGCGATGACTTCGGCTTCTTTTGGATTTCAATTTGGAAAAATATTAAGTTCAGGCCTGCTTCGTTCCATTCCCATTTTAAATCATTCAGCAGCACTCGTTCAATTTCTTTCCTCTACGATCGGACTCAGCTCAGAAGTGCTTGCTTACGAAGCCGCTCAACGCAGTTTTGCTGCCTTGGAAAATCCTGGAATTGTGCAAAACACATGGCGTGAATCCTTCTTCAGCGGCTTGGTGAATTTTGGAACTTTGAAGTTAGGTCATCATTTATTCAGTGCACAAAATTTTTTCCTTCGAGAATTTGTCTCAGATAGCTTGATGGTGACAGGTCATCATTTGGCACATGCCTTAGATTTAGAAAAAAATCCTGAAGGCAGCTTGTTGCAACAATTTGCGCGTGCCGCGACGATGAATCTGGGAATCTCAGCCGGGATGACTTTGTTACATGGAATGAGTGGGGGGCGACTGCAAAAAATCCAGCAAGCTTTGGGTCACTCCATCCATTTAGAAAACTCTCACACATTTTCTATTCCTCATTCACAAGTTTCCTCTTTGCCCAGCATGGGTAGACGCGCAGATCCGCTTCCTTTCTTGACTAAAACCGCTCAGGGAATTCGAGCCCGACCAAAATCCGAAGTACTCCGCGAAGCGCATGATGAAGCTTATAAAGAAATCGTGCATGAAGCCTTAAGGACTGGTGAAAGTGAAGGAGCCACGGCCGAAATGACCGATGTGCTGCGGGAAAGTTATGTTGAAGAATTGACGGGCTTCGGAGTTACTCATAAAGATTTGAGCTTAGAGGAAATTTTAGAGCAAATGGATCCCACAGATGTGGATCCTTCAGCCTACTATCATTCTTTCGAGCAGAGGGCAGCCTTAGAAAAAACGCGAACGAGAGCCAATGCTATTCGAGAATGGGCAAAAGGAAAAAACTTAAGAGTTTATCAATGCGTAGCACCTGAGGGAAAGCATGAAGAATATCTTGAATATGCTTTTGATAATTTAATGACTCTTGAACCCTTAAGCCTTTATTTGAAGGGGACAAAATATTCCTATCCTCCTCAGACTTTCTTCCTCATCCCAGGGGAGTTGATGGAATATTTAGAGCAGGTAGAAGGGGAAAATACTGGAGTGCCGGTTAGCGAAGAATTGAGAATGCAGCAAGTCCTGCTGAATTTTGTGAGAAATAAGCTCTGGCCTTTGCATCTTTCTCGGCACCGCGCTTTTGTCCATGGCCATGATTATCATCCTTGGTATGCGCGCTATCATGATTGCTTCCATCTCACGCGCCGCAATAGCATTCCTGTCCGGATGATGCGGGCTTTAGATAGACTCAGCTTCGAAATGTACCGAGCGATTCACACAGCTTTGCTCCAAGGCGAAGGTAAAGAGTGGAAGTTAGTTCCTTACGAACAACAGATGGAAATTATCGCCACAGTCGCTAAAGTGTATGAAGCGGTGAATCCCGGCGAGTGGGCACCCTATCCTTTAAAAATCTACGAAACTTTATCGAGAGTAAAACATGACTTCGGCGTTCTTTGGCTAGAGCATGTTTTATTGGCAGGGCTTTCTCCAGCACTGGCTGAGTTTCCGACTTATTTAGGACTCCTTGAAAAATTGACGATGCAATTGCCTTGGTCATCGTATTTTGTAGAAAACTTTGAGCAAAGGATGTGGCATTATTTTAAATGGGTAAATCCTGAGACGATGAGTCCAGAACAGAGAAAGTATTATCTGAAATTTTCTCATGCGAGTTCCAGGGATTTTTTTGTTCCGCCTGATTTAGCAAAAAAAGAAGAAGCGAATGCTCGCTTGCTTGATCGTTTTAAAACAACGCGTGCTTTAGTATTTCGCCAACTCGCAGAACATATCTTTCATTGTAGCGTGATCAATTTCCATCGTCGCCAAAAAGAATCCTGGCACAGCTTGGATGATGCGGAATTGCGTCAGGGACAAATTGCAGCAAAAAATAATTTTGACCTGATTTTGCAAAAAGCCTTGGAACTGGAACGTTGTGAACGCCTTGCTGCGGCCGGTGATGAGTTGCCATATCGAATCTCTCAATCTCATACTCGAATTCTGTTAGATGCGAGCTCGCGAAACCTTCAAGAACATAGCTCAGTATGGCGATTTAAAGTTGGCCGGTCTCGTCAAGTTTTAGAAAAAGGGCAGCTGGGTTTGGAGGGAGATTTTATTCCAACCGTGCCTGCGGCAAGCATCGAGCTTTTAGATTCTCATTCTTATCAACCTGGTCAAATAGTTTATTTGCGCGCTGTATCCAATCCTACTTTCAAATATTCTCCTGAAGAACGTTTCGTGAAAATCGAGAAAAAATCCACCACTCTTCGCGACCATTTCGCAGCCCACCTCGAAGGGGGGAGCGCACTCCACATTTTCTTAGGAAACAGAGGCACTACAAGAGTGCCTTCGGACACTCTATTAAGTGAGGCAGAATTCGCGGATTATTGCTGCGAGCGCATGCGGGAGCTTGTCCCTCTCGAGAACGAATATAATCGCCACCTTTTGCAGGATTTCCTCGTTTGGGCTCAAAGGCAGGTTTTGCTAGAAAGCGAAGCGGGTCGACGTTTGCGGGCCGAAATTGATTTTTTTACGGCGTCTTTTTAACCCACAACTTTTATCCCCAAAGCCCGAAACTAGTCAAAAATCATCATCTTAACGAATTCACACCTTGGGCATCCGGTGAAGTTTTTTCGTGAGCCGACTTGTTTTTCCTCATTCTGGCTTGAACGCTTTGAGTGCTCTGCATCCTACTTTCAGTAGTGCGCAGTTAGGCATTTCTGCGCTTGAAACTTCTTTTTCTCGAGAAGTCTGCAATGGGCGAAGCTTGGCAAGCATGATGGCCGGCGGTTTGGCCTTTAAAATGGGTCGACTTGCGGCCTTGGAATCCTTTTCAAGTTTAGCTTTGATGCGAAACACTTTCACTGCGCCTCTTTTTCGAACACTCGCATTCGCGAGTGCTTTAGCGGGCGAAGTCACCGTCTTTCGAGGCGTGAATCAAATTTTGTCTTCTGAAATTATTTCACCTGAACAATCTTTTTTAAATCCACAAAGTTGGATGGCGACTTTTGTGGATTTTTTAGCCTTGAAAACGATGAGCCCATTCGGTGCTAGAAATATTTTATTCAGTCATTTGGCGCAAGATGCTGCAGTTGTGACCGGTCATCACATAGGTTCTGCTTTGGGATTTACTCCCGAAGCCGAAGGCAGTCTTGCCCAACAATTCATTCATGCCGAAGCTATGAATTTACAGATGAGCGCGGGCATGAAACTCGCGGGCTTTTTTACCGGTGAAAGTTTGAGGAGAGTGGAAGCGCATTTAGATGCTCGAAGTTCGAGTCATGTTTTATCGAGAAGGAGTGAAGGGCAGTCTGCTCTTTTGCAGAACATGAGCGCCGGCGGTTTGGATGGCATTGCTCCCGTGCAACGAGGCAGCGGACTAAGAAAGCAAAGATTGAAAAAACTGAGACAGGCAGCTGCATCTTTCGATGTGAAGGCAGTCGTTTCCGAATGGAAAATCCCTAGCGTAGTTTTGGGAACTAATATCGAAGCACCGACGGTGCGTTTTCGAGATGTGTGGCGTGACTTTAAAGAAAGACATGAGATTAAACCCCGTGTTTTGTCAGCAAAGCTCGCTACTTTAGGAATCGAACTTCATCACAGCACCATTGATAATTATGCGCGCCTGGCGGATGCGCCCGTTGATCCAAGATTTTTGCGCGGCATCCATTTAGTCTACGGAGAAAATTATTTGGATCTCGTTTATTTGGCAGGACGTCATCTTTTGGAAAGTCCTGAAGCACGAGCCTTGGCAGTGACCGCTCATGGGCCTCTTTTAATTCATCAAAAATGGATTGCAGGACATTTAAATCGCTTGGTGGGATTGGGGCGTGCTGCAAATTCTTTACAATATCAAATCTTAGCTGCCCAATTTAAAGCAAAAAATTTGAGAACTCCTGAGGAAATGGTCGAGGGGAGTGATGTTACTGAGAAGCAGTTAACCAACTATTTGCGTGGCTATAATCAACCTGAGCCGAATGTTATTCCTGCTCTCGCAAGAGTTTTAAACCTGAGTATCGAAGAAGTTATAGAAGGCATCAATGCTGACCGTGATCTTATTGCACACTTAGATTCTCTCAGAATGAAACGTGGAATTTACTTTTTCAATAATGGTCAAGCAAACGACGATGATCTGCTGCGTGAATTCTCGGGCCTTGGTTTGAAAAATGTGAAAACAGATGTCTCAGTTTATCTAAGATACAAACTCTGGAGAGCTCATAAAGAATCTGCGGGTGGGACGATCAGCACTTTTCAGAGGAGCCTAAGTTGGGGTAAAGACGAAACTTATTTTTGTGTCCATTTATCCGGTCAAACTCCTTTTCGAGTCGATTATTTAGGAGATTGGGTAGAAATGCTCAGGCGAATGGATTTGGATCCTGCTTCTCTTTTAGAGCCCTTTGCACAAAAGATGGGTTTAAGAGTCGGCGGTTTCAAATGGGAATTGCATTTCGCTTTAGGGGAAAAAACTTTTCAAGCTTTTGCGGACGATGCAGGAACAAGCTTAGATGTCTTGCGCACTTTTTGTGAAGATCCAGAAGCTGCTCAGGGAATTCGGTTTCCTACCGCTCTGAGAATTCTTCTGGCCATTGACCCGCCTCATAGACCCAAAGTTTTACGCAGCATGGGTTTGCCTGATCTCAGGATAGCTTTTCCCGAAATGTTCGATGCGAAGAATCCACGAATGGTTTTGACTCTAAAAGATTTAGAGAATGCGCATCGTTTCTCCTTACCTGCAGCCTTAAAAGAAGCCTTGTGTTCGCAAAATGTTGGGTTAGGTCGTCTAGCTGAAATAATTGACATGCCTGTCGAAACTTTGGGTAATTATGCAAAGAGATCTAGCATCACTCCTCGTCCCCGTAGAATTTCGAAAATGGCTCCTGTTTTGGGAGTCAGTGATAAAGCGTGGCTCATCCATTTTCATCCAGCAATAATATTTATTTTAGATTTAGAGAACCCCGAAACAGGCAAGACATTTCGTCTACATTCTTCGCAGGTTGCCGCACTCTTTTCTCAAAGAGGAGTGCTTCAACCTTCTTATGAGCGTGCTGTGGGCGTGCGTTGCATCGATGTCGTGCCTCGTCTTGCAGAAATTGATAATAAAATTGGTCGTGGAAAAAATAGAAGTAAATCTTTACTTTCAGCGAGCGAAGAGGAGGATTTATATTTCATTTGGCGTTATTCCGAAAGTCTATCCGAACAAAGAGCTGCCGAAGAAATTTTACTGAATGCTTATAGTGGCTATCTCTCTAAAGTCACGGGAATGACTTTATCTAAATATAATCTGAACGTAGTGGAAAATTTCGATTTAGCTCTGAGTGAGGCTCATTGCGGTTTTCGTAGGGCATTAGAGGGATTTAGATCCGAGTTAGGTTATCGTTTCATGAGTTATATTATTCATAAGAGAAATTGGGTCGAAAACAAGGTGGCCATTTGGTGTCAACTGCAAGTGACGACGAGAAAGAGAGAAAGCCTCATTCTCAATGCAAGTGCTTTCGACGATAGTTCGGAAAGCCTCATAGATCAGATAGCTCATCCTCAAGATACAGAAACGGCAACATTATCGAGTGATCCTGCATTACCTAAAGCTTTGGTGGTTTTGGATAATTGGTTTGCAACACAAAATCGTCCCCATTTTTTTCGTGCTGTTTTCGCAGGACGTTTCGTGGGGGACCGAACTTTAGAAGAAGTTGCTATTGAGCATGAATTAACCCGGGAAACTGCAAGAACAGTGGAAAGTCAAATTAGAAAAAAAGCTCGAGAAGTGTTTGCTGATTTTCAAGAAGATTAAATTCAAAATATTTTATGTCACGAATCACAAACATAATCCATTTGCAAAATCATTCCCTTGCAACCTTCAGTGCGGCGCAGTTGCAAACGTCTGCCTTGGAGTCGAGTTTTTCTCACGAAGCCTGCAACTGGCGAAGCTTGACGGGTATGATGGCGGGTAGCCTTGCATTTCGCATAGGTCGTCTCGCAGCTTTAGAATCTTTTTCAAATTTAGGTTTGATGCGGCATGTTTTCGTGGCTCCCGCATTTCGAGCTCTGGCCTTCACAAGCGCTTTAGCCGGAGAAGTCACCGCCTTTCGAGGCGCGAATCAATTTCTAGCTCCTACAGTTACTTCACCCGAACAATCTTTTCTTAATCCTCAAGGTTGGATGGCGACTTTTGTGGATTTTTTATCTTTGAAAACTTTTGCACCCCTGGGTGCAGGAAATGTTTTCTTCGGACATGTTTCGCAAAATTTAGGAATGATGGCGGGTCATTATGCGACTTCTTCTTTAGGATTCACTCCTCAAGCCCAGGGAAGTTTGGCTGAACAATTTTTCCATGCGAGTGCGATGAACCTGCAGATGGGAGTGGGATTACTGTTAAGCAATATTGCTACAGGAGGATGTTTCCGAATCATCGAAAAATCTTTAGACTTTAAAAACCTTCACCATGATTTTGTGAACCACCCCGAAATATTTCATCCTCTGCCTAGTAGAATGAGTTCTGAAGATATTGAAATTGAAAGATCGAGCAACGTTTCTACCAAAAGATGGGTCAATGACGGTAGAGAACGGTTAAAAAATTTTAGACGAAGTCTGAGTACGAGCGGAAACAACCGTACAGCAGCGAGGACCGAAGATTGGAAAATCCCGGTTGAAGTCTTAGGAGTGAATATTGAAAATCCTGAAGTAACATTTCGGGAAGTATGGCTTAGTTTTAAAGCGAAACATAAAATTCGTCTTCAAACTTTTTGTGATCAGCTCTCGTCTGAGGGAATCACGATTAGCCTTTCCACGATTAATAATTATGAAGTGAAACCAGGCATGGCCATTGATCCCCGATTTTTAAGGGGTATCGCCTCCGTCTATGGTGAAGACTATTTAGACCTCGTTTATTTGGCAGGGCGCCATTTATTGGAGGGTCCTGAATCGAGAGCATTGGCCGTTACTCGAGATGGGCCTCTTCTCGTTCATCAGAAATGGGTTGCTGGCCATGTGAATCGCTTGGCCGGCTTAGGACGAAAATCTAATTCCTTACAATTTAAAATTTTAGCAGCGCTAGCGAATCCAGAAAATCCAAAAAGTATTGAAGAGTTAGCAGAAGGTCTTGAAATATCTAAAAATCAACTTGGCAAATATTTATCAGGCGAAAATCAACCAGAGCCAGCAGGAATTCCTGCATTGGCAAAGGTTTTAGGACTCAGTGCCGAAGGGGTGATCGAAGGAATCAACGAGGATAGAGGGTTGATTCCAATGATAGATGCCTTGCAAATGAATCGCGGGATTTATTTTTATAATAATGGGCAGGCTAATGATGATCAAATGCTTCGTGATTTTTCGCAGAGGGGAGTGAGGGAAATCCACGAAGATGTTGCTCTTTATTCGAGATATTTACTTTGGAGGCTCCATAAAGAAATGGGTGGAGGATTGATCAGCACTTTTCAAAGAAGCGCTTCATGGGGAAAAGATGATACTTTTATAGGCCACCGTATCTCTGGCGTAGTTCCGTTTCGGCTTGGATGTTTGGGAGATTGGATGCACGTTTTCCGGCGCTTAGGTCAAGATCCCGCCGCCATTTATCGAGCCTACACAGAGCAGTTAGGAATTAAAGAAGGAAGTTTCTCTTGGGCTTTGCATTTTGCTTTAGAAGAAAAAAGCTTTGCCGAGTTTGCTCAAGAGGCAGGCATCTCCTATCAACAATTGATTATTTTTTGCAAAGATCCCGAAGCGTTTCGTTGCATGAATTATCTTACGGTTGCCCGTTTATTATTAGCCTTAGAACCTATCTATCGTCCCATTGTTTTGAGAACGATGGCAGTAGATTCTTTAAGAAGAGTATTTCCTGAAATGTTTTTTGAAAATGATCCACGAATGGTGATTGAAATTTCTGATATCGAAGCTGCATGCCGTTTTGCCTTACCTCAAGCCTTGAACAAGATTTTAAATTCCAAAAATATCATTGTGAGGGAATTGTCAGAAGTAGTGAGTGTTCCTGTAGAGACTTTGCGTGGCTATGTAAGAGGAAAAGCAAAGGTACCCATGTTGAATCGAATGTCTTCGCTATGTGCAGTATCAGGATTGAGTGAGAAAGCGTGGCTCATTCATTTTTATCCAGAATTATTACTAGTTCTGCCTTTAGAAAATGCTCAAACGGCTAGCAAATTTAGAATTCATGCTTCAAGGGTGCGTCCTCTCTTTGCTGCTATCGGAAGGCCCACTTCTTTTGATCGAGCCGCGGCAGTGAGAGAAATAAGCGAAGAAACCCGCTTATCAGAATTGCGTTTAAAGGTTGGCGCATGGAACGCCCGAACAGAAGTAAATTTAGCGAGAGATGAAGAAGAGGATTTATATTTTATTTGGCGCTATTCTGAAAATTTGAAGCATCAAACCCGAGCGGAGGAAATTCTTCTTACAAGTTACCGATATTACGTAGAAAAACTTACAAGAAGTATTTTGTCGCGTCTGGGCTTAAATTGGTCACAACATTTACCTACTGCGCTGAGCGAAGCGCATTTAGGCTTTCGTAGAGCGCTCGAGGGCTTCAACTCGGATTTCGGCTACCGTTTTATGACCTATATTATGAATGAACGTAACTGGATCCGACAGAAAGTAGAGCGTTGGTGCTACGCTCAAATCAAACAACAAAATCTTGAACGCTTTAGTCTCGATCAAAACATTGGCGATGATGAAGGAGAAAGTTTTTTAGATCGTAAGGCAGATCATAACATCTCTCCCGAGAGACGAGATCTTAGAGCCGATCCTTCTCTCAATGTGGCAATGAATTCCATTAATAATTGGTTAGGCGCACAACGAAGACCTGAATTTTGGCGCGCTGTTTTCGTGGGTCGATTCTTGGGGGATCAAACCTTAGAGGAAATAGGCTTAAGTCACAATGTGTCGAAAGAAAGAGTAAGGCAGATTGAAGCTAAAATTAGAGCCGAAGCCCAAAGGGTATTTTCTGAATTCCAAGATTCAGATTAGCTCACCAGGTGATTTTTTAAATGAGAAGAATTAGTTTTTCACATTCTGATTTTAATGCTTTGAACTTAACGTCTTTTAGCACAGCCCAATTGCAAGTGAGCACGATTGAAACTTCTTTTTCTCGAGAAGCCTGCAACTGGCGCAGTTTGACGGGAATGATGGCGGGTGGTCTTGCATTTCGAATGGGTCGTTTGGCGGCTTTAGAATCTTTTTCGAGTTTAGGTTTGATGCGAAATGCTTTCATGACGCCTGCTCTTCGCGCGCTCGCCTTCACCGGCGCCTTAGCCGGAGAAGTCACAGTTTTTCGAGGCGTGAATCAAATTTTTTCTCCTGAAATTATTTCACCCGAACAATCTTTTTTAAATCCACAAAATTGGATGTCGACTTTTGTGGATTTTTTATCTTTGAAAACTTTTGCACCTCTGGGCGCGCAAAATATTTTCTTAGGAAATGTTTCTCAGAATTTAGGAATGATGGCGGGGCATAGGGCGACTTCCTTGATGGGATTGAGTCGCCAAGAAGAAGGTAGTTTTGCGCAGCAATTTTTCCATGCGAGTGCAACCAATCTACAGATGGGATTGGGCATCGTTTTAGGGCTGAGATTGACAGGAAGCAGATTGCAAAGCTTGGAAAGAAGCATAGAAAGTCACGCAGCTCGAGTATCTGATATGAGTTTAGCAATACAGCCTCGGCTTTTACAAACAATGCACGATCCGAATTCTGTTCAGTCTCAGAGAACTTGGAAAATTCCTACAGAAGTGTTGGGCGTAAATATAGAAGATCCTTCGGTGACTTTTGGGGAAGTGTGGTATTCCTATCGAACGAGGAATAGTATTACGATACAAAGCTTTTGCCGAAGCTTGAAAGAAAAGGGGATGAGCATCAAAGGCGATACGGTCGATGTGTATCGAAAATTCCCGGATCGCGTGGTGGACCCAAATCTTTTAAAAGGCATCCACCTTGTGTATGGGGAGGATTATCAAAATCTGGTTTATCTGGCGAGTCGCCATCATTTATCTACCCCGCAAGCACATGCATTAGCCGTAACTGCCGAAGGCCCACTCTGCCTTTATCCGCACTGGATGCCTCTTTATTTAAATCGTATCGCCTCTGCAGGAAGACGACCTCATTCTTTGCAATATCGAATTCTCGAAGCTCTGACCAAAACTCCGGGTGCCCGAAAAGCAGAAGAAATTGTCTCAGGCACGACTTTAAATAAAGACCAACTTTTAAAATATCTAGGAGGCATCAATGCTCCTGAACCTGATAAAATTCCTGAAGTCGCTAAAGCCTTGAGAATGAGTGAGAGAGAAGTGATCGAGGGCATCAATGAAGATTACGGATTTACTCCCATGCTCGACCGACTCGGAATGCGCCGTGATATCTATTTTGTTGTCAGAGGACAGAGTGCGGATGCAGATTTTCTAAAAGAATTTTCTGACTTGGGAATTCCGGCCCTTCGAAACGATTTAAGAGCTTATATGCGTTATCGCTTATGGCGCGCGCATAAAGAATGTGGCGGTGGTTACATAGGTTGGTCCGCTCGTAGTCTATCTTGGAAGGGAAAAGATCATCACTTTTTAACTCGATATTTAGCCGACTCTCGTCCCTTTTCGACTGAACATCTTAAAGAATCGGCTGACTTGTTTCGACGCTTAGATCAAGATCCTTTAGAAATTTTTGCACCTTATTGCGAAGAACTAAGACTTTCTCCCAATGAGTTTTTAATACAAATCGGAATTCCTGAAAATTTAAGCAATCTTCTTTCTGTTCTTTTGGCTTCCAAAGCGGAGAGAAGGGCCACATTGATAGGCCAGGTAAATTGGCCTGAATCTTTTAGAGATATTTTTCCAGAAGCCTTCTCTGAATCGGATGCTTGCTTGGTTCTCGATACTGAGGACATCAACGCTGCTTGTTCGCCGGAAAATCTCAGCTCATTAGGTCTAAAAGCAAGTTTATTACGCACTCATCCCGAAGTGTTGCTTATATTTCCTCTTAAAAATTCTCAGACTGGAAAAAAATTCAGAATTCATGTCTCACGGCTTGCATCATTGTTTTCTGTTTTAGAAGATTTAAATGCGGATATTTACAATCAAGCTCCAGGCATTCGAGCGATCGATGAAAAAGCACGCCTTGCTGAAATTAAAGAAAAGATTGGAACTTGGAATAATCGCACAGGCAAAACTTTGGAAAGATATGAAGAGGAAGATCTTTGTTTTATATGGCGCTACTCTGAGGCGCCTACCCATCGGGAGAAAGCCCAGGGGATTTTACTAGCAGCTTATCGGCACCATATTTATAAATTGACTCTTAATTCTCTATGCCATTTCAAGTTCGATATATCAAAGCACTTAGACACTGCGCTGAATGAGGCAATTCTAGGTTTTGGAAAAGCTTTGCGAAGATACAACTCTGACTTAGGAATTCGTTTCATGACCTATATTCTCCATGAGCAAAATTGGATTCGAGCAAACGTGGATAAATGGTGCATTAAAGAAATTCGACGGAAAGACAGGCAACGCCGAATTGTTAATGCAGAAAAAATTGAACATGAGACCCGTATTCTCAAATCAAGATCCGGTCGCAACTTCAGAGAAGAGCTTTCCGTAGACCCTGGTCTGAACCTTGCTCTGCTGATCATGAAGAATTGGCTTCAAACACAAAAGAACCCTGATTTATGGCAGGCGATTTTTGAAGGACGTTTTATGGGCGACGAATTTCTAGATGAAATTGGAACAGAGCATGGGGTGAGTAAATCCAAAGTACAGTATATCGAGGCTCAAATCAGAGTCAAAGCACAGCGCGTTTTTGCCCAATTCCGAGACCAAGATTAACCCACAACTTTTCCAGCCAAAGCCCGAAAACCCAGGCAATCTAAAGATCTAAGCCAATCACCCTGGGCATCCGGTGATAATATCCGTGAGTCGAATTAGTTCTTCACATTCTGCTTTGACTTCTGTGAGATCGACTGCTTTGACGGCGTCGCAATTACAGACGAGTGCGATCGAAGGTTCCTTTTCTCGTGAAGCCTGTAATTGGCGAAGTTTGACAGGAATGATCGCGGGAGGATTTGCATTTCGAATGGGTCGTTTGGCCGCCTTAGAATCATTTTCGAATTTAGGATTAATGCGTCATGCTTTCGTTGCTCCTGCATTTCGCGCACTCGCCTTCACGAGCGCCTTAGCCGGAGAAGTCACGGTATTTCGTGGAGTGAATCAAATTCTGACTCCTGAAATTAATTCCCCTGAACAATCTTTTCTAAATCCTCAAAGTTGGATGTCAACTTTCGTGGATTTCTTCGCCTTAAAAACTATGGGACATTTCGGAGCAGGAAATATTTTATTGAGTCACGTCGCTCAAGATGTGGCCGTAGTCGCTGGGCATCAATTGGGTGCAAGCTTAGGATTTACTACTCGACCCGAAGGAACGCTCGCCCAACAATTCTTCCATGCAGAAGCGATGAATTGGCAAATGAGCGCGGGCATGAAACTTGCCGGATTTTTAAGTGCAGATCGATTGCATATTCTAGAAAGAAATTTAATCCATAGAACTATAAATGATTTCTTTTCCCATGCTCAGCGCTCGACTGGCGAAAGCCTGAACGCTTTTCATGCAGAATCTCAGACTGTTGTAGTGGAGAGGTCTCCCTATCTTCCTTCGGATGCTGTGGAGCTTGCAAAGTACATTGGGGTAGATGATGAAACTTTCATGATGGAAGAGGTGACGAATCAGGCTTCGAGTGGACTTCATCTCAGACGAAGCAAAGAAAAAATATTGGAAGCAGCGACCCTGGCTTCTCGAGCAGGAGCGGAAAGTGCGGAGCGCCAGGTCGCCGTGATTTTCGGTGCGGGCAATTGCAGTGAAATTCCTGTTTTAGAATTGGTGCGTGAAAAAAACTATCGAGTCACTTTAGTGGATTTAAGTGAAGAAGCACTGACTTGTTTCATGGAAACGCTTCCTGAAGACGTGGGTCCTCATGTCAGGGGAGTGGTCGCCGATCTTACGCATGGCGTCTTTTTTGATATGGTTCGAGATATTAGAGAATTGGAAAGCCTGGCTGAGCAATCTTTGCCGCGGCGTTTAAGCACAATTCAAAGGCTTATTGGGAAATTAGAAAACTTGGAGCTTTATGAGGCCCAAAGGGATTGGTTGAGTTTAACAGGGGAAGCCGCCGCCGATTTGGTGGTGAGCAGCATGATTCCCAATCAGCTTTATGTGAATCTTAAAGCAAGAATCAATGTGCTGCTTGAATATTCACTCGAGGATTTGAAAAATCAAAGAATAGCTTCTCAAGAGGGGAGAGGCCCGGAATATTTCAAGGATGTTTATTTCGTAGGATTGGCAAACGACGTGCTAAACAGATTAGCTTCTGTCCGCGACGCATTGAGCATAGGATCTCAAATTTTACATCGCGTCGAAATCGAAAATTTACTGAAGAGGGTGAAAGTTGCCTATTGTTCGAGTGATGTGAGCTATACGGTTCTAACACCTCATACCCTCGTGCCTGTTGTGACCTCATCCTTCTATGATGCAAAAGCGAAAGGGATTCATCTTCGGGATTCTTTTCGAGCTCGAAGAGTCAAAATACAATCTGAGGATAGTTGGGCATGGGAAATCGAGCGCACTGATGAGAGATCCCAGCTTGTAAAAGATTATGGGGATGAGCCTCGCTGCATCCATTGGAAGGATGTCGAAGCACTTATTCTAACGGGGGAAGCTTTTGAAACGAGCTCGAGGCCACGAGTCAAAGTTGAAGCGTCTAGGCTGATTGCAACAGCCTCCCCTGTAACTGAGCAAACAAGTCGTCTAATAAATCTATTGCCTGCGGATGCTGCACGTCTCATTCAGTGGATGGACGTGGCAGGTTATGGGCAGCGTTTAGAAAAAAGAAACGCCACTTCTCATTGGCAGGCTCATCTCGCACAAAATCGAAAACATTTACTTGGAGCCGCTGATCAATTCTTGAAAAATCTACCAGAAGGGGCAGCAACTCTAAGACCTCGCGCTGTTTTGCTCGGCGCTGGAGCAAATTCACCAGTCGTAGAATTGATTGAAAGAGGATTTGAAGTTGTGTTGGTGGATCTCGATGAAAAGACTTTGTTACGGGTAAGAGAACGATTAGCTGAAGGCATGAAAGCGCATCTTTTATTGCGGGTAGAGGATGCGAGCGGAGGAGATACTTTAGAACTAGCCCGAATAGCATGTTCTATTTCCGAACGCAGGCGCAGTAATCAAATAGATTCAAATCAGGCTATTTACGAATTGAGTCAAAGATTAAGAGAATGGTTGGGAGGGTCGCGTAGAAGTCGAGCTTGGATGGAAACAGAGAGACCGACTTTTGTCGAATCCAGCATGATGCTCGGACAGATGCATACCTTGCCCCTCCAACCTTTGTTAAATCTGATGAATGAAGCGGCTGAATTGCATCCATCCGTTTTTGAAGAAGGGGCTCACTTTCTTTCTCTCACAATCGGAAGGATGCTGCATTCGCATCTTCACGATTTAACTTTGATGGCTCAGCGTGAAAATACGACTGTTTATATTTCGAGTGAGGTCGTCGATTTTCGTCGTACAGGCTTCGTGCCCAAAACGAGTAATCAGAATCCAATCCTATTTAGCGCTGATGGAAGTGAGGTCCGGAATTTAGCAGATTTACTTTCAAAAGAAGCGAGGCAGTTCGTGCGGGCACGACATCAATGGATTTGGGAACATACTTTAATTCGCGAAGTTCCGGATTGTCCTGCCGAGCTGAGGACACGTTTCGGCAATGAAGTAAGTTATTGGAAAGAAATACAGGCGATCGTATTATCGCTCTCATAAAGAGAAAAAGATAAGCAACAAATTTGCCATCTATCCGATTAACCAAACAGTTATTCATTCAAAAAGGGAAAATAGCGTACAAAAGGAGCTAGTGCCATGTCAGGAACTGTGCTGCGTCGTCGCGCGTTTTCTCATCGTGATCATTTATTAAGCCATGCCCAAAAAAATATGGATGGATTGCTGGATGCCGTTCAGCAAGAATTCAGCAATCCCCTTTATTTAGGCGCTCTTACGGCGGGCTCACTCAGTTATCGTTTCTCCCAAATTGCGCTCGGAAAAGTCGTTTCTCCTCTGATGTTTAGAAGCGGGCCCCTGTCTCAATTTTTTCTGAACACTTTAATGAAGGGCAGCTCGCTCGCAGTCGAAGTGGGTGTTTATCGAAGCTTACACTCTTCCCCCATTCCTCAAGCTTGGATGGCTAGCTATCTTGACTTCGGCCTCATGAAATTAGTCAGCCCTTTAGGGCGAAATGTGAATCCGCTTACTCTCAACTTAATGCAATCGAATGCAATGTTGGGTGGGCAAGAAGTTTCTCGAGGCTTCGGATGGATGGATGCTTCGGAAGGAAATTATATCGAAAGATTAGTGCGAGCCAGCAGCTTGAGTGCCGCCATGATGGGCGGAATGGGCATGGTCGCGAAACTTTCTCCGGGGCTTATCCATTACGAAAAGTCTTTGGATTTGCACTTGCAAAGTCAATCTTCCCATTCTCAAAAAAATTGGGATCTGAGTATTCGATCTGCGAATAGGCTTTCGCTCATGGCCGCAGCACCCATGTCCGCACCAGATTTTGTTTCAAAAATGGCGAGGTGGGGAAAACGTTCCGCTTTGGTTGATGATCAGGGCGAAAATATTTCTTATGAGCACTTGGCAAGTCGTATTCGAAAATTAACGCATTACTTTCAATCCATTCATCCCGAATCGTCTCAAAGCCCCGTGGGAATGTTTTTCGAGAGCGGAAATCGCCTTGAATTTTTCGAGATTGCCTTTGCGGCAATGCAATCGGGTTTGGCGTTTTGTCCTTTTGTGCGTTTTATGAATCCGCGCTTAGTCGTGAATGAATTAGTTTCAAAAGAATATAAGCTGTTCTTTTTGGATGGAAAGGCTTTCGAGAAATTTTCCCCTTTTCTGACAGAAATAGAGTCGGCCGGTGTGAAGTTAATTGATATCGATAACCAGCATGTGGCGGCAATGCAATATCGGCGGATCGAAGCGGAGTTCGCCGATGGAGCATCGAATCCTGTTCGTCCTTTATCCAATCCCGCTCCCTATATTTTCTTTCGCCCCATTTCGACCGGTTTTGAAAGGGTGGAACATGATGCGAGCGTCATGGCGAATTATAGAACTTTGAATTTGAGAAAAGAAGATAAGCATTTGGTCATGGATTATCTTTTTCATGAAGGAGATGTGCGTCAGGTCTTGGCGCATTTAGAAGTTGGGGCGCAAGTTTATGTGCCCCGAGATCGCTCCATTCCGAGCCTGCATCGACAGCTCGAAGAAAACCCGATTAGCCAAATTATTTTACATCCTTGGTATATTGACCGACTTTATGATGAGCACTTAATCACGCCGCGGAAATTTCCGAATTTAAAGAGAGTGATTATCTATGCAGACCATTTTCAACTGCATCAAAGAAAAAAAGCTGTAGAAGTGTTTGGACCTAATGTTGTGCATTATATTTATTCCACGACTCACCAAGGCTTGGTCACGGCTTTATCTCCTCAAGATTTAATCCGAAAACCCCACTCCGTTGGGAAGGCAATCGAAGGCGTTGAAATAGAAGTACGACCGCAAGAAGGAGAGTTGTCAGGCTCCAGTGGCGATGGTGTGATTTATGTCAGAACGCCATTTACCGATGGCAAATTTGTCAGAACCTATGAAATGGGTAGCTTAGATTCAGAAGGCTTTTTATCTTTAAAAGTTTCTCCCCATCCTTTAGTGAGCAGTCGCGGCTCGATGATTTCACCTTCTCTCGTTGAGGCAGGTTTGCGAAACTTTGCTTGCGTGGGAGATTGTGTTGTTTTTGGCGTGCCGGATTCTTATTCCGGTCAGAATGTGTTGGGAGCAATCGCATTACGAAATGGCATGGAATTCAATCCTCGAGAATTGCAGCGAGGCCTAAAAGAGTTACTTCCAGATGTGCGCTTTGTGCCTAAAGTGATTATTCCTCTTCCACAAATTCCGAGATTTTCGGGAGGAGAAGTTGATGAATCCGCCATTCTGAAAGTAATGGAATAGTTCCAAGATTAACCCACCATCGACGGCCCCATTTGCTTGCCGCCCAACACATGCAAATGCAGATGATACACAGTTTGCCCGCCTTCAGGATTGGTGTTGATCACGCAACGATATCCTGTTTGATCGATGCCCATTTTTTGCGCCACAATTTGGGCGGCTTGGTAAAGGTGGGAAAAAATGTTCGCAGAGTTTGTATCCACTTCATTGATGTTGATGTGATGTTTTTTCGGAATGACTAGAATATGTACAGGCGCTTGCGGGCTGATGTCTTTGAAAGCCAAAACCTCATCATTCTCATATACGCTTTGACAGGGTATTTCTTTTTTGACGATTTTACAAAAGATGCAGTCTGCCATGGGGGAGCCCTCGTTTTTATATTTTCTTTATACTAATAAGCCCTCTTTTTATACCTACTTTATACCCATTTCCCTAATCTGAGGACATGAACTTTATTGCATCCAATTTTTTAATCATCGAACCCCATCAGTTTCTCGCTCACTCGACGCTACCCGCGGAGACAATCTGTGTGGATCTTTGGAAGTTCATTTTACTCATTGTGCTCGCCTTTGTCGTGGGCTGCTTTTTGGGTTGGATCAAATTTCATTAATAGAAAGGCTTTTCATGGATGATTTTATCTTAACAGGTCTTTTGGCAATCGCGGTCTCTCTTTACCTTGGCTACGTACTTTTTCATCCAGAAAAGTTCTAGGAGGATTGTGTGAATATTTACGATGGGATTCAAGTGCTATTTTTTTTGGGGATGCTGATCCTGTTTACTCCCATATTGGGGTATTTCATGGCTCAAGTTTTTGAAGGGAAGAATCACTTACTCACCAAACCTTTATCTTGGGCAGAAAAGGGAATTTATCGATTTTCAGGATTGGATCCTCAAGAGGAAATGACTTGGAAAGGCTATAGTTTCGCGCTCTTGATTTTTAATATTTTAGGATTTTTGGCGGTCTTTGGATTGCAAGTTTTTCAGGCGAAACTTCCTTTGAATCCAGAAGGGCTTGCGAATGTGTCATGGCCCTTAGCCTTGAATACGGCGGTCAGTTTCATGACCAATACCAATTGGCAAGCTTATGCGGGTGAAACGACCTTGAGTTATTTCACTCAAATGCTGGGTTTGACCGTGCAAAATTTCTTAAGTGCGGCGACCGGGATTGCTGTGATGTTGGCTTTGATTCGCGGTTTAGCTCGTAAATCCTCGCTCACCTTAGGAAATTTTTGGGTCGATGTCACGCGGTCCACTTTATACATTTTACTCCCCTTAAGCATTTTTCTCGCGATTTTTTTAGTAAGCCAAGGTGTCGTGCAAACATTTCATCACTCCGTGACGGCGCATACCCTCGAAGGCGTCGATCAGGTTCTTCCCTTGGGTCCTGCAGCCTCTCAAATTGCGATCAAGCAATTAGGAACGAATGGCGGCGGATTTTTTAATGTGAATAGTGCGCATCCCTTTGAAAATCCGACTCCACTCAGTAACTGGTTTCAAATGTTTGCCATTCTGCTGATTCCCTCTGCATTGATTTATACTTACGGAATTCTCATCGGCAGTAAACGTCAAGCTTATATGATTTATGCAGCGATGATGCTGCTCTTTTTAGCGGGACTCTCGTTATCGCTTTATGCTGAATTTTCCACAAATGTGACTCTAGGGCATTCTGGTTTTTGGGAAGGAAAAGAAACTCGCTTTGGAATTGTGAACAGTGTTTTGTGGTCGACTTCTACCACGGCGGCTTCCAATGGTTCTGTCAATGCCATGATCTCGAGTTTTTCTCCCATCGCAGGAGGTGTCGCACTTTTTAATATGATGTTGGGAGAAATTGTTTTTGGCGGCGTGGGCTCTGGCTTCTATGGAATGATTGTTTTTGTTCTCTTGACCGTATTTATCGCCGGTTTGATGGTGGGTCGAACTCCCGAATATTTAGGGAAAAAAATAGAAACACGAGAAGTCGCCTGGTTACTTGTTACAATTTTGCTTCCGAGCGGGATTATTTTAGTCGGCAGTAGTCTTGCTTGTGTTTTACCCATTGCTCTTTCAAGTGTATCCAGCAAAGGTCCGCATGCCTTGAGTGAAATATTATACGCCTTTACCTCAGCGGCTCAAAATAACGGAAGTGCCTTTGCAGGCTTGAATGCAAACACCGTTTTTTACAATCTCATTTTAAGCCTTTGTATGCTCATTGGGCGCTTTGCGGTTATTTTACCAATCTTAGCGGTTGCCGGAAGTCTCGCGCAGAAAAATAGATCGCCTCAAAGTAAAGGAAGTTTTCAAACAGACCATCCCATTTTCCTAATTCTACTCATTGCTGTGATTGTGATTGTGGGTGCCTTGACTCATTTGCCCTCGCTCGCTTTAGGACCTCTTTCAGAACATTTTTTAATGCTCAAGGGAGTGACCTTTTAAGGAAAACTTATGAATCATCCAGAAAAAAATAAAATCAGATTGATATCGAAAAAAATTATCATCACGGCTCTTCGAGATGCTTTTTTAAAATTCGATCCTCGTCAGCAATGGAAAAATCCTGTTATTTTCGTGACTTTGATTGCGGCACTTTTGTGCACTTACATCACTATGAAATCGATTATTTTGGGTCATAGCGTTTCCTTTGAAATCCAAATCTCAGCCTGGCTTTGGTTCACCGTCTATTTTGCAAATTTTTCCGAAGCGATTGCTGAAGGACGTGGAAAAGCGCAAGCGGAGAGCTTAAGAAAATCCAGAGGAATTGTGATCGCCAAGCTTCTGACTGCTCAGGGAGAAGAGGAAATTTCTGCGACGCAACTGAAAGTGGGAGATAAAGTCGTGTGCGTTGCAGGAGATATCATCCCCGGGGACGGTGAAATTATCGAAGGGATTGCGAGTGTGGATGAATCAGCAATCACCGGGGAGTCTGCCACAGTCATTCGGGAAAGCGGGGGAGATCGTTCTGCTGTCACCGGTGGAACTCGAGTAGTAAGCGATCGAATCATTATTCAAATCACCCGAAAACCAGGTGAATCTTTCATGGATCGTATTATTCATTTGGTGGAAAGTGCCTCCAGACAAAAAACACCGAATGAAGTTGCTCTCAGTGTTTTGCTCGCGGGTCTCACCCTTCTTTTCGTCTTCTCGGTAACTGCTTTAAAATTTTATGCAGATTTTAGTGGAAAAGCTTCGCAGACAGATCTTTCTCAGGGGGTGAGTGTTCTTGTTTTAGTCGCCTTGTTCGTTTGTCTAATTCCTACCACCATCGGAGGTTTGCTTTCTGCCATTGGCATCAGCGGCATGGATCGTTTAATTCGTAAAAATGTCATCGCTACGAGTGGCAGGGCTGTAGAGGCTGCAGGGGATATTGATGTCTTACTGCTCGATAAAACTGGCACCATCACTTTAGGGAACAGAATGGCTACTGAGTTTTTTCCAGCTCCAGGAATCGCCTTAGAAAAATTGGCTTATGCGGCTCTAGAGGCTTCGTTAGCAGACGAAACACCCGAAGGCAGATCGATTGTAATATTGAGCAAAGATCGTTTTGGTATTCAGATGAAAGATCTGAGCAAAGAAAATTTTCAATTCATTCCCTTTTCTGCACAAACTCGAATGAGCGGTATGGATGAAGATCTCCATGGCAGTAGACGAATATTGCGCAAAGGTGCTGCAGACTCTATTCGCCGCCACGTTATCGATTTAGGCGGGGAATTTCCTCAAGCAGTGCAGAAAAATGTCGAAGAAATTGCGCGCAAGGGTGGAACTCCCGTGGTGGTGTCTGAAAATCAAAAAATCCTTGGGACCATTTATCTTAAAGATGTTGTGAAGCCTGCGATTCGTGAAAGATTTGCTGAACTCCGAAAAATGGGAATTAAAACGGTGATGATAACCGGTGATAATCCTATCACAGCAGCGGCGATTGCGGCTGAAGCGGGGGTGGATGATTTTATCGCAGAAGCAACGCCTGAAAGTAAACTTGCTCGCATTCGTGAAGAACAAAAGGGGGGACATCTGATTGCTATGACTGGGGATGGCACCAATGACGCTCCTGCTTTGGCTCAAGCAGATGTGGGCGTAGCCATGAACTCCGGAACCCAAGCTGCGCGCGAAGCAGGGAATATGGTCGATTTGGATAGTGATCCTACGAAGCTGATTGAGATTGTGGAAACCGGAAAACAACTTCTCATCACTCGAGGCGCTCTCACTACCTTTAGTGTCGCCAATGATGTCGCGAAATATTTTGCCATCCTGCCCGCTATGTTTGGTGGTTTGTATGCGGTTCAAGCCGGTGGAGTGGGGCCGCTTTCTGTCTTGAATATCATGGGACTTCATTCTCCTCAAACGGCCATTTTAAGTGCGGTGATTTTCAATGCCCTCATTATTATTGCATTGGTCCCATTAGCCTTGAAGGGAGTCGCCTATCGCGCGGTAGGTGCCTCTGAGCTTTTGAAAAGAAATATGCTGATCTACGGATTGGGAGGACTCCTTTTGCCTTTTATTGGAATTAAAATCATTGACAGTGTCTTGGTGGGACTTCGGCTTTTAGCCTAGGAGAAAATGATGAAAAAAATATTTATTGCGCTACGACTCTTTTTTATTCTGACTTTGTTGACTGGCATTGTGTATCCACTTTTCGTGACAGGGGCGAGTCAACTTTTTTTCAAGTCCAAGTCCGAAGGAAGTTTAGTATTTCAGAATGGAAAAGTGCTGGGATCCACATGGATTGGCCAAAATTTTAAAGACGAGAAGTACTTTTGGTCGCGTCCTTCAGCTGTCGATTACAATCCTCTTCCCTCGGGAGGAAGTAACCTTGCACCGACCTCGGCTATTTTATTGGAAAAAATGGAAGAGAGAAAAAAAAATTTAAAAGAAGGTTTAGAAAAAATTCCAGAGGATTTATTGTTTAGTTCGGGCAGCGGATTAGATCCGCATATCAGTCCTGAAGCCGCTGTTTATCAAATCCAGAGAATTCAGAGAGTGAGAGCCATGAATTCTGTTCAAGACAGCCAAATAAAGTCTTTGATTGATGCAATGACAGAGCCCCGAAGCTTTGGCATAATAGGGGAAAAGAGAGTGAATGTTCTTTCACTGAATTTAGAGTTAGACAAGCTCACTAAAGAATAATGCAAGATAAAAGACCCAATCCAGATCTCATCCTCACGAGAATTGTTCGAGAGGAAAATAAAATTAAACGCGGCAATTTTCGCCTTTTTTTTGGCATGGCTGCGGGAGTTGGTAAAACTTATGCAATGCTACGCGCGGCCCATGAACGAATGAAGGATGGGGTAGATGTTTGGATTGGAGTCCTCGAAGCGCATGGTCGAATCGACACAGAGAAGTGGATGGTCGGAATTCCACTGATTCCTAAGAAAAAAATAGATTATCGAGGCACCCAACAGGAAGAAATGGATTTAGATGCCATTCTTGAAAAAAAGCCAGGCTTGATTTTGATTGATGAATTGGCTCACAGCAATGTGCCGGGTTCTAGGCATGAAAAACGTTATCAAGATGTGATCGAAATTCTCGAAGCAGGCATCGATGTTTATTCCACTCTCAATGTGCAACATTTAGAAAGTCGTTCAGATGTGGTGAGTCTGGTGACTGCGGCACATGTGAGAGAAACTTTACCTGACTCGATGTTGGATTTAGTGGATCAAATTGAACTGATTGATCTGTCTCCTCAGCAGTTGTTGGAAAGATTTCATGAAGGAAAAGTTTACCCGGGCAGAAAAACCGAACAAGCCCTTCAGTATTTTTTTCAAGAATCGAATTTGAATGTTTTACGCGAAATTGCGCTTCGGGTCACTGCTGATAAGATTGAACGAGATACAAGAAATCAACGACAAGAAAATTCCTTGTGGAAACAATCCAATTACAGAAAACTTTTGGTTGCGGTCAGTCACAGTCCTTTTTCAGAAAGACTGATTCGTACGGCGAGAAGAATTGTCGAGGATCTTGAAATATCATGGGTGGTCGCTCATGTGGATACAGGAAAAGTCTTATCTCCCGAAGATCAAAACCAGTTGGTTAAAAATCTCAATCTTGCAGCAGAGTTAGGTGCAGAAACAGTTACTTTGCATGGGAGTAGTGTGGGTGAAACCCTCAACGATTATGTTTGTGAACATCAGGTGGTGCAGGTCATTATAGGTAGACCTACCCAAAAGGGAAAATGGTGGAATTTTTTTAAGCCGTCACGTTTTATCGAAGAGCTTATTCGAAAAAATCCTGAAGTGGATATCACCATTCTTCAACAATCCCCTTCAGTAACTGGTAAAAAATCAAAAAAACAAAAAACGCACTTTGAATTTGAATGGATGAAATTGCTTCAAGCTCTTTTTTGGGTCCTCATTACATCGGTAGCGACTTATTTTTTAAATCCTTATCTGGGTTACCGTGCTGCAGGTTTTGTTTTTCTCTTGTTGGTAGTGGTTTTAAGTATTTTTTTCCGTTTTGGGATAGTGCTTGCTTCAACGACTTTATCTGCCTTGATTTGGAATTATTTTTTTATTCCACCTCAAGGGAATTTTTCGATAAATGCGCCTGAAGATCTGATGATGTTTATTGCCTATTTCGTGATTGCTTCTTCGAGTGGTTTTTTGACATTTCAGATCAAAAAAAATCAAAATATTTTGAAGGATCGTGAGGAGAAAACTCGAGCTCTTTATGAAGTCTTAAAATCGATGACCCTAGTGCAAGATACGAATACCTTAGTCGATTTGGCGCTATCGAAAATCCAAAGTTTGTTTGATGCGGAGTGTTGTGTTCTGCTCGCAAAAGAGAATGATTTAGAAAAAAAATCTAGTTTTGGTCTTTTGAGTCTCAATGACAATGACTACGCAGTGGCAAGCTGGAGTTATGACCATGGACGAATGGCAGGTTGGTCAACGGATACTTTGCCTTTGGCGCGCGTTTTTTGTCTCTCTTTAAAATCTCGTGAGAAAAAATTTGGAGTTTTAGTGTTTCGTCCTAAAGAGGATAAAAAACTCAATCCAGACCAGCAAAATCTATTGATCAGTATCGCGAATCAAATCGGTGTGATCTTGGCAAAACAAGAACAAGACAAAGAAAAACAAGAATCCAATCTTCTGAAGGAATCTGAAAAACTTCATCAGGCTTTGTTGAATTGTATTTCTCATGAACTCAGGACCCCTCTGACGACGATCATGGGGGCTGCCACGGCATTACAAAATGATTCAGGTCATAATGCAGTAAATTCTCGAGTACTCTCGGGTGAAATTGTCTCTGCATCAGAAAAACTGAATCATATTTTTGAAAACTTATTGGACCTAACTCGATTAGAGTCTGGAGTGATTCAAGCGAAACAAGAATGGTTTGATTTGTCTGAATTAGTTCAAGAAACTCTCAGTCAGCAAAAAAATCTCCTCGCAAATCATCAGGTCTTATTCGAGGCGCCTCCATTGCCCATTTATTTTTTTGGTGATTTTAATCTTTTGGAACACGCCTTATCGAATCTTATTTTAAATGCGATGCATTATTCTCCTCTAAAAACTTCTATTCGTTTAAACCTCTTTAAAAAGAATTCGACTATTTTTCTTGAAATTTCGGATGAAGGTCCTGGAATCCCTGAAGATCTTATCCCTCAACTTTTTGAAAAATTTTATCGTCTGCCTAAAAGTATTACAGGTGGCTTGGGGCTAGGATTATCGATTGCCAAAAGCTTTGTAGAGTTAAATGGTGGAAGTATAAAAGTGGCCAATAAATCAGGTGGGGGAGCGCTCTTTACGATTTCCTTTCCTGAACCTGAGATACCTGAAGCCTTGAGGAGTCCATCTGTTGAAAGCTGAAAAGAAAATTTTAGTAGTGGATGATGAAGCTGCGATTCGTAAATTCTTAAGGTTAAGCCTTGAGAAAGAAGGCTTTCAAGTGTTTGAAGCAGGGACCGCTGCGGATGCGGTTCGAGATTTAGTCTCTTCTCGAGCAGAGTTTATGATTTTGGATTTGGGTTTGCCCGATCAAGAAGGTTTTGAAGTCATCAAGAAAGTTCGCGAATGGTCTAAAATTCCTATCATTGTTTTGACGGTGAAAGAAGATGAAGAAAGCAAAGTCAAAGCTCTCGATTGTGGGGCGGATGATTATTTGACCAAGCCTTTTGGTATCCCGGAGTTAATGGCAAGAATTCGAGTTGCGGAAAGACATGCTCAAACACTGGAAGTGCATTCCTCTCTTTTTAAATTAGGATTTCTTGAGGTGGATCTCATTGCGCATTTGGTGAAAGTCAAAGAGAAAGAAATTCATCTCACACCCACTGAATACGATATCTTAAAACTATTGATTAAATACGCCGGAAAAGTAGTGACTCATCGACAAATTTTACGAGAAATTTGGGGCCCCAACTCAATTGAACATACACAATACATTCGAGTGTATGTAGGGCAACTCCGAAAAAAAATAGAGCTTGAAATGGATGGACAAAAACTACTGCAAACAGAACCCGGAGTGGGCTATCGTTTGTTGCTGAGCAAATAGTTTTTACTTTTTGTGAATCACTCGTTCTCGAAGAGGGCGAGTTTTATGCCAAGAAAAATAATCCAAATTTAGTTTTTCTTGGTGTAAACGTCTTCTTCCTTGAAAACTTTGGTGCCTACTTCTTTAACTTCTCCGGTCTTCAAATCCACTTGATTGAAAAAACAACCGCGGTAACCCGTGTGACAAGCCGCGACATTTTGCTTGATTTTAATCAGCAAACAATCGGCATCGCAATCGTAGAAAAGGTCTTTCACTTCTTGAGTGTGGCCGGAAGTCTCACCTTTGATCCACATTTTTTGGCGAGAGCGCGAATAGAAGGTGGCGAAACCTGTTTCTAAAGTTTTTTGTACGGATTCTTTATTCATGTAGGCACACATGAGGATTTCACCATTTTGATAATCTTGCAAAATAGCGGGGATTAAACCCTTGTCATCGTATTTGAGTTTCGCTGCGAGTTCTGCATATTTCGACATTATTTTTTCTCCTTCATTATTCTTATGGGAACACCTTTGCTTGCCAGAAATTCCTTCACTTGTGCAACCGTATATTCTTTATAGTGAAAGATGGAGGCCGCGAGGGCCGCTTGGGCTCCGCCTTTGCTGAGACCCTCGTAGATATGTTCGAGATTTCCGACACCACCCGAAGCGATGACGGGAATTCCTACTTCATCGGAAATTTTTCGAGTGAGTTCAATGTCATAGCCTTCTTTGGTGCCGTCGCGATCCATGCTGGTGAGTAAAATTTCGCCTGCTCCATACTTTTCCATTTTATGGGCCCACATGATGGCGTCTAAACCCGTCGGAGTTCGCCCTCCATGGGTGAAAACTTCCCAGCTATCTAAAGATCGTTTTGCATCGATTGCGACAACGATGCACTGCGAGCCAAAACGCTCTGCGGCTTTTTTCACGAATTCAGGATCTTTTACTGCAGTCGTATTCATCGAAACTTTATCCGCGCCGGCTTGAAGCAAATTGCGAATGTCATCTAAATTTCTAACCCCACCCCCCACGGTGACCGGCATGAAAACATTGGCAGCGGTTCGTTCCACCACATCCAAAATAATATTACGACCTTCGTGAGAAGCGCCGATATCTAAAAAGCAAAGCTCATCGGCGCCTTGACGATCGTATTCCATGGCGACTTCGACGGGATCGCCGGCATCTTTCAAATTCAAAAATTGAGTTCCTTTGACCACGCGGCCGGCTTTGACATCAAGGCAGGGGATGATGCGTTTCGCTAACATATTAAAAGCCTCGCTTTACACGGTTTAAAGCTTCTTTTAAATCGAGTGTGTTTTCATAAATGGATTTTCCGGCGATAGCACCCACGACTTGCTTCGATTTTAAAGCGAGTAATTTTTCTAAGTCGGATAAATCGCGAAGGCCCCCGGCGACCACAATGGGTAGGGTGGTTTCACTGATTAATTTTGAAACGCCTTCAATGTTATAGCCAGACAGCATCCCATCGCGAGCAATGTCGGTGTAGACAACACAACTCACTCCCACATCTTGAAATCGTTGCGCTAAATCTCCCGCGGAGAAATTTTGGACTTCGGTCCAGCCGTGAGTGGCGACTTTTCCATCTTTCACATCAATGCCGACCGCGATTTTTCCGGGATAACGTTTGCAGGCTTCTTCAACGAAAAGGGGATTTTGATAGGCGACTGTTCCTAGGATCACTCGGCTGGCATGGGCTTTTTCAATGTATTGCTCGAGGGCTGTGTTTTCGCGAATGCCACCCCCAATTTCAAATTTTTTTCCTTTTTGGCTTAAGAATTTTCCGATTTTTTCGATGATGGGATAGTTAATGGGTTTACCCGCGAGCGCAGCATCGAGATCCACAAGGTGTAGCCAGTTTGCGCCCGCATCTATCCATTTTTCTGCAAACTCTAGAGGTTGATCTGAATAAATAGTGACTTGATTGTAGTCTCCTCGGGTGAGTCGCACTACTTTTTGATCTTTCAAATCGATCGCGGGAAGAAGTTCCATGATTTATTTTTTATCCTCGCGACCATAATCGTCCTGTAATCGAACGATATCATCTTCACCAAAATAAGTGCCGCGTTGGATTTCGATGAAGACCATAACTTTATCGGATTCATTGGCGATGCGGTGAGCCGCTTCTTGGGGGATATCCATGTATTCACCGGTTTTCACGATGTGCTCTTGATCATTCAAAGTGACTTTAGCGACCCCTTCCACCACCATCCAGTGTTCTTGCCGCTTGAAATGCTTTTGGTAACTGAGGCGCTGTCCGGGCAGCACCGTAATTTTTTTCACCTTACAGCTCGATTCATCCAATAAAACTTCCCACCTGCCCCAGGGAGTATCTGCAGAGCTGGCATGAGCGTCGGGCTTATTTTGAAGAGCTGAATCTGTCATCCAGCCTACATAGTAAACTCCGATCGAGAGCACAATATTTTTCAAGTCAATGTTTTTGTAAAAATCTTGACAACTTGCGTCAAGGTATGACGATAACAAATTATAGGGTTTAAGTTCTTTTGAAAATAAATACAGGGGATAGGCCGATGGAGGTCGTACAAAATGTACATACCCGCGGCTCATGGATCCGTGTATCAGGGCGCTCAACTCCTGGCTCGTGCCAGAGAAAGCTATCCCACCCGCTTAACACATGCTCAAATCGGCATGGATGGAGCGGTTTATGAAGCCTCCTCCTTTTTCATCAACAATTCTAATTCATCCAATTTCGATTTTTACTGTGGTCGCATTAACCAAAGTGCCGCCTTTATTAATGCCTTAAGTTTATTATCTACCTTTGTTCCGGTTTTAAGATCCTTTACAGCCGGAGGCATCCGACTTTTATCCTCCAGCAAAGTTTCCGCCTTACTTTTATTCACGGGGGCTCAAGCCCTCTACCAGCAAGCGCCTCATGCGGGATCGGCTTTTAGAAATATTTTTTCCGCTCGTGCCTCTTCTTGGAAAGATTATTTGGAAGCAGGGTCCTTCGCTGTCGGAAGTTTAGCCACTCTCGTGGGAGCAGGTTCTTTTGTCGTCGGAGCTAAAAGTTATTTTTTTTGGCGGAAAAGTTTCCAAGTGGAGGGTGTGATACCGTCGATTGCCCATGAAAATGCGTGGTTGCGTGCAGACGCCGCAAGGCGCGCCTTTCATGATCCGCAAATATGGCAGCAGTTTGCACGAGAATGTCCTGATTTGAGCAGAACTTCTCGATTCCTGATTTTCCAATCGGGCCAGTGGACGAATCGAATTTTAATTGGAGGTTCTGCTGCGTTGGGAATCGCACGATTAGGATTCACCTCCAAAGAATATATGGAATTGAGTGCCTTGGGTGTGCATGTTTCTTGGAGAGATTGGTCCGCGCTTTTGATGCAATCTTTATTGGAGTTTGGCCCAGGCATGACCGTTGCACTTTATCGCGGAAGCCGTGGTGATCATCGTTATGGAGTGGGTGCTCCCCCTAGTCAAAAATTTACCGAAGCCCTTTTGCAAGCTCCGGAAAGCCGTGTGACTGTTTTAGAGCGGATCCGCAGAGCTTTTGCTCCACTCAGCCCATCGCAGGCCCGTAGTTTTCTCGTGAACGGAGAAAAAAAATTAAATACCCAGGAATCTCTCTTGAATCGCGCTGAAGATTTAGTGCTGCCGCATCGAGAAGAAAGAGCGAATCTTCCTCCAAACCCTACATTGCCTACAGAAACCCCGGCTCGTCCACAATTGCGTTTAGGTATGGAGGATTATACTCCTTACAAAATCACGGATTTTATCGAAGCGTTTCAGCGCCAGACTTTTACTCCGACTCAGCTTTTGAGGGAAATTTTGAAACATCCTGAAATGGAGAATGGCTGTCTGTTTCCTCGCGATATTCGAAGTGGAAAATTGGGAAGGCGTTTGAGAAGTTTAGTCAGAGAAAGTGAAAGGCGTTATAGAGCAGGAACGGCGCGTCCTTTAGAAGGAATTCCTATCATCGTCAAAGATCTTTTGCCCGGTGTGGATGGCGTGATGCATGCTGGCTCTAAAACCTCTCGACTCACCATGCCTGGAAGCAGTCCCGTCGTTGATATTTTATTAGAAATGGGAGCGATTCCTATTCCGGGAGGCATGGTGGCCGCTGGCAATGGAGGCACCTCTTTTAACATTGGCTTTGGCAAGTTAGGTCATCCGACTCGCCCTGGCTATGATTCTGCCGGTTCTTCTTCGGCAGAGGCTTATGTGGTGGGACTTAAGAATTTGCCCATTCAGTGGGGCATTGGTTCCGATACGGGCGGATCCATTACCGCTCCCTGCGGAGCCGTCGGACTCTTTGGAATTGTGCCGCCTCGCGGAGTGATTTCGACCAAAAACATGGCGGCCTTTGCGACTTTCCTCGATCGAATTGGAGTTCTCTCTTTGCATGCCTCGGATGGGATGAATCTGGCCTCCGTTCTCGCGCGCCGCATCGGAGATGATCCTGTGATGACACATGCAAACCCTGGCCTCCTTTTTTCACCCAGCGCCCAAAGACCTCGAATTTATTTTTTGACGGAGTTGTTGCACCAAGCTTCTCTGCAAGCTCAACAACATTTTCTGGCTCAAATGAGAAGATTGCATGATCAAGGTTATGAAGTGATGGCTTTGAATTCGGATTGGAACTTTCTTTCTCATGTGCCGATGGAACTTTATCCTTTTGATGCTTATCCTGCGGCAGCAGGCATTCATACCAATCCTCTGCAAAGAAATTGGTTTGATCCACCCCGAATTAGCTTAGATCACAATATGAGGGTGCGCATGCCTAAGGCTGCGCTTTCGCTGGAGCACGGTTTCTTCGATCGAGCACGACAACTTTCAAGACGCTACGCTTCTTTAGTGAATCAACATTTTGGAGAACACAGTATTCTCGCCTCTCCTTCTGCAGAAGCGATTCGAACCGCAGACATAGAAGCAGGCATTGCCGATAAAGCCTTGGATGGTCATGATCTCATCACGATGGATAAAAACCGTGTCGACAATTGGGGACAAGTCAATCTGCCCGCCAGTCCTCATGCGGAAGTGGGCGTTGTTTTCAGCGGTACGCTGCCAAATCTTACGCGAGTCTTACAAGATTCTGGAAATCTGCACTAAGTTTGATTGACGTCCGAATGCATCTTTCGCCATATTGCGCTCATGATGGATTTTTTTTCGAAGGGGCTGAAAGCCCTCGATTCTTTTTTTCACACCCCCGTTTGGGGCTCGTGGATTCTGGATTGGCAACTCGCCATTTGCATTCCTTTGCTTTTGCTCGCCTATTTTTTACCGCGTAAGCCCCGATCATTTTTGCTGCTCTTTTATTCTTTTATTTTCATCGGCGTTTTAGCCTCGCTCAAATATTTTCTGCTTTTTGTGGGAGTGGGGCTGTTCTTTTATTATTTTCATTATTTCATCCAAGATAAATCTTGGAAATCGACGGCTTCCTGGATCGTCGTCGGACTCATGATCGCCGCATTCTTTCTATTCTTGAATGCGCCGGCGCTGCAAAGTCCTTGGACGGGTGCGAAAGTCCACGCCTTTGGAATTTCCTACACTTTATTTCGCTGGATCGCTTTCACGGTGGATGTGGGCAAGGGCATGCGCTTGAGTGGAAATCCTTTAGAGTTTATGTCCTATGCTTTTTTCTATCCTACCTTTTTTCAAGGTCCCATCGATCGCTATCAGGATTTTGTTTCCAATAATTTAAGTCAACGTCAGCCTTTGACTTTTAAAATTGTCGCAGAAAATATTTTGCGTATTGCAGGCGGTATTTTCAAAGCCTGGATCGTGAAAACTTATCTTGAGTTAGATTGGGTGCATTACTTTAACTATCCTCAAGATCTCTCTTATTCTTATTTATGGTGGGGAATGTATGCGCGCGCGATCAGCTTTTATCTGCTCGTTTCTGCCTGTAACGATTTGAGCATCGCTTGCTGCCGCTTGGGTGGTTTTAAAGTTCCTGAAAATTATAATTTCCCATACTTTCGCAGGAACCTCGCCGAGTTCTGGCGCAATTGGCACATGAGTTTAATGAATATCCTGCGCGAATATCTTTATATTCCTTTGGGTGGAAATCGCAGGCATGTTTATTTCAATTATTTTGTGATCTTCATGTTCGTTGCGATGTGGCACGTGACCAGCGAAGCTTTTGTTCTTTGGGGTTTAATGCATGCTCTCGGCATGTGTTTTTTAAGAATGTGGAAAAATTTTTGGAAGAGAGTGGAAAGTTTTTCCCCCGATCATTTTTTTAAAAAGCTGCAAAACCTGGCGCGGAAATTTCCCAAAACGACTTTTACTTTCTCGATGATTATTACTTTCCATTTCGTCGCTCTCACCTGGCTGCCTTTTTGGGGTGGACATCCTCAAGGCTTGAGTATGATTTTAAGAATCCTCAGCGGCAATCGCATCACTCTTTTTATCTGGGAACCCTAAGTGCTGGGGAACTGAGAGTGCTGTTTATTTGGCCGATCCCAATGCATCAATAAAAAAGCCCTCTGAGTGAGGGCTTTTAAATACTGAGCGGGAAACGAGGCTCGAACTCGCGACCCTCAGCTTGGGAAGCTGATGCTCTACCAACTGAGCTATTCCCGCATCTTATACAACTGTGCGGGCATCCTTTAGGGTTCCCGCATGTTGAGATCCACATCTGCTCAGTTTAAATAAGCAATCGATTCGCGGCTGGCAATGAAATTATTAGGGATGAGTTTCATCTTCCGAAGTAGAAGAAGACATTGATTGTATCAGTCGAGCGGTTTCATACACGGTGCGACTTTGCGCAATATCGACTTGAGAAACTGTAATCGGTCTCAATGGGTCAAAGCTACTCTGTTCTGCAATCTCAGGAACTTGCATTGCGTCGAGTGGGGCTAAATGTTCGCTCGGGCTCGCAACTCGGTTTGCCTCAGCAATGAGCTGGTTGAAGTAATGCGCGACATCTGGATCTAATGCATCACGATAAGCTCGAATCATTTCGAAGTCTAAGCGCACATAGGAGAGCTCAAGCATGCGATGTAAGCGAATCAAGCCTCTTTGACAAAGCGGATAGGGTTGCTCCGCTAAAAGGTGCTGAGCTAAAAGCGCAAGAAAAATTCCGCGCTCGTTACTATTTGTCAAAGATTGTGGATCCGTACGAAGCAAGCGAGAAAGCGACAGAAAATCCTCTTCGGCCTTTGCCAGAAGTGCTGGAGTATACCTTCTTCCTAAGGAGGTGAGATTATTTTGTTCCAAAGGTGTTTCTCGCTCAGTCGTTTCCAAATGTTCTTCTAAACCAATTCGAGGATCAAAAACTTTAAGGCGGATTTTAAACAGACTTCCTTCTCCCACCGTGGATTCTAAATCGAGGTTGCCGCCATATTTACGAATCATATTGGCTACCATGTAAAGTCCCATGCCTGTTCCTGAAGGTCTTTCTGAACTTGCTTCATCGCTTCCCGCCTTGGGTTTGGTGGTGAAGTGGGGATCGAAAATCATCGATCTATGTTCCTCGGAAATCCCGGTACCACTATCGTGTACTTCAATGACCACGTGTCTTTCTTCAGCTTCTTCTTCGAGTCGGGCACGTAAGAATAAATCGCGCCGCGAAGTAGATCGCATTGCATGGCAAGCATTCACGAGCAGATTCATGAGTGCAGCACTCAATGTATAATGATTAATGTGGAGAAGAATGTCCGTTGTAGGAAAGTCAGGAGTAAGGGTCGAAATATTTGAAAGTCCTCTTTCGGCATCACTGAGTAACCAAGCTTCTTCCATGACATCCCTCAAAGAAACAATGCCTGGGAGTTGAGAATCACTTAGCACCTTTCTTTGATCTTGAACCGCCCTGTTAAGAGTCACGAGAAATCTTCCCATTTTGTCGACAGTTTCTTGAAGCTCTGCGCGAGCTTTAGGGGAGATTTCAGGGAGACCTAAATTAGCACTTATATAAGCATTTATTAGATCAGGAGAAAGGGCAGCTATTTCTGAAAGCGCAAAACGGGTTGCATTATTATGTGCTTCTGCTTTTCCGGCAGGAGTTTCCGTAGAGTCTTCGATGCTCTGATGATGTCTGCTACATTCTTGCAAGAGAATTTTGACACGCGCCAAAAGGCTTTGAATTTCTCTAAATGAACTCAGCAGAGGATGAAGCTCAACGGGGTCAAGTTTAGCTGCCAAGCGCGGAAACATTCCTGCGAGCATGACGGGACTATTCAAGGGAGTGCGAATATCATGCACAATACTTCTATTGCGATCCATAATTTTCTGAGCGCGATCCTGTTCTGACTGAGCATGACTTTCCTCAGCGATTCTTCTTGCTTCAGTATCTAGAGGATCGATTTCTTTAATAGCTTCCTCAGCTCTAAAAATTAATGCAGCTTGTCTTGCTATTTCCGGGCCTCTTTCAACATTGGCACGAAGACCTACTTCTATGTCCAAGCGTCTTTCCAAATGAGCAATGCGGCTTCCTGTCAAACGATGAAGTAAACTCGTGCCCGCATTCATTTGCAGAATCGTTGCTGCGGATTGAATCAAATGTGAAGCCAAACTACCCTGAGCTTTTTCACCAAAACCGATGCGATAAGCGAGTTCATGACCCGCGGTCATGGCAGTGGCTTGGAAGGCATGACTCATGAAGGGATTGAAACCTGAAGTGAAGTGTCCCGTAAATTTCATGAGACCGAAGTTTAGAAAGTCTGAACTAAATTCAGAGGTCGCAAAAACATTTCCCTGGCTATGTCCGATGCTTCGAAACAGCGTTATTTCGGCGCCTAAGGATAAAGCTTTTATGGCTCCTTGAAGGGCAAAGCGAAGTGGTGCAATCGAATGCGCGAGTAGAGGAGCGGCAAGTTGTCCTAAAGCGAGATTGGAAAGTCGATAGGCGAGACCGCCTCCGACCATAGCGGCTAAACTTAAGGGATCCGTCGCTGCGTGGGTGAAATTCCCAGCGGTGGCGTCTAATTCTAATTGGTTCGAGCTTAGGGAAGATTCGCTAACAAATCGTTCACGGGGCGCGAGGCTGTTGGCTATCATAAAAAGACCCTTCAAACCCCCACAATTTGATGCAAGCCTTCTTCGGCGGATGGCGCAAAAGGTTGCGTAGCCTCAGCCCGCAAAAAGAATAGAATCAGGGGCTTTACAAGCTTCGCAAGGCGATATACCTAATAAAAAAAAGGAACATTTATGAAAAAAATCATCTTCGCGATTTTCACCTTAAGCTTATTATTCAATATCTCTCAAGGTATTGCCTGTGATGGAGACCATGCCGAAACGAAGCCTGCGGGCGATCAAGGACCTGTGAAGAAAGGCAAATAGTCTATGCCGAAAGAAGTGAAATGTCCGCTCTGTGGTGAAAAAGCCCTTTGGGAAGGCAACGCCTTTCGTCCCTTTTGTAGCGAGCGCTGCCGAACCCGCGATCTGGGCAATTGGGCCACCGGTGAATATGCCATTCCCGATAAGTTACATTCTCCGCCCGATCCCAAAAACAATACTTTTGAAGACGACGAAAATTAGCGTGAAGCGCCAAGTCAATCCGAAGAGATCAATCCGAAGTAAAGCGTTGGTAGAAAAGACCGTAACGAATGCCACGATCACTGACGATGACTTCGTGCACTCCCAGTTGCGTCATCGCGCAATCGAGAATGCTTGCACCCGCGAGTAAAACATCCGCGCGTTTGGGTTCCATGCCCGTCATTTTCTTTTTTTCTTCCAAATTTCTTTCTTTGAGTTTTCGAATAATTTCTTTCACAGAGTTTTGCGAAAGCACGGCGCCTTGAATTTTGTTGGGATCATAAGGGGAAAGCTTTTGATCGATGGAGCTCAGGGTTGTGACGGTGCCAGCCAAACCCACCAAAGTCATCGGGCCTTGAGGCCCTTGCAGCGTTGAAAGATGATTTTTTAATTTTTCGTCGATGTGGTGGCGGAGTGCGGTGTATTCGCTTTGCACGATGGGGTCTGTTTTGAGAAATTCTTCGGTTAAACGAACTGAACCCATTTTCATGGATAAGGTTTGTAGCTTTGCTGTATTTCCATTTTGCTCTGTTTTCCAAATCAATTCGGTGGAACCTCCACCAATATCCAAGACAACGAGATTGGGATATTTTTCACCGAAGTCGAGCATGGCTGAAAGATAGGCGAGCTCGGCTTCTTTGGTGCCAGAAATAATTTCAAGTTTGAAGCCGCAGAGCTCCGCCACTCTCTGCACAAAGTCTTGTGCGTTCTTGGCGCGTCGCATGCCTTCGGTGCCGATGCAAATGATGCGATCGACTTGATTGCGATGACAAAGGTCCGTGTATTTGCGCAGCACTTTGAGAGTGCGTTCCATGGCCTCTGGGATAAGAATTCCCGTGTCATTCATTTTTTCAGACAGACGAGTGATTTCCGCTTTCTCGATCAGCGGACGAATCTTACCATCCGGCGTGAGTGTCGCAATAAGGAGAAGAATAGAATTGCTGCCGACATCAATGGTCGCGAAATTCATCGTAGAGCACCGTTTTTCGGCATCTGTTTTACGAGACGCCATTTTTGTCTACTGCAGCCAAGGAGACCAATCTGGATTGACGCATTCCCCGCTGTTGGTGATGGGCACTTGGTTCGAACCCTCCCAGAGCATCAAGTATACATCACTTTTTCCACGGCGGGTACTGCTATATACGACGTAACGGCCATCGGGAGAATAGCTGGGTGATTCATTACTGCCGGCTCCCGAAGTGAGGCGTTGCACTAAGCTGCCATCCACATTCATCGTGAAAATGTCATATCCACCGCCCGCTTGGCTGGCATAAACGACTTTATCGGCCTTAGGGGACCAATCCGGCTGGTCATTATGAACGCCTGTGAAAGTGAGTCGTTTGACACCATTTCCATTTTTATCCATCGAAAAAAGGTGGAGGTTTCCAGCTCGTTCAGAGGCAAAAATCAGATTGTTACCATCGGGAGACCAAGTCGGAGCAATGTCGATGCCGAAATTTCGGGTGAGCTGTGCGAGTTTGTTACCTTGGCTATCGAGGAGATAAATTTCAGGGTTGCCGGACATGCTGCTAGCGATCGCAATACCTTTGCCGTCCGGAGCAAAAGCAGGCGTCATGTTTACCGCATTGTTATAGGTAATGCGCTTGATGCTGCCTTTGCCATTCGTTTGAGCGATATAAATTTCTGGAAAATATTTCATGTAAGACGCGAAGGCGACTTGCGAACCATCGGGGCTCCACGAAGGCGAGACATTGATGGATTTATTTTTGGTGATGGGAATTCTGTTTTCGCCATCGATGTCCATGATGTAAATTTCTTTTTGACCAATTTTTCCGCAGGCCACGGCGATTTTCGTCGAGAAAATTCCTTTTTCACCGGTAAGGGCGAGCATGATTTCATCCATAAAACGGTGAGCGGCAGCACGGTAGTTTTTCTTTTCGACTTTGTATTCTTTGCCCACCAAGGTTTCGCCCGTGTTGGGATCGAAGAGGCGAAGCTCCAGCACTAAATTTCCACCATCCACTCGAATTCCACCTTTTACTAAGGCAAGAGCACCGATGCCTGTCCATTTTTTGAAATCGATTTCAGTGGATGTTAAACCGGGTCCGGGATTTTCAGGATAGGAAGATTTTTCGAGAAGATTGAAATATCCGGCAAGTTTCATGTCATTTCGAAGAACATCTGCAAATTTAATAGCGTATTGGTCTTTATCGTTTTGATCCTTCGTATAGAGCAAGTCCGGCACCGCAATCGGGAATTTATTTTCGGCGCTCGGTTGATCGAGGATGATGTAGATATGACGCGCGGGAGCCGATTGTGGACTTTCAGTTTGTGCAAAAGTTTGAGAACTCGTGAGAAGAGTCAGACAAAGGAGAAGGAGAATTTTTTTCATGAAGAACCTTTCGTCGCTTTCTTTGTAATGAAGTGCAGAATGCTGTTTTTTTTCCTCGAAGCTAAGATTCTTTCCATAAAGTCCACTCAGCTGCAAGAAAAACTACCTACCAAACTGAATAGTGATGCCACCACTGAGTGCAATCTGACAATCGGAAGGCGGATTGGGAAATGGCGAAGAATTTTGAACGGCTCTCAGTGCGGAACCATCCAAAGATAAATCCCCTGATTTCTGAATCCAATTGGTAGAAGTGACAGCGCCGCTGGCATTGATGGAAACAAAAATCTTAGGAGGACGCGGCGGTTTTTGACCGGCGCTTAAGCGAATCCAATTGCCGATGATTTTTTGCTTCACCCGACTGGAATAAGCGCCACATTCCGTATTCGATCCCCCCGGACTGCCATTGGGACTTCCATCGCCGCCTGGCTTGATCTGCGCCGCTTCAGGAAGAGCCGTTTGAGTTTTGAGATCGTCATTGATCTTTGCCAATGCTTGATTGATGCGAGGATCTACCTTTGTGGGTTTTCCTTCAGGCTTCGTATCATCGTTGGGTTTGGTTTTTTCGACTTTTTGCTTTTTCGTTTTATCTTCGATCACCACTTTATTTTTATCGACGCCGATTTTTTGCTCGGGTTCTACTTTTCCGACTTTCTTTTGCTCGGTGGGAGGGGGTTGATCGATGCGAGCCGATTTTTGTTCTTGAATGGTGGTTTGAGGGAGTTTGTCGGTTTTAAGGTAAGGGTCTCCCTCTTGCGGGCCGCTCATAAAACCCAGACGCATCCATTCCACCTTCATTTCAGGCACAGGTGCGGCGCGTTCTTTACCCCAAGTCACCAGGAATAAAATGAAAATAACTAAATGCGCTCCGACGGAATAAGCCAGGGCGCGATAAAAAATTTTATCCTGATTCGAAAAAGTCATGTTCATTACAATCTTTTGGATGAATTACTGTGCTGAGCCACCGGCAGGCTGGGCTTCGGGCTCGGTAATCATGCCTACCCGTTCAATCCCCGCATTTTTACACGCTGCCATGATTTGAACGACTGTTCCGTAAGGGACTGTTTTGTCCGCGCGTAGGAAAATATCCTTTTTCGTCTTATCTTTATAAACTTCTGCCAGTTTATCGCCCAAATTTACCATATTGTAGGCAGTTTTATCGCCTTGCAGAAAAAGTTCGCCACTTTTATCTAAAGTAAGAATAACTTCATCCTTTTCGGTTTTGAGGGCTTGGGTCGTAGCGGCAGGTAAATCTACTTTGATTCCTTCGGTCATAAGAGGGGCTGTGACCATGAAAATGATGAGCAGAACCAGCATGACGTCTACCAGAGGCGTGATGTTGATTTCGGACATCGTCGAACCCAATTTGCTGTCACCATTTTGAAAGGCCATGATCGAACTCCTTAGAAGTATTCTTTTTCAATGCGGTGATACAAATCGTGGGAGAAATCTTCGATGGTCTTGTTCAAGACTTTAATTTTACTCACGAAGAAGTTGTAGGCGATAACGGCGGGAATGGCTGCAGCCAAACCTACGGCGGTCGCGATCAAGGCTTCTGCGATGTAGGGTCCGACGGTGGCAAGCGAGGTGGAACCCGCGCGACCAATAGCCCAGAAAGCGGTTAAAATTCCCCAAACCGTTCCAAAAAGACCGATGAAAGGGCTGGAAGAAGCGGTGGTTGCTAAAAAGGGAGTGAGTTGTTCTAAACTTGCGATTTCATCGGAAGCTCGTCTGAAAATAACGCGCTTAATGGTTTCGAGATGGGGTTTCGGTGTACGAGGGTCTTTAGTGGCATTTTGGCGATATCTTAAAATGTCGGATAAGCCAGAAGCAAAAATATCCGAAAGCGGATTGCCGGCATGGGCTGGGTTTTTAGCAAGGACTTCATCCAAGGTATAGCTGCTTTCAAAGATATGTAAAAACTTGCGTGAACCCTTTTTAGCCTTGTTGATTTGACGCGCTTTGAAGAAAATAATGGCCCAAGAGAACATTGAAAAAAGGACTAAGATCAGTAGAGTAATTTTAACCACCGGATCACTGGAAAACAGCAAATGCAGGACATTTTGCCCCTTATTATCGGCGACGGGCATTTGCATCAATAAGGCTAAAAAAGGCATGAAAAGACTCCTTAGAGGTTTGGCGTTCTGAGAATTTTGCTTAAATCGATCATAATGACGCGTTTATAAAAGTCAATCGATAGCATACGTTTCGGATTGATTCATTGACAGTATTTTTAAATTAACCTAAATCTTTAACAATATTCGAGAACCATTCAACCGTGATTTGAGGGAGGCTCACTCGAAGAAAACGAGTGCTGTCAGTCAAAATCATTGTGTAGATAAGGAGCTGACTAGTATGCAATCCAACATTTCTTTATTAAGTTCAGGAGGAACATCCATGAATGTGCGTAAGTTTTTGAACGACGCAATGGAAAAGGGCGAACAAATTCGTGGGAAGTTCGTGGGAGATTTGCTCCGATCACGTTTTGTGAATCAACTTTTAAAGAACGAAAAATTCCTCAATGGGGTCGTTGGAATTATCAATGCGAAAAGCGGCGTTGAAAAAACCATCCAAGGAAAAATGAATCACGTTTTAAAAATATTCGAAGTTCCGACTCGCGATGAAGTCAAAGCGATGGAGCGCAAAATTCATAAATTAGAAGGCGAAATTGAATCCCTTCAGCGCTTCATGCTCTCGCAGAAATTGAAAAACAAGTCTCAAACTAAATCGCGAAGCTCGGCTAAACGATAGAATTTTGTTTAAAGTTTTAAAAAGATTTTAAAACCTCCTCATTCGTCGAAAGGTGAATGAGGATTTTTTTATGACGCAAGAAAATGACAAAGCCATTGGTATTTTTGATTCAGGCATCGGTGGCCTCACTGTGCTTAAGGCCATTGAGCAAGCTTTACCGCGCGAGAATTTGATTTATTTGGGAGACACGGCGCGGGTGCCCTATGGCAATAAAAGCCGTGAGACCATCACTCGTTATTCCATTGAAAATACTCAATTCCTTTTAAAAGCAGGAGTCAAAGCAGTCGTGGTTGCGTGTAATACGGCCTCCGCTTTGGGTTTATCCGAACTGCAAAAACAATTTGAAATCCCTATTTTGGGTGTGATCGAACCAGGCGCACAAGCGGCAGTGGCGGCTACAAAAACCGGAGAAGTAGGAATCATCGGCACAGAAGCGACGATTTCATCAGCCTCTTATACCAAGGCAATCCACGCCTTAAATTCTAAGATCCGAGTTTGGGGTGTTTCTTGTCCTTTATTTGTTCCTTTAGCCGAAGAAGGTTGGATTGACGGAGAAATTACCGAAGCCGTCGCTCGAAAATACCTGGCTCCACTTTTTAAAACTCCCATCGACAGCCTTATTTTAGGTTGCACTCATTATCCCATCCTCAAAACCATGATTTCGAAAGTGATGGGTCCTCAAGTCACTCTGGTAGATAGCGCGGAGCAAACCGCTCAAGCCATCAAAAGCCTGCTCCAAGAGCGGCAACTCGAAAGAAAAGACTCGAGTCCGCGTCAAGAAACGCTCTTCGTTACCGATTCTCCGGCTCGCTTTAAAGAAGTGGGCCGTAACTTCCTGAATCGAAGTTTAGAGGGTGTGACGCTCATGACGCTTTACTAGTCCGCTTTTCCCAGGCAAAATTTACCAATGACCGCTTATATTAACACGATCCCCGTGAATCAGCAGCCGCCCTATCCTGGCGAAAGCGAGCTGGAGTGGCGCATTCGCAGTTTAGTGCGTTGGAATGCCATGGCCATGGTGATTCGAGCGAACCGTAAGCATGAAGGCATTGGCGGGCATATTTCCACTTTTGCTTCGGCTGCTACTTTATACGAAGTGGCCTTCCATCATTTTTTTCGCGGTAAAGACCATCCTTGTGGGGGCGATCAGATTTTCTTTCAAGGTCATGCGGCCCCCGGCATTTATGCCCGGGCTTTTCTTGAAGGTCGAATCAGTCAAACTCAACTCGAAAATTTTAGACGGGAAATGGCGAAAGGGGGTGGGCTAAGTTCTTATCCGCATCCTCGCTCGATGCCGGAATTTTGGGAATTTGCCACCGTTTCCATGGGCCTTGCATCGCTGATGGCGATTTATCAGGCGCGCTTTAATAAATATCTCCAAGATCGCCATTTGCGAACCTGCGAAAACGAGCCTCGCGTTTGGGCTTTTTTGGGTGATGGGGAAATGGATGAGCCCGAATCAACCGGTGCAATTGCATTAGCGGCACGCGAAAAATTAAATAATCTCACTTTCGTGATTAATTGTAATTTGCAACGCTTAGATGGACCCGTCCGCGGGAATGGAAAAATCATCCAAGAGTTAGAAGGATTGTTTCGAGGTGCGGGTTGGAATGTGATCAAAGTAATTTGGGGCAGCGAATGGGATCCGCTGCTCGCCAAAGACAAAGACGGCTTACTCGTTCAACGCATGGGCGAAGTGGTGGATGGGCAGTATCAAAAATATACCGTGTCTTCGGGCGAATATATTCGGAAGGATTTTTTCGGTAAAGATCCAAAACTTCTCGAGCTGGTGAAAGATTTGAGTGACGATCAATTACGCAAACTCAAACGCGGAGGCCATGATCCTGCAAAAGTCTTCGCTGCCTATCAGGCGGCGCTGGATTATAAAGACGGGCCCACTGTAATTCTCGCGAAGACCTTGAAAGGTTACGGATTGGGAGAAGCCGGTGAAGGAAAAAACATCACGCATCAGCAGAAGAAGTTGAATGAAGACGAACTCCGCGAATTTCGAACGCGTTTTGGAATTCCTATCTCCGATGAAAAAGTCGCACACGCTCCTTTTTACAAACCCGCTGAAGACAGTGAAGATATTAAATATATTCTCGATCGACGAAAAAAACTCGGCGGTTTCGTGCCGAGCCGTCGAGCGAAAAGTCAAAAGCTCGATTTGCCGAGCGGGGAATTCTACGAAGAATTTTACCGAGGCACGGCAGCAAAATCCGTGTCGACAACCATGGCTTTTGTGAGAATTCTTTCTAAGTTTTTAAGAGATCCCAAAATCGGTAAGTTCATTGTTCCCATTGTGCCCGATGAAGCGCGCACCTTTGGAATGGAAGGCTTATTCACCCAGTGTGGAATTTATTCTCGCCAAGGCCAAACTTATGAGCCGGTGGATGCGACCAGCTTGCTTTATTATAAAGAAAGCAAAGATGGTCAATTCATCGAAGAAGGAATTACGGAAGCCGGTTCCATGTCTACTTTCATTGCTGCAGGAACTGCCGAACTGACCGCGCAAGTGCCTTGCATTCCTTTCTATACTTTTTATTCCATGTTCGGCCTCCAACGCATTGGAGATCTCGCTTGGGCGGCGAGTGATATGCGTTGTCGAGGTTTCCTTTTAGGAGGCACTGCCGGACGAACAACATTGGCAGGGGAGGGTTTGCAGCATCAAGATGGACAGAGCCATTTGCTTGCTTATCCTATTCCCAGCTTATTAGCTTACGATCCAGCTTTTGCTTTCGAGCTCGCGGTGATTTTACAAGATGGCTTGAAGCGAATGTATGAAAAGGGCGAGGAAAATTTTTATTACATCACTTTGATGAATGAAAATTATCCTCAAGCTCCCATGCCAGAAGGCGTGAAAGAGGGAATTGTAAAAGGCTTGTATCTTTTTTCGCCGGCTCAAAAAACAGCTCAAGCAGATTTGTTCGGAAGTGGTGCGATTTTGAATGAAGTGATTCGCGCCGCGGAAATTTTAGAGAAGGATCATCAAATTTCCTGTAATGTTTGGAGCATTCCCAGTTATAAATCCCTTTACACCGAGGCTTGCGAAACGGAAAAATGGAACCAGGAAAATGCGAAAGAGAAAGCTCGCAAATCTTATCTGGAAACAAGTTTAGAAAAAACCTCTGGAGTTTATGTGCTAGCTTCCGATTACGTTCGCGCTTTGCCCGATTCGATTTCACGCTGGTTTCCAACGAAGCCCACGTGTTTGGGAACCGATGGATGGGGCTTTAGCGAAGCACGTGAAGATTTAAGAAAGTTTTTCAGGGTGGATGCTGCTTCCATCGTTCATGCAACTTTATACGCGTTGAAAAAATAGAGATCTATCATGTCTTATGAATTCAAATTACCCAGTTTAGGTGAAAATATTCGCAGCGCAGATGTCGTCAATGTGCTGATCAAAGAAGGCGATGTCTTAAAAAAAAATCAAGCGGTGCTGGAATTAGAAACTGAAAAAGCAGTTTTTGAATTACCGGCATCTGTCGCAGGGACCGTCAAAGAATTGCACGTGAAAGCAGGGGATAAAGTTCAGGTCGGTCAGTTATTAATGAACTTAGAAACTTCAGGGGATGTGGATTCTGTTCCCGAAGTGATCAGCTCTGCCGCTCAAACCTCTCCGAGCACTCAGGCTGCTCCTGCAAAAGTGCAGCGTCGTGGTTCCGTGAAAGCTTCAGGGGCCTCCGCTTCTCCGATCGTGCGCCGCGTGGCTCGCGACTTAGGAGTCGATCTAGCAAATGTGGCAGTGAGCGAAGGGGAGGCTGCCGCATCCTTAGAAGATGTTGCAGAAAGCTTTCGTCAAAGTGCATCGAATGCATCAGTCCCACTCCCTGATTTTTCCAAATATGGTCCTATCGAAAAAAAGCCGCTGAACAATTTAAGGAAAACGGCTGTGGAAGTTTTAACGAGAGCCTGGACGCAAATTCCGCATGTGACCCAAATGGATGAGGCGGACATCACCATTCTTGAAGCCTGGCGCAAAAAAAATGCAAAAAAGTTTGAGGCAGAAGGCGTGAAACTGACGCTGAGTGCAATTTTATTGAAGTTCATCGCGGATTTATTGCCTCAATTTCCGAATTTCAACGCGAGCCTCGATCTGCAAAGCGAAGAAATTATTTATAAAAAATATATTCATTTAGGCGTCGCGGTGGATACCGAACGCGGCTTGATGGTGCCGGTGATTCGCGACGTGAATTTGAATAGTTTGACGCAAATTGCTTTTGAATTGAAGGATGTTTCCGAGCGCGCCCGCACTAAAAAACTTAAACCCGATGAGATGCAGGGCGCAAGTTTTACACTGACGAATTTAGGAAGTTTGGGAGGCACGCATTTTACGCCCATTATCAATTGGCCGGAAGTGGCGGTGTTAGGTATTGGAAAATCTTCTTTGCAGCCCCAATGGAATGGACAAACTTTTGAGCCGCGCCTCAAGATGCCGCTCTCGCTTTCTTACGATCATCGCGTGATTGATGGCGCTGATGGCGTGAGATTTTTACGTGCGCTCATCGAAAAATTAGAAAAAAATGATTTTAAGTAAGAGGCCTTTATGAATGGTGAAGTTCAATCAACTCAAGTCGTTGTGATTGGAGCAGGTCCCGGTGGATATGCTGCAGCCTTTCGCGCGGCAGATTTAGGTTTGAAAGTGACCCTCATCGATCTCGATGTGAATCCGGGCGGAGTTTGTTTGTATCGAGGCTGTATCCCTTCTAAGGCATTACTCCATGCCGCAAAAATAATTCGTGAAGCCTCCGAATCTCAAGAGTTGGGAATCGATTTTGGAAAACCAAAAATTGATTTATCCAAATTGAAAAATTGGAAAGAACAAGTCGTTGGAAAACTCACGGGAGGTTTAGGCGAGCTCTCCAAACAACGTAAAATAGAATTCATTCAAGGTCGCGCGAGCTTTGATGATTCTCATCATTTATTGGTGCAGCCCAATAGTCAGGGAAATCAAATCCGCTTGAAATTTGAATACGCTATTATCGCGACCGGTTCTCGGCCTTTTTTGCCTCCGGCCCTCTCTGTGGAAAGCGATCATCTTTGGACTTCGAATGAAGCGCTCAATCTTTCTGAAATTCCTCAAAAAATGTTGGTCGTCGGCGGCGGTTACATTGGTTTAGAATTGTCGACGGTTTATTCTGCACTCGGTTGCGAAGTGCATGTCGTGGAAATGGCGCCCAGCCTGCTTCCTGGGGTAGATAAGGATTTGGTTCGAGTACTCTCAAAACGTTTGGAAGGCATGCTCGCTTCCATTCGCACGAATACCCAAGTCTTAAAATTAGAAGAAAAATCGGGTCAACTTCAGGTGAGTCTGCAAAATGAAAAAGGCGAGAAGAGCGAAGAAACTTACCAAAAAGTTTTGGTGGCCATTGGACGTAAACCTAATTCAAGCGGCCTAGTTTTAAATAATACCTCGGTGCAAATTAATGAAAAGGGATTCATTCAAGTCGATGCACAACGCCGCACGACGCTTCCGCATATTTTTGCCATCGGCGATGTTGCGGGAGAACCCATGCTGGCGCACAAAGCGACTCATGAAGGTATTGTTGCTGCCGAAGCCATCGCAGGAAAAAGCCGCGTGTTTGAGCCGCGCGCGATTCCCGCAGTCGTGTTTACGGATCCCGAAATTGCTTGGTGCGGTATAACGGAAGCCCAAGCGAAGGCCGAAAATAAAGAAGTGGTCGTTTCTCGTTTTCCCTGGGCAGCCTCCGGGCGTGCGATTACCTTACATCGCACAGATGGCGTCACTAAAATCATTGCGGATCCTGAAACGGATGCTGTGTTAGGGGTTGGAATTGTCGGCCCTGGCGCGGGTGAATTAATTGCTGAAGGCGTGCTCGCAATGGAAATGGGCGCAACCGCCAGTGACATGGCGATGAGCATTCATGCCCATCCGACTTTGAGCGAAACGCTGATGGAATCCGCGGAAGGCGTGGATGCCTCGCCGATTCATATTTATAAGCCTAAGCGTAATTGATTATCGAGGTCGAATTCGGCTCGGTCCTACCCATTCATTCCAGGAATTATCGTATCCATCATAGTGGATGAACCATCTCTTCGGCCCCACTTGGAGCACTTGCGCGGGCCACCAGCGGTTTTTCCATTTCACCATCACTTGAGAACCCGCGACATAAGGACCTGCGCCTAAATTTGCTGAATTGTTTTGGACCGTGCTGTTGTTAGTAGGCGTCGTGTTGGGATTTTGACCCGGCGGCACTTGGCCAGGAATTTGTGATTGGCAAATCGAAATGAAACTTGTGGTGGCGAGTATCGAAAGAACAAAGACTCGCAATGTTTTCTTTAACATAAGTTTTCCTGGGCATTCTTACTTTTATTTAGGAGCGGTGGCTCCCAAGTAAAGCAAGAGGAGCATAAATAAAATAATGGGAATAGCAATCACGAGCACAAGGGCAATCGAGAATCCTTTTTTATAACTTACTTCTACTTTGTTTTTTCCAAAGAAAGGCCATAAAGGATTGAAAGGCTTGTCGCCCTCTCGCTCATTTTGTTCGTTTCTATTCATTAAAATTCCTCGAAAATTTTATTAAACTTTCTTCTTCGAAAAATACCAATCCACATATTCGCCATTCACCTTTTCCACTTCGCTTTTTCGCGCTTCGGCGCCGTCTTGCGTGGTGGGAGGGGGAATGATGGCCGCGTCACCAGGTCGCCAATTCACGGGCGTTGCCACTTGATGTTTTGCGTTCACTTGCAAAGCATCGACGACACGAATGATTTCATCCATGTTGCGACCTAAACTTAAGGGATAGTAAATCATAGCACGAATGCGTTGAGGATCCGGCGTGCCTTGAGGCGTTTTACCTTCAGGAGAAATGAAGAAAACCGTGCGAACAGTGGCGGTATCGGATTCATTGGGTTGAATCATGCCGTATAAATTGGCCACCTTCATGTCGCGATCGGCGATGACACGAAAGGGGATTCTTACTTTAAAATTAGTTTCAATACTTTTTACCCAACCCAAGTGAGCGAAAATCGAATCAACGCTTAATCCTAAAATTTCCACATTGCGCTTTTGGAATTCGTCATAATTCTTGGCGAATTCAATGAATTCGGTGGTGCAAACCGGGGTAAAGTCCGCAGGGTGAGAGAATAAGATCACCCATTTGTCTTTCAAATCGGAAAGGCTGAAAGCACCTTTGGTAGTATTATTGGTGGTGAATTGAGGTGCGGGATCGTTAATTCTCGGCATGGAGCGAGCGATGATTCCTTCAGTGGTCATAAGAAAATCTCCTAAAAAATAAGGTTAATCGTTTCGCTGAGTGGCGTAAGCCTAGCAAAACGACAATTGCAGAAGGATGTCAAGAACAGACCCGTTATTTCACTACAGAAAGAAGTGAGATCGCCTCGGCCGCATTATTTGTAGGTGCAAGGCAGACACCCTGCTGACAAACATAAAGGGTGTTTTGGCCGTTCTGGGGTGTTTTACTTTTTACTAGGAGAGGAAAATCCCTTTGGCCTTCGGTAAAAGCAACAACCTTATTAGGGATAAAACTTTGGTTTAGGCTGAAGAAAAAATCTCGAAGGTCCGTAAATTGGGCAGCACTCATGACTAGCTGTTTAGATTCATCGCTGGCGTAATCATAAGCGATTAAAAGCTGGGGACAAGCGTGAGGATATTCCACCATGATTTTAGAGAAGATCTTGAAAAGATGATGGGCTCTCTCTCGAAATCTTAAATCGCCCGTCAAATCGAAAAGTTTGAGCAAGTTTAAGGCACTCACTGCATTGCCATTCGGCAATGCTCCGTCGCCTGACTCTTTGCTGCGGACCAATAATGAAGAGTCTTTCCCGTCGCTAAAAAAGTAACCACCCTTATCTTTATCCCAAAAAAGCTCATCTTGCTGCTCTTGAAGTTTTAAAGCTTGTCGCAAAATTTCTTCATCAAAATTGGATTGATATAAATCGAGCAAGGCTTGAATCAAGAAAGAATAATCATCTAAATAAGCGGCATGTTTCACTTCTCCATCACAGAAGCGGGCGTGAAGCTTATTCTCTTTCCAAAGTCCACTTTGATTGAGGATGAAGTCAGTGGCCGATTGTGCGGCCTGCAAATATTTTTCATCTTGTAGAACCTGATAGCCTGCGGCCATCGCAGAGATCATCAGCGCATTCCAAGAGGTAAGAATTTTCTCGTCTCGATGCGGACGAATTCGTTTGCCGCGAAGTTCGAAAAGTTTTTTCTGGGCGGATTGTAACAGAGGATTTTTCTTTGCACTCCAATCAAAGCCATCTTGAAGGGCGAAGTGATTCGTGTGGTGTTCAAAGTTTCCATTCACAGAAGTTCCGTAGATTTTGTGAAGGAGGTCAAACTCTTCTGCGTTTAAGACTCTTTGAAGTTCTTCTTGAGTCCAAACGTAAAACTTTCCTTCTTCTCCTTCGGAATCTGCGTCTTCAGCTGAATAGAAACCACCTTGCGAATCTGTTAAATCTCGTAACACATAATCGAGAGTTTCTCGTGCGACGCTAGCAAACATTTCATTGTGAGTGACTTGATAGGCTTCTAAATATGTTTTTACGAGTAGCGCATTGTCATAAAGCATTTTTTCAAAATGCGGAATGAGCCAGCGTTCGTCGGTGGAATAACGTGCGAAACCTCCGCCTAGATGATCGTAAAGACCGCCGTGGGCCATTTTCTGAAGGCTGTGTGTCACCATATTCAGTGCGAGTGGATCTTTTGTCCTTCGATGAATGCGAAGTAAGAGTGATAGCTGCATGCTGTGTGGAAATTTAGGCGCATGACCAAATCCGCCCCAATAGCGATCGAAAGTCGCTTCGCTGTATTTATAAAATTCATTGAAGACTTTTTGAGAGAGCTCGCTTTCACCCAACTCCGAATTTTTTTGAGCCTTTACGTGTTCTAAAATCTGTTCACCCGAAGTGAAAACTTTATCCGGATGTTCTTTCCAAACGAGTGCCAACTTTTCAAGGATGATGAGGAATTGTTCTCGGGGCCAATAAGTGCCGCCGTAGAAAGGTTTTAAATCGGGCGTTAAAAACATTGAAAGAGGCCAGCCGCCGCGTTGTCCCATAGAGTGAATAGCAGCCATATAAATTTCGTCGACATCGGGTCGTTCCTCGCGGTCGACTTTGATGGGGATGAAATATTCGTTCAAAACGGCGGCGATTTCTTTGTCCTCAAAAGATTCATGCGCCATCACGTGGCACCAATGACAAGTCGAATAGCCAATGCTTAAGAAGATAGGCTTATTTTCGGAACGCGCTGCGGCAAGAGCGGTATCGTTCCAAGATTGCCAATGCACCGGATTGTCATGGTGTTGGCGTAAATAAGGGGATTTTTCGTGAATCAGTTGGTTTTGTTTCATATTCGTAACCATAAATTTCATTGTATCCAGGATGAAGCAGATGGAAAGCAAATCTTCATCCAAATTGCTTTTTACTTTTCTTAACAAGTCTGAGCAGAGGCAATATTAAGGCTTTTTGTGACAACTAAATTTAGATAGCTTCGATAAATTATCAGGCACATCTTAGGTTTTTCACTTTCGAGGAGGCATTCATGTGGTCACTTTCACCGAGTAGAGTTTTTAATAGCTGGTTTCGATTTCCCACGGCTGATTCTTCGCTAGTAAATCCAGAGGCTCCTCCGCCCAGGGGCATTGATGTTGTTGCGAATTCCTTTCAAAGAGTGAGGGCTTGGGCTTCTGATCGCGCATCTTCTATTTTAGCTCGAGGCTTTTCAAACCCCGTTTCTACCTCACGGCCTGCGGCGAGTGAAGGGACTTCGCTTTTAGGAGATTCCTCGACCACCGATTCAGAAAAAAGTTTTCGCGTTCTTTTTGGAATGGCACAGGGCGTGAGGCATTATACGGAATCTTGGAATCTGCCTTCTATCTGTGGAGTGGCGAGATTCGCGATGAGCGATTCAATGTATCAAGCCTGCCAACGCGCGCGAGTTGCAGTTCCCGCAAATTCTTCGCGTTAAATCTTTTTCTTTTTTTCCACGAGACTGTCCACAACGCTTGGATCCGCAAGAGTTGAAGTATCTCCCAAATTTTCAATATCACCCTCCGCAATTTTTCTTAAAATTCGGCGCATAATTTTCCCCGATCTCGTTTTAGGAAGAGCAGGGGTGAGGATCAGTTGATCAGGTTTTGCGATGGGACCAATTTCGCTCGCGATGTGCAGGATTAATTCTTTGTGGATTGACTCATCTTCTTTCACGCCGCTTTTCAAAGTGACGAAAGCAAAAATGCCTTGGCCCTTGATGGGGTGTGGAAATCCAACGACTGCTGCTTCTGCGACCGAAGAATGATTTACAAAAGCACTTTCCAATTCCGCCGTACCAATACGGTGTCCAGAGACATTCAAGACATCATCCACTCGACCTAAAAACCAAATGTAGCCGTCTGAATCTTTTTTGGCGCCGTCGCCTGCAAAATAAAGATTCGGAAATTTACTGAAGTAAGTTTCTTTGACTCGCTCCGCTTGATTCCATACACCGCGCAAAATAGCCGGCCAAGCTTGTTCGATGACGAACAGCCCGCTTTCATCGACTTGGCATTCGCTTCCATCTTCATGAACGATTTTAGCTTTGACTCCAAAAAAAGCCGGACCCGCGCAACCGGACTTCAGCGGCATTCCAGGTAGGCAAGTCACCATGATGCCGCCCGTTTCCGTTTGCCACCAAGTGTCGACGATGGGACAGCGCTCTTTTCCAATGACCGTGTAATACCATCTCCACGCTTCGGGATTGATGGGCTCACCCACTGAGCCCAAAAGACGCAGGCTGGACAAATCGTGCTTTTCAATGGGTACATTTCCTTCTTTCATCAAAGAACGAAGGGCGGTCGGCGCCGTATAAAAAATAGTCACTTTATATTTTTCGATGATTTCCCAAAAACGATCGTTCTCCGGATAATTCGGGACTCCTTCGAACATCAGGCTGGTCGACCCATTCAAAAGTGGGCCGTAGACGAGGTAGCTGTGCCCCGTCACCCAGCCAATGTCGGCCGTGCACCAGAAAATATCTTTTTCTTGATAATCAAAAACATATTTAAAAGTGGTGGCGACATAAATCATGTAGCCAGCAGTGCTGTGCATGACACCTTTGGGTTTACCGGTGGAACCACTGGTGTAGAGTAAGAAAAGCGGATCCTCAGCATCCATCTCTTCAGCTTCACACTCTTTGTTTTGCTTAGAAACAAATTCATCCCAAGCCAAATCGCGACCGGATTTCATTTCGATTTTTTCGCCGGTTCTTTTATAGACCAAACATTTTTCAATGAGATGACCTTGTTGCTCGCAAGTCTCCAAGGCTTTATCCACAATCGATTTGAGAGCTATTTTTTTATTCCCTCGAAATAAACCATCTGCGGTGAGAACAAATTTTGCCCCACAGTCGAGAATGCGTTCCTTGAGAGAATCTGCGGAAAAGCCCCCGAATATTACATTATGAATCGCGCCGATTCTCGAGCAAGCAAGCAAACTCATCGCGAGCTCGGGCACCATCCCCATATAAATCGCGACACGATCGCCTTTTTGAACTCCCATTTCTTTGAGTGCATTCGCGAGTTGGCAGACTTGGCTATGTAATTCTTGGTAACTGAATTTTCTATTTTCGGAAGGCTCATTGCCTTCCCATAAGAGAGCAGTCTGATTTGCTCGGGCGGGAAGATGACGATCGAGGGCATTGTAGCAAAGATTTGTTTTCCCTCCTGAGAACCAAGTGATGGGTTTGGTGCCGAATTGGATGCCTTCGCAGACTTGATTCCATTTTTTAAACCAAAAGAACTCACTCCCAATATCTCCCCAAAACTTTTCTGGATTTTGAATCGAAAGCTCGTAGAGTTTTTGATAGTTTTCGAGAGAATTTAGATTAGAGTGGGATTTATATTTCGGAGAATATTTGTTTTGAGCCATTTTTGTAAACTCCTCTGCTGAAGAGTTTGGCTGATTCATCTCTACCAAACAAGGACAATTTTATGCGTATAAAAATTCATTTCATCTGGATTATTTCCTGTTTAATGATGATTCATCCCTTTTCATTGAAGGCTGATGCGCCCCCCAACCTCGATCAATGGCTTATTCAAAACACAGCGATTGCGAATGCCATCCAATGGGAATTTCCGGAAGTGAATCGAGAAATATCCCCAGCGCTACTCAAGAAGATTTCAACTCTCTACGCGAAGCCGAAATATCCGAATCCACCGCCCGTGTTGCAGGCGCGAAGTAATTTGAAGGTACAAAATTTTTCTCCCTTTGAATTTGACGAGCTTTTCCCTCAACTCAATCAAGCTAAAGTGATGAGCGCTTCATTTCCCACCGTCACCAATCAAGTTTTTGCTCAGGCTCCCGTTCAATCGTGGAATTTTTACGATCTTTCGGAATCCACTGGAAAGAAATGGGCCCTTTGGACTGAAAGCGATAAGCAGAAATTGCGCGATGATTTTGCGGCAAGCTGGAATTGGATTGAAACCATCTGGCCAAAATATCAGGAATATATTTCGACGGGCGTGAAGCCGGCTGATTTCGATAATCTTTTATCGACCGCAGAGCCTGCCAATTACCCTCCGCAAAATCTGCAATGGCAAGCGAACCCTCCGAGCGGAGTTTCTAACTGGACGGTGATTCCTTCTCACAGTGCATTCGATTTATATTCCAAAATGGTGGCGATGAGTTTGGTGCTCGAAGTAAAAGGCTTTCTGCCGGGTTCATTAAATTCATATAGCGCGGAAAGTTTAAGAGAAATTTTAGATGGGACGAAATGGTTTCGCTACGTCCCTCAGGGTCCATCCGACTGGGGAGAGATACTCAATACAGGACATTTGATTGCAACTCTCGTGTTGCCGGCGCCCCCGCAACTTACTCTATCTTTCCTACTTCAAAATAAACTCTTGGGTAACTCACGCCACGAGACCTTAGTAAAAGTTTTAGATTGGGAGCGTTACAATCTGTCGCATGTGATGGGCGGTTCACCGAGTGCGGATTGTCCTTATGAGGGGAGTATGTATGCAGGCGGTTACACAGGGCGAATGCCGCTTTCGAGAATGATTAATGGTACGGTCATGCTTTGCCCTCTCATCAATTCAAGCGGGGGGCAGTTTTTCGACCAAAACCTCAAGCATTGGACCGGGGGCTGCGGAGCGACGTCAGGCTTTAATGAGCAAGTTCTTCGCACAGTGAATATTCCAGCGCAACGGACGTCTTATGGTCACTTCCAAAATAATTTCGTCGTCGACAATAATGTAAAATATTCGATGAGTCATGCGGATGATACTTACGGTTTAATGTATTCGGTTTGGAAGGGCGTGCCCGAAGTTCCCACTTCTGAAGTTCTCATCCCGGACGCGATTTATAAGACCTGGGTGGTAAAGTATGATGTGAATGATCCCAATCTCACTCAGGAACAAAAAGACGAATATTATGCGAAGAACATGAAAGCCGTCGCCAAGCCAGGCGTCGATTCAATGTTGAAGCATTTGCCCAAGGGCATGCTGAAGTTTTACTATTGTAATAAAGACACCACGCTGCCTTTCAACCAATCCTATTTATACAATGAATTTTTCCAGAGAGTTTATCCAAATATTTCGGATCTCGAAAATATGTATCACTCGGAATGGGGCAGCAATCAGCCGGGTGTTTGGCAAAATATCCAGGCGAAAGTAGCAGCTTTGGGCGGTTGTGGAGTGAATTGGAATTAATTTTCGCGCATTTCTTCTGGGAAAAGCTCCGTCATGGGAAGCAAAGTAGGTAGGAATACTTTCAAAAAGATCGAGAGTTTAACGCTTCCATGGTGTCAATTCCTTTCACATTTGGATGAACATCGACGTCGTACCAATATTTTCTGAAAAGAAGTTTTTTGCTTTGAAAATCCTCCAAACTGGTCGTTCCTGATCAGGGTCCTTAAAAATGCCATAGAAACAGAAAATTCCAAAGTGAGATGCAAGTTTGATCGGCACAAAACTGTCTGTGTACTGGAGAGCACTTAAAGTGTTTTTAGCAACCTCTTTCGCTAAACGACGAAAGATCCAGGGTATCCAATAGAATGCAATATTAGGTTTTATTCATGAAAGCGACTCATCATTTTTTATCTCCATCTTCTGTCCAAGAATTTACGGTAGCTCAAATGGCTCTCGATACAGTTGTTGGAGGCTTTGCGGAGAGGGTCTCCGATCCATATCCCCTTGCCGCGGTATTTGTAGGAAGCACTGCATTTCGAGTGGTTCGGGGATTAGGTTTTTCTGTCTTGGGAAATAGTATGGGACAATCCCGCATAGCTGCTCTCTTGATCAACGGGGGGATCCACGGTGCGGCCTTGACAGCAGAAGCCGGAAGTTATGTGAGTTCGGAAAGATTGTTGAGAATTATTTTTGAAGTAGGGGAGCGATCCTTGCTTCGATGGGAAGGTCCAGAGGGTTTGAAAAATGCTTGGGTTTCTTCCCTTCTGAATTTTGGAGCGATGAGGGGTATGGGGATGGCCACCGTGGGTGGAAGTCAAATGTTTCAGCATGCAGGCAATGTGACAGCTATGCTTGCGGCCAACCATGCAAGTGCCGCCCTGGGATTCACGGAGATCGATTCAAGAAACTGGATGGATAAGATAGTAGAAGCGAGTGTCTTGGATATTCAGATGAAGGCCAGCATGAGTTTAATGCATTTCATGCCGGGTGTTATCCAATGGGAAAGAAATGTGGATTTGGCGCACGAAGCCAGACGAACGATAAGAGAAAATACCCGAGAGTTTGCAGGCTTTAGAGAGCTTTCTCCCCAAATGTTAGGAATGCGTACGGATTTAAGAGGAGAAGTAAGTTCGTCTTCTCCTGATACGGGAAATCCAAATCCTGTGGATCCCACCCTCCAAAGAACGAATGAGATGTTGAATAGACGAATTCAAATCCATCTTAGGATTTGCAAAGATGCGCGTTTTGAAAGGTTGGCAACAGTTGAAGGCTGCGAGCATGTCAGGGAAGATTTGTTAAGACTTAGTCACGCGTTGGAGGTGCAGTTAAATAAGACTGAAATCTCCTCTGAAACAATCCGACAAAAAAGAGAAATTTTGGCAAGCAGTAGAGAAGCGTTCGAGAATTTCTTAAGTAATCCAAAATTGCAACACCTTCCATTTTTAAACTTAAAACATTTGGTGCCCAATGGAATGACAACCAGCGCTTTCTTCATGTCTGTTGTAGGCTTTGGCATCTTTTTGGATACGGTGCAGCCCACGCGAATCCATTTTATTTTGGCGGGTGCGGTGCAAATAGCGGCCATGTTCTTAGATAAAGGAGACGGGATTGTAGCCAGAAAGCTCAAGGCAACACATGTAGTGGGCGCTTCCTTAGACTCTTTCGCTGATTTTGCGAATTATGGCCTGTTTTGTGCCGCTTTTGCTTTTGTCGCTCTTAAAACTTCTGGGAGCGATTTGGCTGCATACAGTAGTGCGAGTGTCATAGCCCTTAATTGTTTTTTGCGTTTTGGCACTTATGAATTTCTTGGAAGTCATACAGGTGCCCATCGAGATGCTCTGCCGCCGCGCGATATTCTCAATAATCCTTTGCTAGGGAACGATCAAGATTTGTTGGGTAGACCTTCTACCGTCATGCCCCTTATTTTATTTGCAACTTATCTAGCGTTTGGGAGATCACACCCAGAAGCTTTTGGCGTGGTAGCTACTCTTGCGGGTGCAAACATGTATTCCCCTTTAAGATATTCTAAACTCACGGATGAAGTGTTGGATGGGATTTTAAGAAATAAAATCCTTCTAAGCGGAGCCGCAGGCATTATGACGACGATGGGCATCTGTGATTATTATTCACGCCAATTTCATTACACGCTTTTTCCTATTTTAGCTGGAATCACCCTCTATGAAATGTCGCCTTTCATTCAATGGGGGCATCGCCAATTGAAGAAAAGAAAAAATAGAAATCGTTTGGATGAGGTTTAAGCAAGCAAAGGTTCAATCTTAAGTACCTGATCCATTAAATTCTTTAAAACACCTGCTTCAAAAGGGAGCTTTAAATTGCCAGCCTTGAAAAATTCTTTCAAGGGCAGACTGCCGCCCAATTGGCAAAGATGGAGGTAGTTATCCATCGCTGCATCTTTATCCTTGGTACTTTGCACCCAAATTTGCAAGGCTCCGACCAGAGCGATTGCATAATCGATGTAATAAAAAGGATTGTGGAAAATATGAAGCTGACGCAGCCAGCGGATTTTTCGCCAGAAAGGAATGTCGCTGAAATCTAAATCGGGAATGTATTTTTTTTCCAGCTCTTCCCAGACTTTTGCACGTCCTTCGGCGCCGACAGCAGTTCCTTCGTAAACGCGATGCTGAAATTCATCGACGACTGCGATGTAAGGTAAAATCAAGAGGCTTTCGGCGAGATGGAAACGCTTGAAGCGTTCTGCTTCTTCTTTTTCAAAGAAAAGTTCGTAGTGTGGATAAGCCAAAAACTCCATACTCATGGAATGCACTTCACAGGCTTCTAAGCTGGGCCAGCGCAATTCTGCCATGTCGATGTGGCGGCTTTCCCAAGCTTGGAAAGAATGGCCGCTTTCATGCAAAATGGTGGTGATGTCGGAGCCTTCTCCCACACTGTTGAGGAAAATAAAAGGAACACGATAATCAGGGAAGTCGGTGCAGAAGGCGCCAGGTGCTTTTCCGGCGCGCGAAGGCACGTCGATCAAGTCATGCGTAATCGAATCCTGGAAATGTTTACCGAGTTTAGGGTGAATCGCTTGGAATGCTTTGAGTGAAGCAGGGACCTGTTCGTCAATTTCTACTTTTAATTTCGAGGCACGCCATTCAGGAAAAAAATCACTGTTCCAAACGTTGATGGAACTTTCGCCTAACATTGCTTTTTGCTTTTTGCGGATTTCATGAGCGATGGGAACAATGACTTCTTGAATTTGTTTACGAAAAGCAGCGACTTCTTGAGGGCCGTAATCGACGCGTCTCATCTGCATGTAAGCCAAGGGAATGAAATTCTCATAACCTAAACTTTTTCCCATTTGATTTCGGAGCGCGATGGATTCGTCATAAATTTTTTCTAAAGGATCGCGATTGGCAAGAAACCATCCTGCATAATTCTGCAGACTTTCTTTTCGGAGTTTAGGATTTTCATGAGAGGAAAATTTTTTATAGTTCGGAAGAGGATATTTTTTCCCCTCTAGCTCGAACTCTCCGCTGCCCGTCAGTTGGGTGTATTCAGAGATATATTGATTCACTTTTGCATCGAGTTCTACATTGGCCGGATGGAAAGAATTTTGTTGAATCTGAAGTTGTATGAAATATTGCGATCCAAATTTGCTTTCCAAAGCCTTGCGCTGCGGGGAGTTTAGAATTTTTTCTCGTATCGGCGCGCAGAGCCTGGCGAAAGGGGGCTCGAGTTCTTGGTGAAGTCTTTCCTCTTCGGCAATATTTTTTTTATCTTGAGTGTTGCGGTAAAATTGCAGGGAGATTTGCGAAGCATGGGTGGCGACATGGCATTTCACTTCATTCCAATAGTAGATCGCATCTATCCAGTCGTCACTTGATTTTGCGGCGTTGATTTTTTCATCGACGCTCTTCAGCCATTTTTCAATATGACTGACTTCCAGTCTATCTTGATAATCATGGAAAAAACGATTCGGATAACGAGTCAAGTTTGACATAGAGCAGACCTCGATTATTACATGCCCATGGGTTTAGTGGGACTTAGTAAGGGCGGGCTTGTTTTATCTAAAAGTGGAAACAAGGGATTATTCTGCAGCTTACGCTTTTGTCCGTCGATAAAATTCGTCAAATGACTGATTTCCGCGGGGGGAATAGGCTTCTTCTGAACATCATAATAAATATAAGTTAGCACTTCGCTGCGGATTAATTTTTTTTCGCTTTCGGGCAAGTTCATGTAGTCATCGACGACTTGATCCGCCATTCGGAGCGCGTCCTGCTTTTGTTGGGGAGTGAGTGAAGAGGGTAGGGAAGGTTCTAAAACCCGAGCGCGGACCACATCTCGGTACCACCAATTCAAACCTGTATCGGCCATTTTACCCATGTCGATGGTAAAATAAAGCACCGCTAGAATGACGAAGGGAAGCATCAACATGAAAAGGCAACCCGACAAACATCCGCAGCAACCGCAACCCGATCGACTTTGAGGTGGGTTCAATATTGGATTTCCGAGTATGGGTTGGTTTTCCATCATTTGTAGTTTCCCTAAAAATTATTTTGGAACTTTTTCCCAGTCTTTCAAAAATTTCTCGATTCCGATTTCAGTGAGAGGATGTTGCGCCAGTTGTTTAATCACCGAATAAGGCATGGTGGCGACATCTGCGCCGATGAGGGCGGAATCTTTGACATGAATGGGATTACGAATTGAAGCGACGAGAATTTGAGTGTCAAAGGCGTAGTTATCGTAAATTTGTCGGATTTCGCTGATGATCTCCATGCCTTCTTGAGAAATATCATCTAATCTTCCTACAAAAGGGCTGACATAGGTGGCGCCCGCTTTGGCACAGAGTAATGCTTGATTGGGACTAAACACTAAAGTGACGTTCGTTTTAATTCCTTCTTTGCTGCATTGGCTCACCGCTTTCATGCCGGGCAAAGTCATGGGAATTTTCACGACGATATTTTTATGGATTTTAGCAAAATGATAAGCTTCTTTCATCATGCCTTCGAAATCGAGGCTGATCGTTTCGGCGCTAATCGGTCCATCGACGATTCCACAAATTTCTTGAATGGTTTCGTCATAGTTGCGACCTGTTTTTGCGGCCAGAGTAGGATTGGTGGTAACACCGTCAATCAATCCCATATCCCAAATTTCTCTGATTTCTTTTACGTCTGCGGTATCGATAAAAAACTTCATGAGTTCATCCTCTCCTTAATAATCATTCCTCGTTAACATAGTGTTAAGCGAAGTCTGAAGCAATTCAATTCCTCTGATTCCTACATTCCATGCTGCAAAAAAACTCGCCTTGAAACAAAAGCGCATAGGATTTTGGATTAAAGGTGCCGCAAGCTGGGCAACGCTTCATTTCTTCAATCACACGATCGGCCGCTTGAGGAGGCGGATAGGAAGAAGCATGAAAGCGCGGTGATTTCTTGCTTTTAACCTTTTTCGATCCTCGTTTCGAAAGTTTTTGATAAATATAATAAAGCAATATGGCTATGAGGATAATTTCAAACATGTTCTCTACCCTTACCGAAGTCCGTAAAGAGGGTCAATTGCTCTTCCTGAGAATTTTCTTATGATTTCTCATCTTTTCATGGCAAAATCTGTTTTGGAGCGACTATGAAATATGAGAAAGAAAATCTAGGGACGATGATTGTTTTTTTGCTACCTTCTTTAAAGCTCAAAAAACGTAGCAAACGGGGTCTTACTTTAGAGGACAAGCTTCACGATTTTTTGCTGAAAAAGTTCAATGGTTATACGGCCGCCGCGGGTAATATTTTTGGATATTGGAAAAATACAGCCGGACGCGAATTTTACGGTGAGCACAAAGAATATAAAGTGTCACTTCTGGATAAAAAAAGTATCAAGGTGTTAGAAGATTTTCTTGTTTCCTTAGCGCAAGAAATGCAGGAAGAAAGTATCTATCTCTCCGCAGGCGATGACTCCTGGCTTCTTTACAGTCCATCGAAAAAAAAACTATTAAGATCATAGACTTTCCTTAAGAAAATATTTTTAGGGTTTTCCCCTAGTGCATAAACCTGCTTGCCCCGATTGTTTAAAAAACGAACCTCCATTACATTGAAAATGTGTCGTTGTTTTAGTTCAACAGTCATTCATGGGAGGCTTTATGCTTTACTGGTCAGTCGTATTTTTCGTCATTGCTCTCGTGGCAGCTTTATTCGGTTTTACCGGAATTGCCGCCAGTGCAACATCGATCGCGAAAATTCTCTTTTTCATTTTCCTAATTTTATTCTTAATTTCATTAATTGTGCCGCGTTTTAGAAGGCCATTATGATTTTAAATAATCATTCAGCTATGGGCCCACGTGTGACTCTTCCTGAACAAGATCAAGAGTCAGTGAGACGTGATGAAAATTCGGGAAATTCAAATGATGCGAGAGGTGTAGAGGACGCTAAACAGCGCGTCCACAACACGGAGAAAGATTCGGTGGCAGACAAGCAAAGTAATCAGCATTGATCTTTCTCCCTCGCCACTATGCTTATGAAGAGGATTGTTCTTGAAAAATGCGAGGAAGGGAAAAAATCGCGGAGGTATTTATGCGAAGCACATCTTGTACGGTTCCTGGAATGGTCGAAGTTGAAATTATCCTTCAAAGATTAAGATCCGAAGGATTTTCGAGTAAGGACATTTCTATTTTGTCCCCCACCTTAGATTCACAAAAAACAGAAAAAGTTGGCATCGAAAAAGATGCAAATCTCGTGGAAGGTGTCGGTGCTGGTGCCAGCGCCGGTGGAGTTTTGGGAGGAATTTTAGGTTGGCTCGTCGGCATAGGGAGCCTTGCTATTCCTGGTGTCGGACCCTTCCTTGCAGCAGGTCCTCTCATGGCAGTCATTGGTGGAACGGCTCTGGGTGCTGCAGTCGGTGGATGCGCAGGAGTTTTTGCCGGTTTGGGTCTGCCCGAATACGAAGCCAAAATTTATGAGCACAAATTAAAAGAGGGCTGGACTCTTATCTCGGTGAATACCCGTGAAGAAGAATTAGAAAAGCGTGAGCATATTAAAGAAATTTTCACGAATGCAGGCGCGATCAATGTTTCTGATATTAATTTTAATTTAAATGCAGAATCAACGTCGAAACTGAAGCCAGAACAAAGTCAACATAAGCACATGAGTTGAAAATATTATATTTTCTTGAGTAAATCGGCCAGATCGTCAGCATGTTCTTCTTCCATGGCGAGAATACCTTCTAACATGCGACGTGTTGTGGGATCGTCATTACCGATGAAGCGGATCATTTCACCGTAGCTCTCAATGGCAATTCTTTCGGCGACGAGATCTTCTTCAATCATCTCACGGATATTATTGCCTTCGACGTATTCTGCATGGCTGCGCATGAGAAGACCTTCCGGCGAAAGATTAGGTTCACCGCCTAATTGAACAATACGTTGAGCGATTAAATCAGCATGACCTTGTTCTTCATTGGCGTGTTCTAAAAATTCCGCTGAAACTTGAGGGGCATTGATGCCTGAGGCCATGAAGAAATGTCTTTTATAGCGAAGGACACAAACAATTTCAGTGGCTAAGGCCTCGTTGAGGAGTTGCAACACTTTTAGACGATCTGCCTTGTAACTTTCCGTGACAGCTCCATTTTCAATGTGTTTGCGGGCACGTTCTCGAAGGGTTTTAATGTCTGTTAAGAAGGGCTTATCGCTCATAATTTCTCCTTTGCACTCAGGTTGACTGTAATAGTTAAATTACTTTATCAGAGAAAGGGCCAAGAGTTTAGAAATTTTTTAAGTAATTTGCCAGATGCACTTTACAGCATCAGATAGAAGAAGTTAGCCTGCAAAGATAAGCCCAACAGTTGTCTGATAAGGGTGGGAAATGGATGTTTTTTTTAAAACAGAATATTTGATTACGCAAATTCTAGCCTTTGCTCCGAATCTATCCAAAGGCATGCCCAGAATCTTGCAAGCCATTGCGGAAGACTTAGGTTGGAGTTTTGGTGCCTTCTGGAAAGTTAATAAGGAAAATAAAAAAATTATCTGCCAAGAAACTTGGGTGGGCTCTGATGTAGATGTAAAAGAGTTTCTTGATGAGACCCTCCACCGGGAATTTTCTTTAGGGGAAGGCTTGACAGGAATTGTCTATAAAAGTGGGCTGCCCTATTGGGTGACCGACGTAGCGACTGCGAATTTACCCCGCAGTGCTTCCGCCATTAAAGGGGGCCTTTGTAGTGCTTTCGCTTTTCCGATTATGTTGGGTGAAGAAGTCTTGGGTGTTATCGAATTTTTCAGTCAGGAAATCAAAAGTTTAGATCAGGATGCTCTCCAAGTTTTTGACGCCATTGGTAGTCAGCTTGGCCAATTCATTGAAAGAAAACAAACAGAGGAAGCTCTTCTAGAAAGTCAGCAACAGTTCAAACTCGCTCTGCAAGCCGCACGCATGGGATATTGGTCTTGGGACCTACAGACCAATGTGGTGCGTTGGTCTGAAAATCTTGAGCCGATGCATGGACTTCAAAAGGGTGCTTTTGGAGGAACTTTCGATGAATTTTCAAAGTTTGTACATCCTGACGATCGTAAATCGGTGCAGCAAAATATTCAAAAAGCGATCGATGAACATTTAGATTATCATATTGAATTTCGAATCGTTTGGCCCGATGGGAGTATTCATTGGATTCATGGAAGAGGACAAGTCTTCTATAATCCACAAGGAAAAGCTCTCAGGATGCTAGGTTTTGCGATTGATATCACAGACAGGAAAACTTCTGAAAAGGCTTTGCAACTCGCTTACGAAGAAATGGAAAGAAGAGTTCAGGAAAGAACTTTAGAGCTTTTTGAAAGCAATCAAATTCTTGAAGCTGAAATCATTGAACGTAAAAAAGTTGAAGAAGAAATTCTGGAAATCAGTCTTAAAGAACAAAGACGCTTCGGTTCTCAATTGCACGATGGGGTGTGTCAGAATTTAGCGGGAATTTTAATGATCACTAAAGTCTTGGCAAAAAAAATGGAGAAGAAGGGCAGCGAAGAAGTCGATGAATTGAAAAAGATTGCTGAAATGCTTCACCAGGCGGTCGGACAAGCACGAGATATGGCAAGAGGACTTTACCCAGTTGAATTGGAGGGTGCGTCTTTGATGCGATCGCTAGAAGATTTGACTTCTCGATCTCAAAGCCTTCTGAATATCAATGTGCACTTCGAATGTCCTCAGCCCATCTATGTGAGCGATAATAATGCGGCGACACACTTTTACCGTATTGCACAGGAAGCGATTGGGAATGCAGCTAAACATGGATCGGCGCAAAATGTCGAAGTGAGTTTATTTGATGAGGGAGAGAATATTGTTTTAAAAATTAAAGATGATGGAAATGGTTTGATGAATGAGTTGAAGAATTCCAAAGGAATTGGATTGCACATCATGAAATATAGGGCACGTATGCTCTCCGCAGATTTGCAAATCGGGCCGAATGAGCCTCATGGAACCATTTTGACCTGTTCTATGAAAAAATCGGAAGAAGATAAGAAAGTTATATAAACAAGGGAGTATTATGACCAGTAAAGTGACATCTAAAGTGAAAGAAGAAAAAACAAGAGAAAAAGTAAAAGTCATTGTGGTGGATGATCATCCCATTGTGAGACAAGGCCTTGCCCAAATCATCAATCAAGAAGAAGATATGATGCTTGCAGGTGAAGCGGGCGATGCAGCGGAGGCGATGAAAGTCATCAAACAAGTAAAGCCCGACATGGCAATTATTGACGTGTCCTTAACGGGCACGAGTGGAATTGAACTCACCAAAAATATTCTTGTTCATTATCCCAAAATGCCCATTTTAATTGTGTCGATGTATGATGAATCTCTCTATGTAGAACGCGTTTTAAAAGCGGGTGCCAAGGGCTATCTTATGAAGCAAGAGGCTACGGATAATATTGTTGCTGCCATTCGAAAAGTTTTAGGTGGTGATATTTATGTGAGCGATAAGATGAGAGATACTTTGGTGCATAAACTCATCGCAGGTGGATCTTCCTCTTCAGGTTCATCCTCTGAAAATTTAAGTGATCGTGAATTAGAAGTGCTGCAATTGTTGGGGCAAGGTTTTTCTACCCGTCAGACCGCGGAAGAACTGCACGTCAGTGTAAAAACAGTCGAATCCCATTATGCGAACATGAAAAATAAGCTGAATCTCAAGAGTGCCCATGAACTCATCCAATATGCCATTAAATGGACATTAGCTGAGAAAGGTTAAATCCTCAGTTCAGTATGGGTGAATCCCCTAGTTAAAAATACAGCTCCCCCTGATTGCTCTTTTACTTATTTCCTCCTAGATTAGAATCAGAAATTTATATTCATGATTAATTTTTAAGGAGATTCAAAATGAACTGGGATCAAATTGAAGGGAATTGGAAACAATTCAAAGGTAAAGTGAAAGAAAAATGGGGAAAGCTCACGGATGACGAGTTGGATATTATTGAAGGCAAGAAAGATAAGCTTTCTGGTAAGATTCAAGAGAAGTATGGAATTGCTAAGGATGAAGCTGAAAAACAACTCGCTCAATTTCAAAGCCTGAGTGACAAAGATTAAGCGCTTAGCTCTTACAGATGTTGCGATGAGAGTTAATGTAATTTATAATAATCAATAATTAATTATTTAAAATAATAAAAGATGGAGGATGTTCATATGGCTAATACAAATCAAAATCAAAATCCGTTCAAAAAACACACCAATGATTTCCGAGATAAAGTGACCGAAATTAACGGTGACGTACAAGATCTTGGAAAAATCACCAAGAATATCGCAAACGATGCAGTGGATATGATTCGTGAAAATTCAGCGGAATATTATGAAGAAGGAAAAGAAAAACTTCAGAAGATGGAACAAAATTTACAAGGACAAATCCTTGAAAATCCCATCCGAGCTTTAGCGATTGCAGGTGCGGTCGGCTTAGTGGTCGGTCTGTTATGGCGCCGTAAATAGATCTCTTGTTCAATCTGTCTAAGTTCTTTTGAATGAGAAAGGGTGCGAAATGGAAAAAGAGTTCGATGTTGAGGCGCAGTTCGTTAAGAGCGCTCCTGTGAATGACCCTCAGCCGACAGGCGCTGAGGGGGCGACGCGAGCCCCTGTGATAGATTGGGAGTTTCAACTTTCTGAAATGAAACAATCGCTCTTTTGCTATTTTTCTTCTCGTCTAGATTCCACAAAAGTTACAGTCCGAGAATTTTCCTTTAAGGTGATTCTCGGACTTTTTTTGTCTAGCCTCATGTATGGCACCTTATTTGTAGCCATTTGTTTCATGATGTATGGGATGGTCTTAGGCATTAATGCGGCCGTTGGAATGAATCCAGCTTTTGGTTACTTGGCTACAGGTGGTTTTTTTATTTTGTTGGCAATACTTTCTATTAAAATCACCCTTTTCAAGCTCAGAAAGAATTCATTGCAGCAGAAGGTGAGGCAATATGCAGAAAAATACTAAAACTGATTTAATGCTTATGCCGAAAAAAATTACTGGAGACAGTGAAAAAGAATTTCTGCAGGCACAAACGGAGCAAGCTAAAGAACGTTTTATGCGTGGTGCAGAATCTCTCATCAAAGGAGTGTTGGGTAAAGTGAATGTTGTTCAGTGGACTAAAGACCATCCTTATCAATCGACCAGCATGGCGGCAGGTGTAGGTTTTATCGTAGCTCAAGGAATTCAAAGTTTTCCAAGCCCTGAAGTCCCTGTCCAAGATGAAAATCAAAAAACAGAAAAGCCAAAGCAATCTTCTGCTTTAAGCGCTCTCTTGTTTCCTATTCTTTTTGAAGCGACCTCGGATATTTTAAAAAACACGCTTCTTCCATTTATTCAGGGAATGACACAAAATTTTTCTGCTTCCGCTGAAGAAGAGAAGGTCGATAAAAAAGAAGAATCCTTAAACTCTGACTCAATCGTTTAGACTTCTTGAGAAATCGCTTGAAGATTTTCGCCTGCATTGCGACTTAAATAAATTTTAAAAAGTGGAATGACTTTGTGGTTGTCAGTGAGACTTTCCAAAAGTTTTTTGGCACTGATGCCTTTAATAGGATGGATTAAGTCCGGATCAATTTCCACGAGTGGCTCTAATACAAATCTTCTTTTGTGGGCTTCGGGGTGGGGAACTTTTAAAGTTTCTGTCTTAATCAAATCATCATTGAAAAAAAGTAAATCTAAATCAATCACACGCGGACTCCATTTTTCGCGTTGAGTGGGTCTGCCCATGTTTTGCTCAATTTCCTGCAAAAATTGAAAAAGCCGGTAAGCATTCAAGTAAGTTCGGATTTTAATAACAGCATTTGCATACCAAGCGGGATTGTCTGCGGTGTGCAATTTAAGGGGTTCCGTTTCGTAGAAAGAAGAGGCTCTTAAGACTTCGCAGTCAGGATGTTGATGCAGGCTTTGAATGGCTTGGAGACAGTTCTGGGCAGTATCGCCCACATTCGATCCAATTCCAATATAAGCCATGTTCCATTTTAAGTGACTCATCTTCTCTTAGAGTACTGGAGTGCTTAGATTTGGTCAATATTGACTTCCATTATCTATGACGCGTCTAGACATCTATTTAGAGTCGAATAACTGCGTTTTCAGAGGGGCTGCGGCTTTTCACGAAGACAAAAGAGGGAAGGTTAGCATCAAAAGTTTGAGGAGAAATTTCATTTAAGATGAGAATTTGAATGGGGGCTAAGGCAGGAAAAATATCATCCGAGCGACCCACGTCTTCGGGTAATTCCGTGGAGTTTAATCCGCTGAGTAAGTTTTCATATTCACTTTGAGTGGGACTATAAAAACCAAAACTCTCTTGCGTATTATCCGCCAAACTTTCATCGAAGATATCTGCTGCGCTCAGCAGTGCTTGATCATACACATTCAAGCGAGTGCCTTCTAAACCTGGACGTTGCGCTGCTTGCGTATAAGCATCAAAGCTTGGATCCTCCGGGTCTGCTGGAGAGAATTGATAAATTCCATTCGCATTTGCTTGAATGACCAAACGATAGCGCTCTGCCAAATCGGCATTCGTAAAAGCTTGCGTGTCCACAACGAACAAACTGGGATCATCATTATCTTCGATCAACTTGATTCTATTGCGAGCGACACTAAGCAAGGCTTGCGCAGTGAAGGAAGTGCTCGTGCGATCGACGCGACCTTCGGAATCGAGCGTAGTTTCTTGCGGAATAATCGAACGCGCTTCTCCCATTAAGACCTGAATCATTTCTTGGGGGGGAATAATCACTTTGATGGTTTTATCCTGGAGAACTCCATTCACCCGGTAACGGATTTGAGCGATGCCTGCAAGCTGAGGATGAATTTTGAAAGTAAGACTTTCGTTTGTTGCGTCCACCACATCGGCGCTGATGACTTCTCGAGGAATCATTTCTAATAACACCGCATCAGTTGGGCCAATGTGATTGATCACCACTTCATCCCAACCTGGAAGTGTGCCACCTAACGCAAGTTTCATTTTTTCATCAAAATCAAATTGAAGCGGCGATGCAGAAGGAATCGCATCAGGATCGTTAGACGAAGACAGTCCACCGCAAGCACTCAAAGCAAGAATAAGTAAAGAAGTGATACCAAAGAGTTTAAGAGGATTTTTCATTATTGAGACCTAGCACATCTTGCATGCTATAGAGGCCAGGTTTTTTTCCAATCAACCATTCTGCGGCGCGCAAAGCACCTTGAGCAAAAGTATCTCGCGAAGTGGCGCGGTGTGTGATTTCGAGGCGCTCCCCGATGCCCGCAAAATAAACGGTGTGGTCGCCGACCACATCGCCACCTCGTAAAGTTTGAATACCAATCTCATTGGCTTTACGTTCGCCAATCATGCCTTGACGAGCATAAATAGCATCTTTCGAAAGATTCCTGCCGCTCGCTTCAGCCAATACTTCGGCTGTGGTCATGGCGGTGCCAGAGGGCGCATCTTTCTTCAGGCGATGGTGCATTTCTAAAACTTCGATGTCGTAAGAGGGACCCAAAGCCTTCGTGGCTTCGGCAATAATTTTCCACATCACATTCACGCCGACACTCATGTTGGAAGAAAAAACCACAGAGATTTTCTGAGCAGCTTCAAGAATTTTTTTTCTTTCGCTTTCAGAAAAACCTGTCGTGCCGATCACCAAAGCCTTTTGATGTTTCACGCAAAGTTCCAAATGTTTTAAAGTCGATTCGGGATGAGTGAAATCAATAAGCACATCGCTTTGATCAATAATGGAAGCTAAGTTATCAACGACGCCGAGTTTTCCCGCTGCTTTTCCAATCGCAGCAGAACCTGCACGCTCAATGCCTGCCAGTAACTGTAGTTTTGGAAAGTGCTGAACGAGATCAGCCATGCGCTGACCCATCCGGCCAGAAATGCCACAGAGGATGAGATTTGCCATTTTGAAAACCTCTAAAGGAGTTTATGTTTTTTGAGAACGCTTTTCAGCTTTTCGGCATTTTCGGGTTTGATCTTCACTAAAGGCAAGCGAATTTCATCACTGCAAAGGCCGATGAGAGATAATGCTGTTTTAATGGGTGCTGGATTGGTTTCGATAAACAGCACATTGTTGATTTCCAACAACTCGTCGTGAATTTGTCTGCAGCGTTGCAATTGACCTTGAGAGTAGGCCTGCCAAAGATCCGCACAAAGCCTTGGGAGAATATTTGCGGTGACTGAAATCGCACCCTGCGCGCCAATGGCGCAGAGAGGCCAAGTCAAAGCGTCTTCTCCGGAAACAAGCGTGAAGTCTTTGGGACAGGCGGCAATGATTTCACTGGCCTGTACTAAGTTTCCGCTCGCTTCTTTAATGCCTACAATATTCGGAATCTTCGCTAAGCTCGCCACTGTTTCAGGAAGCATGTTCACGCCCGTGCGTCCCGGGATATTGTAGAGCATTTGAGGAATATCGACGGCCTTCGCGATCGCTTCGAAATGCTGACGCAGACCTTCTTGAGTGGGTCGATTATAATAAGGATTAATGAGCAGCGCGCCATCCGCGCCCGCTTTTTTTGCATTTTGTGTAAGGCGAATCGCTTCGTTCGTGGAATTCGACCCCGTGCCTGCTAAAACTTTGGCGCGTTTTTGTGCCTGATCGACCGTGATTTCAATGACGCGGTCATGCTCTTCATGGGAAAGCGTGGCGGACTCACCCGTAGTGCCACAAGGAACTAAGGTGGATGTACCATTTTGGATTTGAAAATCGATGAGCTTACGTAAAGCCGCTTCATCGATTTTTCCACCTTTGAAAGGCGTAATCAGTGCGACCATGCTACCTGTAAATAATGCGCTCATGTTTTCTCCATCCTTAAATATCAATTTCACCTTCAAATACTTCGACGCCCGCTCCTAGCATATAAACGTGATTATCTTTCTCGCTCCAAGTGATTTCAAGATCGCCACCAGGAAGTCTTACGTTAACCTTGCGACTCGTATGGCCATTTAATACGGCGGCGACGACTGTAGCGCAAGCCCCTGTGCCACAGGCTAATGTTTCACCGGCACCACGTTCCCACACTCGAAGTTTAATGGAACTTTTATCGAGGATTTGGGCGAATTCCACGTTAATCTTTTTAGGGAACAAAGAGTAATTCTCAAAAATCGGCCCAATTTTTTTCACGGCATAGTCGTCCACATTCTCCACGAATAAAACGCAATGAGGATTACCCATGCTGATGCAAGTGATGGAGTAATGTTGGCCGTTTAAATCCATGCTTTTGCCAATCACCATGCCGTCAAGATTCACAGGGATGAGTGGAGCCTTCAAAATAGGCTCGCCCATGTCGACTTCTACGAGCTGATGCAAAATTTTAATTTTCTTGATGCCGCCTAAGGTTTCGACAGTGAGTTCTTCTCCGGAAATGAGTTTATGCTTTTTGGCGTAAAGCGCAAAACAACGAATGCCATTGCCGCACATTTCCACTTCAGAGCCATCATTGTTATAAATGAGCATGCGCAAATCAGCTGTTTCAGAGGGTTTAACGACTAGGAGCTGATCGCAGCCGATGCCAAAACGTCGATCGCAAAGCGCTTTCGCTTTTGAGGAAAGGTCAGGATAGTTTTGCTCGAGAGCATTGATGACAATGAAGTCGTTTCCGTTGCCATGCATTTTTGTAAATTTAATTCGTGTCATAATTAATTATTAGTTTTCAATTTTGCTTTGCAAGTATCCACAATTTTTTGGATTTTATCGTTAGGCAAATCTATTTTTTGAGCCATCATTTTACCTAAGCCAATTTTCATGACTTCTTCGCTAGTGAAAACTTTTTTAAATTCATCTTTGGAACAATCACAAAAAGAATGAATCCTTCCTTCGACCTCAGGTGTGACGTTCTGGGTTTTTTGAAACTCTTCTTTTGCCGATTTAACACAGGAATCCAAGAAGGATTGAGCCGCGCTTTCCATGGCATTCGGGGTACTTTTTGCCAGGTAATGAGCGGTCATGTCTCTGAGGCTCGTTTTATTTTTATAAATGAAATATCCGAGCACTCCTCCCACTAAAAGAAAAATAGCTAAGAATGCTGCTGCAATTTTGAGAAAAAGTTTCACAATACCCCTTTTTTAACGAAGGTAAGAAGGGATGCTTTCCCCTCGAATCAAGTCGTCGAGCGTTTCTCGTTGCCTTATAACATGGAATTCCTTGTCGTTGACAAGTACCTCTGCAACTTTGGGTCGGCTGTTATAATTCGAGGACATGGCGAAGCCATAAGCGCCTGCGGAGAAGATCGCGAGTAAATCGCCTCTTTTTGCCTCAGGAAGGAGGCGATTTTGGGCAAAAAAGTCCCCGGATTCGCAGATAGGACCTACAATATCACTTTTACGCTTCCGACCTTTTTTCTGATTCACGTGACTAATTTCATGGAAACTTCCATAAAAAGCAGGTCGGATTAAATCATTCATGGCGGCATCTACGACCACGAATTCTTTGGCAGCGCCTTTTTTATTATAAATGACTCGCGTGACCAAAATTCCTGAATTTCCCATAATCACTCGGCCCGGCTCGAAAATAAGCGTGACATTCAAATCTTTAATTTCATTTAAAATCGCTTTTGCATACATGCTGGGTGAGGGCGGTGTTTCATCTTTGTAGCGAATGCCAAGTCCTCCGCCTAAATCCAGATATTGAATTTCAATTCCCAGCTGCCTTAACTTTGTGATGAGGACTTTTAATTTTTTCAAGGCATCCACGAAAGGTCGGACTTGCGTGAGCTGGCTGCCGATGTGACAATCCAAACCTACAATTTTTAAATTCGATAAAGCTTTTGCTTTTTTATAAATCTCGAC
>CAZKUY010000003.1:129958-229779 GCA_964556135.1 uncultured Pseudomonadota bacterium
ATTTTTTGTGGATCCACGCCCGCTTTTAAGGCGCGAAATAATTCGCCGGCGCTGACGATGTCGACTCCGCCGCCTTCATTGGCGATGGCTTTGAGAATAGCGATATTCGAATTACATTTCATGGAGAAACAAAGAAGATGAGGAACAGAACTAAAGGCTTCATTGAAAGTGGAAAAATGCTTTCGTAAAGTGGCATGGCTATAAATATAGACAGGTGTTCCCACTTTTTGAGCGATTTCTTCGACGGGAATTTGTTCCACATGAAGTTTGTTTTTTTTGAATTCAAAAAAATGCATACAATGACCTTTGTTTGGATATCCCTACACTCGTCCTGAAGATTTGTTATTTAATTTTTAGGTTTCTTTCTCGCAAGAATTTTCTCGGATCGGCGGATCTGCGCCTTTACTTGAGAGAGTCCTGTGCCACCGTAACTGTTTCGACGATTGACGGCTGAACGAACGCTAAGCCACTGATGAACATCCTTTTGAACTTTTTCGCTAAATTTTTGCAGTTCTTCGAGCGGGAGATCTTCGATATATTTTCCAGCTTCTTGACAGTAGCGCACCAATTTTCCAGCGATATGATGGGATTCTCGAAAGGGAGTTCCTTTGGAAGCAAGATAGTCTGCGAAGTCGGTAGCAAGTAAAAAACCTTCTCGAGTGGCACGGAGCAATTTTTCTTCTTTGAAACTTGTTTCTTCCAACATTTCTGTGAAAAGTCGAAGGCAAGTTTCAGTGGTTTGTGCGGAATCAAATAAGGGCTCTTTATCCTCTTGCAGATCTTTATTGTAGGCGAGCGGGATACCTTTCAAAATCGTGAGTAGATTAAACAGATTTCCATAAGCGCGACCGGTTTTACCTCGAATGAGTTCTGGAATATCCGGATTCATTTTTTGAGGCATCATCGAAGAGCCCGTGCAAAAAGTTTCAGGAAGTTTCACAAAATCAAATTCCGCACTGCTCCACAAAATGAGTTCTTCGCTGAATCGCGATAAATGCATCATGATCAAGGCGCAAGCCGAAAGAAGTTCAACGACGAAATCACGATCACTGACCGCATCGAGAGAATTGTGAGCGACTCGCGCAAAGCCTAATTCTTTTGCGACAAAAGCACGATCGATGGGAAAAGTAGTTCCCGCTAGGGCGCCAGCACCCAGAGGTAAAGTTTGAACTCGTTTCAGCAAATCTTCTAAACGTTCTTTGTCGCGTTCTGCCATTTCAAAATACGCCAACATATGATGAGCGAGTAAAATAGGTTGAGCTCTTTGAAGATGCGTATAACCCGGCATAATCGTTTGCTCATAACGATGGGCGAGTTTCACTAAAACTGTTTGAAAATCAATGAGTCGAGAAAAGATAAGATGTATCTGATGGCGACAATAAAGTCTTACATCGGTCGCGACTTGATCATTTCGAGAACGAGCGGTGTGTAATTTGCCGCCGGTCGGTCCAATCCTTTTGATGAGTTCGGCTTCGATATTGAGATGGACATCTTCTTGATCGAGTTTCCACTTGAATTTTTTGTCTTGAATGTCTTGGGCGATGCTTGAAAGACCTTTTTCGATCTTTTTAGCATCGGCATTGCTGACAATCCCTTGTTTGGCGAGCATTTTAACGTGAGCAATGCTTCCGGTAATGTCATAAGGCCAAAGCTTCCAATCGAAACTGATCGAAGCATTGAACTCATCCACATGCTGATTGGTTTGCTGAGTAAAGCGACCCGCCCAAAGTTTTGAAGCCATAAGAATTGAATGTGTTGAGAAGTGTTAAAACAGTTAAAAATTGCTTAAAAAGGGGGATAACAGGCATATATAAGTTTTTCAAGGGATTAAAATTCAAGCAAAATTCTTGACACTTTCAATGGAATAAGATCATAATGGTTGAAACTCGCCTTATTAACTAATCATGAAAATTAAAAACGTTTTAAAAGTAAAACCAAAACCCTTCCAATTTTAATAATGAACCTTTTGATATCCATAAAAAAAATTAATGCAGTTTAATAATAATGAAAGGAGCGGGAATAAGGAATTCAATTCCATTGGGCGAGCTATGAGCCTTCCTGCTAAAACCCTATGAGTGATGATATGAACCGACCTAATGAAAATGGCCACCGTCAACGTCGTGGAGGAGGAGGCGGAGGACACCGTCGCCACTCTGGAGGAGGAGGGGGTGGTGGAGGTCACCGTAGACAAGAATATGAAGTCGTCGATCGTGGTCCTACGGAAGAAGAATTAGCCGCTGAAGCGAATACCGAAGCGCCTACCGGTCCGGTCATGAATCTGAAGGATCTTAAAGATAAGAAAATTAACGACCTGATTCACATGGCTCGCGAATTTAATATCGAAGGTGCGGCGGGCATGAAGCGCCAAGAATTAATTTTCGCCCTGCTTCAAAAACAAACTGAACGAAATGGCCAAATTTACGGTGAAGGTGTTTTAGAAACTTTACCCGATGGTTTTGGTTTTTTACGAGCGCCCGATTACAACTATTTACCGGGTCCGGATGACATTTATGTGTCGCCTTCCCAAATCAGACGCTTTGGTCTTCGTACCGGCGATACGATTTCAGGGCAGGTTCGACCTCCTAAAGAAGGTGAACGCTATTTCGCGCTGCTTAAAGTAGAAAGAGTGAACTTTGAAGTTTCGGATGTAAATCGCGATAAAATCCTTTTTGACAACCTCACGCCTCTTTATTCCAATGAAAAACTGAATTTAGAATACGACGCGAAAAATTACACCACTCGGGTGCTTGATTTGCTGACGCCCATTGGAAAAGGTCAACGTGCTTTGATTGTTGCACCTCCTCGTACCGGCAAAACCATCATGATGCAAAATGTGGCGAACGCGATCACGGCCAATAATCCTGATGTGGTGCTGATTGTTCTTTTGATCGATGAACGTCCTGAAGAAGTGACGGACATGCAGCGTTCGGTGAAAGGTGAAGTCATTAGTTCTACTTTCGATGAACCCGCTTCCCGCCACGTTCAAGTGGCTGAAATGGTGCTTGAGAAAGCTAAAAGATTAGTTGAACAACGTAAAGACGTTGTCATCCTTCTTGATTCTATCACGCGTCTAGCGCGCGCTTACAATACCGTGGTTCCTCCTTCTGGAAAAATCCTTTCCGGTGGTGTGGATTCTAACGCTCTGCATAAACCGAAACGTTTTTTCGGTGCCGCTCGTAATATTGAAGAAGGTGGTTCGCTCACGATTATCGCGACCGCCTTGATCGATACCGGTAGTCGCATGGACGAAGTTATTTTCGAAGAATTCAAGGGAACAGGTAACTGCGAAATTCATCTGGACCGCAAACTCATGGAAAAACGCATCTTCCCGTGCATCGACATCAATAAATCCGGAACACGTCGCGAAGAGTTGCTCTTACCCGAGAATGTGCTCAATCGGGTTTGGATTTTGCGAAAACTTCTCGCGCCTCTGAATGTGGTGGATGCGATGGAGTTTTTGACCGACAAAATGTCGCACGCAAAAACCAACGGTGATTTCCTCGATTCCATGAATAAATAATTTATTTCCTGCAATTGTTAAGAATAGTCTTCCATTCGTTTACGAAGGGACTATAATTAATTTAATGCGATTGCTCTTCTTAGGTGGTGTCAGAACAGTTACAGGATCAATGCACGTCCTCGAGACGGGAGATGAGCGCGTCTTGTTGGAATGCGGGCTGTACCAAGGCCGCCACAAAGAATCCTACGAAAAAAATTCTAATCTTCCCTTTCCCTTCGATGTGAATGAAATTGACGCGATGATGTTGTCTCATGCGCACATCGATCATTGCGGGAACATTCCCTCACTTGCGAAAAAAGGTTTTCAGGGAAATATTTTTTCGACTCCTGCGACTCGTGATCTTTGTTCAGTGATGTTGATGGATGCGGCATACATTCAGCAGCAAGACGCCGACTACATTAATCGCCATGAATTGTATGATCAGGAAATGGGACCCGTACTGCCTATCTACAATGAGCAGGATGTCTTAAAATCCTTAAGCCAATATGTTTCAGTGGATTATCATCGAAGCTTTCAAGTCACTCCTCGAATTAAAGCCAATTTCCTCGATGCAGGTCATGTTCTGGGGTCCGCAATTGTCTCTCTCGATGTAAAAAAGAAAAATGGCGAGAAAATTAAAATCGCATTTTCAGGGGATTTGGGCCGCAAACACATGCCGCTCATGAGTAATCCAGAGGCTCCGGAAGGCGTCGATTACTTGATGATCGAAAGCACTTACGGTGATCGCCTTCATGATCCCATCGACACCATGAAGAGAGAATTGGCTCGGGTGGTGAATGAAACCTATGCTCGTAAGGGAAAGTTAATTATTCCTTCTTTCGCCCTCGAAAGAACTCAGCTCTTAGTTTTTACACTGAACCAACTCACTCGTGAAAAACTCATTCCGGAAATTCCCATTTATGTGGATAGCCCACTTTCGATTTCGATTACGGATGTTTTTAAATTACATCCCGATGGGCTCGACGCAGCGACGCGTGAATTCATTCGAAAAAATGGCGACCCCTTTGGTTTTAAAAATCTTGTTTATTTGACCGATACTGAATCTAGCCGTGCCTTGAATTTCAAGACGGAATCCATGATCATTATTTCCGCTTCAGGAATGTGTGAAGGCGGTCGAATTGTGCATCACCTTCGCAATAATATTGAAAATCCAAATAACACGATTTTGATTATCGGTTATCAAGCCCAACATACTTTAGGTCGTCGTATTGTGGAGAAGCGTCGCAAAATAAGAATTTTTGGAGTGGAGCGTGAGTTGAACGCACGCGTTGAAGTCATCAACTCTTTTTCAGCTCACGCGGATCGCACAGAGCTTTTGGAATTCGTGGAAGCTTGCGGAAAACGCCTCAAAGGGATTTTTATTGTGCATGGCGATGAAGAACAATCGCTGGCTTTGCAAGGCTACATTCAAAAAATGGGATTTCAGAATGTGGTCGTTCCTAACGCAAAACAATTCGTGGAATTAGATTAAAGAATTTGTCCTGTAAAAGTATTCGTCAAAATATTCACGATACTTACCGTGCTACCGCCTGGGCTAGCGAAATAAGCATTCAAAGGATTTCCGTTTGAATCATTCTGGATAGAAATTCCGTAAGCATTTTGACCGCTCAAGGTAACGACGCGACCTGCTGAATAACCTGATAAATCCGCTAGAACATTGATCCAACCCATATCTCCCGTCGATTGTGTAAATGAAGCCGCCAAAACTCCGGATTCTAAGGTGGAAGCAGTGATGAGGGTCGCTGCTCCTGACAAAACATCTCCTGAGGTGAGGCTCGCTCCTAAGGGTGGGGGAACAATCGTGGGCAATAGTTGAGTGCTTGAAGCGGGATTACTTAAGTCTAAATCATAAATTCCAATGGAATTGCTTTGAGGAAAAATGGTGAACAGTGCGGTGCCATTGCCATTGGTGGCAGAAGCTACAGAACTGGTGAATTCCCCTACATTCAAAGTTTGAACAGGTAAACTGAGGTCTTGGGTGTTGATCAGGGTGACGCTGTTGGTAGAAAGTGAAGAAACCACCAGTAAATTCGAGTCGGGGTTCCAATGCATTTTACCTGGATTGGCTTGAACGGTGATAGGGGAGCCTGGCATTGCAAGGCCCGTATTAGCATCAAAAGCATAGACTAAGCTGCTGCTGTAATCCGAAACATAGACGACATTCAATGTCGTATTAATCGCAAGTCCCAAAAGCTCATCATTTGGATTTGCCCCCACCACAATATCATTGATCGAGGCATAACTTATGCGAGTCACACTGGGATCATAATCTAAAACCGTAATCGTGTTGTTATCAGAGAAGCCACCCGTGCCGACGAGGAAAGTTCGGGTGTTGCCATTCGCTAAGGCGAAAGTGGAAATATCCTGAGGAAGTGTGGGGATAATCGTCGAGCTTGTTTGACTGATGATGGGTTGGTCACCCACAATATCATTGTCCGCGGTAGTGATGATCGAAAGATTATTGTTTTGAGCATCGGCGACGACGGCAAGTCCGGTCGTGTTATTCACAGAAATGACGAGAGGAGCAATGAGAATATTGGGAGCTGAATTGGAGTTGGAACAAGCGCTAAAAATACTGAAGAGGAATAAGCTAAACCCGACTTGCAAGAGTGATTTAAAATTCATGGAATCCTTCGGAAAAAGGATCATTGAGGGAAAGTGGCTACGACAGAAAGCGTATTTCCGTTAATGATCGAAACGTTGTTTGAATTTAAATTCATGACGTAAATATAAGGCACGCCGCCGAAATGTCCGACGGAAACACCGAAAGGGTTGATCCCTTGATCAACATTTACGGGTAATACAGAGGCTAAGGGTATAAGTGCGATTTGAGTCAAGGAGTTAGTATCCACCACTGAAAGCTCATTGCTATCGGCTATCGTTGTATAAACACGGTCATTGAGGCTATCAACTGCGACTTCGTTGGGGTTTTGATTGAGTGCAATCTCAGCAACCACCAAGGAGGAAATCGGAATTTCAATGGGGACGCCGCTTGTATTAGTCGGGAGATTTTGCTCCGCTAAAATTTTAAGGGCTGGCGTTGCGCCATCCACCACATAAATATAATTGGAGTCACTGACGATGCCGCGAGTCGACAAGGTATTGCCTAAATCATAAACAACGGCGACCGATCCCCCCAAAGTCACTGCTAAATTCGGATCCGGAATGGGAATTTGGTTGGTGTCTAAGATTAACATGCGATCTGTGCGGTTGGTCACAAAGAGATATTGTCCTGAAGGGGAAAGTGCAAGTTCACGTGTGCCAGAGGTATTGAGGGTGACGCCTAGGTTGTTTTGAACATTGAAGCTGACTTGAGTGCGGACATTGAGATTTGAAAGAAGAAGACGATCCGCTGAACCAATGCAAGCGACATAGATATTCGTGCCATCCGAGGTAATGCCAAAAGGATTTCCATCCGTGGCATATTGGACCATGCTTAAGTATTCTGAAGAGGCTTCGTTGACATTGACTTGGATGATTTGATCAATGGCATCATCCACGTTGGCGCTCAAGCGATTGGCGATATAAAGAAATTGATTGGCGGTGTCTAAATAAGCCTGACCCGAGAAATTCTGCAGCGAAACGACATCTAAAACGACCGGAGCTACCGGGTTTGTTAAATCCAAGACCATCAATGAGGCATTGTTGTAATCCACCACATTGTTCGAGTTAATGAGGTAGCCACGATTGCGATTTTCATCAATGGACATGAAAATGGGTTGGGCAAGAACAGGTTCCGTTGTGCTGAGCGAGATATCCGGGAAAATCGGAGCTCCCGCACAAGCAGGTAAAAGAAGGATAAGCAAAAATAATGAATGAATTCTTCGCATAATTAAACCGTGGAGGAACCTTTCACTCCTTGTTCTTTTAAAGCTGCCTGAGCGGCGGAAAGTCGCGCGATCGGCACCCTAAAAGGCGAGCAGCTCACATATTCCAAACCATTTCGATGACAAAATTCTACGGAAGGGGGATTACCGCCATGTTCTCCGCAAATTCCCGTTTTCAGGTTGGCTTTCGTTTTACGACCCAATTCCGTTGCCATCTTAATGAGAAGTCCTACTCCGTCCGGATCTAATACTACGAAAGGGTCCTCTGCATAGATCTTTCTTTCGACATAAACCGGCAAGAATTTTCCGGCATCGTCACGTGAAAGACCGTAAGTGGTTTGAGTCAGATCGTTTGTGCCAAAGGAAAAGAAATCCGCAAATTCTGCGACACGATCGGCGGTGAGCGCGGCGCGTGGCAATTCAATCATGGTCCCGATCAAGTATTGAAGCTTAATGCCTTTTTCTTCCATCACTGATTCGCAAACCTTTTCTGTTTCGGCTCGGAGCAAGGCAAGCTCCCTCGCATCCGAAACGAGGGGAATCATGATCTCTGGAATAATCTTAAAGCCATCTTCTTTAGCGAGTTCGCAGGCCGCTTCCATAATGGCGCGAACTTGCATTTCATAAATTTCAGGATAGGTGATTCCTAAACGACAACCTCGATGACCGAGCATGGGATTGAATTCTTTGAGGCTATCGAGTTTATTTTTCAATTTCTCAACCGAAACCCCCATGGTTTTAGACAAGCTTTGAACTTCTTCTTGGGTGTGGGGTAAAAATTCGTGAAGGGGAGGATCGAGCAAACGAATGGTGACGGGCAAATCCTTCATTTCCTTGAAGATGCCCTTGAAATCCGTGCGTTGCATGGGAAGGATTTTTCTCAAGGCTTTTTCACGACCTTCGCGGTCTTCCGATAAAATCATTTCACGAACCGCTTCAATTCGTGCCGAATCAAAAAACATATGTTCCGTGCGGCATAAGCCGATACCTTCGGCGCCAAATTGACGCGCGATTTTTGCGTCATGGGGAGTATCTGTATTGGTGCGAACACGCAGCCTGCGGGCTTTATCGACCCAAGACATCAGCGTGGCAAAATCTCCGGAAAGGGAAGGCGTAATCGTGGGAACTTGACCTAAAATCACTTCTCCGCTTGAACCATCTAAGGTAATCCAATCGCCTTCTTTCACCGCTTTGTCGCCAATGTGGAATTGATTTTTATTATAATCGATTTGAAGCGCACCCAAACCTGTGACGCAGCATTTTCCCATTCCGCGTGCAACGACTGCCGCATGGGAAGTCATCCCGCCACGAGCGGTTAAAATACCTTCGGCGACATTCATTCCGTGGATATCTTCCGGAGAAGTTTCAATACGGACTAAAATAACTTTCTCGCCTTTTTTGGACATTTTATCGGCGTCTTCTGCAGAAAAAACGACGCGGCCTGTAGCTGCACCGGGGGAAGCGGGGAGGCCTTTTCCTAAAATTTCTTTTTTGGCTTTGGGATCAAGTGCTGGATGCAAAAGTTGGTCGAGTTGTGCGGCATCAATACGTAAAATGGCTTCAGATTCTGAAATGAGTTTTTCAGCCACCATGTCGACGGCGATTTTCACTGCGGCTTTAGCGGTGCGTTTTGCATTGCGGGTTTGCAGCATCCAAACTTTGCCGCGCTCGATTGTAAATTCAATATCTTGGATGTCGCGATAATGTTTTTCGAGTTTTTGATAAATGTCGACGAGGGTTTTGTAGCAAACGGGTAAGACTTCTTCCATCGAAGGAAGGCCTTCGCCACTTTGTCTTTTTCCTAAAATATTGATGGGCTGAGGGGTGCGGATACCTGCGACGACATCTTCGCCTTGAGCATTGACTAAAAATTCTCCGAAGAACATTTTTTCGCCGGTCGAAGGATCGCGAGTAAAAGCAACGCCGGTGGCGCAGTCGTTACCCATGTTTCCAAAAACCATGGCTTGGATGTTGACGGCTGTTCCCCATTCTGCGGGAATCGAGTTGATGCGGCGATATTCGATGGCACGTTTGTTCATCCATGACTGGAAAACGGCTCCAATCGCGCCTTGTAATTGTTCCCAAGGATCGTTTGGAAAACTTTTTCCTAATTCTTGTTGGACAAGTTGTTTGAATTGAAGAACTAAATCCTTCAAATCTTGCGCGGTCAAATCGGTATCCAGTTGAATTTTCTTTTCCTGTTTGCGGGCTTCCAAAATATGTTCGAAGCGGATTCGAGGAATGCCCATCACCACATCCGAATACATTTGAATGAAGCGACGATAACTATCGTAAGCGAAGCGTTCATCACCCGAATCTTTAATGATGCCTTGAATCGTTTGGTCGGTGAGCCCCAAGTTCAAAATGGTATCCATCATGCCGGGCATGCTGGCGCGGGCTCCGGATCGAACCGATACCAGAAGAGGATTATTTGCATCGCCGAAGCGACGCCCCATCAACTCTTCAATTTTCTTCAAATTTGTTTTGATTTCAGAATCAAGTTCGGCAGGATAAGTATTTTTGTTTTGATAATAATAAGTACAAACATCGGTAGTAATCGTAAAGCCGGGAGGGACGGGTATTCCTAGAAGATTCATCTCGGCAAGGTTTGCGCCTTTACCTCCGAGCAGATTCTTCATGTCAGCCTTGCCTTCAGCGACTCCTGCTCCGAAAAAATAAACGTATTTTTTGCTCATGAGTGCAATCCCTTAAACTTAAAGATCTAATTTATCTCGTAAATAATTCTTCACTTGATCCAATGCGATACGCTCTTGTTTCATGGTATCGCGGTGACGAATGGTGACGCAGTGATCGGTTTCTGAATCAAAATCGTAAGTGATGCAATAAGGTGTTCCGATTTCATCATGACGACGATATCTTTTTCCAATACTGCCCGCATCATCGAAGTCTGTTTTATAATGCTTTCGAATTTCTAGTTCTAGCTTTTTAGCGGGTTCAGAGAGCTTTTTTGAAAGTGGGAAAATTGCCGCCTTGATGGGTGCAATCTGTGGCGCGAATTTCAAGACCAATCGGTCCTCTTCACCTTCTACTTTTTCTTCATGGTAAGCATCCGAAAAAACGGTGAGGAAAGTACGGTCCACGCCTAAGGAAGTTTCAATGACGGCCGGCACGTATTTTTCTTTTTTCTCATCATCAAAGTAGCTCATGTCTTTGCCGGAAACTTTAATGTGCTGGCTTAAATCATAATTAGAGCGATTGGCAATGCCTTCAAGTTCAGACCAACCGAAAGGGAATTGATATTCTACGTCGGTGCAGCCTTTGGCGTAGTGAGCCAGCTCATCTTTGGCATGTTCGCGTAAGCGAAGTTTTGAAGTATCGATTCCTAAATCACTGAACCATTGTTTACGCTCTTTCACCCAGTAGTTGTACCACTCTTCGCCGATGGTCGCATCGGGGTGAATGAAAAATTCCATTTCCATTTGCTCGAATTCTCTCGAACGAAAAATGAAGTTGCGCGGCGTGATTTCATTGCGGAAACTTTTGCCGATTTGGGCAATGCCGAAAGGGACTTTTTGACGCGATACCGTTTGAATATTCTTAAAATTCGTAAAGATAGATTGGCAAGTTTCAGGTCGCAGGTAAGCAACAGAAGAATCATCGCGCACGGCACCCACATTGGTTTGGAACATAAGATTGAACTGACGAATTTCGGTCAGTTCGCCTTCGCCTTTTTTATCCACAGCGCATTGTTGAACAGTGAGGGAAGGTTTTTTCAAGCAAGGGATCGCTTCGATTTGGTCTGCACGAAAGCGTCCTTTACAGATTTTGCAATCGACCATCGGATCTGAAAAATTTGCTAAATGGCCCGAGGCTTCCCAGGTTTTAGGATGACAAATAATCGACGTGTCGACACCCACAACGTCATCTCGCAATTGCACGATTCTTTTCCACCAAAATTGTTTAATATTATTGCGGAGCTCAACACCGACTGGGCCGTAGTCCCAGAAACCATTGATGCCCCCGTAAATTTCACTTGATTGAAAAACAAAACCACGGCGTTTTGCTAAGCTGACTAACTTTTCCATTTAATTTAACCCTGAAAATGAGCGAATTTCTAGAAGCTGTCCTGCTACTGACAAAACAAGAGCAAATTCCTTTTTTGTCAGTACTGCTTTGTCTATTTATGAGGTTACAGTTCGGAAAAAGGCTGTAACATCGGGTCAAGAGAGGGTCAAGATGATATTGTCTTTCTCACCAGTAGACTTAAAATTACTTTGCTTTCGCAACATAGCTCAATAATATACTTCTTTCAGCTTTTGCCTTTTCATCTATTGATATTATTTTTAGGCTCTATTCTTAAGAAATTTGAGGAGAGGATCATGACGGAAATCGTGTTTCAGCGTCGATCGATTATCACATTGCTCTTAGCTTTGCTCATCGCATCAGGGGCTTGCTCATCTAAGTCGAAAAAAGCCCCTGGACCGGGCGATAAAATCTATCCAGTGGCTGCAATGAAAGTCATGCGAGAAGAGCTGCCCGACATTGTCGATATTAAGGGCAATTTTATTCCTTCCGATAAATTGGATGTGAAGGCGGAGTCTGAAGGCAAGGTTCTGACCGCCCCTGTGACTGAAGGACAAATGGTGAACTTGGGTGAACCCTTAGCAACCTTGAATCCGGAACAATTGAATCTACTCTTAGAAAAAGAGAGATTGGACCTCAAGGAGCAAGAAGCCAAGATTGAAGCGGGTTTGTCGGCTAAAGCGGCAGCCACGAGAACACCTTTTATGGGAGGGCGTGGTGCCCGCCCGAGCACCGGAAGTAATCCGAATGGAGAACCCTTAGCTCCAGCGAATGCAGAGCAAAATCCAGATAATCCTGATAGTCCTGATTCTCCCTCTCCGGATCAAGTAGGGGATGAGCCTCCTGGCCCGGCTGCGGCTTTGCCTGAAACGGCTCCTGCAGGTTCGGAGAATGCTGATGCGATCGCGAGAGCGAATGAAATTACTTTGGATCGCATCAAAGCAGAAATTGCACTTACTGAGAAAAAGATTGAGTCCGCCACGATTTTGGCAGGCATCGCAGGAATGGTTTCTAAGAAAAATATAGCGGAAGGCGGGGCGGTGACTTTAGGGGAAGTGCTGTTTCAAATCGTCAAAATTGATCCTATTTTACTTTCTATTTCAGTGGATAAAAAAGCCGTCACAAACATTCAACGAGGCGAGAAGATCGATGTGAAAGTGGATGAAATGCCCGATTTATCCTTTGGGGGCGAAGTTGTTTACGTCGCTGCAGAGATGGATGCCCAGAATAAAAATTATGAAGTCAGAATTGCTGTCCCAAACACCCAACTCAAGATCCGAGCGGGAATGCCCGGTTTAGCCATTATGCCCCAAACAGGAACACGTAAAGCTCTGTTGGTGCCTGAAGATGCGATTTTGACCATCGATGGCAAGGCTTATGCTTATGTGGTGGAGGGCCAAATTGCAGAGCGAAAAGAGCTTGATTTGGGAGCAAAATCCGGTGGGAAGATCGAAGTGAAAAGTGGTTTGAAAGAGAATGAAATGGTGATCGTGAAGGGGCAAGCTACTTTTAAAGATGAGCAGGAATTTGTAAAGGTTGAGTAGCCACGGGAAGAACTGATTTTTTTAAAACTTTGAGAACACTACTCTTGTGCTTCGAGAGCTAGGTTGAATTTCAAGACCCGTCCTGAAAGTTTTAAAAAAATCAGTTCTTCCCGTGGCTGTAGAGTAGTGAAGAGGGTGCCCGCTAAATCGTAATCAACGGAGTGCTTTCTTCGGTGGGTGTGAGCTCATCGAAGATGAGGGATTCTTGGGGAACTAAGAAGACGCGACCGATGACTCGACCGCTAAAAGGATTGATGGGAACATTCAAATCCTCGTCATTGCTTCTCATCCCATTGATGTAGAGTTTAAAATTTCTAATTTTTTCGAAAAATTTCATTGTGTGCTATCTTCCTTTTTTGCACAATTGAAACGATACTACCGAAACTTCATCGACTCCTCAATAGGAGAGTTGCTTTAAATGTAGAAATTTAAAGCTTTCTCAAGCGAAGAGCCATTCATTTTAGCCTCATAAAGGGAAATTCATGTTTAAAACAATATTGGTATGCCTTGATGGATCCGAACAAGACAAAGTGGTCACTCAAGCCGCTCTTTGGTTCGGAGAACACTTAAAAGCGACTCTGCATGGCCTGCATGTCTTGGATTTGATCGCTCTCGAAAGTCCCATGCTTTACGACCTTTCGGGTTCATTGGCGCTCATTCCCCAAATGAATTTCATGGAAGAAAATCGCAAAATTTTGACGCAAAAAGGGGAAACCCTTTTGGATATCTTTAAATCCAAATGCCAAGAGAAATCGATCCCTTGCCAAGTCTTTCTAGAAACAGGAGTGGTGCATAAAACCATCACAGATAAGGCTCAAACCCATGATCTGACTCTCTTGGGCAGACGAGGCCTTAATTATAAGTTAGATCGTGATTTGATGGGATCCACCGCCGATCGCGTGGTGAGAAAAACTCAATCTCCTTTACTCGTTTTGACGCATGAATTTACGCCTCTTCGCTCTCCCTTATTGGCTTATGATGGTAGTGCAGCGGCTCGCGAAGCGATGCAATCTTGTGTGCGTTTGGTTACAGAATTGAAATTGCCGCTTACCGTGTTAAATGTGAATTCGGATCCAGAGCAAAGCAAAGAAATTTTGCAAGAAGCCAAGGCTTATTTAGATGCCCATCCCATGGTCGTGAAATATGATTCAATCAAAGGGACTGCGCATAAGGATATTCCCGAATATGTGAAACAACATGGCCATGATTTGGTCGTATTGGGTGCGCATGGTCATTTAGGCATTGTAGAATTGCTTTTAGGAACCACCACTGAATATCTTTTGTGGCAAGGAGCCGCGCATGTTTTCGTGGATCGCTAAAAAAAACCTGCTTTTCGCTTTGTTTTTTTTATTTTTTGCGAGTTCTGCTGCCTTTGGAGAGGTCTCTTGGAAGCCTCTTTTACCTGGCTTACAACAAGCGTCTTGGAGCGGCAAAGACACTACCGGTCATACTTATTCCTTGGAACTTTTCAAGATCGATACCAAACAATATAAACTTCAATTAGTTCAGGCTTCCGATTACCAACTCAGTAAAATTTCTGCGAAGGAAATGGTTTTAAAAACAGGAGCTTTGTTGGGGATTAATGGAGGTTTTTTCGATCCGCAATATAAGCCCCTGGGTTTGCTCGTAAAAGATGGAAATGTCGTAAACCCTTCGAAGCCCATCTCGTGGTGGGGAGTTTTTTCTTACGATAAAAATTCAGGTGCAAGCGTGGATAAGTCCGGTGAGTTTCAAGCGAAACCCACTACGGAAGTGGCGATTCAAGTGGGCCCTCGCCTCATTGATGAAAACCGCATCATGCCCCTCAAAAAAAATGACTCTCTCAAAACCTTTGTAGGAATTGCCTCCGACCACCAAGTCATTTTGGGTGTGACGGAAATGTCTTCGGTAGATGCGAACGATTTAGCGCAAATGCTCTGGAAGGAGCTTCGTTTGCGGGAAGTGCTCAATTTTGATGGAGGTGGTTCGACTCAGCTTTATGCAAAGCTGGGAAAATACGAAAAAGACCTTCCTGGAATCACCTCAGTCGCAAATGGTCTGGTGATCGTCCGAAGAAAGTAATACCCCCCCCATATCCTGTGCTGCGTCAAAAAAAACCTACTATAAATTGTGTTTTTCAGTGTTTTCCATCTTTACTCTTTTTCAAAACTTATGTTACTTAATTGGAATAAATTCTCCTCACAAAATTTAATAACATTCCTTTCTTTTCATGGGGTTAGTTAATTGAAGATTAAAAGGTTGGAAATTCAAGGCTTCAAGTCTTTTGCGGACCGAACGGTGGTCGAGTTTCAGCAAGGTATCACCGGCATCGTGGGTCCTAACGGCTGTGGAAAATCAAATATCGTGGATGCGATTCGTTGGGTCATGGGCGAAATGAGCGCTAAGCATTTACGCGGTCGCGAAATGCAAGACGTGATTTTTTCTGGCTCCGAAGTTCGTGCGGCCGCAGCCATGGCCGAAGTGAACATGATTTTATCGAATGAGGATGGACGCGCACCCGCTGTTTATTCTCAGTTTTCAGAAATTTCGATTACACGACGCCTTTATCGTTCCGGCGAAAGTGAATATCTCATCAACAAAGCGACCAGTCGTCTTCGGGATATTTATGATGTGTTTTTAGGAACAGGCGTCGGCACCAAAGCTTATTCCATCGTCGAACAAGGTCAAATTGGGCAGGTCATTCTTTCCAAACCTGAAGATCGTCGCCGCATCATCGAAGAAGCAGCCGGGATTTCAAAATTCAAAGCTCGAAAAGATGCGGCCTTGCGCAAGATGGAAGCGACGCAAGGCAATTTAGGTCGTTTGGAAGACGTGTTGGGCGAATTATCTCGCCAAATCAATTCTCTCGATCGTCAAGCGAAGAAAGCCGAACGCTACCGGGAGCTCCGAGAAGAATCGCGAGAAATTGAATTACATTTATCTTCCCATGATTATTTAAATTTGAACGAAACCCTGACATCCGGGGAAAAACAAATTTCTGAATTAAGCGAAAATGAAGCCTCTTGTGGTGCGACTTTGGGTCAAGTGGATACCGAAGTCGAAACCACGAAATTGATTTTGACCGAAGAAGAGCAAGAATTTTCGGATGTGCAAGAAAAGCTCTACGAAAAGAACAATGCTATCAGCCTGCATCAGCAAGCGGTTCAATTTAAAAACAAAGAGATTCAGCGCCTGAGCGAGCAAGAAGCCAACTGCCTACGCGAAATCGAAGAGAGTAAAGAGCGACTTCATTCCATCGATAGTGATTTGAACGGGATGAACCAAGAACAAGTGAAAATTGATTTGCAAGTGGCGCAGTCCGAAGAAGATTTGACGACCTATCAACAGCGCGTCAACGATGAAGAAGGAAAGCATCGCGAATCGGATCGGGAAGCTGAAAAGTTACAACGCGAAATCATGCAATTGCTGCAATCCTTGTCGGAATCGAATTTAAAGCAGGAGCTTTTGAGTCGGCAAAAAGTCGAACTCAAAGGCCGCATGGGAAAAAATCAAGGCGAGATCGAGGAAATCGACAAACAGCTTTCTCAGCTGGTGGGGCGTCGCCGGGATTTTGAAGGCTCTTTAAATGATTTCAATCAATTTAAACTCGATATTTCTTCGCAGTCTGATCAGGTGCATGGAGCCATGCAGCGCGAAAAAGAAGAGTATGAAAAGTTCAAAGGCGAACTTTCGCGCGTGAAAGACGAATTATCCTTAAAAAAATCCCGCTTACATTCTTTAGAAGAAATCCAAAAAAGTTTTGAAGGTTATCAGGAAGGTGTCCGTAAAGTCATGTTGAGGAAAAGTTCTCAACAAGAGTTCCATGACGTTTATGGAACGGTTGCGGATGTGATTGAAACCGAACCTCGCTATCAAAATGCGGTGGGCGCGGCTTTAGGCGAAAAATTGCAATATGTCGTCGTGAAGAGCCAAGAAGCCGGCTTGCAAGCGGTGGAATATTTGAAGGCAGAATCCGGCGGACGCTCTTCTTTCGTTCCGGTGGGACTGCGTGATTACGATGTCAGCGAAGAAAGTATGCCCTCCGGTGGAACATCCGGTGTGATGGGTCCCTTGAAAGATTTTGTTCAGTTACGCGACGAATATAAGCCGGTCGGTGATTATCTTTTCCGAGATGTGTGGTTGGTAGAATCTTTGGGTCGCGCGCTTCAGATCTGGAATAGCAATGGCCACAAGAAAACCTTGGTGACTTTAGACGGCGAAGTGGTCGATTCTTATGGTGTGGTTTCAGGCGGAAGTCTCGAAGATAAAAGTGCTACTTTGCTCGAGAAAAAAAGAGAGATCCGCGAATTGCTCGAGCAAGTGAGAAGTTTAGATACGAAGATGCGTTGGCAAGAAGAGGAAGTGAAGAAATCGGAACAGCGACTTCATAATTTGACGGCCTCTCTCGAAAATCTGAAAAAAGATTCCCACAGCGAAGAACTTAAAATCCTCAACTACGAAAAAGATTTATCCCATTTAAAATCAGAATCCGATCGCTTGCGCTCTCGCCGCGACACCCTCTCCGTGGAAATTGCGGCTTGGATGAGCGAAGAGCAAGAAATGGAACATGAAGCCAATGATTGGCTGGTAAAATCTGAATTATGGCAAGTGGAGAAGTTGGAAAAGGAAGTTCGTTTATCGGAGCTGAAAGTTTCCTTAAATGAAACTCAGCTGCAACTCGATTCGCTGAAAGAAGAACTCACCAAGCGTAAAATGAGCTTCGAAACCATCCACGAAAAGAAATCTTTGGTGGAAAGAGAAATCAAGCGTTTGCTGGATTTAAAGAGCAGTTCCAGTGTTCGACAAGAAGAGTGTATGCGCTTGATTACTTCAGGTAACCAAGAAGGCGCTCAATTACGTAAAGATATTGAGACTTCGGAAGAAGCTCTTCGTTCGCTAATCGGTGCTGTAGGAGATCTGCAGGTCCGTAGCGTTTCTTTAAAAGAATCTTTCGAAATGCGCCAGGCTCAAGTTCGAGAAAAAGAACTCGCGCTTCGTGAACTTCGAAAAAGACATGACGAATTGAAAAGTCAGATGAACACTTGGGTGGTGCGATTGACGGAAGTTAGAGGACGCTTGCAAGTTTTACGAGAGCAAATTTTTGAGCGTTACCATTCCGAAATTTCTCTGATTGCCTCTGAATATCAAGACAAAGTGATTGAGAATCGTCCTGAAAAAGAAGTCCGCTTATCGGAATTAAAAGAAAAGCTTTCGAAATTAGGCGAAGTGAATGTGGGCGCGATCAATGAGTATGAAGAATTGAAAAAGCGCCACGATTTCCTCAACTCTCAATCCGAAGACTTAAAGAGTTCTTTAGAAGCCCTCAATCGCGTCATTCATAAAATCAATCGCGCGACTCGTAAACGCTTCCAAGAAACCTATGAAGCGGTGGATCAAAAATTCCAAGAGCTTTTCCCGAAACTTTTCCAAGGCGGAAGAGCAAAGCTCATGCTGACGGACGAAGAAAATATTTTGGAAACCGGCTTAGAAATCATCGCCCAACCTCCCGGAAAAAAATTGCAATCGATCAGTTTGCTTTCCGGCGGTGAAAGAGCTTTGACGGCGGTGTGCTTGATTTTCTCCATTTTCCTCATCAAGCCTTCACCTTTTTGCATCTTGGACGAAGTGGATGCGCCACTCGACGATGCGAACATCGATCGTTTCAACGATTTGGTGCGCTCGATGATTGATCGCTCCCAATTCATTCTCATCACCCACAGCAAACGCACCATGGAGCTGGCCGACGTGCTCTACGGCATTACGATGCAAGAACCAGGCGTTTCTAAAACCGTAAGTGTGAAGTTGAATTGATGGTTCGCTGAAGATCAGAGTATGTTCCTTCCTGATACAGTCCAGAGGGCTGAAGTGTTGAGTTTTGCACGGTCAATTTTTACAAGTCTTTAGTATTCCTTCACAATTTTATTTGAAATTTATTGGCACCCTTCTTGAATTGTTATGGGTATTGGCTTCTGATGGGGCAGTCGCAATACTTTAAAAAAGGGCACATTATGTCAATTTTCAATTCAATTTTAAGTCAAATAGGTAGAGCTTCATCCTGGCTAAGTCGGGAAGATTATCTGAAAGGAATCAAACCTGCTCAAATTTCAGAACTAGCAAAGGGTTTGGAAGCAAAATTTAAAACGCTCCAACAAGATTTTATCGATAGGATGGAATCTAGTGATGCTTTACCCTTTGGATCTACTTCGCCGAATAGTACTTGCATCCAGGGTAAAGAAGATTTCGCTCGCATTGACGGTTTAGTGCGCTGGAATAACAGAAGTTCGAATCTTTGTTACTTTCAGGAAATGGGTGAAAAGTTTGAGGGGATTTGCCGAGCTGCCAATGGGAAAATGAGTACAAAAACTTTAAGCGAAGCAGCCTTATTGAAAGTTGAAGATAAAGTTTGTGATACTTCCGAGCAAGATAGCCTCCCTTTTAAATAAAATCTCTTCCAACTTTTTATCGATTTTATAGGAAATTTATATGTCCATTTTAACAAATGTTTTAAATGTTTTACCTTCGCTCATGCAATTTGCGACTGCTAAAAATAATAAATTGTCAGATGCGAGGGTAGGCGATCCCTCAGAAAAATGTGATGAAACTAATTTGTTAGCCCAGGAGTATTGCGTATCGAACAGAGAATATCGTACTCAATATCATGAAAATTTAAATCCTCGATCCGACTACTACTGTGAGTCTGGTATATTGGGCTATGATACTGACATGGCCACGAAAGTAGGGACTTCTTATGCAACAGAAGAATTTAGACCCAATTTAAGGTGGAGCAGACATTGTTATTTTGAACGTAAAGGTGAACAGCTGAGTGGGGTATGTAGAGAAAAAAATGGCCTAAGGGGAGAAACTTATAATCGATCTCAAATGCCTCTCAATGAATTCATCCAAACTGCACGAAGAGTTTGTTCGGATACTTCGCAGAAATTTAATACACTTCAAAAAATGTTTCTGAAGGTGAATAACTGTCCTGACAGTACTGGCAGCAAGGGCATAGAAGAGTTTGCACGCGATGGTTTTTGGGTTCGATGGAAAGACAGCAGTTCGAACCTTTGTTACCTTCAAGAAGGTTACACATTTGAAGGGCTCTGTCGATCTTCCGATGGAAAAATCAGTCCAAAAAAATTATCAAGAGAAGCTTTGCTGCAGGTTGAAAAACAAGTTTGTGGAAAATCTGACTAATGATGGCTTCTATCCGATAAACACTTATCTTTTATTTTCAGGGTGGCCGCACCGGATCGTGACGGATTTTTTGTTTTTTGTGCATCCTTAGGCAACCTTTCACACAACTCCTCGATAAGCTAAACTCACAGGGAAGATAGCTCAAACTAACCCGATCTTTTTTAAAAGGTCGAATTTAAGGAGCTATTATGTCTTTTCCCGTTCAAGCCAATCCCATCGCTATCGCGATTGCTATCGGTACTTTTATCAGTGGATGTTTGGAATCTTCAGATGAAGGCCTTTCATCGCCTCCTCCGGAAAATCCTAATCGCTGCGGCAATTTGGAAGCGGATGCTGAACGCAAACAAGTTCAATTCATTAATCGTGGTGGACAACCTGGTTATTTTAGGGATTTGCGTGGTTCCCGTTATGCTTACCAACTAGATTGTAGCGGAGTTGAAAATTTTCGACAGGAGCAAGATGTTGGGGTTCGAGTGGTGAATGGCGGCATGCCTATCGTCGCTTATACCAATGCTTTGCAAGCGATCCGGGGTGTCAATATAAGTTATGATCGCAATAATTGTGTTGAGATCAATAATAAAGAATTTTGTCGTGTTGAAGGTTTTTTCAATAACCACATCTCTCCAACTATTCTATCTTTTGCAATTTACAATTTGCAAGAGCTCAATGGTCATGAATTTGTTTTCCGGGGCGAGCAGATTGTGAATGGCTGTATCTTGGCTTCGCCTTTTACTACGCTGCAAATGGAGATTAGGGGTGATTGTCGATAGAGCACCTTCGGTGCTGCGTTCTAAGATGAAGGGGAAGATAGCATGAAGAGAGATAATTTCTTATGCCATCAAGCATCTTGGCTCGTCGTCACAATCTGGGTTTAGTTTCTAGGATACTCACGTCCGATCAACTCCGTGCCGATCAATTGTTACTACACGGTCAGCAAGCTTTATCCGATCCCATTGCCCTAAGCGCCATGGGAATAGCGCCTTTGTTTGGAAAAGTGGGTCGTTTTGTAAGCCATGGGGGCATCGAGAAAATTTTCGGTTCTTCCAAAACGGCGTGGGCACATTTTTCTCAAAGGACCCTCAGTCGCGTTGCCGGTTTTGGAACGGAAATTTTTGCCTTCGAAGGAGTGCAGAGAGGTTTGCGTGTGAGTATCGAGGGCGCCCCTCGTTCATTGCTCGAGTGGAAAAGTTTTAAAGAAGGTTTGCTGCACTCTTCAATCAACATCGGGCTTTTAAAAAGCGCAGGTCTTGCGACTGCCAATACCAATCTTATCTTCAATCATTTTGCGACGGATGCTGCGATGGTGGCTGGAAATCAGGCGGCCGCTGCACTGGGTATGATTGCCCCTCCGACACAAAGTCTTGTGCATCAATGGGTGGAAGCACATGCGATGAATTGGCAGATGAAAGCGGGTCTTGCAGTCTTTCATCGTTCATTTCCAAACTTAGTGATGAAAGAAAAAGCTTTGGATGTGAATTGGAAAAGCAGAATCGCATCGCCTTTACAATTTTCTCCAAAACTAGCGAGTGTGATGGCTGCTGAAGGAGTAGAGCCAGCAGAAAGCAGACATCTTCAATTTCGAGAAAAGATTACCGAGCATTTAGGCCGTTTTGCTGATTACTTGGGTGAAAATCCTCAGGCCTTGAAAAAAATTCCAGGTCTCACTTTGTTTGCACTGCATGGAAAAGTCGCAAAAATTGAAAAAGCTATTTTTCCTGAAATAGAAATTTTTGACTTCGAACAAGGCGACCGACTTTACCGAGCGGCGAGTCAATTCCAGCGTGTTTTGGAATCTTGGAATCCGCGGGTTCCTCTCAGCGAAACAGTTGGGCTGATTACTTTGCTGGAACAATCTTTGGAGGGAAACATCGGCACACTTTTGGTGGAGCGTGAGGTTCGAGCGTTCGTAGCCAAATATCCTTCCCCTGCGACTTCGGTTCCCAAAACAGCAAAAGTGCGTGCCAGAGCTGCGGTGGAAGAAGCCGCTCCACGTGAAATCAAGCCTTATGATTTGCGCCATTATCAGCGCGATATGTTGGAAGCCCTTTACAACGATGTGCTGGAGGGTACGAGTCCTTGGCTCGGTTTGGCGTCTCCGATGCAAACTGGAAAAAGTTTTTTGGCGGGCCCCGCTATTCAAAAGCTGCGTGCGGCCTATGGGGCTGAGGCTCGTTTCATTGTGTTGAGTTCAGCGAAAGTCATTACACGACAAGTACTGGATGATTTGCTCGAAGGTTTTCCCGCTTCTGAAGTGGGGGTCTACGATGCTCATCGAAAAGAAATAAAATCCATTACTGTCGCGAGTGTCTACACCTTGATTCGTCATCTAGACGCATTCTCCCACAAAGGTCCCACTATCCTCATCAATGATGAAGCTTATTTTACCCAAGCGCCGATGTATCGAAAAATTTACACTCATTTTAATTTGGGAGAAATCGTTTCGGAAGGCGGACGTGAAATCATGAAACCCAAGGCAGGAAATGGTTTGGTGTTGGGTTTGTCGGGAACAGGTGCCGGCCTTGAGGGTTACAAACTCAGTGAGCAATTGAATATTCTGGATGCGATCAGTTTAGGATGGATTCGTCCGATGAAGGGGGATCGAGTTGTTTTGACGATTGAGTCCGAGCGAAAAGAAACAGTGGAAGACCATGACATGATTTGGTGGAAGGCGACCGAGCAAAATGCCGAAGCCCTGGCTGATATTTATGATCAGAAAATTTTTGGGCAGTATCGTCGTAGTTCCATTTATGTTCCCACGATTGAACATGCCGAATTGTTGAAAACTGCCTTGCGCAAACGTCATGGAGAGAATCACGCTTTTGCCGTGCATTCTGAAATGCAAAGTCGTGGAGCGGAAGGTAGTATCGATCGCAATTTTGACCAGGTGATTCAACATTGGGAAACGAACGGCGGCGCGGTAATTTCCATCGGACAGCTCAGTCGCGGTTATCGCGGCAAGGGCATCGATGCCTGCTTTCACACCTATCAAAGTTCAAGCGTTGAATTATTTGCACAACGCACCGGTCGTGGCTGGGGCGGAAATCCCATGGAAACTTTGCCAGAATATTATGTGCTTGAAGTGGCCTGGGATAAAAAAAGTCGTTACGCCAATTTAGCCAGGTTGTTGGGTTTGGTGGATTATCCGCCCCGCGAACTCTACTCGCGTGAAGTGTCGGAGAGAATGGAAAAACTCAAGAGCAGACAAGCCGAAAAAGTCGCTCTGACAGCGGCTGTGCGCACGGCGAAAGTGGTGGCCTTATTTGAAAGAGTTCCCTTGCTTCAGGAATGGAGACGGGATTTCAGCCAAGCCTTAGATAATGTTGGTGGGGTGAATGCGCTTGCCAAGATGAGCGGACTCAGCGTGGAAGAGCTCACCGGTTACGCGTTAGGCGCTTTGCCGGTGCATGATCGAAGTGTCAAAGCACTCCAAGGAGTCATGGGTGAAAACTGGACGACGCGATGGGCCGATAATTGGAAAAGTGCAGCGCTCGAGCTGAGAGAAGGTTTGCAAAGCGTAGAAGATAGTTTTAGCCGCGATTTAATAAACTGGGCAGAAGCAGAAGCCAACGCATCGAACTTAGGAGTATTGCTCCATCGATATTTTCCGCCTTCCAAAGCAAAAAAATTAAGAGGAATGTCGGCTCTTATTGAAGAGCTGCGAAGTGCGGAGGTTTTGAAAACCTTGGATGAGTCTGCCCTCGAAAAATTGATTGGGCGTGCGAAGCAAGAATTGGAGTCCCAATTAAGTCCTCTACAAAAAGCGATTTTAAATCGCAGAATATTTGCCGAAAAGCCAGAGCTGGCAAAGGGCTTGGCTTCGGAGTTTGACAGAGTCATTTCTGCTATTGGAAATGTTGAGCTAAATTTAAAAATTGCCCTTCGGCGCGAGGCTATTCGACTTCGTCAACAGGATGTTTTCCGTGAAAGACAAAGTTTGCAAGCAGAGGCTGAAAAAACTTCATCGGATAGAGATACAAACCCTTTTCTGGATCATGCCGTGGAGGATTTAAATTTAAGTGTAAGGACAGCTGTTTGTTTTCAGCGTGAAGGAATTAAAACCGTCCGTGAGTTGATAGAATATACGGAAGCCGACTTGTTGAAGATTAACAACTTCGGTCGCAAAACTCTTCGGGAAGTGAAGGAACTTTTGGCCACAATGGGTTTGGCTTTGAAAAGAAGGTCGGAATATTCTGCCGTGCATGCAATTTCTCAACAAAGTCCCCCGAATGAATCAGTAGAAAACCCTCTCAAACCTTTCTTGGACATTCCCATTAATGAGAATGATTTTTCCGTACGAGCGAGGAATGCACTAGACGGAGCTGGGTTTCGCTATCTGGGTGAGCTAGTACAAAGGACTGAAGCACAACTCTTGGCGAAAAAAAACGTCGGTCGTAAAACTCTTCGAGAGCTCAAAGAAATTCTTAGAACATACGGTCTTCACCTTGGTATGGAAGTTTTAAATTGGAGTCCTCCCCTTACTTCAGAGGACTAATCTTAAAGCTGCCAAATGCGATACCGATATCCACACCTTTACCCGTGCCGGAGAGTGCCAGGGAGACGTTGCCTTTGGTAAGTGCTTGAGCTGTGCCTGAATCGACCACGCCGGCATGCGCTTCTGAAGTGGCATAAGAACCATATAATTCACTGATGTTTTTTACCGCCGAGAAAGTACCACGGCCATTCGTGATTTTTGTTTTCCCGAAAGTAACTCCGCCGCCGGTGGCTTTGATGGCAACGCGGGCAGAATTCCCGTTGTCGCAGGTAATTTTACCCGTGCCTTTGGAAGTTTTGTAGAAAGCAGACCAACCTTTGGAGGAAAATTTCAAATGACATTTAATATCGGGTTTATTGCCTTCGTATTTTTGATCATCGGCGAAACTTGTTGAAGCAGATAAGAGTGCGATGCTGAGCAGAGAAGCGGTGATGATTTTTTGATGCATGTTGTCTCCTTAGTATAATCTTGAGCTGTTAGAGTAGGTCTCATAAATACCGTCACCCCGGGCTTGATCCGGGGTCTCACATTGCACTCGTGGGATCCCGGGTCAAGCCCGGGATGACGAAATGTATTAATGTATTTACCCCATAAAGAGGGGCCGCCCTTTATGCGGTGAGACCAATTCTAGAAATATCTGTATTACAGAAAATTAGCAACTTTTTGCCAGTATCCGCGAAATTTACGACTCGGAACCAGGGGGAAAGATAGCATTCAGAAAGGAATTTTTTGATGTTATCTTTTAATATTCTAGCCGTATCACAATACAATCCAAACAACCTTTTAGAGTCTTCGAATGCGGATTCGCGAACCCAATGGGCAGCCAACATTGATTATGTGGCAGCGCTATATGGGCCCGCCGGAAAATTTCGCTTTGATGGGCGTTTGCAAATGGATGAATATGCTTGGGTGGCAAAGCAGGACTGGGCCACGGATTTTAAGGGCTCTCCTGCCTCACTGCGTTACAATGCCATGAAGCGCTTTTTTCTGGAAACTCCTGCGCATAAAATTTGCAATCAACCCGAGCATGCGAATTATCAAGAGGTGAAGGAATATAAAAGTACGAGATATGGTTCTGCCGTTTCTGTGGGGGGAGCGCATGGCTGCGTAGAGCATTATCTGGATGTTTTTTTTGCGCAGGAAGCTTTGATGGCTGTGATGGCTTTAGAAAAGGGACCCGTTATAATTTTTTCAGAAGGAGTGGGTGATGATCATTATCCCGAGAGCCGTTGGTTGAATCAATTTTCCGCAAGAATGGGGATTCCGCAAGTGATGCATGTATTGCCTCCCGAGGATTCCAACATTATTTCCAAATTCAGAGAAAGAGGAAAGTTAAAAGAATTAGCCGCCTTTGTTGCCTTGGCAACTTATTTAAGCATCCCGAAAAAAAATCGCTCGACAGCACAGTTGAGAGTAATCTTTGATGCAAACATACAAAAAGCAGAGAGGCAGTTTGGTCTTCTCGAAGGCAGTTTAAAAGACTTAGTGTATGAATCCCTCAACGATAGAAGTAAGCATTCTGCTTATGAAAAAGCCTATGTGGATTTCAGTAATGAACTAGTGCGAGATATCGCGATCCCTCATCTCCGAAAAAACTCTCTGGCTCTATATGTGCAAGGTTTTAATCACAGAGATGCCGTGAGTAAAATTTATTTCATGCCTTGATGTTTCTGCATTTTTTGAAAGTGTAAGTCATAATAATAAGAGCCATAGCCATAATGACAGATGTGAGTGAAATATTAATCCATCCTTGAAGTGCTTTTACTCCGCCATTGAGATGGGTGAGTGGATAAAAAATATCGGTGATGCTTTGCCAACCCGCAATCAGTGTGGTGATCGCGACAAAACTCATCGGAATGAGGGTGACCCAAATATATTTTTTCTTTCCAATTCGCGTTAACCAAGCGGTAGCCACGCTCAGCGCGACTGCCGCGAGTAATTGATTCGAGATTCCGAACATGGGCCAGATGGTGGAGATGGAACCCGTCAAAATAAAATAAGACCAAGCGGCAACGATGAGTGCGGAAGAAATTAAAGTGCCTGGAAACCAATCGGTTTGTCCGAGTTTAGGATGCACTTTACCGGCAAATTCCTGCAGTAGAAAACGGCCGATGCGGGTGCCCGTATCAATAGTGGTTAAGATGAAGAGTGCTTCAAACATAATGGCGAAATGATACCAATAGCTCATCAAATGTCCCATGCCCGGAATGGAAGAAAATATTTGCGCCATTCCCACGGCGAGAGAAACCGCGCCGCCCGGTCGTCCGGCGACTTCTTCTCCTACTTCCTTTGCCAGTTGAGTGAGATTCACCGTGCTTAAACCCATTTCCTGAAATTTTTCGGGGCTAACGTTGATGGCGAAATAGTCTCCCGGAAAAAGCGAGGCCGCGGCAATGAGCGCTAAAATTCCGATGAAGCTTTCGATGAGCATCGCGCCAAAAGCGATGGGTCGGGCATCAGATTCGCGCATGATCATTTTGGGAGTGGTGCCCGAAGAAACTAAAGCGTGAAAGCCTGAGATGGCACCGCAAGCAATGGTGATGAAGACGAAGGGATAAAGTTTGCCTGCGACGATGGGCCCACCCCCATGAATAAAGGGCGTGAGCGGTTCGAGTTTTAATTCAGGATTGACGATGATGAGGGCGATGGCCAAAAAGGTGATCGTGCCGATTTTCATGTAAGAGGAAAGGTAATCGCGTGGACACAGTAACATCCACACCGGTAAAACACTTGCGACAAAGCCGTAAAGCGCAATGGAAAGAGTGATGCCATTTTTCGAAAGATTAAAATAAGGCGCTAGAGGACTATCCGGAATATATTTCCCGAAAATGACGGCGGCGATGAGCAAGATCACACCAATGATGGAGCCTTCACGTATTTTTCCCTTTCGGAACTTATACATGTAGAGGCCCATGAACAGGGCAATGGGAATGCTGCATCCAATCGTGAAAGTGCCCCAGGAGCTTTCAGCGAGTGCATTCACGACGGCAAGTCCCAAACCTGAGAGGGCGATGACGATGATGAATAAGATGGCAATCGAAGCGATAACTCCTGGAAAACTTCCCAGCTCTTCCTGAGCCATTTGAGCGAGCGATCTTCCCTTGTGTCGAATGGAGGCGCCTAATAAAATGAAATCGTGCACAGCGCCGCCGATGACAACTCCAATCACGAGCCAAAGTAATCCTGGTAAAAAACCAAATTGAGCAGCCAGCACAGGGCCGATGAGTGGGCCTGCGCCGGTAATCGCAGCAAAATGATGTCCAAATAAAACCCACTTATTGGTCGGATAATAATTTTGGCCGTCATAATAGGTGTGGGCAGGGGTTTCTCGGCTGTCATCGAGCACTAAGATTTTAGTCGCGATGAAAGCAGAGTAATATCGATAAGCGATCGCAAAAATACAGAGGACGCCAATAATAATAGGAAGTGCATGCATGAGGGTTTTTTGCATCAAATCCCCTGAAATAAAAGGAGAAAATTGGAAGAAAATTCAGTAGAAAGAGTGGGATGAAAAGAATCTTTTGGAAAATAACTTCAGCTTTGGCTTTTTCCTTTCTCCTCATTTTTTTGCCCTTAAAAATTTGGATAAAATACCAAGCTGCACCCCGAATGTTGAAGGTGGATGCAGTGCTTTTGAATCGTGATGTGGCGATGGTCTTAGGGGCAGGAGTCAGCGAAGAGGGAAAGCCTTCGCGGGTTTTGGAAGATCGCCTAAAAACTGGCATTCAACTCTATAAAAAGGGGATGATTTCCCATTTACTCTTGAGTGGAGACAATCGACCCGCCCATGCTTTCCAAACTGATGTGATGAAAGCTTATGTTACGACCGCAGGCATTCCCGAACAAGCCATCTTGATAGACGAAAAAGGCTATCGAACCTTTGAGAGCTGCGAAAATGCGAAGGAAGTTTTTAATATTTCAAAAATGTTTGTGGTGAGTCAGTCCTTTCATCTTCCCCGAGCACTTTACCTTTGCAAAGCTTTTGGAATCGATGCCTTAGGTGTGGAAGCAGATTTGAGTACTTATTCGAAATCTTCTCGATTTTATTGGAATTTGCGTGAACTGGCCGCTTCAGCGAAAGCTTTCTTCATTGTCCAAGGTAAGCTTTTTTGACTTCGGGATTATTCAATAAGCCTTGAGCATTTCCTGCCAAATGAATGAGACCGGTTTCTAAAACATAAGCTCGGTGAGAAGTTTCCAGAGCAAGGTAGGCATCTTGCTCAATCAGTAAAATTGTTACTCCCTTTTCATTGATCTTACGAAGCGTACGAAAAATTTGTTGTACCAAGGTGGGCGCAATGCCGAGCGAAGGTTCGTCTAAGAGGAGAAGCTTAGGTTTAGCCATGAGAGCTCTTGCTATCGCCAACATTTGCTGTTCACCACCAGAAAGAGTTCCCGCATTTTGCTGAAGTCGTTCTTGAAGACGAGGGAAGAGCTCATAAAGCTCTTCTAACTCTTGCTTAAAGTGAGAGTTGTGCTGGCTGCGAGAATAACTACCCAACTCGAGATTTTCTTTTACGCTGAGATTGGAAAAAATTTGTCGACCTTCCGGAACTTGAGCAATGCCGCGCTTGACGATTTGATGAGATTCAAGCTTGCTCAAATCCCACATGCCTAAGTCCCCATGATAAAGCATTTCACCTTCACTGGGTTTTAAAATCCCTGAAAGGGCACGCAGTAAGGTGCTTTTACCTGCGCCGTTGGATCCAATGAGAGAAACGATTTCTCCTTCATCCACCTTGAGGGAAATCCCCTTCAAGGCATGGATGGCGCCGTAATGCACATGCAAATTTTTAACTTCGAGAAGTGTGTTCACCTAAGTAAGCCTCGATGACTTTGGGGTTGTTGCGAATTTGTTCTGGATTACCTTCTGCGATGACTTGACCGTAGTTCAATACGATCAAGCGCGGACATAAGCCCATTACAACTTTCATGTCATGTTCGATCAAGATGATGGCTAATTTAAAATCTTTTTGAACTTGTCGGATGAGACCCATCAATTCATTTTTTTCCGTTGCGTTCATACCGGCTGCAGGTTCGTCTAAAAGGAGCAAACTGGGTCCTGTCGCAAGAGCCCTGACGATTTCTAATTTTCTTTGGTCGCCGTAAGGAAGATTTTTGGCGAGCTCTAATCTTTGATCCAGTAAGCCAAACATTTCTAAGAGATCGAAGGCTTTTTGAGAGAACTCTTTTTCTTCCTTGTGCATGCCAGGCAAATGCAAAGAGGAGGAGAAGAGCGAGGCATGAATCTGATTATGATACGCTAAGATAACGTTGTCTTCGACTTTGAGATTTTGGAAAAGGCGAATATTCTGAAAAGTTCTCGCGATGCCGAGTTGATTAATTTCAAAAAGTTTTTTTCCTTCGACGGAACTATCCTTAAATCGAATGCTACCTTCGCAAGGGAGATAGACACCTGTCATTAAATTAAAAAGGGTAGTTTTGCCTGCGCCGTTCGGTCCAATAATTCCCAAAAGCTCATGCTCGGCTACTTGCGCATTGAATTGGGTGAGCGCCTTGATGCCGCCGAAAGAAACAGAGCAATTTTTAATGTCGAGAAGGGCCATGATCAGTTTTTCCTAATCCATTTCCATTCTTTATTTCCCAAAATTCCTTGGGGTCGCCAAATCATCATGAGAATGAGCAGCAAAGCATAAATAATCATGCGCCATTCGCTGGCGGCTCGTAAAAGCTCCGGTAAAACAGTGAGGCCGGCGGCTGCGATTAAAGTGCCGGTGAGCGAGCCCATGCCGCCCAACACAATCATCACGACATATTCCACAGATTCTAAGAAGGTGAAGGAGTTGGGATGAAGATAAGTCATGAGATGTGCATATAAACCGCCGCCGATGCCCGCGAAAAATGCTCCTATCGAAAATGCAATAACTTTATAACGCGCTATGTTGATACCCACCGATTCAGCCGCGACTTCATCTTCTCGGATGGCGAGCAGGGCTTTGCCTTTAGGAGATGAAATCAGATTGCTGATGGTAAAAAGCGTGATGAGCACAAAAAGAAAAATCCAAAAGAAGTTCGCTTCTTCTGGAATATCTCCGAAGCCGCGAGCGCCGCCCAATTCGTTCAGATTTAAAATGATGACGCGAATAATTTCCGCAAATCCTAAAGTGGCAATGGCTAAATAATCACCACGTAAGCGCAGAGTGGGAAAACCTACTAAAACTCCCGCAAAAGCGGAGAGTAAACCGCCTGCAAGTAAGGCTAAGAGAAAAATAAATGTTTCGGCAACAGCAGCGGGTAAAAATGAAAAAGTTTTAATGAGAAAGGGATGTGCAAGCACGGTGACTGCGGCCGAAGTGTAAGCACCGATTGCCATGAAGCCGGCATGTCCTAAAGAAAACTGCCCTGTTTGTCCGCTGATTAAATTCAAGCTTAACGCCATGATCATGTTGATGCCGATCATGCAGGCGATTTGAGTGACGTAAGGATTCACTTCGTGATTGAAAAGATAATTCAATCCTAAAAGAATGAGAAGGGCTACAAAAATTTTGAAGAGTTTGAACATTCGTTAAACTTTTTCGATCGATTTTTTTCCTAATAATCCTGAAGGTTTCACCAAAAGAATAATAATCAATAAAATGAAAGCCAAAGCGTCGCGGTAAGTCGAGGAAATATATCCGACAACCATGGTTTCGGAAATCCCCATCAGCAGTCCGCCGATTAATGCGCCGGGGATATTACCGATTCCGCCGATGACGGCAGCGACGAAAGCTTTGATGCCTGGCATAATTCCCATCAAAGGTTCGACTTTTGGATTGGATAAACCCACTAAAACACCAGCCGCGCCTGCGAGCGCAGATCCTAAAATGAAAGTCATGCTGATGATTGCATTTACATTGATGCCGACGAATTTGCTGGCGGTGTGTGAAAAGGAAACCGCGCGCATGGCTTTGCCGATTTGGGTTTTCATGACGATGTAATTGAGTAAACCCATGAGAGCAAAGCTGACCGTAAAAATAATGAGCTGAATATTGTTGATGACGACACCGTTGAAACGAATCACTTCTTTGGTTTCTATCAATTGAGGAAAAAATTTCGGATCGGCGCCGAATAAAAGTTGGCCACCATATTCCAAGAAAAGAGAAACGCCGATGGCGGTGATCAATGCGGAAAGTTTGGGCGCATTTCGCAGCGGTTTGTAGGCGAGTCTTTCAATGAGAAAGCCCAACAAGGCGCAAATGAGCATGGATGAAACGAGGACCATGCTGAAGCCCATCCAATTATTTGCATGACCGATGAGGCGTGCCACATAATAACCCATCATCGCGCCGATCATGTAGACATCGCCATGGGCGAAGTTGATGAGCCGGAGCACGCCGTAAACCATCGTGTAGCCTAAGGCAAGCAGGGCATAGATCGAACCCCAGGCCAGACCATTGACGAGTTGTTGAAGAAATTCCGTCATGCTTTTAAGGATTCATGGCTTCCGTAAAGGTGATTTTACCATTATCAATCTTCATCACTACGATTCGCTTTTGAGCGTTGCGGTTTGCATCCATGGTGATGGATCCAGTGACCCCTGGGAAGTCCTTCGTTTGAGCGATCGCATCTCGAATCAGAGTAGGATCCGCGGAGTTCGCGCGCTTGATCGAATCGAAAAGAATATTGGCGGCGTCATAACCTAAAACGGCCATGGCATCTGGTACAATTCCGTATTTCTGTTTATATTTTTGGATGAAACTTTGAATGATGGGATTGGGATCATCTTCTGCGTAGTGATTACTGAAATAAGAACCATTGACCGCATTGCCGCCAATTTCAATGGTTTTAGGAGAATCCCAACCGTCGCCGCCCATCAAAGGAACTTGCAAACCTAATTCGCGGGCTTGGCGGGCAATGAGACCGACTTCGGTGTAATAACCGGGAATGTAGATTCCATCAGGATTTTTGGCTTTGATGGCGGTGAGTTGAGCACGAAATTCAATGTCGCCTTCGGAATAAGATTCAACGGCGACAATATTACCGCCTAAAGCTTTAAAGGTTTTCTCAAAAAACTCGTCGAGTCCTACGGAATAATCGTTTTTATTATCCACTAACACGGCGACATTTCTTAATTTCAGATTATTGTAAGCGAATTTCGCCATTGAAGCGCCTTGGAAAGTATCCACGAAACAAGCTCGGAAAATGTAATCGCCCACTTCGGTGACTTTGGGATTGGTAGAAGCAGGAGAGATCATTGGAATTTTAGCGCGTTGAGCTTCAGGGGCAGCCGCTAAACTGCGGGAAGAGGCGACTTCACCTAAAAGTGCAATAACATTATTTTGGCGGATTAATTTGAGAGCTGCAGTTTTTGCTTCTTCAGGTTTGCTTTGATCGTCTTCAGTGAGGATTTTTACTTTTTTACCGAGAAGTCCTCCTTGCGCATTGATTTCTTCGGTCGCCAGCATGATGCCATTGTGAGTCGATTGACCGAAAGTAGCAGTGCCGCCGGTGAGAGAACCATATTCTCCGATCAGCAGAACATTTTTATCGCTTTTACTGCAGCCCAAACTGGCTGCAATGCAAAGGAGTGAAATCGCAACGAGGCTTCGAATTTTCATTTAATAAATCCTTCTTAATGATGAGGGTAAACGTGGAGAAGACAAACGTAAATATGCCGGCATAAAACAACTGAAGCAAGGACAAATTCATTTTTTAATTGGAAATTAGATCTTAGGTTGTTGCTGCGTCAAACAGTGAATCGCTCCCATGCCATAAATGAGATCGTTGCATTCAATGCCGACGACTTTTCGATTCGGGAAAAGTTTTTGAAGTATTTCTAAGGCCGGTACATCGTTTTTGTGACGATAAGTAGGAACGAGGACGACTTCATTGGCGATATAAAAATTAGCATAAGAAGCGGGAAGTCTACCTTCATCATGATCACGATCGAGACGGCCTGGCATGGGAAGCGTGATAATCTTCAAATCCTTGCCATCTTGGTCTTTCATGCTTTGGAGTTTTTTTAGATTTTCCTGAAGTGGCTCGAAATTCGCATCCTGAGGATCTTCTTCCACGGCCGTCACAATCGTATCTTCAGAAACGAAGCGGGTGATGTCGTCGATGTGGCCATCGGTGTCATCGCCTTCAATGCCTTCACCCAACCAAAGAATGTTGGAAACTCCAAAATATTTCTTTAAGTAATTTTCGATATCTTCTTTAGAAAGATGGGGATTTCTATTTTTGTTGAGTAAGCATTGCTTCGTGGTGAGCAGACTTCCTTTACCATTTACGTCGATGGAGCCACCTTCCAACACTAAATTAATTTCAATCATGGGAATATCGACCAAAGGGGAAATTTTTTGCGGAATGGCATCGTCTTTTTTCAAGGGTTTATACTTATTGCCCCAAGCGTTGAAGACGAAATCCAAGATTTGAGCTTTTCCATCGCTGTCTTTTACAAAAATTGGACCATAATCGCGAATCCAAGAATCGACCGTGGGAATGACATGAAAGATTAAATGATCCCATCGGATGTTTTTATTTTTCAGAATCTTGCGAGCTTCTTCTTCACTTTTTCGATCATCCACCAATAAGTTCACTTTTTCATGGGGAGTGAGGGCTTCAATCATTTGGGCAAATGCTTCTCGGGCTTGAGGAATTCGATCCGGCCAGGTCACAGGGTCTTTCGGCCAAGTGAGCCAAGTCGCTTCATGAGGAGACCATTCGGCGGGCATAGAGAAAAAGGAATTTTCTTTCATGGGTGCTTCTGACGGAATCATAGTTTGTATTCTTCCGTTCTTCTGCATTGCAAAAAAGGCCAATCTTTGCGCACTTTCTCGATTTCCGAAAAATTGCAATCCGCATAAAGAATTTCTTCCTGATCGTGAGAAGCTTTAGAGAGAACTCGTCCGAGAGGGTCTGCTACAAAAGAAGCGCCCCAAAAGTTTAGATTATCTTCCGGCCCAGTACGATTGGTGACGGCGACGAAAACGGTATTTGCGATGGCATGGGCGCGTTGAATAGTGAACCAGGCATCGTATTCGGTCGGCCCGATTTCTTGAGTGCGTTGTGCGAGAGGCCATCCGATTGCAGTCGGATAAAAAATAATATCGGCACCTTGTAAGGCAAGGGAACGAGCGCCTTCGGGATACCATTGATCCCAACACACCTGTACGCCGAGAGTGGCGAAGCGAGTTTTAAAAATGGGAAAACCTAGATTGCCAGGTTTGAAATAAAAAAGTTCCGAGTAAAAATTCGCGGGATCATCAGGAATGTGAACTTTGCGGTATTTTCCCAAAAATTTTCCATCCGCATCGAGAACACAGGCTGTATTGTAATAATCGCTACCGTCTTTTTCGAATAGGGAGGCAACAATGACCACACCTAATTCTTTGGCAATTTTTGCAAGAATGTCGGAAGTGGGGCCCGGAACGGCTTCTGCGAGTTCAAAAAATTTCTTATCATTGACTTGGCAAAAGTAGCGCGAGGGGAAAAGTTCTTGGGTAGAAATGATTTGCGCACCTTGCTTTGCGGCCTCGCGAATTTTTTGAAGGGTTTTGTCCAAATTTTCGGAAGGGCTTTCGGAACAGGACATCTGAATCAGGCCTAGCTTGACTTGAGGATATTCTTTTTGCATGGCTAACATCTATGCAATGTTGATGAGCGCATCAATCATAAAGTTTGTGGTCATGGATATAATGGGGTAAATGCTTGGGCTGCGACTAAGAGAACCTAAAAAAGGAGATGATATGCTAGCAAAGGCTGTTTCTGAATCTGCGGCTGATTTTCAACACATTGTTTTACCTCCCGACATCAATGCCTTAGGCACCATTTTCGGCGGACGAATCATGGAGTGGATCGATATGGCTGCAGCCATTGTGGCGATGAGGCATTGTCGTGGTATCGCTGTCACTGCAAGCATGGACGCCCTCAATTTTTACTCCCCTGTCAACTTAGGCGACATCGTGGTGCTCAAAGTTTCAGTGAATTACGTGCATCGAAGTTCCATGGAAATTGGAGTGAGAGTCGAAGCGGAGGATCCTAAAACCGGCTTAAGGCGCCATACTTCAAGTGCCTATCTTACTTTTGTGGCCTTGGATGAAAATAAAAAGCCGATGCCCATTCCAGACTTGGTCGCTAATACTCCTGATGCGAAACGGCGTTTTGCTGAAGGGGAGCAGCGTAGAAAAAGAAGGTTGGAATTAAAAAAGGAGATGCAAGCGAAGCCTTGAATAATGCTTAGAGAGGCTTTAGAGGAAGGGTGAAAACGAATTGAGAGCCTTCGCCTTCTTTGCTGAATGCTTCTATTTTGCCTTGGTGTCTTTCAATAATTTTTTGACAAACGGCGAGTCCCATTCCGCTTCCTGTGTATTGACTTCTCGAATGAAGACGTTGGAAAGGTTTGAATATCTTCTGCGCGTATTCTTCTTCGAAGCCAATTCCTTTATCTTCAACCCTGATTTCCACCCAATCGTCATCGATTAATTTACTCTTCACTTCAATTTCAACTTTCGAATTTGCTTTTTTAAATTTCAGCGCATTGGAAAGAAGATTTAAAAAAAGTTGAGTCATTTGAAGCTTGTCTGAATAGATAAGTGGGAGAGTTTGCATTTTGAATTCGGCTTGAGCTTCTTTTGCTCGAAGCTCCAGATCTTTCCAAACATTTTTTACAATCTCATTCAAATCAAGCGCTTCAAAAGGTTTTTTTAAAGTGCTGATTTTTGCGAAATTCAACAAATCGGCAATCAAATGTGTCATCCGAAAGCCTGCATTGTAGATGCGTTCAATCAATGAAGAAACTTTAGGATCAAGATTTTTTTTATGCTGAGTACGAATGGTATCGACAAAAGAAGTGATGATATAAAGAGGTTCTTGAAGATCGTGTGAAGCAATGTAGGCAAACTCTTCAAGCGCTTTATTGGAACGCTCGAGTTCATGAGTCTTTTTTTGCAAAGCTTGTTCTGCTTGCTTGAGCTGAGAGATGACATAAGCGATAGAAATCATGCTCGAAGCCGAAGTGCCAAAATCTTGTTCCTCTTCTCTCCAGAAGTGAGGTTTTTTCGTGTGTTCATGGCAGAGCACGCCGATGATTTTTCCCGAAATTCGGATGGGCACATCCATCATCGAATAAATATTTTGCGGGACCAGGTAATTCTCAGTGAATTCGCTGGTGCGAGGATCATTCCTGGCATCTTGGCAGGCCAGCAAAAGATTATCTTCAAGAGCTTTAAAGTAGCGCGGATAGTTTTCTGCTTTGAGGTAAGCGCCTGATTCGTGTTTTTGAGTGGAGCGCGTGTATAAATCTTGGCAAATGATTTCGCTGCGCTCTTTGTTGAAAAGCCAACAGCTGACGCGTTCTAAATTCATAAAATCCGCACTCGTTGCAAGAATGTTTCGCAAGGCGGAATCGAAATGAGACAGATCCATTTTAGAGAGTTGATAAAGGGAATTTTGTTGGCGAACCAGAAGGTCAGATTTTTCTTGAAGAAATTTTTGGATTTGTTTTTGCTCTGTTATATCGGTGGCCGTGCCGAAAGTTCCAATGACTTCACCTTTTTGGTTTTTGCGAACAATGGCATTGAAGCTTAAATGAACTTCTTGGCCGTCTTTTCGAAGATGAATGGTTTCATGCTTAAAATAGGGAACTCCGGATTTTACTTTTTCGAAAACTTCTAAGTCCGATTTTATTTTTTCGGAGGGCTCAAAATCGGTAAAGGATTTACCCAACATTTCCTCGGGCTCATAACCGTAGATCATTTGGGTTGCTTGGCGGTTTAAAAAAGTCCATCTGCCTTGAATGTCCACCGCCCAAATAAGGTCGGTGCACATTTCGACTAAGTTGCGATAGCGGAAGTCATCTTTTTTTACACTTTGATCAATGTCGTCAAAAGAATCCCCTGGAAAAGAAAGCGGAGTTTTGGATTTTTCCATAGATGCATTTTTAACGAATCAAGTGAGAATCACAAGATATCCTTTTGATAATTTTATCCTTAGAATTAGTTAGTTTTGATGCAAATTGCATATTTTTTTCACTTAAATACTCAAAAAGTTTACAAAAAAGTTGTGCAGTAGAAGCCGCTTGCATAAAATGAGTTATTAGAGCTTATTGTTGGAAGGGAGTTTTTTGTGGTGATTTCCAGAAAGAAGAAAATTCTTATCATTGATGACGATCCGGATATTGTGGATTTGATCGTCGAGCGTCTTAAAGAAAATAACTTTGAGTGCTTTACGGCAAGCATGCCTGCTGAAGGTTTGGAAAAAGCCATGGAGTTCAAACCCGACCTTGTGTTGCTGGATTTAATGCTTCCTAAAATGAGTGGTTTTGGTTTCATGCGAGAATTTAAATTACGCAGCGAGTTGAGTGATATTCCTGTCGTCGTATTGACTTCACTTGCCGACGAAGACATCGCAGGCGAAGCGATGAACTTGGGTGCGGCGGGTTATTTGACGAAGGCTTGTAGTGCAAAGGAACTTTTGTCGGTGGTCAAAGAATATGCCAGCTCTAAAAATTCTTAAGGTTTTTTAGGCGCTAGCTCATGCAGTCCCTGCAAAAATTACATCACGAAATGATGAGCTAAGAGATTATGAGAAAACTGAATATTATTTTGTTGTTGATAGTGATTGTTTTGGGGGGACTCATCGGATATGCAGTTTCCCCCGCTTTATTTTCGAGTCAGTTTCCCTCCCAACGAGTGGTTCATTTTAAAGAACTCGATCATTTAAAAACTCCTTTGCCCCCACCCAATTTTTTAAAAGTAGTGACCTATAATATTGGATATGGATCGGGTCAGAAAAATAATCTTCCTGTTCAGTTTGATCCTCAGGAAATAAAAACGAATCTCGACGAGATTGCTCGCCAGGTCAAACAACTCAATGCCGACATTGTGTGTTTGCAAGAAGTAGATTTCGATTCGGATCGCACGCAGCGAACGAATCAATTTGAATATTTAGCTCAAGTCATTGGGATGCCCTACGGGGCTTATGCGATCACTTGGAATAAACGCTATTTACCTTGGCCTTATTGGCCACCTAAAGTTCAATATAAAAGAATGGTTTCGGGGCAAGCGATTTTAAGCCGCTTTCCAATAGAACGTCAGATGGTATTGGAGTTTTCCAAACCTGCTGAAAATGCATTTTGGTACAACTGGTTTTACTTAGATCGTGTTGCGCAAAAAGCGATGATTCGAGTGGGTTATGATACGATTGCGGTTTGGAATATTCATCTCGAAGCCTTCAAAGCCAAAACTCGCGAGAGTCAGGCGGCTTTGCTCGCTGAATGGGTTAGACTGGAGCCTAACCCCCATAAAATAGCGATGGGCGATTTCAATAGTGTTTCTCAAGTAAAAAAAGACCTGAATACTGGGGAACAAAAAGATTTAGAAGATCAAGGGCAAGCCCTCGCTCAATTCCAAAAAATGACAGGCCTTAAAAACGCGGAAGCGAATGCGGAGTTTTTTACGATGCCCAGCGCGAATCCTTATAAAAAAATAGACCATATTTTTTATGATCCTGATGCCTGGGTGGAGTTAGCAGCTGGAAATGTGGAGAAAATTCTCGCGAGTGATCACCTTCCGGTTTGGGCCATACTTAAAATACAAAAATAGTGAGCGCAGGGTTTTACCCTTCAAAAAGCGAAAATCAGATTGCTTTTCTCAGGATGAAGCTCGTAATGTATTCACTTGCTCAGCCGCCTTTTTTCGCTATAGGTTTCATTCATCATGATGGAATTAGATCCTCTTTATCTCTACATCGCTGTCGGCGCTCTGGTTGTGTTGATCCTACTTTTTTTCTTATTCAGAAAAAGAAAAGTATCGAAGGATCTTTCTCCGCTTACCGCTGGCCTCAAAAAATCTCACGATAGTTTATCCTCACGTTTAGATGAAATGGTGGGGCGTCGTCAAAAAATGGACGCCGATTTATTTTCGCAGTTGGAAGAAATTCTTCTTTCATCCGACGTCGGAGTGAAAACAACTCAGAAGCTTTTACAAAATCTTGCGGAAGTGATTACGCATTCTGGAAAACAAGATATTCGTTTGCTCAAACATTTTCTGAAGCAAGAGCTCATTAAAATTTTAGAAACAGGCGATGAGCCCGTGGCTGTGATCGAGCCACCCCGCGTGATTTTGGTGGTGGGAATTAATGGGGTTGGAAAAACAACCACTCTTGGAAAATTAGCGAAAAAAATTCGAGCAAAAGGGCAGAAAGTATTATTGGCAGCCGCCGATACTTACCGCGCCGCTGCAGTGGCCCAATTAAAAGTATGGGCGGAACGTACGGGAGCTCACACGCTTTCCCAGCAAGAAGGCGCGGATCCTGCAGCAATCGCTTATGATTCAGTCAAGTCTGCGACGGCTCGGGGTATTGATGTAGTGTTAATCGACACCGCAGGGCGCTTGCACACCAAAGTCAATCTCATGGAAGAAATGAAAAAAATTAAGCGCGTCATCCAAAAGGCTCGTCCCGATGCGCCTCACGAAATTTATCTCGTGGTGGATGCTACCACCGGGCAAAATGCTCTCGCGCAGGCCAAAGAATTTCATGAAGCTTTGGGTGTCACAGGCATTATTCTTACTAAACTCGATGGTACTGCCAAAGGTGGCATTGTGGTGGGGATTCAAGACGAGCTTAAAATTCCTGTGCGCTATATTGGCGTCGGCGAGCGAGTTGAGGATTTACGTGAGTTTCGCGCCAAAGAATTTGTGGAAGCTCTGTTGAATTAGTATTTTCCTGCTTCGCTTTTTCCCTCTATTTATAATAACATCATGAAGTGAATACCGAAATTTCTCTGATTGGCTTTTTGGGAGCGATCGCCATTTTCCTTTATGGGATCCGCATTAGCCGCATGGGTTTGCAGCTTTGGGGCGGAGACCGTCTTCGCGGCATCATCACTTCACTCACTGAAAATAGATTCATGGGATTGGGCGTGGGAGTTTTGGTCACGCTCATCTTGCAATCGTCTTCTGCAACGGTGAACATGTTGGTTTCTTTCGCCGGCGCAGGAATGATGGGGCTGAGCCAAGCGATGGGGGTGTTATTAGGCGCCGACATTGGAACGACTTTTGTGGTGGTCCTTTTTTCTATCCGACAATTCTCTCAATATGCTTTGCTCATTTTGGTTTTAGGTGTGTTGATCGAAATGGGCAGCAAAACCAAAAAAACCCGTTACATCAGCATGGTGTTAATTGGGTTTGGATTCATTTTTTTCGGCCTTCACCTCATGGTCGATCAAGCCATGCTGCTCAAAAACTCCAAGCTCTTTCTGGAGATCATCCAATTTCTTTCGCAGAATGCTTTATATAGTTTAATTTTGGCGGCTTTATTTACGCCCTTTCTTTCCAGTGCGGGCACCATCGGACTCATCATTGCTTTTGCATTTTCTGGAGTTCTTACTTTCGAACAGGCTCTGCCTTATATTTTAGGTGCGAATCTGGGAACTTGTTTTACTTCATTAGCCTCTTCATTTTCAGGGTCGAGCACTGGCAAACAAGTGGCAGTCGCGCATTTACTTTTTAAGTTTGTCGGGGTGCTCTTATTTTTTCCCTTCATTTCTACTTTCGCCATAGGAATTGAAAACCTCAGTGTTTTTTTACCAGGACTTGCCAGTAGTGTCGCCGGAAAAATTGCACTGGCGCACATGAGTTTTAATCTCATCCTTTCCATTCTTTTCTTGCCATTCATTAAGCAAGGCGTGTGGTTGGTGCAAAAATTAGTTCCCCCCAGTCGTGATGAATTGGAAAATAAATTTTCCCCTCGATATTTAGATGCGCAAAGTTTGACGACGCCTTCGCTCGCTTTTGCGAATGTGAAAAGGGAGCTCTTACGCGTGGCGGATTGGGTTTATGAAATGTTTCGCGATTGCATCCGCTGCTACGAAAAATCGGATCCGGATTGGGTAGATAAAATAGAATCGCTCGATGAGAGCGTGGATTTATTGGATCGAGAAATAAAATTATTCTTAGCAAAACTTTCCCAGGAAAACTTGACCAGCGAGCAAGCAAAACTTTCGCTCGATTTAATTTCGGCAGCCGGTGTTTTAGAGGAAATCGGCGACATCGTCGTGCAAAATGTTTTGGACATGGCCGGTAAAAAAATCCACCGGGGCAGAGAGTTTTCAGAAGAGGGATGGAAAGAAATTAGAACTTATCATGCCAAAATCCTGCAAACCTTTGCCTGGGCGATTTCCGCTTTGACGGCTGAGAATCAAGAGCTGGCCCATAAAGTGACCCGAAATATCGATCATTTAAGCTACGAACAGGAAGAATTAAGAAATAAGCATCTTGCTAGACTTCAATCAGGATTGAAGGAGAGTTTTGAGACTTCTTCCATCCATTTAGACACATTATCGGCTTTTTCGAGGGTTGCCGTGCTTTTAGGGGTGCTGGTGAGGCCACTTTTAGACAAAAAAACCTAAATAAGCCCTCTTTTGACATCTTTTTACAACTTTAGACAATTTTAAGCATCGGCGGCTTTCTTTGAGTGAGTCTCGATTTAAAGCAATTCTCCTATAGATCTTTACCGACTATAATGGGTAGAGAAAGCAAAGAGGCCCTATGTCATTTAAAAACACCCAAATTACTTTACTATTTTTATGTTTTTTTTCTTTATTCGCTTGTTCGGATAAGTCAGGCACTGTGCCTCCGGGCTTGCAAATGCCAGTGAGCCCTGTTGGAACGGGAATACCCGTGCTTCCTCCCACAAGCACAACACCTCCTATTATTCCTGCTGTGGTCACACCTCCTTATTCTCCTAGCGCTTTCTGCGGAAACGGACTTTGTGAAGCAGGGGAAACAGCGACTTCTTGCAGCTTCGATTGCGTGGCTACGGCTCCCACACCTTCAGGTCCTACGACTCCTCCAGGTTCCGGAACTCCTCCAGGCGCTGTTCCTCCGACTCCCACTCCAGGTCCTGAATTTGAAATTGTCAGTTTAGACCCCAATGGTTTTACAAAACCTGCGGGTACCCAACAAAACGTGAACGTGGTCATTCGAAGACTGGGAGAAACAGGAGATCTGAGTTTACGTTTAGAAGGCACTTATCCCGCGACTTCAGGTATTCAAGTGACACCCGTGACCATTCCTTCGGCAAGCAGCACGGGAAGCTTCACAGTTAGAATTGATGCGGCAACCGTCCCTCAAATTTATGAAGTAAAAATTTCTGTCACGAGTTCAAGTCGAGTGAAATATTTCACCTTTATGGTGAAAGTAGATCCTTTTGGAACGGCTGAAGCACCTGCGAGTCCTCCAGGTGGAGGCGGGGCACCGGGTGGTGGTGGTGGTGGTGGTGGTGGCGCTCCTGGCGGTGGTGGAACACCTGGCGGTGGAGGTAGCCCAGCGAGTCCATCCTTTGAAGTGAGAGAATTTTTGCCGCGCGGTGAGGTTGTTAATGCGGGTGGTGCTACTCCAACAAGAGTGGATGTTGCAATCACCCGAAATGGTGACGAAGGGGAGGCACTCATTAGTTTGGAAAGTGTCAGTCCTGCACATAGTGGAATTACCGTTTTCCCCGAAGCGATTCGAAGTGGCTCCGTCGAAGGTGCTGTGGGAATTTCGGTCGATGCAGCGGTTCCTCAAGATATGTATTATCTTAATTTCAGAGTAGCTTCGGCCACTACGGTGAGGAATTTTACCTTTCAATTAAAGGTGGATCCGCCTTTAGCAGGTGGTTCAGGAGGAGCGGGCTCGAGTTGTGGTAACAGAGTCTGCGATTCAACCGAAACCTCTTTTGATTGCCCTGGTGATTGTCCTCGAAGCATTCCTTGTAATAATGATTTATGGTGCGATGATCCTGAGACGGCGACGTCTTGTCCTCATGATTGTGTGGTTACTTCAAATTGTAATTTTGACAACACTTGTAATGCTCCCGTTGAAACGACTTTGGTTTGTCCGCATGATTGCTCTGCGGTCGGGGGAACTTCTTTCACTGTGAGAACCGATCCTGTCGCTAGCGGGAGTGTGGCTGCCGGAGCAACATTTCCTTTACGTTTCCTGATTACACGAAATGGAGATGAAGGTCCCATTCGAGTGAGGTTCGAATCAGCTACATATGGATCTGGTGCGAGTGCAGGACGTATTACAGCCACTCCTATTACAATTCCTGCAGGTGTAAATGAGGGGACATTGAATCTTGTAGTATCTCGAGATATGCCCGTAGGAGAGGAGACTCGGATCATTTTCGGTTTGGAATCACCAAGTAATTATCGAACAATTAATTTTACCTTATCAACCCTCGCTCGTGCGAGTGACACTATTTCTCCTCTTTTAGGGGATACCCCCTACAGTATTGATGGTTCAATTATTTCTACAATCCCACGAGGCCCCGTAGAACCCTGCACCCAAGCAAACCGCAGTATCTGGGTCAGCTTGGATCGGGGAAACTCGGATGGTACAGGTACCGTGCAAAGACCCTTTAATGTTTTGCAAAGGGCGATTGATAGGGCCTTAGAAGATGATAATCCAAAAGACCTTTGTCTTACTAATGACACTTATAATTTGCAGGGACTAAGTTTGAGGATTGCGGGCCCTGTTAAAATTTATGGAGGCTATTCTTTAAGTCCAGACAGGACTATTTCAAGACGTAACATTCGAGAAGACAGCGTTCGAAGAAGCGGTACTGTTTTAACTAATAACGGTTCAGCTCCAGTCGTGATCATAGAAACCAGCGATTCGACTCATACGCCTTACCTAGAAGGCTTATACATTAAGCAAGATAATCGCGTTCCCATTCCTGCGATGAGTATTCGTCAAGGGGCACCGACGCTCAAATTCAATACGATTCATACTCTCACGCGCTTTGTAGACTATCGAAGTGTGCAGAGATTTAACTATAAAAAAGTCGCCTTAGAATTACTGAGTTCTGGAAACCAATTCATCAATAGTGGAACCACAATCGATTCCAATGTGATTGAATCAGGATTTATAATTTCAGGAGGCGTTGATTGGAGTTCATCCATTGGTATTTTACTCAGCAACCAAAGCGTTAACCTGCCTTTTTATGCCAAAATCAAAAACAATGTTATTCAGTCGAGCCGAGCGACTAAAGCCTCCATTGGTATTTTAGCAAATCGCATGAGCTCACCTGCGGCAGGTAATATCGAAATCACGGACAATCAAATATTCTTTAAAGCGGCTGGACAAACTCGTCGCGATGTTGCTTTACCCGAATATGTGCCGAGTAGCGATCCATATGGTCCTGATGTCCCTGGGGTGGAAGATATCGGCCCTGAACCTTATTTAGGGGTTCGCAAAGGAGGCATTTCGAGCGGGATAGTGCTAGGATTTGATTTAGGTGATACCGCGAATGGGGATGTCTTGAGAGATTCAAGTGTGGGCATGGTGAAAATCCAAAGGAATAAGATCCGCTATAATGGATTGGTGAACGATCCTTCAGGTTATTCATCTTACGGAATTTATGCGGCGAATAATAATGCTCCCATGATGATTGGATCAAACTTCATCACTTCAGGTCCCGCACAATATTTTTCGACTGCCTTGGGATTGAAAGGAACGGATGTAAAGGTCTTCAACAATGTGTTGGTGTCGAATACGGCTGTTTCTGAAACTCAGTATAGTATAGATTCCGATACAGTTTGCATGGATTGTGCTCTGAGCACCTCTCTGGCCATTTATCCAGGCTCGTCGAGATTAAGCATTATCAATAATATTCTTACCACCATTTCTTCAGGCCCCGCCTTTAAAACAGGCGTAAACATGGCTTATACACTCGATTGGAGAGCCGTGACGGATTTTAGGTATAATCTTTTCGACTCTTCCCGTCTTGGAAAACTCATGTTTGGTTATTTAGGAACTCTCTTTTCTGATGTGTTAGTCACTCCCGAAGCCCTTCGATATGTGAATGAACATTTAGGTTCTCCTACCCGAGGCCAAAATATCATGGGTAATCCCAATTTTTCAGATGTAGTTCCGGGAGAATATTATATTAGAGCTGGCATCGCAGCGGGCCAAGGACTTTGCGATGCAAGTTTCTTAGCGCAGAACCCTAGAGACGTGGATGCTAACCTTTGGTCTCCTGGCCATTGCAATATGGGCGCATCGCAGTGGGTGGTTCCTTAAAAATATCATTCACATCCTTAACTAAATAGTCTAATAAATGGGCATGCTGATTGACTCGCATGCCCATTTGAATTTTAAAGAATACAATCCCGATGAGATTTCTCAAATCCTCGACCGTGCTCGCGAGCAGGGTGTGGATACCTTCATTAATATCGGGGGTGGGGAAGGCTACGAAGGCAATATAAAGGCCATCGAAATCGCCGAGCTCTTTCCTCATGTTTATGCAACTGTCGGCATCCATCCTCACGATGCCAGCATCGTCACTGATGCGATGGTGGAAGATTTACGAAAGTTAACAGAAAATTCTAAGGTGGTTGCCATCGGCGAAGTGGGCCTGGATTTTTTCTACAATCATTCCAATCCAGAAGTGCAGGAAGAAGCCTTTCGAAAGATGATTCACCTTGCACGCGAAGTCAGGCTCCCGCTTTCCATTCATGTACGCGATGCTTATGATCGACTCTATCAAATTATGGAAGAGGAGAAGGCCTTCGAATGTGGTGGCGTGATTCATTGTTTTTCGGGTGACTGGGAATTTGCCCAGAAGATGATGGATCAAAAATTTTATCTCTCTTTTTCTGGAATCATTACTTTCAAAAAATCGACGGATCTTCGTGAAGTCGTTCGTAAAACTCCTACAGAATATATTTTGATCGAAACCGATTCTCCTTATCTGACGCCAGAACCTTTTCGTGGAAAGAAAAATGAACCCGCTTTCGTGAGAAAGGTGGCCGAGAAAATAGCCGAGATAAAAGGCCTCTCTCTAGATGACGTGGCTCGAGTGACCACCCTCAATGCCCGTCGTTTGTTTCGTTTGGGTGGGGTGGAGCAAGAAGTTAAAATCGCCTATTGGATTCGCAATTCCCTCTATCTTAATATTACCAACGTTTGCACGCTCGCTTGTGTGTTTTGTCCGAAGTTCAGCACCTTTGAAGTGAAGGGACATTATTTGCGTTTGCCCAAAGCGCCTGGCTTCGATGAAGTGTTGAAAGCGATGGGTGATTTTTCGAAGGCGGATGAAATCGTCTTTTGCGGTTTCGGTGAATCTACCCAGCGTTTGGATTTGCTCAAGCAGTTAGCCGCTTTTGCCCACGAAAAAGGAAAAAAAGTCAGACTCGACACGGATGGTCTGGGCAATCTGATTCATGGTCGAGATATTTTACCCGAACTGCAGGGACTCGTAGATGCCATGTCAGTTTCACTGAATGCGCCGGATGCAGAAACTTACGCGAAGATTTGTCCCAATCGATTCAAGGAAAAAGCTTATCCTTACGTGAAGGAATTTATTCGAGAAGCGCCGCGCTACATTCCGGATGTAACGGCTTCGGTAGTGGGTATGCCGGGTGTCGATGTGGAAGCTTGCAGGAAAATTGTCGAAGAAGAACTAAAGGTAAAGTTCAGGTTGAGAGAATATAATCACGTTGGATGAAAATGCAGGGGCGTCCCTCCCTGGGACGCCCCTAAGAATCTATTTCCCAAATGCCAACATCAGTAAAACTACTAAGTTAGCCACAGGGACAAACATCAAAATTCCCTGCCAAGCGGGTCGGCCTCTTTTTTCGCAAACCGCCATCCAGATTAAAGCGAAGATCACGATATTAACGATGGGGATGAACATCAAAATGATCCACCACAGGGGTTTGCCTGCCAGCTGGAGCATGAGGATGAGATTCGCGATGGGGATAATCGCCATCAAAAAAGATTGTCCGAAAGGACGTCCTAGTTTTTCTGCAATTTTCGCCAAGCAAAGGGCGAAAAAAGCGTAAGCCGCAAGATAAGCAATCAAAATACCGATGCCCATGGCGGGGTTCATCTGTACTTGTTGCATTTGTTCTGGTGTCATTCCTACCTCCTCTTTAAGGTTAAAACAGCGTTTGTAAGATTATGACTTGAAGTGTTTGCAAAGTCGATTCTTGCTTTATGTTTTTAATTCGAATAGATTTTCGCCAATGACTCCCACCATTTTGATCATTGAAGACGAGAAGGATCTCGCTCAATTGGTTTCTTATAATTTAGAACAAGCCGGCTTTCGCGCTAAAATCGAATCCAATGGTTCCGATGGTTACGAACGCGCGCAGCGGGAAAGCCCAGATCTTATTTTGCTCGATCTCATGCTGCCCAAGATGAATGGTTTAGAAGTTTGCCGTTTGTTGCGATCCAATCCCAAGACAAAAACGATTCCTGTGATTATGCTCACTGCCAAAGGTGAAGAAATTGACCGAGTAGTAGGCTTTGAAATGGGTGCGGATGATTATATTGTGAAGCCCTTTAGCCCGAGGGAGTTAGTGCTTCGAGTGAAAGCAATTCTCAAACGAAGCAAAGGGGTGGGTGAGGAGGAGCAGGTCAATAATGTTCTTCAATTCGAAGGAATTTCACTGGATGTTTCCCAACATCGGGTGTGGATTCAGAAAAAAGAGATCATTCTCACCGCCACTGAATTTAAGCTCTTAGAGTATATCCTCCGAAGTCAAGGCCGCGTGCTGACTCGGGATATTTTGTTGGATAAGGTGTGGGGTTATGATGTCGCCGTGACCACTCGCACTATTGACACTCATGTGAAGCGCCTGCGTGAAAAAATGGGTAAGGCAGGGGATGCTATCGAAACCGTTCGAGGCGTCGGTTACCGTTTGAAACAAGAATGAGGATAAATTCTTTTGCGCTCTAAAATCTTTTGGAAATTTTACTTTGCCTTTCTTCTGCTGATCTTCCTTTCTCTTTTATCGAGTTATTTTTTCCTGAAACATCAATTTACCCAAGCTAACATTCGGCAAACCGCCGAATCGATGGATCGCATCATGGCTTTGGTACTTAAAAGTTTGGAAGAGCAGAGGATCACGCAGTGGAAATCGGAATATTTAGACCCTATTATTGATCATCTGGCTGAAGGTTCTACTTTTCGAATCACCTTAATTGATTCGCAAGGTACAGTTATTGCCGATTCTGAAGTCAGTGCTCCCAAGCTTGCAGCCATGGAAAATCATTTAAATCGTCCTGAGGTGCAGGCGGCTTTGAACCAAGGCTGGGGGGAGTCCTTGCGTTATTCTACGAGTGTTCAAAAGGAAATGCTTTATGTGGCTCGTCCTTTTCCTGAGGGAATTATTCGTATTTCGATGCCTTTGGCTTATTTGAATAAGCCCATTCAAGAATTACGATCCGTATTGTTTTATGGTTTATGGGTGGGAGGAATTGTTTCCGCTTTGATTAGTCTGTGGGTCGCTCGACGTTTTTCTAAACCACTGAGAGGATTGAAATTTGCTGCCCAAGCCATGGCCCAAAAAAACTTCGAAGTAAAAGTTCCTGTAAAGGGGAATGATGAGATTTCAAGTTTGGCCAAAAGTTTTAATGAACTTTCGGATATTTTAGGGGGGTTAGTTCAAGAACTTTCTGAAGAAAAAAATCTTTTGCGCGCGACTTTAGATAGTATGCTGGAAGGTTTGATTGTCTTAGATCCTTCTGGAAAAATCGTGCTTGCGAATCCAGCTTTTAAAAACATGTTTCATTTCAACCATGATCCCGAAGGTTTTACACCCATCGAACTATTTCGCCATGCAGAGCTGCAAGAAATTGTAGCCTTTTTAATCGCAGGCAAGGCCTGCAAAAGCTGTGAAATTGAAATACAGCGAGAAGGTCTGCAATATATTATGGTGCAGGGCGCGCCTTTTGCTTCCAACCAAGGAATTGAAGGTAGTGTGCTCGTATTTTACGACATCACTTCTGTAAGGCATTTAGAAAAAGTCCGAAAAGACTTCGTTGCCAATGTTTCTCACGAATTAAAAACCCCCCTTACTGCCATTAAAGGTTATGCGGAAACACTGCTCGCGGGTGCCATTCATGATGAAGAAAATGCCATTAAGTTCTTGAAAATCATCGATCAACACTCGGATCGACTCAATCTCATCGTGCTGGATTTATTGGATCTTTCTAAAATCGAATCCGAACAATATCGACTTTCTTTAGAAGAAGTCGAATTGGCCCCTCTCTTGGTAGACTTAAAAACCACTTTCGAAAAAGCGCTTCAGGCTAAAAAGATTCAACTCAAACTTCATTGCGAAACAGTTAAATTTATTTACTGCGATGCGGGAGCGATTCGGCAAGTTTTGAATAATCTGATCGACAATGCGATTAAATATTCTCAAGAAAATTCATTCATTGAAGTCGAAGCAATTTCGCAAAAATCCGCCATCTTATTTGCAGTCAAAGATCAAGGACCCGGTATTCCTCCAGAACATTTGCCTCGTATTTTTGAGAGATTTTATCGCGTAGATCCCTCGCGCTCGCGCCAACAGGGCGGCACAGGCTTAGGCCTTTCGATTGTGAAGCATTTGGTGCAATTGCAAGGCGGAGAAATCTGGGCAGAGAGTAATTTAGGTGAAGGAAGTCGTTTCTATTTTACTCTCCCTCAAACGACGCTCGTCTGAGGATTGGGTCCATCCTTTAAATAAACGTGGGCATTCGTAATAGAAATGTGGACGTTTTTTCCCACTTCAAATTGACTATGGCGCGCGACCCCACGAGGCAAGATCACTTGAATGACATGCTTCGGAGCGAGTTCGATATCAAAAGTTTCCATCGGTCCTAAGAAAACAACGGATTTAATGACGCCAGGAATCGTTCCTTTTTCGGCTTGAGAAGAAACGTAAACTTCATTGGGTCTGAATACGATGACGGCAGCGCTTTGATCGGGAATTTGGGGCGTATGAAATTCTAATGGACCCCATTTGAGCTTTTGATTTTCGACAATGCCTTCGATGCGATTGGTTTCACCCACAAAAGTAGCGACAAATTCGGTGGCAGGTTTTTCAAAGAGAGTCCTCGCATCCCCTTGCTGAATAATTTCGCCTTTGTTCATGATGACGATGTAATCGGCAAGTTCCAGAGCTTCTTCCTGATCGTGGGTGACAAAAATACTGGTGAGGTTCATTTCTTCATGAAGTTTTCGGAGCCAGCGCCGTAACTCTTTTCGTACTTTGGCATCTAAAGCGCCGAAAGGTTCATCTAAAAGTAAAACAGAAGGTTCTACCGCAAGTGCACGGGCTAAGGCGACGCGTTGGCGCTGTCCTCCGGAAAGCTGCGTGGGATATCGATGAGCCAGGCCTTCCAGCTGGACTAATCCTAAAAGTTCCATGACTTTGGCATGGATAACCTCTTTGCTAGGTCGCAGTTTGCGAGGTCTTGCTTTTAATCCGAAGGCAACGTTTTCAAAAACGGTCATGTGGCGAAATAAAGCATAATGTTGAAAGACGAAGCCGACGCGGCGTTCACGCGCTTTTTGGTAGGTGGTGTCTTCATTGTCCATGAGAATCACGCCACTATCCGGAAGCTCTAAGCCAGCAATGATTCGGAGCAAGGTCGTTTTTCCGGAACCGGAAGGACCAATCAGCGCGATTAAGTCGCCTTCTTTCACTTCAAGATTCACATTTTGAAGTGCTTTGAAATTGCCGAAAGTTTTTTCGATGCTGCAAACTTCAATACTCATAAAACTCCTTGGATGATGTACTAGTGCCGAGTGGAACTCATCGAGCCCTGTAAATCTTCTCTTACTTTTCGCTCAAAAATCGTTTTTAAAATCAAGGTGAGGATGGCGAGAAAAGCTAAAATAGAGGCGACGGCGAAGGCGCCTGCAAAATCATATTCGTTATAAAGAATTTCTACGTGCAATGGCAGCGTGTTGGTTTTGCCGCGAATATGACCGGATACCACCGAGACGGCACCGAATTCACCCATGGCACGCGCATTACAGAGGATGATGCCATAAAGAAGTCCCCATTTAATATTCGGTAAAGTGACGCGCCAAAAAGTCTGCCAACCCGAAGCCCCCAATACTCGAGCGGCTTCTTCCTCTTCTTTGCCTTGGCTTTCCATCAGGGGGATTAATTCACGAGCAATGAAAGGGAAGGTCACGAAAATAGTCGCTAAAACAATTCCAATGGGTGTGAAGATAATCTTGATGTCATGATCGCTGAGATAGGATCCAAACCAACCTTGAAGTCCAAACATGAGAACAAAAATCATCCCCGCAATGACTGGAGAAACTGCGAAAGGTAAATCGATCAAGGTGATGAGAAAATCTTTGCCACGAAAATCAAATTTTGAAATAGCCCAAGCTGCAAAAACTCCGAAGATGAGATTGAAAGAGACAGAAAAAAAAGCAGCGATCAAGGTTAGTTTCATGGCGTCAATTGCATCGGGTGAACTGACAGCCGTCCAATATACTTCAAATCCTTTTCGTAAGGCCTCGGTCAAAACAGCTAATAAAGGAACGAGAAGCAATAAGGTTAACAAAGCGACCGCAAGCACCGTGAGAAATAATCTCGTCCAAAAAGGTTCGCGTTCTGAAATGGATTTGATTCGTAAAACTCTTTGCAATTCTCGGAGATGAACATTTTTCATGAGGACCTCCGGCTTTGCCAGGCCTGAATCATGTTAATCACAAATAAAAGAGTGAACGAAGCCATGAGCATCACTACGGCAATTGCAGTCGCGCCGGGATAATCAAATTGCTCTAGCTTACTCATGATCAGCAAAGGTGTGATTTCAGTTTTCATGGGCATGTTGCCGGAAATGAAAACCACCGAGCCATATTCTCCTAAAGCTCTCGCGAAAGCTAAAGTAAATCCCGTGAGCAGAGCAGGAAACAAATGGGGAAAAATAACTTTGACGAAAGTTTTAAAACGACTTGCCCCTAAACTGGCTGCAGCTTCTTCTAATTCAGGACTCAAATCTTGAAGGACGGGTTGCACGGTTCGCACCACAAAGGGGAGGCCAATGAAAATCAAAGCAATGACAATTCCAATCGGTGTATAGGCAACTTTAATTCCCCATTTAGCTAAAAATTGTCCGATCCATCCATGCTCTGAATAAAGCGTCGTTAAGGTGATGCCAGCCACCGCGGTGGGCAGCGCAAAGGGTAAGTCCACCATCGCATCAAAGATTTTTTTCCCTGGAAATGGATAACGCACTAAAACCCAGGCGATGAGAAGGCCTATAACCGCATTCACCAATGCTGCTGCTCCAGAAGCAAAAAAAGTGAGTTTATAAGATGCAACGACGCGAGGGTTGCTGATGACTTCCCAAAATTGCGGCCAAGTTAAACTTACGGTTTTGAAAAAAAGTGAGGAGAGTGGAATCAATACGATTAAACTCAGGTAGGTGAGGGTCACCCCCATACTGATTCCGAAGCCCGGAAGGATGGACTTTTTTCTCATGGAAAACTTCATGATTTACAATTTCCGTAACTCTTCATTAGGGTCTTAAAATGTTGGATTTTGTCTGCACTGCTCATAGCGATCTTTCTCGAAAATGCCAATGATTTATTGGTGTTATTAAAAAACAGGAGACGTAATGCCTTACGTCTCCTGTTTAAAATTTTAACCATGTTTTATCGTCCGGGTTGATAGATTTGATCGAAAGTGCCTCCATCGGCAAAATGCGCTTTTTGGGCCTTTTGCCACCCACCAAACACCTCATCAATAGTGACGAGTTTTAGTTTCGGAAATTGAGCGGCGTATTTAGCCGCAGTTGCTGCCAAACGAGGGCGATAATAGTTTTTCGCTGCGATTTCTTGTCCTTCAGGAGTGTAGAGGTATTCCAAATAAGCTTGGGCCAGTGCAGCATTGCCATGCTTATTAGCGACCTTATCCACGACCGTTACCGGAGGTTCCGCCAGAATACTTAAAGAGGGAATGATAATGTCAAATTTGTCTTTTCCCAAATCTTTAACGGCGAGTAAGGCTTCATTTTCCCAGGCGATGAGTACATCACCAATGCCTCTTTCGACAAAGGTAGTGGTGGAACCGCGCGCCCCCGAATCAAGCACGGGCACATTCTTGTATATTTTGCTGACTAGATCCTTCGCGCTGATCTCTGTACCACCGGGTAGTTTAAGCGCGTAAGCCCAGGCGGCCAGATAATTCCAACGAGCCCCGCCAGAAGTTTTTGGATTAGGGGTGATGACAGAAATGCCGGGTTTTGCCAAGTCACTCCAATCTTTAATTTGTTTGGGGTTTCCTTCTCTTACTAAAAAAACAATGGTGGAAGTGTAGGGTGCACTATTATCCGGCAATTTTTTTTGCCAATCGGCGGGTAATAGTTTGGTTTTCGCAGCAATTTCATCGATGTCGTAAGCTAAGGCAAGTGTTACCACATCAGCTTCGAGTCCATCGATCACAGAGCGTGCTTGTTTCCCAGAACCTCCATGAGATTGATTGAATTTTACATCTTGATTTGAAACCGTTTTCCATTGCTTTGCAAAGGCTTGGTTGAATTCTTCATAGAACTCTCGAGTAGGATCGTAAGATACATTCAATAACGTGGTTTGTGAGTTTGTTTGAGTGCAAGCAGACATAGCCAAAATAATCAAAGCGAAATAAATCCATTTTTTAAAACTGCGTGACATTTTTTGTCTCCTTTATTTTTTTTCTTTATCCCATTTCCAATGAGAGGCAGTAAGAAATCAACCCTTCATTTCGTTGGGTCTTACAAATGGTCTCATAAATAAGATAGCTGAGCCCGAGAGGGCTCAACGGCAGAGACCATTCGTGGAATCGGTCTCGAGTGGAAACTATTTACCCCATAAAGAGGGGCCGCTCTTTATGCGGTGAGACCGATTCTAGTAACTGACTTGCACTCGACTCAATAAAGCATGTTCTGCGGCCCGGTCTCCGCCCCCTGCTGCGCCACCTTTAAAATGAGTTTGGTCGTAGCTGAGTGTGAACTTATAATTATTGGTTAAGTACCAATTGGCCGCCAGTCCCCAAGCTCTCGCTCGTTGAGCGGAAGCGGTGGGACTTGCATACAAGGGAAAACTGCGAGGATCGTTGCGTTGTTCGTTGTAGCGAGCGCCTACAGAAACTGCACCCCATTGTCCTTTTTTAGGATGGATGGGGCGTTTTACGTTAATACCCGTCCAATTATTTTCTTCACCCGTGAGAATCCCCTCGGCTGCGACTTGCCACGCTTGGTGGGTAAGACTGGTGTTTTGAGTTCCACCGATACTTACGCCCGTCGTCGATCTCACATATTCCCCGAAAATTCCGAAAGGCCCAAAGTAATAATAACCTTGGGGAGTGATGCGATAACGATCATTAGCAGAAATGACCGTGTTGTTGCCTGCGCCACCATTGAGATAAGAGAAGAAGGTATTTTGACCAATGGTCTTGTAGCTCGGAAGATTAGGTGCACTTTGCGATCCATCTTGTGAACCGAAAGTTCCAGCCACACCAAAGCCCAATTTGTGTAAGGGTGCGATGCTGGTTTTTTTGAAGGGATGGAAAAATAAACGGCCATACACATCTTTACCGTCGGTGTTATCACCGTCGAAAGCATTCAATCCACCAGGGCCGTTATCGGGAGTACCGTCCAACACACCGACTGCATAACTGATGCTGCCATCTAAGAAATCTCCAAATAATTGGAAACCGATGTCGCGGTTGGGAACTAAGTTGGTGGGTAATCCGCGTTCCACTGAGAAAAGGTTATTCGCGGATTGTAAGCGTTCTAAGCCAATGGGCACTTTGAATTTACCGCCTCGAATCTTCAATTCTTTGAAGGGCTTTGCGTCAGCATAAGCATCTTGAAGGGTGATTGTTCCACTTCCGAAATCCGGCACGATGCGGAAATCGAAATATTTGGTCACGGTTCCTTCAACAATGGGTCTGACACGTCTCACTAAGAATTGATCGGTGAGTTTTTGAGATCCATCTTTCAAGTAGAAGCGTGCATCCGCTTGAACTAAGCCCCGAAATTTGATGGTGTATTGACCATCGTTGGATTTAATGAAAAATCCTTCTTTGCTATTTACGCCGATTTTCACGCCGTTCTTTTTCTCGTCTTGGGCTTTGACTTCTTCCTTTTCCTGATCCAATTCCCATTTGCGCTCTAGGACTTTTTGATTTTGCTGCAAGTCTTGAATTTGTTGTTGCAAACTCGAAGAGCTTTTTGCCGTCTTGCGTTTGGTTTTTGTCTTGGCTTCCGCCAAGGGGTTAGTTCCTATTAAAATCCCAGCGGCCACAAGGGCGATGGGTAAGTACCGAAAATTCCTTTTCATAGAGTTTCTCCAGAAACATGAACTTCCGGTTTTTCCGGTCAGCTTTGCTTAAATATAAAATTTGAGAGCTTCCAGGGGACTGGTCAGCAAAATGGTTTAATTACCAAATCTGGTTTTTTCCTTCTTCTCGATTTGCACGACTTTAGAGTCGTGAACGACGATTTCGATGGAGCCAAAACGAAGGTTTTGTAGTTGTTTAAGAATGATCTCCGTCAAGTTATAGGGGATCGAATCATTATTACGTTCAACGGGCTGTGAATTTAAATTTGAAGACATTTCTTTTTCCTTTTTAATGTGTGTTTAAACGAGGTGGAGGAAGAAAAAGAAAAAACTTAGACTTTGCTCCACCGTGGTCGGGGAGCCGGTTCATCGTAATCAGTGTTGGGATTTAACTTAAAGAGGGGATTTTTCGCACACCATTACGCTACCGGCTGGATACACAGGGTACAACAACCCATGCGGCCTTGAGCGTAACAACAAATTTGTGCGATTCTTGATTTCATACTTAGTTTTTATCGAATATTAGATAAATAGCTTGCGCGTCAACATTAATTTTTATGGTTTTATACATTTATAAATCGATTTTTGATTTCGTCACACATATTTCACCCTCAAAGTTAAGGAGTGCTGAAACCTGATAAATTCAGTCAGGTTGAGGGTTTACGGGCATTTGATAGAATCATTCTATTGTTAAAAACATTCGAGGTTTTAGCAAAAGTAAAAAAAAGCATTTTTTTTATAGTTTCTTTGTTTACAATATCGATGATCTATAAAAAAGGAGATATCTACTTATGAAAAGAATTCTCATGAGCGTATTGACGTTAGTTATCTGTTTGGGTGTTTCAAGCTCTGCGAAGGCAGAGCATGATTGTACCAAGGATTATCAATATGACCGCCAGCAAAGCTTGGTTAAATACCATTATACCGACGAGAGTGGTACAAAGGTCAATAAGACTTATGGAAAGTGGTCTGATGTTCCCGATAATTTGAAAAAAATGTGTTGGGAATGCTGGGTTGATACCCTGGGTTGGTATAATTGTAAGGAAGTGGTAGGTAAAAAAGCGAAAGGTGATAAAGCATCGTCATTGCCTGCCGCGAGCCATTAATTTAGTACAATAAGGTTTAATCGAATCGTCCTCCCATTCCGGGAGGACGATTTTTTTTGTCTCGGATTCTTTTCCTGGGCTTCACACAGCTGTCACAAGCCTCGCCTATCTCCTGCCCCGTGAATAAACATCACATCAACAAGAAATCGAAAGGAGATTCTATGAAAAAGCTCATGGTGGGCTTATGTTCGCTTGCATTAATCGCGGGGTTAGCCACTCCCAGTTTTGCGGCTACCAAAAAGAAAAAAACTCGGAAGACTGCATCCAGTCGCTCTTTACAACAGCAAATCAATGATTTGAAAGCAAATGAAAAGGCCTTGGAACAGAAAGTGGAAGTACAAGGCGAATACATCGAAAAGCAAAAAGGCAATTGGTCTAATAAGTTTGAAGGGGGTTGGAAAAAAGGTCTTTATTTCCAAACTTCCGATGGAAAATATTCCACCAAATTTAGAATTAGACTGCAGCCTCAGTTCCAATATTTAGCTCAAGATGAAGCAAGAGAAGGCAATGACCAAAGCACCTTTCGCATTCGACGAGCCAAAGTTTCTTGGGAAGGTAATCTCTTCAGTAAAAACCTCGATTACAAACTGCAGCTGAGTCTTGCCACCGGTGATTGGAAAGACGTTTTAGAGGATGCTTATGTGAACTATAAGTTCTTTGATCCCCTTAGAGTTCAATTTGGTCAGGAAAAAATTCAGTATAACCGCCAACAGATCAATTCTTCTGGCCGGCTTGAATTGGTAGATCGTTCTTTGGCTTCAGATGCTTTTCGTTTTTCAACCGTAGATACAAGCACCACCACGACTTGTACTCTGCCTGGAGGCGGAACGGTGACGGGTGCTGGACTCACATGTACTGCTGGAGCAACCCCCACCACCAATACGGTGAACACTACTCGCCAGTTTCATTATGATACGGGTATGATTGTTTGGGGTAATGCCTTTGATCGAAAGCTGGAATATTATGCCGGCATCATGAATGGTACAGGTCCTAATCGTGTCGATACGAACAATCGTTTTCTTTACACGGGACGAGCGGTTTACAACATTCTCGGCAATTACGGTTATTCGGAATCCGATGTGGAATTTTCTGAACATCCTTCTCTCGTTATCGGTGCCAGCGGTGGTTATAAGAAACAAGAAGTAACCAATGCGAATCTCTTTCAACAAGGTGCTGAATTAGGTTTTAAATATAAAGGTGCCTCTTTGCAGGGTGAATTTTATGGTCGACAGACCAACCCTCCGACTGCTCGCAATACGAAAGATTATGGCTATTATGTTCAAGCGGGTTATTTTGTAATTCCTCGCCACTTTGAAATTGCCGCACGTGCCTCTCAAGTCTTCTTGGCGGGCGCAAATAATAACAAAAGCGAATTTCTGGGTGGTTTGAACTATTACTTCTTAGGTCATGATCTCAAAATTCAAACGGATTACTCCTATCTAAGAAATGAAACCAGCAAAGGTCTCGCGAACGATTTCCGTTTCAGAGCTCAATTGCAAGCTTGGTTCTAAGTTTTCTTTTTCTCTCCCATCCCCCTTCCTCTTTATGAAGTGTTTAAGAGGAAGGGGGATTTTTTCTCAAAGGACACAGTTTTGTAACAAGATTGTCACAAAGCAAGTTTAAGTACTCAAAATCATTAAGGAGAATTATGAAAAAAAATATCTTGAAAGTTTTTACAATCGCCTCTGTATTGGTCGGTCTTTCTTATACGGCTCATGCAGACATCATTAAAATTAACGGAGCAGGTGCGACCTTTCCCTATCCGCTCTATTCAAAATGGTTCAGTGATTACAATAAAGCGAATCCCAATGTGCAAATTAATTATCAATCCATTGGAAGCGGTGGCGGCATTCAACAGTTAAAGGCTGGAACAGTCGATTTTGGTGCTTCGGATGCGCCTTTAAGTGCCGATGAAGAGAAGGCGATGCCAAGCCCTGTGGTTCAGATTCCTTCCATCGCGGGCTCGGTCGTGATTGTTTATAATATTCCCGGAGTAGGCAATGGTTTGAAATTAAGCGCAGACGTAATCGGCGATTTATTTTTAGGAAAAATAAAATCTTGGAATGATCCAAAAATTGTCGCTCAAAATCCCGGTGTGACCTTACCTAATTTACCGGTTGCAGTAGTGCATCGCTCGGATGGAAGTGGAACTACTTATATTTTTACTGATTACATGGCTAAGTCTCATGCAGACTTTTACTTTAAAGTCGGTCGTGGTAAATCTGTGAATTGGCCTACAGGTTTAGGCGGTAAAGGCAATGAAGGTGTAGCAGGGCAGGTGAAGCAAGTTCCAGGTGCCATTGGATATGTGGAATACGCCTATGCCGTGAATAATAAAATTCCTTACGCATCCGTTAAAAACAAAGCGGGAAAATACGTTGAGCCTTCGGCCGCTGCAACAACTTCTGCGGTGACGGCTTTTGCCAAAGAACTTGCCAAAGATGTGAAGACTTCCATCACGGATGCACCCGGTGAAACTTCCTATCCTATCGCAGGACTCACTTATTTGATGATCTATAAAAAACCTGCAGATGCCACCAAAGGAAAGGCTTTCAACGATTTTCTGAAATGGGCGATGGGAACTGGTCAAACACAAGCCGCATCTTTGTTGTATTCGCCTCTTTCGCCCGAGCTTGTGAAAGTGAATGAAGGAAAAATTGCCTCAATCACTCTTCAATAGGCTTTTATGCAAATGATTGATGTGAACGAAGGAAAATTAGTAGACGATTCTCCCAAAAACCAAGGGTCCGGATTTAATCTGGATCCTTGGTTTAAGTTTTTTTTGATAGCCATTGCATCCATGGTGCTGTTGGCCATGCTTGCTATTTTCATCGAGCTTATCCGCTCTTCCGCACTTTCGTTGAAAACTTTCGGTTTGAGCTTTTTATTCGAAAGCACTTGGGATCCGGTCAAAGAAGAGTTTGGAGCCTTGCCATTTATTTTTGGTACTTTGGCTTCTTCACTCATTGCGATGATGATTGCAGTGCCTGTGTCATTAGGTGTTTCTCTCTTTGTAACCCAATGGGCGCCCGCTTGGCTGAGAAATCCCATTTCATTTTTGGTGGAATTACTAGCGGCGATTCCTAGCGTGATCTACGGTTTATGGGGGATTTTTGTATTAGTCCCTTTCATTCGCACCGAAATTTTCCCTGTAGTTTATAAAACGCTGGGTTTCATCCCGATCTTCGAAGGTCCTGCTTACGGACCTAGTTTGCTGGCAGGCGGCTTGATCTTGTCTATCATGATTTTGCCGACCATTACTTCCATTTCAAAAGAAATTTTCTCCACGGTTCCGACTGAATATAAAGAGGCTGTGTTTGCGCTGGGGGGAACTCGCTGGGAATCGATTCGCTGGGTGGTGTTGAAATACGCCAAGTCGGGTGTAATCGGTGCTTGCGTTTTAGGTTTAGGACGGGCGCTCGGTGAAACTATGGCGGTTACGATGGTGATCGGAAATCGCCCTGAAGTTCCCCATTCACTATTTGCCCCGGCCTATAGTTTGGCCTCTGTCATTGCCAATGAATTTTCCGAAGCCACGTCAGAACTTTATCTTTCTTCACTTTCTAAAATGGGGCTCATTTTATTATTGGTTACTTTTATCGTGAATGGTTTCGCGAGACTTTTAGTGAGGAAGGTAAAATAAAATGCTCCTCACTAACATCCCCAATTTCAATTATCGTCGAAGAAAAGCAAAAAACATATTGTTTGCCAGCTTGTGTGGTCTCGCTTGCGTGCTTGCTATTTCCGTTTTGGCTTTGCTGTTGGGCTATGTGATTTATCGAGGCGGCAGCGCGATTAATTTAGATTTTTTTACGCAAATGCCGACTCCTGTAGGAGAGCCGGGCGGAGGTGTCGCGAATTCTCTGGTGGGAAGCTTGATTTTAATTAGCATTGCCTCCGTGATTGGAATCCCTATCGGAGTTTTAACCGGACTTTATTTAGCCGAATACGGAACCAATAAATTTGCGCAGACGATTCGTTTTTTGACCGATGTTTTAAATGGGCTTCCATCCATCGTGATGGGTTTATTTGCTTATGCACTTTTAGTGATTCCCATGAAAAGTTTTTCAGGACTTGCGGGCGGAGTTGCTTTGAGTGTCTTGATGATTCCCGTGATTGTTCGAACGACCGAAGAGGTGGTGAAGCTCGTTCCTCATGCTTTGAGGGAAGCAGCCTTAGCGTTAGGTATTCGCCGTTGGCGAGTGGTTTTAAACGTTGTTTTATCAACGGCAAAACCTGGCATTGTCACTGCAGTGATTTTATCCATTGCCAGGATAGCCGGTGAAACCGCCCCTTTGCTGTTTACATCTTTCGGCAATCAATTTTGGCAGACGAATATCATGGAACCGGTAGCAGCCTTGCCACTGCAAATTTTTACTTATGCGATCAGTCCCTTTGAAGACTGGCAGGCGAAGGCCTGGGCAGGGGCCTTGGTATTGGTAGCTTTTTGCTTAGTGATCAACGTGAGCGCACGCTGGATTATTCAGTCGCGCTTTAGAAGGTAGTCAATTATGGAAAAAATTGCGCTTAAAGTAGAGGGTCTCAATGCTTGGTTTGGGAAAAAACAAGTTCTCTTCGATGTGAGTTTGGATTTTCCAGCCAAGCGCGCGACGGCCATCATTGGACCTTCTGGCTGCGGTAAATCGACCTTGGTTCGCTCTCTGAACCGCATGCATGAAGTGAATCCCGATGCAAAAATATCGGGTGAAGTGATTTTGGATGGGGAAAATATTTATCATGCTAAAGTCGATGCGGTTTTAGTGCGTCGTAAAGTTGGAATGGTTTTTCAAAAGCCAAATCCTTTTCCGACTTTATCCATTTACGATAACGTGATTTCTGGATTGAAATTTGGCAGTGGTTTGCCGCGGAGCGAATACGACATTGTTGTAGAGCGTTGTTTGAAGATGGCAGCTTTATGGGATGAGGTTAAAGATAATCTTCGTCATTCGGGCAGTTCGCTTTCAGGAGGACAGCAGCAGCGTTTGTGCATTGCTCGAGCCCTTGCTGTGAATCCCGAAATACTTCTCATGGATGAGCCATGTTCCGCTTTAGATCCCATCTCCACCGCACGCGTGGAAGAGCTCATCGATAAATTAAAAAAAGATTATACGATTGTCATCGTGACCCACAACATGCAGCAAGCCGCGCGCGTGTCCGATAAGACCGCTTTTATGCTGAATGGAAAATTGATTGAATATAGTGACACCACACAAATTTTTAAGAAGCCCGTGTCTCAACTCACGGAAGATTACATTACAGGGAGGTTTGGCTGACCATGCAACACACATCTAGAAATTATGAACATGAACTGAAAGATTTGCGCGATAAAATATTGCTCGCCGGTGGCAAGGTCGAAGAAATGATTGCGATGGCAATGAAGGGCTTGATTCAATCAAATGCGACCATCGCGCAAGATGTAATCATCGCGGATCGCGAAATGAATAATCTGGAAATGCAAATCGACGAGCTCTGCTTCAATGTGCTTGCGCGTCGCCAACCGACGGCTTCGGATTTACGCTTCATTATTACAGGATTAAAAATTGTCACTGACTTGGAACGCATTGGAGATTTAGGGGTGAATATCGCTGAACGAACTCTCGAGCTGCTCTCCGAAACACCGCTCAAACCTTATGTGCATCTTCCTATCCTTTCGAATATGTCCCAAAGCATGGTGAAGGATGCCTTGGATTCTTTTGTGCGCTTAGATGCAGATCTCGCTAAAAATGTTTTAGAAAGAGATGATGCTGTCGATGACCTCACGAAAAGAATTTTCAATGAGTTGATTGAATTGATGAAACAAGATCCTCAAAATGTTTCTCGAGCGATTCGACTGGTTTCTGTGACGAAGTATCTGGAAAGAATTGCCGATCATGCGACCAATGTCGCGGAAATGGTTCTCTTTTTGATTCGTGGTGAAGATGTAAGGCATCAGGCATAAATCAAATATGAAAAAATATTTGGCAGAATTTATTGGTACTTTTGCATTAGTTTTTGTGGGTTGTGGTGCCATTATTGTTGATCATATGAATCAAGGTCTCATCGGTTCTGTGGGAGTTGCGCTCACCTTTGGTTTTATTGTCATGGCCATGATTTATTCTTTAGGAGAAATCTCTGGAGCGCACTTCAATCCCGCGGTGAGTTTTGGTTTTTGGAAAGCCGGCAGGTTGTCGATCAAAGATATGTGGCTCTATAGCTTCAGTCAAATCTTAGCGGCTTTTCTTGCGATCCTCCTTTTAAAATTCTTATTTCCTCTTTCTGACACTCTGGGTGCGACATTGCCGGCAGCTAGCTTCATTGCTCAAGCCTTTGTCATTGAATTCATTTTAACGGCAATTTTAATGTTCGTTATTTTAAGCGTATCGACGGGTGCAAAAGAAAAAGGAATTATGGCCGGTTTGGCCATTGGCGTCACAGTAGCTCTCGGGGCGATGTTTGCCGGAGCCATTTCGGGCGCTTCGATGAATCCGGCACGATCCATTGCCCCTGCTGTGATCAGCGGTCATCTAGAATATCTTTGGATTTATTTAACGGCACCTTTTTTAGGAAGTATTTTGGCTGTTTACCTTTGTAAAAGTTGCCACGCCGAAGGTTGTTGCTCATGAAGAAGAATGTTTTATTTGTTTGCGTTGAAAATTCTTGTCGTTCTCAAATGGCAGAAGCTTTTGCGAAAATCCATGGCTCAGGAAAAGCGAATATCTATAGTAGTGGTTCAAAACCCTCTGGAGTTGTTAATCCTAAAGCCATTGAATCGATGTCGGAACTTGGTTATGACTTAAGCCAGCACGATTCGAAATCCCTTCAGCAAATCCCACAAATTGAATATGATGCGGTGATTACCATGGGTTGCGGGGATGAATGTCCTTTTGTACGAGGAAAAATCAGGCAAGATTGGAAATTGCCGGACCCCAAGCACATGCCGCTTGAAGAATTTCGCAAAGTGCGAGATGAAATTGAAGAGAAGGTAAAAAACCTTCTTCTCAATTTATGAAACTCATCGATTTTCACACCCATCTTTTTCCCAATAAACTTCTCGATGCGCTGTGGCGCTGGTTTGAAACCCATGCTTGGCCGATTGAATATAAGCAATATGTAGAAGACTTGGTCCCTTTTTTAAAAAAGCAGGGCGTGGATCGCTGCGTGCATCTTCATTATCCGCACAAGGTGGGTATGACAGATGCTTTGAATCTTTGGGCGCGTGAATTAGAAAAAAAATATTCGGATTTCGTGATTCCCTTCGGCAGCCTTCATCCCGACGATGAACATCCAGAAAAAATTCTTCGGCAGTGCTTTGAAGAATATAAATTCAAAGGATTAAAAATCCATTGCCATGTCCAGAAGGTCGCCCCAGAAGATCCACGCATGATTCCGATTTATGAACTCTGTGATGCCTACCAAAAAATCATGCTCATTCACTGTGGCACTGGCCCACACTTCAAAGACAAACCAGTGAATGGTTACGGCTACGATGTGACGAGCGTAAGCGGCGTGAAACATTTCGAAAAAATTATCGGTAAATATCCGAACATGACTTTTGTCGTGCCTCATTTAGGCTATGAAGAAGTGGATGAGTTTTTTGCTCTCTTAAAAGATTATCCCAATCTTTATTTGGATACTACGATGGCGATTGCGAATTATTTACCTGGCATTGTGAAGCCCGAGCAAATTGTCCGACATGCTGATCGCTTGATCTTTGGCACGGATTTCCCGAATATTCCTTACGAGTGGAGCCGTGAGAAGAAGAAACTCTTGGAAATGAAGATCGGAATAGAGAATGAGGAGAAGATCTTTTGGCGGAATGCCGAGGTTCTGTTAGGACTTTAATTTTTTTATTTTATCGTGGACGCAAACGAAAAGTATCATGCGATGCGGGTTCTATATCCTCTAAAGCCACTACAAGCGAAGGTTGCTCATCTTTGGGTGGAGGAAATATTTTTAGGTTCTCGATTGAAATACTAACCCTGCCATAATCACGGATCACTTTATTTTTGAAGGCTCTGTAAAGCTGGAGATTTCGGTCGTCCATCCGCAGTGCGTTTTGGTCGTTACGTAATCTCCAAGCACTTAAGGTAAAAGGCGCTTCGTTTGCCTTTTGCTGACGTAGAGCTTCTTCGATAAGTGAATAATCGAATCCGCTGAAAGGCCTCGAGATGCGATTTTGACCGTAGTAGTCATAAGCTAAAAAATAATTAAGAGCATTTCCAGGCACTTCTGAAGGGACTTTTAGGGAGCCTAATTCTAATAGATGCACGGATCCTGTTTTGGGATTAAAAATTAAATTGGATCCTTGCTCGAGATCTACATCATATTCAAAACGAAGACCTGCTTGGTAAACGCTGCGAACCAAAGCCCATGCATTTGAAATATATCTTTGGCGCTCGAGACTATCACCTGTCGCGAGTTTCTCTAAAGGCTTATCCTCAATACCTTCTAAGCGTTTTGAAATGATGAAGTCGCCGGCGATGCCGTAAAGATGCGGAAAAAACTGGGTAGCCATGGGATGAGTTTGAAGTAAAGTCTTATAACTAGAAACGTCTTGAGCGCTCCATTTTACTGCAACCGGAAACGAATGCCCCTTCACCTTTAGCAAACCCAGCAAGGTACACCGTTCCACCCCTAAACGACTTAATCCTCCTCGAAAAGCAATGCGGTGGCCATTCGAAATTCTAAAGAAACTATTTAAATGCCACCATTTGGCTCTAAAAAATGCTGAGATATCAGTGCTGTTTTTTTCAATGAGTTCCCTTGCCAAAATTACTTCAGGGTGGGGAGCCCATAAAGTGTGGGTAATGAGTTTACGACTTAAATAGATGGCGAGTCCTAAGCCAGCCATCACAAGCGGAATAGTTCCTACATGCTCATGAACATGATGCGCGATGTCTTTCAAGGGATTGGCCGCGGCAAACCTTTCATGAATGAAAGTAGCAAGACCAATTTTTGCGGCGAGAAATCCCGGAGAAGTTCTTCTAGGAAGCAGCGGTTCAATGAGATCTCTAAAATTTTTATGACCTATTAGAGGAGTAGAGCCATAATGATGAAAGGCAATGGGGCAGAGGACATGCGCCGCTGCCATGGAAATTCGATTTTGAATTCCAAACACCGAGGCTTCCATGAGGCGTTGAGTGAGCGTTTTCTCGACATTTGCGCCAGTGACTTGGTCCGCTAACACCATCCCAGCACTTTCAAAAGCATGTTGAAAGAGAAGACCTGAACCTCGTCCTAAAAAAGCTGCCATTCTTAAAATGGAAAAATTCGTGAAGTGATGAGTAAAAGCGGATTGAGAAGGATTTGTGAAAAGTGTGAAGGCCGCCGCTTCAGTTCCAATACCTAGAGTTTCGCTCAGAATGGGCGCAAAGAAGGATAAGTTTCTTCCTAAGGTATGATTGAAGAAACCAGAAGCTAGTCGACCCATCCCACCTGCAACCATCATGCAAGAGATGTTTTTGAAGTCGCTAAGCCCCTCTGAAAATTGTCGTGAAAGCGCATTTGTTTCGAGCATGGATGAGGTGAAAGAGGTCCCCGCTGCAGAATGAAAATTTCCGGAAGATATTTGAAGCGCTCTGGTCATTTACAGAGCTTTTCGACATCTGTGCCGAAATGTTGTCGAGAATTAATCAATCACTTTTCACGTGAAAAAATGAATTTTTCACCCCAACTGGCCACCACATAAATCAAAGCGACCCCGATCAAACTGGCTCCCGTCGGAAAGGAAAAAAGAAAAGAGAAAAAGTAACCGAAGGCTGGAAATAAAATTCCCAAAAATGAGGAAATTAGAAAAGCATCTTTCATCGATTGAGCGCGCTTGAGTGCGATGAAAGGAGGGATGACCATGAGCGCAAAAACCGGAAGACTTCCTAAAACTTTTAAAGATAGAGTAATCGCGACCGTGAGTGTGAAATAAAGAAACACCATCCAGAATTTACTGGAAAGACCGCGAATTCGCATGAAATCGGAATCCGCGGAAACATAAATAAATTCTCGCCTAAAAATAAAATGAATCAAGAGCAGAGGAATTCCAATCCATAAGACCAGATATAAATCGTGTGAAGTGACTGCAACGGCGTCACCGAAGAGAAGAGTGTCGATGCTGTGTCGACCTTCTGCAATCCTATCGCCGATGAGAATGATCAAGCCTGAAGCGGCTACATAAATTAATCCCATGAGGCTTTCATCGGGATACTCATTGCGTTTACGAAATTTCGCAAAAAGATAGGCGGTGAGCAGTGCCAGGATTAAGCCTGCCATTTGAGGAATGGTGGCCTCGACTTCATGCAAACCCCAAAGATCCAAAGCCAAGAAACAAAGAAAAATTCCGAGGGATGCACCTTGGGAGAGTGAAAGACTGACAAAGACGATTCGGTTCAATAAAATATAAACGCCTAAAATAGAAAGAAGCAGTCCACAAAAACTTCCGGCAATAATGGGATCTCTCCATAGAAAGGAGCTTTCCGAAAATTGCGCAACTGCTTCTGGCTTCAGCACATAAAGGATGGCCAAAAAAGCAAAGCTGAAAAGACTATAAAAAATGAATCTGATGGCGGCCGTTTTCTTCATGCAGGTGAACCTTTTCTCCAAACACTTCGGATAATATTTCTTCTTTCATCAATTCAGCTTTCGGGGCGCAACGAATTTGCCGTCCATCCAATAAGCAAAGCCAATCCACATGATGCAAAATGCGATTGAGATCGTGGTCGATCATCATCCAAGAAAGAAAGGATTGCGTATCGAGGATGTTCCAAATCTTTTGGCGAAAGGATGAATCGAGAGAATTCAAGGGTTCGTCTAAAATGAGCACGTCGGGATGTGAAATTAGCGCACGCGCGATTAAAGCCCGCTGACGCTGGCCGCCTGAAAGTTCTCTCAGTAGTTTGTGACGCAAATTCTCCAGTTCAAAAAGCTCAAGCACCGATTCTGAGGAAGCTTTGAAAGCGGAGGTTGAGTCTTTCCAACGCGAGAGAGAGTGAAGATCTCCCATCTTGAGACTTTCTTCAACACTCAAGGGGAAAATCAAATCCATCTGCTGCTCTTGAGGCACGTAAGATAAAGTAGGCTTAGCCCCCCAATGGTAGTGTCCTGCCAGAGGAGGTATAATGCCCAGCAAGGTTTTCACAAAAGTAGATTTACCGGAACCATTCGCTCCAAGAATCCCCACTCGAGTTTGAGCGGGGATTTCGAAGTTAAGGTTTTGGTAAAGCCTTCGATGGGGATATCCAATCGATAAGTTTTCGGCTTTGAGCAGATATTGAGAGCTCATCATTCAATCACTTTTCTTATGGCATCGATCAAATGATCGATTAAATCAAAATAGTTTTGGATTCCATTTTCCCCCGTATCGGTGGCTAAGCTTAACATGGGAATGCCGGTTTTTTGCGAGAGATATTCCGGAATTTTTTTGGGATAAAAATTTTCCACCAAAATAGCTTTCACTTTATAATTGGGCAGCATCTTGATGATTTCATCGACGCGCGAAGAGCTGGGAGGAATGCCTGGTTTCGATTCGATACTCGTCACTACATTTAGTCCCGACCAATTTACAAAATAGCTCAAGGATTTATGGTAGGTGATTACCTCTTTTCCTTTAAAGAGAGCGATGGATTTTTCCCAGCCCTGCATTTTCATATTCATGCGATTCAAAAAATCCTTGAAGCGCGCTTCGTAGTAATTTTTGCCTTCGGGATCGATTTGTACCAGATGCTGATAAATATTGGCGACCATGAGCTTCGCATTGCGTGGATCCAGCCACATGTGAGGATTTCCCAAAGGATGCACATCGCCCATCGAACGGTCGAGCAAAGTTTTTGGAACTTCCAAAGCCGTGATGCCTTGCGACAGATTCACATTCCCTGAAGCGCCCGGCATGATTTTACCATTACTGGCTTGATTCAACACAGGCGGAAGCCAGCCAATCTCCAGCTCCAGACCACCTTGTAACAAAAGATCCGCCTTATTCAAAGCGACCGCATACATGGGTTTCGCGTCAAGAAAATGCGGATCTTGATTGCCTCGCGCAAGAGAGGTGATGGAAACACGATCACCGCCAATTTCTTGGGCTAGACTTCCGAAAACTGGCAAAGTCGCGACGATATTTACCTTTGCAAAAAGAGTGAGTGGGAGAAGAAGCAGCAAAAATAAAAATAATATTTTTTTCATAGGGGTTCCAATCTTTAGAATGCATGCGCTCCATGAGCGCCTAAGTTAAACATGAGTTGCAAGATGACGGCGTTGGACCAATCGAGGCCTCTTATTTTATCCGCTTCATATTGTAGGCGAATTTGAGAATATTCAGTGGGGTTGAAAGCGATCGCAGGCGTCAAACGAGTTTCTCGGGCTTGAAATCCTTGAGGCAGACCCATTTGATCGAAGCGAAACACTCCATGCCAACGCTTGAAAAATTGCCAATCGAGATAGGAGTAAAGGCCGCCGTCAGTTACATGATCGCCCGGTACTTGCATTTGGCGTCCGATGAACTCACTTTGCCAAGAAAGACTTGTGCGAGCTGAGGGTTTCCATTTCAGAAGCAGATCTGCTCCATAGAGGGCGGTGTAGTTACCTGCCTCGGTGTTATTGTAGCCCCAAGCCATGGAAGATCCGATCAGCATGCTGAGTTCTTCATTGATATCGAAACTCGCACTCAGTCTTCCGTTGTAGAGCAGATCCTGCTTTTGTGTTCCGCCGAAACTATTTTCATTGGCACCATTAGTCACCGTCGCGTCGAACTTCAGGAAGAAAGGCGTGGGGAAAAGATAAGACATGGCTAAGCCCACTTCGCCTAAGCCGTCTCCGCCCAGCAAATATTTATTCACGAGGGTATTATCCGCAAAAGCCCAGGCGTGAAGATGTTTGGGATTTTGGCGGCCAAAAGGCAGAAGCATGATGCCGCCTCTAAACTGCAAGCCTTTAGGCAAACCGGCTTGGGTTGTGAAATAAGCTTCTTCAATTTCGACACCTTCTTGATTAAAACTGAGGAAAGCGTCGTAGCGGAAATAAGGATCCACGATGCCTTGCAGACCCAATTCCAACTCTTGAAAAGTAAAGCCCGTGTCGGCTGGATCTGCGCCTACGGAACCCGTGTTGTCGCCGCCCGGATTTCGTTCAAAATAAGATCCTGCAAAGGTGCCGGTCAGACCAATATCGGGAAGCATTTTCGCGACGGCGCCATTACCCGTCGGATATTTCCACAAGCCCAGCGATTTCGTATTGGCTCCAGGACTCGCAGGCGCATTGTTGACTTGATTGAGTAAAGCCTGGCTTTCATCGGTCGCAGGGGCTGGATTTGTTTTTTCTTTTTTATTTTCGCTGACGATCGCAGGATTTTCCGACTGCGGCGTCGGTGCGGCGACTTTCGTATCCGATAATTCATCAATTTTTTTATTTTGTTGTTTTACGATATCTTTCAGTTCGTTCACGGTTTGGCGCAGTTCGCGCATTTCTTTTTTCAGGTCTTCGATTTCACCGGCCCAAGCCATGGGCAAACAGGAAATAAAGACAAAGCTAGTCAAGGCAAGCTTGTGTAGTAAGCGGGACATAATCATTCCTTTTTTCAGAAGAAAAATTGTTCTTTAAGACGAGCCAGAGCCCTTCTTTTTATGAGAATTTGAATGGGTAGTATTAGGCCAAGCTCGGCGGAGCACGGCTTGGAGAAGAAAGGAGAAATTTGGAGGAATGAAAATATTCGAAACTAAAGGAAATTTTTTCGCCGAAAGTAGGGCGGTCTATTTTAAAGCTTGATGTAGAAGAAGTTTGGTCTCGAAAAGAATGAGAGACCTGGCAAATTGAGCATTTATCTTTTTCACTACCTTGCGTTTTTTCGTGAAAATGCAGGGAGCAAAGACTTAAAAAAGCCAAAAAAAGCCCTGCAAACATCACAGATAAGATTTTTTTTCGGCTTTTGAACATGCTGCCTCTTAGTCGGGTAGGCAGGGATTTGTCAATATTCTAAATTTTCAGTCGACAAGAGGTCGATTTTATTATTGAAGGGCTTATGCCTTTTCTACGGCGTAAAATTTGGGTCGCTTTGTTCTTCGCCTTGATCACGATTGGTCAGGGTTTTGCTTTGAGCTATGTGATGAATTTGCCGAAGATTCAAGCCAGTGATGTGAGTGAAAAACAATCTCCCGTGCCGTCTTATTTACTCATCTGCGGCCATGATTTTAACGATACTTTAAAAGAGAATCCCAGTCCGCATCAAAAGACTCATCATGAATTGTTGAGTTTGAGAAGTGATCCGTTTTTGCCTTCTTATTTTAGCGCAGTGCCGGTGATTTTCACTAGCCTGCAGCTTTCCGATTCGCCTCCACTTCCCGTGGAGCGCTTTGACCTCTCTTTCGACAAACCACCTAAATCCTTCTCCTGATTTTCCCTTTCAGAATTTCATCAGGAGAAAAATATGCTTTCATTTAAAATGAAGGCCTGTGTGTTTCTTGTGCTGTTTTTTTTAGCCACAAGTGCACAGGCCCATCATACGGCGACTCATGGAGGGGGAACGGGATTCACCTTATTCAATCCCTTTTCCACCGAATCGAGACCACCCAAAACTTTTCTGGCTTTGGATTTTAGTGCAGATGCTTTGGATGATCATTTAGGCATGGTCGTCAAATATCAACTCTCCGGAGAATATGCGATTCATCCTAAAGTGAGTTTGGGCTTGCGTATTCCCTTGGCGACCTTGCGTGAAGAATTTTTGCCCAAACAAACTTCCATTGGCGATGTTGCTTTGACTTTCAAGACCCTACTTTGGAGGAGCTCAGAACCCGCGATGAGCTTAACCTTCGGTGAAGTGACTTCTTTTCCCACAGGAAATTCCAATGATGGATTTGGCACAGGGGTGGTTGTTTTTGCGCCTTATTTAAACTGGGCCGTTCGTTGGCATAAGAAAATTGATACCTTTCTCACCTTAGGGAGTTCGGTGTCAGCTTCTCATGAGGCGGCTCCCACCGTAGATTTTGCCACCGGCATTTCAGTACCCTTAGTCGGCGGAAAAGCGCCATTAAAAGGTCTATTGTCACTGCAAGGTTCGACTAATTTGTCGAATGACAGTTTCTCGACCGGTTCCACTAAGGCTTTCCTGACCCCTGCATTGATTTGGCAAATGAGCCCGAAGTTTTCCACCACATGGGGCTTTCGGGTTTCAGTCATTGATACGCTCGATTTAAAACCGGGCGTTATTTTATCCCCCATTTCGCCTCTACTTTTAACGGATGTGAAAATGGGTTTTGTATTCAATTCAACTTATGCATTTTAAGGAGATTTTATGAAAAAAAATTATATCGTTTTAGCACTTTGTTATCTCGGCATGAGCGCTTGTGGTGGTCAGTCCTTGTTAGACCCAGCTCAAAATTCGAGCGCAAACTTAGATCCCAATTCTGTTTTTGCACAAATTGAAGTCGGTCCTCAAAGTTCAAACTCTGAATTTGAAATTCCAAATTATAGGATTGAGATTGAAGGCGGAGGGATAGTTGTCGCGAATGTACAGTGGGTCCAAGAATCTGCGACGGCAGCGAGCGCGATTCGATTGAATCATGAAGGCGAAGAACATGCGCCTTCTGAGAGTGAAAGCGAGGAGGAGAGCCATCATGAAGAGCCCACGAACTGCGATTTTACCGGGAGTCTGAACGCAGCCATTTATGTAGACTTAACTCGGTCTACTCATTTGCCCTGCGTCAAAATGCCAAAAGGCAATTACAGCGGAGTGAAGTTTTCTCTCGTCGATCCTGCCGGCCTTACTGTGCAAGGGCTTCCCGATAAATTAGGCGCGACCCTTCATTTGCATGGAAATGCAGTGAACTTAACGACGAGTGAAGTCTTCCCGTTTTCATTAAGCGCGAAAGTGAGTGAAGAAGTGCAGTTGAGCCAAGCCATCGATTTGAATTCCACCAATCATCACATCGAAATTAAAGTTGACTTGGCCACATGGTTTCATGGCTTCAATTTCGATGAACTTGATCAATCCGAAGGTGTTGTCATGTTGGACGCCGAGCACAACATCGCCCGATTCGATCACTTGCTCGAACACATGTTGGAATCTTTTAATCTTGGAAGCTCTGACGATTAAGAGTATGAGAGAAAAATATTAATCTCATTTATGAAAGGATGAATTCCATGAAAAAGTATTCTCGTTTCTTTTTAGTTTTCGCATTTCTCTTCACCGCTTTGGCAGCGCATGCGGCCGAAGAGTATAAATTCATTTCTACTGAAGATTTGACGAAGGGGATTCAAGATAAAAAGCTCGTCGTCATCGATTGCAATACGCCCGAAGTCTTTAAGGCAGGTCATATCCCTGGAGCCATTTTCTTGGATACTTCCAAGTTGGATGCTTCGGTGCTACCCAAAGATAAAACAGCGTCTTTAGTGTTCTACTGCAAGAATCCTCGCTGCATGGCTTCCCATAAAGGCGCTGGCTTCGCAAAAAGTAATGGCTATGCCAATATTCAGGTCTATCCTTTAGGCATTGAAGGTTGGGAAAAAGCCGGACAAAAAGTAGAAAAATAATAAATTCCAAAATCGTTTTACGATGGAAGAATTCAAAAAAGCTTCTCTATTCAAATAGAGGAGCTTTTTTTATTTAAGAATTAATTACTAAAGAAGAATAGGCGTTGGATGAGCCAATAAGAAGCCATGAGCACGATGCCTGCAAGAATGATTTTCTCGATTCGAGCTCCGAGCACAGGATTTTTTCTGCGAAGCCAGGCTAGTAAAGGGAAACTGATGAGGATGACTAGAATTTGCCCGATTTCTACGCCGAAGTTGAAAGTGAGGAGGGGGAGAATCACTTGTTTGCCAAACAATTGAGAGTCTTTGAGTGCGCTGGAAAAACCTAAACCGTGAATGAGTCCGAAGAAAAAGGTGATGAAAATATCGCCGCGCGTGTGGGCTCTCTGCGGAGTCAGAATATTCCATAATGCCACCCAAAGGATGCTGCCTGCAATGGCGGGCTCGATGACATGAGGCGATAAGTCCACGATGCCAAAAGTCGCTAGGGCCAGAGAAATCGAGTGGGCGAGGGTGAAAGAAGTGACGAGCCAAAACAAGCTGCGAAAACGAATCGCGCCCAGCACGAGGCAAAGGACAAATAAAATGTGATCGAATCCTAAGAGGATATGCTCTAAACCCAGTTTCAGAAAGTTGGCGGCGACTTGCCAGAAAGGGTTTGCTTTCAGAGTGAATTCGGTATTCTCCGGTGAGAAAGTAAAACTTGTGCCGTGGCTGCCTTCCGTGATTTTGGCAATATGGCGATGTTCGCTATCGCCGTAGAAGATTCCGTAAGAGAGTTCGATCTCGCCGGAGTTTTGAGGACAGCTAAAATCTACATTCATGTCCACGCGCTCTTCGGAAAGATGTTTTTCGAAATTGAGCGCTTGCAAGCTGCAATCTTTTTGGTCGAGCATTACTCTCAAACGATTTGTAAGATAATTTTTCAAAGCTTCTTCATCGGCATGCTCAAAGCTTTGATTATAGTCGGTAAGATGAACTTGTATTTTCCAAGTGACGCGTGGAAGTTGAATATCGACTTCGGAATTGGATTTTTTGAGAATGTGCGCTTGAGCTGAGCTGGAAAAAAGAGAAAATATGAACAAGGTAAGCAAAAGTCGAAAAGTTTTTTTCATTACGTAATTTTAATGAAGAAGAGAAGTTTCTTCCAATGAATTTTTTAATCATCTTATGGTGATGGATCAGGCTTCGTTGTTGTTCTAAGAAATTTAAGGTTCCACCACGACGTAACTCACACCCATTTCTTGTAAAGATTTCCTGATTTCATTGGCATGACCGGCGCCATAGACGAGGGGTGCAAAAGGAAGTGAATTGTCATTCATGTATCGAACAAAATTTTGCGTGCCGAAATAGCCACGCGCGTAGTGAAGGTCGTATTTTTTAAACAAGAGATCGAGCAAGAGGGAAGGATGAGTGGTGTGTGAAATCTGAGCATCAATGTTTCTCAGTTGCCCCATGATACCCCGCATTTCGATACCGAAAAAAGTGAGCGCGGAGCCTTGCAAGCAAAGCAGGGCAATCGCAGCAGGAATAGGGGTGTGGTCTTGGTCCATTTCTGCAATGAGGCTGGAGCCTTGATTTAAACATTTTTGAGAAGCTATCTCGACGCTTCTGTTTCGAAAGGGAAAGATAATATTCTGTTGAGTAGGTAATCGAAAAATCCCAGAGACTCCTTCAAATCCCAAGAATTTTGAGTTTGGATTTACCTGAAAATAAGACAGTAAACTATTGCGCAGACTCTTTTGAAATTGAGCATCATCATGACCGCGATCCAGAAATAAAAGGGCCAAGCCATTTTTCGCATTACCCTCAAATTGCTCTACGACTTGCGCTTGGAAGGGATGAACTCCGTGTTTTGCTAATAGCGATTCTGTAACGACTGTAGAGTTCTTATGAGTCACTTCAACTTCTATGAAGCGATTTGATTTTATGCCACGGTCTAAATCCTCAATGACTTGATTATAGGTTTGCCAATTTGAGTGCGAGAGTTGAATGTCACCAAAAATCTGTCCGGCACCCAGCACCCATTTTCCGGTAATGAGGTGGGCTTGAAGTGCTTTCGCAGCATTCTGGCTGATGAATTGTTCTTCACCTGAATTTAAAATCTTGCTTATCGATTTTATTTCTTCGGGGATCACTTGTTTTTGTTGAATAAAGGCAAAATCAGCGGCCATGAGCGCTGCCTGCCAAGCATAAATTTCGGTACCACTGATTTTTCCATCGATTTGTAAGGACATAATTTTCTCTAATTTTCTGGGTCAATAATTTTTTGAAATCTTTCAGGAACTTCACAGTTCTCATCTTGGCAATCTTGTTGCTCGAACATTTGCAATCCAACTCCCAAACCTAATTGAACGGCATCGGGGAGCGGATCGATAGCTTCGGCAACTTTCTTTTTGCCAAGTGCTTCTGCGGATTTCTTTGCGCCGGCGAGGGCACCACTGGGTGCGAGAGATGGATCGGGAGTTGGACTTGGCGATCCTCCACATTTTTTTTGAGATGAATGTTGTCCCAGTTTTTTACATTCTTTATCGCTAAATATTTTGACGCTGTAAGGAGTGCTGTCTTTTGTGTCAGGTTTCTTTTTTTGAAATAATGCCAAGACTTCTTCCCGGCATTGAGACAGCATGGCTGTATGAAAAGAGACCTGCTCTAAATAGCTTTTACCCGTATCAGCACATATTTTTTTGGCTTCATTGAAACATTCAATAAGGCATTCCACTTGGTCCAGCTTACGAATAGTCATAAGAATTCCTTCTCAGTTAAGGGTATTTCCCATTCGCCTATAAGCAATGGCCGTGCCAGGAGAGTGGCTCTTATGATGGATTTGAGAGTTAGATTGGGGAGTGGGTGCTACGGGACTGTATCCAAAAGATACAAAGAGATTGCTATCGGCTGCGAAATTTTTAAAAATGCGGGTATGCAAAAAATTACCGATTATCCGAAAGGTTTGTGGACTGCGATTGTTTGCCTTCGTATCAGCGAAGTTCTTTATATTCTCCTCGCTCTTCTGTTTGGAACTTTTGGTACTATGGGAGATTTATTTGGTGAGAAGCCAACGAGTCAGGGAGAATATTTTTATATTTTGGGATTCACGATTTTCTTCGTGTTTCTCAGTTTGGGAATGGCGGTCTTCATTGAAGTCGTTTGTCGTCATTTGAAACAGGGAAAATACTGGGCTTGGATTGCAGGGCTGATTCTGTGTGGGATTTATGTGCCGAGTTTGTTCATTGTTTTAGGGATCATCGGATTGATCGGGTTGCTGAAGCCCGAAACGAGAAAATATTTCGAAGCTCAATCTTAAAAATTAGAATTTAGAAAATAAAAAAACCCTTCTGCAAATGCGGAAGGGTTTTTTATTCGAGAATAAATTCGAAGTTTTATCGGCAAGAATCTTTTAATTGCTTACCGGCTTTGAACTTAGGCACGTTCGCTGCTTTGATGTTAATTTCTGCGCCGGTCTGGGGATTGCGACCTTTGCGGGCTTTACGTTTGGAGACTTGGAAAGTTCCGAAGCCAGTCAAAGTAATTTTGTCTTTTTTCTTGAGGCACTTTGCGATGCTGTTGGTGACCGAGTTGATCGCCTTTTCCGCTTGTGCTTTAGAGATCTTGGTTTCTTTCGCGACATTCGCGATGAGTTCTGCTTTCGTCATATTACCTCCTCCGAGGATTTGTGCCTTCCGCGATTGCGGAAGACGGGTTGATGAAATTTAAAAAAAATTAAAAACTCTTGCCTTGGGAAATCTTCTTACCGTCATTGTTTGCTGTGCATGTTGTCGGGAAACTATGATGGATCATACGATCTTGAGAAGTGAAGTCAATACAAAATACCGAGATGTAATATTTTTTCTCACCCGGAAACCCTTATGAATACTGACTCACGGCGTCATGAATGTTTTTTGACTTTGGAATGAGACTTGCACCTTGTTCTTCGATAAGCTCGAATGTTAGTATAAAAAAAACGGAGATTGTTTTTATGCCGAATGAAATACGTCCTACGCCCCCCGCAAACCCTTTGGTTGAAACCTCGCGTCATGAGGCGGTCACTCGCGGCAGCACAGCGGAAAACTCCTCTCGCCAAGTTCAAGAAAATCAAAAAGCCCAAGAAGCGCAAGAGGCTCAATTCCGAAAATCAGCGGCTGAGGCGATGCAGAAGAAGCCTGAAATCCCGAGTTTGAATCAGGATTTTCTCAGCTTGGTCGAAAGTATTGCTCAAGAGGCTTACGAAGCGCCGAAGGCTCAAGCCGGGGGAAAGAGTGGAGACCAAGACACAGGAAACATGGCTGGAAAACAAAACTCCGGTGCCACGCAAAAAGATTTGCAAGTGCTCAGAGAGTTTCTCCGGGAAAGTAATTATTTAATCCGAAGCCAGAACATGGATGTGGCGCAGATGCTCAACACCTTGAAGGTGCAGCAGGGGGGATTGTTTTGGAGCAGGGTGCAGGAAATGTTACAAAAGGGAATTCCGGCCTCTCAGCTCGTGCTTTTCCAAAATGTGGAAAAGAACCTGCAAGAAATTACCAAGCAGTTCATGGGGATGGAAGGTTTATCGAAAATGCCTCAAGCTCCCGCCAAAGAAGGCAACATGATGCAGCCGGGTCGCGCTCTATTAGAAATTCTCCAAGCCGAGTCAAATCCCGTGACGGCCATGGATCATTATATGACGGCTTTGCAGATTCTCATGAGGGACAACCTCCAAGATTCAGCCCAAAAATTGGTAGTTTATATGAAAAGACGTTCAGGTCTTTCGGACTATGCGCATCAAGCTTCCTACTGGGTCAATGAACTTCGAAAAGATATTGTCGCACCTGATCCCCAAAAGGTCGAAAGGGGTTTTGGTCATTGGCTGCATCTACTTTTAGGTGCTGTGAGTTTCGGGATTTTAGCGAGTTTGGGTTATGATTGGATCGCTTCTTTGCTCGTCGGAGTGTCCATTGCAGTCATTCTCTTTATTTTCAGTTTTGTTCTTAAGAAGTAAGACCATCATTTCATTGACTTTAGACCCCCGTGTGGATAGTTTTCAGTCCTAAATTTACCCAATCAACCCATTTAGGATAAACTATGCCTCCAGCATCTGCTGAAATTATTCCCATTAATATTGAAGATGAAATGAAGGGCGCTTATCTCGATTATGCGATGAGCGTCATTATTGGTCGTGCACTGCCCGATGTGCGTGACGGTTTGAAGCCGGTTCATCGCCGCATTCTCTATGCCATGTTTCGCGAAGGTTTGCTTTCGAACAAGCGCTATTCCAAATGCGCGGGCGTCGTCGGTGAAGTGCTGAAGAAATATCATCCTCACGGAGATTCCGCGGTTTATGATTCTTTGGTGCGCATGGCGCAGCCTTGGAATTTGCGATATCCCTTGATCGATGGCCAAGGCAACTTCGGCTCGATCGACGGAGATTCCGCGGCGGCTTATCGTTATACGGAAGCGCGTCTCACCAAACTGGCGGAAGAATTATTGGCCGATATTGATAAAGAAACCGTCGATTTTGGTCCGAACTTTGATACTTCGACGGTAGAACCCTTGGTTTTGCCTTCACGAGTGCCGAACCTGTTGATCAATGGCTCGGATGGTATCGCGGTCGGTATGGCGACGAAAATCCCGCCGCATAACTTGACCGAAATTTGCACCGCGACCATTGCCATCATTAATAATCCCGAAATTACCGTCAAAGAGCTGTTAAAGATTGTCCCTGGTCCCGATTTTCCGACCGGCGCCTTTATTTATGGAAGAGAAGGCATTAAAGACGCTTATGAAAGAGGACGCGGCTCCATTATCATGCGCGCCAAAGCCGCAATTGAAAAGATTGCCAAAGGGGATCGCGAAGCAATTGTCATCACAGAAATTCCTTTCCAAGTGAATAAGTCTAAGCTCATCGAACGAATCGCGGATCTCGTGCGCGATGCAAAACTTGAAGGTATTTCAGATTTGCGCGACGAATCAGACCGCGACGGAATGCGTATTGTGGTCGAGTTGAAAAAAGGCACCATTGCAGGCGTCGTTCTCAATGGGCTTTATAAGCATACGCCCATGCAGTCGAGCTTTGGCGTGATCTTGCTCTCTATTGTCAATGGTCAGCCCCGCGTTCTTTCCTTGAAGGAATGTCTCAAGTATTTCATCGATCACCGCAAAGATGTAGTCACACGTCGCACCGTTTACGATTTGAGAAAAGCGGAAGAGCGCGCGCATATTTTAGAAGGTTTGAAAATTGCCTTAGAGAATATCGATGAAGTGATTGCGCTGATTAAAAAGTCAAAAGCCCCCGATGAAGCGAAAGAAGGCTTGATTAAAAAGTTCTCGCTTTCTCCGCTGCAAGCCCAAGCCATCTTAGATATGCGTTTGCAAAGACTCACGGGTCTGGAGCGCGATAAAATTATCGCAGAATATAAAGAAATCATGGCTTTGATTAAAGAACTGAAAGCCATTCTTGCGGATGAAAAACGCATCTTCAAAATCATTGTCGATGAGCTGACCGAGCTCATGGAAAAACATGGCAATCCGCGTCGTACCGAAATTCAGGCGGCCAGCGCTGAAATTTCCATCGAAGATTTGATCCAAGAAGAAGACATGGTCGTGACCATAAGTCACACCGGCTACATCAAGCGTAATCCTATTAGTTTGTATCGCGCGCAAAGACGCGGTGGACGCGGTAAAACAGGCATGACGACGCGAGATGAGGATTTTGTCGAGGATCTCTTCATCGCTTCGACTCATAATTACGTCTTGGTTTTCACCAACAAGGGAAAAGTATTTTGGCTCAAGGTTTATGACATCCCTCAAGCAGGCCGTACTGCAAAAGGTAAAGCGATTGTCAATGTAGTGAACATGGCGGGTGACGAGCAAGTTGCGGCGGTATTGCCAGTGAAAGAATTTATCGCTGGTAAATTCATCATTATGGCGACCAAGAAGGGTACCGTTAAGAAAACGGAATTGATGGCTTACTCCAATCCTCGTGCGGGTGGAATTATTGCCATGGGCATCGACGATGGAGATGAGTTGATCGAAGTGCGTGTCACCGAAGGCAACCAAGATATTTTCATCGGCACTCAAAAAGGCATGACCATTCGTTTTCATGAAGATGAAGCGCGTGCCATGGGTCGAACGGCAACCGGCGTTCGCGGCATTCGTCTGGAAGACGGGGATGCGGTTGTGGGAATGGAAGTCATTAATACAGGTGCCAATATTCTCACGGTTTCAGAACATGGTTCTGGTAAACGCACTCCGACAGAAGAATACCGCGTGCAAGGCCGTGGTGGCGTAGGTGTCATCACCATGAAGGTGACCGATAAAACGGGTCCTGTAGTTTCCATTAAACAAGTCACCGATACCGATGAAATTATGATTATCAGCGATGGTGGAAAAATCATTCGCATGAAAGTGAAAGATATCTCCATCATTGGCAGAAATACTCAAGGGGTTCGCCTCATTTCCTTGGATGATAAGGAAAAAGTGACCGCGGTCGCGAAGCTTGCTGAGAGTGAAGAAGTCGAAGAGGAGTAGGGGCGACCCGCGTGAGGCGGAGCGTCTGTGCAATTTAAGTGGCAATATCCCTTAAAAAAGAATTTGGCTTTTGGCAATTGGTTGCGGTCTTGGGCATGCTTGCCCTATTTGGCCTGATGCTGGTTTATGGATTGCGTCCCCAAACCTTTGAGGCGCGACTTCAAAAAGCCGAAAAACTTTGGAAGTCTAAGAAATACGACGAAGCTATTTCGGTCTATCTTTCAGCCGTCGAAATGCAGCCGGAAAATCCTAGAGTTCCCGATATTTTGTTGCAGGTCGGGGATATTTATAATCTTTCGCTCAATCAAATTGATAAAGCCGTTCAAACTTATGACTTACTCAGCGTGCGCTATCCCTCGAGTGATTACTCCCTGCAGTCTTTCATCAAGAAGGGCGAAATCTATTTTGGCTCGGATCAATTTGATAAGGCTTTAAGAGAATATCAAAACATCCTGGAAAATTTTCCTACGATTAAAGACAGGGAAGTCTATCGCTTGCGAATCGGGATTTCTCATCTGAAGTTGAAACAATATGAAGCGGCTCGACGAGAGTTTGGGCGTATATTGGATAATAATTTAAAGACGCCGCTGGCCGATCAAGTGCTTTTCCACACGGCAAATAGCTTTTTCTTAGAAGGAAATCCCTCTCAAGCGATCCCCATTTATCAATCTTTAATCGATAATTATCCTAAGAGTTCGCTCGTGAATGAAGCCAAGTTCAACATGGCGGACTGCTATGAAAGCACGGGAGAATTCGATAAAGCGCTCGTGATTTATCAGGAAATTCAATCCAGTTATCCAAATCCCAAAGTGATCGAATGGCAAATTGAAAAAAATAAAGAACGAAAATTAGAGGCCGAAAAAAGAAAATCGAAAATGATGGCGGATCAAAAAAAGTTTTTGGAAAGTCGCAAAGCCTTTGATCAAGCGAATCCGAAAGTTCCTCCGAAGGGGATTTCCGATAAAGTGAGGAAGGATGTCATCCGTGATATTTTCGAAAACTATCATTAAGAGATTTTATCAGCTTTGTGTTTTAAGTTTGGCTCTCGCTTCTTGTGCAAGTTCTGGAAAAGCGCTCAAAGAAGTGAGTATTCTCAGTCAGAATTCCCATCAAAAAACTATCGTGAGTGCGGAAATTGCGGCCGATGATGCGAGCCGCATGCAAGGTTTGATGTTTCGTAAAGTCATGGGGAAAAAAGAGGGAATGATTTTTCTTTTTCCTTCGGACAGCCGCATGCCTTTTTGGATGGAGAATACTTATCTTCCACTCGACATTGTCTTTATCAGTGCTGACCATCGAATCGTAGATATTGCTGAAAATACGAAACCGCTTTCCGAAGATTTGATTCAATCCAAACAGAGTTATCGCTATGTGTTGGAAGTCAATGCGGGCTTTACGAATGAACACCAAATCAAGGTAGGGGATAAAGTGGAGTTTTAGAAAAGACAGCTCAGAATAAAAAAAGCCCCCGCATTGCAGGGGCTTTTTTTTTCAGTTTAGATCTTAGTGTTTACTTTGCAGGTGCGCTTTCCGCTGCTTTAGATTCTGCGGCCACAGACTCAGGAGCCTTGGGTTCCGCTAATTTGGGAGCAGTGGGAAGATTCAATGTGGCCGGCGCAGATTCTGCGAGACTCACATCCAAATATTGCACTTTATATTCCTTTTTCAAATCCGCCATAACGGCATTTTTGGTTTCGCCGCGGATTTTGAATTTGATGGAATTGCTGACTTCTTCATAAGGTTGAACTTTTTTATCTTCAGTCACCTTAATGATATGCCAGCCGTCTTTAGCCTTAATCGGCTCGGAATATTTATCTTTAGGAAGGGTAAAAGCAGTTTCTACCAACTTTTGATAATCAAGTCTTTCGACGCGACGATCGCCTTGGCTCAAGTAACCCATGTCACCCCCGCGGGCGGCGCCGGCTTTATCGTCACTCATCGTCTTTGCCACTTCATCCCAAGATTCGCCTGCTTTCAACTTAGCATAAGCTGCTTTCGCTTCGGCTTCGGCGTCCGCTTCTGCCTTCTTTTTGTCATCTTCGCTCGGAGGTGCCGGAGGCTTACCAGGAACAGGAGCGGGCATGGGAGGCTGGCTGCTAATGAAGATTTGCGAAACTTTGACTCTTTCGAATTCTTTGTTTTTATTTTTTTCGTAATATTCTTTGGTGCGCTTATCGACTTCATTATCGATGAGGGCCTGGGCAATGATGACGCGCTTATAAAGTTCGGCCTTGTCTTGCACTTCAGGAAGTTTATCGATGCCTTCGCTTACGCTTTTTTGATAAAGCATTTCTTGTTCGACGAGATTATCGAGAACCTTTTTCTTTCCCATCGGATTCTCAAGCTGGGCTTTGATACCCGGGTTCACTTTTTGAAGGAGATCGAGATAACCTTCGTGAATTTTTTCGTCCCCTACTCGAACGAGAGGCTTGCCTTGGGTAAGGGCTTTATCGATATTGCTAGAACCTTTCGTGCCGCAAGCTGCGACCAGTAGAGGTAATGCCAGCATTGCCATCAACTTTTTACTCATGAATCACTCCTTATTTAATGAAAATATTCATCTAAACAGCGCAGAATTATTTTGAATCGCTCATTTATATTCAAAACCCAATGAAAATCAATCAAAGTTCTATAAAAATCTTGATGTGACGCGTCATTTTATTTTCAAAAATTGTATGGCAACTCTCTTTCACTTCTAGCGATAATCCTCTTATCAATCACACATAGATTTTTTTATATGACACTCCTTGGCCCAAGACATAGTTTGCTCGAAAGGTCATCGCTTGCCTCGAGGACTTCGCTGACGAGATCCCAACTACAGTTGGATTCTCTTACGCAGAGCTTTGCGACGGGTGCAGCGGATCCGACTGCGATTGCCTCCATGATGATGGGTGGTCTCGGCGGTCGACTCTTAAAGCTGGGGATGAGCTCTTTTGCTTCTGTATGGCTACGTCCCTTTACATTTGCCGTTGCTCTATGCGGGGAGGCGAGTGCTTTCGAATTGACGAGCCGTTCTTTGCGAATCGCTCAAGGGGAAAATGCTTCTCAACTTTTGGCGTGGAGTGCTGAAGGAGGATTAGGGCAAGGGATTTTGCATTCTATCGTGAGCTTTGCTGCCTTAAAAGTTGCAGGATCTGCTGCACAAAATACAAATGTTGTTCTGCAGCATGCTTCGCAAAGTGCAGCCTTTGTCGTGGGGCATGATATGGCGACGGCCTTAGGTCTGCAAAAAGCAGAGACTGGAAGCTTAATAGAGCGATTGATGCATGCAGAATTAATGAATGTACAACTGGGCGTCAGCATGCGTTTTTTGCATGGAGCGCTTCCGGGTTTGCATGTCTTAGAACGAAGTTTAGATTTGCGAGCCCAACTTGCAACACCCCGTCGCGCATCACTTTCCGCTTCAGCTTCTTTTTTACCGGCTCGTATGTCGGCGACATCGGAATTAGTCCTTTCTGAACCTATCGAGCGGCGTCGAGTGGTGATTCGGCAAGAAATTCATTCAGAAAATTTTGATGCTATTCTAGCCCTTGCGGAGGCGGCTCAGGGAGCGCATCTAGAAATCATTCCAACGACATTCCATGCTAATGAAGTTTATGCTCCTGCGATAAAATTATGGACGAGGCTTTTGCTCAGGGCGGAAAAGTATGCCACTCTGAGTATGGAAATAGGGGGCGTGTCTTTTCGCTATAGGGAATTGCCAGAGGAGAGTGGTGGGAATGAAGCTGCAGAGATGGGAACTGTCATAGGCTTGAGAAATCCCGCAGCGACTTTTGATCGAATTACAGAAGTGTTAACGGCTTTTCGCAATGAAGTCGATCCTGCTTGGCGTTTGCGGCAGAAACAAGACGCGCTTCCCGGCGTGCGCGTTGATTTTCCGGATTCGATGGGCCAAGTCGTGAGGTTCGCGGTTTACCATTATTATGGTGAGCTGCGCCGCTGGGTGCATGGAGTATCCGATGAATTGCTGGCTATGAGCGATCATTTAAAGGCAGGGGAGCCATTAAGCGAAGCGCAGCAAGGGAGAGTGGACGAATTAAGCGAGGAATTCAAGCGTCGCAAGACTCGCTTTGTGGATTATAGGCTCATTTGGAGATGGGCTTCGGAGAGCCGGATAAAAGCTTCCGAAGAAGTTTACGAAGGCCCTACTGTTTTAGCGGTTTTACACAATTTGAATAATCGAATTGCAAAATTAATGTCTCTTGAGTTGGAGTTTCATTCTATTCAAAGAGGTCAAGCCCTCACCGACAGCGTCCTGCAATTATTCAACGAAAGTGTGCACATGACGGTTGCGAGCGCCGTGAATGAGGGTCTTGAGATCGCTAAGGCCATGGCGGCACGAACCCATGTCGAAATAGAGTTTCCATCCGGTTTACCCGAACGCTTTCAGCATGTGCTCTTACGAGAAGATATTCACCTCGAACTCGCCTTGCAGGATGTGATTGGGAATTTGGGGACCAATAATGTCCGCTATCATAATCCGGAGCTTCCTCCGACAGAACGCTACGCAAAGTTGAATGTGCATTTCTTGGAGGAGGGCGGATTGGAAGTGACGATGCGCGATAATGGCATCGGAATTTTGCCAGAAAATTTTGATCGTCTTGGGGAGGCAGGCTATCAGGAGCAACGCCAATATATTGAAGGCAGTGAAGGCCACGGTTTAAGTTCGGTGATGCAAACTCTGAGAGAACAAGGCTGGGGACCTTTGTGGTTGCGTTCAGTGCCTGGCCAAGGCTCGGATTTCAGATTTGTAATTCCGCCTAAAGATTTTGAAGTGGCCCCAAAGTTTCGTGAAAATCCTGAAAGGGATTTGAATACGGTCCGTCCGGGTCCTTCGATTTCCTATGTCGAAAGAAATCTTGAAGAAGGCTTCTTAGTTCCTGCAGCCTCCATGGATATGGCGATTCGTCAAATCCTGGAGCAAATTCGAGCTCCAAGAGTGGGTGTGGGCGTAGATTTTGAATTATGGCAGAGCATTGTAGATGGCAGTTTTAAATACTCTCGTTTGAGAGCTTTGCATCGTTTGCTGTCGGGGCGTGCAGGTCCCGAGGGAAGTGTCGCGGTGGATAATGCCTACGGAACCTTTGCGGATCTTTTCCTGAGCTTGTCGCAAATGGGAAGTCATGTTTGGCTCAAAGAACCCGACAGGGATGCGGATGCATTCAATTTTGTAGCGGTGATGGGTTTACCCGATAAAATTAAAGGGAGATTGCATTCCAGTGAGCCTGAAAATATCAATCAACCTTTAGTCGAGAATGCGAGAGTCGTCTATTGGTGTAATCCAAATTACGTGAACTTTGCACTTCCTGAAGGGGCAATTTTGTCGGAATACTTAGGAAGGGATGTGGCATTGGGAGGATATTTGGTGATACAAAATGGGCGTGGGGGCTTCGATGCAATAACGCGCTCCTTCCGTTTCAATCCTTCCCGCTGGCAATTGGTTTATCAATCGGATGCGCTCTTTAATAAAGAGCTTGGCGACGAGCGAGTGCTTCCTACTTCGAGTTCTGTTGCGAATGTGGTCACCCTCTATCGAAGAATTCAATAATAGAAATACTATAATTTTCTTTCCAAGAATGTTTCGGCAGCATAATCTTCAAAAAATGGATCGTAAGCTTATCTTATTTTTCGCGAGTGGAGCCGGTGTTGGCTATCTTCCCGGTGCTCCCGGCACTTATGGCACAGTGGTCGCCGTATTGCTTTACTGGGCGGTAGCGGGGCTTGCGCCTTTGCATTTTCTTCTTTTTACTTTCGTCTTTTCCTTATTTTCCATTTGGGTCGCAGGACTTGCAGAACAATCTTTCGGCGCGCACGATAGCGAAAAAATCGTCATCGATGAAATCGCAGGTTACTTAGTGACTATGCTTTTTCTGCCTTTCGAGTGGAAGTATGCCATCACTGGCTTTGTTGTGTTTCGGGTCTTCGATATTCTTAAACCCTGGCCGATTCGCTTAATCGATCAAAGGGGCAAAGGCGGTTGGGGAGTAGTGGGAGATGATTTGCTGGCGGGGGTGTTTGGTTGTTTGGTGATGCAAATTGCGGTGCGTCTCATATGAAAATTACCCTCCTTTCCATAGGCAATGAAGTTGTATCTGGTGACATTATAAATACCAATGCCGCTTGGCTGGCGGAACAGCTCTGGAAGCAAGGTTTTGATGTCCGATCGCATCTCACCATTGCAGATGATGAAGCGGATATCCGTGTGGCTTTGAGCGATGCGCGAGGAAAGGTGGATGTTTTGATTTCCACCGGTGGACTGGGTCCAACGGTCGATGATTTCACCGTAGAAATCGCGGCAAAAACTTTTGGGATGGAACTTGAGGCGCATCCGGAAGTGCTTGCTCAGCTAGATCATTATTACACCACCCGTGGTCGAGAGATGACTCCCAATCAAAGGAAGCAGGCTTTGATTCCCAAAGGGGGCGAGGGCCTGATTAATCCCGTCGGTTCTGCGCCGGGCGTGAGAGTAGAGTGGCAAGGCGTGAATTATTTTTTCCTTCCGGGCGTGCCTCGGGAAATGAAGGAAATCTTTCAAAATTCCATTTTACCTTGGATGCTGCGTCGAAGAAGTCCTCCTCAATATTTTAAAAGTAAGACTTTGCGTTGCTTCGGCGCGGAAGAAGCCAAGCTTGATCATCTCATCCAACCTTTGCTCAAGGAGCGAGTGGCTTTAGGAAATGCGAAGTTGGCTTTTCGTGTTTCTGTTCCGGAGGTTTTGCTTAAAGTTTCGAGTTGGGCGGAAGATGAAATTAAAGCTCAAAAAACTCTCAATGACGCTTTGAAGGAATTAAAAAGCGTGGTGGGTGAATATGTTTATGGTGAAGACGACGATTCCTTAGAAGCCATTGTCCTCAAACTCTTGGATGAGAAGAAAAAAACTTTAGCCGTGGCAGAATCTTGCACCGGTGGTTTACTCGCCAATCGCCTCACGAATATTTCGGGTGCTTCCAAAAGTTTCAAAGGTGGAGTGGTGGCTTATGCCAATGAGGTGAAGATCACCGAACTCGGAGTTCAGCCTCAAACGATTGAACAGCATGGGGCCGTATCTGCCCAAACGGCGATTGAAATGGCGGATGGAGTCCGGCAAAGCCTGCAAGCGGATCTAGGTATTGGAATTACGGGAATTGCAGGACCTGAGGGAGGAAGTCCGGAGAAGCCAGTAGGCACTGTTCATATTGCTCTTTCTACGGCAGAAAAAACGCTGGAGAAAAAATTCCATTTCCCCACAAACCGAGAATGGTTTAAGCTGATTGCATCTTCCGTTGCACTTAACTGGGTCAGAAAGTATTTGCTGAAAAACTAAACACCATGAGCCAAACCTTGATTCGAGCCTTTTTGGCAATTGAAATTCCTGAAGAAATCCGACAAAAAATATATCAAACTTTTGCGCGCCTTCACCGCCAAATCTCTAACGTAAAATGGGTGGAAGCTCCGCACATGCATTTGAGTCTGCGTTTTTTGGGCGAATTAGAATTAAGTTTAATCGAAAATGAAATAAGTCCCGCGCTTGAAAAAATCAGTTTGGAATCAAAGCCCTTGCACTTGACTCTTCAAGGGGTAGGTCTATTTTCTTCCATGGATAAACCGCGCGTGTTTTGGCTGGGAGTAGGCGGAGAATTGGTGGACCTCAAGCGCCTCTATCTAAAGATAGAGAAGACTTTACAAGCCTGGCCCATCCACGTGGAAGAGCATGATTTTCATCCTCACATTACTCTAGGTCGCGTGAAACAAATCGCCGACCGAAAAATCTGGCAACAGGCGCTCGAGGAATATGAAAAAATCGATTTCGCTAATTTTCGTGCTTCCACGATCAGCCTTTTTAAAAGTGAATTGACCCCAACCGGCCCCATTTACACTCGTTTGCAAGAATTTTCTCTCCAAGCTTAAGTCTCAAAGTCGCACCCTTCGGGTACGAAAATCGGTCTCAACTTTTTTATTCCCGTCTTCTAGTAATTTTAAAGCCCTTTAAATTAGAATTCATGCCTTTCTTTTTTTTGGCATCTTTCGTGAAAGAACTATTGCTTGAAGCGAGCGATTTGGTCTTACAATTGCCTAAAAGTACATTGACAAGGCTTAGGCCCGCCTATACTTAAATACGATACTAATCAATCCTGTTAGGGAGGAATCATGGAAACACTCAATCAAAGTGAAAAAGAAAAAGCGATTCACCTCGCGTTGCAATCCATCGAAAAACAATTCGGCAAAGGCTCCATTATGCGCATGGACGAAAAGGAAGCCGCCAACCTTGCTGAGCTTGACGTTGTTCCCACAGGATCCATTTCGCTCGACTTAGCTTTAGGAGTAGGCGGTTATCCTCGTGGAAGAATTATAGAAATTTATGGGCCTGAATCTTCCGGAAAAACCACTCTCACTTTGCATGCGATCGCCGAAGCCCAGAAAAAAGGGGGCATCGTGGCCTTCATCGATGCGGAACATGCTTTAGATGTTCAATACGCGAAAAATTTAGGCGTGAAGATTGAAGATCTTTTAGTCTCTCAACCCGATACCGGTGAACAAGCTTTAGAAATTGCAGAATCTTTAGTTCGATCGAATGCGATTGATGTCATCGTCATCGATTCTGTTGCCGCTTTAGTTCCCAAAGCGGAACTCGAAGGTGACATGGGCGATGCGACCATGGGTGCGCAAGCGCGTCTGATGAGTCAAGCCTTACGAAAGCTCGCAGCGCTCGTCAATAAAAGCAAAACTTTGCTGATCTTCATTAACCAAATTCGTATGAAAATCGGGGTGATGTTCGGAAATCCTGAAACCACTACCGGCGGAAATGCTTTAAAGTTTTATGCCTCGGTTCGTTTGGATATTCGCCGCATCGGCGCAATTAAATCGGGCGATCAAGTGGTTGGAAATCGCACTCGTGTGAAGGTCGTGAAAAATAAAGTCGCTCCTCCCTTTCGTGAAGTGGAATTCGATATTATTTATGGAGAGGGTGTCTCACGCGATGGCGATTTGCTCGATTTAGCCTCCAATAGCGGCATCATTGAAAAAAGCGGTGCTTGGTTCAATTATGGCGAAGAACGCATTGGCCAAGGTCGAGAAAATGCGAAGCAATATTTAAAAGATAATCCCAAAACGACGGAAGTCATCCATGCCAAGGTTTTGGAACATTACGGCATCGCAAAAGAAAAGGCTGTAGTTGAAAAGGCCGAAGCAAAAGAAAAGAAGAAAGCTTAATTTAACATTTACATGATTTTATTTACCCCCTTCTCAAAAGAGGGGGGTATTTTTTTGGCAATGATTTATGATCCAATCCCGTGACATCCGAGAAAAATTTCTCAAATTTTTTGAATCAAAACAGCATTTGCGTATGCGAAGCTCGTCGCTCATTCCTGAGAATGATCCGACTCTCTTTTTTACGAATGCCGGCATGGTTCAATTTAAAAATAATTTCCTAGGACTGGAAAAGCCTCCTTCCCCTCGTGCGACGACCAGCCAAAAATGCATGCGTGTTTCAGGCAAACACAATGATTTAGAAAATGTAGGCCGTACACATCGTCATCATACTTTCTTTGAAATGCTCGGAAATTTTTCCTTCGGCGATTATTTTAAAAAGGATGCGATTGCCTTTGCGTGGGAATTTCTCACCCAAGAAATGAAAATTGATCCTAAACGTTTATGGGTCAGTGTTTTTTTAGATGACGATGAAGCGGCTCAAATATGGGAAAAAGAAATAGGTGTTCCCGCAGAGCGCATTGTCCGTTTAGGCGAAAAAGATAATTTTTGGAGCATGGGTGAAGAAGGTCCTTGTGGACCTTGCACTGAAATCCATTACGATCACGGCAAAGAGAATGGTTGCGGCAAAGCAGAATGCGCGGTCGGCTGCGATTGCGATCGCTACATGGAAATTTGGAATCTGGTTTTCATGCAATTCAATCGCTCTGCGAATGGCGAGATGGCGAAACTCCCCAAACCCAGCGTGGATACGGGTATGGGACTCGAGCGTTTGGCCTGCGTTGTTCAAGGTGTGCATTCCAATTATGACAGCGATTTATTCATGCCTATTATTCGCGTGATCGAAGAACGCGTGGGCAAAAAATATGGAAAAGATGAAGCGACGGATGTTTCCATCCGAGTTTTAGCGGATCATATTCGCGCTGCCACTTTTTTAATTGGAGATGGAGTGCAGCCGTCGAATGAAGGTCGTGGCTATGTGCTGCGCCGTATTCTAAGGCGAGCCATTCGCCATGGTCGCATGCTGGGAATGCGCGAACCTTTCTTTTATACTTTAGCAGATACTGTGATTGCAGAAATGAAGCCTGCCTTTCCGGAACTTGCGAAGCATCAAAGTTTTATCAATTCGGTGATTCAAGCGGAAGAAGATCGTTTTCTTTCTACTTTGGATAAAGGTTTGGAAATCATCCAAGTGGAAATCGAGAGACAAAAGAAAAATGGAACGAAATGTTTTGAAGGTGAGATGGTTTTTAAGCTCTATGACACCTTCGGATTTCCAGTCGATTTAATTCAAAATATTGCGGATGAAGAAGGCTTTACGGTCGACATGGAAGGTTTTGAGTCTTCGATGTTGGGACAAAAGGAGACGGCTCGACGCGCGTGGAAGGGCTCTGGCCAGGAAAAGGTTTCGCAGGTTTATCAAGAAATCAGTCAGAAAATGAAGCCGGTGGAATTTTTAGGTTACAAGAGCTTGTCCGCCGAGACCAAAGTCGTTGCCTTGATTCGTAATGGAGAATTGGTCAATGAGCTCAAAGCAGGGGAAGAAGCTTACGTGATTTGTGAGAAGACCCCTTTCTATGGAGAATCCGGCGGTCAAGTCGGTGACAAAGGTTGGATCACAAATGCCCATTTCAAAATGGAAGTGCAAGATACCCAAAAACCCATGCTCAATCTCATTGCACATCGAGGATTGGTCGCTAAGGGAAATATTAAAACAGGGGAAGCGGTAAAGTTGGAAGTGGATCCTAAACACCGCTCGCCCGTGCGCCTCAATCATACGGCGACCCATTTGCTTCACGCGGCTTTGCGCGAAGTCTTGGGAGATCATGTTCGTCAGGCAGGTTCGCTGGTGGCCGCTCATCGTCTTCGTTTTGATTTCAGTCACTTCGAACCCGTTAGTCACGAAAATTTGGAACGCATCGAAAATTTAGTGAACGAGAAAATCCGTGAAGATATTCCAGTCGAAAAATTGGAAATGTCTTACGAAGAATCTCAACAAAAAGGCGCGATGGCGCTCTTCGGTGAAAAATACGGCGATGTGGTGCGTGTTTTAAAAGTGGGTGATTTTTCCACCGAACTTTGCGGTGGCACTCATATTGATCGCTCCGGCGAGATTGGTTTTTTCAAAATTGTTGAAGAGAGCTCAGTCGCCGCAGGCGTGCGGCGTATCGAGGCGGTGAGTGGTGGAGATGCCGTTGCCTATGCGCGCAGACAAGAAAGAAACTTAAAAGAGATAGCACTCAAATTGAAAACGAGCGTGGAAGATATCCCTGAGAAAATTGATCGCATGGGTGATCAAATAAAGAAGTTTGAGAAAGAAATCGCGCAGCTTCGCCAAAAACTTCATTCGGGAGCAGCCGGTCAAGATTACCTCAAAGATTTAAAAGAAATAAAAGGCGTGAAAGTACTCGCGATTAAAAGTGATGCAGAGGATATGAATACTCTGAGAACTTTATCGGATCAGCTCATCACCAAAATGGCTTCAGGAATTTTGTTAGTTGCTTCAAGCTTTGAAGGAAAAGTGACTTTCATTGTGAGAGTTTCAAAAGATCTGAGCGCTCAATTCAAGGCAGGAGAATTGATCAAGCCTCTGGCACAATTGGTTGGCGGTTCTGGCGGCGGACGTCCTGAGATGGCTCAAGCGGGCGGACCCGAGGTTGCTAAAATCGACGAAGCAGTTGCCCGATTTTATGAATTGATATAGGCTATGGAATGCCCATTATTGATGTAAAAGGTTTTAATCGCTGGCAAGACGAGGTTTTAGTTTTGGACGAAAACCTCAATGGGGAAGTCGACCCATCGGACGGCTTTATTGCACTCAACCTTCCGGATCTCAAACGCGACAGTAAAATTTCCTGGCATTATCCTCGCTTCAAAGAATTACGCGATGAATATATTGCCTTCCTGAAAGCCCAAGAAGAAGAAAAAAATCTTCCTGATGAAGAGCCAGATCTCAAGGATTAGGAAATCTAATTTCACCGGCTCGTCTATTCGAATATCTTCTCACCATTTTTAATAAAGTATCGATCGCGAAAGGTTTGGGTAAGAAGGCATCCGCACCTAAATCCAATCCTTTTTCCATGTCTTCCGGACTTCCCTTGGCTGAAACTAAGATCACGGGAATGTCTCGATAATCATCCGAAGTTTTTAAGAAATCACAAATTTCATAGCCATCCGGCGAAGGCATCATGATGTCGAGTAAGATGCAATCGGGCCGATTCTGCTTAGACACTTCCCAAATCGCTTGAATGCCAGAATGAATTTGAAAGGTTTGGTAGCCTTCCTTCTTGAGATTGTAATCGATGAGTTGCGCGATATCCGGATCATCATCAATCACGAATACATTTTTTGTTTTTTCTATCATTGAAATCTCCTTATTTAGGATTTCAAGATAAAGCTTCATTGTGACGGGAGGGTGACAAAAGAAAGAAAGCTTTTCAAACTTTGTTTTTAATGAGAGCTTTAGAAAGGCCGAAAAATAAAGGAGAAGTGAGGCGTTAAATGCACGCGATCTCCCGGATTGAGCCAGGTGTTTCTTCCATTATCTGCATTCGTTTCAGTGCCATCCGCTCGATGGATCACTACAAGTTTATGAGCGGTGAGGACGTAAGCGGTTACACCCGGCTCAATGCGACGTTGCACTGTGACGTGAACTGCGGACAAATTGGGATCACCTAGAATGCTGTGGTCTGCTACACGTCCCACTGTAACCGGCGAAGTGCCGACAGGGAAATAATAGTTATAAACTCCTGGAGTTTCAGTAAGAGTGAAGGGGGCTCGGGTCGATAAAGTGGGTCTTGGGGCTGGAAGTGCCGGGGGTAGCGGCGAAGGTGGAGCGTTTCGAAAGGGTTTTGTGACGGCCTCCCATACTCTTGCCAGACGAGGAAAACGCGAGGGAGGAGTGGCAACAACAGGACTGATCGGGGCTGCGGGTGCAGGTTGAGCTCCTGGCGTTACAGGGTTAATTCCTTCCAACATTCCCAAAAGTCCAGTTGAAGAAATTGCAAGGGTGCTTCCTTCCACAGGAACAGGAACAGGAACAGGATTAATTTGCGCAACCGCTGGAGGGGAAAGATTAAGATGTCTAACATCAATCATAACAGCGTTTTGGTTGGATGTGTCACCATCCCCTTGAGGAAAAAATTCTCTTATATCACGAATCCCGGCATTCTCGTGTGAGTAAGGACGAGCAAACTCATCTAAACTGACACCTCTTCGATGCAATTCTTGCATGATTTCAAGGCTTACATTTCCTCGGAGAGCTATTCTTTCATCCGTCGGTCCAGTGCTAGTGCGACGTTGATATCTCAAATATTTCATTAGAGAATCGCTATGAATAACTGTGCCATCCTTACTTCTCCAAAGTTCTTCTAATTGTCTCGCCTGATGAGCTTCTTTTTCATCCTGCATTCTTAAAAAAATGCCACCATCCGCCACTGTTTTTCCATCCTCTCCATCATTGTTAGAAGACAGGCGTTGCAGCAGGTCATGTGTTTCTCTGCCGCTTTCAGGATGAGCGAGAGAGCTGTATCTTTGATTCGTGGATTCCAAGTTTCTTTCCAATACAGAAACAGAGGGAAGTAGTCGCCGCATCAATTGTCCCCCTACAGCCAACTGCATTCGAACAACCTCAGCGTGGGCGAGTTGAGAGAAAATATTTCCTTGAGGAGTATTTCCTGTGGCTAAACCTAAAACGTTTTGACTGGCGACCATTCCTAGGTCCGAGAAAAGATGTTGAGTGGCAATACTTTGACCTTGAGCCATTCTGCCAAAAGCTTTCAAACTGCCTATGGTAAACAAGGTAGAGACGAAACCTTCTTTTAATCCGCCACTTCCATTCCAATTCCAAAGATTTGCATGAGAAGGATGAGCAGAAAGGCTTTCTAAAGCGCGATGCGTCGTTTCAAAAGCCAGAGCTTCGGATCCAAGAGCAGTTCCATAGGAGAGAAGGTTCAGCGCAGCTCCGAAGCGACCCGCCGAAGCACCCAATGAGAAAGTGGCGAAACGAGCGATATGATTGAACAAAGAGCCTACGGTCATGGCAGCGAGCATGGAAGTATTATTTTGTTGAGAGAGCTGATGGCCGAAGGCATCCATCTGAAGTTGAGAATTTGTAAAAGAATTTAGGGAAGTTTGAAAAGAAGGTCGGGCGATAATTAAAGACATGATCACTTTCTGTGTGCTTCCCAAAAAATCGTGGTCATTCTTCGAAGAAGCGCAGAAAAAGTTGCGTCGTCTTTCTTTTTACAAGCCTTGAATGAGAATGCTCGCGGAAGCGAGGTTGGTCGCCAGAGGAATATTGTGCACATCCGCCAGTCGCAGTAGCATGAAGATATCGGGTTCGTGAGGATGGATGCCCAAGGGATCTCTCAGAAAAATAATGCCGTCGACTTCGCCGTTCACGATTTTAGCGGCAATCTGCGCATCGCCACCCTTGGGACCGCTTTGCATTTTATTTACTTTCAGACCGGCTTCTTCCACATAGCGACCGGTGGTTCCTGTGGCGACAAGCTTGAATTTTTTGATGAGCTTGATGTTGTCTTTCACGAAAGCCACCATTTCCGCTTTTTTTCCGTCATGGGCAACCAGTGCGAGTGTTTTCATTATTCTCCCTTTTCTAAAATTTGTGCCGCGGTTATGCGAAATTTTTCAGCGCTTTCTTGGTTGATCGTGAAAATTTCGTCCTTCCAATCCGCTACACCTTTCACTTCGGCATAATATAAATTTTGAAATTTTTGTTTTCCTAATAATACACGAAACTCGGTGGAGTCGCCTTTAAATTTTACGATGAGTTCGGCTTGAGGTGGATCGAGACCGACTTCACTGGCTTTGACGAATTCCGCTAAGCTTTGGGCTTTTAATCGTGAAATTTTTCTCGCTAAGGAATTGATCTGCTCTTGCGCGACTTTCTGCCGAGGAGAGTTGGGCGACACCCAATGATCCTCTTTTCGAATTAAAACTAGAGGAGGTGTGAGCAGAGGAAAACGGATTTCTTCAATACGTGAGGCCTCTTGATCGAATACTTTTTTGCTTCTCCACTCTGTGCTGGGTAAGAGTGCAAAACGACGCAAAGGATCTGCTTTAGAAAGGGTCCAGTTTTTTTCTTGAGACGGGGTTTTGATTTTTAATTTGATCTCCCCAGAATCAGAAGCTTTTGGAGTTTCTCCAAGATTAAGAAACACATCTAAAAGTAGATTAACCCGATCTTCATCCAATGGATAACTTTTAAAGGAATCTTTTTCCTGAGATTCGGAAAGATTTTGCGGAAGAAAGGTGCCTTCCCATTGGTTCTCATTCCGAAGAATCTTCAGATTTTGATAGGGAGATTGAATTTGAATTTCGACGACGTCCGTCGCTTGAAGCGCTTGAGTCTTTGAGTTTACTTGGGATTTACAGCTCAGCAAATTCAGAATGAGGATGAAACTGAATATCCCTCGAAAAGCCCATTTCCTCACTAGGCTGCTTTCCCTTCCGCTAATTTTAAATACATTTTTGCGGATTCATCTTTGGGATTTTGCTTAATGGCTGCTTTCCAGGTTTCGATGGCTTTCTTTTTTTGCCCTGAAGCATAGAGGGTAACTCCCAATTGCACACGCGCGTGGGTATACTTGGGGTTCATCTTAATCACTTGGGTGAGAATCTTAACGGCTTGTGCATATTTGCCTTCTTCGCGGTAGCAAAGAGCCAATTTGGAATGGATGTCTAAAAATTTGGGACCCAACTCCAAAGCCTTTTGATATTCAGCGATCGCTTCAGGATAAACACCAATACCTTCATAGATATCTCCCAGCTCCGCATGCTTATTGGCGAGCTTGTTCTTAATGAAGGGGTCCATCTTTTCTTTTTTCTTTTTATCTTTGCGAGTATGCACGCGGGAATAAAGCGCATTCGCTTTTTTATATTTACCTAAATCATTATACAACACGGCAAGATTCAAAAGCGCTTCGGTATAGTTTGGATTAATCTTAATGGCTTTTTCGAAATATTCGATGGAATTGCTGAATTGTCCGTTGGCATGATAAATCACGCCCAGCATGTTGTGCACATCCGCAAAATTTTGATTTTCTTTCAGAAGACTCAGGAAATATTTTTCAGCCTTTTCATAATCTTTCTTCTCGAAATAACGGCGACCTTCTAGGAATAATTTGCGATGATTTTCCATGACATCTCCCTTTTAAGCGGCTTTGCTTTCGGCCGTTTTCTTCTGAGGTTTTTCCTTTAAAATGTTTTTTACGGCTTTCTTCGTAAATTTACCATTCGGAAATTTGGCTTTGAGAATTTCTGCATATTGCACTGCAATCTCATCTTTGCCGAGCTTATGATAGGAAAGTGCCGCATAATAAATGGCCCTTTGATCTAAACCTAAGCCTCCGAAGGATTTGAAGACTTCTTCGTAGCGAGGTGCCGCTGCGCGATACTCGCCCCATTGATAATAAAAATCCCCGATATACATGACTCTCTTGGCGACCATGCGTCGGGCCTGATCATGATAAAACTTCGCTTGCTTATAGTAAGTTGAAGAAGGGAATTGGCTCAAGACAATCGCAAAACTGTCAATCGCTTTAGGAAGATGTTCTTGATCGCGGTCGATTTTAGGAGAGGTAGCTTTCAGATAAGACATGCCGATTCTAAAAAATGCATAATCTAACTTATCGCTGTCGGGATGAAGTTTGGTGAAAAATTGATAGGTTTCTGCGGCGAGAAGATATTCTTTCTTTAAATAGTAAGCATCTCCCACTTTTAATTCCGCTTGAAGTGCATATTCGGTGTTCGGAAAACGGGTTTTAAAAATTTCCAAACAGTCGATGGATTCTTGGAATTTCTTCTTCGTAGAAAGCTGCACACATTTCGCGAAAGCTTGTTCGGCGTTTTCTTTACCCGTAAAGCCGAGGCGGCTTTTCTTTTTACTTGCTCCGCAAGCACTTAAATTTACAATCAAGAGGGGGAGGATGATGTATAAAAGGTATTTTTTCATGGTTTCCAACTTTGTTTGCAACCATTCGGTCGGCCACCCTGGGGGTATCCGGCCTCGGTCATGCGGGGGATCCTAGTGGAGCGGGCATTAATGATCAAGTGTAAGTTATTCATGAAATCACTTGGTTGACAGTCTTGTAGAGCGTTATTATCTTTTTTCAATAAGAATTTCCTAAACCCTATTAAAAAAGGCCTCGTTAGCCAGGAGACACCCAATGGACGATAAGAAAAAAGAATCCCCCGAAATAAAGGTGGTGGATAAAAGACATTCTAGTGTCGATGAAAGTCAAAAAGAAGATTCGCCCTTTATTTTAAATGAAAATGATTCGGGCTTACATGATGTCAGTTTTGCGAATCTGATTTTATCTTTGGCAGGGTCAGCTCAAATGAGCTTAGGAATCGCTCCCAACCCTTTCACCCAAAAGGTGGAAAAGGATTTAAATCAAGCCAAACAAACAATTGATTTATTAGGGGTTCTCGAAAACAAGACTCAAGGCAATTTAAGCACTGAAGAAGCATCTCTCATTAAAGTCATTTTAAGTGATTTAAGAATGAGATTTGTAGAGGAGAAAAACAAAGCATGAAATCCTATTCGCGTAGTACCTTGGCAGTGACCTCATTGATATCAGGCGTGGCGGCTCTTTTTTTCGCCTGCAAATTCGATTTGAATAGCAAAACCCAAGCGATCGACGCATTGCCTCCACCGGTAGTCAGTAGTCCCATCAAAACCAATGTGGCAGGCCTTCCTGTTCTGACCGATGTGGTAAAGCATGTAAAACCAGCAGTGGTGAACATTAGTAGTCGGACCGTATTTAAACCCAATTCTGCGATGGGGCGGAGGGGAGATCCTTTTTCAGGAGACTTTTTAGGTCGCTTTTACGGGGCACCTCCTGAGCAGAATCAGAGCAGTCTTGGATCCGGTTTTATTATTAGCAAAGATGGAACCATCCTCACCAATAACCACGTTGTCCAAAATGCAGATGAGATTGATGTAAAGCTTTCCGATGGCAGAAAATTCCAAGCGAAAGTCATTGGAACGGATCCCAAAACGGATATCGCGGTCATTCGTATTGAAGGCGGAACGGGCGATTTCACCACGGTTCCATTGGGTGATTCTAATAATCTTCAGGTGGGCGAATGGGTTGTTGCGGTGGGAAATCCTTTTGGACTGGGTCAAACCGTCACTGCAGGAATTGTTTCCGCCAAAGGACGAGTCATTGGCGCTGGGCCTTACGATGATTTCATTCAAACCGATGCTTCCATCAATCCAGGAAATTCGGGCGGACCTTTGTTTAACTTAAATGGTGAAGTGGTAGGAATCAACACGGCTATTATCGCTAGTGGCCAAGGAATCGGTTTTGCCATTCCAATCAGCTTAGCCCGAAATACCGTCAATCAACTTCTGCAAAATGGAAAAGTCAGTCGTGGTTATTTAGGCGTTGGCATTCAAGATGTGACGCCTGATTTAGCGAAGTCTTTTGGTTTAAACTCGGAACGCGGTGCTTTAATCGCGAGCGTTTACCCCGGAGGCCCTGCTGAAAAAGCGGGCATTCAAGCGGGTGACGTCGCCTTGAGTTTCAATGGAAAAACTTTAGAGACCTCCCATGATCTACCCTTGATGGTTTCTCAATCTCCCGTAGGCAGCGAAGTGACGATCGAAGTCATGCGCAAAGGGGGCAAGAAAAGCTTGCAAGTGCAGATAGGTGAACTTGAAAAGGCGGAACGAGAATTTGCCCAGGCCGAAAAAGTTTCGGGTGAATTGGGATTAGGGGTTCAAGAGTTGCTTCCGGAGCAAGCTGAACAAATGGGGCTGAAGGGTCGCAAAGGGATTATCGTGGTGAAGGTGATTCCTGGCTCTCAAGCGGACTGGGTAGGAATTCGTCCCGGCGATTTGATTTTGGAAGTAAACAATAC
>CAZKUY010000003.1:229879-262064 GCA_964556135.1 uncultured Pseudomonadota bacterium
GGAGCTTGACTGCAACTTACACAAATTATGCAAAGGTGATTTGAATGAGACTCGATAAATATACGGTGAAAGCTCAAGAGGCGGTTTCTGAAGCTCAAGCTTTAGCTAGTCAAAATGGTAATCAACAAATTGAACCCGAACATTTACTTTTGGCTTTGTTAAATCAAAGTGATGGTTTGACTCAGCCCATCTTGCAAAAATTAGGAATTTCTCCCAAAAAAGTAGAAGATGAAACATTAAAACTCGTCGAAAAACTTCCTAAAGTTTCGGGAGGCATGGGAGATTATCTTTCTACTTCTTTCAAGAAGGTCATGGATGCGGCCCAGAGCGAAGCGAGCACTTTGAAAGATGATTACGTGAGCACTGAGCATCTCCTTTTAGCGCTTGCAGAAGTGAAAGAAGGAAAAACAGGCGCATTATTAAAAGAATTGGGAATTACTAAAGCCTCTCTCATGAAAGCTTTAGTGGAGATCCGAGGTTCGCATCGGGTCAATGATCAAAATCCTGAAGCGAAGTATCAAGCCTTAAAAAAATATTCTCGAGATTTAACTGATTTAGCACGGCGTGGAAAATTGGACCCTGTAATTGGCCGTGATGATGAAGTCCGTCGCGTCATCCAAGTTTTATCCCGTCGAACTAAAAATAATCCTGTGCTCATCGGAGAACCTGGAGTGGGTAAAACGGCCATTGTAGAAGGTTTAGCTCAGCGTGTGGCTAACGGGGATGTCCCTGAGACTTTACGAGACAAAAGTATCATTGCCTTGGATTTAGGATCACTCCTTGCTGGCACGAAATATCGCGGAGAATTTGAAGATCGTCTGAAAGCTCTTTTGAAAGAAGTGACAGAAGCAGAAGGAAAAATCATTCTTTTTATCGACGAGCTGCATACGATGGTAGGAGCGGGGGCTTCCGAAGGATCCATGGATGCTTCCAATATGTTGAAACCAGCGCTTGCGCGGGGAGAGCTTCGCTGTGTTGGGGCGACGACTTTGGATGAATTTCGAAAATATATTGAAAAAGATCCTGCATTGGAAAGACGCTTCCAACAAGTGTATGTCGGAGAGCCCAGCGTCGAAGACACCATTTCCATTTTGCGTGGCTTAAAAGAAAAATACGAAGTGCATCATGGAGTGCGTATTAAAGACGAAGCGATCGTAGCCGCAGCGCAGCTTTCGAATCGTTATATCACTTCGAGATTTTTGCCGGATAAGGCCATTGACTTGATCGATGAATCCGCCAGTAAGCTGCGTATTGAAATCGATAGTCTTCCAACAGAGATCGACGAAATCGAACGTAAAATCACCCAACTTGAAATTGAACGCCAGGCTTTGAAAAAAGAAAAAGACAAAGCTTCTCAAGAACGTTTGGGAAAAATTGAAAAAGAAATTGCCACTCTGAAAGAGCAAAGCGGAAAGATGAAAGGGCATTGGCAGAACGAACGGGAAGCCATCAAGAAACTTCGGGATACCAAGGAAAAAATTGAACAAGCCAAGATCGAAGCAGATCGAGCCGAACGAAATGGTGATTTAAATAAGGCCGCTGAATTGAAATACGGAACTTTGGTGAATTTGGAAAAAGAGTTGAATGCTGAAAATGAAAAGCTTCTTGAACTTCAGAAAAATGACAAGATGCTTAAAGAGGAAGTGGACGCGGAAGATATTGCCGAAGTGGTCGCAAAATGGACGGGCATCCCTCTTTCCAAATTAATGCAGAGCGAAATTCAAAAGCTCGTGAAAATGGAAGAAGGCTTGAAGGCAAGAGTGGTGGGCCAAGATGAAGCGCTAGTGCAGGTTGCCAATGCAGTTCGACGCTCCCGCGCCGGTTTGCAAGATCCGAATCGCCCCATTGGCTCTTTTATATTTTTAGGACCCACCGGCGTTGGAAAAACCGAAACCGCTCGTGCTTTAGCAGAATTTTTATTCGATGATGAAAACGCGATCACTCGAATTGATATGAGTGAATATATGGAGAAGCATGCGGTGTCGCGCTTGATTGGCGCCCCTCCAGGCTATGTGGGTTATGAAGAAGGTGGTCAGTTGACTGAAGCTGTTCGCCGTCGTCCTTATTCCGTGGTGCTCTTCGATGAAATTGAAAAAGCCCATCCGGATGTTTTTAATGTTTTGCTACAAGTGCTGGATGATGGACGACTCACGGATGGTCAGGGTCGCACCGTCGATTTTAAAAACACGGTGATCATTATGACTTCCAATGTGGGTTCGCAATGGGCTTATGCGGGATTGAACGAAGAGGAAATGGAAAAGAAAATGCTCGATGAACTCAAGGCGCATTTCCGTCCGGAGTTTTTAAACCGCATCGACGATATCGTGGTCTTCCATGGATTGAGCGAAGAACAATTGAAGCACATCGTAGAAATTCAATTGAAGCGCTTGCAAAAACTCTTATCCGACCGAAAAATCGTGCTGGAACTCAGCGACAAAGCCAAGGCCTTCATTGCGAAACACGGCTATGATCCAGTCTACGGTGCTCGTCCCTTGAAACGCGCGATTCAGAAATACATTCAAGATCCCCTTTCACTGAAAATTCTCCAGGGTGATTTTAAAGATGGAGATCACATCGTGGCGGATGCGGGGGATGTGGGCAGTATGGTGTTTAACAAGAAATAGTTTAACGCTGTAAATTCGGACAATACCAAGTCGAACGATTTTGTTGGACGATGCGGAGCACTTTGCCTCTTCCGTCGAGTGTGCTTTGACCTTCGCGATCGTAAACCTGCAAAAAATCTTTCATCATGCCGCGGTTTCCGAGTCCGTCGATGTAATCCTTAAGGCTACTGCCGCCTTTCTCAATTCCTAGTTTTAAAACTTGGCGGGCGGCATGAAAAAGTTTTTCTAACTCTGAATCTTTCGTTTTTTTCACTAATCTCAAGGGGCTTAGATTCGCGAGGTAGAGCGCTTCACAGGCATAGATATTTCCGAGTCCTGCGGCAATGCTTTGATGAAGACAAAGAGTCTTAAGTTCTATTTTAGGATGGCGTCGGCAATTTGCGATGAATTGCTCAGTTTTGAAAGTGGGGTCATCATAATCCGGTCCGAGCCGGTTTAAAAAAGGATTATCTGAAAAAGTGTGGCTAAGAGATAAGGTACCAAAGCGCCGCGGATCAATATAAAGTAACACAGATTTATTTTCAAAGTGAAAGCTGGCATGAGTGTGGGAGGGAAGGGGATCGGGAAGTTTTTCGTAATAAAGAAGTTTCCCGCTCATGCCTAAGTGAATCACAAGTTTTGTCTGATCTGTATTCTCCAATAGTAAATATTTTGCCCGCCGAGAAATCTTAATCACTTGAGTTTGCTTGAAAGCTTTGAGGATATCCTGAGGAGGACTATGCTCGACAGGTGCTAAGGCTGAAAGTTCTAATTTTTGAAGGGATTGTCCTTCGAGGAATAATAAGCTGCGGCGAATGGATTCAATCTCGGGAAGTTCAGGCATGAAAACTTAGCTCGTGTGTCCCAGTCTTTCACGAAAAAATTTTTCGATCCTTAAATTGATGAGCTCGGGTTGCTCAAGCAAGGCAGCGTGAGTTCCTTTTTTGACGATGAAGATTTCACTTCCAGGGATAGTGCGGTGCATTTTTTTGGCAATCCAGACTGGAGTGAATTGATCGTATTCGCCACCGATGACGAGGCTGGGGATTTTTACTTTTTTCAAAACTGTTTCAGTGGAATGGCCTTGGACGCTTTTCAATAAGTTTGTGAAGAATGCAGGATCTAAACCTAAAATATGATCAATGTAAGCAGAAGCATCTTCTTTGCTAGCCATGCCGGTATCGATCATTTTTAGAAGTCCACCCAGTTGATACCAAAAGGGATTTTTCAAAAGAAAGCGGCTGATCCAATTGCCTTGCTTGGGAAAACGCGCTCCAATCAAGGTGACGATTTCGTATAAATATTTGGAGAAGGGGCTATTGTAAAAGGTATCCATGGGTTTGCCGTAAGTCCCCAAACAAGGGATGATGGCCATCACCCGACCTGGATAACGCTTGTAAAATTCTAAAGTGACTTGAACCCCGAGGCTGTAACCCACCAGGATTGCTTTTTTTATTTGTAAGGCATCGAGCACTGATTTGAGGTCTTCCACTAAAGCGCTTACAGTGGCATTCGCCATTTTTTTTGGAGGTGCGGAATCACCATGACCTCGGTAATCCCATAAGACGACTTGATGACTATTCTTGAAAAAATTTTCGAGATATTTCCAAAAAAATGTCGGAACTCCCAAGCCGTTACAGCACACGATGGGCACGCCTTGGCCGACAGAACGGTAATGTATCCGAGTGCCATCGAAGCTCTTTGCATCGCCTTCTTTGAGGCGAACTAATTGAACAAGCTTGGTCCGGTTTTTTGTAGTTTTGAATTTTTTAGGAGCAGTCATCATGGTTTTTTACCGTGTCGGCCGTAACAAACTGACCTTTAAAAGGCAAATGAAAAACCAATAAAAACAAGCCGAAAGTCTGAAAAACCCATATTGACATCAAGGGCTTCCCTCAGTATATAGACGCACCCATTATGCAAACCATATCTATAGCCGCTCCGGCGAAATTGAATTTAAGACTTGATGTGTTGGGCAAGCGCTCGGACGGTTATCATGACCTTTTGATGGTCATGGAGCGCATTAGCCTTGCCGATGAAGTTGAACTTAAAGTGATCGAACGTGGTATTTTCATCACTTCGGACGAAGAAACCATTCCTGCCGACGAAACCAATATCGCATACAAAGCTGCCAAAGAAATTTTAGCTTACTCTTCCCGCAATGTTGGAGTTGAAATTCATATTAAGAAAAGAATCCCCATTGCTTCTGGAATGGGTGGCGGCTCTTCGAATGCAGCCGCGGTTTTAAAAGGTCTTAATCATCTTTTGAAGCTGAAGCTTCCTCGTGAAAAACTCATGTTGATTGGGGCTAAAATCGGCGCGGATGTTCCTTTCTTTTTATTCGAGGGTCCTGCGATTGCGAGTGGAATCGGTGATCAATTAAGAAAGATCAAAAAAATCCCTAAGATGAGTTTCGTGGTTGTGAATCCTGGAATTAAAGTTTCGACGGAATGGGCTTACAAAACCTTAGGTTTGAGTGGTCGTAATGGCAATCACGATAAAGTCCAAGATTTGCCCAGCGCCTACAATAATAAGAAAGATATTGTTAAAATCTTAAATAATGACCTTGAAAAAGTGACCATCAAAGAATTTCCAGTAATAGCGCAAGTAAAAGAGCTGTTGATGTCGCATGGAGCGATGGCAGCACAGATGACCGGTTCAGGCTCTTCGGTATTTGGAATTTTCCCCGATAAAGCGGTACTTGATAAAAATTTTTCCAAGATTGAAAGTAAAGCGAATAAGGAGTGGAAGATTTTTAAGACCGAAAATATCGTTTAAAATACCAAGTGAGGGCTGTTTATGGAAATTACAGAGATTCGCGTGTTCCCCATGAATGAGGATAAACTGAAGGCTTATGCGACTATTACCTTTGATAATTGCTTTGTCGTAAGAGATTTAAAAGTTATTTCAGGTAATACAGGTCTTTTTGTGGCCATGCCTTCAAAAAAACGTAAGGATGGTACTTTTAAAGATATTGCTCATCCTCTGAATAACGAATTCAGGGCAAAAATTGAAAAAGTGGTCTTAGATGCTTATCAAGAGGAGCAGCAAAAAGACGGGGTGGAAGCTTTACCTCCTGTTCAAGAGATTTCAAGTGCAAGTGAAAGTAGTCTGCTCTCAAAGCCTCAAGTGGAATCTAAAACTCCTGATCAGATCAATCCAGGCGACTATTCAGCCCCGGATGATTGATTTTAAAGTATTCAGAGAACATCAGATCAATTTTTTTGGAAATTAAACACTAATTGTTGAAATTAAAAATGCTTTAGTGGTAGGCGGTCGTTTTTAATTTCCAAAGAAAATTTTCTGATATTTTTTTTGACGCGGTTTCATTTTTTTGGGGCGTCGACAAGCGGTAAGTCACTGGATTTTGATTCCAGCATCCCCAGGTTCGAATCCTGGCGCCCCAACATTTGTCCCAATGGAGCGAGGCTCCATTGGGGCTTAAATTTTTTAATTAGGTCCAATCTATGCGAGTGATGAATGACATGCAGGTGTTTACGGGGAATGCGAACAGACCTCTTGCGGAAGAGATCGCAAAGCATTTGGGTATTCCTTTGGGTGAAGGAAAAATTAAGCGTTTTTCCGACGGAGAAGTTTGGGTTGAAGTTGAACAAAATGTTCGCGGGATGGATGTGTTTATTATCCAACCTACATCCGCCCCTGCAAATGAACACATCATGGAATTGCTGATCATGATTGATGCCTTGAAAAGGGCTTCCGCAGATCGAATTACAGCAGTTATTCCTTACTATGGCTATGCTCGCCAAGATCGAAAAGTGCAACCTCGCACTCCGATCAGTTCAAAATTAGTCGCTGACCTATTGGAAGCTTCTGGCACAGACCGTGTGTTGGCGATGGATTTACATGCCGGTCAAATTCAAGGTTTTTTTAATATTCCCTTCGATCATTTATATGCGACCCCGGTTTTATTAGATTACATTAAAGATTTGAATTTAAAGGATTTAGTCATTGTTTCTCCCGATGCAGGTGGAACTGAAAGAGCGCGAGCTTATGCAAAACGCTTAGGGGCAAGTTTTGCTCTCGTCGACAAAAGACGATCAGGTCCCAATGTCAGTGAAGTGATGAATGTTATCGGAGAAGTTGAAGGAAAGACGGCTATTATTGTAGATGATATTGTGGATACGGCTGGAACCCTCACTCAAGCTGCAAAAGCTATTAAAAATCAAGGGGCTGGAGCAGTTTATGCCTCCATCACTCATCCTGTATTGTCTGGTAAAGCTATCGAAAACATACAGAACTCAGTTTTAGAAGAATTAATCGTAACCAACACAATTCCCTTGAATGAAGAGGCTAAAAAGTGTTCTAAGATCCGCGCCTTGTCAGTAGGCAAGCTTTTAGCCGAAACCATTCGAAGGATACATAGCAATGATTCGGTGTCATCGTTATTTGTTTAACACCTTTTCGCTAAGGGATAATGAGGAGTAATTTATGGATCGCGTACAATTAAATGTAAACATCAGAGAAGCAAAAGGTAAAGGTGGCGCTCGCAAAGTGAGAGCTCGCGATTCCATCCCTGGCGTGATCTATGGCAAAGGCTATGAGAATATCAATGTTGAAGTGAATCCTAAAGAAATGCTTACTGCGATTTCCGGGAAATCGGGTGTGAACACTTTGATTGATTTAAATGTTCCTCAAAAAGGTGTGGTGACTGTTCTTTTGAAAGATTATCAAGCAGATGTTCTCAGCCGTGATTTGACCCATCTTGATTTTGTAAAGGTAGATCTTACTCAAAAAATCAATGTTCAAATTCCCATCCATTTTGTGGGTAAAGCGGAAGGTGTCAAAGAGGGTGGTATTTTAGAAGCGATTCGTCGAGAAATCGAAATAAGATGCTTACCCACCGCAATTCCCGAATTCATTGAAGTGGATGTTACCCATCTTAAAGTAGGTCAATCCCTCCACTTGAACGATGTGAAGTTTCCCGATGGTATCGATATGAGCCATGAAGAAAATTTCACTCTAGTCTCTGTGGCCGCTCCTCGAGCTGAAGAAGTCGCTGTGGCTCCTGCTGAAGGCGCAGCCGCTGAACCCGAAGTGCTTACTGCGAAAAAACCTGCTGAAGGGGAAGCCGCTTCTGCAGATAAAAAACCTGCAGATAAAAAAGCTGATAAGAAATAATTTTCCCCTTTGGATCGTCGAGAGAGTTTCCCTCCATGAAATTGATTGTTGGTTTGGGCAATCCCGGCAAGGAATATGAAGGCACTCGCCATAATGTTGGCTTTGAAGTGCTTGATGCCTATGCAACTGAAAATAAAGTGGATCTTTCGAGATCGAAGTTCGAAGCGCTTTATGGTGAGTTTGAAAAAGAGGGTGAAAAAATCCTTCTTATTTTACCTCAAACTTACATGAATCTCAGTGGCCGATCGGTGGGGAAGTTTCTTCAATTTTACAAACTAAGTCCCCAAGATTTATTAGTGATCCACGATGAGTTGGATTTGCCCTTAGGCAGCATGAAGGTGGTGCGCAAAGCCGGAGCTGCTGGCAACCGTGGGGTGATTTCAATTCAAGAGAGTTTGGCGACTCAAGAATTTGCCAGATTTAGAATTGGCATTGGAAAGCCGGAGAGGTCGGAACAAACGGCTGATTACGTTCTCAAAAAATTCCAAAAAGCCGAAAGAGAATTGCTTCAAGCTATCGTCGATAAGTCGATAAAAGGACTTGATCTTTGGTTGAGAAAAGGGATAGAGCCCTGCATGGCTTTTTGCCATACAAATGAATAGTTGTTAACCTTGGTCTTCGAAGATTCGAAGGTCTGTCCGTTTAAAAGTCCTTTCCGAAGGCGAAATAAACGGACCATCCAAAAGGAGAATTAAATGAGAGAGTACGAAACCCTCTATTTGCTCAACGCTGATGCCCCTTCTGATAAGGCGGACGAGCTCAATAAAAAACTCACTGATATCATTCAAAGCCATTCCGGTCATGTCTTGACGAGCTTCAACTGGGGCAAAAGACGTTTGGCCTACCGTGTCGAAAAAAGCTTTTACGGCATCTATATTTATCTCAATTATTTAGCGAAGAGCGAAGTGGTCGCTGAAGTTGAACGTATTTTAAAATACGATGATCAAACCTTACGCTTTGTAACCATGAAACTCGAAGATGACGTCAATGTCGAAGAACGAAAAACTCAAAAACGCGAATTGATGCTGAGCAGCATTGATGAAGTCGTGGAAAAAAGTGTTCCCGAAGTAGCGCGTGAATTCAACGAAGCTTCAATCTAGGAGAGTTATGTCTTACGAAATGAATAGAGATCGAGATAGCAGAGATAGAGACAGAGGCGATAGAGATCAAGATCGCGGTAAACGTAAAACTTTTTTCCGCAAGAAAGCCTGCCGCTTTTGCTCTGATAAAGACGTTAAAGCTGATTATAAAAACCCAAGATTACTTTCTCATTTCTTGACTGAACGAGGCAAAATTATTCCTCGTCGTATTTCAGGAATTTGCGCTTTACATCAGCGTTCATTGACCACTGCGGTAAAACAGTCGAGAGTAATGGCTTTGCTTCCTTTCACCAGTACGCAACGCCCTTAATCGGGCTTAAAAATTATTATGAGAGATAAACTTTGGGTTTGCTTGTGGGGAGTTGCTTTAACTCTCGCAACATTTGCCAGTGGTTTGTTTTCGTGGTTTACGCCACTTCCGCTCTTTTACATTGGAAGAAAATATTCCATCCGATTTGCACTTGTAGGATGGTTTTTAGTGATTGCTTTGACTTTTGTCGTTTATGCCTTTCTCTTAAAGGCAGGGGGACAAAGCTCTCGACTGGATTGGTTTTCCTGGTTGCCAGCAATGGTTTATTTGAAATCTTTTGGCGCCTCTGTAGTGATTAAAGCTTTGGCGGTTTATTTTAGTTTTAATATTTCGCTGAGCTTATTGCTGACTTATTTCACTCAGAAGGAAAGTAATGTCACTCGTTTAGTGACTAAAATCGCTTTGGGTACTTTGATTGTTTGTGCTTTGACTTTCATCATTTGTATCGGACCAGGAAATTGGCAGGCTTTTTTTGCTTTGATCCATCAGTATACTTTATCTGTTTTAGATCAAATTCTAGCTTTTAATCGCTCCGCAGGAAGCATGAGCGGTGAAGAGTTACTTTATATCCAGCAAAATAAAGAGATTATTGCAGAAGGTTTTGTAAAAGTTTTACCCAGTTTGGCAATCAGTGCTTTTATATTTTTGATCTGGATGAATGTTTATGTGGCGCGGCGCTTGTACAGTGTCTTTGGCTTTTTTGATCAAGTGCAAAGTTTAGTGCTTTTTAAGCTTTCGTTTTTTTGGGTTTGGGCAGTGATTTTTTCTTTAGCACTTTTTCTGCTCAATCTATATGTGTTGAAGTTAGATTTAATTTCGTCTGTTCTTTTTAATTTTTTGATTGTTTATGCAACCCTGTATTTTTTTCAGGGTTTGGCGATCGTGGCGTATTTATTAAGCTTGCGTCAGCTTGCCATTTGGATTCGTTTGTTATGTTATTTTTTACTCATCGTTTTCTTCCAACCTTTAGGAATTTTAGTCGTAGGTTTGGGATTTTTCGATGCGTGGTATGATTTTAGAAAATTTAACGCTCCGAAAGGGGCATCGACCTAATCTGGAGGTAGTAGTATGGAAGTCATTCTTCAAGAAGACATTAGTACATTAGGAAAAGCCGGTGAAATTGTAAAAGTGAGAGATGGTTATGCTCGCAACTTTCTTTTTCCTAAGAAAAAAGCGATTTTAGCAGATCGTTCAAATTTGAAACAATTAGAGCATCATAAAAAAGCCATTGCCATTCGTCAGGGTAAAGTGGTGAAGGCTGCCAATGAGTTAAAATCAAAGCTCGAAGGCGCGACAATTAGTTTAGTGAAGGATGCAGGAGAAGAAGGTAAGCTTTTCGGCTCTGTAACCTCCATGGAAATTGTTGAACAATTGAAACAACAAGGTTTTACCGTGGATAAAAAGATGCTTCAATTAGAAGAGCCTATCCGTGCTTTAGGTGATTTTCAAGTTCCTGTTCGATTGTATACAGATGTTGTTGCTACGGTGAAGCTTTCCGTAGTAAAAAAGTAAATATCCTTTCATCTCATCAATCATAAGGCGGTGTGTTTTGGCCTTTCAGAAAGCTGCCAATGTGGAGTCGTTGCGAGTTCCTCCTCACCATTTAGAGGCGGAGCAGTCAGTCCTTTCTGGTATTTTGATTGATTCTGAGGCGATTGGCCGAGTCGTCGAATTTATTTCTGCGGAAGATTTCTACCGCGATTCTCATCGTAAAATTTTTCAGGCGATGGTCGCTTTGTATCAAAAAAGCGAGCCTACTGATCTTTTGATGGTTTCCAATGAGTTGTCCAGTCAAGGTCAGCTCGAGGCTATTGGCGGTTCAAGTTATTTAGCCACTCTGGTCGATTTTCTTCCTTCTTCAGCGCCTATCGTTAGTTACTCCAAAATAGTTAAAGAGAAAGCAATGCTTCGTAGCTTGATTCAAGCGGCTACTGAAATTATTGCAAAAGGCTATGAAGGTTCAGACGATATTGATCGTTTTATCGACGATGCGGAACGTATTATTTTTCAAGTTTCTGAAAAGAAAATGCGTCAGTCTTTTTATCCCGTTAAAGACATTGTAAAAGATGCTTTTAAGGCGATTGAGTCTCTTTATGAAAAGAAAGAGTCGATTACAGGCGTGGCGACAGGCTTTAAAGATTTAGATAAAATGACCTGCGGGATGCAACCTTCCGATTTAATTATTGTCGCGGGTCGTCCTTCCATGGGGAAAACAGCCTTTGCTTTAAATATCGCTGAAAACGCAGCCTGTGAGCATAAAACTTGTGTAGCCGTTTTCTCTCTCGAAATGAGTAAAGAGCAATTAGTGCAACGTATGCTCTGCGGTTCTGCAAAAGTGGATGCCTCGAAATTGCGAGGTGGATTTTTAAAAGAAAGTGATTGGCCCAAACTTACTCGCGCTGCGGGTAGACTTTCCGAGGCGCCTTTTTTCATTGATGACACTCCCGCCTTGTCTGTTCTTGAGATGCGCGCGAAAGCCCGTCGTTTGAAGCGGGAGCAGGGTTTGGGGATGATCGTGGTAGATTATCTTCAGCTGATGCGCGGAATTAATTCTGGGGAAAGTCGAGAAAGAGAAATCTCTGAAATTTCGAGAGGTTTGAAGGCATTAGCGAAAGAATTAAGTGTCCCCGTGATTGCTTTGTCACAGCTGAATCGAAGCGTGGAGTCTAGAACAGATAAACGTCCCCAACTTTCCGATTTGCGTGAATCAGGTGCTATTGAACAAGACGCAGACGTGATCGCTTTTATCTATCGTGATGAAGTTTACAATAAAGGTACTCCGGATCGAGGGGTCGCTGAAATTATTATTGGTAAACAGCGCAATGGTCCGATTGGCACCGCTCGTCTAGCTTTTTTGCATGAATATACGCGTTTTGAAGATTTGGCTCATGTGCCTGACGAGTATATGCCCCAAGATAATCCATTCTAAAAATACACTCTGATTGTGGCCCTTATGAAAATTGTTTTAGCCACCCAAAATAAACACAAAATTAAAGAGATTCTGCAAATTTGGGGAAAAGTTCCCTTTGAAGTTTTGACTTTAGAGTCTTTTCCTGATTTTTCGGCTGTGATTGAAGATGGAAAAAGTTTTGAAGAAAACTCTTTGAAAAAAGCGAGAGAGCTTTCTTTGTATTCCGGTTTGATTGCCGTTGCAGATGATAGTGGAATCGAAGTGGATGGATTGAACGCTGCGCCGGGGATTTATTCGGCTCGTTACGCAGGAGAACGGGCGACGGATGAGGAAAATAATCAAAAGCTTTTAGATTCCTTGAAAGAATTTCCAGAAGGGCATCCCGGACGCAAGGCCCATTTTCGTTGTGTTGCATCGATTGTGACGCCTAAGGGCCAAGAGTTTGTATTTAAGGGAAGTGTGGATGGACAAGTTTTAAGTGCTTATCGAGGGGGGCATGGATTCGGCTACGATCCAATTTTTTTCTTAGCGGATAAAGGTAGGACGACCGCAGAGCTTTCTTCAGAAGAAAAAAATTTACTCAGCCATCGGGGTAAAGCTTTTCGCCCTCTTAAAAACAAATTACTAGAAATTTTCCAAGCCTAGCCCGCATCTCTTTTGTGGATACAAGAGATACATTAGTGTATCCAATGGTAACATCTCTTGAGCATAACGCTCGTTACAGATTAATTTTTACAAGTAATTTCAATGACTTATAATTTCACTGTTTTGGCACATCTATTGCTATATCTTCTTATGCTATCTTCCCCCTTCAAAGAGGGCAGTACTTTTAAGGTGCTGCCCTCTTTACTTTTTATCTATCCATTTCATTTTTTGAGCAGCAGAAAAAAGTGTATAAAGATTGCACATGGCTGACTTGTTTTGCTACAATTTAGAGTGATGTCATTTTTTGATTCAAATCCACATTATGAAAAGCTTAGAAGCTTGGGGGAAGGGGCAGAAGGAAAGACCTTTCTCGTTCGGCAGCTTAGTCATCCAGAACAATTACTCAGCTTGAAGCTTTTAAATCCTCAAAAGCCTGAAAATAGAAAAAATAAAAAAAATGAAGAGGAATGGGAGCTTCTTCAAAAATTAAATCATCCCAATCTCGCTAAAATTTTAGCGCATGGTCAGTCAAAAGATGGAGTTTTTTTTACCTCAGAATATGTCGAAGGCAGTGACATTGTTTCTGCCTGTCAAAATTTAGATTGGAACGCTATTTTTATATTAATAGTTCAAGCCGCGTGGGCTTTGGACTATTTGCATTCGAAGGGTTTCATTCATCGCGATATCAAGGCAGAAAATTTACTCGTAGGAAAAATACATGAACAAAAAGATTTTTCCCAGGAAAGACTTCGTTTGAAGTTAATTGATTTTGGTTTGGCTTGTAAAGTGGAGGATGTAAAAAACTCTCGCGAAATTGTTGGAACGCTTCCTTATATTGCTCCAGAAATTCTCAATAAAGATCCCTATGATCATCGTGCGGATTTGTATTCCTTCGGCGTAATCCTCTATCAAATTGCGATGAATCGATTGCCGGTAGAATTGAAAAATTCTTTTTCGGACTATCTTCAAAAGCTATCCAGTCAAGAGATTGATCTGCAGTCATTAAAAAAATGGGGAGTGCCCCAGGGAATTGTTTGCATCCTTGAAGCTTTGCTTTGTTTTGAACCGGCACATCGTCTTTCTGATGCGCTAGAAATTATTCAAATTTTGAACAGAGAAGAGGGTGAAAATTACGCATTAAGTTTTCTCGCGAAAAGTGAGAAGAGCAACACTTTAAAAACTGTTGAGTCGTTTCAAATTAATATTTCTCTTTCAAGGGAAGAGTTGATTGAAAAAATCAGAGCGGATGCTCGGGCGGGTCGTAAGGATGAAGCCTTGGCCTTTGTTCAGTATTATCATTCCTCCATTCCAGAATGGATGGAAGCGGAAGAAGTCTCGAATTTTTATTCCAGCGCTATCCACTTGTGGATCGATCGAGGAGATTTCGAACAAGCAGAAAAGTATTTAGACGAATTAAAGTCTCATCCTGCTTTGAAAAATCAGAATCTATTTGAGATTTTTTTGACTGAATTGAATCTAAGTTATCGAAAAGGCGATTTACTATCCGCAGAAAAACAAGCCGAAGCGATGCGTCTGTTGGATCTTTCAGTGGAAAGTGACGAACAGAAAGCGCGTTTTTATAACTTATGTGCACTGATTTCTAAAGATAGGAAAAGATGGGAAGAAGCCTCATCCTATTTTGATCAAGCTTCAGGATTCGCAAAAAAAGCAGAGCGGGTGGATCAAGAGTTAGGCTTACGAATGAATTCTGCAGCAATTTTCATGGAACGAGGGGATTGGAGTCAAGCCTACCAAAGATATGTGGAATGTTTGGTGCTCGCTAGAAAATTAGAAAATAAAATTTTATTGGCCTACGTCACTCAAAATTTAGGAAATTTATATTTGATTTTTGGGCGATGGACCGAAGCTCAAAGAAATTTATCCGAATCTTTAGAAATTGCGGAAGCTCAAGATTTAAAACCTCTCATAGCGCACAATCTTTCTTTGTTGATCCAAGTGGAAGAAGCAAAAGGGAACTTTGAGAAAGCTGCTCACTTGCTTTTTCGTGCGCTTGATTTCTCAAAGATTTTGAAAGAAGCGCAGCCTATTTTGCAAATTGAATTGGAGGAAGCTCATTTTCAATTTCTTCAGAAGAAATATCAAGAGTGTCATGAATTAAGCCAAAAATTAAAAGTAAAAGCTCAAAAATTCCACCAAGATTTTTATATTTTACAAGCGGATTGGCTCCAGGCGAAGGTAAAACTAGTCATCGAAAACAATGATGAAGGTGAAATTTTAAATACTCTCGAAGAAATTAAGAAGGATTTTTTAAATCATAAAAATCTTAGAAACTTATGGAAAGTTTATTCAGATGAAGGATTTCTTTTCGAAAAACAAAAGAAATACGAAGCATCTAAGCTTGCATATATCAACGCCTTAGAAATTTTAAATCAGATTGAAGAAAAAATACCGAAAGAATTCGTAGAAAGTTTTTGGAGAGATCGGAAGAAAGATAAGATTAAAAAAGCGCTCCTCAATTTAGACGGAGCGCTAGGAATATCCAATTCATTTCAAGATAATTTAATTGAGTTTGGGTTTAATATTCCAGAAAAAATTAAAAGGGGAGAAGTAACAATGAGCATCATGAATGACCAAAAACAGAAAGCTTCAAAGGCAACTCTTTCATTTGATAAATGGATCGAAATCAATAAACGTTTACTCACTCAAACTCAGATTAATCTGATTCTAGATGAGATTCTCGATAATGCGATTAGTCTCACAGATGCAGAGCGAGGTTTTGTGATCTATTCAGATTTACAAGAGCTAGAAGTGCGTTCTTCGCGCAATATAGATGGTGAAATTTTGAAGGGGGAGGAAGAAAAGTTCAGCTATACCATCGCGCAAGAAGTGATGCGACGAGGTGAGTCCATTGTCATTTTGGATGCTCAAAAAGACAGTCGTTTCTCCGGAGCAGCGTCCGTTTTAAGTCTAAAAATTCGATCTGTTTTATGTGTCCCTTTGAGCTTGGGGCTTAAGACCGTTGGATTAATTTATTTAGATAACCGCTTTAGAGAATCTGTGTTTCAGAAAGAGCATGTGCCGATTGTGGAAGCTCTTGCAGATCAGAGTTCATTGGCTTTGGAGCATGCGCGATTGAACCAAGAAAACTTAGCCAAAATCGATGAATTGAAAAAATCGAAAGAGCTTATTGAAAAATTAAATCAACGCTTAGAAAAAGATTTGAATGAAACTTCTGCCAATTTGCTGGCAGTGAAAGAGGGTCTGAAAAGACAAAATGAAGAAATTTCACTGCGCTATACTTATGATAAAATCATCGGTGAAAGTAGCAAAATCAAACAAGTCTTAAAAAAGTTAGATCGTATTGTCGATTCAAATATGAGCGTTTTCATTCATGGTGAATCGGGTACGGGTAAGGAACTGATCGCTCAAGCCATTCACTTTAATGGTGCACGAAAAGAAAAACCTTTTATTGCAGAGAACTGCACTGCTTTGCCAGAAAGTCTCTTAGAGAGTGAACTTTTTGGATATGTTCAGGGAGCTTTTACTGGCGCGGATAAAAATAAGATCGGTTTATTTGAACTTGCCCATGGAGGGACTCTTTTTCTTGATGAAGTGGGCGACATGCCACTTTCCATGCAAGCAAAGTTACTCAGGGTATTGCAAGAAGGAGAAGTAAGACAAGTGGGTGGAAAAAATTATCGTAAGATTGATGTTCGTATTATTACTGCGTCAAATAAAGACCTTAAAGATTTAGTCAATGAAGGCAAATTTCGACAGGATTTATATTATCGAATTAATGTGATCCAAATTGATTTGCCGGCTCTTCGCGAAAGAAGAGAAGATATTCCCCTCTTGATTCACCATTTCATTCAGCAAGAATCTGAAAAATTAGGAACACCTGCTCCCAGGTTAAATAAAGAAGCTCTGAAGTTTCTGATGAATTATGATTGGCCTGGAAATATTCGCGAGCTTCTGAATGAGGTGACTCGATTCATTTCTTTGCGAGATTCGAACATCGACATTTCTTGTTTGTCGCCCCATATTTTAGAAAAAGTAGAGCAAAGTGAACAACATCTCAGTCAGAAAGGGCTCGATTTTTTAATTTCAGTAGTGGAGAAAAAAGCCATCACAGACGCTATGCAAAAAGCCAGGGGTAATAAAGTGAAGGCTGCAAAATTTCTTAAAATAGGCCGAAGGACCCTTTATGCGAAGTTAGATCTCTACAAAATAAACTCTGAAACAGGTAAAGGTTTGTTAAGCTCTGATAAGAGTAATTCGCCAAAGTTAGCTTCTTGAAGCATGAAAAGTGAAAGGGCTAAGGCAATTTAACTCAGAAGTGTTACGATAAATAAGGTGAAATGAGATTTAGGTTAATTATGAAAAAAATTGCACATCATAAAATGGATTTACGTCTATTCAATTTATTTCTTACAGGTATTTTTATTACTAGCTTGTCGATTGTTTCTTGTATTGGTGGAGATATTGGCGGAGGTGGTGATGTTGGCGGTAATCCTGGGTCCGTTCAAAATGCCGGCAGTCCTGAAAATCCACCGGCAACGGTCAGTCTAGATCCAAACTGTAAAAAAGGTGCAAAGCCCGAAGGAGAATGTAAGGGAACTCCTTTGCCCGTATCCATCAATCCTTGTCCTTCAAATTTAATTGTGATCAAAAATTCTGAATTAAATGTTTGGTGGTGTGGATGTCCTGAGTCTACGCAAGAGATGAAAGATTCGGAAGGAAAGAGTAAATGCGTTTGTCCTTCTGGCGAGGGCCTATGGGTGAATACGGAAAAGGGTGAGTCTTTAGGTTGCCCGCGTCCTGAAGGAATAGCTGAGCCACAAGCAGGAAAAAATCTTTGTCCGAAAGGTCTCATTCAACTCGAGGAAAGAAAAGTATTTCCAATAGTTGAGGCTGGAGCCATTCCAAAGAAAAGCAATAAGTCTGGTTTAGAAAATGGACAAGTAAACTTTAAATTTGAAGCCTCTTGTGGCTGTCCCTCAGGAACTCTCTTGTGGAAGGGGACGGGTGTATTGGAGGGACAACAAGGCTGTCAGTGTCCTTCAGGTCAACTCTTGCCGGTGGATGAAAATACTTCGAAAGCTACCAAAACATGTGAAGAATTATCAGCTCCTTGTCGTCCTGGTTTGGTTCTTTTAATGCCAGTAACTCCTGGTCATGCGAACTTTTGTGGCTGCCCTGCGGGCACCGAATTTGTTTACCCAGAAGGGGGTGGGGCTGCTCTGGGTTGTAAGTGTCCTACGGGAGTTCGGGTTCAAGTGGATCCTAATACGAGTGAAATGATTGGATCTTGCGCTATCGATCTTTAATGGCCTGCTAAATCACATAAAAAATCATCCTTATTTAAGTTAATAATATCAGGTTGTTGAGTGTAAATGTGCACTAGATGGTTACTTTTTTCTTTCATTATTGACGCAACGTGTTATGGGTGGTGACGATAAAGGGGGGGGGAGTTCATTAGGGAGATTATGAGAATTTAGAAAGGAAGTGACCCCTATGTTAGATACGAACCTCATTAAAAAGGAAAGAAAGACGCCCAAGAAGAATCGCTTCAAAGGACTTAAGCGAGCGGTTAAAATGAAGACGACTTCATTTTTCGATAGCTTCAATCATGTGGCGCCCTTGAATTGGATTCCTGCTTATTATCAGGATCAAATCAAGGCGGCAAAGCCGATACGAATCTACAAAACTAAAAGCAAAAACAAAAAAATCCCTCTGCAATAGAGGGATTTTTTTTGATTTAAAGCTGTAAAATTCAATGTCGGAGAGACAGGATTTGAACCTGCGACCTCCAGCTCCCAAAGCTGGCACTCTACCGGGCTGAGTTACTCTCCGTAAGATTTAGAATTATAGCCGTACCATGCGCTCCATGGCAATCAAGCTTTAATTTTTGGTATGTAGTTGGATGGCATCAAAGAGTTCTTGGTCGGTGCAGGATTTTGTAAGGTAACTTGCTGCACCCAAATTAAGGGCTTCTTGAGACACTTCATCATCGGCAATCGATGTTAAAACGATGACGGGAATCTTGCTTAAATTCTCACGGTGTTTGAACTCTCTTAAAAAACCAAACCCACTCATTTTGGGTAAATTTAAATCCAATAAAACAAGATCCGGATTTAATTCTGTCGCTTTTTCTAAACCTTCAGCAGGCATTGCAGCTGTGAAACATTCGACATCCATTTTGGCTAGTTTTCTTTTTAGAAGAAAGAGCAAGTCTGTATCATCATCCACTACAAGAATTTTTAATTTTTTATCCATGGGAATATCCTTTCCAAGGGTTCAAAATATCAGCTTATTCGAGTCTTTGATCTAATACTACATTAAATTTATTGAGTCGATCTCAAGCTTAAGATATTTTACTTAAGTTGAAACATTGGAAATTTTAAATAAGTATCTTGTGGATGGAAGTACTGGTTAATCATGGCTAATTTAAAATCTAAATCGAATGTAATTCTATTGGCGGAAGATGATGATGATCATTTTCTTCTCATCCAAAATGCATTTAAGGCCTTACAAGCGGATGAAAGTTTGTTTCGCGTTGTGAATGGCGTCGAATTAATGAACTATTTACAGCATAAAGGTAAATATCAGAACGAAGTCCAAGCTCTCCGACCCCGTATGATTATTTTAGATCTCAATTTACCAAAAAAAGATGGACGGGAAGTGTTGAAAGAGATTAAAGCCGACGAACAATTTCAAGATATTCCTGTTACCATTCTAACGACCTCTATTAATGAAGAAGATAAAATAAACTCATATAATCTCGGAGCTAAATTCTTCATTCGCAAACCCATTCTTTATAAAGAGTATGTAGAAATTATGAAGAAATTAAGGGACTGCTGGTCTGAAACTTAAGTAAAGATTCCAAAAACTTTTCCTAGCCTTTTCAATAGGCTTTGTTTAACAGAGGCCTCTGTATGGCTTCTTCTAAAATCCCTAAAACTAAAGAACAACGGAAGCGCCAACTTTTACATGCTGCTTTGGAATGTTTTGGGACGAAGGGTTATCACGACACTCAAATCTCGGATATTATCAAAAAAGCGGATGTCGCTCGTGGAACCTTCTATCTTTATTTTGAGGGTAAAAGAGAGATCTTTAGAGAAATTATGGCCGAGCTTTTTCAAAAAGTTGCGAGCCAAGTTCAAAGCTTACCCCACGATGCGGTCGAAAAAATCCCTGCCCAATTATTGGGAAATATTTCCCGAGTCACAGAACTTCTTTTCGCGGAACCCATGTTAGCCAAACTCCTTGTCAATGAAGCAGTGGGTTTAGACGAAGAGCAAGACGCTCAACTCAGCAATTTCTATAATATGATTTTGGACTATATCCATCGTGGCTTAAGGCAGGGGCAAGACATGGGCTTTGTGAGACAAGGGAATGTGCCGGTGATGGCCATTTGTCTCTTAGGTTCCTTCAAAGAGATTTTTTATCAATCTTTTTTAGGAACCACTGATCCTAGTCAGACAGATGTGGTTCAGGAACTTTTTAGAACTGTGGCCGGCGCAGTCATTGATCCAGAAAAGATGTTTTTGGTGGAGAAATTTTTGACTCAAGGTTGAAAGGGGCTCTCTCTTTCAAAGCTTTTCGATCCCCCTACATACTTATTTTTTATATCATCCCAAATTAAAGTAGCAGGATATATTTTTTCTTGAAGCTTTATGTCCTTACCCGTTTTTTTATTCGTACAAATTTTACTTCGGCTGAGTTCAAGGGAAATGTCGGCAAAACCTGCATGTTGACTCGCTAAAGTTTTTATTTTTTTAATTTCAGCATGCGTCCTGCAGTCTTGGAGTTCCATCCTTTGCCCGGACAAATTGGGTCCGTCATAAACTTGATGAAGCTTATCGTGGAGAATAATCCATAAGGAGCTTAGCACATAGGCCTGGCTTGAATTGTTGTGAGAGGCCGCGAGGATAAATAGAGGGGAGTTCTCTTTCACATCGAATAAGAAACTTCCCATACTCACCCAACGGTCGAGGTCTACATGAATAAGGTCGAGAAGTTTTAATTGGAGAGTGAGTTGAAATAAACCTAGCACTGGCATGTCGCCACCACCATCAGACAAAATAATGAGTTGAGAAAAGTTTTTTCTTTGCGCCATACTATAATACAGAAAGGTCCTAGAATTTCCATTCAGATCAAAGGACTGGCCAGGGCTTGTAGAAATAGTTTCTCCAGGTTTTGCGCTTTCATCCATTCCTTGTATTTCTACACGTACAGCACTGCGAATTGTGGCTTTGCCACTTAACTGTAGGTCCGGATAAATGGCTTTTAATGCTTGGAAGTAAGTGATGTCAGAGGACGGAATAACTTTATCAAGCACACAAACATCTAGGCTATTCGGAGATTTTTTTTTAAGATTTTCGTTCTGGCAGTTAAAGTAAATACGCCCATGAGAAAACTGGCTAGTGTCAGAGGCTGCGTATGAAAAGTGAAAAGGTATTAAAAAGAGTATAGAAAAGTAAAAAGCTAAAAGCATTTTTTTCATAGGTCTTTGTAGCAAAATTTCTGCTCACTTATAATAAGTTTTTCTTAAGTTATGGGATGATTAGGCTATAATGATATAAATATGTGACCAAATTCGGAGGATATTCAATGCGGGTTTTTAAAAGAAAAATTTTTTCACTTTTATGTTTAGGAATATCCGTAGTCGCTGGGAGTGGCTTAGGTTGCGGCAACACCCCTGGTTATTCCGTCGGGGGATCGGTAACTGGTCTGTCAGGAACTCTCGTTTTGCAGAATAATGGGGGAGATAACGTGACCATGACGGGCTCTGGAGCATTTGCCTTTGGAACGGCGCTGGTCAATGCAGCGACTTACAGTGTCACGGTTTTAACTCAGCCCACCGGACAAAGCTGCACGGTGACGAATGGCTCGGGCACTATCCAAAATGCAAATGTATCTAATATTTTAGTGAGCTGTGGATTTACAGTGGGGGGAAGCGTTTCAGGCCTCGAAGAGAGTTGGAGCATTGTTTTACAAAATAATGCGGGAGATAATTTGACAGTGGGCGCTAATGGAAGTTTCACCTTCAGTGCTGGATTGGAAGATGGAGAGGACTACAACGTTACGGTGTTAAGCACATCACCTGACTTCGTGGATTGCTCTATTACGAATGAAACTGGCAGCATCGATTCAGCCAATGTGAGCAATGTTGAAGTGGAGTGTTTGCGGAGTCTTTAATTCACGAAATAACATTATTGTCTTCCTGCTTGCTCGAGGATCCACGAAGGAACCTCGCTACTATCGCTGACTTTTACATTGTTAATAAAAGACATATTATAAGGTGCGTTGGGGACAAGATCGTTTGTGCAGATGTTGTAAAAATCTAAAGAATTTCGTAAATAATTCTCCTGAAAAACCATATCTCCATAAGGAATGCATCCTCCCATATCTTGACCGTAGGGAAATACGCCCGTTAGTTCACATAAAATTTCAAAAGAGGAAGCTTTGAAGCAAGGTCCGAAATCCATGGTGCCTTGAGGATTGTTGAGAGAAACATTTTGCAGCAGAGTATTGTAACGACTGCCTCCATCGGTATAAAAAGTATTTCCTCCTCCCGCAGGTCGTTTATTTTCAGCGACATTGTAAGCAATGAGCTGACCATTTTCTAGCGAAGTGCCTTGATAGCCTGTGCTGTAAATCGCGCCTCCATCCCAAAGTTTTTCCAGAAAATACTGAATATGATTGTGAAGGATTTGATTTCCTTGCGCGGCGGAAGGCCCATCTACAGTCCCCCAGTTAAAAAACGTCGCATGAGGAAGTCCCGGAAATCCATCAGGATCGCGAAGTCCCCAGCCCCAACCAATCGCAATGCCGGTCCAGGGAACATGTTGAATGTCGTTATGTTCCACGAGACTTTGCGAAGTGAATCCAATGTAAATTCCGGGTGCATCCCAATATTCTTGTCCCGTATACTCAACGAGATTGTTGGAGATGGTGTTATCTCTGGTAAATTGAGAATCGGAAGTCGGATGACTATCTTCAGTGGAAATGCCGCCCACTTGAATTCCCGCGGCAGAAATATCGCTGAAAGTATTATTGAGAATTTGGTTACTCTGACTTCCCGTTCCAAAATGAAGACCTATTCCGCCCATGTGTGAGACGGTATTATTTTCGAAAACAATATTTTGTGCGTAGGCGAAACTCAAATTGCCCGGAATGCCCACATCGTTGGGATCATGTCCAATGGTATTGGCACTATGATCGCTTCCAATGAGGTGAAAGCCACTTTGATCGAGGGCATAACCTTCGGAAGTGCTCGGCGAAAGCCAGGTGGCATAGCTAAAAGTCAGTCCCTCAAAATTAATATAACTCACAGGTAGCGATGTATCTCCACTGGCATCCACTAGCGTCTCTAATACGGGCAACTCAACATCCGCGGTCGCCATATCTTGGCCTTCAAGAGGAATATAAGAAAGAATTTGTGTGCTGGGATTTAAATACCATTCTCCAGGTTGATCTAAAAACTCGTAGGCATTTTCCAGCCAACTCAAAAGTTGAAAATTCCAAGGTTCAGGAAAAACATTTGCGTTCGTCCAACAAGGTGTTTGCATGATGACATCACTATCATCGATGACTTCTGCTACCGGACAACGCATCATCTTCCATTGAGTCGCGGTGACGGCTTCGACAGCGGTGGGATTTTCCCAAATCGGAGGAATTTGTGGATCACTGCCAATGAGATAGAGATAAAGATAACCCGTGTCGGTGGGAATGTAATAGTTAGGATAATCCACGGTGCGCGCGCGGGTTGCGCGTGTGCCATTCACATAAAGTTGTCGCGGCATTGTAGTTGTATCTACACTGACTTGCGCTTGCCAAATATTTAAGCCGGCATCTTGTAAGGTCCAGCCTGTTACTTGTTGGGCTCCGGAAATAATCGGCGTTTCTCCAGGAGCCGCTTGGTAAATCACGGGCGCTCCAGGGGCACCGGAATCTTGGGAAGTAAAAGTCAGCGGACTTGTGAGTAAGTAGGTGCCACCTTTGATGTTTACGTTAATGGTGCAAGCGCTTCGGTCATTACTGCTACGAATCACGTCCTGTGCATGTTCGAGAGTAAGAAAAGGATTGCTTTCACTTCCATCGGCAGAATCGCTGCCATTCGTAGCGACCCAAAAGTTTGTGGTGCAAGGCCCAGTGTTGGAAGAGCAGGAAATCGCAGAGGCAAAAATTAAAACGCTAAGGAGAAATTGATAGGAGTAGCGGAATAAACAGCGGGGTAAATTCATGTGAACCTCTTTTTTATTTGGTAAGATAGCTATTTTTTGCAGAAAAATAAAAGGGAAAGATAGGTAAATTTACCACAGATTTTTTGCAGAAGGAGGAACACTCGCCTATGTCGTTGGGGCTACGAATCTTTTTTCATCATGATATCCAGGTCAGTTCGAGATCATAAATTTGAGACTGCAAGCCCAAAGCCCTTAAGACATAAAAAAACCCCTCGAGTTTAGAGGGGTTTTTTTTAAAAATATAGATGTGTTTTAAAGGCTTACATTTAGTTTGATACTATTTTGATGTGCAATATCCCCAAGGCTGACGCTTTGCGTGGATGCGGGATTTGAAGTCGGGGAAGGATTTGATGCTACACCTTGAGAGCCGGGTCTTTGGGTCGGGCATGTGCTTCCATCCCACACACTCCCAGTGTCTGCTCCACTGGTTCTGCAGCCAAGATTTACAAAAGAATCCGCATTTCTTAAATTTCCTTGAGCAGGTCTTTCAGCAATGACATTACCGGCAGCGCGATCGGCGGCCCCAATGCCTCTGGAAACACTATCCACAGCGGAATTAAAGGCATTTGATAAACTGTTAATGATACCCATGAGAGATCTCCTTATTAATAGATTATGTGTGCCCGTGCGCAAAGATAAAGCAAGCCGCGTGCCAAGTATGAAATTTAATATAAAGTGATTTGATGTTTTTATTGGGGGGAGGGGTCGCCATAAATCCATTGAAAAAACACTGAATGAGGTGAAAAAGCCCTCAAATAGGATATTTTACTTGGATATTAATCACTAAAGGTTGTGACATCTTTTTCAACAAAGCTATAATAACAACTAAACTTTTTAATCCTTAAGGAGGATATGTATGTCGAAAAAGACTATGTGGGCTTTCTTGCTTGTCATTACCTTGGCTCCTTCGCTCGGTTTTGCGATGGGCGAATGTAAAAGCGATCGAGAAAGATTTTGTCCGGATGCAGGTTTAGATAAAGATAAAATCAAAGCTTGTCTGAAGGCGAATTATAAAGATTTGTCTCCTACCTGTAAGGCCATGATCGATCAAAAAATTGAAGAAAAAGTGGAACAAAAGATGAACAGCCAAAGTAACTAATCATCGTAAATTATTTTTGATTGAAGCCCTTTCTCCTGAAATGGAGAGAGGGCTTTTTTATTTGCAGTTATCCAAGTAATTCCGGTGAAAAGAAGAAAAGTATTCCTTGGAAAAGATGAATGGAATGGGAGCTTCTCAGGTTTTCAATAAAGACCAAAAAAACCGGTGGCGGTTTTGGCTGGATAACACTTCGATTAAAAATATAGACACATCGATAAAAAATAAATTACAATCGCCTCTCAAAATCATTCATTAATTTATTCAGAAAGGTCGTCTATGAAAAGAAGTGCGGCATTTTCCGTTTTATTTCTTTTGCTAGTATTGTTTGCTTTTCCGCTGCGAAATGTTTCTGCGGCTGAGCAAGAAGGCGTGCGGGGAGCTTTTCTCGATTTTATCAAAGACCCTTTCTACACAAAAACGGATGAAGAAGCCACGCGCTATACTCCGGACGGTTTACTCGTGCTGGAAGACGGAAAAATCAAGGATTTCGGCTCTTATGCAAAGCTGCAGGCTAAATATCCCGGTTTGAAAATCACTTCATATGCCGATCGCCTTATCATGCCGGGCTTCGTGGATTGCCACATTCATTATCCTCAAACCAAAGTGATCGCCGAATATGGAAGCCAATTGCTGGAATGGTTGGCTAAATACATTTTCCCGGAAGAAATGCATTTTAAAAATAAAGCTTATGCCGATGCCGTTGCAAAAGTTTTTTTTCAAGATCTCCTTCGCAATGGAACCACGACGGCGCAAGTTTTCACCACCACTTATCCTGATTCAGTGGATGCCTTTTTCGAAGAAGCGAGTCATTTAAACATGAAGATGATAGCCGGCCTTACCGGCCTTGATCGCAAAGGCGAAGCTCCGGCCGCATATCTGGATACGGCTCAAGGTTTTTATGATGACAGCAAAAAGCTCATCCAAAAATGGCACAACAAGGGACGAAACCTTTATGCGGTCACTCCCCGCTTTGCGGTTGGAAGCACCCAAGAACAGCTGAATCTTTCCGGAAAATTATATAAGGAATTCCCGGGTGTTTATGTGAACACCCACATGTCTGAAAACGTAAAAGAAATTGCGGAAGTGGCGAAGTTGTTTCCCAACAGCAAGGATTACTTGAATGTTTATGAGCAGGCAGGCATTGTAGGGCCGCGTTTTACGGCAGGTCACTCCGTCCATTTGGATAAATCCGAATTTGAAAGGATGTCAAAAGCGGGGGCCACTGCGGGTTTTTGCCCTTCTTCCAACTTATTTTTAGGAAGTGGCCTTTTCAAACTTCAGAATGCTAAATCGGTGGAAACACCTATCCGCGTTTGCATGGGGTCTGATGTCGGCGCCGGAAATTATTTTTCGATGTTACGGGTCATGAACGATGCCTACAAAGTGGCCATGTTGCAAAACACCAAGGTTTCCGGTTTTAAAGGGCTTTACTTGCTGACCTTAGGGGGAGCGAATGCCCTTTATCTGGACGACAAATTGGGGAATTTTAACCCCGGCAAAGAAGCGGATTTTATTGTATTGGACTGGATGGTCATTCCTGAGCTGGCTTACCGAAATCAGACAGCCACAGCTAAAAACGTTGGCGACCTCGAGGACAAAGTGTTTGGCATGATGACTTTGGGGGACGATCGCGTGGTGGATAAAACTTATGTGGCGGGGAAGCTCGTGTATGAGCGATCTCAAAAGTAAAACAGGCGAGATTCTTAAAATCTTTTCCAAAGAATTTTTATTTGTTTGTTCCTTCTGCCTTTTTGCGGCGCCTCTATTTGCGTCCGAATCTTTGCAAAACACAGAAGCTACTGCCACGACCCAAGCTGCACCGTCTTCTCAGTCACCTAAGCTTGGGATCAGTTCAAACCCCGGCGCTGTGAATGTGACGACGGGTTCGGGACAGGCACAAGGCTTTTTCCTAAATCAGTTAGGAATCAAAGATAATCACGGTATCCGCTTGGGCGGTTTGTGGGTGAGCGATGTGAATTCCTTGATGTCGGGTGGGGTGGAACCTGGCAAATGGAGCGTGAACAGTCTCTTGATCCTTGATTTGAACATCGACACGGAAAAACTTTTCCATTGGAAAGGTGGAAGCTTTGGCGCCGATTTTTTGCAATTTAACGGTCAAGATACGAATGGACAAGCAGGAAGCGTTCAGGGCTACAACAGCCTGCCAGGACCGAATCCTTTAAATCGCTCCGAGCTTTACGAGCTTTGGTACCGACAAGAAGTCCTCGATGGCAAGCTTGTTTTTCGCATTGGAAAAACGGTCCCAACTTTCGATTTTGGGAATTTATTGAGACCGGTTACGCCGCTGCATGAATATCGCGCTATCCCGGCCGTGAGCGGTTTGATCTATACTCCGATATTCGTCAATCCTTCGATGTTGGGGGTTCTTCCCGGCTATTATAATTCGGCCTACGGTTTAACCATTAATGTGGCTCCGAATAAAAATTGGTATTTTTCTTACGGCGTTTACGACGGTAATCTTGCACGAGGCAAACAGACGGGATTGTCGCTGCTTCCCGAGTTTAATGGTTATTATTTCAATATCGGAGAAATGGGATCTTATTGGCATTTGGGAAAAGCGAAACAGCCTGGAATGGTGGGCGCAGGCATATGGTATCAAACAGGAACTCTTCAAGGCGCTCCTGGGGTTTCTGAAAATGGAACTTATGGATTTTATGCCTTTGGGTCACAACGTTTGTGGTTCCGTCACCCGGAAAAAGACAATAGCGGAATCTCCGCCTTTTTTCAGTTTGGGGGAAACGCATCAGCTACTTTACCTATTAATCGTTATGTGGGGGGGGGATTGACTGCCTTTGACCTTGTTCCAAAACGACCCCTGGATTCCATGGGACTCGGAGTTTCTTTATCCTGGCTGAATCCCAGCCTTTTTACCAATAGTACGGAATTGCTGTTTCAGGCGTATTACCAAGCGCATGTGATTGAAGGTTTATATTTGCAACCTGTCATTAGCTATATCCCCAATCCGGGGGCGCTACCTAATCTTCACAATGCGTGGGCAAGTACATTGCGCTTAGTTTTCTTGTTTTGATTTTCCGGACTCATTATTGTCTACCCCCTTGATCGAGAATCCGCGAAGGAGCTTCACTGCTGTCTGAAGCTTTCACATTGTGGATGAAAGACATATTGTATGGTGAGTTAGGAACTAATTCATTTGTACTGATGGTATGGAATTAATTTTTAGAGGAAATTTTAGCAAAAAAAACTTCGGCATTTTTGCGGATTTGCTCATTGTCTAAATCTTCAGTGTGAGTGGCGATCATCCAGGAGTAGCCGAAAGGATCGACTAGACTCCCCGCGCGGTCGCCCCAAAACATTTGGGCCACAGGCATGAAGACCGTGCAACCGGCGTCCACCGCTTGCTTGAAGCTCGCATCCACATCGTTCACATACATGAAAAAACTTACTGGCGAGCTGCCAATGGTTTCAGCACTTTTGCATTTTTCCATTTCATCGCCCATCATCATGAAAGAATCGCCGATTTGAATTTGCGCATGCATGATGCCTTTGCCATCCAATGTGGGGAAAACACCCATTACTTTTGCATTGAAAGCTTTCTGATAAAACTCGATCGCTTTTTTGCAATCCTTGAACATGAAACTGGGGGTGATGGTGTGGCTTCCTTCGGGAATTTTTTTCACGGAATTGGACATGTGAAGCCTTTCATTAAATGATAATTTGTATTAAGTTTTTATCCAATGCAAATTCATTAGTAATATTTTTCATTTAGATAAAGAAAGCTATGAAAGTTATAATTTTATTTTTGATCGTGGGTTTGGGAAATTTAGCGTTTGGAATTATTTTCACCTTACTTGGTATAGGGTATGGTGCCGGAGGAGAATTAAGGGAAAATGCTTTGTTCGCCCTGAAGCTTGGCTTGTTTGAACTTTTCTGTTTTTGTTTAATGATAAGAGTTTACATGATTTTGAAAAAGAATCCTTTTTCAAAAAAGAAGTTAGCTTCTCAGAGCATTTTGATTTTTGGTTTAGTCATTTCAACTTTGGCTTTCGCCTATGGTTTTTATATCTTTTCAAAGTATGAATGGTCTCTCTTGTTGATATAAGGGCATGTATGATTAAAAAGATTTTTATTCTTACAATTTTAATCGTGGGCCTTCTTGTGGCTTTGGGTATTGTCTTTTCTCGCAATCTTTACACGCCTCCGGGAGCTATCCGCGTCAGTGAAGAGTTTGTGCAGCGTTTGTCATCGAATCAATTAGAAGCAGCCTATGAGCTTACTGAAAAAAATCAATTGGTGGGTGAAAATTTTGCTGATTTTAAAATCAAAGTAAGTAGAAATTGGTATTCTGCACTGAAGATGAAGCCTGCGTTAGTTGGATCGCATCCTCCACAAAGCTATGGTAATCGATGGAAGCGTTGGTTGCAGGGAAGGGAAGTGGAAATGCCGGAGGTGACTATTCAATATCTTGTAAATGGAATTCCAAATTTTAAAGTAAGATTGGTTTATCTGGGAAATCAGCAATGGCGAGTAATGGATTTTCAATCTACTGCATTGTAATTTTTTTCAAATCATGGTCAGCCGCTTTTGCTACGGTTATGCCTCATGACGCAAAAAGGCGACCCATTTTTTCAAGTCTTCGGGAAATCTAGGAGAGCTTTCATCAAGCCCTGAAGCAGCAAAAACGTCGACAGGCTTCAAAATGGCTTGCGGCGATCTGATCAAGCCTTCGAGCAGGCACTGAGCCTTCACTTTACCTTTTATTAAGAAGGTCTGTTGCAAATAAAAGCGCTGCTCATCCCAGGCGATAAGCTTGGTTTGTAAAGTCACTTTCGAAAAGGCCTTGATGGATTTTCGATAAGTCATGGTTTCGGAAGTCGTGACCGGCGCCCATTTATTTCGAATTGCCACGCGCCGCAATTCCGAATCAAACACGTAATGCCATCGGCCCAACGCCATAAACGCGCTGTAGGCGTGGGTGAACATGCGGCTGAAGTCGGTATCGAGAAAGGGGATGACTCGGAATTTCAATTCGAAAGTTGAACGAATGGATTTGGGTTTTGAGAAGAAGGATTTGAGGATGATCCAAATAAAGCGGAGACGGTACATGAGCCCACTTAAACAAAGCAAGTTCGAAGAGTCTAGGATTAGTTATACAATTTAAAAACCCCATCCACTTTTCAATGGATGGGGTTTTATTTTCAGAGTCTATTTCAATTACGCGACTTCATATAACAAGTTCGCTGCCGTTCCAGCCACCACGTGGGGGCTGTAATGGGTGGCGAGTTTCTTGGCGCGGGGAAGCTTTGACTTTACTGTTTCGACGCTGAGTTTTTTCTCGTCGAGCAAGTCTTGGTATTCCTTTTCCGCCACGCGTTTCGCTTTGAAGAGCATCATTTGAATGCGGCTGTAGGCATTCACAGCAGCGTCACCTGTGGTTTCAATGGGGAGGAAGATGGCGTCGGGATAGCGTTCCGTGATTACACTCTGTACGCCGTCGGACACGCCAGAAGAAGGCATGCAACCGAAAGGTTTTACGGAAATGACCATGTGCGCTTTTTTGTGTGTGACGGTTTGAATGAGTTTGCCCACTTCCATATGACCTTCACCGCCGCGCAGCTCTGGATTGTAATGTTCGGCAGCGACTCGGGCGTTTTCTTCCATGTCGGGCATTTTGTAATTTTTCAAACCGAGTATTTTGGAGAAGGTGTAGAAAGCTCCTTTAAGCGCTTTTTCTGCGACCCAAAGCGTGAGGAATTTTTTGCCGACATCGGTGGTCTTTAAACCTTTGCGAGCGTCCATGTCCGCAGATTTTAATTTCATGCGAGCTTTGGTGTCTACGCGACCTTGCCAAATGTTGTAGAGAATCCAGTTGGCAATGAGTTGAATGTCGACTTCAGCACCTTCTTGTTCCAAAAAGCGTTGGAGCTTATAGTTGCCATCGCCTTCGGTAGTCATCGCCCAGAATTCTCCGATGATACTCACTTTGGGTTTTACGATGGTGCGATCCACTTCTACTTTTTGAAGAATTTTTCGAGACTTCCACAAAGCTCTTAAAAGAGACTTTTTGGTTTTTAAAGCATCCATGATCACCGCACGGCAATCGTCGATTGCTTTATCCGTGGCGCCTTTCACCACTTCATAAGGACGAATACGATAACCGATAGCATTCAATGCATCGCCCGTGAAAATCGCTTTGGCGAGAGTGAGAAAGAAAGCCTTATCCATGCGGAGCCCGGTTTCTTTACCAGTCGCTTGATGCATACCGCCATTGGGTTCGAAAAGCATCACTCGGAAACCTTCAAAACCCGCGTCATTCAAGGCTTTGCGGTATTCGGTAACATACATTCCGAAACGGCAAGGACCGCAGGCACCGGCAGTGAGGAATACATTCTTATTGATGATGTCTTCGGTGCTCATGCCTTGATTGCGAAGATCGATTAAATATTTTACGAGATTTCCTACGGTGAAGTAGGTGGGATTGCATTGTCCGCGATTACCGTATTCTTTTCCGGCGTTCAAAGCGTCTACGTCGGGGCAATCGAGAGTTTTAATATTGTAGCCGAGCCCTGCGAGTCCGGCACCCACGAATAAATCGTGTGCCATCGTGAGACCCGAAACCAGGATGGTGGTATGGGCGCGTTGGTCGGCATAAAATTCCGTAGAAATTTTATCCTTCCACTGGGTGGTGCGTCCTTCCTTGATGCCTAGTTTTGCTGATTCTTCAGCTTCGAACTTAGCGAGTTCAGCTTCGAGAGCGGCATAAGTGGATGTGTTTTTGGTGGTGACTTCGTTAAACAGCTTTTGCATAGGACTCCTCCTTGATTTGCGCAGGTTCACGCTGCGCTTGATAGGCAGGGAGTTCGACGGAGTCTTGCTTTTGGAGACCCATCAAACGCTCCAACTCAGCCCGCTTGGCAATTAATCTTTGTTTTAATTCGTCTTTCTTTGACTTTCGATCTGTGAGCGCTTCTTCATGAAGTGAAAGAGAATGCGCGTAGGTTTTCACTCGGATTCTAATGGATCCACCCGGTTTATTGGCATCGATATCGTGGAGAGCAGAGTAGGGAGTGCCACTGGTGGAAATCACTTTATCGATAATTCCGTAAGTCGGTGCATCATGACCGCATTTGAAACTCGAAAGATCGAGCACCGCGACGTTGGGATGTCGCGAAGCAAATTTAGCCGACCA
>CAZKUY010000004.1:0-106803 GCA_964556135.1 uncultured Pseudomonadota bacterium
ATGAGCGTCATTGATGCGGCGATGGATCATGCAGCTTGTAAACAACGTGATATGGAAAGAGGGCAGAACTCTCTTTTTGAACGTATGGGCGCTCAAGCCATGACTCCTGCCGTTCCAAAAATCAATGAATGGCCTGAGGCCGAAAGACTGAAGATGGAACGGGAAGCCATTGGTTTTTATATCACCGGTCATCCACTTTATGATGTTCAAGATATGCTTTCAACGATGGACACAGTCGACACTCAAACGATTCGAGAATCAGCAGATGAAGCCGAAGTGACGATTGCGGGCATGGTGAGTACATCGAAGGAAATCATGACCAAAAAAGGCAACCGCATGGCCTTCATTACTTTGGAAGATTTAAAGGGTCATGTCGAAGTAGTTGTCTTTGCCGATGTTTACAAAAGTTCTGCGCATTTACTGAAGATGGATGAGCCTTTGCTGATTAAAGGCGAAGTGGATGCTGCTGAAGACACGGTAAAATTACTGGCTACTCAAATTAGTCTTTTGAAAATGCAAGGAGGAAGTAAAGTTTTACCGCTTCGTATAAAAGTAGGATCCGAGAAATTAAGTATTAGTAAATTGAAAGACTTTAAAATGATTTTGGGCCGCTATCCGGGAAATATTCCGGTTTATCTTCATTTGATGGGACAGGAAAATAAGGAGACAATTTTAAAGCTTCCCAAAGAGCTCGAAATGCAGTGGAATGAAAAAGTTCAAAGTGAACTCCAAGACCTTCTTGGAAACGAGATTTCATTCATGTTAGAATCGAGTCAACCACAACCAGAGAAGGAGTTCAGCCCCCAGGTCGCCGCTGTTGGGCATTAAATGAATGCTACTTCCTTACCAACATAACCACAAAGACTCCGAAAGGGCTCTTTTAGTGGGCGTTCAACTCCCTGGGCAAAGTCGAGGCGAAGCCCAAGACTCCCTCGAAGAATTCATGAATCTCTCTTACAGCGCCGGCGCTTACGCAGTCGCGATTGTGAGTCAAGATTTGAAGAGAATTGACCCTGCGACTTTACTGGGCAGTGGCAAGGTTGAAGAAATTAAGCAGGTGATTGCCGAAAAAGACTGCGAGCTTGTTCTGTTCGATGAAGATCTCACTGCCACCCAACATCGAAACCTTGAAAAAATCCTACAAAAAAAAGTGGTCGATCGAACGGGTTTGATCTTAGATATTTTTGCGCAACGCGCGCGGACGAAAGAAGGTAAACTTCAAGTTGAGCTTGCACAAAATATTTATCTACTTCCAAGATTGGTCGGGCAGGGCATTCACATGTCCCGCCAAACGGGTGGTATTGGAACTCGTGGTCCTGGTGAAACTCAACTTGAAGTGGATCGCAGAAGATTGCGCGAAAAAATTACGAGGATCCGTCGCGAATTGGAAAGTGTCAAAGCTTCAAGACAAATCCACCGCGCGAAACGTCTCTCCGTTCCCATCCCTACTATTTCTTTAGTGGGATATACCAATGCTGGCAAATCGACTCTTTTCCATGCGCTCACGAAAGCGGATGTGCTCGTGGAAGATAAACTTTTTGCGACCTTGGATCCTACAGTTCGCAGAGTTCGCTTGCCTAGTGGGCGTGAAATATTAATGAGCGACACGGTCGGTTTTATCCGCAAGCTTCCTCATGCTTTGGTTGAATCTTTTAAGGCCACTTTCGAAGAAATTGCAGGGGCCGATCTTCTTCTTCATGTTATCGATGTTTCTCATCCTTTGAAAAAAGAACAAATTCGAATGGTTCATCAAGTTTTGAGGGAGATTGGTCTTTCCAAAAAACACATGATCGAAGTTTATAATAAGATTGATCTGACCGGCGGCAGCGTAAAATTGGAAAAAGGTAAGATTTACGTTTCAGCGAATAAGCGTCACAATATCGATGAGTTATTACACACTTTAGACAAAGTCATTTCTAAAGGGAGCAAAAAAGTAACGGTGCAAGTGCCTTACAAAGATGGAAGTTTGGTAGCATTTCTTCATCAACATGCACGCATTCTCTCAAAGAGTTATGGAGAAGAAGGTTTGAAAATCGAAGTGGAAGTTTATGAGAAATACCTTCCCATGCTCAAAGCCTATAAAATAAAAAAGCCCTCGTCAAAATCTGCATGACGAAGGCTTTTCTAAATTACTTAAAAATGTTTATCGAATCGCTTTTGCCATTTCGACGACACATTTGTGGATACCATCCGACATCATTTTACCCACTTTAGATTCCTTGAAATAACCTAAGCCACCGACACCAAAGGCGCCGCCGCCAATACCACCGCCACCTGCATTGACGTTAAAACCTGTGGCACTTACTTTTACTCTTGCTGAAGCAAGAATTTCACTGGTGGAAGTGCTGAAAGCCTTACAGGTAAGGTTAAGTTCAGACTTTTTGAAACCACCGCCTAAACCACCAAAACCACCACCGGCTCCACCGATACCACCGATGTTCATACCTTCATTATCCTTGCTGAATCCAGTGAGTGCAAAGCTGACTAAGTTTTCAGCGACTTTCATTTTACGTTTTTTTGCCGCTTTTGCACCGGGTTGAGCTTCATCAGATCTTGCTAAGGCTTTTTCATTCATGACGCCGACAGGAGCCATAGAGCCATCTTCACGTTCTAAAACAGTAAAACATCCTGAGTTTACAAGTTCATCGACAGCAACTTCTCTTGAGTTTAAAGCGACATCATTGTTCCACCAACCGACCGAAATGTTTTCCGTTTTAAATCGGTCAACAGCGACGGGTATTTTGCTTGAGCAGGAAGGAAAATCATCTCGAGGATCCTTCTTGGCGCTCACAGGTTGAATAGCAGCTAAACTAACAGCGCCTAAGGTTAAGGCGACTACGGTACTTATCATTACTTTTTTCATAGATTCGATTCCTCCATTAAAATTTGAAAAATTGTAGCAAAGGTGCAAGGGAAGTCAAGATTATAGCGGGTTTATAAGCATATCTTGCGGCAAAAATGTCTTTCATATAGGATTTATAGACCATGGGACTTTTTAAAAAAGCTTATGCAAACGTTAGTTCAGGCATCGACTCCATCCTAATTACTCATGATGTGAAGAGGGCGGCTAGCGAAGCAAATGTGACTTTAGGGATTGTGCAAGTCTTTGTGCCTCATGCAAACTCGGCCTTAGCCCTGATCGAGAACGAAGCTTCGGTGATTGAGGCCTATAAAAAGTGGATTGAAGTGCAAGTTCCTGTGATTGATGAAAAACGACCGGAGCGAAAGTCAGGAAGTGGTCGAAATCATGCCCATCTCCAAGCTCAATTGTTAAAACAATCCATTTCTATTCCTTTTGCAGATTCAAAGCTCCAGCTAGGGCCTTGGCAAGAGGTGTTTTTGTTTGATTTTGATGATAAAGCAGGCCGTCGAGAGTATTTCATATTAGTGAGCGGAGAAAGCCCCGCAAAACAGCAGAACTAGAAGAGGAGCATTTGAACTCATGGATATGCACTCGAACGAAGTCCCCCAAAGTGTTTTTGGGGTTTGGAAAAAAAGCGATTTTAGTTCCTGGAAAAACTTTTACCATTCTCCCGCGATGGCCTGGCTTCTTTTTCTCACAGGCTGTTTACTGATTACTCTTCTTCTTTCCTTTCAAACCGAAACACTCCCCACCCATGTAAAAGTCGGCTACATCGCTTCTAAAGATATTAAAGCAGATCAAAACTATGAAATTATCGATGAAAAATCGACGCAAAAAAACAGAGAAGACGCTTTAAAAAGTGTCTTTCCCGTTTATGATTATGATGAAGCTTTAGGGAATGAAGTCGATCGTCAGATCCAAGAATCTTTCATGAAGACTCGCAGCTGGCTTGCGGAACATCCTCAAGCAAGCGAAACTGAGCTGAAAGGAGTCTTTGAAAGTAATTCGAGAATTTCCTTAAGTGATGAGGATGCTAAGCAACTTTATGCCCTGAAATATCGTGTGGAAGCGGAGATTTTATTAAGAAATGTTCTTCAAAAGACCATGGCAAGCATGATTAGCGATGATGCGAGCTTGCTTCCCAGAGAAGAAAAGGGAGTGATTATCCGCCGCATCCGAATTCTCGCGGGAGATAATGAAGTTATTGAAAGAAATTTATCAGCGATTAAAGCCCTCGAAGAAAGCCGCCAAGAAATACCCGATCGCATTCGAAAAAACATTCCGGCTTCTTTAGGCCAGTTAAAAACCGTCGATGTAAATTCTTTGGCAAGCGTCGCAAGTGATTTGTTGCGACCTAACATTACCTATAATCTTTCTGAGACGGAATCTCGCAAAACCAGAGCTGTTTCGACAGTAAAGCCGGTCATTATTAAAATGCAGTCGGGTGAGTCGATCATTCGGAGTGGCACACGTTTCGAGCCTTGGCATCTGGTGGTTTTACAAGGAATTCAAAAACAGAAAAAAGAGACAAGTTTTGCTATTAAATTTACTGGCACCTTCTTGTTTGTGAGTTTGCTGCTTTTGGTCACCTATACTTTCGCCGCGCAATACATTCGCAAATTTAAACCCACTAAAATGGATGCCGTGTTCATGTTAGCAAATTTGATTGCTATCTTGATATTCGTTCGTCTTTTTGCTGCTGCGACAACGGCTTTTCGGGATACATTACCTTTTCAAATTGAAATGCAGGCTTTGTATTATGCAATTCCCGTTTCGGCAGGGGCGATGCTCACACGCTTAGTCTTAAATGCTGAAAGTGCGATTGTGTTTGGCGTGATCGCATCTGCTTTGGCCGGTTTATTTTTGAAAACAGATTTAGATCTTTCTATCTATTTTCTCATTTCGTCTATTGCGGCGGCAGGTTCAATTTCTTTTGCGGATAAACGAAGCGCCATTTTGAGGGCAGGGGTCTACACAGGTCTAGTAAACGCTTTAACGATTTTTACGATTAAAATGATCGATGTCGTTTCAGTGACGGAAAGTTGGAGTGGACTCGACATCAGCTCGAATCTCATCTTGGGATTTTTCGGAGGAATGAATAGCGCTTTATTCGTGCTTTTTTATACACCGATTGTGGAAATGGTATTTGGTTATACCACCGACATTAAATTGCTGGAGTTAGGAAATCTGAATCACCCCTTGATGCGGGAAATGATTGTGAAGGCTCCCGGCACTTATCATCATAGTCAGTTGGTGGCTGTTTTATCAGAAGCCGCTTCTCAGGCGATTGGAGCCAATCCGATACTTGCACGCGTTGGCGCTTACTTCCATGACGTGGGCAAGATGAAAAAACCTCTCTATTTCATTGAAAATCAACAAGGCGGTGAAAATCGCCACGATCGTTTGAATCCCTCGATGAGTGCCTTAATTATTGCTTCTCATGTAAAAGATGGGGTGGAACTCGCTCAGCAGCATCGCCTGCCTAAAATTATTGTCGATATGATTCCTCAACATCAGGGAACCAAGCTCATTACTTTCTTCTATAATAAAGCCAAAGAGCAAGAGAGTCCGGATCATGATCCTGTCAGAGAAGAAGACTATCGCTATCCGGGTCCGCGTCCCCAAACGCGTGAGGCGGGAATTTTACTTTTGGCGGATGGAGTTGAGGCGGCAGTCCGAGCCATGCCTGAGAAAAATGCGACAAAAATTCAAGGAATGGTCCAAAAGATTATTAATAAGAGTTTTGCGGAAGAACAGCTTGAAGAATGTGATTTAACCTTGCGTGATTTACGAATCATTGCCGATAGTTTTGCCCGAGTTTTAATTGGCATTTACCATCAACGCATCGAATATCCTGAAATGCAGGAGAATGAAAAAGCCATCGCCCCGATTAAAAGGCTAGAGGTCGTACAAAGCAATCCACCAAATGCTGCAAATTCAAGCTGACTTTTTTAGAACTCGTGCTTAAATGCTGACGTGATCATCCTCAATAAAACAAAAACTAAGATTTCCGAGAAAAATTTAACCAAAAATCTAAAAAGGATTTTACAGGCGACTCGCGTTCCTGCGATTGATTTAGATCTGACCTTTGTTACCAATGCTTCCATTCAGAAGTTAAATCGAAAATTCCGAAAAAAAAACAAAGCGACTGATGTGCTTTCTTTTCCTCTTCACGATAAGAAAGTCGCTCGCAAAGGCAATGTGTTTTTGGGAGACGTCGTCATCTCCTTGACGATCACTCGGCAGCAAGCCAAAGAACATGAAGTTACCTTTGAAGAAGAACTTCATTTTTTAATCATTCACGGTGTGTTGCATTTGCTCGGTTATGACCATGAAAAAACCGAAATGGAAGCGAAGCAGATGCAAAGGCTCGAGAAAAAAATTTTAAAAGAAGTTTTCCGCAAAAAATCATAGTGTAAAAAATGAAGACAAGTTTACGAAATTATCTTTGGATTTTACTTTCAGCGATCTTAGCAATTTTTTCCCATCCTCTTGTAATCATGGGATGGAATCTGCCAGATTTAGGTTGCCTGGGTTTTATTGCTTACGTGCCCTTATTTTATGTCCTCTTCAAAAGCACTCGCTCTCAATCCTTTAAACTTTCATTTTTATTCGGCATCTTATTTTACTTAGGGACAATGCACTGGCTTTATAAAGCTCTCAATGGTTTTGGCCATTTGCCTCCACTGGCCTCTATTTTAGCTTTATTACTTTTAGTGGTGCTTTTAGCTGCATATTTTTCTTTTATCTTCATTCTTTGCCGATGGATTGAATCAAGATTGCATATCTCACATTTTTGGACACTCCCTGTGCTCTGGGTGGCTGTAGAATGGTGCCGGACTCATTGGCCTTTGGGAGGATTGCCATGGGCGCAAGCGGGGTATTCTCAGTGGCAATTTTTAGAATTCATACAAAGTGCGGAATTAGGTGGGGTCTATGTCGCGACTGCCTTGCTCATTTGGATCAATTTAGCTCTAGTTCATCTGATCGGTTTATTTAGCTCTCCAAACTTTAACGTTAGAAATCTTCTCAAGCCAACAATTGTTATTCTCTTACTCGCCGTAAATTTAATTTATGGCCTTCAACGCAAAAATCAGATGTCGAAGCTATCTGCTCAATCGGAACATTTTAATTTGGCTTTGCTGCAAGGAAATATTCCTCAAGACGAAAAATGGCTTTTAGAAAAAGCAGATGAGATTTTAGAAATTTATCAAACAATGACACGAGAGGCATTTGCTAATGAAAATCCAAAGGTGCAATTAGTCATCTGGCCGGAAGCGGCTTATCCGCATGAGATTGCCAGAGATTTACAATCACACATTGATCGTATTGGAGATTTTTCGGGAGATGTTCTTTTGGGCGCGGTTACTTATGAGAATAGGGGATTATTAACGGAAGACATTCTCTACAGCCCTCTAGGCTATCCTATCTATAATTCAGCCTTATTGATTCAGAAGGGCCCAAAATTAGCAGGAGCCTATTTTAAGCATCACTTAGTGCCTTATGGTGAATACATTCCTTTGAAAGAAGTCATTCCTTTCATCGGTAAATTGACCGATCAAATGGGTGAATTTGTTGAAGGGGATGAATATAATCTTTTGCAGTCTGGTGCGGCAAAGATAGGTGTCTTGATTTGCTATGAAGATATTTTCCCGTCGATAGCCGCTACGCTTACTAAAAATGGAGCGAATTTACTAGTCAATCTGACTAATGATGCTTGGTATGGAGATTCTTCTGCCTTGCCACAGCATTTAAGTTTTTCCGCCTTTCGAGCCATTGAAAATCGTAGAAGTGTGGTTCGAGCGACGAATACAGGCATGACGGCGAGCTTTGATGCAGTGGGAAAAATCTGGGCGAGGGCTGAAAGCTTCGAACAAAAAATTGTTTATGACCAAGTTCCCTTGATGAACTATCGCTCCTTTTACTCCCAATATGGTGACCTCTTTGCTTATGCTTGTCTTGCTATCTCCGGATTGTTGATGTTAGGAAGCCTCGTATGTCGAAAGAATTAATCTTAAGTTTACAGAATTATAAAGATAAGATGGACGCCATCGGGAGGCGACTTTGACCTCACGGTCAAAAAAGATCGTCTTGCCGAACTTCAAGAATTATCCCAAGCACCCGACTTCTGGAACGACACTCAAAACGCCCAAAAAATTTCAAAAGAAATGAATCTGCTTCAAGATACCTTGAAGAAGCAAGCCGCTCGTCTGAGTCGCATTGAAGATGCTCAGGTTTTGTTGGAACTGGCTCATGAGTCTCATGATGAAGCGAGTTTAAAGGAAGTCGAAGCTGAAATTTTAAAGATTAAAAATGAAGTGGGTCAGGCTGAATTTGAAACGATGCTTTCGGAACCTGAAGATATTTGCTCTGCCGTATTTTCAATTAATGCAGGGGCAGGGGGCACCGAGTCTTGCGATTGGGCAGCGATGTTACTACGCATGTATCTCAGATATTGCGAAAAGAAGGGTTATAAAACTGAAATTGTGGATTTCTCTCATGGAGATGGCGCGGGTTATCGCAGCGTGACCGTGACCGCAGATGGAGCTTATGCTTTTGGTTATCTGAAGGCGGAAGTAGGAATTCACCGCTTGGTGAGGATTTCTCCTTTCGATGCGAATAAGCGCCGTCATACTTCTTTTGCATCTGTTTTTGTTTATCCTCTCATCGACGATGAAATCGTTATCGAAATTAAACCGGATGATATCAAGTTTGAAGCATTTCGCGCGGGCGGTGCAGGCGGACAGCACGTGCAAAAAAACGAAACTGCCGTTCGAATCACCCACATTCCAACGGGCGTAGTTGTTCAATGCCAAAACGAACGCAGCCAGCATCAAAACCGCGAACTCGCAATGAAGATCATGAAGTCTCGTTTATATGAATTGGAATTGGAGAAAAAACGAGCCAAACAAAAAATAGTGGAAGACAATAAAAAGGACAATACTTGGGGCAGTCAAATCCGCTCTTATGTTTTGCATCCCTATAAAATGGTCAAAGATCATCGCAGTAGTTTCGAAGTCGGCGATGCTGAATCTGTGCTAGATGGAGATCATTTGGACGACTTTATTAAAAACTATTTATTAAGTTCTCCTACGGACTAAATCTTTCTTGCCCTCCTTTTCGAAGGGTGATAATTCCGCCTCCTCATGAAAATTAAAATACCTACAGTTTTGAAGGGCTTAGTCCTTTTATTGCTTACGCTCACTTTCAGTGTCCATGCGGCGGATAAGCGCGTTGGTTTAGCGACTTACGACATCGCCAGCGGAGAAAATGCCGACTATCTTAAGAAAGTGGCAAAAGAATCGCTGAGTGCCTCTTTGCAAGGGCGAGGCTTCACCATAGTAGATATCTCTTTGACCGAAGATGAGATCAAAAAACGGGGTATCGCCAGCCTGATTAAAAAAGATCGCTTAGATTCCTTGGTGGCAGGTTCCATTGTAAAGCTTGGATCCAATGTTCAAATTTTCACTCGCATTTATACTTTAGATTCCATTTCTCAGCCTGTTGTTTTGACCAGCACGGCGACTAATGTCGATGCGCTTCTGGGTACTTTAGGAAATCATGCTCAGCTTATTGCGACGGAACTTTCAAAGCTCAACAATGCTGCTCTGGCAGTTCCTGTGGCGCAACCTGTCGCTGAAGCGCCTCCTGTAAAAACCAAAACAGTTAAACCAAGTCCAGAACCCCTTGTTGCCGCAGCACCTGTTGTGACTCCAAATTTATCGGTGGTACCTGCCGATGAACCCAAAACTAAAAAAGTTAAAACAGCCAGTGTGAAAACTGAAAATTCCGTCCCTGGAAGCAAAGAAGAAATTCGCGAATCAGGCATGATGGGAAGTCCGGATTACAAGTGGATTAGCACCATTCTTCCTTTTGAAGGCCGTGGCATGGCTTATGGCGATGTCAATGGAGACGGTCAAAATGAAATTGTCATTGTGGATTTGAAGCACGTTTATGTTTTTGAGTTCACCAAAAATCAAGTTCGCCTTTTATATGATTTCCAAGGCGGAGTAGACGATGCCTTTATTCGTGTTTACACTAAGGATTTAAATGGAGATGGAAAAGAAGAGATTTTAGTTTCAAACATCGCCCATGGCCAAGGCGCGTCTTTTGCTTTGGAATTGAATGGCGATCAATTTAAAGAAGTCATAAAAAAATCACCTTGGATCATTAAAGTTTTGGATTGGAATGGAACTCCGACTCTCATTGGAGAATTTTTTAATGCGAAAGAAGTGAACTATCATGACATTCGTCAGCTGGTCATGGAGAATAATAAATTCAAGGATGCAGGTAAGTTCGATGTGCCTTCCGAAATGGGAATTTATGGGATTCAGTCCTTTAAAAGCCAAAACACTAGCTCCGACCAAGTGCTTTATCTGAGTCCTTCCGGTTATCTTAAAATCTACGAAATCGAAGGTAAAAATAAGTTTAATAAAAAATGGTCGAGTTCGGAGCGTTATGGCGGAACGGCCAACTTCTTGCGCTTAGAGCAAACCGACATGTTCAATGAAGTGACCAATGCCTTTACTTATTTCAATGTGGATCCTGTGACTTGGATGGGTAGCGATGGTTATGGTTCGATCATGGTTCCTAAAAATGATGATTTCTTAAGGAATATGATTGGCACAAGACCCGTGGTTAAAAACACCTGGTTTACGAAGCTCCATTGGCAAGATATCGGAATGCGTGAATCCTTTAGCACTCGAAAAATCGATGGCTACTTTGCGGATAATATTAAGGTTCAACTCCCTTGGGAAAGTCAGCCAAAGCTCTTGAGCTTGCTCTGGGTACGAGATAAGGGCTTCATGAATGCCATGGGCACCTTTAAATCGGTAGTGGTTGTTTACGATTTATAATTCACTTTATTAGAAAAATTCTCCTTGGCTTCAGGGCTTGTTTTATTTTATGAGGCCTAGCTTAGTTTTATGGCGGTGTAGCTCAGGTGGTTAGAGCAAACGGCTCATATCCGTTGTGTCCGGGGTTCGACTCCCTGCACCGCCACATTTTTTAAATAGTTGTAAGTGTCTAGAGGCCTAGTGTCTAGTGACCGGAGCAGGTAAAAAGTCTCCGGTTTTTTTTTATGATAAGTAATCTTCCAATCATTGCTATTGTGGGCCGCCCGAATGTCGGGAAATCAACCTTATTCAATCGTTTACTCGGCCGAAAAACAGCCATTGTTTATGATAAGCCTGGCATTACGCGCGATCGAAATTATTCGCCGGGCGATTGGTGTGCTTATCACTTTAATCTTGTCGACACAGGCGGATACGAAGTGGCGCCAAGCTCAGATCTCTATGAACAAATGCGTCGGCAAGTCGAAATCGCAATCCGCGAAGCTCAAAAAATAATTTTAGTTGTGGATGGTAGAGCGGGCTTGAATCAAGAAGATAGAGACATGGCCATGCGCCTGCGTAAATCTGGCAAGGAAGTTCTGCTGGCAGTTAATAAAATCGATAATACTTCTCAAGAAAGCGATATCGCGGATTTTTACAACTTGGGTTTTAAAAGAGTGTTTGGCGTTTCTGCAGAACATGGTCGAAATGTCAGCGAACTTTTAGATGCGATGATCGAAGGTTTCGACAGAACTCTACCTGATCCAGAACAAGACGAAGAAAAAGCGGAAGAAGATTTAGGATTTGTAGACCGCAATCTCATCCGAGTTTCTATTATTGGTCGTCCTAACGTGGGTAAATCGACCTTGTTGAATCGCTTATATGGTGCACCTCGAGCCGTTGTACATTCCAAGCCCGGAACCACTCGCGATCCACTCGATGTGGATATTGAAAATGACGGCAAAATTTTCCGTTTTATTGACACAGCGGGTATTCGAAAAAAAGCCCATGCTGAAGACAAAATTGAAAAAGTGTCCGTCTCAAAAACTTTGGAACGAATCGAAAAAAGTGACATTGCCCTCATGCTCATCGATGCAAGTGAGGGAATGACGGCTCAAGACGGTAAAGTCGCGCAGCAAGCGGTAGAAAGACGCCGCCCACTGATCATATTGGCGAACAAATGGGATGCTCTCACTCAAAAAACGACCAAAGAAAAACTCCACGAACAATTCATCGAGCGTTATCCCACTTTAAGATTTGTGCCTATTTTCCCCATCTCAGCCAAAACAGGATTGGGGATGAGTCGCTTGTATGGCTTGATTGAGGAAGTCTACACGCAATACACTCGTCGTCTTAAAACAGCGGAGTTAAATAAAGTCTTTAGAGCACTCATCGAAGCTCATCCGCCTCCCTGCGTTTCAGGAAGATCCATTAATATGTTATTTGCAACTCAAGTGGCTGTGAAGCCTCCGCGCTTTGCCATTATGACGAATCATCCCAATATTATCCCCGAGTTTTATAAGCGCTATCTTGGCAATGGCATCCGCAAGGCTTTCGATTTCAAGGGCACCCCCTTGGAACTTGAATTCACGGCTCGAAAGAAAAAACGATTTCATGCCTAAACCGAAGGTCAAATTCAGCCTGGTTTTTACGGAAAGTATCCGTCATTTCAGGGAAGATGATGGATTTACTTTGGCGGCCGCTTTATCCTTCTACGCTATTCTTTCTCTGATTCCTCTCAGCATGATTGTAGTTTCTATTTTTGGTCATTTTGTGGGTGATTCAGAAACTACTCTTAAAAATATCATTACTCTTGTTTCGGAAAGCATTCCTTATCTCTCTCCGACTTTTCTGGATAATCTTTCCAGCTTGATACAACGCAAAGTGACAGGAGGATGGCTAGGAGTAGGCGTACTTTTTTTATTGGCGTCAGTTCTTTTTACCAATTTGGAAAAAGTTCTGGATAAGATTTTCGAGTCCACTCGCAAAAGAAATTATTTCCATTCAAAACTACTTTCCGTGTTTTTTATTTTTTTGATCGCTCTGCTCTTTTTCGTACCCACAGTTTTAAAAAATTTAGACCATCTTTTTTCGACGATAAATATTCCTCTTCATATTGATCATGTGGCCGAAGGCTCCTTTTTCTTTTTTCTTGTTTCGTGGATGAGTTTTTTAATCGTTTTAGCCTTGGTGCCTCGCCATCAAGTTCAATGGAAACTCAATTGCATCGGAGCCACGGTTTTTGCCCTCTTGATGATAGGAGGGCGATTCGTATTTCGTTGGTATACGGCTTTCAGTATGGACAGATTCCATTTCATTTATGGTTCGATGACCGCAATTATTTTGATCATGTTGTGGATTTTTTATTTGATGAACCTATTCATTTTTTGCGCAGAGTTAGTAGGGGTATTGCAAAGCCATCCGCATGATAAATGAAGGTGTTTCACAAAGCAGGATTCTCTAGGAAAATCGTGAGATTACGACCTTTAGGGGTGATCAAGGATTAAATGGGACCAAAACAGTCTTAGATGACTTGGTTTTTTTCTTAAAAACATACTTTCCAGCGTTTCGAATTTTCTAAACGATTCCAAAAGCTTAGCTAAAACTGTGCCGCGCTGTGCCAAAATCCTGAATCGGATCAAGGATTTAAGGGGTTGACACATCGCTTAAAGCTGTTAAAAAGAAGATAACTAAGATTGAATTTGTAAAGTTCTGCAGTCCTCGCCATAGATCTTCGCTAGAGATCTTCGAAGAGTTGGAGATCTTAACGTTTTACAGAAACCTATCCCGCTCTTTTTCTGAGTGGGGAAGCTTTAGGAGTACGAAATGAAATTTAAAGGACTTCTCTTAGGCGCTGCTTTAGTCTTATTGCTCGCAAAACCCTCTTATTCCTTTGTCAGTGAATGTTATGAAGAAGAATGTGCTCTCCCGAGTGCAGGTTCCGCTTCTGAATTCTTATTAGATGATTTGAACAGTCTTCCTGAAATCGATGAATTAGCGTCTTTTACTACCGATGGCCAATTTTGGCCTGCCCAAGGAATCGTCACAGGTCATTTTGGCAAGTGGCGTGGTGGACGTCGAAGTGGTCATTATCATGCCGGTGTTGATATCGCTGCTCCCGTAGGGACCTCTATTGTCGCTCCCATTGATGGTGTAGTGAGTTTTGCGGGTCGTAAAGGTGGATATGGCTTAACCCTTATTATCGACCATGGTGACGGCATTGCGACTCTTTATGGCCATAATTCGGATATCTTAGTCAGCGAAGGTCAAAGAGTACGAAAGGGCGAACTCATTTCTAAGGTGGGATCTTCAGGTCGTAGCACGGGCCCTCATTTGCACTATGAAGTTCGCATGGAAGGTTACCCCGTCAATCCTTTAGCTTGGACCGCCAAGCTTCAAACCCTCAAAGCGGGTATTTAATCCTAAAAATCTGTTTAAGGCATCAGTCTTTTAGAAGACTCAAAGCACTAGCTACTCGTGCGTGTTGTAAGGCAAATGCGGTCGGACGCAAACCTGCAATAGACTTAAGTTTTTTCTAAAAAACAAAAATCAAAAAAAATAAAATTATAGATTATAAAGGACTAAGAGTTTTCTTCGGAAGAAGCTCGAGCTGCATCGCGTGCCGCAATTCTTTGCTCTGTAGCAGCACTTTGTTCAGCTTCGAAATCAGGGTCGCCCGGGCGGGTTTCAACGAAATTATCGGTCTCATCGGGAAGGGCTTTCAGGTGTTTATCGTAATCTGCTCTTTTCATTTCACCTTGGTGAATGAAACGGGATACTAATCTTACATCAAAGCTTTTTTCGCCGATTTTGGGCATGAGATCCTCAAATTTTAAGGTTTTTCGATTTCCATGAGGATTTTTCCATTTTTGAAAATCCTCACATCACCGGTGGACTCCGAGATAACGATAGCGATGGCATTTGTCAAGGCTGTGATTCCAGCGGCGGCAATATGTCGGGAGCCTAAGCCCCGAGGAATGTTATCCTCATCGTGAGCTGCGCCTAGATAACGACCGGCTGTAATCACCGTCCCATCATCACCAATAACGAAAGCACCATCAATCGCTGAAAACTCACGAATTGTTTCTTTCAATTGAGGATTTAAAATATTTCGTTCATCCTCATCATAGCCTCGAAAAGGATTGATAATCATTTGTTTGGAAAGCTGCATGACGCGGTCTTGATCACCGACCACGAAGATAGTGCCTACGGGTTTACCTTCGCGGCCTTTATTGGCCAGCTCTACGGCCAGAGAAAGGATGTGTTCAAAGACTTCGGGTTTTACGGTATCTGAAATACCCGAAATATTTTTAGCCGTAATCACTTCGGATTCGCTTCCCATCTCAATTGAAAGCAAAGTGTCGAGCACTTGGGTATTTGCATTTCCACTGAGGAAAACCAATTTATCATCGAAGCGGATGAGGTTTTGTGACAAAGCAAGCGCAATGGTCAGCTTGATTAATCCAAGTCTACCTAAGTCGATGTTGGGAATATCAATCACGGTTTTGAGTTTACGTTGCAGATCCTCAACCTCATTATTGAGATTTTTGGTGACTGCTACAAGTTTGCAAGATTTAGGAAGAGTCTCGGGAAGCACTGACTCCTCTAAAGCATCGACAAAAATAAAAAGAAGGTCAGCCTTCAGGCTCTTCGCCGCATCCACCCCTGATTTAAGCATGACCTTGTTAATGGTTTTCACGGAAACAATCCTCTCGTCAACATCGCTTGGGAAATAATTTGAATTCCAGTCATCAGCGCGCCCATACGCATGCTGACTTTCTGAGCCTCGGCCATCTTGCAAACATTTGCGAAACCTTTTTTGATAATATTTTTCAGACGATCATTAATTTCATTTTCATCCCAGAAATAATTCTGTGAATCTTGAACCCATTCAAAGTAGGAAACGATCACGCCGCCCGCATTCGCCAAGATGTCGGGGATGATAAAAATATCATCTCGATCATTGAGTACTTTATCTGCCTCTAAAGTGGTAGGACCATTCGCGGCTTCTGCAAGAATTTTACATTGCAGGCCGCGCGCAATCTCACCGGTGATAGTGCCTTCGCAAGCGGCAGGGATGAGAATGTCTACTTTCAAGGTAAGTAGCTCTTTATTCGTAATTTTTTCTGCATCCGGAAAATCTAAGATCGTTTTATTTTTTTCGACATGTAGCGCTAGTGCATCGTAAGAAATTCCATTCGGATTATAGATAGCGCCATGCACATCGCTGACCGCTACCACCCGACAACCGATTTGTTCGATGGTTTTGTGGGCAGAGCTTCCTACATTCCCAAAACCTTCAATGGCGACCGTTGTTTGAGAATGAAGGGCGATTTTAAGTTTTTCAGCCGCTTCAAGAATACAATAAATCACGCCGCGTCCTGTGGCTTCTTTTCGGCCCAAGGAGCCTCCAATCACGACCGGCTTGCCAGTGACGACCTCCGGAACGGAATAGCCTCGAATTTGACTGTAAGTATCCATCACCCAGGCCATGACTTGTTCATTGGTACCCATATCCGGCGCAGGAATATCGTGATCAGGACCAATGAATTGAGCAATTTCCGTCGTGTAACGGCGCGTCATTCGCTGAAGTTCAGAGCGACTAAGAGGATTTGGATCGATTTGCACGCCCCCCTTGGCGCCCCCTAAAGGAAGCCCCACTAAAGCGCATTTCCAGCTCATCAGCATGGAAAGGGCAGTCACTTCGCCTAAGGTGACACTGGGATGATAGCGAATACCGCCTTTACAGGGTCCTAAAGCATCATTGTGTTGCACTCGATAGCCAGGAACCACCTCCACACGCCCATCGTCGTGACGAAAAGGCACTGAAACGATCAAAGCCCTTCTGGGAATTCTCAATCGATAGAAGATGTTCTCATCCAAGGCCAATAGCTCTGCGGCCGTATCAAATTGGGTCTGAACTTGTTTTAAGAGGGGATTATCCCACTCGGCTGTTACTTTTTTCATTCATTCCCCCGCGTTGAGCGGATTGATTTCGTTTTATGTTATAATAAAAGACAACTAAGGCTTGAAAGGTTCAGCAGTTATTATAAGGTTTTAAAATGCAAAAACGAAAGTATTTTTGGATACTTCTGTGTTTTTTACAATTTTTGGCTTTGGGTCTACAGGCCCAAGATCGACGGAACCCTTTTTTGGTCGAATGGGATGACTCTGTCCAGAAAGTGAAGCCGGGTGAGGTTTACACCCTCCGAGTGCAATTTCATGTTCCTGCCGGACACTATCTTTATGCGGACAAGACGGAAATCGACCTCACTCAATTGGGTGTTTTTCAAATCTTAAAAAAGGAATTTCCTAAAGCTCAAAAGCATTATGACACTTTTTTGAAGGAAGAGACGGACGCCTATTTACAAGATTTTGAGGTGAAAATCTTATTGAAAGCTCCGGCGAGTGCCGCTTTGGGAAGAAGTGATGTGGAAGGACAAATACGTTATCAGGGATGTTCCTCCGATTTCTGTTACCGTCCAATGAAAGCGCAAATTCTACTTCCTTTAGAAATTTCTAAGGAGCTCAATAAATCTTCTCCAGAGCCATTGAAAATTCCTCCCAATAAAGAGGCCGAGCTCCTTCCCGAAAGTCTTCCCTCCAACTTGATTGCATCAACCAATGAAGTGAAAAAAGCGAAGCTTTGGACTTTAATTAAAAATGGTCAAATCGATGGATTGTTAGGAAGTAATTTATGGCTCGTTTTGAGCTTGGCATTTTTAGGTGGTTTGCTCACTTGTTTCACTCCCTGTGTTTTACCCATCATACCTTTGACCTTAGCGGTCGTGGGAATCAAAAAAAATCGTTCGGCTTTGCATAATCTTTTTCTGTCCTTGAGTTTAGTTTTAGGAATGTCGACCACCTATGCGAGTTTAGGGCTCGCCTCTGCCTTCTTAGGACTTAAATTAGGTTTTCTTTTTCAAAATCCGATTTTCCTCATTTTCTTAATCATCTTTTTCTTGGCCATGGCTCTTTCACTTTGGGGTTTTTTCCAAATTGAATTGCCTCTGCGTTGGAGAAATTATTTTGCTAATTTAGGCGGCAATGGCTGGAGAGGGGCTTTTCTCGCAGGCCTATCGATTGGTTTTGTGGCCTCACCTTGCGTGGGGCCGCTCATTGGGCCGATCTTGCTTTGGGTCGCGAAAAATCAGCAAGTGGCTCAAGGCATGTTGATTTTATTTGTTTACGGACTAGGAATGGGCAGCTTGTTTATTTTGATGGGCACTTTTTATTCTACGCTCGCGGGTAAGGTGAAGGGCGGACATTACAGTGACATCATTAAGAAAATCTTAGCCATCTCGATGTTGCTGCCCGCGCTTTATTATATTTACGTCGTTTATCAAATTTACCGGCCTGCAGCGCAAAGATTGACTTGGTCACATACCTTAGAAGAGGGTTTTGTGAAGTCCAAAGAAAGTCAAAAGCCCATCCTCATCGATTTTTATGCAGATTGGTGTTTGCCCTGCATTGAAATCGACCATCAAACTTTCTCAAATACTAAAGTTAAAGAAGCCCTTAAAGACTTTACTACCATTCAAATCAATTGCACTACCGAAACACCTGCCTGCAAAGAGGCTGTAGAACGTTATCAGGTGGTAGGGTGGCCCACTATTTTGTTTCTGACCCCCGATCAAAAGTTGCAAAGCGATTTAAGCGTTATCGGTGGTTTTGTGGGCCCTGAGAGAATGCTTGAGATTTTAAATGAATTGAAGAATAGGTCTTCCATGAAGCCTTAAAGGCTCAGTTCATATTTTTTGACCTTCGCGGATTTTGTTATGATTCATGCTGAAGACATTCTGAAAGAAATCAAATTACCGGATTACAAAGGTCGACATGTTTTTACTGCGAAATTACGCCTCGTCATTTTCGTTGTTTTCTGGATTTTGTCTGCCTTATTTTTTGAAAGCATCTGGAAGTCAGCGCCTTTCATTCCCATCGCAATTTCCTTTGCCTTCCTGCTGACTGGGATTTGCTACAATAATATTTTAAAGGGCAGGGCGCTGGTCTTATCCTTTCTCTCTGAAATCCTTCTCGACTTGTTCACCATCACCCTTATTATTTACATGACCGGCGGGGAGAAAAGTAATTTTTTCACCATCTACATTATTTATGTGATTTGTGCGGGCACTTTTTATTCCAATTTGATTGGAATGCTTGCCTGTATTTTTTCCTTTTTATTTTATGTTGGATTGGTCGTGCTTCTTTATAATGGTATCTTGGATCCTTTTAAGTCTTCGCCCGCCGACTTGATTATCTTTACCAATCCTTCCATGGCTTTTTTCTCGAATGTAGTATTGCTTGCTATCTTTTTGCCCATTATTGCTTATGCAGGAAAAATCTCGAATTATTTTTCAAGAATTAAAGAACGTGCTTTGGAAGATAAGAACAAGCAGCTTTTGGCTTTGAATCGAATTTCTCGAACCATTAAGGGTTTGCTTTCGATGGATAAAGCCATCCGCCAGGTTTTGTCAGGCGTCATCGAAGGTTTAGGTTATGAAATTTGCTTTTTAGTTATTCCATCCAAAACGGATAATGAGATTAGCTTCCATGCCCCACGAAATTATCCGGTGACGCGAAAACTCGAAGCGATTATGGGCATGCCAGTTTCTTCGTTACGTTTGCCGAGAGTCGAAGAAAACTATGTCTTCCAAGCCATTAAGAAAAATAAAATTATTTTTCGACAACAACTCTACGAATTAGTCAGAGGCATTCAACCTCCGATTAGTCCTGAGTTAGCAGCGACCATTCAACAAGCCTTAGGTTTTAAAAAATTCATCATCACGCCTCTGGTTGCAGAAAGAAAAGTAGTTGGCGCGCTGATTGGTGCCAGTCGTCACGAGTTTGTGGATGAATCTAGCGTGGATGTTTTGGAAAACTTTGCGAATCAAGCGGCCTTAGCGATCGAAAGCGCGCAGCTGTTCGAAGAATTAAGAAAAAAGAACAAAGATTTGGAACAGGCCAATAAAATAAAAAGCGAGTTTTTGGCGATCATGAGTCATGAGCTTCGTACACCTCTGACTGCCGTTATTGGTTTTTCTGAATTATTAATGGAAGAAGTGATGGGGGAATTAAATTCGGAACAAAAAGAATACCTTCGTGAGGTCGTTGTAAACAGTGATCACCTTTTACATTTAATCAATTCGATTTTAGATCTTTCCAAGGTGGAGTCCGGCAAGATGGCGCTGAACATCGAAGCTTTTGATCTGACTCGTTTATCAAAAGAGGTAAAATCGAGTGTGCAACCTCTTTTGAAAAAGAAGGGCTTGAAGTTGGACCTCACGATTTTAGAAGAACTTCCGGTCTTTGAAGCGGATGAAAGAAAAATTAAGCAAATTTTACTCAATCTTATTTCTAACTCAATCAAATTTACTCAAGAGGGTGGTAAAATCTCGATCAATATTTCTTTTTCACCCTACATAAAAGGCGCATGGCTTTATCCCAAGAAAATGAATCAAGAAGATTTGGCGGGCGGTTACTTCAAAATCATCGTTGAAGATACGGGCATTGGGATTCTACACAAAGATTTAGAAAAAATATTCGAACCTTTTTCTCAAGTCGATTCTTCTTACACTCGTAAATATCAAGGGACCGGCCTGGGTTTGGCGCTCACGAAGCAATTTGTCGAAATGCATGGCGGAATTATTTGGGCCGAAAGTGAGCTGAAGCATGGGTCTCGCTTCACCTTAATTTTACCTGCGAACTCCCGCGAATTGGCAGAATCTGAAGTCGTTCATCAAATTGAATAAACTTTCAAGAAAAAGCACTTCAAATAATTGGATTCAGGAAAACCAAGCAATGCCGGATGGTCAGGCGCCTGATAACATTTCTCCAAAATTTGGACTTTCTTTTTCGCGTCAAGGGCTGCTTCATGAAGAAGCCCGATGAAGTTTTCTTCGGATAGATGATGACTGCACGAAGAGGTAATGAGGATTCCACCCTCATTCAACATCTTCATCCCCCTTAAATTAATTTCTTTATAACCGCGTAAAGCGTTTTTGATTTGTTTGCGAGATTTCACGAATGCGGGAGGATCTAAGTTAATTAGGTCGAACTTTTCTTTATTTTGATCCATTTCTTTCAAGGCATCGAAGGCATTGGCTTCGATCACTTCGATATTATTCAAGGAGTTCAACTTGGCATTTCGTTTCACCATTTCACAAGCGAGGGCGCTTTGATCCATGGCAATCACTTCAGCGCCGTCTTGAGCCATCTGACAAGAAAACCAGCCTTGATAAGAACACACGTCTAAAATACGTTTTTTATTTTTGGAATATTCTCCTGCCTTCAAACGATTGGAGCGCTGATCTAGAAACGCTCCTGTTTTTTGTCCTTCCAATAAATCCACTTCATAGCTGAGGGTACCTTCACGGATTTTCACTCGAGTGGATGCATCCCCAAACAAAACTTGGGAAACCAAGGGGAGTTGCTCGAGTTTACGAACACTCACGTCATTTCTTTCGACAATAAGTTTTGGATTAAAGATTTTATGGATGGATTTAAGCAGGGCATCGCGTTGACTTTCTAAGCCTGCACTCAAAATTTGAAAAGAATATGCCTGATCATAGCAATCGAGCACGAAAGAGGGGATGCCATCCGATTCGCCGAAAACGACTCGATATGCGTTGGAATCAATGTTGAGTTCTTGCCGTGTGAGAAGCGCTTGTCGAATACGATTTTCCCAAAAATTTTCATCAATCGCTTCGTCTCTAGCTGTGAGAAAACGCAATGCAATTTCGGAATGAGGACTATAAAGTGCTTTACCTAAAAATTTGCCAGCAGGGCTCATGAGCATTGCGATTCCAGCTTCACTCTTATCCGGCACAGAAATATCCGAACGAAAAATCCAGGGATGCCCAAGCTGAAGTCTGCGGAAGGCTTTGGCGTTGAGTTGTATTTTCATAGATGCTTTCTAAGCGGCCGATAATGATTTGACTCTAAAGGCGGGCACTGTATGTTAGCGGCATGTCAAATTCAAGCCTTCTTGAACGCCTTGAGGAGACGAGTCTTTACCTTCGTAAGCGTCTTCCAGCAATGCCAAAAGTCGCGGTGGTATTCGGATCGGGCTTAGGGGCCACATGGTTGCAACGTCATCCCAAGACTTTGTCGATTCCTTATGAAGGAATTCCTCATTACTTCAAAAATACGGTTGAGGGTCACGGGGGCAGATTTTTATTTTCCAATGAATTTTCTCAGCCTTGTCTGTTTGCGGATGGACGCTTTCATTATTATGAAGGTTATTCCATGGAAGAAGTGGTTTATCCCATTCGTCTCTTTAAAACTTTAGGTGTAGAAACCCTGATTTTGACGAATTCTGCGGGCGGCTTGAATCCGCAATATAAGCGAGGGGATCTCGTTTTAGTTTCTGACCATATTAATCTGACCGGCGAAAACCCCCTCCGAGGAGTGAATGAAAAAAGCTTCGGACCCCGCTTTCCAGATTTAAGTTCGGCCTATTCTTCACACTTAAGAAAAGCTTTACAAAAATTATCTAAACAATTGAAAATAAATGTAAAAAATGGTGTGTATGTCGGCATTGCAGGCCCATCTTATGAAACTCCCGCAGAAATTAAGATGTTTCGAAAGTTAGGCGGAGATCTCATTGGAATGTCAACTGTACCGGAAGTGATTGCTGCGGCCCATTTAGGATTAAAAACTGCGGTGATTTCTTGTGTCACTAATAAACTTTTACCTCTTTCGAAACTGGCTTTGAGCCATGATCAAGTGGTAAAAGCAGCCCAAGAAAGCCAAGAAAAGCTCTATAAAATTTTGACGACCTTCTTGAAACATCCCGATTATGAAAAATAAAGTCACCATTGCGACTCGCGCGTCTAGCTTAGCTCTCGTCCAAGCGGAAATTGTGAAAGATCTTCTCGTTACGCGCTGGCCTGGCCTTCAAGTAGAATTGCTAAAACTCACCACCGAAGGCGATAGAATTTTGGATCGCCCCCTGCGCAATGAAGGCGGTAAAGGTTTATTTGTAAAAGAAATTGAGGAGGCTCTCCTCGATGGCCGCGCTGATCTTGCCGTTCACAGCATGAAGGATGTTCCTGGTGAATTGCCGGAAGGTTTATGTATTCCCGTGATTTTAAAGCGGGAAGAAGCGAGAGATGCTTTTGTGAGTGAGAAATACGAAAACCTGGCTCAACTTCCTCCTCAAGCAAAAGTAGGCACGACTTCTCTGCGAAGAAAATTACAAGTTTTGAAATTAAGACCCGATTTACAAATTTTGGATTTGCGCGGCAATGTCGACACTCGTCTTAAAAAACTTCAAGCGGGTGATTACGATGCGATTTTACTCGCATGCGCCGGACTCAATCGTTTGGGTTTAGCCTCGCATATCAAAGAAAAATTACCTTTCATCCCCGCACCTGGACAAGGGGCGATTGGTATCGAGTGCAGATTAAAAGATGAAGAAGTCCTTCAACTCATCCAAGACTTTAACGATGAAGAAAGCTACGCTTGCGTGCAAGCGGAACGCGTGGTTTTAAAAAGACTGGAAGGCGGCTGTGAGCTTCCCTTGGGGGCTCATGCTCAATTCGAATCAGGTAAACTTCGCCTCAAAGCTTTTGTCGCGGAGCCCAATGGAAATAAATATTTAGAGGACGAAGTCGTGGGCGATCCTATTCTCGCTTTGGATTTGGGAGAAAAACTTTCCCAAATCCTTCTGGATCAAGGAGCTCTCGATATTCTAAAATCTGTTCGCAAATCATGAAGTCACAAACAGGAAAAGTTTATTTAGTGGGAGCAGGGCCGGGGGATTTAGGATTAATCACCCAAAAAGGCATGGAACTTATTCGCCGCGCCGATGTGATTTTTTATGATAATTTAGTCAATCCACTTTTCCTGAATTATGCCTCTGCGACTTGCCAAAAAGTTTACGTGGGCAAACGCGGCGAAGGCAATTCCACCGATCAAAAAGATATCGAAGATCAACTGGTCGAAGCCGCGCAAAATCATTCCTGCATTTTAAGATTGAAGGGCGGCGATCCCTTTATTTTTGGACGTGGCGGCGAAGAAGCCCAGCGTCTGTCTCAAGAAAAAATAGAATTCGAAATTGTGCCTGGCGTAACTTCGGCGATAGCCGCACCCGCCTATGCGGGCATTCCTCTGACTCATCGAAATTTAACCTCCGCGGTCGTTTTCATCACGGGTCATTCTCAAGAAAAAAATGCTCAAGCTCCTCTGGATTGGGAAGCGCTTTCGAAAATTGGCACCCTCGTTTTTTTGATGAGCGTGAAGACCTTGGGCGACAACATGAAAAACCTGATGAAGGCCGGTCGAGATCCGAAAACGCCGGCTGCCTTTATTCGTTGGGGAACTTATCCGCGCCAGCAAACGCATGTTAGCGACATCGCGCACATTGCGGAAGAGGTTGAAGCAAACAAGTTGATGCCTCCCGCCATCGTCGTGGTGGGAGAAGTGGTGAAGCTGCGCGATGAAATTGCTTGGTTCGAAAAGAAGCCGCTGTTCGGCAAAAAAATTCTCCTCACTCGAGCACGCGTTCAGGCGAGCGAAGCTTCTAAGATTTTACAAGATTGGGGGGCGGATGTTTGGGAATTGCCTTGCATCGAAGTGCTTCCCCCTACGGATGGAAAAGATTTAGACGAGAGCATTCAAAAAGTGGGCACTTATGATTGGTTGGTTTTCACGAGCGTCAATGCGGTTCATTCTTTTTTCACACGCTTTAAAGATCTCAAACAGGATATCCGAAAGCTTTCGAAAATTAAAATCGCAGCAGTAGGTCCAATGACGGCGCGCGCTTTAAACAATTTACATTTGCAGGTGGATAAAATTCCGGAAGAGTTTCAGGCCGAGCGCTTGGCCCAGTCTTTTTCGGAGGATGAAGTGAAAGGAAAAAGAATTCTTTTCCCGCGAGCGAAAGAGGGCAGGGAAGAGCTTATTCAAATTTTAGAACAAAAAGGGGCGACGGTCGATTTGGTGACGGCTTACCAAATTCAAACTCCCGCTCTTGAAGCTGGAATGTTGGAAAAACTGCAGAAACAAAAACCGGATTGCATCGCGTTTGCGTCTTCGTCTGCGGTTCGGCATTTTATTCAAATGCTACCCACCGATCTTTTGAAGGATTTACGTAAAATTCCGAGTATTTGCATTGGTCCTCAAACTTTCCAAGAAGCCCAAGCCTTGGGCTTTGAAAAGGCTCAGTTAAGTTCCGAAAGTAGTTTGCCTGGCCTCCTCCAAACCACTTTACAAAACCTAACATCTTAATACGGGTCTTTCATGACGCGAAGTGTCGAAGTTATTGAATTTATTCAATATATGAGCGCAACCTTTTCGATTTCCCCTCGATAATTAAGATAGAGAGAGGGAGGTTTCGAATGTGGGATAGGAATAAAAAGTTTTTTCATGGCCTTTTAAACGTTTTCGTCGCCTTCAGCTTCGCCTTTTCAGCCTTCAGCTGCGGCGGTGGCGCGAATGACCAACTCGGCGGCATCGTCGGCGAAGTCCGATTCAATACCCAAGCCTGTGTTCCTCAGCAAAAAATCGTCCAAATTCGAAATGATGATACGGTAAATCCTCAGAGAGTGATGGGGGTTTATTTTGAATTAGGTACAAATGCAGATAATAATTTCAAAATTGATAAAGTGCTAGTTGGTAGCACTGAGTATACTCCTGCCTCAAATTTAGCTGAGGAAATTTTAATTCCCGCGGGTGGAATTATGTCTATTCATACAACTTACAAGCCCAGACGAGTTACTACTCATACAAATGATGTGACTTACTTGGATCTGTTTTTGAATGGTCCTAAATTAGGAATTTTACAAATTAAGATGAATGGAGAAGCTCCAACCGCACAAGCAGGTTGCGGTTTAGGAGAAACTCGCAATTTTAAGGTTAATAAAATTGATATTATTGTAAAGGCGGCCGCATTACCGGGCGGTCAATTCACAAATACAATTACTGAAGATACAATTACAAAGCCTTTCAAATTTACTGTGACCAATGAAGTAGCCACTATGGAGACGGATGACTTTACGGCTTTCTCCATTACTGCAGATGCCATTCCGACTCCAGATCATAGGATAGGTGTAGGATTGAGCGAACCTGTAGAAGGTAGTTTTACGAGTACAGGTAGTTTGGCTTTTGAAGAGTTTATTATAGCCGTAGGAGGTGGAGCTTTAATGGCGCCAGGTGAATTAACTACTGGAACAAGCTCTACAGGTGACGTCAGCCTTACTGGCTCACCATTTGACTCTACTACAAAACAAATGAAATTAGTCTTTACTGGAACTATTACCAGATCAGCCGCTGCCGAATTAACGAATGGAACGGTGGGAGCCACTTTTGAATTAGTAGAACAAACCGAATAAATAGCATTATAATAAGCAAAAATCCCCTGATTGAAAATTTCATTCAGGGGATTTTTTTTATTTTATTAACGCGGACAACATAATGCATATGCTGAGACTACTAAGTTGGGGATAGGGCCAGTGCCTATATAATTTTGAGCGCAAAACCATATCCTTGAGGATTCTAAGTCACTTAATCCTGTACAAGGGGTTCCTGGTGTAAATACTAAGCTTCGGTTAAAAAAGGTACAAGGACCCTGTAATGTGGCTATACTTCCTGTCTGTAATACACGTGAGGGTGGAGTCCAAACTGTTTGGCATCCTCCATTTAACGCAATATTCCCTGTCCCACAATCAACCATAGATATCGCACGATTAGTATCTGAGTTTCCTATTAAAGCTGAAAGACGTGGTACACATCTGCTCCAATCTATTCCAGCCCCTCTAGGTCCTTCAGGTCCAATTGGTCCGGTCGGTCCAGCGGGACCTCGAACACTTGAACCAGCAGGCCCAATCGGTCCCGTCGGTCCTGTGGGACCCGCAGGACCAGCAGGTCCACGTGGACCTTGATCTCCATCATCTACCGCGCGCACCTCGATCTCCCGTGCAACTTTCAAGAATCAGTCCCGCTAAGGCGACTGCTCCGATTGCGACAATAGGCAACATAGATACCTCCTTGGTATTTTTCATGTGCCCGCCAAATGTGTGATTGCTAATTTTCTCTCGAGTTTCCAGGGAAAAAGTTGTTATGATAATTTTTTAAATTTAACGCGGAGTATCATTCATGAAAAAAAATATCTTATTCATCGCCATTGCTCTTCTTTTCAACGCTTCTTATTCAAATGCCAAAACGGTAGTTCCTGCCGAAACAAGTCCGCAAAGTCAGCCTGCCGCTGAAACGGTGAGTGCGAGTAGCTTCACAAATGATGCCGCCACCATCGGCAGAGTTCGCATTGAATCTTATGCAGCGCCGCATGTTCTATCTTTGAATGTGATCAAGATGTTTCGAGGGAAGGGAAATCCTCAGCGTTACATGGGCGGTTGGTTAGAAGGTAAAAATTACAGTGTGGATATTTCCGGACGCAATTGGAAAAAGACTTGGGATGAAATGAATCCGAAATTTGATCCTCTAGGTAAAGAGGTTGTTGTGTTCATTGCATCGAGTGGGCAGTTGGAAGGAATCGGGGAGATTAAGGGTGGAAAACTCTTACTCACTTGTTCGCGATTGACTCAGCCCTGCAAGGTCGATCCGAATGAAATTCCTTTGGCATCAATCAAAGTGGAAAAGCCTCTATAAACTCGTGAGCACTTCTTTCCAGTGATCCGCGACTTTTACTTTAGGGAAAACTTTGATAATTTTTCCGTCTTTTCCGATCACAAAAGTAGAGCGGACAATTCCCATGAACTTTCGGCCATAAAGCGTTTTTTGTTGGTAGACGCCGTAAGCTTCACAGGTTTTTTTATTCACGTCTGCGAGTAAAGTATGGGCGAGTGAATATTTTTCGATGAACTTTTGATGGCGCGCTTCGTCGTCTAAACTCACCCCTAAAACAACTGCATCTTTTTTTTCAAAGAGTTTTAAATTTGCACTGAAATCACAGGCTTCGGTGGTGCAACCGGGCGTCATGTCTTTGGGATAGAAATAGAGGACTACATTTTTTTTGCCTTTGAAATCTTTCAGGCGAATTCTTTTTCCATTTTGATCGGGAAGGGCAAAGTCAGGAGCGACATCTCCGGATTGTAATGAAATTTCAGAGGGCATGTGGGGTCCTTGCTAATTCTACGATGAGTTCGAGATCGGCTTCGGGAAATTCGTAATTCTTTAATTCTTCAGGACTTGCCCAGGCGATGCCTGCACAATCTAAAGCTCGGGGACTTCCGGAAACAATTTCACAAAGTATAAAGTAAAGATGAACGGTGACTTCAGGATAGGCGTGAGTCACTTCCTTGAAAATTTTGACAGGTTTAATCTGAAGATCAATTTCTTCCTGACATTCCCGGACAATGCATTGCTCCGGGCTTTCGCCGCTTTCCAATTTTCCACCGGGGAATTCCCACAGATGGCCTAAATGCGAGTGTTTATGTCGACGGGTAATGAGATATTTGCCATCCTTTTGGAGGATGGCGGCTGCCACTCGAACAGGAGTCATGCGAATTAAATTCCGCTCACCATGGTCGCTAAACGGGAAATTTTTCGTGAAGCATTGCGAGCATGGAAAACGCCTTTGGAAGCGGTTTTTTGAATGATGCGAGAAGCTTCTTTTAAAAGAGTGGCCGCTAAATCTTTATCTTTTTTGGCTACCGCTTCTTTTACTTTTTTGATCGAAGTGCGTACCGTCGATTTTAAAGAGATATTGCGATCGTGACGCTTAATGCTTTGACGTTCGCGCTTAATTTGACTGGAGTGACGTCCTTTGGGAAGTTTTTTCTTCGCTGCGGGTGCTTCTGCCATGATAAATCCTTATTAAGTAAATGTTTCTGGTTCGTAGGAACCACTTTTAAAAGAGGCGCAGAGGTAACAAATCCCTTTTGAGATGTCAACCTCGTAAAAACCCTGGCAATTTCCACTTGTTGTGTTAGCAAAAGGCTCAAAATCTCCGAGGCCAAATTCATGACATCCCCCCCCGATAATAAGAATGACGATAGGAATAAGCCTGCTCCTGAAGAAATCAATCTCGGTCAAATCATCACCCAAGATGAAAAAGAAGCAGAGGGTTTTTCTCAAAATGTCGCTCAAGAACCTGCTGAAATTGTTACGGTTTCTAAAAAAGCAGGGATGGTGGGTTTTTACACCTTCTTGTCTCGGATCTTTGGCTTAGGACGGGATACTCTTATTGCTTATCTTCTTGGAGCCAAAGAAGCTGCGGATGCCTTTTATGTGGCCTTCAGAATTCCCAACTTACTTCGTCGTCTGCTCGCCGAAGGAGCTTTAACCATTTCATTCATCCCTGTTTTTACAGAATATTTAAGGAAAGATAAAAAAGAAGCCAAGAAGATTGCCGATTACACTTTCACACTGCTCACCATCATTTTATTTGTAATTACCGTCATTGGCGTCGTCTTTGCCGCTTTCTTTGTAAAAATGACGGCCTTCGGATTTACGGAAGACCCTCAAAAGTATGCGCTGACTGTTCAACTCACCCGCATTACTTTTCCCTACATTTTTTTGGTGAGTTTGGGCGCTTTAGCGATGGGAATTCTTAATTCCCTGAAACATTTTTCAACGCCCGCCGCAGCCCCTATTTTATTAAATGTGGGCATCATCCTCACCGCATTTTTATTAAGACACCATGTGGCTCAGCCTTCGACGGCACTCGCCATCGGCGTGATCGTGGGTGGAACCATGCAGATTTTGCTGCAAATTCCCTCCCTGTATAAATTAGGTTTTTTACCTCGCTTTGCCTGGAATCCAAAACATCCTGGAGTGGTGAAAATCGTTAAGCTTTTAATCCCTTCGATTTACGGTTCTGCGGTTTATCAATTGAATCTTTTCGCCATAACTTTCATGGCTTCTTTTTTATCCACGGGTTCTGTCAGTTATCTTTGGTATGCGGACCGGGTGATGGAATTTCCCTTGGGTGTTTTTGCCATTAGCTTTGCGACCGTAATTTTACCTCAGTTATCGGATCATGCCGCTGATAAAAACATGACGAAATTCAAATCGGCCTTCATGGATGGCTTGAGGATGATTTACTTTATTAATCTTCCGGCAACGGTGGGTTTGATCGTTTTGGCTGAACTGATCATTTCGGTTCTCTTTCAACATGGAAGTTTCAATGCGGAATCTACTTTATTCACCGCGCGAGCTTTGCAATGTTTTGCGATTGGTTTACCTTTTGTTTCCGCTTCACGCATCACATCTTCTGCGTTCTACGCACTTCAAGATTCTAAAACTCCGGTAAGAGCGGCGAATATTGCCGTATTTGCGAATATTGCGATGGGGGCGATTTTACTCAAACCTTTTGGTCATATGGGTCTCGCGATGGGGGTTGCCTTCGGATCTTTTGCAAATTTCCTGCTGCAAATGCACGACTTCCGAAAAAAGATGGGTAATTTGGGTTTGAAGAAAATCTTACCGTCCTTTGTTAAAATGCTTTTAGCTTCCGCAGGAATGGGTGCTGCACTTTATTGGCTTCAACCTTTGATGAGAGCCAGTTTAGGGCCAGCCGTGTTTGCTCGACTTTTTGCCTTAATTCTTTTGATCCTCATCGGAGTGGGAGTATACGCCTCGCTCGCCAAAATTCTTAGAATTGGCGAAGTCGAACATTTCACAAAACTTCTGCAACGACGCATCAAAAGAAAAATTTAAGCAGGACCCAATCGCTTGACTTTGTTGAATTCATTTGGGAATACAAATGGTTGCGACCGCAGGAAGTGGTTGAAAACCAGAAATGAGAATTGGAAACCATGGAAGACACAAACCTTTATCGTGAACAACGACTCGAAAAAGCCAAAAAAATGCAAGAAGAGGGAATTGCTCCTTATCCCAATGGCTTGAAGCCCAAAAACTTAGCGGCCCAACTTCGGGAACAATTCGAAGCCTTATCCAAAGAAGAATTAGAACAAAAGTCGGATGTATTTAGTCTAGCGGGTCGCGTGATGGCGATTCGTTCTTTCGGTAAAGCCTCTTTCGTGCAAATGCGCGATCGAAGTGGAAACTTTCAGATCTTCATCCAAAAAGATTCCTTAAGTGAAGCGGAATTCAATGTTTTTAAAACTTTAGATGTAGGCGATTTTATTTTTGTCGAAGGAACTTTATTTCGCACGAAAACCAATGAGCTGACGCTGAAAGCGCAATCCTTTAAAATTGCCGTAAAGTCGCTGCGCAATTTACCAGAAAAATGGCATGGACTCTCGGACGTCGAAACACGTTATCGCCAACGCTACGTCGACATGATTGCGAATCCTGAAGTGAAAGATGTTTTTGTGATGCGTTCTAAAATCATCCAATACATCCGGGAATTTTTTACGGCTCGCGACTATCTCGAAGTGGAAACGCCTATGATGCATCCCATTCCTGGAGGTGCCGCGGCGAGACCTTTCACCACGCATCATAATACCTTGGATATGGATTTATATTTGCGCATTGCTCCCGAACTCTATCTCAAAAGATTGGTGGTCGGTGGCTTAGAAAGAGTTTTTGAAATTAATCGAAATTTCCGCAACGAAGGAATTTCCATCCAGCATAATCCTGAATTTACGATGCTGGAATTTTACCAAGCTTATGCGACTTACGAAGACCTCATCGATTTGAGCCAAGAGTTGCTCGCGGGTTTGGCGCAAAAGCTTCACGGCAAATCCGAAATTGATTATCAAGGGACTCTCATCAGTTTTAAAGCGCCTTTCAAGCGCTGCAAATTCATGGATTCAATTGTAGAAATCGGCGGCGCGCCTGCAGAAATTTTAACTTCTCGAGACGCGGCTTATTCCTATTCAAAGAAGCTAGAATTGAAATTGAAATATGAAGACGAAGCGCATTTGGCCATCCTCACTGAAATTTTTGAGAAGATCGTTGAACCGAAGTTGATTGATCCTACTTTTATCACCCATTATCCCACGGAAGTTTCTCCGCTCTCTCGAAAGAATGACGAAGACCCCAATTTCACCGATCGTTTTGAGCTTTTCATTTACGGTCGTGAAATCGCGAATGCTTTTTCGGAATTGAATGATCCGGTGGATCAAAAAGAGCGCTTCACTAAACAAGTGGAATCCCGTGAAAAAGGGGATATCGAAGCGATGTATTTCGATGAAGATTATATTCGTGCTCTAGAATACGGAATGCCGCCGACGGCGGGGCAGGGCATCGGCATCGATCGCTTGGTGATGTTGCTGACCAATCAAGCTTCGATTCGAGATGTCATCTTATTTCCTCAACTCCGCAAAGAAAGATAATCAGGAAAGTGAATGTCCCTTCAAACGCAGATCGCGCGTCGGTATTTGCTGAATAAAGGTGATAATCGCCTCGGATTTTTATTGGCTTCGATTGGTTTCATCGGAGTTTTGATTAGCGTTTTTTCTTTGCTCTTTATTCAATTTGTCATGAATGGTTTCTCACAGGACCTGCGAGCTAAAATCCTTCGTTTTTCTTCACCTCTGGTCTTAACGCCTTTGCAAAGTCAGCTTTTTGCTGGAAAAGAAACTCCTGTTCTGCCGGAAGCTTTCCGTTCTACCCCCATGCATCCTTATCTGGAAACCGAAGGAGTTATCCGCACAGAAGAAGACTCGGCTCAAGGTTTGAAAATCAAGGGCATCAGCTTAGAAGATCCCATCCTTCAAGAAAGATTAAATGTAGTTTACGGTGAAGGAGAATCAAAATTAGATTTAATTTCAAAAGGGGAGGCTCTGCCTGGAATTCTTTTAGGCTCTGAAATGGCCAAGCGTTTAGATATTTTTACCGGTTTAAATGAAGAGGTGGATTTAATTTATCCCTTCGGAGATGTGGATCCATCCGGTGAGATGCGCCCTAAAATAAGGCGCTTTAAAGTCATTGGCACTTTCAAAAGTGGCTATTATGAATATGACAATAAGTTCGCGATCATTGCCCTTCCTGAAGCGAGACGCTTAGTGCCGGCGAGTGAAGTTCCCACACAATGGGCTTTGCAAATTCCAAACTTATTCGATGCTCCCAAAATCAGCCAACAACTCAATCAAAAGCTTTCGGGTTCTTACCGAGTTGAAAGTTGGGGAGAACATAATAAAAAACTTTTATCCGCCTTGAAAATCGAGCGATTAACAATGTGGCTCGTCTTGAGTTTAATGATCGTGATTTCGACTTTTAACATTTTTAGCTTAGTGATGATGATCGTGGTGGATAAGCAAAAGGAAATCGCCATTCTTCGAGCGATGGGAATGCCTCAGAAAAAAGTGGTGTCTCTGTTTACTCGCATCGGCTTACTTTTGGGATGGGGTGGGGCGGTCGCCGGTTCTCTATGCGCCGTGGCAGCTTCTTTAATCTTAGAAAAATTTCCCATTAAAGTACCCACGCCTTATTACCTAGATTCCCTGCCGATAGAAATCAATGCATGGAGCTTAGTTTTAGTTTTAATGCTTGCGCCCTTGTTGTCATTTTTTGCTGCCTGGTATCCTGCCAATAAAGGAGGAAGATTCGATATTTCGGATTCTCTCCGATATGAATAAAAGCTTATGAATTTCCTCGCTCTAAAGATTGCCTTCCGTTCCTTATTTTCCAAAAGATCTCGCTATGCCCATTCTTCCATTGGATGGGTGGCCTTGATTGGACTGGTGTTGGGTATTAGCGCGCAAGTGGTTGCCCTTTCTATATTGGTTGGATTTGAAAAACATTTTACTCAATCCATTCTCGGTTTTAATGCAGATTTGGTTTTGTTGCGCGATGGAGAGATTAGTAATCCTAACGAGGTACTTCCTCAAGTAAAGCTTTACGAATCTCAAGGGGTAAAAACCATCACCCCATTTCTCTATCGAGAGGGATTAATTGCCCATCATTCCAAAGTAAAAGGATTTGCGATAAAGGGAATAGATTTATCAACATTTTCAAATGTTTATAAATTAGAATTTAAGGCTTTTTCTGAGCCTGAAATTTCTGATTCTAAAAACATGATTCAGTTTTTAGCAGATGAAGAAAAAGAAGGGGCGAGTTCTCTTATTCTTGGAGTGGATTTAGCCGAGTATTTAGGAGTCGATTCAAAAGATCCTTATGTCTCCATTATGCTTCCCAAGGGAGACATTAAAAAAATTTCCGATCCAAAACAGTTTAAAAAATTTAAAGTCATCGGAACTTTTGCCAGTGGGCTTTATGAATTTGATTCCCAATTTGCCCTTATGGACCTCACCAAGGCGCAAAAGTTTTTTGATCTTTCTCATATCATTACCGGTTACGAAATGAAGGTGAAGGATTTGAAAAAAGCTTCGCAGATTGCAGAAGCAATGGCGCAGGATTTTGCGTTTCCGTATCAAGCCCTTTCTTGGGATGAACTGAACGCGGAAATTTTCCAAGCCTTGAAGCTTGAAAAGAAACTTTTCTTTATCATTATGGGATTGATTGTGATAGTGGCCGCAGCAAACTTAATTGGCCTGGTGGTGATATTAATTTCTGAACAGTCCAAAGAGATTTCGATTTTAAAGGTAATGGGTATGAAAAATAAGACCTTGGAAAGAATTTTCGCGTTCCAAGGCCTCCTTTTAGCATTGAGTGGGATAGGTTTAGGATGCGCTTTGGGCTGGGGCATTGCAAAACTTCTGGCTCATTACAGTTTCATCCCTCTTGCCAAAGAAGTTTATTTAGTTTCGCAGCTGCCCATTGAAGTAAATGCAAGAATGTTAATCTGGGTATGTGGTTTTGGCATTTTGAGCGCTTATGGAGCTTCACGAATCGCTTCGCGGAGAGTCATCAAGCTTCCTTTGGACTTATAAAAAGATGCAAAGTATTTTAGAAGCTAAAAATCTTCATAAAACCTTCGAAAAAAGCCTTCAGAAAATTGATGTGCTCAAAGGCGTAAGTTTTAGTTTGCACAAAGGTGAACCCGTAGTATTTGAAGGCGCTTCAGGTGCTGGAAAATCTACATTGCTTCATATATTAGGGGGGCTAGACAAGCCCAGCGAAGGGTCAGTTTTTTTTGAGGGAGAAGATCTTTTTCAAAAGAATGAGAAACAGCTTTCTCAATTCCGTAACAAGGCATTAGGTTTTATTTTTCAATTTCATCATTTGTTACCACTTTTCACTGCGGTTGAGAATGTCATGATGCCAGCCCTCATTGCAGGACTTCCAAAAGTCGAAGCAAGAGAAAATGCGGAAAAATTATTAAATGACGTTGGACTTTCTCATCGTTTTACACATAGACCTACGGAACTTTCAGGGGGCGAGCAACAAAGGGTCGCAATTGCCAGAGCTTTGGTGATGAAACCAAAACTTCTGATGGCCGACGAGCCCACGGGAAACTTAGATGCAGAAAATTCTAAAAAGATTTTCGAGTTGCTTTTAAGTATGACTGCGCATTATCAAACGACTCTTCTTGTGGTGACTCACAATGATGAATTAGCTTCGAAATTGACAAGACGGATTCGGATTCAGGATGGAAAAATTGTTTAAATGGAAAAAAAACTTAGCTTTACTTTGCCTACTGAGTTTCATCATTACGATTTTACCTCATTCCCTTGTTTGGGCTGCGGATAACATTGTCGCAGTCGACGTAGAAGGTATCACTAAATCAGACAAGATATTGGCGCTTAAAACCATTCAGATTAAAGCCGGAGATTCCTATTCTATCGATGCTGTGAACCGAGATTTGAAAAGCCTCTATGCTCTCGGTATTTTTACGGACATTGAAGTCGACAAAGTAAGCTCAGGTGGCGGCGTAAAAATTATCTTTAAAGTAAAGGAAAGACCCATCGTTGTGAAGATATCGCTGCAAGGCGCTAAAGACGTTGGGAATGATAAAATCAAAGAAGCCATCGTCCAAAAAGAACAACAACCTCTTGATGAAAAGAAAATTGGCGAATCCATTGAAAAAATTAAAGATGTTTACGCCAAAGAAGGTTTGGGCTTGGCGGTGGTGGGCACCGAAGTTAAAAATCTCTCCAATAAAGAAGAAGTCGAACTGATTTTTAAAATCAGTGAAAATAAGAATTTAAAAGTTAAAAAAATTACCTTCGAAGGAAACACCGTTTTCTCTGCCCGCAAGCTTCGAGGCTTTATGGCTACGAAGCAAAAAGGTTTTCTTTCCTTTTTGACAGGCTCTGGAAAATATCGAGATGAGATGATTGAGCGTGATACTGCCTTCATCACCTATCAATACTTAAATCGTGGTTATTTAAAGATACAGGTTGAAAAGCCCTCGATTACGCCCCTACCCAAAGGAGACGGAATTGAAGTCCATTTCAAAATCAGCGAAGGGGAGCGATTTAAAATCCGTAATGTAGCTGTGCAAGGCGACATCCTCACTACCAAGCAAGAGTTGATGTCCAAATTCACGACACTGAAGGGCAATTATTACTCTCAAAAACTTCTTGAAGATGACATTGCCCAAATCAGCGAGCTTTACGGAAACCAAGGTTATGCTTTCGCAAATATTCGTCCCCAACCTAATCCTGATGATGCCACCAAAGAAGTAGACATCAGCATACTCATCGAAAAAGGGGATAAGATCGCAGTTGAAAAAATTAATATCACTGGAAATACCATCACTCGGGATAAAGTCTTAAGACGCGAACTCAAAATTACTGAGAATAGTTTTTATAATGAAGAGTTGGTCCAGAAGTCTAAAAAGAGATTGGAAGCTTTGGGATATTTCGAAAAAGTAGAGATTTCGACACCCAAAGGAACAGCAGACGATAAGCTTAACCTCAATATTAACGTCAAAGAAAAGCCCACTGGATCTTTCTCTGTAGGAGCAGGTTATAGTTCTGTAGAAAGTTTCTTAGTTACGGCTTCAGTCTCTAAACAGAATTTCTTGGGTTTAGGAATCAGTGGATCCGTATTGGCAGAAATTTCTAAGCTGCGTCAGCAATTTTCTCTCCAATATTCAGATCCCTATTTTCTCAACAGCAAATGGATTTTCACCGGTAACGTTTCTAAACTTCTCACTCGCTATGATGATTTCGATCGTGATGCTGTGGGTGGTGAAATCGATTTCGGCCGTCATTTATTCGATAATTCTTCAGCGACCTTAGGATACCGACTGGAAAAAGTGAAAGTCGACAATTTCTCCTTAGTCGTCCCTCAATTTTTCCAAAGCGACACAAGTGGCGTGACTTCGAGTGCCGTCTTTGCAATTGAACGTGACACTAGAAATAATCGTCTGGCTGCGACTCGAGGAAATTATAATCAATTTGTCTTAGAATACGCAGGACTAGGCGGAAGTAATAAGTTCCTTCGCTTAAATGCAAATAGTCGATTTTTCTTTCCGCTTCCTTTCCCTAAAAACTCCGTTTTCAAAACTAATTTAAGGGTAGGCTATATTAAGTCTTATGATGGAGAGCCGGTTCCTTTGTTTGAACGTTATTTTACTGGTGGTGTGAACTCACTCCGAGGATTCAGTCCCAGAACCATTGGACCTAAAGTGCAAATTCCCCCTGGCACAACTGACGGCGATCAAACCTTCGTCTATGGTGGTGACAAGCTTTTGGTTTTCAACATGGAATATGAATTTCCCATCTATGACCCTGCCAACATTCGTGGTGTCGTCTTTATCGATGCGGGTAATGCATATGCCGAAAATCAAAACTTAAATCCTTTGAATGTGAGAACAGACTGGGGCTTTGGAGTTCGTTGGGTTTCGCCTTTCGGGCCTCTCCGTTTTGAGTGGGGTATTCCCTTCAAAAGACAACCGGGTGAAGATAAGATCGTTTTCAACTTCACGATCGGCACATTTTTTTAATGATTTCTGCAATCTACTTGTTTTTGAGAAAGTATTTAGTTAGATATTCGAACACAAATCCATATTAAGGAGGCTATTTAAAATGAAAAAGATTTTGATCGCAGTGGGACTTCTCACGTCACTTGTTTTTAGTAATGCTGTCATGGCCCAAGAAAAAGTCGCTTTACTCGACCTTCAAAAGGCTCTCAATGAAGTTGAAGAAGGCAAAGCGGCTAAAGCACGCTTAAAAACAGAGTTTGATGCAAAACAAAAAACTCTCGATGCCTTACAAAATGAATTAAAAGCAATGAAAGACAATCTTGAAAAACAAAAGCTTGTTTTGAGTCAAGATGCTTTAAAACAAAAAGAAGTCGAATATCGTGACAAATTTGTAGAATTGCAAAAGAAGCTTGCTGAGTTCCGTAGCGAATTACAACAAAAAGAAGCTCAATATACAGGTGATATCATTATTGCGTTGAAACAATTGGTCGCTGAATTAGGCGCTCGTGATAAATTCACTCTGATTTTTGAAAAAGGTCAAGATGTGGTGCTTTATGCGCCCAATGCAACGGATTTAACTCCTGCCTTGATCCAGCTTTACAATTCGAAGCCTCGCGGTAAAAAATAGTTTAAATTTTCGAGAATCTATGGCCATAGCAACTGAGCTCCTCAAAGTACTGGTTTGTCCAAAGTGTAAAGGTAAGCTTCAATACCAGTCCAAGGAAGACTCACTCCTTTGTGGAGCTTGTTCATTGCTCTTCCCCATCTTTGATGGGGTGGCATCCATGTCGATGGATGAGGCCTTCGAAATTGGAAAGGGAGGTGAGCGTATGTCAAAATCGACGAAAGCTCCGAGTGCCATTTTCAAAATTAAAGAAGGACCCAACCAAGGTGAAAGTTTAAAACTAGCCCTCGATTCTTGTCGAGCGATTGGCAGAAGCATTGATGATGTGAATAAAACACAAATATTCAATGTCGAGCCGACAGTTCCTTTAGATGACTTTACCAAAAAACTTGTTTTAAATTACCTTTCCAAGAAAAGGGGAAAAACGGCAAAAGCAAATCCCAGTTTAGCGGATGCCTTTGGTGGTTTTAAACGCATGCCCGACCTTGTTTTGAATGATCCCTCCGTTTCCAGATTACATGCGATGATTTTCTATGATGAAGGTGGGGCGGGAGTATTAGACCTTGTTTCCCGCAACGGTACCTACGTCAATGGACAAGAAGTCGAATCGAGGCCTCTTAAAGAAGGTGATTTAATTGAAATTGGCGCTACAAAGATTATGTTTACAATGTCGTAAATGAAAGAGGGATTGGGTGTGTCTGTATGAAAAGCATGACCGGTTACGGCACGGGGGAATATAAAGGAAAATATAAGCAATTTTCTTTTGAAGTAAAAACAGTCAACCATCGCTTTTGTGAAGTAAACATAAGACTTCCACCACGCTTTTATCATTTCGAAGGCGAACTCTGCGAATACACCAAAAAACATTTCAAAAGAGGCCGTATTGATATTTTCATCCGAGAAAATGGCTCGAATCATCGTGGTCGAGTCAAAATCGATGAAGGTCAACTCGACCACTATTTCAAAGTCATTCAAAAGTTTAATAAGAAACTAAAAATGAAGGAAAGTCCCCGGCTAGAGCATCTTCTCAGTCTGCCTCATGTCGTCATCTTAGAAGATGAGGAAGAAGATTTAAAAGTTCTGCTCGATCATTTCAAAAAAACCCTCTCCACCGTTTTTCAAAAAGTCGAAAAAATGAGAGAAAAAGAAGGGGAGGGTGTTCGTAAAGAATTTGATCATCGTCTCGATCTCGTGAGTGAACACGTTAAAGAAATCCAAAAAAGAGTTCCTGAAATCATTTCTGATTATCAACTCCGCCTTAAAGAACGCATTGAAAAATTAAGTCAACAAACTCCCGATGAATGGCGTCTGGCTCAAGAAGTCGCCTACTTTGTGGACCGCACGGATGTTTCGGAAGAATTACAGCGTTTAGCGAGTCATTTAAAACATTTCAGAGAAGTGACTAAAGAAAAAGATTCTGTAGGTCGCAAGCTTGATTTTATTCTCCAGGAAATCAATCGAGAAATTAATACGCTTGGTGCTAAATCCCAACACTCTGAAACCTCGAAACATGTCGTCGCTTGCAAACATGAACTTGAAAAAATGCGTGAACAAGTTCAAAACGTAGAATAAGTCAATATCATCCATTTTCAGTGAAGAGCATCCTTTCATGACCAGTCGCCAAGGGATTATTTTTATCGTTTCAGGTCCTTCCGGCAGCGGAAAAACTACGCTGTGTCGAATGGTTGAATCGCGTCTGGGAATTGCTCATTCAGTTTCTTATACCACTCGATCCATTCGATCTGGGGAGATGGAAAACAAAGACTATCATTTCGTAAATTCCGAAAAATTTGAAAAAATGATCCAAGGCAATGCCTTTTTAGAATGGGCCCATGTCCATGGAAACCAGTATGGAACAGCCCTCCAAGAGACTCTAGACGTGATTCAGAGCGGTAAAGATCTCATACTAGACCTGGACACCCAAGGGGCTCTCGAAGTAAAATCTAAGAGACAAGATGCCGTTTTGATTTTCATCGATGCCCCGGATGATCAAATATTGGCAGATCGATTGGGTAAAAGAGGCACGGAAGCTCCGGAGGTCAAAATTAAGCGATTGGCTCGTGCGGAGCATGAAAGAGAGTTCAAGTCTCAATACGATTATGTCATCACGAATGATGAGCTTGAAAAAACCTTGAATTTCATCATAGAGCTTATTGAAAAGGAAAGAAGCACTCGCAAGACTTAATGCCCTTCTATGACTACGGTCCAACAAATCATCCGAAGCGTTCAAGAATATAACCCCAAGGGTGAATTCGCACTTATTCAAAAAGCCGGTAATTTCGCAAAACAAGTTCACGAAGGTCAAGAAAGAGCTTCGGGGGATCCTTATATTATCCATCCCATCGAAGTGGCTGAAATTCTTTCTCAAATGAAGCTGGACGTTCCTTCCATCGTTGCAGGGCTCTTGCATGATACGGTTGAGGATACTTCTGCGAGTTTAGAAGATGTAAAAAAAGAATTCGGTGCGGAAATCGCGCATTTGGTCGACGGGGTAACAAAGCTTAGTAAAATACAATTTTCCAGCGCAGAAGAAAAACAGGCCGAGAACTTTAGAAAAATGATCATGGCCATGGCGAAGGACATTCGCGTGATTCTGATCAAGCTTTCCGATCGCTTGAACAACATGCGCACGTTGGAGCATCTGTCGGAAGAGCGTCAGCAAAATATTGCCCGGGAGACCATGGACATTTACGCTCCTCTGGCAAATCGTTTGGGAATTCAATGGCTCAAAGTAGAATTAGAAGAGCTTTCTTTCCGCTATCTCAAGCCTGAAGCCTTTGAAGATATAAATGACAAGATGAAGAGCGTGAAAAAAGAATCTGCACCTTACATTGAAAAAGTAATCAAAGTTGTTTCTGAAAAATTGAATGAATATCAAGTGCAGCACCAAACCTATGGTCGTTTGAAGCATTACTTTAGCATTTACCGAAAAATGCTTTCTCAAAATATCAGCTTCGAGCAAGTCAATGATTTGATTGCTTTTCGAATTGTCGTTCCCAACATCACGCAATGCTACACCGCCTTAGGAATCATTCACGAGCTTTGGACACCGGTGCCGGGCCGATTTAAAGATTACATCGCCATGCCAAAAGCGAATAATTATCAATCTCTTCATACGACAGTTGTTTGTGCAGATGGAGAACGCGCAGAGTTTCAAATCCGTACTAAAGAAATGAATGAAGTCGCAGAAAAGGGAATCGCTGCTCATTGGAACTATAAAGAAAATGGTTCGATTGATGATAAAGATCAGCAAAAATTTCAATGGGTTCAAGAATTATTGAAATGGCAAAATGAGCTGAAAGACCCTGCGGAATTTTTAGATACCGTAAAATTAGACCTCTTTGCGACGGACGTTTATGTTTTCACTCCCAATGGAGATGTGAAAGAACTTCCTCACGGAGCGACACCGATCGATTTTGCCTATTCCATTCATTCGGATGTGGGAAATCGCTGTGTGGGCGCGAAGGTGAATGAAAAGATTGTCCCGCTCAATTACCGTTTACGAAGCGGCGATACGATTGAGGTTTTGACCAGCAATAACCATAAACCTTCCAAAGATTGGCTGAAATTCGTCGTTACATCTCGCGCAAAATCGCGCATTCGACAAGTCATTCAGCAAGAGCAAAGAGATCGAAGTATTCAGCTCGGTAAGGAATTGATCGAAAAGGAATTTGAAAAGTTCGATCTGAGTCCGTCAAAATTCATCAAGGGTTCAGAAGCAGAAAAAGCAATGCAAGATTTAGGTTTTCAAGACTTAGAAACCTTACAAATGCATGTCGGTTATGGCAAGGTACCGGCCTCTCAATTTTTACACCGAGTAGTGCCAAGAGATTTAATCATTGAAAAAACGGCTGCCTTCAATAAGCCCGAAAGCACTTTATCGAAAATATTTAAGAAGGTGAAAGAACGCGGCAAAAGTGTTGTGAAAGTAGGGGGCCATGACGACATCATGGTGTCTCTCGGTCGTTGTTGCTCGCCGCTTCCGGGAGATTCAATTTTAGGCTTTATTACTCGAGGACGTGGCGTTGTAGTTCACATTACGGATTGTGCAAAAGTGTTGTCGACGGATCCAGAGCGCAGAGTAGATGTCGCTTGGGATAAAAAGAGCGAAACTGCCCATCAAGCAAAGCTGAAAGTCGTTAGTTCCGATAGACCTGGACTTCTTGCTTCGATGAGTAAAACGATTTCGAACGAAGGCGTTAATATTGCCCAGGCTTCCATTCGAACTACCAATGACGAAAAAGCAGTGAATATTTTTGAAGTAGAAATTAAAAGCACATCCCAATTAAAGGGAGTGATCCGAGCCTTAGAAAAGCTCAGCGGAATAATTAGCGTTGAAAGAATTAGGAATTAAGCTTTGGTGACGAAACCAGAGCGAATGCAGCGGGTGCAAGCCAGAATACTTTTTACCTTACCTGCAATCACAGCCTTCACTTTTTGCAAATTCGGAAAACTACGCTTATGAGCCTTGTTGTTGGCATGACTCACTGTGTTTCCAGCGAGAGGGGTTTTACTGCATAAATGACATTTGCGAGACATAAATACTCCTGATCCTCAATAATAATGAGCGGGCTAAATACACAACAGATTGAAAAGATGCAAGATTTTAATGCTCTATGACCAAAGCAAAGACACAAATCGGCCAAGAAGGGGAAAAGCTAGCCTCCGAGTATTTGAGGCAAAAAGGCCTTAAAATCATTGAAAAAAACTGGCGAGGCCGTTGGGGAGAAATTGATTTAATTGCCCGGGACGGTCAAAAAATATTCTTTATCGAAGTGAAAACCAGACACTCCCAAAGCTTTGGTTTAGGCTTAGATGCCGTCGATGCTAGAAAACAAGCAAAAATAGCTAAAACGGCTCTCCTTTACCTTCAAAAGCATCCTAAAGATTATGAAGACATTCGTTTAGCTGTTTTAAGTATCGATTACGATAAAAGTTCTCAAGCGATTCAATTCGTCGAGTTTCCACTAGACGGAATGGGGAGATATTATTAAGTAAGAATTCATTATTAATGAGGGGTTTGTATGAAATATGAAAATGTCCTGTCACAGTTTGCCAGCAAGGCACAAGAATTAAGCCATAAAACTTGTTTTCGCTACAAATCGAAAGATGAATGGAAAAACATTTCCTGGTTAGAGGTTAAGGACTCCGTTGAAAAAATCGCTTCAGCGCTTCAAAAAAAAGGAGTTCAAGCGGGTGACAAAGTCGCCATTTTTTCCAGCACGCGTTATGAATGGACATTGGCCGACTTAGCCATCCTTTCGCTGGCAGCTGTGAGTGTCCCCATCTATCACTCGACACTACCTAGCGATGCAGAGTTTATTTTAAATCATTCTGAAGCCAGCATTCTCTTTGTTGAGAATAAGCAACAGCTCAAAAAAATTGAATCGATTAAAGGCAATGTCCCTAAACTTCGCGAGATCATTCTGATCGAAGGACAAGCTCCTCAAACAACTTCCTTCTCAAAGCTTCTCGAAGGTGATGTTGCAGATGCGGTAAGTTTAGAAGCTCGAGTGGATAAAATCCCTTTGGATTCTATGGCCACCATCGTCTACACGAGTGGGACTACAGGTAAACCCAAAGGGGTGGTCTTGACTCATAAAAACTTTGCCTCTGAAATGGATGCACTGAAAGATACTTTTGAGTTTCCTTATTCTCACGAAGCATTGCTTTTCTTGCCCTTGGCTCATATCTTTGCGCGCGCTTTTCAATTCTATCAGCTTTGCAATGGTTTCATTCAGGTATATGCCGAAAGTATTGATAAGCTTTTAGATAATATTACGGAAGTGCGGCCTCATTTTATGGCCTGCGTTCCTCGCATTTTTGAAAAAATTTACTCTAAAATTCTTCATGATGTGAACTCATCGAGTCCTCTCAAGAAAAAGATTTTCCATTGGGCGGTGAGCATTGGCGGACAAATCAGTCGCTTAAAGCAGGATAAAAAAAGTGTCAGTCCACTTTTGCTCGCTCAATATAAAATCGCAAAAAGTTTAGTTTTTTCCAAACTCCATAAAAAATTAGGTGGCAGAATTGAATTTTTTCTTTCGGGTGGGGCGCCTTTATCTGCCGAAGTAGCAGAATTTTTTCATGCGGCCGACATTTTAATTGTTGAAGGTTATGGTCTTACGGAAACAACCGCAGCTATTAACGTCAATAGTCCCAAAGGTTATAAGTTTGGCACCGTCGGTCCTATTGTAAAGCATACCGAGGAAAAAATTGCTTCGGATGGTGAAATTATTGTGAAGGGCGATCACGTTTTTAAAGAATACTATCGTGATCCGGAAGCGACTCAAGAAGCTTTCACCAATGGTTACTTTCATACCGGTGATATTGGTGTTTTCGATGCAGATGGTTTTCTTAAAATCACGGATCGCAAAAAAGATATTATAGTCACCGCGGCAGGAAAGAACGTCGCTCCTCAATATATCGAAAATCTACTCAAAACTGACAGCATTATCAGCCAAATCATGGTCCATGGCGATCGTCGCAAATTCCTGTCCGCTCTGGTGACCTTGAATATGGATGAAGTGAAGAAAATCGCTGAAACTCATAAAATTAGCTCTGAGAACCATGAAGAGTTGGTAAAACATCCTAAAATTCATGAAACGGTGCGGAAAAGAATAGAAGAGAAAAACAAGCAATTGCCCAGCTATGAGACCATTAAACGCTTTGCTATCCTGCATCAGGACTTTACGATTGAGGGAGGGGAGTTAACTCCCACTCTTAAAGTAAAGAGGAAACTCGTCACCGAGCGCTATAAAGACATCTTAGATTCCTTATATAATGAATAATTTTATTGAAAGTCCTCGAGTATTTTCTTTTAATAATCTGAAAAAGCAGTAAACTATCTCGGAACTTATTCATTTTTTCATTCTCATAAAGGAGACGTAACATGGCAGATCAAAATACACCTGGAAGCGGCGGATCTGGTTTAGCCCCTAATGTGGCTTCCTTATTGTGCTATCTCTGCACTTTCATTACAGGCATCATTTTCTTGCTCATTGAAAAGGATAACAAAGATGTTCGTTTCCATGCCTGGCAAGCGATCTTCTTGGGCGCAGGCGCTTTCATTCTTCAAATTGCAGTCGCCATCTTAACTGCCATTTTAGGCGCTATTTCAGGCGCATTGGCCACGGTAGTGAGTTTATTAGGAACTTTGGTTTATTTAGGTATTTTCGTCATTTGGATTGTTGCCATGGTGAAAGCTTACCAAGGTCAACGATGGAAAATTCCTTTCATTGGTGACTTAGCTGAAAAGCAAGCTGCGAAGTAATTTGGCTTTTATGACTTTGTCGAAGAGGAATTCGGCTCTCGCGTTAGCGGCCTTAATTGGAATATTTGTTTTAAGTATTCTAGTGGATGTCGAAACCCTGAGTCGAATTCCTCTTTGCTTTTTCAAGCATCTCACTCAATTGGATTGTCCGGGATGCGGTTTAACTCGTTCGTTTATTTCTCTTTCCCATGGCCACTTTATTGAAGCCATCCGCTATAATGCCTTGGGCCCCCTCATTTATCTTTATTTACTGCTTTACCTGAGCGGACATCTTTCAAACTTAATCCTTCCCAAAGGATTTGGCTTTTCATGGCAGCTTTCCAAATTCGCAAAATATAGTTTTTTTGTATTATTTATTGGCCAATGGCTTTTCAAATTAGCGAAGCAGATCCCACAGATCATTTCTTGACCGATTTAAATTCGGCTGATAATGATTTTACCTCATCTTTATTCAAGGAGGATATTTATGGCATTAACGCCTAAGGAAATTTTCACAGAACGCTTACCTCAACGACTTGAAAAGCGTGCCGAAAAATTAGCGAATTTAAAAGCTGTTTATCAATTCGACATCACTGGCGAGAATGGCGGCACTTGGGTTTTGGATCTCACTCAACCCGGTGGCAAAATCACCGAAGGACCTTCTGACACTGCGAAATGCACGGTGACCATGGATTCCGCAAAGTTTTCTGACCTCATCGAAGGAAAATTAAATCCTCAGATGGCTTTTATGACGGGCAAATTGAAAGTAAAAGGCGACATGGGCCTTGCCTTGAAATTAGGTTCCATTCTTTAGTTTTAAAATTTGAATAGATGCAAAGGGATTTGAATAAAAATTCAAATCCCTTTTTTTATATGGCGAAAGCACTTCAAGGAATTAAAATTCTCGATTTTTCCAGGCTACTGCCGGGGCCGTTTTGCTCTTATTTGCTTGCTCAAATGGGAGCCGAAGTGACGGTATTGCAAGCGCCTTTAGATCAAGAAGTCCTTACTTTTCCTGCTTTAAGAAAAGGCAAAAAATATCTTCAAGTCGATCTCAAAACGGACAAGGGTTTAAAGCTGGCACAAAAGCTTCTCAAACAAGCAGATGTCGTAGTGGAAGGATTTAGACCCGGAGTAATGAAACGCCTCAAGCTTGATTTTAAAGAGGCTAAGAAACTCCATAAGGGCATTATTTACGCTTCTATTAGTGGATATGGGCAAAAAGGTGGCGACCGGGCAGGGCATGACCTCAACTATCTTGCTGAATCCGGAGTCTTGAGCGCTCTCAGTAGTCTAGGACGGCCCTTCATCCCTGGCATTCCCTTGGCGGATCTTATGGGGGCTTATGGTGCTGCTTGTCAGATCTTAGCGCAGCTCGCGGTCCCTCAGAAAAAAAGAAAAGCGACTTATCTTGATATTTCCATGACAGAGGCCGTCGCTCAACTTCTCACACCTTTAGATTCCCAAGTTCAAAAAGCAATTCAACCTGTATTTCAGGGAAAGTTAGCGCGCTATGCACTTTATGAATGTGCCGATCAGCAATATTTGGCCGTAGCGCCCTTAGAGGATAAGTTTTGGCTGAAACTTAGCACTCAGATGGAAGTTCCCAAAGAACTGACAGAAAAAGGCGAGGAAGCAGTCAAAGAATGGTTGAATCTAGAGTTTAAAAAGCAAAAGCTTCAGCATTGGCTTTACAAATTAGACGACCCTGATTTATGTGTCTCAGCGGTTAAAAAATGAAAATAGCCATCGCACAAATCAATACTCAAATCGGCCACTTTTCGGCAAATGTCGAAAAGATATTGCAGGGAATTGAAAACGCAAAAAAAAAGAAAGCCGATTTGATTGTTTTCCCCGAACTTACTTTAACCGGTTATCCCCCCAAAGATCTTCTCGATAAACCTTCTTTCATTGAAAAAAATTTAAGCGCCTTGCAGCAAGTCGTCAAAAAAACGCGTGGCATCGCCTGTATTCTAGGTTTTGTAGAACCTAATGAAGAAGAAGTCGGTAAAGCACTTTATAATGCCGCCGCTTTCATCAAAGAGGGAAAGATACAAAAAATAATTCGCAAACGATTGCTTCCCACTTATGATGTTTTTGATGAAAGTCGTTACTTCGAAGCGGGAGAAGAAAGCTTTGTATTTCCTTATAAAGGACGACGCATCGGACTTTCAATCTGCGAAGATATTTGGAATGACGAATCGATTTTAGGTCGCAAACTTTATCCCATCAATCCCATCGAAGAATTAGCCGGGCAGGGTGCAGATCTTTTAATTAACATTTCCGCTTCGCCTTATTCCATGGGCAAAAGAAGCCTCAGAGAAAAACTGCTTTCGAAAGTCGCTCAAGCCTCAGGTAATCCATTGCTCTATGTGAATTTAGTGGGAGGAAATGACGATTTAATTTTCGACGGAAGCAGCTTGGTTTACGATGGGGATGGAAAAATTTGTAATCGACTCAAAAGCTTCGAAGAAGATTTTCAAGTCATCGACATTGATCAACTCAAACCCGAACCCTACTATCAAGTGCACGAAATGGAAAAAGTGCGAAAAGCTTTAGTTTTAGGCATTCGTGATTACATGCAAAAGTCTGGCTTCAAGAAAGCAATCCTTGGCCTATCCGGTGGAATTGATTCTTGTTTAGTGGCAACTCTTGCTGCCGAAGCTTGTGGATCTAAAAATGTTTTAGGCGTTTCGATGCCATCACCCTATTCGAGCCAAAGCAGCATGAGTGATGCGAAGGCTTTGGCTAAAAATCTTGGCATTCAATATCTCACACTGCCGATTGGAAAAATTTTTAAATCCTATCCTGACACCTTGGAATGGGATGCTAAACCTCGAAAGGTGGATGTGGCGCTACAAAACATTCAAGCCCGTATCCGTGGAAATTTGCTCATGGCTCTGTCTAATCGGGAAGGATATCTTTTACTTTCAACCGGTAATAAATCGGAAATGGCAGTCGGTTATTGCACGCTTTATGGCGATATGGCGGGGGGACTCGCCGTAATTTCAGATTTACCGAAAACTTTAGTATTTCAACTTTCTCGTTATCTGAATAAAAAACATCGAGCTATTCCTGAATCAGTGTTCCGAAAAGCACCCTCGGCCGAGCTTGCGCCGAATCAAAAAGATCAGGATGATCTTCCGCCTTACGAAACTTTAGACGAAATTCTAAAGCTGTATGTGGAAGAAAATAAAAGTCCTGCTCAAATCATCAAAGTGGGTTATTCGAAAAAAATGGTGCAAGACATTGTATCTCGCGTGGACCGCAATGAATACAAAAGGCAGCAAGCGCCTCCGGGGCTTCGCATTTCCTTGAAAGCTTTCGGCTACGGCAGAAGAATTCCTCTGACAAATGGTTTCAAAGAGTGAGCGGGTGAGCACAGAGAAGCTTTATTTTTTTAATTTTAACATCCTTCACTTATAAATCTTGAATCTCTTTGAATACTTTGACGGGCTTAAAATTAAAAAAATAAAGCTTCTCTCTGCTCAATCAAATTATGAATCCAGGAATTCTTTACATTGTTGCTACTCCCATTGGAAATTTAGATGATATCACTTTGCGCGCGATCAAAACCTTGCAAAACGTAGACTTGATTGCCTGTGAAGACACACGCCATAGTTTAAAACTGCTCAACCATCTTCAAATTTCAAAACCCTTACTCAGCTTTTATTCTCAAAACCAGCAGGGTCGAATTCCACAATTTATTGAAAAAATGCAGGAAGGACAAAGCATTGCGGTTATCAGCGATGCGGGCACTCCTGGAATTTCAGATCCAGGCACCTTACTTGTCAAAGCTTGTATCGATGAAGGTATTCGAGTGATTCCCATCCCCGGAGCTTGTGCGGCAATTGCGGCACTTTGTGGCTCAGGACTTCCTACAGACCGTTTTTATTTTCAGGGTTTTCTCCCACTCAAACCCTCTAAAAAAAGAAAGGTGTTAGAAAGTCTTAAATCATTAGAAGCCACTCTTGTGATTTATGAAGCGGGCAATAGAATGTCTGGCCTTATCAAAGAAATCTCCCAAATTTATCCTGAAGCTCAAGTGGTCGTTGCCAGAGAGCTCTCTAAAATTTATGAAGAATTTATTCGAGGTCGAGCTTCAGAGCTATCCGAACGCATTCCTCGAGAAGGTTTGAGAGGTGAGTGCGTCGTGCTGGTCTCAAACATAGACAAGCCTTAACAAGTTTGATTTTTCACTTTTCAGACAACTCTGCTCGATGCAAGCAACGATATCTCCCTTCAAGTTGGGGCATCCACTTAAAATGGAGTCCCTTATGCGAAAAATTCTGTTTAGTTTCCTCACCGTTGCTTTTTGCTATTTAGCCCCTCACAATTTATATGCAGCCAACTTATTTGTTTCAACAACGCCTCCCGTCGGTGGCAGTGATTGTTCTACAGCCGCTATGGCATGTAGTCTCACTCAAGCCTTAAGTGTTGCTGCGGATGGAGATGAGATTAAACTTGCCGCAGGGGATTATACTGTTTCTACAGGCGATCAAGTGATTCAGGTCGGTAAAAACCTCACCATTCAGGGTGCACTAGATGGAATCAGCAGTATTAATGGTCAAAATTCAAGAAGGGGTTTTTTCATTATTGCAGGTAAAACTGCCATCATCTCCAATGTTTTGATCGTAAATGGAAAGGGTGGAGGAGCAGGTATCTTAAATTTGGGAAACTTGCTTCTTAAAGATAGCTTCATTCAAGACAATCATGCTGGAAATGGTGCTTTTGATTTGGGAGGCGGTCTTTCCAATTTGGGAATTGCAATTTTAAACAACGTCGTCATCCAGGACAACACTGCTTATTCTGGAGCAGGTGTGATCAATGTGAGAGTGGGTCGATCCGAAGCCAAATTGAGCATTCTCAATAGTTCAATCGTAAATAATGCTACGAGTGCACTGGGCGGAAAAGGTGCAGGTCTTTTTAATGCGAATGGGGAACTTTATTTAGCGAATGTCACCGTTTCAGGAAATCAAACCACGGGTAGCGGCGCAGGACTTTTTCAAACATTAGGAACAAGCGTTACTCACTTTTCTACTTTCTATAATAACCATGCAGATACCGCAGGAACACATTCATCTTCTGGAGGCGGATTTTACATTGAAGGTGGAACACTTGCTTCTTTAGCCAGTGTATTTGCGAATAATCATATCGGTTTGGATCGTGCAGCCAATGATTGTGTCACCGCTGGAGCGGGCGATTTATTTCAAACCTATAATATAAACTTAATTGGAGCTGTAGACAGTGCTTGTAGGATTCAAAATATGACTCCTGGTGTTGCTAATTTAACGGGAACCGTTACAGAGCCTTTAGATGCTAAACTGAGAGAGCTTTCTGTCGCTTCATTGGGCCTGTTATTCTTGCAAAGAAATCATACTCCTATTCCTGGAAGCCCTGTTATCGACAAAATCCCTCAAACTCAATGCAGACTAGGATTAGGGGAGACTGCAGCCCTTCTGACGATTGATCAAAGAGCTTCTGCGCGACCTTACAGCCCAAGCGTTGAAAAGAAGTGTGATTTGGGTGCAGTAGAAGCGACTCCCGCTTTGGTGCCCTTGGAAAGTAATACTCATCGTTATGCGGACACCCAAGTTGGCTCGACCCTGGCTCATAACTTAGTGCTTACGAATGTCGGCGACATTGCGATGAAAGTAAGCGAAGCAAGCGTCGATAATACGAACTTCAATGTCAATATTTCAGATTGCACGGCAGACATTTTACCTGGATCTCATTGCACCGTGGCCGTTAATTTTGCGCCTACTCAAGTTGGCGAACAACACGGAGTGCTTACCGTAAAAACCACGGCGCCCATTTTCAATCAATTCACCTATACACTTGATGGAAAAGCCTTAGCAGCAGCCGATCATGATGTTCGTGATCAACAAGTTCCCTTGCCCCGCGGTGGAGCTGGAGTTGCGGGCGGAGGCTGCTCGATGAGTGTTGGTTCGGTGGGCGGATTGACTTCGCTCTTACCTTTTGTTTTTGTGATCGCAAGTTTCGCGATAAGACGAAGAAAATAGATTGAAGACAATAGTCTTTGCTAACCCTCTCTGCTCTCAGCGGAGAGGGTTTTTTTATGAACTCATGAATTCCACAATCTCATCATGACGCGTCCTTGCATCTTCAAAACCCAATTCCAATAAACGTTTGAGATAGGTGGGAAGAAAACTAATGTAAGACAGCATATCGATGCCACCTTTAGTATCCGCATCTAAGAAACGAATCAGAAATTTTTCGAAAGAGGTAAAGTGCTCTTCGCCTTCATGACGAAAACATTGGCTGAAAATATTTCCGATATCTTGAGACGGACGAATTCGAAAGACTCTGAGTTTTTTAAGACCTCGTTCACCAAACGAACCTACATTTTCTTTCGCTTTTAAAAATTTATTCATCTTAGGTAAAAAACTTTTTCCATAAAGTTCTTGGCACCAATCGATCACGTGATTGATTCTTTCCAATTGTTCCATATCGTTTTGAATTTTATCGAGGAACATCGCATTCATCACTCGACCTAAAACTTGTCCCAAAGCAGGGTGCTCGCCTTTTACTCCTTGAAAGGGGACTTTTTCTCCAGGCTTCGCACGGTGATTCAAGCCAATCACTAAAATGGAATCCGCTCCTAAATGAATCGCTGGCGATAAGGGGGTGTTCAAGCGTAATCCGCCATCGGTGTAAGCAATTCCATCGATCATCACCGTGGGAAAAACAACAGGAATGGCAGCCGAAGCCGCTGCATGCACAGGTTGAATCGGGCCAAAATGAGTGAGGGCATCGCCTCGATATTGGGTCTTTTCGCTTTTTTCAATGAACAGCTCTAAGCGACCCGTAAAAACATTGGTAGTGACAATGGAAAGCGCTTCGAGCGAGCCTTCTTGAATATTGCGCCCAATTCTTTTCCAAGGAATCGCTTGAGTGATGAAAGGAAGAAAAGGGGAGGTGTCTAAAAAGCCTGGAAAATGAGGCGTATCTTTACCGGGACGACGCAAAAACTTCATCATCATACCGCCGGTATTTTTACTGATGAACTCGAAAAGAGCTTTGAGGTTTCTTTTATAAATATCCTCTTCGCGAACTTTTTCCCAAAGATGATAAATTTCATTGCCCTGAAGCTCTGGAACATGAGCTGTGGAGGCCATGAAGCAGCTATTAAGAGCCCCCACAGATGCTCCACAGATAATTTCAAAAACTCGGGCTCTGCAAGACTTGGGAAGCATAGTGCGGAGGTAATGAATCACCCCGGCTTCGTAAGCGCCGCGAGCACCCCCTCCTGAAAGCACTAATGCTAGCTTAGATCGATTCGATGGGCTCATTCATTTAGATTATAGCGACAAATTTGAAGATTGGGGATTTTTATTTTACTGGCCCGTGGAAACCCTTCGATCCGCCAATTCATTCAAATAAACCTCTAAATTACTGTAGCCTGCACTTGAAAGATGAGTTCCATTATGGTCCTGAACATTAGGATTTAAACCATGACTGCTTTCCCAGGCATCCGGCATTCCATCTTGATCTGAATCGGCGACAGGATTTCCCGATAAGTTCGAATAAGCATCGTTAGCCGGATTAGTGCCTGAGCTGCCTCGTGGAATCGTCGGAGTCGATTGAACATTCCCAGATACATAGGCCATCATGCGTTGGTCCATATTATCGAGAGGATAGGCACCGACATTCGATCGAACATAGTCTAATAAATTTGCAGAAGGCGTGTTGGTGATGCCAGGAAAATTTAATCGTGAAGCTGAACTATTTGCGAAGGCAGGACTATAAACAGATAAACTACTCGTTCCAATTCGCATTTGATTATCAGAAGAATAAATCAAATTCAGTGGATTATCCGCAAGCTCCGCAATCATCATCAACGGATCGCTTGTCAACTTAAAGACCGCCACATTTCCGATCCAGTTCAAATTGACATATTGGCTTTCTTGTAAACCGCAATCATTGCCTTGATTATTGCCGGTGCAACGATTGTAGTAGAGCGGATTTTGCGCATCCCAAACCAGGTTGTGGGAAATCTCAAGATTCAAGTAATGGCCATCGCAATTCGAAGTTAAACCGCCATCGCTGTTATTTTCACAGCTAATCTCTGCGGGAGTTCTACCGCCGAGGCGAATGTAAGCATTATGATGAATAGAAATGGATTGTAGATTATGTTGAAGTGTCGAGTAATTAATGAGTAATCCGCCATTTTCATTATGGTCGGTCAGCGTTTCAGCAAGAATTGAATTTTGAATCGTTACATTGCTTGAACGGGATATTTCAGTCGCTTCATCGCTCGCATTTTCTAAAGATAAATGATCTGCCATAAAATGAGTCGATCCTCCCACTCTTAAAGCATCGCCTTCTCCGGAGTTGCCGGGTCTCATTCTTAAATGTCGTACAATAATATTTTGGCAATTGTAGGGATCGTAAACATTATCGCAGATCAAGCCACCTTGAATAATAATTCCTCCGGGGGATGTTTGTCCGGCAATAGTGATGTTGGGATGACGAATAGTAATCGTCGAAGGAATGACGCCGCTCGTGGAAAAAACAATGTATTTACTTCCGTTTTGATCGACCGCATCTTGCAAAGATCCAGGGCCACTGGCGTTGGTATTCGTCACATAAACGACTTTTGCAGAACTCGAACGAGCTCCTGTGCTGCAGGCTCCAAAACCTTCTGCATCGGGAAAAGAGGGAAGGGCACTTCCATTGCAAGCGGTTGCTCCATCGAGGCCATTTCCACCGCCTCCTCCGCCTGTACCACCGGGTCCGGCGCCTTCAATATCGGTATTATCACCACCCGTTGCAGGTGCAGCACCCGTACAAGAATAAATACCTAATGTGAGGAGAAGAGAAGTGATACTCAGAAGAGTAAGGATTTTTTTGAACATAAGGACAACCTTCCTTAAGGTGCCCCCTCTAGGTTTAAAATTGTCTCAACTTTTAAATCAAAGGTCTATAGCTAAATATCAGATAAAAAAGGATTTTCTCTACGCTCAAAACCAATCGTAGAAGAAGGTCCATGGCCGGGATGTACAATCGTATCATCCCCAAATTGCAAAAGTTTTTCCTGAATGGATTTTAAAATAAGATCATAATCTCCACCCCACAAATCCGTGCGTCCGATGCTTTGCATGAAAAGAGTATCTCCTGTAAAAAGAAGCGGCCCTTCTGCTTTTACATGAAAACTCAGGCTTCCCGGAGTGTGGCCGGGTGTGTGTAACACATCCAACTTATGGTCGCCAAAGGAAAGTGAATCCCCTTGTTGGAGAAAATGGGTGATGGCCGGAACTGGCTTCGGCGCAAAACCAAACAAAGCACATTGCATGGCTACATTTTCATAAAGAAAAGAATCTTCACGATGTAAACACACTTCTGATTTACAAGCATCGTACACATCTTGAGTTGCACCGATATGATCAAAGTGCGCATGGGTATGGACAATATACTTAGCCTTCAAATTTTGCTTTTCTAAAATCGAAATAATTTTTTCAGCTTCATCTCCGGGATCAATAACGATAGCCTCACCTGTTTTCTCACATCCGAGAATGGTGCAATTACATTGAAGGGGACCTAAGGGTAAATGAGTGACAAACATTTAAAAACTTTAGTCAAGTATTCGTATAAAAGTAAACTGAAAACAGAAATAAGGAATTTCATTTGCACTGCGAATATAGATCGGTCTTCAGTTTGCTCGCGACGATTGTTTATCAAAATGCTAAAAAAAGATGGTAATTTAGACAATAGTTCAATAAAAAAATATCTTTATACCCTAAACCTTCAAGGGAGGTAGGAATGGGCTACTTAGGCCTAGTGTTATCGGCAGGAGGCGCAAGAGCCGCGTATGAAGCAGGTGTCATTCATTACATTCGTAGTGGATTACCCAAAAATATCGCACGCAAAGCCTTCGATGTGCTTTGCGGAAGTTCTGCAGGAGCCATCAACACAGTCGGTCTGGCTGCCACAGCTCAGAATCCTCTCGCTCAAGGCGAGCACATGCGCAAGCTTTGGCTCGACCTCACTCAAGATCATATTTATAAAAGAAGTTTATCGACTGCAGCCAGTTTCGTAGTGAATTCAGTCACTGGTATTTTAAGAAACATCACCTCCTTTGATTCATATAACTTGGGGAATAAAGGGGGACCGCATCTCAGCTCATTTTTTGATACAAGACCTTTAAATGAGCATCTCAGCAAGATTATTTCTTTCGATCAAATTCAAGAAAACATTAATCAGGGTAGTGTTCAAGCCGTCACAGTAACTACTACAAACACTCGAAGTGGACGCTGCGAGCTCTTCATTCAAAAAAGAGAAGATTTGGAATATACCGGAGAATACATCCATCACTTCGGACCCCTCAAAGTGGATCACGTCATGGCATCGGCCGCGATTCCAGTGGTTTTTCCCGCGGTAAAAATTGGAAAAATTTATTACACCGATGGGGGCTTAAGACTTTTCACCCCCATGTCTCCGGCCATTCAACTGGGTGCGGATCGAATTATCATTATCGGCCTTCGTCACCGTGCAACTCCCGAAGAAGTTGAAAAATATGACAATAAGGAAATGACTCATCCGCCTTCCGTGGCCGAACTGATGGGTAAAATCATGAATGGAATTTTTCTCGATCGCATTCAATTCGATTTGGAACAAGCTCAGCGTATTAACAAAATTATCGATTGGAGCGAAAACGTTTTCGGAGACGATTACATTCCTAAAGTAAATCGTTACCTTAAAAAACAAGGCATCATCGGAGATATTGCCAGTCGAGGTTTGCGCAAACTACGATATGTGGAAATTTTGCCTTCCGAATTCGTCAGTGAAATTTTTCAACGCTGGTTTCATAAAGCCCGCAAGGCCGGAACCTTCGAGTTTTCCAGCATGGAAAAGCTTTTAACTCGACTGCTGGATGTGAATACAGATGGTGCCATTGAAATGTTGAGCTATCTGACCTTTGCGAAAGAGTATTTGAACGAGCTTCTCGATTTGGGCTATGAAGATGCAAAACGACAAAGGAATCGGCTCATCGAATTGATGGACGATGACGAGGATGGATCTCGATGAAATTAATATCCTGGAATGTAAACGGCATTCGAGCGGTCGCCAAAAAAGGTTTTTTAGAATGGCTCGAACAAGAAAAGCCCGATGTCTTGGCTCTGCAAGAAACAAAAGCCAATCCAAGCCAATTAGGTGAAGAATTAATCTCTCCTTTAGGCTATAAAAGTTTTTGGTCCTCTGCAAAAAAACCAGGTTACAGTGGCGTCGCTTTATTTATCAAAGACACTTCGCCTGACATCAAAGAAGGTTTAGGAATCACCAAGTTTGATGATGAAGGACGAACTCTCGTTGCTGAATTTGACCATTTTTATCTGATTAATAGTTACTACCCTAATGGCAGAGATGATCTTTCCCGAGTGCCTTATAAATTGGAATATAGCGATGAAGCTTTAGGGTTGGCCAATAAACTTCGTGCAAGCAAACCCGTCATCCTTTGCGGAGATTTCAACACAGCTCATACTGAAATCGATTTGGCCCGTCCGCAGCAAAATATTCAAAATACGGGTTTTCTGCCTCATGAACGCGCATGGATCGATAAACTTGTGTCACACGATTACTGCGATATTTTTAGGGAATATGAAAAGGGTGGGGGATGGTACTCTTGGTGGTCGTACCGAGCTGGTGCCAGACCTCGGAATGTGGGTTGGAGAATCGATTATTTTTTTGTAGATAACAAACTTAAAAGTCAGGTGAAGAATTCTTACTATCAAACCCAAACCTTGGGTTCCGATCATTGTCCCGTGGTGCTTGAGTTAAAGCCTTTGAAATAGGCTAAAGGAAAAATATGTTTGGTGGCGGTAAAAAAGACATCGAAGTTCTCGAGGAAAAAATCGATAAGCTGCAAAAAAAGATTTCAGAACTTATCGATAACCAGGAAGAACAATTGAAGGTGCTGAGAAACCAAATCGCGGCGATTGCGCGAGGTCTGCCCGTTCATCCGAATGCTATTTTTTCAGGCTTGGGCTATTACGAAGTTCCGAAAGAACAAGTGATTGATCTGATTCAAAATACACCCAATCTTTTAGTTTTAGACGTTCGCTCCGATGAAGGTTGGTCGCATGGCCATATTCCTCAAGCGAAGCACATTCCTGCTCAACAAGTTTTCACCCGCATGGTCGAAATGTCGGATAAAAATCGACCCATCCTCACCATTTGCGCGAATGGAAATACCGCACTCACCGTGGCTCAAACTTTATCGAAAGAGGGCTATCGATACGTCTTCAATGCTTTAGGCGGAATGGCAGGTTATCAAGGTCCTTTAGAACTACCGACCGTGGACGTCACAGACGAATCGGTCATCCAAGGAAGCGATCGTGGACTCATTCAAAAAATCGTCGCCATTCTCGATCGGGATATTCGACCTGGTTTAAAACGGGATGGAGGCGACTTAAGATTGTTGGCAGTTGAAGAAGGAATTGTTAAGGTAAAAATGGTCGGTGCTTGCCTTGGCTGCGGTTCTCAAAAAAGAACGGTCGAAGACGGCATCAAAAATCATCTCATGAAACTCATTCCCGAAATAAAGGGATTAGAAGATCACAGCTGAAGGAAAAAATTATGAAAAAATTATCCGCATTCCTGATATTATTTTCTTTCGTTATTTTTATTCAAAGTTCCATTTTTGCAAAAGCTCCGAAAACTCCTGCCGCTCCCAAATATCAAGCCAAGGCAGAAATTTATAATTCCGAAGGTCGACAGATTGGTCGAGCGGTTTTTTTTGAAACCGTCGAAGGGGTAAAGATGATTGTAGAGGTCGTTGGAATTCCTGCTGGAAATCACGGTATCCACATTCACGAAATAGGCTTATGTGAAAGACCTGAATTCACAAGCGCAGGAGCCCATTTCAACCCAACGACTCGTCAACATGGCTTCAAAAATAAATCCGGTGCACATGCAGGCGATATTCCAAACTTAAAGGTAGAAGACGAAAGTTTAGCAGGTCGCTTGGAATACGTTTTAACGGATGTGAATTTAGGTTCCAATAAGAGCTCTCTGTTAAAGGACAAAGGCACGAGCATTGTCATTCATGCCGCTTACGACGACGAACTCACCAATCCCTCTGGAAATTCAGGCGCACGCATTGCGTGTGGCGTCATTCAGCCCACCTTCTAATGGATCCCATTGAACTCCTTCAGCCCGATAAAGGTTACCGCTACAACCTTGATTCCATGTTGCTAGCGCAATTCGCGAACATTAAAGAAGGCGAAACAGTTTGTGATCTTGGAGCTGGAGTGGGGGTGCTTGCGATTCTTTCCTTGTTGAGGGGAAAAGCTGCAAAAGCCACGGCGGTGGAAGTTCAAGAAGAGCTTGCCCATTATATTCAGCTGAACCAAATCAAATTTAAACTCGAAAAAAAACTAGAGATTCTTTGCTGTAATTGGAAAGAGTTGAAGAAGCATCTTGCGACTCAAAGCATGGATGTGATTTTGAGTAATCCACCTTACCGAAAGGCTGAGTCAGGTAAGCCGCCTCTCAATGGTCTTAAAGCAATTGCCAAAAATGAGATTAAGGGAAACATGCAGGACTTGATCTCAAGTGCTCGTTTTTTAATGAAAAAAAAGGCAAGATTTTTGGTGATTTACCCTAATTTAAGGCTCGAAGATTTTCTGTCAGAACTTTCCAGGCAAAAGCTTAAAATTCAGAGACTTTGCTTCATCCATCCCTTTGCAGATCGTCCTGCCACTCATTTCATGGCCGAAGTTGTTTTCTCCGTGGCCGGTGAGATCAAGGTCGAAAAACCTTTGATCATTTATCAAAATGAGGATCAATATACTGAAGAAATAGAAAATTGGTTGGGTTCTCCTAAAAAACACCTTCATAAAAAATCATGAAGACTTAAAAAGGGGAGGGCGTTTTTCTTGGATGGCTTGAATGCCTTCTTTCAAATCACCGCTCATGAAACACTGGGCCTGACCTGAAGATTCATAATCAAACACATCCATTAAGTCTCCGATGACAGCCTTTGAAATTCCCCGTTTCATAATTTTCAAAGCGATAGGAGCGTTCGCCGCGATTTGATTCGCTAAATCTAAAGTCACTTTTTCCAATTGATCATTCGCGCAGAGTTGATTGATCAGGCCAAGCTCTTTGGCTTCTTTGGCGTCCAAAGTGCGTCCCGTAAAAAGCAAATCCGCAGCGCCTGCGGGGCCTAAAAGTTTAGTCAGAAAATACAAACCACCCATTCCAGAACTTAAGCCAATTTTAGCGAAGTTTACGCCCATCTTCGCATTTTCGCTCGCCACTCTCAAATCACAAGCCAGCGCAACACAGAAGCCCGCCCCAATCGCAGGTCCTTGCATCATCGCGATCGTTGGCACTTCGATATTTCGAATCGAAAGAAATTTAGAATAAAACTCAATCATGTCCTGCTTATTCTGCTCAGAATTTCTTTGGGTGCGATCTAAAATGAATTGGAGATTTCCACCGGCGGAAAAGGCTTTGCCCGAACCTGTAATGATAACAACCCGTAAATCTTTATTTTGATTGAGTTGGGGAATCAGAGCTTTTAATTCATCCCCCATCTCTGGATTGATCGCATTCAATTGTTCGGGTTTATTCAGAATGATTTTTCCAATCGGACCCTGTTGCTCAAATAAAATGAGGGACATATTTACTCTCCATTGAAGCCATTAAACTCTTAGGTTAGAATGCCTTCCTACCTAATCGAAACGAGAAGTCAAATATGAACAAAATAGGAATTATTCAAGACCCTCACTACTTAGAACATATTACAGGATTACATCATCCGGAATGTCCTGAAAGGCTCAAAGCGATTCAGCAGATGTTGGATCAGTCAGGGCTCATCAAAAAATGTGTTTCACTGCAAGCTCGCATTGCAACAGAGGATGAAATCGCTTTGGTCCATACTCCTGAAATGATTCAATCAGTAAAAAACACCGCAGGCAAAACTTCGACTTATCTTGACGGTGACACCCATGCCTCCGAGCATTCCTGGGAAGCCGCACAACTCGCCGTGGGAGGGTTACTCAGTGCCGTCGATGAATTGATGGAGGCTAAGTTAGATGCAGCCTTTGCCTTTCCTCGTCCACCAGGTCATCATGCAGAGCGTGACCATGCGATGGGTTTCTGTTTATTCAATAATGTTGCCGTCGCCGCAGAATATGCTCTGAAAAAGTTTGGACTTAAAAAAGTGCTGATTTTGGATTTTGATGTGCATCACGGAAATGGCACTCAGCATATTTTTGAACAACGCTCTGACGTCTTTTACATTTCAACGCATCAATATCCCTTTTATCCCGGCACAGGCGCGGAAGACGAACGTGGCAAAGGAGCAGGGAAGGGTTACACTCTAAATCTGCCCTTACCCGGTGGATGTAATGATAAAATTTATCATCAACAATTTGTGGAATACATTGAGCCCACCGTTAAAAACTATCAGCCTGACTTTTTAATCATTTCGGCAGGCTTTGATGCGCATATCAAAGATCCTTTAGGTGGAATGGAAGTCACCAAGCAAGGTTTTCGAGCCATGGCTGAATCTATCGGACGAATGCAAAAAGCCTGTGGATCCATCCCGCTGCTTTATGCACTAGAAGGTGGTTATAGCTTGGAAGGCCTTTCTGAATCTGTTAAGGAAGTGGTCGAAACAATGACCCAAAATTAAAAGGAGAAAAAATGAAGAAATTTTTCGCAAGTGCATTTATTCTATTTTCCCTCATTTATACAGGAGAAGTTATGTCAGCAAATCCAGCCGTTCAAGAACCCACAAAACTCAGCATCGACGCGAATAAAACTTATGAGGCCGTCATTTCGACCAGCAAAGGCGATATCAAGGTCAGTCTTGATGTGAAAAAAGCCCCCTGGTCGGTGAACAATTTCGTCTATTTAGCAAAAGCCGGTTTTTATGATGGATTGACTTTTCATCGAGTGGAACCCGGCTTCGTCGTTCAAGGCGGTGATCCCAAAGGCGATGGTACCGGCGGACCTGGTTATACCGTTGTGAGTGAAGCCACCAATGGTTTGAAACATGGCAAAGGTGCCTTAGCTTGGGCTCGTTTGGGCGATCAAGCCAATCCTCAAAGACGTTCGAGCGGTTCGCAATTTTACATCACTTTAGCGCCGACACCTTTCTTGGATGGTGCTTACACAGTGTTTGGACAAACCATCGCCGGACAAGAAGTCGCAGATAAAATTTCTCGCGGTGATACGATTAAGAAAATTACGATTATTGAAAAATAGAACTTAAGATCTATAAAAATACATCTGCAGCGCCTGCGTGGAAATGACCTACTGCGGGCGCTGCTATTTTTAAAATACGAGCAAGTTTATTTTTGCAAAGAAAGGGCCTCATAAATTTTTTGAATCGGCCCGGTTTGATTAAGAATATAAAAATGCAGTCCCGGCGCGCCTCTCTGAATAAGATTCTGACACTGTTTTACGGCATATTCAATGCCATATTCCCGGACTTTTTCTGCATCCTCTTTGATTTTAAGTAAATCTTGAAACATTTCCTCAGGTATTTTGGCGCCGCACATTTTAATAAAACGCTCTAACTGAGAGAAATTGGTAATGGGCATGATGCCTGGGATGATGGGAACTTGAATCCCCAATGCTCTTGCTCTATCTACAAAACTGAAATAATCATCATTATTGAAAAAAAGTTGGGTAATGACAAATTCTGCGCCTGCATCTACTTTTCGCTTCAAACTTTTCAAATCATCTTCTAGATTTTTGGCTTCGATATGCCCTTCAGGGTATCCCGCCACACCTAAGGTAAAATAATCCCCACTTTCAATTCTAATAAATTCTACGAGTTCATTGGCATATTTAAAACCATTCGCAGGAAAAGGATGGGGATTTCCAGGAGGAAGATCGCCACGTAAACAGAGAAGATGGCGAATGCCCTTCGATTTCATTTCTTGAAGTGAGGCTTTAATCTTTTCTTTTTCGGAACCTATACAAGTGAGATGAGCAATGCCTGTTGTGAAGCCCTCTTTTTCAATTTTTTCGACTATGTCTAGTGTGTTGCGCTGATTTGAACCCATCGCGCCCATGGTCACTGAAATAAAATGGGGATTCAACTTCTGAAGTTCTGCCAAGTTTTTGAAAAGCTGTGCTTCACCCTCTTGAGTTTTTGGAGGAAAAATTTCAAATGAAAAACTTTTTTCATTATTAGATAAAATTTCTCGCATCGATTTCATTAGTTTTGTTCCAAGACAATTTCAGGATCGCTGAAGGTATTCAGCTCAGTTTTTTTTTTCATCTTTTTGATTTGGGAGCGAAGCTTCCAAGTCTTTAGAAAGGCTTCTAGGATAATATCCTTGGACATCTTGGATTCACCCAAAACGCGGTCTTTGAAAATAAAAGGAATTTCTTGGCAGCTAAAACCTGCAGCTTTTGCAAAGCAGGTGGTTTCGATTTGAAAAGAATAACCGCTCGAATCCAAAGGGCAGGTGAGAATAAATTCTATCACTTTTTTACGAAAAGCTTTGAAACCACCGGTTAAATCTTTAATAGGACTACCAAGCACTTGTCTCGCATAGAAATTTCCCCCACGACTAATCATTTGCCGGACCAATCCCCAATTCTCAGTTCCGCCATTTTTGATGTAACGCGAGCCTAAAACGAAATCATTTTTTTGAAGTGAATCGATCATGAGAGGAATTAATTCCACGGGGTGGGAAAAATCACAATCCATTTGCACAATGAGGTCCGCACCCAAATCTAAAGCTTTTCGAAAACCTTCAAGATAAGCTTTTCCAAGACCTTGCTTATTTTGGCGATGCATTACATGAATGGATTGAGGTTTTTGCTGGGCTAATTGATCCGCTAATTTACCGGTGCCATCGGGTGAATTGTCATCTACAATTAAAACTTCAATCGATGGATAAATCGACAAAATGGAAAAAACCATCTTTTCAAGATTAGCAATTTCATTGTAAGTGGGCAAAACCACCATCGTTTTCATAGGCTTGTTTTATTATAAGAAAAGGACTGGAATGAAAAGGAGAATATCATGCTTGCTTGCTTAGATTTAGAGGGAGTTTTGATTCCCGAGATATGGATTAGTTTTGCAGAAAAAACTGGCATTGAAGAGCTGCGGCTCACCACCCGTGATATCCCGGATTATGATGTTCTCATGAAGAAAAGACTGAAAATCTTAGGAGAGCACAATCTTAAGTTGAAAGATATTCAAGAGGTGATTGCTACTTTAAAGCCCCTGGAAGGCGCTGAAAAGTTTTTAAATTGGCTCAAGGGAGAATTCCAGGTCATTATTTTATCGGACACTTTTTACGAATTCGCTCAACCCTTGATGAAGCAATTAGGATTTCCTTGCTTGTTTTGCCATTCTTTAGAAATGGACCCGGAAGGTAAAATTGTAAATTATAAGCTGCGACTCAAAGACCAAAAAACCAAAGCGGTAAAAGCTTTGCAGGAATTAAACTTTAAAGTCATCGCGGCGGGTGATTCTTATAACGACACGGGAATGCTTCAACAGGCGAACCATGGCATACTTTTCAAGCCCCCTCAAAATGTCATCCAAGAATTTCCTCAGTTCCCTGTCACACAGAGCTATCAAGAATTACAACAAGCCTTTGATAAAGCGAGAAAAGAAATTTTGGGCTAAACTTGAGCTATTCTACTTTTCTTTTCGTAAGCCCAAAGAAGAAAAATAAGTGCCAAAATCATCGCTTGAGAAACTAGTGTTTCAAGGCTCGGAAACATTCCAATCAAAGAAAGATCGATAGGCAATGCAATGGGCGTAATGGAGATGTGACCTGCAATTTGTAAAGCACGCACGCCTTTGCCAGTGAGTATGACGGCGAGAATCACCATGATGGCGGAAGAAAAGGCGAAAAGTTTGGTAAGAGGAAGTTTAACACTCCATTTCAAGAGAAGGTTGGCCATTATAAAAACCGCTATAAATGCCGAAATAATCCCCGCAAGCAGATAAGCTTTCTCGAGAGAAGCACCTTCCAACCATAAAGCTCTTAAGAATAAGACTGTTTCAAAAACTTCTCGAAACACAGAAATAAATGAAATTAAAGCGATCCCAAATAATTTTCCACCTTCGAGAGCACTGTCCATTTGTTTTTTAATGTAGGCTGTCCATTTGCCGATTTCACTTTTGCTATGCAGCCAAAAACCCACATAAAGCAAAACCACCATTGCAAATAAGGAGGTCACACCTTCCATGGTTTCGCGATTAGCTCCACTCATTCCCAAAAGCCAACCGGAGAAGAACCAAGCAACACCTCCGCAAAGGAGCGCAGCGATCCATCCCGAATGAGCCCATTGAACTGCTTTTTTAGCACCGAGCGTTTTGGCGACGCCTAGGATGGTTACCAAAATAAGAACAGCTTCAAATCCTTCCCGAAGGATGATTGAAAAAGCCATGAAGAAAATAAACCATTGAGAGTGCTGTGAGCTAGATTGAAGAATGCTATCCGCTTCTTCGATGAGCCGAGCTGCCTGATTGATTTTATCTTCAATGATAGAAGTAGGGGAGGCACGCTCCAATTCGACTCTCAAATCCGCCATCGTTTGTTCAATGTCAGCGACTAATTTAGAATTGCTGGCGCGCAAACGAACCTCGACGGGTTCCACTCCTTCAAGATAAGACATTAAAGCAAAGTTTTTTGCTTGGCTGAGATCTCCTTGTTGCTGGCTTTGGCGAGCTTTTGACAGATATTCTTTTGCCAATCCTAGTGTGTTAGAACTTGCAGAAGGGCTTTGCAATCTTGTCGCAGCCAACACTGAAACCGCTTGTGGCTCGGATAAAGCTTGCTGCTCCCGAATTGTTTTATCCGATAAAGAAGAAACTTCTTTTAATGAAAGCAGTAACGGCGAGGGAAGAGAGCCACGATCTAAATTTTGATAGCGTAGTGAAATGACATAAAATGCTAAATTCCATATTTCTTGATCGCTCAATGCTGAGAACGGAACCATCGAAGTCCCAGCAACGCCTAAGCGTATGGAGTTGAAAGCTTGAAAAGGGGAAATATCAGCAAATCGGCTTTCATCTAAAAAATTAGCGGGTGAGGGATCTAAGGCTTTCGCAGCAGGACCATCTCCATGCCCTGCAACACCATGGCAACTTGCGCAGTTTTGACCATAAAGTTTTTTGCCTTGTTCAATGCTAGGCCATTGCGGTGGAGAAATTTCAATTTTTGAATTTTGAATTACTTGAGCCTGAAGGGCTCGTGCTAATGAAGAGACATTGGGCGCAGCTTGTTTTTCTAAAATAGATTTTTTAAGTTGAGCAAGTTGTTCAAGAAAAGTTGGATTTGATTGAGTCACTTCAATTTGCTGAGCAATTCTTTGCGCATTTGTTACAAAATCTACCTGTTCTTGATACTCCGCTGCATTAACGATTTTGCCATCTGAAACGGCACCCGCATAATCTTTTGAAAGATAATCAAGGATGTGAATTAATACTCGGGGATCGTTTTCCTGAGCATGAAGAGTCCCCAACAAAGAAATTGATTGGAGTAAGACAAACAGAGAGATAATGAATTTTTTAAGCATATTTAAATGAAAACTGTTTTCATTTTTCCTTACAGTTTCCCTTAATGATTGTCAAGGCGAGTAGAGCTCAAGCCTTAGTCTTGACATTTCATTGCACTCATTCAATAAGAAACTATGTCTCAAGAATACAAACCTTTAGAGGTAATCGTCGCGCGCAGTTCTGGCACTTGCTTCGGTGTTGAAGCAGCCATCAATCTTGCGCAAAAACACCGTAAACCTATTTTAGGACCCATTGTTCATAATCCTAAAATTGTTCAAGATTTAGCGAATGATGGGATTCCTATTTTAGAAAGATACCAAGATCTCAGCACTCTGGCCAATCAAGGGGTAGATCAGGTTGTCATCACTGCTCATGGTTATCCTAAAGAACTCAAAGAAGATTTAATCAAACGCAATATAGAATTCCACGATGCCACTTGTCCTGTTTTACTGAAGTGGGTTTATCGTAAAATAAGCACCTTCGAGTCCCAGGGCTTTAATATTATTCTGGTGGGAAATCCCACGCATGCAGAAATCATCGCGAGCCGAAGCTATGGCAATAACATTCATGTCGTCTATTCCGAAGCCGAAGTCGATCAACTGCCTAGCAATTTGGGAAAAACAATTGCGATTTGCCAGACTACGATCACACGAGAAAAATTTCAAAAGTTAGTCGACTACATTCGTAAAACTAAATACCCCGACATGAAAGCCGTCGACACACGATGTAAGCCGGTAAAGAACCAACAACAAGCCGTAAGTGACTTGGCACAATGGGTAGATACCATGCTTATTATTGGTGGATACGACTCTTCTAATACAAGCAATCTTGCCAAGCTTGCCCAAAAATATTTACCAGACCGCACTCATCATATTGATTCCCCGGATCTAGTAAAATTGGAATGGCTACAAGGTATTTCACATTTAGGCATTGGAGCGGGAACCTCCACTCCGAAATCTCAGATTGATGATGTCCAACGAAAAGTCGCAGCTATTTACCCAGGACAGGTGCTCTTTAGAAAAGAAAGCACGGATGGAGAATTATTAGATGGGGACTTTTCGATGTCTGACGAGTTCTAATTTAGCTGGGATTTCTCCACAAAAAATAGACAATCAAAATCATTAAAGAAAACAGAAAACGGTAGACTACAAATATTTTGTAACTATATTTTTGTAAATACGCGAGCATGTATTTAATACTGAGCAATCCGAAAATTGCTGACACGGCAATTCCGACCAAAGATTCCAAATTTATCCCAGATTGAATAAAAGGTTTCGCTTTTACCAAGGCTGCTCCCGCTGTAATAGGAGTCGCTAACAAAAAAGAAAAACGCGCCGCTGCAGTGCGAGTCAGTCCCAGGCTTAAGCCTGTCGTAATGGTCACTCCAGATCTAGAAACACCGGGAATAATCGCGAGAGCTTGAGAAAGTCCGATTAAAAAACTCTCTTTAAAACTAATTTCTTCAATTTTTTTCTGTTTTTTTGAAACAGTGTCAACCCACCAAAGTAAAACACCCATGAGTGTCATGGTGCATGCAATCAGGAGGGGAGAGCGAAAGGCTGTTTCTGCGTATTTTTGCAAAATATAGCCAATGGCTGCACCTGGAATTGAAGCAAATACGAGATACCAAAAAAGTTTTTCTTCATGACTTCGAGGAGCTTTTTTATCTTTTTTGAAAAGTGATTGAAACGCTGCTTTAAAGAGCGCCATCCAATCCTTCCAAAAATATGTCAAAACAGCGATCAAAGTTCCAAAATGTAAGGCTACATCGAAAGTAAGTCCAGGATCCTTGAAATTGAAAAGCCAGGGAACAATCACTAAATGAGCGGAACTGGAAATAGGAAGAAACTCCCCCAAGCCCTGAACAAGTCCTAACAACACTGACTGCCAAAGTAACATTTCGACTCCTTTTGAATGTTTTTGGTGATTTTTTTTAGGCTTTTTCTAAATTAAAATGCTAAAATTAGGAAGTGAAATGATCTGAAAGGGGAAATCGAATGAAGTATCTTTCCTTATTTGTCTTAGGAAGCTTGTTGGTTTTTTCAGGGATGACAGCATGTAGTGAATCGGGAGTCGGTGACTCTAATGGAAATCCTCCAGCAATAACTGAGCAAACAACTGAAACGCCGCCAAGTTCGAACACAAACAATGCTGCAGGAGATCCTCAAGCAGTTCCGGACGACTTAGGTGGAACAAATGTCGCACCTCCGCCAGCGCCTCCGGCTCGTTAAATTACAAGGCATCATCAGCAGCAGTGGGGGCACGAGGCTTTGGTCTCACGGTCTTTACGCTGTCGCTTGCTTTGCTTGGTTCTTTATTCAGAGTTTCAGATGAACTTTTTTTGCTTTTTGTTTCAGGACTTGCATTCTTATCTTGAGTCTTATCTTTATTCTTAGCATTTTTAGCCGCTTCAGGATCCGTTTTTTCTCGGTTAAAGCCTGATTTATAGCCTTTCAAAAATCCACTTTGATAACCCGAAACAAATCTTCCACGATTCCCATATTCTGACCGAAAATATTTTTCTGCTGTTTTATACTCGTCATTGTTCGAGGGGCTTTCTTTCTTTCCATTCTTTTTATCTTCTTTTCCAGCCTTAACCCCATAATCATATCCCAACTCATAACCACGCTTCGTTGCTGGATCCCCCGTGTAGACTTTCTTGGAGTCTGCCGCGCTGGCTTTTTCTCCTTTAGTAGCGCCTTTCTCAGAGTTTGCCGCAAACGCAGAGAGTGGAAATAGCAAAATCAAAAAGGACAACAAGATATGAGAAGAGATTTTTTTTATAAACATAAAAATTGTTAAGAGAAGTAAATTTTTAATGGCTAGTGTCGAGAAAAAATATTACTATTGTTTTACTTCTCCTTCAAAAGAATGCAAGAAAATTAAGCTTCCATTTCAGGATCGGTTTTACTAAAGCAACATTTCGGCAAAAGTAACGATAACCAAGGTAGGATTCGCATTCCTCGCGATTTCGCAAAAGTAGCCTAGACGAAAGGAAAAACTGTGATCAATCAAATTGAACACAAGAAACAACTCATTAACCGCATCGTCAAGAACTACCAAACAGAAGGTCCACTCCCTTCAATCAAAGATCTTAATACCTGCTTATCTCACATGGATCCTAAAGAGTTAGCACAAGCGATTTATTGTTTAGAATACAAAGACTATCTTAAAAATCTTCTCGAAGCTCCCATGTTTCATACTGGTAAATTTGAAACTCAACTCAATACTTCTAAAGATGTAAAAGATGATATTGAGAAAATCTTCATGGCCGTTGCCGAGCACTTCAGAAGGGTGCCCAGTGAAGCATCCCCCATGGTGGATCAAATCTTCCATTACTTCTATCTTGCACTGATCCACCTTACAACAAATCGTCGTTTAACCAGCTTAAACTAAATTATTTTTGTTTCATTTGAAGGACTTTCAATGGAGATGAAAGAGTCATCTCGATCTGCTCGAGTATGAGTTGAGCTATCTTTTTCTTGGATGAGAGGGGCAGGTTGATCTTTTGTCCATCTTTTAAGAACAAAGTCATTTCATTTTCATCCGAACCAAAGCCTAATCCTGCCTTTGAAACATCATTTGCGCAAATCATGTCTAGATTTTTGCTTTTGAGTTTACGTAAAGCTTCTGAAGACAAATCGTGAGTTTCTGCGGCAAAACCAACCAGAACTTGGTTCTTTTTCTTTCTTTTTCCCAGTTCATTCAAGATATCGATATTTCTACAAAGCTCGAGATTGAGATCCGCTTCATTTTTTTTCGCCTTCAAAGCAATGGTTTTTCGAGGTTTAAAATCAGATACAGCTGCACTGCAAATAATCACATCGCTAGAGTCTGAGTATTCAAAAACAGCCTTAGCCATTTCTTCAGCAGTTTTAACCCGGATCACTTCGATGCCCTGAGGACTGGGGAGTTGAGTGGGTCCAGACACCAAGGTGACAAGAGCTCCTTTTAAACGTGCTTGCTCCGCGAGAGCATAGCCTGCCTTACCGCTAGAAGGGTTTGAAATATGTCTTACAGCATCCAAAGGCTCCCATGTAGGTCCTGCCGTAATTAGGATTTTCTTACCGGCAAGTGGACTTACTGTAAAAAACCCTTTTACAGCTTCAACAATTTCATCTGCTTCAGGAAGTCGACCCAAGCCTTCATAACCACAAGCTAGAGAGCCTGACTTAGGTTCAAGCACTTCCACACAACGTTCCTTTAAAATCTTTAAATTATTTTGAGTGGAAGGGTGCTGCCACATATTCACATTCATAGACGGGCAGACCATGATAGGTTTGCGGGTGGCACAAAGAAGCGTCGTGAGTAAATCATCGCAATTTCCCTGAACCATTTTCGCCAAAATGTTAGCGGTGGCAGGAGCAATGAGAATGAGGTCGGGACTATCGGCCAATTGAATATGACCGATTTTTGATTCTAGATCGAGGCTGAATAGTTCTGTGTGAACTTCATTTCCTGAAAGAGTTTGCAGGGTAAAAGGGGTAATGAATTGGGTCGCGGATTGAGTCATTACAACTTGGACCTGAGCGCCTTGATCACGCAGGCGACGAATGATGTCACAAGCTTTGTAAGCGGCGATACCACCAGAAACACCCAACAATATCTTTTTATCTAGAAGCGAAGTCATATCATCAATGTAATCGAGAAGAGCCTCTCAAAGCAATGCAGGATTTCCAAGAATAATAATATTACATAATGTATCTTATACGCTAATTATTTAAAGCCTAACTTGACAGTCACATAGCTCAGATTATACTCCAAACACTCCTAATCAATAGAGGTTATCTGAACATGAACAATCAAAGCGCTCACAACGTTACTGACCTAAGAAGCCCCGAAAACCTACTTTTAAGGGTTCAACATGCCGCACACAAAACCCAAGAACTTATCCTCTCTCAACAATTCAAGGACGGGTTTTGGTGGTACAGCTTAGAAGCTAATGAATCTATTGGCGCCGAATACATCATGATGCTTCATTTCTTAGGGATTGCAGATGAACACAGCAAAGCCATTCAAGGACTTTCCCAAAGAATCCTCCAAAAGCAACAGGTCGACGGTTCATGGACTCTCTATCAAGATGCCAAAGGCGATTTATCCACTACCATTGAATGTTATCTAGTTCTTAAAATTTCCGGGCACTCAGTCAATGAACCCTACATGCTTCGCGCTAAGCAATTCATCTTGAAGCATGGTGGGATTACTCAATCAAGAGTTTTCACCAAAATCCATCTCGCTTTATTTGGTATAGTTCCTTGGAGCGCATGTCCAGTAATGCCCATTTCATTCATGCTGATGCCCGACTGGTCCCCTTTAAATATTTACGAATTTTCAAGCTGGGCACGCGCCTGCATTGTACCCTTGTTAATTGTACTCGAAAAAAAGCCTAGGTTCAAAGTCCCTCACGCGACTCTTGATGAGCTTTTTACCGAAATACCCGAACAAAGAGACTATTCCTTCAAAACTCAAAAAGGATTCTTCTCTTTGGCTAATGTGTTTGTGCAAATCAATAAAGTTCTTAAAGTAACGACACCCTTAATTCCATTTAACCCATTGACTTATAAAGCAATTAAAAAGGCTGAGAAATGGATTCGGGATCACATCGCTAAAACCGAAGACATCTATCCTGCGATGGCTTACTCCCTTTTAGCACTCAAACTTTTAGGTCGCGATCTATCGGATCCTACGCTTCAAAAATGCCTGAAAGGTCTTCTCTTATTTCAACAATTTGGAAACAATGACCTTCCTGCAGTTCCATGCAGCCTCTACACCAAAGACAAAAAAATAAAGGCTCCTGAGTATTACCAAATAAATGAAGACCAAGCAGAATACATCCATCAACAATGCTGCATCTCACCTGTGTGGGATACTCCATGGACGGGCATGGCTCTTCTTGAGTCCGGACTTAACAATGACCACCCTGCTCTTTTAAAAGCGGCACGATGGCTGATCTCTAAGCAAATTTTAGATACCAAAGGGGACTGGGGAATCAAGAATAAGAAGGCCCAAGCGGGCGGTTGGTCTTTTGAATTTGAAAACGATTATTTTCCCGATGTGGACGACACCATTGAGGTCCTTTCACTTCTTTTCAAAGTGGACTTACCTCGCCCTGAAATGACGGAAGCCTTTCAAAGAGGCTTAGATTGGGCCGTTTCTATGCAATCTAAAAACGGTGGCTGGGCAGCCTTCGATGTCGACAACACAGCCGACTGGGTCAATCAAATTCCTTTCTCCGATCATGGCGCTTGTCTCGATCCACCTACTGCAGATATCACTGCAAGAATGCTCGAACTCTTCGGCATGATTGGCCATTCAAAAGATCACCCGCCCTGTGAAAAAGCCATACAGTTTATCTTCAATCAGCAGGAAAATAATGGAGCATGGGAAGGACGTTGGGGAGTCAATTATATTTATGGGACCTGGTGCGTACTGCAGGGTTTGGCGCAAATGAATATCCCCAACAATGACGCACGCATTCAAAAAGCAGTCAAATGGATGAAATCGGTGCAGAACGAAGATGGCGGATGGTCAGAGTCTTGTGAAAGCTATCACTTAAAAAAACATGTCGCCCTTCCCTATTCAACCGCCTCTCAAACAGCCTGGGCTATTTTGGGATTGATAGCAGCAGGTGAAGGGGAATCCGAAGAAGTACATCGAGGCATTGAATATCTTTTATCCACTCAACTTGCTTCAGGCGGATGGAATGAGCTTGCCCATACCGGCACCGGCTTCCCCGGACATTTTTATATCCGATACCATGGTTATCGGCATTACTTTCCTTTACTTGCCATTTCTAAATTTAAGAATTTTTACACACAGAAAAAAATAGAATCGAAAAATTAAGCTTTTTCTTTGACGTCAATTTCTATTTCTCGCGGAATTACTTTACCTTGAGGAGAAAAAGACAATTTAGCTTCAATGTGAATTTGAAGCTTGGTAAGCGCCTTTTGAATTTCCTCATGAACTTTTAACTTCGATAAAAAATTGGAAAGTTCATTTGCCACAACTGCCACTAAATCATTTTTTTGCTTTTTTGCCTGATCCAAAACAAAACCCATCGCATCTTTGGGAAGTTTCATTTCAGTCAATGCGGAGCGAATCGATTCTTCGGTAACAAAAATAGCCCCTAAACCTGTGAGAAATACTTTTCTGGCCATCTCAGAAAGAATGCCACCCTTGCCTTCTTGCTCCACTGGTTTTTTGGCTTTTTTAGTCATTTTCGACTCTCTCTTTAAATTCTTTCATCATGCTTGGCAGATTACTTTCAATCAACTTCGAAGCCACTGACTTGGGCACTAACATTCCAAAACCGATTTCAATTTCATAAACCGCTTCAGTCACACCTTTTTTCTTTTCGGATAATTTCCATGCACCGGTATTAGACTTCATGAAATCACCTTTCACTAAGGTCCAACTAATTTCTGTAGGAGACTTGAGTTCGACGTCCAAAGTGTAACTAATGGTCTTAATGACGTCCATTTGAAACTCAACCTGCATTTTTTTAGCACTTTTTTTAAGAATATTTACCTTTTTACTGCCTGATAAAAATTCAGGATAACTTTCAAAATCCGAAAGGACTTCGAAAACTTTTTTCATAGGAGCTTTAATTTCAACATGGGTTGTTGTCTTTGACATAAGAGCCTTTCTTGGAATGCAATTTAATAAGCTGGCTTCAAATCAAAATGATGAACAGCATGAATGGAACGAATGGTTTTAGTTTGGGAGCGCATCACAATGGATTGGGTTTCTGCACCGCCCCCGAAAAAGCGAACTCCCGAAAGGAAATCTCCGCTGGTCACTCCGGTTGCCGCAAACATCACGTTTCCTTTTGCCAATTCGTTAATTTGATAAACTTTATTAAAATCTTTAATCCCCATTTTCAAGGCGCGCTCTTTTTCATTTTCATTTCTAAATTGAAGTCGAGCTTGCATATCACCATCCACACAGCGCAAAGCTGCGGCTGCAATCACGCCTTCGGGAGCACCGCCCGTGCCGATGAGCATATCGACACCCGTCTCTACTTTACAGGTGGCAATTGCCGCCGAAACATCTCCATCGGGAATCAGCTTAATTCTTGCGCCGGTGCTACGAACCTCTCGAATCAATTCTTCATGGCGAGGACGATCTAAAATAATCACGGTTAAATCTTCAATTTTACAATTTTTTGCTTTCGCTAAAGACTCTAAGTTCCACGTGGCTGAACGGGTGATATCAATTTTGCCACGCCCCGCAGGCCCCACGGCAATTTTTTCCATATAAGTATCGGGAGCATGTAAAAAATTTCCGGATTCTGCGATAGCAATAACAGAAAGCGCATTAGGCGAACCGAAAGCGCAGAGGTTAGTGCCTTCGAGCGGGTCTAAGGCGATATCAACCTTAAGCCCATTTCCTTTTCCTACTTTTTCTCCAATATACAACATCGGAGCTTCATCGCGCTCTCCTTCTCCAATCACGACCGTTCCTTCAAAAGCGATGGAGTTTAAGGAATTACGCATCGAATCGACCGCAGCCTGATCCGCAGCATGATTATCGCCTCGACCCATTAAGCGGGCACTGGCTAAAGCGGCGGCTTCAGTGACTCGAACCATTTCAAGAGCAAGGTTTCTGTCCATTATTTTACTCCCTCAAAATCAGATGGTATTTACGGATTGGATTAATTACGTGCAAACAACAAGTTCATTAACTCTTCTGTGTTTGCATCAATGACGATTGGTTTTGGTGACACACGGATCGCATTGTCCGGGTCCTTTAACCCATGACCTGTCAATGTGCAAACCAATACATCGCCACTTTTGAAAAAATTGGATTTGGCTAATTTCAAGGCGCCTGCGATCGAAGCCGCAGAAGCAGGTTCACAAAAATATCCTTCGCTTTGAGCCACCCACTGGTAGGCTTGCATAATTTCATCATCCGTCACGCTATCAATCAAACCTTTAGACTCAGAAAGCGCTTTTAAAGCAGCTTCTTTATTTGCAGGATTTCCAATGCGAATGGCGGTCGCCAATGTTTCTGGTTTTTCTATGATATGTCCCAATACTAAAGGTGCTGCTCCTGCAGCTTGAAAGCCTAACATTTTTGGTAAACGAGTAGAGGTGCCTGCTTGATGATAATCTTTATAACCCGCCCAGTAGGCGCTGATATTACCGGCGTTTCCTACGGGTAAAGCGTGATACACAGGTGCATCTCCCAAAGCTTCAACTACTTCGTAAGCAGCAGATTTTTGTCCCACTAAGCGATAAGGATTTACAGAATTCACTAATGTGACTTTTCCAGTTTGCGCAATTTCCTTCACCATTTTTAAAGCATCATCAAAATTTCCACGGACTTGAAAAACTTTTGCGCCATGCAACATGGCTTGAGAGAGTTTGCCCAAAGCAATTTTTCCTTCGGGAATCAAGACAGCCGCTTCAATTCCAGCGCGTCCTGCATAAGCTGCTGCTGCGGCAGAGGTGTTTCCGGTGGAAGCACAAATGATTGCCTTGGAGCCAGCTTCAATCGCTTTTGAAACCGCATAAGTCATGCCTCGATCCTTGAAAGAACCTGTAGGGTTCAATCCTTCTAACTTCAAAAAGACTTTCATGCCTGGACAAAATTCGTGAGCGATTTTTGGAGCTTCTAATAAGGGAGTATTTCCTTCATTCAAGCTCACAATCGAGTCTTCTTGAACAGGTAGGTAATTTCTATATTGGTGAATGATTCCTCGATACATTTATTTCTCAACTCGGATGAAAAGGGTTTTAGATTTTACTTCCGCTAATCGATCAATTTTTTTCAAAGCTTTTAAAATATCGCTCTCTTGAGCACGGTGAGTGAAAAGAACGATAGGAATTACTTTTCCCTCATCTTGAATATGCTGATACACCGATGAAATACTGATTTTATGCTGACTGAGCAAGGCTGTTATTTTAGCTAAAACGCCCGGCACATCTCGCACAGAAAAGCGTAAATAATAATCCGAATGGAGGTCTTCCATTTTCTTAATTTTAACTTCTGTTATTTGTTCAGGACTAAAGCCCAGCGGAGGCACGCAAGGTTGGTTGCCCTGAGAAAGATTTCGGACAATTTCAATGATATCCCCCACGACTGCAGAAGCAGTGGGATTTCGTCCAGCCCCTCTCCCATAAAGCAAACCGGGGCCCACGTAATCCCCTTCAATGAGAATTGCGTTAAAAGCATCCCCCACCGATGCGAGAGGACTGCTTTGAGGAATCATGCAAGGATGGACACGTACTTCAATGAAGTCGCCTGACTTTTTCGCGATCCCTAAAAGTTTGATCACGTAACCGAATTTTTTTCCGCATTCGATATCAAGCGCGGAAATCAAACGAATTCCTTCAATGTAAATTTTCTCAAAGGGAACATGCACCCCGTGAGCAATTGAAAGAAGAATGGAAAGTTTATGCGCTGCATCCACACCATCCACATCAAAGCTAGGATCTTTTTCCGCATAACCTAGTTCTTGAGCTTTCTTGAGAACAGGCAAAAAGTCTCCGCCTTTTTCAGTCATCTCACTCAAGATGTAATTACAAGTTCCGTTAATAATTCCTTGAATGGATTTAATTTCATTGGCTGCATATCCCTCTCGTAAAGATCTTAAGATAGGAATCCCGCCTCCGACGGAAGCTTCAAAGCAAATATAAAGATTTTTTTGTGCTGCCAGTTTAAAAATTTCTTTTCCGTGCAAAGCAAGCAAGGCCTTATTCGCAGTAACCACATGTTTGCCTTGTTTCAAAGCTTCGAGCACCACTTCTTTGGCAACTTGGGTTCCGCCCATTAATTCTACAACGATATCGATATCGGGATCGCGGACAATTTCACGCCAATCTGAACAAACTTGTTTAGATGGAATGCTAAGCTTCTTTGCGTTTTTAGAACTACGATCACAAACTTTAGCTAAAGTGAGCTTTGCTCCCATTTTTCTGGAGAGAAGTTTGCTTTGTTTAATTAATATTTCTGCAGTTCCGCTGCCGACTATTCCCAAACCTATAATTCCAACTTTAATGTCTTTATTTTTTAACATGACTATTTCTCAGACTTAAGAACTCTACGGATTCCTTGAACGGCTTGCTTAATTCTTTTTTCATTTTCGACAAGAGCAAATCTCACGTAACCCTCACCATATTCACCAAAACCAATCCCCGGCGCAACAGCCACCTTTGCTTTTTTAAGTAAAAGTTTCGCAAACTCTAAACTTCCCATAGCGCGATGACTGTCAGGGATTTTTGCCCACACGAACATGGTTGCTTTGGGCTTTTCCACTTCCCAACCGATGCGATTCAAGTTCTCACACAAAACATCGCGACGCGTTTTATAAATTTCTGCAATTTCTTTTACACAACTTTGTGAACCGTTAAGCGCAACGGTTGCTGCAATTTGAATGGGTTGAAAACTTCCATAATCAAAATAACTTTTCAATTTGGCTAATGAATTAATCACATTTTTATTGCCGCTACAAAACCCCACTCTCCAACCTGGCATTGAATAGCTTTTAGAAAGTGTAAAAAGTTCGACAGCAATGTCTTTGGCGCCCTTCACTTGAAGAACAGAAGGCGCAACATAACCATCGAAAACTAAATCGGCGTAAGCCAAATCATGGACTAAGAAAATTTTATGCTCTTTTGCAAAGGCGACGATTCTCTCAAAAAAATTCAAGTCCACCGTCATGCTGGTTGGATTTGAGGGAAAAGAAAAAATGAGAACTTTGGGCTTTGGCCAAATACTCTTAGTCGCTCTTTCAAGGTTCTCGAAAAAATCACTTTCTTCGTCCGCTCGAATCGCTCGAACGTCTGCACCTGCAATCACCACAGAATAAGTATGAATAGGATAAGTCGGGCTTTGGACGAAAACCACATCGCCAGGACCACACATCGTCAATACGAGATGACTAATTCCCTCTTTTGCACCGATCGTGACAATTGTTTCGGTTTCCGGATCTAAAGACACATTGTAGCGGCGTTGATACCAATCGGTGATGGCCTTGCGTAGCTTAGGAATGCCTCGTGACATTGAATAGCGATGATTTATGGGCTTCTCAGAGGCTTCTACAAGCTTCTTCACGATATGAGGAGGCGTGGATAAATCGGGATTTCCCATGCCCAAGTTAATGATATCCTCACCCTTTTTACGGGCCTCCATCATCAATTGCGTTACGGCACCCAAAATATATGGAGGCAATCTACTAATTCGATCGAATTCCACAAAACACCCCTACTAGCTTAACCTGTTGAAATTTATATTTAAATCTTAATAAAGCGGATTGTCAATTTCTAACCTACTTGTGATAAATTTAATCTTCCCTTCCATCGATGTTGCAAGACTTGGCGTATTCTTTGAGATTCTGGCTTCTGTAAAAGCGGATCTTTATCAATGTAATCAAAAGCTTCTTTTCTCGCTAATTCTAGCCATTTGAAGTCTCTGACTAGATTGGCAATCCTAAAATCGGGTAAGCCCGATTGTCGAGTCCCCAAGAAATCTCCGGGACCCCGAATTTCGAGGTCTGCCTCAGCTATCTCAAAGCCATCACCTGTTTTACACATCATTTCCAAACGTTGTTTTGCAACATCACTTCGTGGCCAAGCGGCAATGAGAAAGCAATAAGACTTTTCGCTACCCCGCCCCACTCTTCCTCGGATTTGATGGAGTTGGGATAAGCCGAAACGTTCGGCATGTTCAATAATCATAATATTCGCGTTAGGGACATCGATTCCAACCTCGATCACCGTAGTAGCCACTAAAATTTGAATTTCATTGGCAACAAATTGACTAAGCGTTTTTTCTTTTTCTTCCGCTTTCATCTTTCCATGAAGTAAACCCACTTTATAGTTTGGAAAAATTTCCGTTTTTAATTTTTCATACATTTGAGTGGCATCTTTTAAATCTAATGCTTCACTTTCTTCAACCAAAGGATAAACAAAATAAGCCTGACGCCCTGCCTCAAGATTTTTTTCAATGAAGCGGTAAATTTTATTTAAATCTCTTTCTGAATATTGACGGGTATCAATCACTTGGCGACCTGCCGGCAACTCATCCAAAATACTTACATCAAGATCACCGTATACGGTAAGTGCAAGCGTGCGAGGAATGGGAGTGGCCGTCATAATTAAAACATGCGGCTTATCGCCCTTTCTCTTGATCTCTGCACGTTGCATCACCCCAAAACGATGCTGCTCATCCACGATAGCGAGAGCTAAATTTTTATAAGTGACAGAATCCTGAATCAGCGCATGCGTTCCCACGACAAAATGAGTTTCACCTTTAGAAATACTTTCTAAAATTTTCTTTTTTTCTTGAGACTTAAGATCACCTATTAATAATCCTAAACGAATTCCCAAAGGATTTAAAATTCGAGATAAATTTTTGTAATGTTGTTCTGCCAGTATTTCAGTCGGAGCCATCAACGCCACTTGATAGCTACCTAGCAACATGCAAGCTGCAGCGGCAGCAACGAGAGTTTTTCCGCTTCCCACATCGCCTTGCAAGAGACGATGCATGGGAACATTAGACTCTAAATCTTTTGTGATTTCTGCGATGGCTCTTTCTTGCGCAGCCGTTGCTTTAAAAGGAAGATGATTATAAAGTAATTGAAGATTTTTTTTGTTTAATTCTAGTGGGACACGCTCTTCGATTTTATAATCCTTTTTCTTTAACGCTAAGCCTAATTCCAAAAAAAAGAACTCATCAAAAATAATTCTCTGATGTGCTTTACTTCGTTTTTCGTTGAGAAGATTCACATCCCCGGCTTCAGGCAAGTGAAGCTGATGAATCGCTGAGCGGTAATCGAGCAAATGAAGCTTTTCTAATAATTCAGCAGGAAGGGTCTCTTGTAACGCTAAAGAATTTTTCTGTAGTGCACTGCCAAGCAGTTTCCGAATTACTTTTTGACTGAGACCCTCTGTCGCCGGATAAACAGGCACGATCGATTGATGTTGCACTTCATTTTCATCCACATCGGATTGCCACTCAATTTCTGGATGAATAATTTGTTTTTCATTTCGATAGAACTCTACTACTCCCGATAGAACGGCTTTTTTTCCCACCTTAAATTGCTTGGAACTTGAGCTTGAATAATAGTTAAACCACTTCGCATGCAATAAGCCTGAACTATCACTAAAAACTGCTTGAAAAATCCTTCTTCTACTTCGACCTAATTGCACTTCTCCAAACGCGACCACTTCAGCCTCAACAACTTGATCTATACCCGCTTTAAGATTCGAAATTTTTTCAATTTTTTGACGATCTAAATAACGATCCGGTAAATGATAAAGGAGCTCTTCTACAGTCTTAATGCCAAGTTTGTTCAATAAAGAAGCGACATAAGGGCCGACTCCTTTTAAATACTGAACGGGCGTTATTAAACTTTCTAAAGACTCCATAAAATCTCAAAAAAAAACCCTCTCCGCTTTACACGGAGAGGGTTTAATTTGCAAAGCTTCAATACTATTGCTCGATGACGTTGAACTCAACGCGTCGGTTTTGTGCGCGACCGGCGGCGGTGTTGTTCGGAGCAATCGGTCGGCTCTTACCATAACCCACAGCTTCAAGCCTATCGGCTGAAATACCTTGTTGAGTTAAGTAATCGCGAACAGAATTTGCACGTCTTTGAGAAAGCTTCATATTGTAAGCGTCTGTACCAATTGCATCGGTATGACCTTCAATACGGATTTTCTTAATTTGAGGATTCGCTTTTAAGATAGAAGCAACATCGTTTAAGATTCCATAAGAATCTTTCTTAATGTTGGATTTATCAAAGTCGAAGTGAATCATTTGATCAATGGTGATTTTCTTCGCTTGGATAACGGGCTTAGGTGCTTCCATTTCATCTTTACGATGCGTATAGTTCAAACCTAAGAAACCGCGGAAATCAGGGCTACCCACACCGATGGTTAAACCGGCAGTACCGCCCGCAGTAACATCCAGGCCTTTCATTGCATGGAAGCGAAGAGCTCCGCCGACTTCAGCAGGAGTTTGCACTTGCGAACCAAAAAAGTTCTTTGCAACGGTTTCAACGTGACCTTCAACGATCACGTCTAAGATTCTATGAGCTTGCACATTGACAGCGCCACCCATGGTGATCATGGTGTCAATGTTCGCACCACGGATAGTAACGTTTTCTTTGTAAACGCCACCCATGTTAAGACCCAACTTCACTCTTTCGAGGAAATCGAAATCAAGGGCTAATTTACCACCCCCTGAAACATATCCATTACCATCGAATACTGTAGATTTACCGGTGGGGAAACTCACGAAAGGAACTACTGCCAATCCGACATGTTCCGTATCCAAAAGTCTGAATTTCATATCGATCGCAACATCACCCATGGTGAATTGATTGCCTGCGGCAGCTCGAGTCAAGTTACCCACGGTCACCGTATTTAAACCTTGCCAATTGTTCCAGAAAACAACAGGAACTCTTGCCCCAGCTTCAAACCAATTGGTGAAGCCATAACTACCAAACACGTTCATGATCACGGTGTCATCAATAACACCAGTACGTCGTGTGCCCAAAGGAGCACCGAGCTCTAAGGGACGACGAGCATAATCTAAGTAGAAACCAACGTTCCACTCACCCTGTTGATGCGTATCTGCATCATAAACAGTGATGAAGCGGGAAGAATCTACTGTTGGCTTGAAATTGAGAACATCGAATGTACTCGTAAGAGCGTTGGCTTTTTGCGATGGGCTAAATGTGAGTCCCACCAACGCGGTGGCCAACAGAAACCGCCCGACTTTTTTCTTCATAATGAATCCCCTTTTATAGGAAAGGTTTTAAGATCTTAACAATGATAGACAAGTTTACAAAAACTTATCTAATTTTAAGCATTTGTAATGGTTTTGGCAGTATGTGTCAATAAAAAAACCTCCTAAGAAGTGAATCTTAGGAGCTTTTTAGGCTATTCGAATTTAGTTTTAAAAAATTAATTTTCATTTTCCAGTACAGTCCACCACTTCCACTCAGCGCACTTCGATAAAATTTTTAATCTTATCAAACTTCTTTAGTTTCAAGCCTTTCACTCTCATAAGGTCTTCCATTTTCTTAAAGTTTCCAAATTCCTGCCTATTCTTCACAATTCTCTCGGCCATCACAGGACCCAAATCGGGCAAAGCCACCAAATCACTGACAGTCGCCGTGTTCACGTCAATTTTTTGACCCAAGGCAATGCGAGTGGCTCCAGCCATGCTTTCAGGAGCATGCAAAGATTCACTCACTTTTAATTCTGACTTTTTAAGCTTGAGAGAAACAGAAGGTCTGTCAGACCTATGAATGGAATAGTCAACAATGTGATAAGCAAAGAAAAGTATTGCTATGGCTATAAATACTATCCTCAAAAGTAAAAATGCTTTTTCAGTTTTCACTAGAGTTTTTTATAGAATCTTTCATGAGTTTAAAGTCGATACTATCCACCAAAGCCATCCAAGATGCTTGGATGATATTTTCTGAAACACCGATCGTACCCCATTTTTCCTTACCATCGGAAGATTCGATCAAAACACGAACCTGTGAACCCGTGCCTTTTCTGGAAGAAAGCACTCTCACTTTATAATCGATTAGTTTAACGCTCTTCAAAGCAGGATAAAATTTTTCTAAAGCTTCACGAAGCGCTTTATCTAAAGCATTGACGGGCCCATGACCTTCTGCGGAGGCTTTTTTCTTTTTCTTCCCCACTTTAATTTCAATGACAGCTTTGGAGCGCGCCATTTTATTTTTCGAGGATTTCTCATCAATAACTTTAAAACTCACCAACTCGAAAAACTTATGATGATCCTTAAGGGCTTTGCGCATCAAAATTTCAAAAGAGGCTTCAGCGCCTTCAAATTGATAACCTTGCGATTCAAGCTCTTTTAAATCTTTGACTAATTTTTTAACCAAGGAACTTTCAGCTTCGAGCTGAAGACCCATTTCTTTCGCTTTGTAAATAATGTTGGAGGCGCCCGAAAGGTCGGACAACAAAACCCTACGATGATTTCCGACAAGCTCCGGCTCAATATGCTCGTAAGTTTTAGCATTCTTAAGAACCGCATTCACATGCACGCCACCTTTGTGCGCAAAAGCAGAGTTTCCAACAAAGGCTTGGTGGGTATTCGGTTTTAGATTCGCCAATTCATCCACAAAATGAGAAAGCTCTCTGAGATTTTTCAATTGCTCAGAATTGACTGAATCAAATTTTAACTTTAATTTTAAATTCGCAATGATTGAAACGAGATTCGCATTACCGCAACGCTCGCCAAAGCCGTTGATGGTTCCGTGGACTTGTCGAACCCCTGCCCTCACCGCTTCTAAAGAATTCGCAACCGCGACCTCTCCATCATTATGGCAATGAATTCCTAAAGGCTTGCGGATGACTTTAGCAATCACCTTCGTCATTTCTTCAATTTCGAAAGGCAAAGATCCGCCATTCGTATCACAAAGAATAATCCAATCAGCCCCTGCTTGCTCTGCAGCTTTCAAAGTTTTTAAAGCGTATTCAGGGTTTGCTTTGTAGCCATCGAAAAAATGTTCTGCATCGTAAATCACTTCATCCACATTTTTTTTCAAGAAATCGACAGAGTCTGCAATCAATTCAAGATTTTCTTCCAAAGAAATTCGCAGTGCATCACTCGCATGAAAATCCCAACTCTTTCCGAAAATGGTGACAACAGGAGTGTTAGCCTCGAGCAACGATTTTAAATTCGTATCATTTGCCGGAAGAACTTTTGCTTTTCGCGTGGAACCGAAGGCAGTAATTTGTGCATTTTTAAGCTGAAGCTTATGACATTCCTTGAAAAATTCCATGTCCTTAGGATTGGAGCCCGGCCAACCCGCTTCAATGTAGTGAATACCGGCATCATCTAATTTTTCAGCTATACGGAGTTTGTCTTCGACGCTAAAACTAATATCTTCGGCTTGGGTGCCGTCTCGAAGAGTTGTGTCGTAAAGTTTTACTAAATCCTTCATTTTTTCTTGTCCAATTCAAAAGCATCGTGAAGCGCGCGAACCGCGAGTTCTGTGTATTTGTCCTCGATCACCAAAGAGATTTTAATCTCGGAGGTGGAAATCATTTGGATGTTAATGCCTTCTTTAGACAAAACTTGAAATGCTTTCGCCGCCACACCGGCATGAGAACGCATGCCAATTCCAATGATAGAAACTTTCGAAACTTTTTCGTCGGCATCTACTTTTTTGGCGCCGACTTCTTTGCTGATTTCATCGACAATCTTCAGCGCTTTTTTGAGATCCGCTTTCGGTAAAGTAAATGTAAGATCGGTGGTTCCGTCTTCACTCACGTTTTGGACGATCATATCCACATTGATATTCGCTTCCGCAATGGGTTGAAATAATTTGAGTGCGATTCCAGGTCGATCGGGAACTTGCCTCACCGCGATCTTCGCTTCATTTTTGTCATAAGCAATTGCAGTCACCACTACCTGTTCCATGGACGAATCCTCCTTACACACTAAAGTTCCGGGATTATGATTGAACGACGAACGCACATGAATGGGAACATCGTATTTGGCGCCAAATTCCACCGAACGAATTTGCAGGACTTTCGCACCGGTGGATGCCATCTCCAACATTTCTTCATAAGAAATTTTATCGATTTTTCGAGCATTGGTGCAGATGTTGGGATCGGTCGTATAAACGCCGTCGACATCCGTATAAATTTCGCAAGTATCTGCCTTTAAAGCGGCAGCAAGCGCAACGGCCGTAGTATCAGAGCCACCTCGACCTAAAGTCGTTACATGACCGTCTTGAGTCACGCCTTGAAAACCTGCGACCACGACAATTTTCCCTGCTTTTAATTCTTTGGAGATATTTTCGGAATCGATGGAAACAATGCGCGCTTTTCCGTGAGCATCATCAGTCACAATTTTAACTTGAGAACCTAAGAAAGAAATGGCCTTACCGCCTAAGCTTTGAACGCAGAGAGCGAGCAATCCGACGGTCACTTGTTCGCCGGTAGAGACCACCACATCATATTCACGATCATTGGGAAATTCGCAGGCTTCGCCGACGAAGCCGACTAAGCGATTAGTTTCGCCGGACATCGCACTCACGACGACAACGACTTGATGTCCCTCTTTTTGAGTTTCTAAAACACGTTTGGCGACATTACGGATTTTTTCCATATTGCCGACTGATGTTCCGCCGAATTTTTGAACGACTAATGCCATTGCGCCATCCTAAATTAAAAAAATATTCTTAATGAATTTGGCAATGTATAGGGGGTTTTAAATGCTGTCAAGGCGTGCGATCATAAGCTAATATACTTTCACCCATAGGACCACGTACCACACTAGCAACTTCCGGCTCTAAAAGGTGGAGGTTTGAGATGAGCCACAACACTCGGTTTGAGCCAGTTCTCAGGTAAACATTATCCGTATTTGTCTGGAATGCCATCAGTTGACGCACTAATTCCAAATTCTTTTGACGAGTAATTGCTGGACTTGAAGCGAGCCATCCTAACAAGGCATCATATTCGCCTGAGTTTAAGCCTACCATGTCATTGTAAATCCCTTGCTCGAATACATCTTGCAAAGTTCCTTGTGCAATTCTGTTGGCTTCGGCTGGGGTTTTCGCTTTATTAGCGGCGGACGCGCGAGACTTTAAAATACGTCTAAAATTATTGAGAGTTTTTTCACTAATCCCTGCAGACCTATAATCACTCTCACTGCCTCCTAAAAAGTCAGGATGGACAGCATATTCACCATTTTCATCTCTTACTAAAACGTTTCTATTTCTATCTGTGAAAACCACTGAAAGAGCTCCAGCTTGCACCCTTGTAAATCCTTCTAATTCGCGTTTCGCATAGAGTTCATTGATCCAGGGAGATAAATTTGAATAATAAACAGGATTATGCAGAGAATCCAAAGCGACTTTCCTTAAAACAGGCACGCGTCTAAAATAAGGGTGGGCCATTAAACGTATGATAGGAGGAATATCTTTTTCAGTCATTCCAGGTTTATAAACCAGATTTCTATATTTTCTTCCGCCATACTCCGAAGAAGGTTGGACATAATAGGCCCGTGAAAGACTATTGGCAGGAACACTGTGCAATAAATAAGACGCCAAGCCGCGCAAATTTAAATGTAAATAGGCTGTGCGACTGAAAGTTCTTTGAACTCTCGCTGTATTTACAATTCTGACTTTATACATATTTTCTAAAGTGATTTGTTCGAAAGTAATGCGCTGATTACCATCATACACCGCTATATTGGACGCATTACTTTGTATGAAACGCCTAAAAGCTGGCAAAAGAATCTCTCTTACTAAGCCTGCCTTTTTAGCGAATAATTCAGAACCTTTATCCCAACTTCCACTTCCATTTTCCCAAAAGCGATATCCTTCTACACGATAGGAATAAACGTAGAAACTCCTTACCAAATCTTCACCCGTAATTTCCTGGGCTTTATTACCCGCAAAACCCACGACTAAACGCTGATAGGCTCTTCTAAAGAATTCATCTCGAACATTTTCTAAATGGCTAATGGCTCTTTCGGCATTTCTAGACCAAAGCAAATGATCTCGGATTGAATCTTTGAGCCGTATTTGAGAAAATTCCAGAACGGCATGATTATTTTTGTCTAAAGCAAAGAAGGCAGCTTCATCGACTACCGAAATCTTAAAGCTCACCGGTCCTCTGCCTGGCACTAAAATATCTGTGTTGAAGGCCAGAAATCCTTCTCTTAAGCCATTGCGATTATAACGAACATGATTATGCAATTCTGCTCGTTGGGCTTCTGATAAGTTCCAAACACGAGCGACATTATCCATCATTTGATGAGCATTACCGATAACCACGTAGTCAGGCTTTTTATCCGCATCCCAAAGGCGTAAATCCTGAGCGACCATTTCTCGAAAACGAGGAAAGGAGCCATAACCAAACACCGTGTGAACACCCTCACCCAGCAAAGGTAAAATTCCATCTTCCACGATCGCTTCACTTAACTCATTCGTATCTGTAACTTTCTTCCCAGTATATAAACCACTTCCCTTTACTCTTGCCCATTCAACAGGAATATTTGCAGGCCAATTCGTTGGAATTTCTCCATCTCTTAAGCTTCTCTCAGCCACACTCGACATTTGACCGAGTGGTTCACGCGCAACCTGACGGATTCTCGCAGCAGACCTTGCTTGCGCAGAAGCTTCTGAAACTAAATCTAAACTTCGTTCCAATCGTGCGACGGATCCACCACTCATCAAACCAAATACAGAATGACCCGCACCCAAAGCCACGTTGGTCATTTCCGCATGCATGAATTGACTCATCAAACTACCTTGAGGTTGAGTCGCAATGCCCAGGCCGTAAGCAAAGTTATGACTGGCCACCATCGCACTGGCTTGAAAGGTATGACCGAGCACAAGGCTTTGTCCTTGAGACGCAGCGCCTGCCGCTTTTAAACTTCCGAAAGTGAGAAAACTGGTTGCCCAGCCTCTTGCATCAAAAATATTTTCATGAGGAGTTTGTCCGCGCAAATGGCTGACTAAATTACTGGAGGCACGAAAGGCGGTGGTTTCAACACTGAGGGCTAAAGGATTCGCAAGGGCTTTCGCAAGACCGAAGCTTTGCATTCCCACTCGCGCCAGTCGGAAGGCTGCGGCTGCACCCGTCATCGATAAAAGATTTCCGACATCACTGGCTTCGCGATTGAAGTTCGCTTCCATTGCATTCATTTCAATTTGCTGATGGCTGAAAGCAGTTCCTTGAGAAAATAACTCCTGGCGACTCAATAGACTCGATTGAGACGTAGCATTCGAAATGCGTGTCATAGCTCCCTCTTTTCCCTAAATTAGATGATGAAGGTATATCGCAATGAAGCATTTCAAGTTGCTATACTTTTTACATTTTTTATAGATTTCTAATAATGACAAAGTATTGCACCCAACCTTTAGAAGTCTGATTACCGAAGGGTGCTAGGATTATTTCGTTTTTTAGATTTTTTTACTTAATTTAATTGACGCGCTTGGTCAATTCGCACTCGAGGTGCAGGGTGATCGGCAGGTGCATTCGGATAACTCATCTCTTCAATCCATGAGAAAGGAACTTCCCACAAAGTGACGTCCATAGGCTGTTTACGGATTTCACTATCTGTGTGAGCCGCCCAATCTCGAATGCCTTGTCTTACGCTACTTAACATAAAGTCCGTCGAGATATTGAAGTCCTCCCCTTCAGGCCTTCGACCACTATAAATTTCTAAAGTTTTGCCGCCATCCGCTGTGGGTCTCATCACAAAAACAGTGCCACCATCTTCATGAGTCAGAGAAAAGGCTGCCGTTTCTGTAATATGAAGCGAAGAGAGTAAGTTGAACATGGCGTGAAGATCGCCGCTTTCAGCACCTTCAATTCGGGTCGAGGGATAAATTTGATTATAGTCACGAGGGCCGCGGGTGGGATGACTATGATGAACCATCATGTATCGCCTTGCTTCCTCAATTCCATATTCTTGAATGAACTGATGAGGAACCCCCACGCTGTCACGGTCTCCGAGGATAAAAAACGCATCACTTCGATCGCGAATCACATGTTCCGTTGAAGCAATGCCTGTTTCATTGCCGAAACCTCTCAAGGTCATTCTTCTTATTCGCATCGCTTGAGAACCTTGCATTTTCCAAAAGCCTTGTGACCCAACACAAACCTGCAACATTAACCAACGTTGAGGCATGGAGGCTGCATTCCACCAAGCATCAAAAGCAGCTCTTGTTTGAGCCTCTGTAGAATTTACGAGGGCACGCATTGTATTTCTAAAGAAAGCGACATCTTGCAAACTTCTTACTTCGTTCGCTTGCCTTGTAAGAGAAGCCCATTCAGCAGGAAATTGAAGACTTCCTTGAACACTGCGAACTCTTTCAAAGGTTATACCCTGCCTTTGCTGTTCCCAAGTGCGAATCCATGCAGGGATAGAAGCATCAGGACTGACACGACGTCTTTCAAATTCTTCCACCCAACGAAGGTTGGTTAAAAAATCTCCAGAGACATCCGATGCCATAAGGTCTAAAGCAGGCCTCGCCTCACGTTCAGGAAGCTCTTGAAGAAGTGAAACCATTCGATCATGGGCCATCACGCCTAATTTAAAAACGGGATGAGATAAGAATGTATTAAAGAGACGAATTTCCCTTACAATATCTTCATGAACTTCTTGCGTGCGAGTACTGGCTAAATTCTCAAAAAGAGATTGCAGGGACGCTTCCATATAATCCATGGATTCCACCGCGCTAAAACGCAAATCTCGAAATGCTTCCGCCACTCTCAAAATCTGACTGCGCTGCAATGCACTCAAACAGCGAAGAAAAGCATTTTGAGCCGCACCTTGTGACTTAGATCCTGGTCTCGTCATCTCACGCATCACACTCACAATCGCGACATCTTGAAGGTCCGGAGTAAAATGAGGAAAAGCTTCTTGAAGAGTTCTCAGTATTCGTTCTTGATGTAAACCTTGCACGCGATTTAAAGAATTTAATAAATGATTCTGTCCAATCTCATTGATTTGTTCAGGACTCAGATGAGTTATCGCTTCCCTCACAGCAGCATCAATAAACTTTTCTCGCGCATCATTGGTCCTGGGCTGATTAAACTCAGCAACTAAATCGACGAACCGAGCTGCTCTTTCCGCGGGCGGTAAACGCCGAAAGGAAAATCTAAACATACTGAGATCCCAAGCAAAAGGTTTTGCGCGACTTGCAGCACACGCGATTCTACTCGCCCAAAATCCCTGAGCTTCTGCAGCCATGCCTTGAAGTTGCCATGAACGTTCTTCGCGAAGCACACGAGAAACTTCTTCGGGACTAAAACGCATGCCTTGATTTGCTTGAAGAGAACGTTCCAAAACTTGAATTCTGCGCGCGCCCAATAAACCAGAAAGAGCACCACTGGCACCTAATTCTAAATTGAGCACTTGAGCATTCACCACTTCTTCCGCAAAACTCCCCTGGCCATGTTGAGGAGTCAAACCTACTGCTGATGAAGCACGATGAACGCCTGCCATCCCTACACTTTGAATCATTTGTTGAAGCGGATGAGAAAGCGATCCGCTCATGAATCCTAAAGTTTTCAAGGATCCAATATCCACTAGAGTGGACAGATAAGAGCTATCTCCAAAATGAGATTGAGTCGGAAGACGAGAACCCGTGAAATGCTGAATACCGTGAATAGTTCCCACTTCAAGATTTAAGCCCACGATCGGAGCTAAAATTCGGGAGGCATATCTTGCAGAAAGAGGATTGAAAGCGGCATGAGTGAGAGTACGACCGAGTTGATAAGAAAGCCCTGCGCCTGCGACCGTTAATAAATTGGTCACATTGGTCGCTTCTCGGGAGAAACCTGCATCGAGTGCATTCGTCGTCAACTGCGCGCGCGAATAGACACTTGTCCCGGTAAAGCGCTGAGAATTTTGATGAGCACCATTCAATCGCATGGATAATCCAGGGTGCCCACCCTTGTTAAAGTAAATACAAAGTGATGGCTAGATTATCGTCAACTCTTGATGAAAGTTGCTCGAAGATGTGTGTTAAAATGAGGGCTTTTTAAGCCTTAGGAAGGGTTGCAGCCCAGTGCTCTCGAAATCACGATGCGCTGCACTTCGCTGGTGCCTTCGCCGATCTCTAAGAGCTTCTGATCACGATAGAATTTGGCGACAGGATACTCTTCCATGAGGCCATAACCACCGTGTAATTGAACCGCATGATTTGCAACGCGGTGCATCACTTCGGAAGTATAAAGCTTCGACATCGCCGCTTCTTTCGCAAAGGGACGACCCTGGTCCTTCAACCAAGCCGCTTTGTAGAGCATGTTGCGGGCCGCCTCGATTTCTAAGGCACAATCCGCGAGTTTAAAGGCGTTGACCTGAAAATCGCAGAGTCTTTTTCCAAAGGCTTTTCTTTCTTGAGAATATTTCAAAGCCGCTTCAAAGGCCCCTTGCGCGCCACCTAAACCCATCGCCGCAATTCCAAGGCGGCCGTGATCTAAAGTCTGCAACATCATTTTGAAACCGTCTCCCCTTTTACCGAGCAAATTGCCTTCAGGGACTCGCACGTCTTCGAAATAAAGTTCTGCGGTATTGGAAGAACGCCATACCATTTTATTATGCATTTCACGGGCTGTGAAACCTGGCGTGCCTTGCTCGACGATAATGCAGCTAATTTCTTTTTTTCCGTTTTTGTCTCCACTCACCGCCTGAACAGTCACCCCTGCGGTCATCGCATTCGCGGCATTGGTGATAAAAATTTTGGAACCATTGATGATCCATTCCCCATTTTTCAATTCTGCTTTCGTTTTAGAATTTCCTGCATCGGAACCTGCATCCGCTTCGGTCAATCCAAAACCCCAAAGCTTTTCTCCCGAACATAAAGGAGGAAGATATTTACGTTTTTGTTCTTCAGTGCCCCACCAATTGATAGGGCAAATTCCCAAGGTGTTTTCGGCGGCGACCGTAGCCGCTTGGCAACCATCGACACGAGAAAGCTCTTCCACGCAAAGTACATAAGAAAGATAATCTAAACCCTGTCCGCCGTATTCAGGACTGACCGTCACACCGAACAAACCCAGTTGACCCATCTTACGAGTGAGATCTAAAGAAAATTCTTCTTTTTCATCAAGCTTTTGTCGAACGGGAAGGATTTCTTTTTCCGCAAAATCACGAATCGTTTTGCGAAGCATCTCTTGTTCAGGATTTAAATCATAGGAAAGTGACATGGGTTTCTCCGTAATAAATAAATATCAAATCAATAAATTGCTGAAGCCTTTTTCTTGCAAATATTTGGGATACAAATCGTAAGCCGGCTTAATCACCGGTAAAAGTTTCAATACTTTGGGAATGGGACCTTTGGCAACCATTTCGCGCCGAGTGAGAGCTGCGAGCAGATTTACTTTCCCAAACCAAAAGCGATGCGCGACATCGGCCTTCATACTCATTTCCACTTCAGATTTCACACTTGAATCATTGAACAAAAGCTGAACAGGACTTTTACTGCAATCAATCGTGATACTCAAAGCTGGCTCCGAATAAACAAATTTAATCACCATTTTTGAATCTTGAAGTTTAGGTCCGATTGAAGGATCTCCCAATAGCTTCTGAAAAAATCCACCTAGAACCTCTTGCAGTTTTTCACTATTTTCAAAGTAAGCCATGCTTTCTCCTTCTTTTTTAAAATGCTTTTTTTAAGCTGGATAAGACCTCTGTGGCGGTGACTTCTCTGGGATTGTAAAAGCTCGAGCCATCCGCTTCCGCTAAATCTGCGATAGCTTCTAAATCTTTTTCTTGCACTCCTGCTTCTGACAGGCGATCGGAAAGTCCGCAAATATTTTTAAGATTGGAACGCATTTTTCTGACTTCTTCAATCGCTTTTCGAGCTTTATCTTCCCTACTTCCTTCAAAGGAAATCTCCAAAACATTTAAGAGATCTGCATATTTCTCGTGAGCCACTTCAAAATTGTATTCCATTCCCCAGGGAAGAAGAATGCTATTAGCCAAACCATGAGGCACATGAGAAATCGCACCCACGGCATGACTCATCGAATGCACCACTCCCACCATCGAGTGATCAAAGGCAACACCAGCAAGATTGCTTGCCGCCATCATGGCAGACCTCGCTTCTAAGTCATCTCCCTGTTTCACGGCCTTTAATAAATATTGATGGATGAGTTGAATGGCACGCAAACTTAAGGCTTGAGCAAAAGTATTTTGTTCGAGCGAGGTATAGGCTTCGATCGCATGGGTGAGCGCGTCCATCCCCGTCATGGCTGTGAGTTGAGGGGGCATGCTCAGCGTGAGTTCAGGATCCAAAATCGCAAGTGTCGGATAAAGATAACGATCGACGAAAGAAAGTTTCGCGGAATTTTCTTCATCTAAAATGACTGCTGCTTTAGTCACTTCACTGCCTGTACCAGAAGTGGTCGGAATAGCGATCAGAGGCTTCAGCGCTTTGGTCAGAGTTTGAGCGCCTGAATAATCACTGACAAGATCTCCGCCTTGCGAAAGTAGAATATTTGCAGCTTTCGCGGTGTCCAAAACACTTCCTCCGCCCAAGGCGACAATCGCCTGCGCCCCTGCCTGAATTCCCTGTTCTGCCGCTCGTTTCACTACTTTCACTTCGGAATTAGGCGGGATCTCCGAAAAAATTTCGATGCTTTCAATGCCGGCATTTTTCAAGCCTTGTAAAATTTCTTGGGTTTGGGGCTGCTTGACCCAATAGGAATCGGTGAGAAAAAGGATTTTAGAAATTCCAAACTCGGAAAGTTCGTTGGAAAAATCTTTTGAAATGCCGGCTTGAAAAAGTATTTTGGTTGGAAGGTAAAACTGGAAAAACTCAGGAATCATGGTCGCTCCAATTTTTTAGGCCCCATCCCACAATTCGATTTGCTTCAACTCAGGATGATCGATCAAAGGCACGGGAAATTTTCCGGTAAAGCAGGCATCGCAAAATCCCGCCGATTTACCCCCTTGAAAACTATATAAACTTTCCGGCGAAAGATAAGCCAGACTATCACAAGTGGTATACTTCGAAATTTCGTCGATAGAATGGGATGCGGCAATGAGTTCACTGCGATTCGGCGTATCGATGCCGTAAAAGCAGGGCCACACTGTCGGTGGAGAAGAAATTCTAAAATGAACTTCTTTCGCACCCGCTTCTTTGATCATTTTAATAATTTTTCGTGAAGTGGTGCCACGCACGATGGAGTCATCAATGAGAACGACGCGTTTGCCCTTTAAGACTTCACGCACCGCGTTCAATTTAATTTTCACGCCAAAATGTCGGATGTGTTCTTGAGGTTCAATAAAAGTTCGACCCACATAATGATTTCGAATCAAACCCATTTCAAAGGGAATGCCCGAAGCTTCAGAATAACCAATCGCCGCAGGAACTCCGGAATCTGGTACGGGCACGACGATGTCCGCTTCGACAGGATGTTCTTTGGCTAACTGTGCGCCAAAGCCTTTGCGGATTTCGTAAACATTCAAACCATTGATTTTGGAATCGGGACGCGCAAAATAAATATATTCGAAAATACATTTAGCAGGCCGGGTGACCAACAAAGGCTTGAAAGATTGGATGCCATTTTTATCGCAAACTACAATTTCGCCGGGTTCGATATCGCGAACATATTTTGCTTCAATTAAGTCTAAGGCACAAGATTCAGAAGCGATGACTGGCGAACCATTCAGATCTCCCAAGACTAAAGGACGAAATCCATGAGGATCTCGCGCGGCGATCATTCGAGTTTCAGTTAAAAAAAGTAGAGAGTAAGCGCCCTTCACTCTTTGAAGCGCATAGGTGATTCGGTCGATTAAAGAATTCTGATGAGAAGAAGCCAATAAGTGAATGATAACTTCGGTATCCATCGTCGATTGAAAAATAGAACCATGCGCTTCAAATTCCGAGCGCAAAGTCATTGCATTCACTAAATTTCCATTGTGAGCGACTGCAATGCCACCGCGTGCATAATCCACGACGAAAGGTTGGCAATTTTTTAATTCAGAGGAACCTGCTGTCGAATAACGAACGTGGCCAATAGCAGAATCACCGGGAAGTTTTTTGAAGACATCTTCATTAAAAATGTCGGCGACCAAACCCATTTGACGATAAGCGAGTAATTGCTTTCCATCGCTGGAAACAATTCCCGCAGACTCTTGTCCTCGGTGTTGCAAGGCATACAAACCTAAATAGGCAAGCTTGGAAGCTTCTGGATGATTAAATATTCCGACGATTCCACACATATGAGTTTGAATCCTAGGTGATGAGAATTACATATTTAAGTTTTTGACAAAGCCGTCTTCCCACAATTGCTTGATTCTATCAATGCCCACATCCACTAAATGGGCGATTTTTAATTTTTGTCCGCCTACTTTACCGATTTCTTGAATGGGAACTGCGTTATTCTTCGCTAATTCCAGCAACTTGGCAACATTCGTGCCTTGTGCAGAAATAAGCACACGAGACTGCGATTCACCGAATAAAAAGGCATCCGCACGAATGCTTTCTAAAATAAAGTCGCAAGTGGCTCCAAAAACTTTCGGACCACTCATGCAAGATTCCGCTAAAGCAATGGCCAAGCCGCCTTCCGAAAGATCATGAGCACTTCGCAAAAGTCCCTGTTCGATCGCCGATAAAACAAACTTTTGGACTTTCTTTTCGCGCTTCCAATCAAGTGCAGGAATGGGTCCTTCATTTTTCCCGTGAATCACTCGCAAGTATTCGCTGCCGCCGATTTCCTCAAAACTTTCCCCGAGCAAAAAGATCACATCACCCTCTTGCTTAAAATATTGGGAAGTATGATGAGAAATTTTCGATAAGACGCCGACCATGCCAATGGTAGGAGTGGGATTAATCGCTTCGCCTTTGGTTTCATTATACAAACTGACATTCCCACCCGTGACGGGCGTATCGAGTTCTAAACAAGCTTCTGTAATGCCTTCTACGGCTTCTTTAAACTGCCACATCACTTCAGGCTTTTGGGGATTTCCAAAATTCAAGCAATCAGTGATGGCTAAGGGTTCGGCACCCGAACAGACTAAATTTCGCGCAGCCTCTGCCACTGCAATTTTTCCACCTAAGCGAGGATTGAGATAGCAATAGTTAGAATTACAATCGGTGGAAATGGCCACGCCTCGATCCGTCCCCTTAATTCTTAATACGGCGGCATCCGAACCCGGAAGCTCCACCGTATTGGTCATCACCATATGATCATATTGTTCCCAGATCCATCGACGGGAACAAAGATTCGGGCTTGAAATCATCTTTTCTAAAATAGAATTAAAATCTTTGGGGATAGCAACTTGTTTCAAATCGAGTTTATTTTTTTCACTGAAATAAGCGGGCTCTTTCATCGGTCTTTGATAAAGCGGCGCGCTTTCAACCAGCGGGGCAATTTTCAAATCGACGACTTTTTCACCGCGATGAAAAATTCGCATGAAGCCGTCGTCCGTCACTTTACCAATCACAGCGGCGTCCAAATCCCATTTTTCAAAGATATCGATGGTGTCTTGTTCATGGCCTTTTTCCACGACGCAGAGCATTCTCTCTTGAGATTCAGAAAGCATGAACTCGTAAGCATTCATCCCCTCTTCTCGCGCTGGGACTGCATCGAGATTCATTTCAATTCCGGTTCCAGAACGTGAAGCCATTTCAAAAGAAGAAGAAGTGAGTCCTGCAGCGCCCATATCTTGAATACCGATCAGATAACTTTTTTGCATCAGCTCTTGGCAAGCCTCTAAGAGCAGTTTTTCAGTAAAAGGATCACCCACTTGTACGGTCGGGCGCTTCTCGTCACTTTTATCGTCAAATTCAGCACTCGACATGATGGCGCCATGGATGCCATCTCGACCGGTTTTGGATCCGACATAAATCACTGGGTTTCCAACACCCTCTGCAATTCCTTTAAAAATCGAGTCCTTATCCACTAAACCTACACACATCGCATTCACTAAAATATTTTGATTATAACAAGGATCAAAATACGCTTCACCCCCTACGGTAGGAATCCCCATGCAGTTGCCATAGCCCGAAATTCCTCCCACGACGCCTTTTACCAAAAACTTAGACTTAGGATGATCGACTTCACCGAAACGTAAAGAATCCAGCAAAGCAATAGGACGAGCTCCCATGGTGAAAACATCTCGCAAAATTCCGCCGACTCCGGTGGCTGCCCCTTGATAAGGCTCAATGAACGAGGGATGGTTGTGCGATTCCATTTTAAAAACTAAAGCCTTACCTTCTCCAATGTCGATAACTCCGGCATTTTCACCGGGACCTTGAATAATACGTTTGCCTGTCGTAGGAAATTTTTTGAGATGAACCTTCGAAGATTTATAGGAACAATGTTCGGACCACATCGCACCAAAGATACCGAGTTCCACTAAATTCGGCTCTCTATTTAACAGAGAAAGTATTTTTTGATATTCTTCGTCGCTCAAACCGTGTTGAGCAACCATTTCAGATGTGATTTTAGTTTGAAGCATAAGCTATAATAAAGATTCAAATAAAAGTTTACCGTCTACTCCGCCTAAAAGATTTTCAGCGATTCGCTCGGGATGAGGCATGAGGCCCAAAACATTGCCTTCTTTGTTGCAAATACCTGCGATATTTTCCAAAGCGCCATTCGGATTTGAAGCCGCATCCACATTGCCGCTTGCATCGGAATAGCGGAAAATAATCTGATTATTTTCTTTCAAAGAATTTAAGCCAGCATCATCGATGAAGTAATTGCCTTCCATATGCGCAATCGGCATTTGTAAAACTTGTCCTGATTTTAACTTCTGAGTGAAGGGAATTTTTCTTTCGCCCGTTTTTAAATTTACATTTTTACAGATGAAGTGAAGGTCCTTATTGCGGAGTAAAACACCGGGCAACAGTTGCGCTTCCGTGAGAATTTGAAAACCGTTACAAATACCGATGACTTTCCCGCCGGCATTCGCAAACTTCACGACTTCTTTCATGATAGGAGAAAAGCGGGCAATCGCCCCGCAACGCAAATAATCTCCGTAGGAAAATCCGCCTGGAATAATCACGCAATCGGTTTTGGGTAAAGTTGTGGACTTATGCCAAACGAAGTCAGCCTTTTGCCCCAAAACATCTTGGGCAAGGTACTGGCAATCTTGATCGCAATTGGAGCCTGGGAAAACTATGACCGAAAAATGCATTCCGTTTTTCCTTTAATCAATTTGAATTTTATAATTTTCGATGACGGTATTCGCGAGCAATTTCTCACCCATTTCGGCAAGCTGAGCTTTCGCTTTTTCAGCATCCCCTTCTAATTCAATCTCGAAAAACTTACCTACGCGGACATCCTTCACATTTTGATGCCCCATGCTTTCTAAAGCATGCAACACCGCTTTGCCTTGAGGATCTAAAACACCGTTCTTTAATGTCACGTATACTTTTGCCTTCATGAAAAAATCCTTTCGAACATCATATCAATATTCTTCAAAGAGTGTTTCGGATCAAAAAGAGTGGCCAACTCTTCTCGGCTGAAATGTTTCTGAATTTCAGGATCTTCCCACAAGCGTTCCTGATAATCTTTTCGATCTTCCCAGGTCTTCATGGCATGCCCTTGCACCAAACGATAGGCCGCATCACGCTGCATTCCTTTTTGTACGAGAGCCAACATGACGGGTTGAGCGCAGACCAAACCATTCAACTTGTTTATATTTTCCAGCATGCGTTCTGGGTAAACTAAAAGTTTTTGCAGCATATTGCTTAAGCGATGCAACATGAAATCAACCAAGATATTGCTATCCGGTCCGATGATGCGTTCCGCAGAAGAATGTGAGATGTCGCGTTCGTGCCACAAAGCCACATTTTCCATGGCCGCGATCGCATTGGAGCGGACCACCCGTGCTAAGCCGCATAAATTCTCAGACAAAATGGGGTTGCGCTTGTGCGGCATTGCAGAAGAACCTTTTTGCCCAGGGCTGAAATACTCTTCGGCTTCTAAAACTTCGGAGCGTTGAAGATGGCGGATTTCCAAGGCGATTTTTTCCATGGAGGCGGCAAGCAGCGCTAGAGTCGTGAAATAATGCGCATGCCGGTCACGCTGAATAATCTGTGTGGCAATGATTTCCGTTTTGAGACCCAATTGCTTGCAAATATAGGCTTCGACTTTTGGATCGATATTTGAGTAGGTGCCAACCGCGCCAGAAATCTTGCCATAAGCAATTTGCTCATGAGCCGCATCGAAACGAATTAAATGGCGCTGAAACTCTTCGTACCAAAGCGCAAATTTCAAACCGAAGGTGATGGGCTCTGCATGGATGCCATGAGTGCGCCCCATTTGAGGGACATCTTTATATTGAAAGGCTTTTTCCTTTAATACTTTCAGCAAATCTAAAATGCCTTGGCGGATTAATTTTGCTGAATCATTTAACTGCGCTGCAAAACCTGTATCCACCACATCCGATGAAGTGAGACCTAAATGCAGAAAACGTCCTTCGGGACCAATGTTGTCTTGAAGATTTTGCACAAAGGCGATCACGTCATGCTTGGTTTCTTTTTCGATTTCAAGCACTCGAGCGACTTCAAACTTCGCTTTTTTTTGAATGATGGCAACAGCTTCGGCGGGTACTTTTCCCAATTTCGCCCAGGCTTCTGCGGACGCTACCTCGATGATCAGCCATTTGTTGAACTTTGCCTCATCGGTCCAGAGCGCCGACATTTCAGGGCGAGAATAACGGGGAATCATGACATCAACCTTTCTGCAATACTTCGATAACGATATAAAGTTTCTTGAATAATCGAATCCGGCAACGCGGGTGGACTCGACTGACGATCCCAATCGCTTTTTAAAAGATAATCTCGCACCAATTGTTTATCCCAAGGATTGAGGGCTTTTCCCGGCACATACTCCGAAGCTAACCAAAAGCGAGAAGCATCTTGAGTGAGTAGTTCATCAATTAAAATAAGCTCGTCATTCAAAACTCCGAACTCCATTTTCGTATCGACTAAAATAAGACCTTTTGACTTTGCTTTTTCGGAGGCCATTTTAAAAATTTTCAAGGAAGAGTCTTTGACTTGTTTAGCTTGTTCTGCGCCAATTAAATTTTCCACTTCAGTGAAGGTAAGAGGCACATCGTGCTCCCCTACTTCGGCCTTCGTGCTTGGAGTGAAAAGCGGCTCAGGAAGTGGATCGCCGTCTTTCATTCCCTTGGGAAGCTGGATTCCATTCACTACACCGGTTTTAAGGTAATCTTTATAAGCAGAGCCGGTCAAATAAGCGCGGACAATGGCTTCGACATCGATGCGCTGCGCTTTCTTCACCACCATAGTTCGACCTTCGAGCATTTGCTTTTCTTCTTCGTTCGCCACATACGGATTCACATCCGTAGAAATCAAATGATTGGGAAGTATCGACTCAGTTTGTCCAAACCAAAAAACAGAGAGTTGAGTCAGCAATTTACCTTTGCCAGCCACAGGACTGGGTAAAATATAATCAAAAGCCGAAATACGATCGGTCGCAACCATAAGGAAACGGTCGCCTAAATCATAAAGATCGCGCACCTTACCTTTGTAGGTAAGTTTATGGTTTTTAAGTTGGGTTTCTGAAACGGCTTTATCAGCCATGAGTGCTCCTTGCCGGTGAGCTGTACATAGCGGGAAGCTTTAGGAATTTCAAAGGGAATATTCAGAATATTTGTAGGCAACTAAATTTAAAGCCTTCCGAATATCTTTTATCCAAATAATTGATGTTTTTCTCCTGGGACACACGAGAATTTAGCGAATGGCACGTATCGTTCATGAATCCTTCCAGAGAGATTTAGAGACCCATTACAGCGTTCATCAGTTGCAAAGCGACGCCCTTTTTGAAGGCTTTAGTCATGAAGCGAGCGATTTTCGAAGTTTGGCCGCCATGTCTCTGGCCTCATCGACTTTCCAATTTGTTCGGACTTTCAGCCGCCCTCTCTTTTCCAGCTTTTTTCGAAGTTCTCTCGGTTTAAATGTTAGCAGTTATTTAAGCGCCTTTAGCGCTGAAGTTTTAGCCTTTAGAGCGAGTAATCAAGCTTTTCATCCTCAATCTAACACAGAATCTTGGCATGATTTGAGTGGCATCGGCTCCACTGTGATGGACTTTGCCTTTTTAAAAGGTTTTTCTCACTTATTTAGAGCAAATGGTTTTTTCACACGCCATGGAGTTTCTGCCGGGGCGATGATGACCGGAGAAGAAGCTCGCGTCAGAACAGGCTTAAGCGAACGGAATTCCTTAAGCCTTTCAGAACGGTTTTCCAAAGCTCTCGTAACAAGCATTGCCTTAGAAAGCGGTGGGCATCTCGCCACTCAAGCTACGGGAGCCCGCCTTCAGGTCTTGCAGAGAAATTCTGAAATTCAAAGTAGCTTCAATTTAAATCGAGAAACATTCCCTTCCATTTCAAATCTTGCCTTGAATCGTCGGACTATAAGTAGTTCCGCCAGCCTAGCGAGTGCTTTTCTGTATTCTTTGGGTGCCCATGCCGAAGGATCCCATTCGGTGGCAGAAAGCATAAAAAACGTAGCGCTTTATGGAGTGGGTGGTCTCGGCGCAGCCCTGCTCTTCGGCACTGCAGCCTTTATGACGGCTTACCACCTTTGGCCCCGCAGCACTCCTGGAACAGGAAATTTTCCGCTTCCGACCCATCCCGCAGAAACTCATCGCAATGATTTTACCGATTATGAAATCCAGCGCGTGGGTAATTTCACTTTCTACGTAAAAAATCCTACAGGTCCGGTTCGTGCAACAGAAGTTTTTTTCAATGGATCTTTTGCTGGCCCCAGTGCGCTCACAGACCTTCCACCTTTCATCAGTGAAGCCGGCATTCGCATGATGGTGGGAGTTTGGGACGGCTTTGGGGATTTCAGCACCGCCCCCGATTTTCTGAGCGGAAAAAGATTTCGAGGTCGAGACATCGGTAATCGCTGGGATGAAGATGCCATCGATGCCCTTCGACAAATCGCGAAAGAGGGAAAAGTATTTTTAGGGGGCTATTCAATGGGTGGATCGTTGGCTTTAGGAGCACTCCACGCAGCTCCCGAAATTGCTTCTCAAATTCTGGGTTTTGTTCCCATTGGTACACCCGGATTTACCGCTCATTCTTTCGGAAAATCCCATAGTCCCAAAGGGCTCTTCATCTTTCATCTCGCCTTACCCCTGCTTTCATTTTTTCGCGGTACAAAATTGGTCAACCGAGGCCAATCTAAAAATTGTTTAAGACCTGATCAAACAAACCATACGATAGATTGGAAACCAATCTCAGCGCTTTTGGCCGTCGCGACCGTCGGCTATCGTGGGCTCATCCGTTTTGAAAAATGGACCCAAAAAGCTTCTGCAATCCCACCTACTTTTTTGATCGATGCTGGAAAATCCGATGAAACGGTGACAGTAGAATCCGCGGAGATAGTTCTCAAAAGATTCAGAAAAATATATCCTCATTTGAGAATGGTGCCTGAGGCTCGAAATAATTTTGAGATTGAAAGATATTATAACGGAGAGGATCTTCGATTAATGATACTGCGAACACACGATGGGCATCGAGCTTTTGCTTTGGATGAACACACTCGACCTCAAGTGTGGGAACTGACGAGAAATTTCATGAACGATCTCTTAGCGAGAGAAGAGGCAAATTAAAGAAAGCGTATTTTTTTGAATTTACGCTTTCCCACTTTCAAAAGGTATTCCCCTTTCATGGGAATTTCACCTTGTGACTCAGAAAATCTTTCTCCATTCACCGTCACACCGCCCTGGGCAATTAAGCGCCGTGCTTCGGAATTACTTGCCGCCATGCCTTGCTCTGCAATCAATTGAGCTAAACTTTTATTTCCGGATCCTGCGGACAAAGTTACCTCTTCGACTTCATCAGGAACTTCTTTTTTCTTAAAAAGCTGTTCAAATTTCTCAGCAGATTCTTCGGCAGCTTGGGAAGAATGAAAATCTGCTACGATCCTTTTTGCTAGATCAACCTTGGCTTGCTTAGGATGATACTCGCCCTTCTGAATCTTCTCCTTGAGCAAATCGATTGACTGCAAATCCAGATTCGTGAGCAATTCATAATAGCGCCACATCAGATTATCAGTAATGCTCATGAGTTTACCGAACATCTCTTGAGGGGCTTCTTTGATACCGACATAATTATTATAGGATTTACTCATCTTCTGAGTACCATCCGTGCCTTCTAGGAGTGGCATGGTTAAAACCACTTGAGGCTTCAAGCCGTAGCGCTTTTGAATGGTCCTACCCAAAAGTAAATTGAATTTTTGGTCATTACCCCCCAACTCAACATCCGAATTTAATACTACGGAATCATAGGCCTGTAGCAAAGGATAGGTGAATTCCGACAGGGCAATATCTTTATCTTCGCGCATGCGTTTCTCAAAATCATCTCGTTCCAGCATGCGCGCCGCGGTGAATTTGGAGTTGAGCTGGATGAAGTCTAAAGCCGTCATTTTACTCAACCACTCGCTATTGTAGCGAACCTCCGTTTTATCGCGCTTCAAGATCTTGAAAACTTGCTCCTCATAGGTTTTGGCATACTCTCTCACTTGTTCCTCGCTGAGCATGGGACGAGTCTCTGAACGACCAGAAGGGTCACCGATGGTAGCCGTATAGTCTCCGATGAGAAAAATAATATGATGTCCTAAATCTTGAAACTGCCTGAGCTTCTGAATGAGGACCGTATGCCCTAAATGCAAATCGGAAGCCGTGGGATCGAAGCCCGCTTTAATGCGCAAGGGTTTGCCTTCTTTGAGTTTTTCACGAAGTTCAGATTCTGAAATCAGCTCACTCACCCCCCGTTTGATTTCTTTTAATTGCTCTTCGACGGACATCATAGATTCCTTTCCTGAATGCGTTGGATGGAAGTCGATTTTCCCGTATTCTCTTGAACTTCGATTAAGACCGCACAAAACCTGACGTCTTCTGTGCCCGGTTCATAAGGACTTCGCATGCCTGTTCTAAATTTTTTAAGGGGACCTTCGACTTTCATTCCTATCACGGAACGATAAGGACCTGTCATTCCTGCGTCTGTAATATAGGCGGTACCATTCGGTAAAATTTCTTCGTCCGCGGTTTGTACATGGGTGTGCGAACCTAAAACGGCAGCCACTCGTCCATCCAGATGCCAACCCATAGCGCGCGATTCACTCGTCGCTTCCGCATGCATATCGACTAAAATGATATCGGCTTCAGATTTGATCTCGGCAATCACTCGATCCGCTGCCGCAAAGGGGCAATCTGCAGGCTCCATATGGATGCGCCCTGCCAAATTCATCACTCCCACTTTTACGCCAGAATAAACTTCGCAAAGCACATAACCCTTCGATGGACTCGCGGGATTATAATTTGCAGGGTGAATAATTTTAGGCTGTCTCTTGTAATAATCGATGAGTTCGATTTGATCGAAAGCGTGATTTCCGGTGCTAATCACATCGACGCCGCAGGCAAAAATTTCTTCAGCATCACGGATTTTAAGACCACGACCCCGGTGCACATTCTCTGAATTGGCGACCACAAAATCGACACTTTGTTTCGAACGATACTCTGGCACCTTTTGAAGAAGAGCTTTCTTCCCTGCGTCACCAAAAACATCGCCGATAAAAAGTATCTTCATTTTGCGTAATCCACCGCGCGTAATTCGCGAATGACGGTTACTTTAATTTGGCCAGGATAAGTGAGTTCATCTTCGATTTTGCGCGCAATATCTCTGCACAAGACCAAAGCTTGTTCGTCTCGAATGGAATCATTCTCAACGAGCACTCGCACTTCGCGACCCGCTTGAATGGCGAAAGCCTTGCCGACGCCTTTGAAGGAAGTCGCAATTTTTTCTAAATCTTCAACACGCTTGATATAAGATTCTAACACTTCGCTACGTGCGCCAGGTCTTGCACCCGAAAGAGCATCCGCTGCATCCACTAAATGAGCCAAAGCCGTTTCTTGAGGAACATCTTCGTGATGCGCGGCGATCGCATGAATGACTCGAGGATCTTCACCGTATTTTTTCGCCAAATCCGCACCGATGATGGCATGAGAACCTTCCACTTCATGACTGACGGCTTTGCCGATGTCATGGAGCAATCCTGCGCGTCGGGCCATCTTTTCGTTCACTCCCAGTTCGGCAGCCATGATCCCACAGAGGTAACCGACTTCCATAGAATGCGTAAGAACATTTTGCGCATAACTGGTTCTAAACTTGAGCATGCCTAAAAGTTTTACGAGTTCAGGATGCATGCCATGAACGCCCAATTCAAAAGCGGCAGCTTCTCCGGCTTCCTTGATTTGCTGATCCATTTCGCGAGTAACTTTTTCGACCATTTCCTCAATGCGAGTGGGATGAATGCGACCATCTTGAATAAGGCCTTCGAGTACGAGCCGCGCGATTTCACGGCGAACAGGATTGTAGGCAGAAAGTACGACAGCGTTCGGAGTATCATCTACGATCAAATCAACCCCTGTGAGTTGTTCAATGGTTCGAATATTGCGGCCTTCTCGACCAATGATTCTCCCCTTCATTTCATCGTTAGGGAGATTAACCACGGTAATCGTTCGCTCAGCAACATATTCACCGGCTAAACGCTCTAATGCCAAACTTAAAATACGCCGAATTTTCTTATCGGATTCATTCTTGGTTTCTTCTTCGTATTGTCTTATTTTTTTAACGACATCGACTTTGGCCGCATCCATCATGCTTTCTGACAATTTGTGCCTAGCTTCATCCGCAGTCAGGCCTGCAATTTGCTCCAGCTTTTTGCGTTCTTCTTCCACCAGGTTTTGGTATTTTTGTTGAAGTCCTTCACAATCTTTTTCTTTGGCCTCTAAATTCTTACTGCGACGAGTGATTTCTTGATCTTTAGACTCTATATTTTCTGATTTCTTTTCGAGACTTTCCTCTTTAGACATCAATCTTTTTTCTAAATTATTGATTTCTAATTTACGATTTCGAATTTCTTCGTCAATTTGGGTCTTGGCTTGAATTTTTTGATCTTTAATTTCAAGTTCCGCTTCCTTCTTCATGGATTGCATTTTTCTTTTGGCATCTTCCAAAATACTTTCTGCTTGCAACTGAGAAGCGCGATTTTTGCCCTCTACGATTTTTTTCCTAATCAATGTGCCCGCCACGCCCCCAATAATGAGAGTGGTGACAGCGACTAATATAACTTCAATCACAAAAGCCTCCTAAAGATTAAAAGTCCTCGCCAACCTGAATCCATTCCTCTTCACTGACAAGCCAGTTAATTTTTTGATCCCATGCTTCTCGTGGCAGCTCGTCAAATATCTGAAATGAATAAGCGAGTCCTAAACGTTGTCCAAAAAAACTTTTTAATGTCCGATCATAAAATGACTTACCCCGACCCAAACGATAACCTTGTCGATCGAATGCCAATCCTGGAATAATTAAAAGATCCATTTCTGAAAGAAAGGCCGATCGAGCTCCTAACTTTTCGTCCGGTTCCATCACTCCCCATTGAGAGCAGCTCATTTGTTGAGCATCCTCTACCCAAAAAAAATAAAGAGGACCTTGAGAGTCTTTTACCTTCGGAAAGGCGATCTTCTTTCCTTGTTTGAGTGCTTCGTCGAAAATAATTTGAGTATCTACTTCCGTAGGGAGGGATCGATAAAGACCGATGCTTTGAGAACGTAAAAACAAGTCTGATGAAAGTACCTTCTTTTGGATGGAATCATTCCAACCTTTTAAGGTTTCAGAGGAACACGCATTCAATTGTAATAGAATACGAGTTCTTAATACTTGTTTTTGAAGAGAAATTTCCTCTCGCAAGGTCGCAAAGAGAAACTCAATAGAATAAGGGTAATGAGCAATATCCAAACAAAGCAATCAATGCTTTTTGAATCATTCAATTTGCCGATATGTTTTTTTGCTTTTATAAGGTGCTAAATCTCAGAAGAAGAATCAAACAAACAATAATAAAACTCAATACTTAAAAACTTACCACTTATCTTTCAAAAAGAGCTCGATTACGAACTCATAATGTGAGTTTCTCAATCCTCCATCCACTATTGTAATTTCGCCTACTCACTCATGTTTACAAAATTTCATTCACAGATCAAACAATAATTGTCGAAAATGCCTATAAAATTAAAGATTTGCTCACTTTTTGAAAAAAAATCCCCGCCAGAGCCGTGTGGACTACGTGATTTGAACCTTTAAAAAGGGGGGCATCGTATTGCTGCTTCAGGCTTCCCCCCTTACGGAGGGCATGCACACCACAACAAGTCACAATTCCCGATCAAATCGATAGGTTCTAAAACTGTTGAGTCCAAACGCGAGCAAGGCAGGGAATCTTCATGAAAGCAAAATTTCAAAAAACGAATACTTTTTAATTACTTAGCTAATTTGACCATCTATAAAGGTCACTAATTCTTTTAACTTTTGTTCCAAACTCACGTGAGATTCTTTATTCTTCTCTCTTATTCTAAAGAAATCGTCCGTAACATTCAAGGCCGCAAGTAAGGCGACGTTCAGAGTAGACACACTTTTACTATTGTTCATGATGTCGTGAAGCTTCTTATTTAGATAATCAGCCACTTTCTGAACATATCTTTCATCGGCATCGGACTTTAAAACGAATTTTTGATTGAGGATAGAAACTTCATGTGTCCGTTTCACTTGTCACACCTTTCTTTTCGACTTTTTTA
>CAZKUY010000004.1:106903-207672 GCA_964556135.1 uncultured Pseudomonadota bacterium
ATAGAAACTTCATGTGTCCGTTTCACTTGTCACACCTTTCTTTTCGACTTTTTTATGAAACCCTCGTCCCCTCCAGGGGCGAGTTTCATGCCAAGAAAAACAATCTAATTTTCGTTTTCTAGGTACAAAACTGAAAAAACTATAATCTTCAGACGAAAAAAGAGTCAATGCCTTTTCCGAATAATTCGGAAAATTTACAATCAACTTTGATATATTTTGGATTAACTGGTTTGGTGTTTCGGGGCTAACGCAATCAAAGAGCGCGATTGGAAAAGCCCCATGAGTCCAATGTAGAAATATCCCACTTGAAATAAGAACATGAAAGGAATGGAGATATAGATTTGCTGTTGAATCACATAGCTCAAGGCAAAGGAGAAATAGACTCCTAAAAACAACTCTAGAAACGTAACCCAATTAAATTGATGAAGATAATTTTTATTTTTCCATTGGTCTTTTTTACTTTGGATTCCATATTTGGAAGTTCGTTTAAACTCCGTTTTATGATTCAAAATTGCTTCCATCACTGCCTTGGCATTATTCACTGAAAGACCAATCCCTAATGCGAGATTGAAAGGAATGTATTTTAAGCGTGCTTTCCAATCTTCATAAACCTCTCGTTGTGCACAAGTGTAGAAGAAGGTTACAGAAAAAGTAGCAGATAAGAAGAGAGGCAAATCGATGTAGAAGGAATGCATCCAACCCAATTGATATCTAAAATATATCGAAAAAGGCATGAGCATCGACAACACGATCATGAGTAAGTAAGCGAAGTTATTGGTAAGATGAAATAAGGCTTCGATCTTGGCTTTGAGAGGAATTTTCGCTCGGATAATCATTGGAACGAGTTTACGAGCAGACTGGACGGAACCTTTTGCCCAACGGTGTTGCTGAGACTTGAAGGCATTCACTTCAACAGGTAATTCAGCAGGCACCACCACTTCAGGCACGAACACAAACTGCCAACCTCTCATCTGACAACGGTAGGAGAGATCCAAATCTTCCGTTAAAGTATCATGTTCCCAACCACCTCCGTCTTCGATGCATTTCTTTCGCCAAATCCCTGCAGTTCCGTTGAAGTTAAAAAATCTTCCCGAAAAATTTCGAGCCGCATGCTCAATTACGAAATGGCCATCGAGGAAAATAGACTGCGCTTTTGTCAGCAAGGAATAATCCGGATTAATATGACCCCAACGTGCCTGAACCATTCCAATTTTTTCACTACAAGCAAAATGTGGGACTAATTTTTTCAAAAAATCTACAGTGGGAACAAAGTCTGCATCAAAAATGGCAATGAGCTCGCCCTTGGCAACTTTCATCCCTTCTTGAAGCGCTCCCGCTTTGTAACCTTCTCGATTAGTACGATGAATCAAACGAATCGGAAAACCTCGACCTGCATAGCTTTGAACCACACGACGAGCCACTTCAGTGGTTTCATCGGTTGAATCATCCAAAACCTGAACTTCAAGACGATCTTTAGGATAATCAATTTGAGTGATGGCTTGAATCAAGCGAGGCAAAACATATTTTTCGTTGTAAATGGGAAGTTGAATGGTGACGAAAGGAATTTCTTTTAAATCTTCAAATGGAACTGGCTGAGTCACTCTATTTTTACGGTTTCGATAATAAAGATAAGTGAGATGGTAGCGATGAATCCCGAAAATCGCTAAAACTGTTAAAATCACGAAATAAAGTGCAATAAAAAAAATGTAAAATGTATCCATGGTAACTTGTTTATCTCTTTTGAATTATTAGAATTTTTAGGGCTGGCTATACATTAAAAAGAGAGAAAATGTCAAGATGGACAAAAGGATTTTTAAGGCTTTTTTTCCTCTGTAACCAGCGTAAAATCGATCTGACGCCTCTCAATATCCACTTTTGCGACTTGCACTTTCACATCATCCCCTATTTTAAAAAGGGTATTGCTTTGACGGCCTCTCAATTCATGCCTTTTATCATCGAATTCCCAAGATTCGCTTTTCAAAGTCGTCATATGAACCAAACCTTCGACGAAATAGGGCTTCAACTCCACGAAGAAACCAAAGCGCGTCACGCTTGAAATAATTCCCTCAAACTCTTCTCCCAATTTATCTCGCATGAAAAGAGCCACATAGAGATCTCTAATCTCCCATTCTGCCTGCATAGACTTGCGTTCCATTTGAGAGCAATGCTGAGCCATTTCAGCCAAAATCTCTCCTTCATCCCCTTCTTCATTCTTTTTTGAGGATTTAGTCAAAGCAGCCTGAAGTAAGCGATGAACAATTAAATCGGGATAACGACGAATGGGAGACGTAAAATGGGTATAGCTTTTTGAGGCTAAACCAAAGTGTCCTAAGTTTTCTATGGAGTAAACAGCTTGCCTTAATGAACGAAGCAAAATGGTGTTGATTAAACGCTCTTCGGGTTTACCCTTGGCTAGCTTCACCACTTCTGCCAGTTGCTTCGGGGAAATTTGATCAATGTCTGGAAGTGAATAAGAAAAATGATAGGCCAAAGCTTTAAAGTCGGCCATTTTTTCTGGATCAGGAGTTTCATGAATACGATAAATAGAAGGATTTTCCGTTGCTTCTAAAAACTCTGCGACCGCTTCGTTAGCCGCAATCATAAACTCTTCAATAAGCATGTGAGCTTCAGTGCGAGGTGTTTTCAGAATGGCGGTGGCCACTCCCTCTTCAACATCCAATATAATTTCCGGTTCAGGCAAATCGAAATCAATACTGCCTCGATCGATTCTCATGGCCCTCAGTTTTTTGAAAAGCTGAAAAGCATCTTCGAGATGAGGAACTATATTTTCATATTGCAGTCGCAAATCCACGTCTAAGTCGATGAGCATTTTCTTCACCAATGTGTAAGTCAAGCGCGCCGCACTTTTGATGATCCCCTTATAAAATTTACTATTCGTGCGATGGCCCTCACGGTTGAAATCCATCTCAGCCACGAAACAGAGCCGATCTACTTGAGGTTTCAAACTACACAATTCATTTGAAAGGGCCTCAGGAAGCATGGGGATACAACGACTTGGAAAATAAGTAGATGTGGAGCGTGCATATGCATCTTCATCAATAGCTGACATGGGTTTCACATAATGAGAAACATCTGCAATCGCGACATAAAGCTTAAAACCTTCTTTAGTTTTTTTAACAAAAACAGCATCGTCAAAGTCGCGAGCATTTTCACCATCGATCGTCACAATGGGCAAATCACGTAAATCCTTCCGACCTGCGTAATCCTTTTCATTGACCTCTCCACCTAAAGCCGCGGCTTCTCGAAGTGTTTCTTCTGAAAATCCGGTCATAATACTATGCTTTGCGATAGTCACTTCCACTTCTGTCGCAGGCTCTCCACGCTCGCCCAAAACGCGAAGCACTTCACCCTTAAAATCCCGGTGAACATCGCTAGGAAATTCCGTAATTTTTCCAATTAAAGTTTGCCCCTCTTTAATGCCTTCTACCTGAGCAGGGTTCAGGAGCATCCGTAAAGACTTGCGGTTATCTTGGCAAAAAAGAAAAGGTTTATTAGAAATGATTTCAAAACGACCGACTAATATTGATTTCGAACGTCGAAGAACTTTTGTAATTCTTCCCTCAAATTTTTTACCCTCTTTGGATTTTAAAATTTCTGCTTCAACTTCATCACCGTCCATTGCATTGAGGGTTGCGGGAGGAGGAATGAAAATATCAGGCTTCCCTTTTTCCGCTTGTAAAACAAAACCGTAACCATCTTGATGCAATTGCAGCTTCCCCGTTACCAGAGCACCAGAGCCCCCTCTTTGATTCCCATTATTTTTTTTAGTTTGCTTCGATTTGGAACTCTTGTGAGTTCTACTTCTGCTTTTTTTATTTTTCATGACTAAAATTTATCCTTAAAACTTGTAAATATCCATTGAAAATGCGGACTGAGCACCCTATACAAGTGCGTCCAGGAGGAGACTATGACCATTCGCATGCGTGATGACAATCCCTTCGAAGAATATTGCCCCAATTGTGGTAAATATACCGGTGGTGAAGGCATCTGCCCAAACTGCGGCAATGAAATCTATGATGAAGAAGGCATGGACGAATACGACAACCCAGATGGAGATGACTCTGGTGATGACGCCCGCTAAGCTGTAATCTTTCTTCTTTGTAATCTCTTGCTGCTTATTTTTAATGGATTTATTCCACTTAAAATGAACAAGGTGGGGATGAATTGCCGTCGTGGTGGAATTGGTAGACACGCTAGATTCAGGGTCTAGTGATCGCAAGGTCGTGAGAGTTCGAGTCTCTCCGACGGCACATTCTTAAATAACAATATTCCATCCCAAAAAATTCTCCAGAACTACATGCTGACTGCAGTCCGCAGTTTTAATGCTATCCGTTAAAATTGAATTAAATATAAATGACGGGTTCTTTGATTTGTTTTTTAAGGAGATAAAAAAAAGTAGGTCAGAGAAGACTTCACTTTCGATCCATCCGCTCTGACCTGGGGGCACACGCTTTATATATTATTTTTCATCGGGCTTTTATTCCCGAGGGAGTCGCAATTACGTACGCACTCAAGTATTAGTATAAGCAAGGGGTGTGCCAACCCAGGTACCTAACGCTAAGAGCTTGATTTTGTTTATTATAGGGCTAAAAAAATTGCAAGAGTAAATTTTACAAAGCATTATTTCCAATCTAAATATAGATTAATTTTAAAATGCATATATTCTATATTCGATTTCGAAGCATCAACTCTTTAGGATGTGGAGAAAGGTAACTTTGCTGCAAAAGGTAATCTTGCTTAAAGCGCCTGACATAATGCTGAACAAGAGTAATGGGTACAATTAAAGGCAGGAGACCCTTCCGGTAATCCTCAATAAAACTTAATAACTCTTGCTTGGAATCTGAATCTAAAAAGCGTTTAAAAAATCCAAGCACATGCAAAAGAACATTTGCATGCTTGGCAGGAGTCGCGAGCCTTTTAAACGCCTCCATAAACTTTGCCTGGTAGAGCTCTTGAAGCTCTTTACGAGGCATACTCTTTCCTTCCCCCACCAAGCTCCCCAGCACTCTATATATCTCGGGAGAATGGGCCATTAAGCTTAATTTATGTTGAGTATGAAAGAGAATCAAATCAGACATTATCCATTTTGAATGAAATAATTCTTGTAGCCTTTGATAGACAAAAATCCGCTCCACAAAATTCTCACGCAAAAGAGGATCCGCCAACCTTCCCTCTTCTTCCATTGGTAAGGATGGAAAAGCGATTTGTAAAGCTGAAGCAAAAAGTCCCTGTCCTTTACGCTGAGGAATCCCCTTACGATCTTTTGAATAAATCTTTACTCGCTCCATTCCACAGGAAGGAGAATTTTTCTTAAGAATGTATCCTGATAAATTTTGAGAGCGTAGTTCCAATATTTTCTTACGGGCATAGACCTGCATGGCCTTGGTCAAATCTTGCGAATTTTTTGTTTGAATAAGTCGAGCCTGACCTTCTCTTTCTTCTAGGTGAAGCGCATCACGCGGAATACCAAGGCCCACTTCAACTTCCGGACAAATCGAAACCCATTCTACATAAGGAGAAAGCCCTTCAATGAGAAAGTCATTCTTTTTATGACCTCCATCGAAGCGAACCTTTTCTCCCAGCAGACAAGACGAAACGCCAAGACGTAAAGTTTTATTTTTAGGAGAGCAAGCTTTCACGAGCTCTCATCTTATATAAGGAATCAAAGATAAGGAAGGTTTTATTAGAAAGTACGTGACTGTAAAAAGACTAAGGCATTTGCGGTATCACATGCACCCATACCGATTAATTCATCCACCGCTGCTCCAAATTCAAGCTCATCCACTTCAATCGCAGAAATCGAAGACCAATCTATGACTTTAACCATCACCTTAAAAAGAGCATAATCATTTTTCTCAAGATAAGAGGCGACGACACCTAATTCTGATGGATCCTTTTTCAAACTTTCATAAGCTTCCCTTAAGCTTGTTCCAGATTTTAGCTCCAACTGAAGCTCTAAGGCTTCAATCAAATCATGGATGCGGCGGACGTCTTCTTTAATTTGCTCATCAGCACTCAATGAAGTAACTTTCGCTAATTGATCTGCTGTAATTTGATCAGCAAGTATTCTCATCAATCTTTCATAATCTAAAGCGATCACTTTCAAAACGGACAAGCCATCACTCGCCCATTGAGCCACTTTCAAATCTTCTAATTTTTTTTGATAACTTTGATTGAAATCAAGAATAACTGCAGGATGCTGCGGAAGGATTTTTTCAAAACTAAACTCACCAAACTCTTCTTTTTCAACTTCTTTCAAAACTAATAGTGTGCCCATTTCATATCTCCTTTGTGTTTGAATTCAAACATCAAAGATAGATATAGCAAGAGATGTACCAGAATCGAGTTATGATAAAACCCTTTAATTTTAAACACTTACCAAGACAATTTCAAAATAGAATTTACAGAATAAATACATTATATATTTAAAATCATCTAGATTCTTTATTTTTAGTAAAAAGCAGTCTAGAAATTCTTCGACTCTTAATTTCAGTGGCTTTGACTTTGTAGGGTGGAACTTCAATCTCATCACCCTCTTTCGCAAGACGTCCTAATTTTGAGACAAAAAATCCTGCAACCGTCACATTTGTATCGTCGTGCAAGGCCAAATCAAGCGATTGCTCCACTTCACGTACGGTGGTTTTCCCATCGACCAAAATACTATCATCGGCTTGCTTAGAAATCTTAGGTTGCTCTTGATCAAACTCATCTTGGATTTCGCCTACTATTTCTTCCATCACATCTTCTAAAGTGATCAAACCAGAGGTTGTACCAAATTCATCCACCACGACTGCCATATGAATTCGTTTTGCTTGAAACTCGCGCAGCAATTGATCAATGGGCGTGCTTTCAGGAATAAACAAAATAGGACGCTTCAAATCGTAGAGTTTAATCAAATTATCATCATCTTCAATTTGCCAAATCACATCCTTTACATTCACCAAACCAATCACGTGATCTAAATCGCCATCACAGAGCGGAAAACGCGTATGACCAGACTCTTTCGTAATCGCAAGATTTACCTTAGTTTCTTCTTGGAGCAGTAAGAATACAATTTCTTGTCGAGGCACCATGATATGCCTGGCAGAAATATCACTAAACTCAAAAATATTTTCAATCATGGAGGCTTTACGAGGAGAAATCGACCCTTCTTCGTAAGAATCTTCTACAATCAAGCGTATCTCTGCTTCAGAGTGGACGCTATCTTCCAGGGTACTACGAATCTTAAATAATTTTACTATTTTATTGGTGAAATGATTCAAAAACCATAGACTCGGGAAGAACACCCAATAGAAAATTCGCATCGGCACAGCAGTGATAAGCAAGATTTTCTCTGCCTTTTGAATGGCCATTTGTTTCGGAACCAACTCCCCCAAAACCAAATGCAAAAATGATATAATGGCAAAGCCCATGCCGAAAGCTATTCCTCGAACGATATGATGAGGAATGTCAAAATTTCCTAAAATAATCTCAATCAATTTCGAAAAGACGGGTTCTCCCACCCAACCTAAACCCAAACTCGCCAGCGTAATCCCTAACTGGGTCGCAGAAAGATACTCATTCAAATGCTCAATAATTATTAGAGCCGAACCCGCCAATTGGCTTCCCCCCTCTTGAAGAGTCACCAAACGCGTCGAACGTATTTTTACCATTGAAAATTCAGCTGCGACAAAGAAGGCATTCAAAAACACGCAGGCAATCGCAATAAAAAGATAGGTATAAGAGAAATACTCCATTGAGGGATGTAGCATAATTTTTTGGTGCCCATCTTACGCTAAATGATTCAAAAAACCGAAGCGTTTTTTTAGAAAAAGAATGGAGCTGAAATAAAATAGAAAGAGCGGACTAGCTATTTGCTATATCCGCTCTTTCTGGGGGCACACGCTTTATATTTTTTTTTCGCCGGAGTTTTTTGTTTCCGGGGGAGCCGCTGATGTCGCGCACTCAAGACTAAGATAAAGCAAGCGGCATGCCAAAAACCGCTTTTTAGCTAAGTAATTAATTTTAATGAATATTTTAAAATAAAAACATAAGACCCTGTAGGTTAATTTAATTTAAATACATATCTATATTAAAAATAAACATACTCAAATAATAAAAGCTTTTTACTGGAATTACTCCACCGCTTATGCCGATCATGCGCTTTAAGCCCTTTAACTTGGAAAGCGTGACCTCAACTGCTATGAAGCTAGAAAAGGAACTCTTATGAAAAAAATATTATCTATTACAACTCTCAGCATTATCCTCTTTCAAACCTCTTCTCTTCTCGCGAAAAGCAGCGAATCTCTCAAAGCAGAAAGCCAAAGTTATCAAGAGACTTCAAAAGTTTCATCCGCCACCATTTTTACGAATGCGCTTTTACTGGCTAATATTTACCGAAAAATTGAAAAGATTTCTCAAAACAAAAACGAAGATAAGAGTCAACTTACCCCTCTCTTAGAACAATTAAACGCGGGCCTTGATCAAGTTATATCCTTTAAAGACTCTTTTACTCCTTCAAAAAAACAAAGAGTAGAAAAGCAACTCACGACTTTAAAAGGGCAAATACAATCCATGGCTCAAGTACAAAGCAAAGAGCTGAAAAAAAGTAGCCTGGAATTGGCTTCTACTTTACTAGATTTAGTGGATGTTCTTTTAGATCGATCGAAGACTGAATCAAAACCCAACACACTCTAACAGAGTTTCCTTACTCTTGAATCAAAGCATCTTTAATAAGTTTTTTTCTCGTTTTTTTAGCTAAGGAAGAGAGAAAATCTTGTTCTTTGTCGCTAGGGCTCCAAAAATCATTCGGATCCGCTTGTGTCGATGCTGAGGCAGACCATATAGGCTTTGAATCTGCGGCATCAATCATCAGAATATCGTGATAATTATATTCGGTATAATAATTGTAACCGCCACTACTCTGAGTTTTAACTTCGGTTTTTCCCTCTTTATTTTTTACCGTAGTCGTTGTGGTATCCGGAGGCTGGTAATTATGCTGAAGCTGTCTATCTTTGAAAGAAACAATTAAAACCGCTTCAATTTTCTCCGTGTTGATCTTAATTTTTTTCTCTTCTTCCGTAAAAGTTTCAGTTACAGGAAAGAGATCGGTGGATGCCAAAACTTGCAGAGCAGGACTCTGCAACACATTTCTAAAACTCCACTCAATATCGAGAGTTTCTTTAGGAGTTCTACCGCGACCCTCTATCATGATTTTATGATAAATCTGACCCTTGTAGGCGGGTCCTTTCACAGAACTGACGCTAGTCCAAGCGCCGCAGGCAGATAAAACAAAAAGGGAAAATAAGGTAAAAAAGCGTAAAATCAATTTCATAATTTCTGGCACTTAAATCCACTTTTATTACAGGTTTCGATAATTTGTTCCGGACTTACTTTGGAAGGATCAAATTCTACCACTGCTTTACCGCTTTGATCATCCACACTACATTTCGTTGCACCGAGCTTTTTAATCGAATTTTCAATCTTAGTTGCACACATCGGGCAACTCATCCCTTTGATTTCAATATTAAGTGTTTGAGTGGCTGGCGCCGCCCCCTGAGTGAAGGCAGTAGAAGCCGTGAGTAAAACAAGTAAAGCTGTCATTGAAAGTATTTTTTTCATAAATTGAGTCTCCTGTGTAAGCTCTTTATCAACGCAAGCTAACATAAAAGAGATTTAAGCAGAATAATAAAAAACCCCATCTATTCAAAAGAATAGATGGGGTTAAAATGGGGTCATTCAGACTATTTACCAGACTGAATACGCATTCCGTAGAAAGATCTCCAAACGAAGACCACGGAAATCAAGAAAAACACTACCGCAAGGATCGTGCTGGTTTTGGCAGGCATACCGACTGCCAATTCCACCGCCAACAATCCGAATAAAGTAGTGAATTTAATAACCGGATTCATCGCGACGGAAGAAGTATCTTTGAAAGGGTCACCGACCGTATCGCCTACGACACAAGCCGCATGCAAATCAGTACCCTTTTGCTTCAATTCAACTTCAACAATCTTCTTAGCATTATCCCAAGCTCCGCCGGCATTCGCCATGAAAATGGCTTGATATAAACCGAACAAGGCAATGGAGATCAGATAGCCGATGAAGAAATAAGGTTCTAAGCAAGCGAAAGCTAAGGTCGAAAAGAAAATGGTCAAAAAGATATTGAACATACCCTTCTGAGCATACTGCGTACAAATTTCGACGACTTTCTTACTGTCTTCCACGGAGGCTTTAGTCACTCCGTCCAACTTAATATTCGCTTTAATGAACTCAACGGCACGGTAAGCGCCAGTGCTCACAGCTTGGGTCGATGCGCCAGTGAACCAATAAATAATGGCTCCACCGGTGATTAATCCAAGCAAGAAGGGCGGATGCATCAAAGAGAGTTTATGTAAATTCTCTGTGAGTCCAAGGGTTAAGATAACGATGATCGAGAAAATCATGGTGGTAGCACCCACGACTGCAGTACCAATCAAAACCGGCTTAGCCGTTGCTTTGAAGGTGTTCCCTGCTCCATCATTCTCTTCTAAAAGATGTTTCGCTTTGTCGAAATTCACATCAAAGCCAAAATCTCTTTTTACTTCTTCTTTAATGTTAGGGAGGGTTTCGATGACGGAAAGCTCATAAACAGATTGAGCGTTGTCTGTCACAGGACCATAAGAATCGACCGCAATCGTTACCGGTCCCATGCCCAAGAAACCGAAGGCAACCAGACCGAAAGCGAACACGGGAGCCGCTTTCATCAAATCACCTACGCCCATGTCGCTCACAAAATAAGCGCTACCCATCAAAGCCACGATCAAAAGACCCATCCAATAACAGCTAAAGTTACCGGCGGTTAGACCTGCTAAGATGTTCAGTGAAGCGCCGCCTTCTTTTGAAGCGGTCACAACTTCTTTTACGTGAGCAGATTCGGTTGAAGTAAACACTTTGATCAATTCAGGAATCAAGGCACCTGCGAGAGTTCCGCAAGTAATGATCAATGAAAGCTTCCACCACAAACTACCATCTCCCAAAGCAGGAATGAGTAACCAAGATACTAGGAAAGTTAAGGCAACAGAAACGATGGAAGTCACCCAAACCAAAGAAGTCAGAGGTGCTTCAAAGTTCATTTTATCTGCATTGCCATATCTTGCTTTCGCAAAGGATTCATTGAGCAAATAAGAAAGTCCGCTCGCGAAAATCATCACGATTCTCATCGCAAAGATCCAAACCAAGAGCTGAACTTGAACTACTGCATCAGGCACTGCGAGAAGAATGAATGTGATCAAGGCAACGCCCGTCACACCGTAAGTTTCGAAACCATCTGCTGTAGGACCGACAGAGTCACCCGCATTGTCACCGGTACAATCCGCGATAACACCGGGGTTACGAGCATCATCTTCCTTAATATTGAAAACGATCTTCATGAGATCGGAACCAATGTCTGCAATCTTGGTAAAGATACCGCCCGCAATACGAAGGGCGGAAGCACAAAGAGATTCACCGATCGCGAAACCGATGAAACAGGGACCCGCATAGTCCGCAGGAACAAAAAGCAAAATACAAAGCATCAAAATCAGTTCGGTACTGATCAACAACATCCCAATACTCATTCCCGATTTCATGGGAATGGCATAAATTGGAAAAGGCTTACCTTGTAAACTCGCAAAAGCGGTTCGGGAATTGGCCAAGGTGTTAATTCGAATTCCAAACCAAGCTACTGCGTAACTGCCTGCAATACCAATCAAACTGAAAAGAATGATAACTACCACTTTACTTACTTCAAAATGTCTTAAGAAACCAAAATAGTAAACCATGATGGCGCCAATAAAGAGCTCGAGAAGTAAAATGAACTTTCCTTGGGTGATGAGATAAGTTTTGCAAGTTTCGTAAATGAGCTCGGAGATTTCCTTCATAGAGCGATGGACCGGCATTTTCTTCAGCTGGGAATAAGTCACGTAGCCGAATACCAAGCCTAAGGCGCAGACTACCAAGCCATAAAGCAAGAGGTTATGTCCTGTTACACCCAAAAAGCTCACTGAGCTTAAATCGGGCAAGATGAGTTCGGCTTCGCTGGCCATCGCCTGCGAAGAGACAAGAAGTACCAGCATGACTGCAAAAAGCCTCAGCATGCTTGTCGTTCTTTTGAGGATAGAACTTGAGTTCATATTTTCCTATCTCCTTAAAATAAATAGAGTTTTAAATTTTTAAAAACCTAGAATGCCGTGAATGGGCGCTCCCAATAACATGGGTTTTTTTTGCTGTCGACTAAAATGTTTAGTTCAATGAAGGCCGTTATTTTCCTTTATTCCCGAGGAGCTTTACAGTACTGAAGTCAGCATGTTTAAACGTCTTTTTCTCTTTTTATTGCTTTCGCTAGTGTTCCTCGCCCCTCTCCTTGCTTCTCAAGAAGAAGCCGCTAAAAAAGACAACACCTTGGCAGATCCAAAGGCTTTCCAAACTCAAGCTATTGAGCAAAAAAGCTACATGCCTTACCCTGTGCGGTTGCTACAAGCCTTACGACAACAAGACCAAAAGCCCATGCTATCGGCAGTTTTTACCGTTTTCATGAACCGCAAAGCCGATGGCACTTGGAAACTCATGAGTTCTAAAGAAGCAAAAGAATGGCAAAAACAAATTTATCAAAATCCTCTCAAGGGATGTCCCATCAAAGACAACAGCCTGAATGCTGAAGTAGCTTATAAACCTGCAGCGGAGTTTTTCCTCAGTCGTTCTATCAAAACTACCAACAACTCTATAGAAATCGATGTCGGCTCGGATAAACAAATGGGACAGTGGGATAATGGCTGCGTTACATTTGGAAAAGCAGGCTCCCCTGCACTCTTCTCAAGTTTTGAAAAGATCAAAGAAATTCAAATCAAAGGTCTTGAACCAACACCTATCTCTATTCAAATTCCCCAAGATCTCTATCCTCACCTTCTCTTACGCTACCAACAGGGTGAAATGCTGCCTATTCCGGCTAGACTGGATACCGTGCTCTTCGACCCAATACTCCAGCGGGTCTATCTTACTTATCGAGCCACAGCTCTCATGGGCCCACCCTTACGCAAACTGGAATATAGAATGGTCGGGCCCGATGCTTGGGCAAAAGCCAGTGAAACCGAAAGCCATGAAGAATCTTTGCTACGTGGCCAAGCCATGCGTGACTATTTAGACCAATGCCCTGCCCCGAAGCCTTGTTGGGCAGGAGAAGTTTGCGCAGACCCACAGAGATCCGTTGACATGCAATCCCTTGCACGTGCCTTAGGAATTAAATTTAATGCATCTCCCACTCAGCCACATCGAGGTCCTGACACAAATTCACTTCGATCTAAACCCTAGCACTCTGCTTCAATTTTAATTAAACTAAGCCCATCGGTTCACATTTCATTCAAGTCTCATTAAAAAACGAGAATCATGAAGGCAAAATATAAGCGGATGCTTCAAGGCATGCAAAACAAGACTGTAGATTGCCAGGAAATTTGGCATCTCTATATTTTGGAATGTGCGGATGGCAGTTTCTATACAGGCATCACCAAAGATATCGAACGACGTTTTGCACAACATCAAAACGGCAAAGGAGCGCGCTACACTCGAAGCCGCATTCCCCTTACTTTAGTTTATCAAGAAACTTGCCTTAATCGATCCGCCGCTCTCATCCGAGAATGTTCTGTGAAAGCACTTCCTCGCAAAGAAAAAGAACGATTAGTAAAAAACTTAAGGAGACATGAATGATTTTTTTTCTAAAGTCGACTCTGATCACTTTATTTCTACTTGCAACTTCAATTCCTCAATGGGTTTCTGCTTGCTCGGTTGCCTTTTGGAATAACAATTCCCAAGCCAAAGTCGTGGCCAGATCCACCGACCTTTATATATCCGATCAACCCATGCTCGTTGTGTTACCACGCGGAATGGATAAGCAAGGCAAGGCGGGCGAAAACTCAGCTCAATGGAAATCAAAATATGGCAGCCTCATTGTGACTGCCTTTCATACAGATACCGCGACCGATGGGATGAATGAACAAGGCCTTTCGGGACATCTGTTGTATTTAGATGGAACCGAATATGAAAAAAGAGATTCTTCGCGTGCCGCAGTGACCAATGGCTTGTGGCTACAATATGCTTTAGATAATTTCAAAACGGTTTCTGAGGCCGTCGAAGGTTTGCAAAAGTTACAAGTAATCTCTTCAAAAATTGGGGAACGTGAATGGCCCCTTCATTTAGCTTTAGAAGACCAGAGCGGTAATTCCGCAATTTTTGAATTCATCAAAGGCAAACTCGTGATCCATCAAGGTTCGCAATATACCGTGATGACCAACGAACCCGCCTTCAGCATTCAACTGGAAAACTTGAAAAAATATAAGCTCTTTGGAGGGAAACTTCCGATGCCAGGCGACATTGATCCTTTAAGTCGCTTCGTGAGGCTCGCTTCCTATATTAAAACCTTACCCGAACCTAAAACTTATATCGAAGCTTTGGCCGGTGTTTTTTCAGTGATGCGCACGGCAATGGTACCCTTCGGAGCGGAAGATACTTCTCAAGGCGTTAGTGCCGATACTTGGCCCACGCGTTGGGTTTCTCTACAAGACTTAAACAACAAAATTTATTATTTCAGCTCGACCTTAGCGCCGAATGTCATTTGGATAGATTTTAAGAATCTTAATTTTTCAGAAGGCTCGGCGCGCTTTCAACTCGATCCAACGAATACCGCGCTGACCGGAGAAGTCTCAAAATTTTTAAAGCCTGTGAAATAGAAAATTTAAAAAGTGACTTCTGGAGTGACAAAATCCCAAAGCTTCCAGATTTTTTCTTCGGATTTATTTTTTCCTGATTCGGAATGACGGAATCGACAAGGTAAAGTAACTTTCGATTGCGACCATAATCCCTTGCTTTGGGTTTTGGCCTCTTCTTCCGCTTTTAGATAAAGCGTGGGATCATAATTATATTTTTTCCGATCCGCGGGATAATCTTTGCAAGTTGGACGGTAATAATGCGCCAAGCCTTCTGCAACCAAACTCCCAGCAACATTGATTCCATCGACTAAGACATGTCCTAACACTCGAGCGTATAAATCGTAGCCCTTCCCGACTGGCTGTATCTCAATATTTTTTCCCAAAACTAATTGTTGTAAACGCACTTTAGCGGCTTCCGCATAAGGCTGGCCTTTTTCAGGTGCATCCATGGCGACAATACGAACTCTAAACTTCACATTTCCGTCGCTTGCGATGAGTGTATCTCCATCTAAAACGGTGATGACTTGGTATCGATAAGTATTTGAGTTGGCTAAACAATAAAGGGGAGAAAAAAGAGATAAAGATAAAATAAAAAAGAAAGCCGCTAAAAAACGAATCATTTCTTGCTCTCTAATTCAGCCCACCTTTTATAAAAGTTTTCTAACTGAAGACGGACTTGATCCATTTCGCTCGTTACTTCTAAAAGTTTGATACTGTTAGTAGCAATTTCAGGGATGAGAAGTTTTTCTTCTAAAGAGGATAATTTTTCTTCGCACTGATGAATATTGTTTTCCATACCATCCAGTTCGAGAACTTCTTTATAGCTGAGCTTTTTCTTTCCAGAACTTACATTCGAAGAGTAACTCTTCGCTTGCTGTTGCTGTTTCTTCTCGAGCCTTTTTATTTCTTCTTCGTACCAACGCTGCCATTGATCTAGGGATGCAAAAACTTCAAGCCTACCGTCTTCAGAAGGATGGAAGGCAATGATTTGAGTCGCCACGCGGTCCAAAAAGAAGCGATCATGGGTGACCAATAAAACAGCCCCTTCAAAATCCGTTAAGCAATCTTCCAGAATTGCCAAGGTCTCAAGGTCTAGATCGTTGGTGGGTTCGTCGAGCACCAAAACATTGGCATCTTGAAGCATGAGACGTGCAATTAAAAGGCGGCTTTGTTCCCCACCCGATAACTGACCAATGGACATGTTCATTTGGGCGGGCGTGAATAAAAAACGATCCAAATAACCACGCACATGGATAGGATTGCCGCGATAAATCACTTGATCGCCGTGAGGTGCAAGTGTGTGGATGAGACTCAGCTTTGGATTCAAGGCTTCACGATTTTGCTCAAAATAAGCCACCTTCATTTGGTCTGAATGAAATATCTCACCCGTATCAGGATTTTGCTGCTTTAGAAGAATGCGCAATAGAGTGGATTTACCGCAACCATTGGGTCCCAATAAAGCAATACGTGAGGAGGGTGAAATTAAAAGGTTTAAATCTTGAAACAGACAACGATCGCCTAAAGATTTAGAAATATTTTTTGCTTCCAGTAATTTTTTAGGATTATGGCCTTCCGTAGTAAATTCAATTCCTGCAAAGCGACTGGAGTTACGGGACTTCAAATCGCTTACTTGATCAGCAAGGTCGCCGGCTCGCAAAATACGAGCTTGTTGTTTGGTGCCTCGAGCTTTTACTCCCGCTCGCAGCCACTCTTGTTCTCGTCGTAAGGTATTTCGAAGGGTTTGTTCTGTCTTGGCTTGATTCGCTAGCAACTCTTGCTTGGCTTCCAAATAATCTTCATAGCCACCCTTTACACTTAAGAGTCCCCCGGGATTTCGCCGATCCAGTTCCCAAATTCGGCTCGCCACTTTTTGCAGGAAATAGCGATCATGGGTAATCGTAATGCTGGCGAACGCAGCGCGTTGAAGGAAATTTTCCATCCAAAGAATGCTTTCCACGTCGAGATGGTTGGTGGGTTCGTCGAGAAGTAGCAAGTCCGGTTCTCTCATGAGCTCACGTGCCAGGGCGACACGTTTTTTCCAACCACCAGAGAGTGTATTCACCAAAGTCTCCGGATTCACTTTTTCGCCACCCTCTAAGCCTAATTTAGAAATCAATTCATAAGCCAGAGTCAGGCTACTGCCTTCATCCGCATGCTTGGAACCTTCTAAAATACTTTCGAGTACACTCGAATCTTTTTTAAAAGTCGGAGATTGTTCGAGGTAACCTATTCTCAAACCGCGTTGCACACTTTTCTCACCATCATCGACGTCGATCTGCCCAACCATGATTTTAAGCAAGGTGGATTTACCTGCTCCGTTCGGACCTATGAGGCCGACGCGTTCACCCGCATCAATCGATACACTTAAATCTGAAAATAAAGTTCGGGATCCGTAGGATTTTGTAATGGATTGTAAACTTAAGAGAGGAGGCATAATTTATTCTTTCGACCTATTTTTCTGAATTGCGTGAAAAATCCTGAGAGGCTTCAAAAAATACTCCCTTTGATTATCACTCACTAACTCCGCAATACATTGAGGGAGAGATTCGAAATAGAGGCAAACTTTATTTCCCAATAGCTCAGGATTTTGAGTAAATTTTTCACAGGGAATTTTTTGTCCACTTCTTAATTTTGCAATCGAGGCCTCTTCCCTCATTTCACAATGAAGAATTCCTTTTAAAATTTTCTTTAAATCCATTTTTTCTTCTAAAAGATCCAGAGAATCGAGTTCCAAAATTGTCGCAAGCGGATAAGCCTCTTCAATTTCAAAACATCCACTGATGGTTCTTCGCAAAGCCGTCAAATGACCCAAAGTATCTAAGGCTACAGCAATACTTTCTCCCAAACTTCGGATATAAGTTCCACGACTCACCGTCGTCTCAAATTCAATTTGATTTTCATTGAAAGAAATAAGCTTTAACGAATAGACGTTTATTTTTCTAGGTTTCAGCTCGACCGTTTCTCCCGCTCTTGCATATCGATACATGGCTTTACCATTCACTTTGATCGCGGAATACTGAGGTGGGGTTTGCATTTGCTCCCCCAAGAACTTCTCAAATATTTTTTCAAGTTTCAACTTCGTCAAGTCTGGAATTTTTTTCATCTCAAGAACTTGCCCCATTTTATCTTGAGTATCGGTTTTCTCACCCAGCTTTAAAGTCGCCACATAAGTTTTTTGAGAATCATCTAAATAAGCGATGAGTTTGGTCGCCTCTTCAATGAAGACGGGTAAAACTCCTGTCGCAAAGGGGTCTAAGGTTCCGGTATGACCTAATTTTTTGATTTTAAATTTACGCTTCAAGGCGCTTAAGGCCTGTTGAGAGCTGAGACCTTCAGGCTTATCGAGGGCAAAGGCTAACATTAGAGATCGTCCGAAGAAGCTTTCTTTTTTTCTATCTCGTCAAAGAGAGCATCAATTTTATCTTGAAGCTCCAAAGATTCATCGTAGAAAAACTCAAAAGTCGGAACAAATTTCATATTCAATTTTTTGGAAAGTGATTTGCGGAATAAACCTTGTGCTCCATATAAAGCTTTTTTCACTGAATCCGCTCGTTCAGGTTCATTGGGAAGCGTAAAGTAAACTCGAGCGACTCGCAAATCGGGGGTCATTTTTACACCTGTTACGGTGATTCCGTAAACACGAGGATCATTGAGTTCAAAGCAAATTACTTGCGAAACTTCGCGTCTGACTTCTTCTGCAATTCGATCTGTACGGGCAACTTTCACAAGCACTCCTATTTCTCAATTACTTCTAATCGCTCTTCAAAAACTCTTAAACCTTCTGTTTCTTCGACGAATTCCAAGACTTTTGAAAATAAAGAACGTAGATAATTTTCATCTCTATTCACAAGTGCTCCAGCTAAAACAGCTTCGCCCTCGCCTACTTCGTTCAGAAGAAGTTTAAACTTCGCAAATACTTTATCTTTGATGCGTTGTACAAGGCGTGAATCAGAGCTCGAATCGAGGGAAAAATGGCAAATCGCAACAAACATCTTTAAACCAAAAATTAAAGTTTCGTAGCAATAATTTCAATCAAGTAGACTTCAACCACATCGCCGACTTTAATATCATTGAAATTCTCAAGTCCTAAACCACACTCGTAACCTTGCTGAACTTCTTTTGCATCGTCTTTGAAACGTTTCAAAGAAGCCAATTTTCCATTATAAATAATCACGTTGTCGCGTAACAATCTGACTTTCGCATTACGCTGCAAAAGTCCATCGACCACATAACAACCTGCGACAGCGCCCACTTTCGTGATATTGAAAACATTTCGGACTTCCGCTCGGCCTAAATACTTTTCCTTTTCGGTAGGCTTGAGCATACCTTCCATGGCTTTTCGAACATCATCAATGACGTTATAAATAATGTCATAAGCTTTTAAATCTACTTTTTCGTCTTCAGCAAGATTCATCGCCTTGATATCGGGACGCACATTGAAAGCGACAATGACCGCGTTAGAAGCGGAAGCCAACATGACGTCAGATTCACGCACACCGCCCACTCCGCTATGAATAATATTAACGCTTACTTTTTCGGTGGAAAGTTTATTTAAAGAATCGCGAATCGCTTCAACCGAACCTTGCACATCGCCTTTTAAAATAATTTTCAGTTCGTGAACTTCGCCTTTTTGAATTTGAGCAAATAAATCTTCTAATTTCATTTTGCTGGTGTTGATCATCTTTGAAGCGCGTTCTTTATCTTCTCGATGCTCAGCTACCAGTTTCGCGGCGCCTTCTTCTCCTACTGCTTGAATCACATCTCCCGCATTAGGGACTGCAGATAAGCCTAAAATTTCAATGGGATCGGAAGGTCCGGCTGTTTCAATATTCTTGCCTTGATCATTGAGCATAGCACGAACACGACCAAAACTAACGCCTGCCACGATGGAATCACCCACCTTTAAGGTTCCTTCTTGAATTAAGACTGTGGCAACAGGACCACGACCTTTATCCAATCGAGACTCCACAACAACACCTTTAGCCGGTTTGTTTGGATTTGCTTTTAATTCTAAAACTTCCGATTGAAGCAGAATCATTTCTAGCAATTGTTCAATCCCATCACCTGCTTTTGCAGACACGGGTGCAAAAATGGTTTGCCCACCCCAGTCTTCTGCCAGCAGTTCATGTTCAGAAAGTTGTCTTTTGATTCTTTCGGGATTCGCTTCAGGCTTATCCATTTTATTCACTGCGACGATAATCGGAACTCCCGCAGCTTTGGCATGATGTATCGCTTCTACGGTTTGAGGCATAATACCTTCATCCGCTGCTACCACAAGGATGACAATATCGGTCACTGAGGCACCGCGTGCACGCATCGATGTAAAAGCTTCATGACCCGGAGTATCTAAAAAGGTAATGTCGCCTTTGGGCAATGCGACACGGTAAGCTCCAATATGCTGAGTAATGCCACCTGCTTCACCGTGAGCCACTCGTGCCTTACGAATTGCATCTAAAAGAGAAGTTTTACCATGGTCGACGTGACCCATGACTGTGACCACAGGAGGTCTGTGAATTAAATCTTCTGCTTTGTCTGCAACCGCATCTAAATGTTCGGTTTCTTCGAAACCCGTTTGTTTGGCTTCATAACCATATTCATGAGCAATAATTTGGGCCGTTTCAAAATCGATAGCTTGGTTAATGGTGACCATGCTGCCCAGCTCCATTAACTTTTTAATAATCTCACCACTCTTCACACCCATTTCATGAGCAAGGTCTGCAACGATGATCGCATCATCCACTTTGATAATACGTTTTGAAGCTTTGCGTGTGGTGACTTCAGTTTTCTTGGATTCTTTTTTATGCATCGACTTACGCTTGCGGGGAGAACGTGTCGGCTCGAAAATTCTTTCACGTTCATGCGTAGGTGAAATAGTGGAAGCTAAGCGAGTCAATTGAGTCAAAGTCGCTACTTTGCCAATACCTTCTAAATCTACTTCTAATTCTTCTCTTTTTGTTTTTTTAACGGGCTTTTTAAGGCGCTGCTTTGCCTCTTCTTCTTCAGCGGCTTTTTTATGGGCAGCACTGGCTGCATTAGGCCCTAAAGGTCTGGATTGAGGAGCACCTGGCTTTGTCTCAGTTTTCTGAGGAGTAGTGCTTTTAGGAGCTATTTTGGTAGAGGGCTTCATTTCAATTCTGCCCACAATTTTTAGCCCAAAACGAGGTCGTTCTTCAGTAGAGGTATCCACTTTAAAGTTAGACTCGGGCTTTTTCACAACCCAAGTGGGTGCAGGAGTAGCAGCAGCGGCAGCAGGCGTGTTCACGGGGTTCACTGCAGTCTTTGTTTCAGAAGCCGACGTTTGTACTTTAGGTTTTTCAACAATCGGTAATTCTGGCTTTACTTCTACTTTTTCTTCCAAAACATCAGGCTTTGCTTCGACAGAAGGAACGGTGGGTTCTAAAACCTCTTCGGCTGCAGCATTTTGCTCAACGGGAGTTTCCACGGGAGCTTCCTTCACCCTTCTGCGGATGATGGTCGTTTTGAGTCTTTTTTCTACAATTCCGGTTTTTGAATCCATGTTAAACCAAATTCCTATCGTTTCTTCTGCTCAAGATGAGCCGATTTTATTGTACGGTGTCCTGAGAGCTATCTTTAGGCTCAATGCGATCGCCACGTAAGCGGGCCTGAGTCAACTCCACTGCCTTTTCATGAATCACTCTCAAGCTCTCTTCTGAAAAGCCAGGCATTGCTAAAAATTCTTGGAGGTCTGTCGCAGCAATTTCGCGGGTAGATCGGTAAGCATGACTGTATAGTACGCTCGCCATACTTTCTTCAAGCCCAAGATCTTCCACCAAAGCCATTTTTGCAGCCTTTTGCAATTCTTCAATTTTTGTTTCGCTGAAAATATCGATGTTCCATCCAGTAAGTTGAGCGGCTAGACGAACATTTTGACCTTTTTTACCAATGGCCAAGGAAAGTTGATCGTCCGGAACAATAATTTCCATCGAATGATCTTTATCATGAATAATCACTCGAGAAACTTCTGCAGGAGCAATCGCATTGCAAACAAAGCGCGCAGAATCTTGATCAAAATTGACGATGTCGATTTTTTCACCTTTCAACTCTTGAACCACACTTTGAACACGAGAACCTTTCATACCAACACAGGCACCCACGGGATCGACATCGCTGTCACTTGAATAAACAGCGACTTTAGCTCGAAGACCTGGCTCACGAGCAGCAGCTTTAATTTCCACAATTCCTTCGGAAATTTCTGGCACTTCCATGTAAAACAAAGCGCGAATCAAACCGGGATTTTTACGCGATATAACGATTTGGGGGCCACGGGATTCTCTTTTCAAGTCTAAAAGAAGCGCTGTAATACGATCATTGATTTTATAATTCTCACTCTGAACTTGTTCTTTTAAGGGAAGGATCGCTTCGGTTCGACCTAAATCAATAATGTAATTTCCTTTTTCATTTCGTCGAACAATACCAGTCACTAATTCTCCGACTTTATCTTTATATTCACTGTAGACAATATCTCGTTCGGCATCCCGAACTTTTTGGATAATAACTTGTTTCGCAGTTTGCGCTGCAATTCGGCCGAATTGATTAGAATCCAACTTTTCCCCTAAGCTATCTCCGAGAGACGCTTCGGAATCTAAACGTTGAGCATCAAAAAGTGAGATCTGCGCATCGGGATCTTCTACAAATTCTGAAACTGTTTTAAATTGGAACAATTCAACTTCGCCCAATTCTTCGTTATAATGGGCTTCCAACTCTGCAGTAAGACCATACTTTTTTCGAGCGGCCGAAAGCATGGCGGACTCAATAGTTTCGACTAAGGTATCTTTCGGAATACCTTTGTCTTTACCTACCTGCTCAATCACGCTGTTCAAATTAATGAACATTGATTTTACACCCTCTTTAGCTGTTTTTCTTTTCTTTGCTGCCATGACGAATCACTCCACTATTTTTTCTTTTTTTTTAATAACTTACCTATATTAAACTCTAAATTTGCCTTCAGAATTAAATTCAAAGGGATTTCAAATATTTCATGATCAATTTCTAATTGGATTGTCTGGCCCTTCACTCCCTGTAACAAGCCTTTATAATTACTTCGATTATTTAAAGGCTCAGAAGTTTTAATGCTAACACACTCCCCTGTAAACTTTTCAAAATCCTTCTGTTTTCGGAGAGGACGATTCAAACCCGGGGAAGAAACTTCTAAGTCATACTTTTCAGGGACAAGACCTTCAACATCTAAAAGAGGATCGATTAAGCGGGAAAAAGATTCACAATCTTCTAACATTACGCCGTCTTCTTTATCGATAAAGACACGCAATATGCGACGGCCTAGGTCCGAGGCCCATTCACAAGCTACCAATTCACATCCTAACGATGTCGCTAAAGGCTCTAAAATGCCTTCAATTTTTTCCAGATCAATACGCATTGTTCTTTTTTAATGCATCAAAAAAAAAGTGGGTCGGAAAGACCCACTCACTGTGACACAAATCACCGCATGCTGAATTAGCACTTTCATATAAAATAGCAAGCTAAATTCCTTTACTTTCAAGGGGTAAAATCACTCAATTCATATGTTTTTTAAGGTGAAATACTTCTCATTATAGGCAATAGTCCCCTATCCATGGCTCGTACTTTTAAAAAAATTTTCGTATTAATTGCGGGCTCATTAGTCCTTTTACTGGGACTTGCACTCATCTTTTTACCGGGACCTGCGATGCTCGTAATTCCCTTAGGACTTGCGATTTTAGCGACGGAATTTAAGTGGGCAAAGGACGCCCTGCATAAGGTAGGAGAACAAGCCAAAGGTCTGAAGAAAAAAGTGACGAAATCTGCTTAAGAAAATCACCTTTTTTTATCAAGCTCTCGATAAATCCATAATGTGCGTTGAATAGCCGTAAAATTGGTCATAATCCCAATCATTACAATTGCAGTAACCAAGAGAAAATCTAATCTCAAACCCGGAATAAAAAGACTAAATAGTTCACATAAAACAGGACTAAAAATAGAGCTCACGCCTAAATAAACGATGCGCTCGGGTCTTTGCATGGCGCCCTCTTGGCAGAGCACTCCAACAGCCTCTCCTCTCGCTCTGGCATAACTCACCATCATCGAGCCTACTACACCGAGGATGACGAACCAAAACACCCATGTATTTCTATAAAGGGCTGCGAGACCGATGAAGGTAACCATTTCACCAAAACGATCCATCACTGAATCATAAAACGCACCTGAGGCACTACTTTTATTAGTAAGTCGAGCCACGCGACCATCAAACATGTCGCAAGTTCCTCCTAAAATCACGCACCACCCAGCCCATCCCATGCGTCCATAAAAAAAGAAAATGCCTGCAGCCACAGCGATCACGAAGCCTAAGGTGGTAAAAAAATTGGGAGTGAGATGAAATTTTAAGGCAATTTTTTCAACGGGCGAAGTCACCCAAAACCAATATTCCTTAAACCATCGATTCAGAAATTTTGAATGATGTCTTTTATCTAAATCATCCATGGCGGGAATAGGAGGATTTTTTTTATGGATGACGGCAAAGACAATAACCGTACAAAGCGCAAGCACATTGATTAAAATCAAAGGGATCAAACTCCACCAGCGCGGATCAAAATTTTCAAGCCAATGAAGCATATTTATTTCCAATACAACAAAGTTCGAGTGAAGAGCAACTGAAGTCTAAAGAAAAAAAAAGCGCTCCGCCATAGGCGGAACGCCTTTAGTTTTCGAAATTATCGATTAATGCACTGTCGTTTTTAAATTACTCGGAGTCGCAGGGATAGAAACGTTGTGATCGAAAGAAGGTAAAGGCATTGATTTGTTGCCTGCATACACTTCATGACGACCTTTCGTTTTATACCATTCTCCTACCGTAGAATTCTTATGTAACTCTTCTACGATTTGTCTCCAGCCCACGCCCGTGTTGTAAGCGCAGAAAGAGATTTCACCTTTTTGAGTTCCATAAGGGATAATGCACATTTCTGTTCTGCGGAAATCGTAGTTGAATAAATCTTGGAACCACATTCCTGCGACGAACAAAACGTGCCAACGGTCCTTTTTACGTTCATGACCTGTACCGTAATCCACTTTACCTGCGCTTAAAGAGCCACCGGTTTGTTTGTCGAATTTACGAATGAGATCTTTCAATCTCATTTCTTTAGGAGCTTTACCTGGATCGTAATTTCTAAGCACCGCACAAGCACTTTCCAAAATGGTCAACCAACGAGGCTGACAAGCATCGGTAATTTCTTGAACATCTTTCAAAATACGATCTAAGTTGATGAATTCAGTCATGGGAACAAAGCCTTTTTTCTCTTTGTCCACCATCATGGCCATTCCGATTCCGCAGTTAGGATGACAACCGCATTTCAAGTTACCCCAATCTTGATTGGGTCCCATGATCATGTCGGTCAAATCAGAAAAAGGACCAATGCCAGATAAAGGAAACCAATCTCGCATCGGCTCAGAAATTCCGGTTTGTTTTTTCACGTCATGCGCCAAATGAGATAAAGTGTAGCGATGTTTGCTACGATCTTCATCTGTAATGTCTTCGTCGCGACCCGTGAAAGAAACAGGTTGGAAGGAACAGAAAGTGATTTTATCGGAATTTTGAATCGCGAAATCGATGATCGGACCCACTTGATGATCATTCACTTGATTCACGATGGTTGTTACCAACACGACGTCCACGCCCGCTTTGTGCAAGTTAGTGATCGCGCGAAGTTTCACATCGAAAAGATTCGCAATCTTACGATGTTGATTCGCATCGTTGTCGATACCATCGAATTGTAAGTAGGCGATTCTCAATCCAGCATCAAAGGCTTCTTGTGCAAACTCAGGGCTTTCCGCAAAACGGATACCGTTGGTTGCGCATTGAACGCTGAAGTAACCGACTTCTTTGGCGTACTTTACGGCCTTTAAAAAATAAGGCGATAAAGTGGGCTCACCGCCAGAATATTGTACTGACATTTGACGACGAGGTTTAATTTTTAAGGAATTATCGAGGATTTCTTTCACATCATCCCAACCGAGTTCATGCACATAACCGACTTGGTTCGCGTCCATGAAACAAGGATCGCACATCATGTTACAACGGTTGGTTAAATCAACCGTCAACACCGCGCCACGACCATACTTTATGGTAGAAGTGCCATGATTACGTAAGGCATTTAAGGGAGATTTGAAATCACGACCGGGATAAAGTTTTTCAATTCTAGATAAAAATTTATCATCCATGGCCATCATGTCTTCGAAGGTTCCATGTTTTTCGCAAGTCTTCACCATGAGAACTTGACCATTACGCTCGATGATGTCTGCTTTAATTTCGCCGGGATTTTCATTGATGAGGACGGTGTAATCTTGCTTGCCTGCCACAATCGCTTCACGCACTTCTTTCACGCAGCGAGGGCAAAGAGAATCCGTTTGTCGAGGCCAACCTAGTTGAGGAAAGGTTCTATCTTTCTTTCTCAATAAAGGAGCCGGTGCCCAATTGGGCTGAAAAGGTTTACCTTGATGAATTTTATTTGCTAACCGAAAGACTGGCCATAAGGCTTTTGCGGCGGCGACCAAAAGGCGTTCCCCTAATTTTAAACCACCTTGTTCCAATTTCTTGGAGGCCATATTGCCTTGTTGAGGAAAGTAAAAGCCGCTCTTGATACGCTCCAGCTTACTTTGTTCCGCATTCTGCATTTCTTCCAACTCTTTAATGGCAACTGCCATAATGTAATCTCCTTGATATTCCCCCTGACCAGAGGATTAAGTTTTAGAACTTTCTAAACGTTGTAAACGTTTGATTTTCCTGACTATTTTAACGTTAGGACATTTAAGGGATATAGCAGGTGAAAGTCAATAGCGAATGTTTAACCTTCAAGAATGACACGGCGCAACAACTCCACATCCACGTTGCGACCTTGATAAAAATCTTCGAAAATTTGGCTGGCGGCCGTGTAAAAAAGGCCCAAGAGATTGAATTGGTTTATGATGAACTCCACGTCCTCACTGCGATCCGCGGATTTTCCCTCTACTTCCTCAAACTGTTTGCGGCATTTATTGATAATGCGAATACTTTCATCAACGCCCTGACGGATGCGATCGAAAAAATCTTTTAAAATATGGCGAGGATTTTCACGAGTCGCTTCATAAAAATCTTTTCGACTCCCCTTCACCCACACTTTTCGAACCAATTTATTGTCTTCGAGAAGACGAATATTAATACTGATATTAGATTTACTAATTTTTAAGGTCTCCGCAATTTCATCTAAAGAAAGAGGATTTCTCGAGAGAAAAAGCAGAGCATAGATTTGCCCGCCGACTTTATTTACCATTCCCAACATGTTGGCAGAAATTTTTCCTGCCGCGTCGATGAAGGAATCGAGGGCTTTTTCGAACTCATGGCTAGACTTCGGAGCTAATTGCACAGTCATGAAAGAGCAGTAGCAGAGAAGCAAAAAAAGTGTCAATCATTCAAAGCAAGTTGTCAGAGTCTTAAATACCCTTCAGGCAAAAGATCTCTCCACGACAAAGGTCGCGACCCCCTCGAAAAATACTGATAATAGATCCTCTCTGGAAGATAAGGGGACCAATCAAAAGTGAGAAGTGGTAAATCCGATAACCAATCCCTCGGGATCAAACCATTCTCTGCGGCCAGATAAAGTGCTGTCATGCGGTGATGCCCCCCTTTAAGCCACGGATGTTTGCCTTGCCAATGCAGGATAATAGGGCCCTCTTCTGGATCATGATGTAAGAGGAAATCCCTCATTATATTTTCACGCGTCAAGCCGTTTTGCTCACGCATTTTAAGCAAAATACCGTACTTCTGCCTAACCGCTTCGAAACGGCATCGGGGGTTCGGATTGAAATCTGCCAAGGAATGCGAAGGATGAATATCGTGCAGTGAAAAGGCTCCATCCACTGCTTGACTGCCTATTACGATAGGAACTCCACTGAGACTTCTTTGGTGCTTCAAAAAAGCCCCTTCCGTCCTACCAGCATCCACATACCTCTCTAAGCCAAACTCCAAGTTTCGCGGATGGAGCACATGAGCCATAGGAATTCCGGCGAGATAAGAGTCGCTCATCGCCTCAGCAGGTTCTAATTGGTGCAATAAATGCCAACCTAAGATCATATTCGTCCAGGCGATGTCTCCAATGGCTGTGCAGGCAAAGTGGACCATCTGTCTTCTTAACTGCGCATGTTCCGGCGAGGAAATTTCAGGATGGGCTAAGCTCCATTCCCGAATTAAACGAATCGCATAGTGGCGTGTCCACGGATCAGGATGAGTGATCCCTTCGTCATGCAACCAAGAAACTATCTCTGGCATCACTGGGCTTCCGGCGGACCAAGCCTCATGACGCGCCAACACCCGTGGATCTTCCTCAAGGGCTATTACATCAAAGAATCCCTTTCTCAGACTTTCCGGTGCGTCCCCTCGTAATCCCAAAAATCTTAAGACACTGATTAAACCATGAACTTCATAAGCTACACCCATAGGCTTTACATTGTTCGCCAATTGCCTGAGGAAATAGCTTTCCGGATGCAAATTAGCCTGAATATAGGCCCTCAAAGCCTCTCGATCTCCCACTCTTTGCTCAAGCTCATGATATGTAAGACTTAAATGATGAGGCTGGACTGCAACTGAAACTCGCCTGTTATCTAAAAAATACCCCGGGGAAAATCTAGCTTGAACCGGGGGCTTCCTATTGCGAAATGCAATCTCACTCAAATGACCTGAATTCCCTTCCCCTTCGTCGTAACTGTGAAAAGAATAAAGAGGACGAAAACTTTTTTCATGCTCGCACACTTCTATTTTTCGCATGGAAACTTTTCGGAAGATTTGACTTTCAAGAGAGTTTTGTCGGTGGCCTAATCCAAGGCTCAGCAAACGAGTTCCCACATTCATTTGCAAACAGGTGATTTCGGCCTGCGTCCATTGTTCCGCTAAACTTCCTTTGGGTTTAAGGGTTAAACCCAAAGCATAAGCGATTTGATGCCCCGCCACCATTCCACTCGCTTGAGTGACATGCCCCCAAAAGGGATTCGCTCCCCGTGAAATTCGGCCAAAGAACTTCAAGGAGGCAAAATTGACGAAATCCGTCGACCAATGTGAGGGCGATTCGGAAATTGGAGCTAATAAAGCATGGGCTGAGCGAAAGGCGCTGACCTCGGCTGCTAAAGAAATAGCAGGAGCTAAGAGCCGAGCAAGCACGGGAAAAGCGCGAAAAACGGAAAGAGACGATAAGCCCAGATTACAAAGCTTATAAGTTAAAGAGCCCGCCGTCATGGCAGTCAGACTCGTCAAATCACAAACTTGATGACTAAAGCTCGAAGAAAGCGCATCAAATTGAAGTTGAGAAGTGCTCAGAGAAGAATTTGGGCGCAAATCTGCTCTGAAATCAGCGCGAGCCCCCGCTCGGTTGGTGCTGAGTAATGTCATGCTCTTGATTCATCTCGATTTGGTCTTGGCTCTTGTCGGCAATGGAGGATTAAAGTTGCTGAATTAATTGATGAATTTTAGTCCCTGTCTTTAGAGGATGCCCGGAAAGGCATTCACAATCTGCATCTTCCCTTTCAACGCTTTCTTTGACCACCTTATCTGCAGCAAAGCCCTTTACGCAAAAGACTAAGAAAACAAAAAACGATAGAATAATGATTTTTTTCATAGCACCCCCACGACTGCTTTGTTACTAAAGGATCTCATAAATAAAAAACACAGCTCACAGAGCTATTTTCCAGAAAGAGCCTATGACAAATTCTAAGACGCTAAAAGACAAAACCATTTTTATCACCGGCGCCTCTCGAGGCATTGGCAAAGCGATTGCGCTTCGTTGTGCAAAAGATGGAGCTTTTATCATTTTAGCTTCTAAGTCGGAGAGCGAAGGCAAACTTCCTGGAACCATTTACAGCGCCGCCGAAGAAATCGAGCAAGCGGGTGGCAAAGCGCTTCCCCTTCCTTTAGATTTACGTTTGGAATCCAGCATTCAAGAAATGGTCAAAAAAGTTTATGCGAAGACAGATAAAATTGATGCTCTTATCAACAATGCGGGTGCAATTTCTCTGACTCCAGTCGAAATGACTCCCCCCAAAAAAATTGACCTCATGTTCTCACTGAATGTTCGTGCCGTCTTAGCCTTGAGTCACTATTTCATTCCGGCTCTCAAAAAAGCCAATGGCGCGCATATTTTAAATCTTTCACCTCCTTTGAGCTTAGATCCGAAATGGTTACCCGGACACACTCCCTACAGCATTTCAAAATACGGAATGAGCTTGGCAACTCTCGGAATGGCAGAAGAACTTCGCGATGATAAAATTGCGGTGAACTCTTTGTGGCCCCGTACCCTCATCGCCAGCGCCGCAACTAAAATGCTTTTTGGTGAAGAAGGAATGAAGAATTGCCGAACGGAAGAAATCATGGCGGATGCCGCTTATGAAATTTTATGTTCCGATCCTACTCAACTCACCGGTCAACTTTTATTGGATGAAGGTATTTTGAAAAGCAAAGGTTATAGCGACTTTGAAAAATATCGTGTCGATCCGAACACGGAGCCGAGCCTCGATCTCTACGTCTCCGAATAATCAATTCAGCTCAGCATTAAAAAGACCCAATTCTGCGCGTTGAAGAATGTCCGCGATTTCATGCGCAGTGAGTAAAGTTCCTCCGCCCGCAGGATTCGGTAATATCACCTGATCTTTTCCGAACCAAAAATTAGGCCGAGCGTCGACGGGCAAATGACCTTGCGCGATGAGTTGCTCCACTCTCAATGCCTCTTCCCTGTTCATATGAGCTAAAGCACCGAGTAGCCCTTTCCCAGAAGGCAAACGCCTTCCATGCGGAATTGCAATAATGGGTAACATCCGGGGCAAATCACCTTGCAGACCCCTCAAAGGCGGCATGGGAGCCAAGGTCGCTTGAAGGGGGAGCCTTTGTTCTGCAGCTAAGTCTCTTTGTAAATCAGGAATGGAAAGCCATTGCGCGAAAATGGAAAATTCTCGGAGGGCACGCGTACTATAAAATGCAAACAAAGAACGTCCTTGGTCTTGTCGATCTAAAACGACTGATCTTGCCGCCACTTCACGAGCACGATCCACCTCTTGCCAAAAAACCATTGCAGTCTGACGGCGCAAAGCAGGATCTCGAAGGACATGAGTGATATCACGAACCACTTCCATCATGAGCTCGTCTGCTCGAGAAGCTGAGAAACGGTCGCTCCCTGAAACGCCATAATCCCGCAAACGATCCCCATAGTGCTTGAATAAAGCCGATTGCAATTCAACCGCTGGATGAGTTCGATCATAATTATTTCCAAAAGCAGAAAAATCTTCGAAGTAAGTTGCCTGGCGAATAGTCTCTCGAAGATTTCTATTCATCAAAACCCGCCGCTGATTTTGCGCAATCCAAACGCACCAAGCGCCATCTGCTAAATTATCCGTAGAAACTTCACGAATATTTAAATCTTCCATAGCTCGTTGCACTTGAGCAAAAGTGGGACGAATCAGCGCCGCTTCTCCCCCTTCGCGTCGCAGCGTCTCTTCAAAAAGATCGAGCATTTGTTGAGTGGCATTTCTCGGCTGTGCATAGACTCCATGATGGTCGAGCACCCGCAGATAATTCTCTCGTCGTCCAAAATTCACATCTGCCAAAATCACGGGTGCTTGTATGGCCCTTAAAACATCCTTCGCCCAAGATTGAGTAAGCACAGAGTCTGCCACTGCAATACGATCCGCTTCTTTTTTAAGAGAATCGAAATCTACAAAACGAGCTCGTCCATTCGACTGACTCATGGGGCGGTATTTTCTTTTCAAAAGAGTTCTAATAAATTCACTACGGAGAGTGGATAGGTCTGTAATTGTTTCGAGTGAACGTAAACGTAAGATCGTCACTTGAGGACTCAAATTCGCATTCTCCAGGGCCACTAATAATTCTTCTAATGAAGCGCGCGGAAAACGATCCTTAAAGTTTAAACCCTCATGAATATGAAGAATTTCTTCCCGACTCGCAATGCAACGCAAAGCTCGCATTCTGTGCGCTGCATTCATTTCGTTAGAAAATTGCGATATGGGATTCAGGTTTTCTTTTTGAAAGGAGCTACGTCTTTCTAAAACCCTGTTTTGCAGCTCCAACGTTGACTGCAACCTTTGCCATTTAGCTGCAGTGAGACCATGTCCCAGTGCAAGTCCCGCAGCCATTTCCATACCCATTAAAGTCGCTTCCATAAATCGCTGACTGTTTGACGTATGATGAGCAGGCAGCAAATGAAGCGCCGAGGAAAAATTTTGTCCGATGACTACGGCAGAAGACTGTGCGGCGGTTTGCAGAAGTCTTCCCTGTCCTCGCATGGCTTGTCCCATGCCTTTCATCAAAGCAAAATCTAATGCTGTCGCGACCCATCCTTGGCCAAATATTTGGGAATGAGAATCTTTTTGAAAATAAGTGTGAGTTGCCCGAAAAGCAGAAGTCTCGCAGGCAAGCCCGACCAGCGGAGCTATAAAGGGAGCGGTAGATAAAGCAGCCCACTTGCCTAATTGATAGGCGAGTCCACCTGCGGTCATAGCAAGCAGTGATCGATAATCTGCAGCATTCGAGCTTAACGAATGTAGAGATGCATCGAGACTCATCTGAGCGGCACTTAAAGAAGCTCCTCCAGACAAAGAAAAATTTGTCTCCGAAGTAAAACCGGAACTTCGGGTTAAAAGACGGGTCATGTTTTCTCCCTCGAAAAAATGCCTTCTTGATCCCCTTAGTAATAATCCCTAAAGCCTAGGAAAAGTTGCGAGCAAAACGCAAGGTCCGATTAGAGAGCAATTGCGTCATTTTATGCTTGAAGCGCCCCCCTTTTTGCTTCATTAAAGGGGGATGACCGAGGCCGGGTGTACCCAACGAGGGCACGGCCGGATTAAGGTTGCGACCGCCAGGAAGTGGTTGCAAACCATAAACGGAGTTGAAAACCATGAAAAACAAACCCATTAGTGAATTCATCAAGCACCATTATCGCCACTTCAACGCCGCCGCTTTAGTCGACGCAGCCGAAGCTTATGTGAAACATTTAGACGAAGGCGGGAAAATGTTGATCAGCCTGGCTGGCGCGATGAGCACCGCGGAATTAGGCGTTTCGCTGGCCGAAATGATCCGCCAAGATAAGGTCCAAATCATCAGCTGCACGGGTGCCAATCTTGAAGAAGATTTAATGAATTTAGTGGCTCACGACCATTACAAAAGACTGCCGAACTATCGTGATCTCACGCCTAAAGACGAATGGGATTTATTAGAAAAAGGCCTGAATCGCGTTACCGACACCTGCATCCCCGAAGAAGAAGCCTTTCGTCGTCTTCAAAAACACATTCATGCCCTTTGGGAAAAAGCCGACAAAGAAGGCAAACGATTCCTGCCCCACGAATTCATGTTCGACATGATTCGAAGCGGCGTGTTGAAGCAATATTATCAAATTGATCCTAAAGACAGTTGGATGGTGGCCGCGGCCGAAAAAAATCTCCCCATTGTCGTCGGCGGCTGGGAAGATTCTACACTTGGAAATATTTTTGCCTCTTATGTGATTAAAGAAGAGATTAAAGCGACCACCATGCGAAGTGGTATTGAATATATGGTGGAGCTTTCTTCTTGGTATCGAAAAAATTCTTCGGGCAAAGGTGTTGGATTTTTCCAAATCGGCGGCGGCATTGCGGGAGACTTTCCCATTTGTGTCGTGCCGATGATGTATCAAGATTTAGAATGGCATGACGTGCCCTTCTGGAGTTACTTCTGCCAAATTTCGGATTCCACCACTTCTTACGGTTCTTATTCAGGTGCCATCCCCAATGAAAAAATTACCTGGGGTAAACTCGGCATTGAAACGCCTAAGTTCATCGTGGAATCCGATGCCACGATTGTCGCGCCCCTGATTTTTGCTTTTGTGTTGGGACTCTAAGAGAGAAATTTTTTAGAAGCTTCGAGAATTCCTGAAAAATCTTCCGGATTAAACCATTTAATTTCAGGGTCCGCTCTAAACCAAGACAGTTGGCGCTTAGCGAGTTGACGTGTTTCCTGCTGAATTTCTTTAATAGCATCGTTCACAAAGATTTCTTTTTTTATCAGTTTTGCGAGGATGGGATATCCGATCGTTTTGCTGCGATCATTGCGTAAATCATAACCCTTCGCGAGTAAACCCTTCACCTCTTCCACCCAGCCTTGATTCAGCATCGTGAGCACGCGTTGATTAATGCGACGATAGAGATCATCCCGGGGAATCTTAAGACCAATTTTCAAAGCTTCATATTTACTGTCTTGAAAGCGGTGTTCTTTCGCAAGCTCGGAAGGTTTTCTTCCACTCACATGGCAGATTTCTAAGGCTCGGATGATACGAATGCTGTCGTTGGGATGGATTTCCGCAGCACGTTCTGGATCTTTTTGTTGGAGTTCTTCATAGATTTTTTCCAAGCCTTCGTCGTCAATGCGCCAATCCAATTTCTTGCGGAATTGCTTATTGCGCGGTGGCGCTTCCATGAATCCGTGAAGCAAAGCTTTGAGGTAAAGTCCCGTTCCTCCTGCCACCACAGGAACTTTTCCACGGGCTGCAATTTGCAAAATGGCTTGATCCGCCAATTCAGCAAAACGCGCGGCATCAAAAGCTTCTCCAAATTCCGCGACATCTAAAAGATGATGCGGCACTTCCGCTCGTTCTTCCACGCTAGGTTTTGCAGTGCCAATATCGAAACCTTTATAAACGCTTTGGGAATCGGCCACGATGACTTCGCCTTGCAGCGCCTTCGCGAGCTGAATGCTGAGTCCGGTTTTGCCGACCGCAGTGGGTCCGAGGATGATCAAAATTTTTTGTTGAGGATCTTTCGTCATAATTTTTTACACAACCCGTTTAAACCACTTTTCGATTTCGCGGTAGGGAATTTGAACCATGACAGGTCTCCCGTGCGGACAATGGTAGTTTTTCGCATCTTCATCCAGCTGATTGATTAACTCCTGCATTTCCATAGCACTCAAACGATCGCCCGCTCTGATTTGGCGATGACAGGCCATGGTCGCAAATATTTCATCGAGTCTTCCTTCAAGCTTTCCGCTACGATCATGGGCTTTCAATTCTTCGAGGATATCAGTGATGAGATTTTTCACATCGATTTTGCCAAGCAAGGCTGGCAAAGCCTTCACCACCAAACTTCCCTCGCCAAAATCATCTAAACTTAATCCTAACTTTTCGAAGGTCTCACTATGTTTAAGAAGTAATTCCTTCTCGCCTTCTTTCATCGCAATCAATTCAGGAACCAGCAAAGTCTGAGAAGAAATGCCACCCACGCGGTAGGCCTGTCTCAACTTCTCGTAACCAATGCGTTCATGCGCCGCATGCTGATCGACAAGGACGAAAAACTCACCGGTTTCGCAAAGGATGTAAGTGCCTTTTAATTGTCCTATGACTTGGAGTGAAGCGAACGGAAGCTTACCCACTTGCACTTCACTTTTTTCTTCTTGAAGAGGACGATAATTCTGTTGAAACCAAGTGCCCGTATCCTGACTTTTAGAATTCTGCGAAGGAAAGGAAAAGGCTGCAGGAGCCTGATCCCATGCCGGCGAAACATCCTCTTCATTCCCATAGGACGCTTCTATTTTCTTCGACCAAGGCGCTTCACTCAATTTTTTCTGCAACGAATTAGATACGAATTGATGGATGGCATTCGGCTGCACGAAACGCACTTCGCGCTTGGTGGGATGCACATTCACATCGACCAATTCCGGTGGAATCTCAAAATAAAGCACCACCATGGGAAATTGGTCCTTCATTAGGTAATTGCGGTAACCCGCCATAATCGCATGGTTTAACAAACGGTCTTTAATATGCCGTTTATTCAAGAAAAAATAGATCTGACTGGAGTAGTTTTTACTCAGGTGAGGATGCCCTAAAAAGCCACTAAGTTTCAAACCGCTTCGTTCCTCTTCGATGGGATACAAACCTTCAATGATATCATTGCCCCAGATTTCAGAGAGTCGAGCTAAACTTCCCTTCTGCACAAAACGGATCTTTTCTTTACCATTATGATAAGCCGTAAATTGGACCTCCGGATAAGCCATCGCCATCGCGGTGAGATAATCATCCACATGGCCCCATTCCGTTTCGGGGGATTTTAAAAACTTAAGTCGAGCGGGAGTATTAAAAAATAAATCGCGTACTTCGATGGTCGTGCCAATGGGATGTCCTGTTTCTCTTTCATAGATGATTTTTCCGCCTTCGAGTGAAATTTCAAAACCCGAGATGTGTTCGGAAATTTTCGACCGACTCTTCAAAGTAAAATTTGAAATCGCCGCCATCGAAGGTAAAGCCTCACCGCGAAAACCTAAAGTAGAAATTGCGAAGAGATCGTCTACACATTTTAATTTAGATGTCGCGTGACGTTCGAGAGAAATGCGCATTTCCTCAGGATTCATACCGTAACCATCATCGGAAACTTTAATAAGCTTGCGGCCGCCGTCTTCGAGGAAAACTTCGACCTTAGTCGCACCCGCATCCAGACTATTCTCGACGAGTTCTTTTACGACTGAGATGGGACGTTCCACCACTTCACCGGCGGCGATTTTTTCTGCGATTTCAGAAGGGAGTTTTACGATTCGGGAGGACATGGAAGATTTCTATAAATTTTAAAGAAAGAATGCCACAGCTATTATTGAATCCTACCGGCGGAATCTAAAATCACCCGGCCCATTTCATCACCCTCTAATATCCGCATTTGGTCGGACGTGGCTCGATTATTAAAATAGGCATCTAAGGCTTCTCCTACTTTTCGCGCATAGTGAGGATCAAGAGGAGCGGCGGAGGGGTCAATGGGTTCTAAAACTCTTTGCACAGACGGCCTACTCTTTTGCAGCTGCGAAGCCCTCCGTTCCACAAAACTATGAAGCACATTGGAGCGCCCTTTATTTCCTTCTTCGCTGGCCATTTCAAAGGAAAGTCCTCTTTTCAATTCAGGCATCAACTTTGATCGAGAATTTCTCATTTGTCCTGAGAATTGCAAATTACGAAAGGGTATCAACAAGCTCGAGAAAACTGTGCCACATCCTAATGCCAAACTTTGTGTAGACGCATTCATAAAGCGTTCTGCAAAACTTTTTTGGCTTGGAGCAGATAAATATAAATGCGCGCCCAATTCTTCTCCCAACATCATTCCAAAGTTCTGCGCCGCATGCATCGTGAGAAAATTTCCACCCTTGAATAAAGCAGCTACACCTTTCAAAGAAGCAAAGGTGAACATCTCTCGTGCAAAGCCTTGTCTATCCAAAAAACTTTCTGGATTCATCGAAAAAGCATGATTCACGCCGCGAAATGCGGCCACTTCAACACTTAAAGATAAAGCTGAAATTAAAGGAGAACGAATCAGAGCAGGCAAAGCAGACAGCGCTGACATCGAAGCCACACGAGCAAGCTTATAACTCAATCCGCCCGCGGTCATCGCCAATAGATTGATAGGATCTAAAACATGCTGCGTGAACTGTTGATGGAGTGCATCCGTACCCAATTGAGCAGAGCTCAAACTCAATGAATTCTCTGCAAGAGAATGGGCCAACGGTGAATGAGAAACTATACGCGCCACGCAAAAACGTTTCTCGTGTGATTCCCCTCAAAAATGGATTTTTATATACCTTCCACTATCGACAAATCCCTTTCAAAGTTGCTCTGGGTCTTATGGGGATCATTGATTGACCTATCCATCGATTTTCTATACACTTTTAGACATGTTGAACCCGGAAGAAAGAGCCTTAAAAGGGCTCTTACAGTTTTGGTCGATGCTGTTTTTAGCCATGGGCATTGTCGTGGTCTTCTTTCCTAATTTAGTAATTCAATTTCTCAATCGTGTTTCTCTCCGTTTCACCCCCACTTTACCGCTGCTGCCTTATTCCGATGAACGTCTTTGGGTCGTGCTTGCTTTTTCTCTTTTCATCACCTTGACCTTCATTTGCTACTCCGCGCAAGACGACTTGAAGCGACGCAGGGATTTGGTTCAATTCTTACTCGTGAGTAAACTTATCTCTGCCATTGTCTTTGTACTCTGTTTATTTTTCGACCGCATGTCGCTTGCCTATTTAATTGCAGCCATAATTGATGGGGGAATATTCACACTGACCAGCGCTTATTATTCGAGGGTATTAAAAAGCTCACATTTAGTTTTATGAAAAAAATGATTAGAAAAAAAACCAAGAAATCTACAATAGCGGACCGAGTGATTTGCATCATCGGAATCACGGGTTATAAGGGGCGCAACATATTGATGGCGCTCGAAAAAGATCCACGCGTGAAACAAATCATCGCAATCGATCGAAAAAAACCCAACTTCCAAACGAAGAAAACAAAATTTTATCGATTGAGTCTCACCGAAACTTTAGCGGATGCGAGCTTGGCGGAAATTTTCAAAAACGAAAAAGTTCATACTGTGGTTCATACCGCCATTCCGACCAGTCCACCGCGTAGCACTTCACTCGCCCATGAGGTTATTTCTGTTGGAACGATGTATATCTGCAATGCTTGCGTTGATGCTGGCGTGAAGAAACTTATTATTTCATCGACCACTGACGTTTACGGCGCGATGGCAGACAATCCCAATTATTTAACCGAAGACAGCCGGACTCGAGGTGGAATTAAAAATCGTTATCTCGCCGACAAAATTGATGCGGAACGTTCCGCCCTACGCATGGCTGAAAAACATCCTGAAATCATTGTAACGATCTTAAGACCCTGCCACATTTTAGGTCCCAATGTTCGAAGTTATAAAACTCGATTTTTGGCGCGTCCTTTCGTGATGAGTATTATGGGTTATGATCCGCTGCTTCAATTTGTGCATGAAGAAGATGTTATTTGCGCTTACCTTGAAAGTATTGAACATGATTTCCCAGGAATTTTCAATATCGTCGGCGATGGCGTTTTACCACTTTCTCGAATCGTAAAAATCATGGGAAAACTTGAATTGGCGCTGCCGGAATTCATGGCCAGAAACTTAGTTCAGCTCACTTGGTATTTGGATATTTCTCCCGCACCTTCGAGCTATTTAAATTTTTTAAAATATCTTTGCGTGGCGGATGGCACGAAAGCCCGTGATGTGATGAAGTTTAAACCTAAATTTACTACCCGAGAAGCTCTGCTCAGTTTCATTGGTGCGGAACGTCTCCGAGAAGTCGCTTTGCAAAACCTTGAATTAGAGGGACTTTAACCATGCGTCAACGCACTCGAAATCGCAGTCCTAAGCTGAAACTCTTAAACTCTTTTGCTTCTGCCGCAACTGCAGAGAAGTTAGAAGAACCCTCTCACAACGAAAAAGTCGCAAAACCTTTGGAAGCACGAATTCAAAAACTTGAAAAAGAACTCGCCAAATCGATCCGCTCCTTACAAACAGAACTTAAAAAAAATAAAAAGCGACAGAAGGATAAAGACTCCAGCAAAGTGTCTCGTGAGCTTTCTAAACTCACTGAATTACTTGATAAAAAAACGGCCGCTCTTTCGAATACCGCGCTTTCTCTCGAAGAAGAAAAGAATCATCCCTCCGCTCCCAAAGCTAAACTTGGAAAAATTTTAAATCATTATCTGCAACGGGCTTTTTCTTTACGAACTTACAAACGCATGTTCTTCGGCGTGACTCGAGTCGACCGCGAAGAATTTGATGAGTTTGGCCGGGATCCCGCTTTTGAAAAAAAAGTCATGCCCTTCTTCGATTTCCTCTATTACAAATACTGGCGCGTCGATGCGGAAGGTCTGGAACATATTCCCAACCATGGCAACGGCCTGATTGTCGCCAACCATTCCGGAACTTTACCTTTCGATGGTTCAATGATTCGAATGGCGGTAAGTAATGATTCTCCTTCGCAAAGGGATGTCAGATTTTTGGTGGAAAATTTTGTCTACTATCTGCCCTTCCTGGGTACCTGGATGTATCGTATCGGCGGCGTGAGAGCGGACCCCGTGAATGCAGAGCGCTTGCTGCGCAAGGGACATCTGGTCACTGTATTCCCCGAAGGTGAAAAAGGAATCGGTAAAAGCTATAAGCATCGTTACCATCTGCAACGATTCGGACGCGGTGGTTTTATAAAATTAGTTTTAAAAACAGGCGCGCCGATTATTCCTTGCGCGGTCATCGGTGCCGAAGAAACCCATCCCCTCCTTTATAAAACCAGTTTTTTAGCAAAGCCTTTCGGAATTCCCTATGTACCCATCACTGCAACCTTACCTTGGATGGGTTTGGCAGGCTTGATTGGTCTTCCGGCAAAATGGAAAATCATTTTTGGAAAACCCATCGATTTGTCGCAATATGGGCCTGAAGCGATTGAAGATGAATTGCTAGTGCATCGTCTGAGCGAACAAGTCAGACAAAGCATTCAAGAAATGATTCGAGAGGGATTGAAGAAGCGGCGTTCTGTTTGGTTTGGATAATTCTTAAATCACAAAATTTGGATTTTTGCTTTTTTCCATGACTTCGAATTTGTATTTTTCGAAACCCTCTTTCCCTAAAAGTCCTGAGGCGAATTTTTTACCCAACTCCACTCCCGGTTGATCAAAAGGATTCACGTTGAAAAGTTCGCCGGCAAAGGCTGTTGCCACTTCCATGAGATAGAAGAGTTGTCCTAAGCAATAGGCATTGCGATGCGGAATCAAAAATTTTGCGGAAGGCCTTTTTTGTTGGAGCAAGGATGTTTCCGTCGCCAACGCTTCCATCTGAACCACTCTTCCGAGAGGATGACCCGCAAGATAGGACATTTCATTTGCTTTTCCACTGGATGGTATAGCTTGATTATTTTCGTAATTTTCCAGCATTAAAAATAAGAAAAGTTTATCGGCGGGACCTTCCATGAAAAGTTGCAGCAAAGAATGCTGATCGCGTGGCCCGCAAGCGGCGACGGGTGTAGATCCTGTGGCAATCACCTCACCTTTTAAAGAAAAGCGTTTACCAATACTTTCGGCCCACAGTTGCCCAAACCATTCTGCTAAAGGAAGCAGCATTCGGCTATAAGGCATCGTCACGATGATATTTCTTTTTTTCTGAAAGAAGAGATGTTCAATCACTCCCAACATGTAGGCGGGATTCGCCCAGAGATCCGCCTGATTCACACGTGCGTCCGCACGTCTTGCGCCCGCTAATAAATCTTGAAGGGAAACTCCGGCCATGGCGGCAGGAAACAAACCCACGGCCGATAAAACGGAATAGCGCCCGCCTACTCCACTCGCAATCGATAAAGATGCAAAACCTTCTTCTTTCACCATTTGTCGTAGCAAACCTTTTTCAGGATCTGTCGTGAAAATAATGTGTTGTTTCCAAGATTCGCCGCAGCTTTTCTGAAGCTTGTCGCGCACAATCATCCACTGCGACATTGTTTCAATCGTATTACCGGATTTGCTGATGATATTAAAAAGCGTCTTTTTTAAATCAAGGGATTGCAATAAAAGATGGAAGGAATCCGGATCGATGTCGTCGCAGACAAACACTTTCGCGGCAGGATTTGCGTTCTCGAAAGTTAAAAAAGGTTGATAAGGTCCGTTGAGCGCAGTCAAGATCGCTTGCGTGCCTAGAGCAGAGCCCCCTATTCCCAACACCACCAAATTTTCGAATTTTTGCAGATAGCTTTGCGCCAATGCTTCAATCTGCAAAACATTATCTTCTTCGTAGGGAAGATGCATGAAAGGCAATTGACCCATTTCGCGCATGGCTTGAAAGGCTTTGTGAATTTTACTAACTTGAGGAAGCAAATTCTGAATGTCTTGGGTTTTTAAACCTTCTTCGTCAATCACTGCTTCCATTACACCATTAAAATCGAAACGAACATCACTGTGAGTCATAATTTTTCAACTCCATTTAAAGGACTCTTTCTTGATCAATTGGGCTAGATATTAGTAGTCGACCTAAGAGAAGGCAAGCTTCTATCGAGTGATCTCTCGTCCTGTTAATAACAAAGTTCCAAAAGAAATTTGCGTGAGATATGTTTACACTCACTTTTTGGCTAATTTGTGGGATACTAAAATCAATGTACTTTTTTACTAAAATTACTCTTCTCGCTGCTCTCTGGCTTTGCTGGCCTCAGCCTGCCTTAGCCTGGAATGAAGACTATACGCTTTCAGCGCCCCGTGATCGAGAGGCTTGCATTAAAAATCTGAATAACATTTGGAAAAACAGCAGCGTCGACATTCGCTTTATCTCCCAAAGCGAAACCTGCAGCCCCGAGGAGATTCGTTATCGATGGGTTTATGGTAAGGAACCCAAGGGATCTGTCGCACTACTTCCCAAAAAAAACCTGGAAAACACTTATCCACCTTTAGTGTCGTCTTGGCCCTCAAACGAAAATAGCGGAGGTCCACGTCTATGGCACTTCAGCTGTTTGGGCACCGTCGCGAAAGAACTATTAGGCACTTCGATGCAAGGCTATACTTTCAAAGGTGAAATTACAGCTCCGGCAAAATATCAAAGCTGTGAAGCGGCTTTTACGATGGCCCAAGGTGTTTGCGTTAACCAACTGGGAGGAAGTGAACTCTACGAGCAATGCTCCGGAGGCAGCAATTACTGGCTGGATGCTCCATGAAAATAATTCTCTCCTTTTTGTTATTGATATTTTTAACCGCATTTAGTTTTTCAGGAAAGGCGGCAGATAAAATGCTCGTGTGCCTTCCTGATCTCAATATTCCGCGAAGTATTCCTCTTCAAATGAAACCAAGCTCCGGCAATTGTTCAAAAGATGAAAAGCTTTTCGAAATTCAAAAATCGGAAAGCGGAATTACTCTATTGCTTCCTTACGAAAGCACTCCTGCAAGTAGTCAACCTGCGGGGGGAATACCTGGAAATCCCCGTCCTGCCAAACCCTACTCTTACTACTAAGACATTGACAGAATATCGATGGCATTTCTATATTAGCGCTCTCAAAAAATAACATCCATTTTTGGCCCTAAAGGAGCTTATATGTCTGAAGCTTATATCATCGATGCCGTTCGCACCCCTCGAGGAAAACGCAAAGGATCTTTTTCATTACTTCATCCCATCGATTTAGCGGTGCAACCTCTGCAAGCTTTGGCCGAAAGAAATAAATTTAATCCAATAGAAGTTTCGGATGTTATTTACGGATGCGTCTCCCAACGCGGCGAGCAAGACAATGTCATCGCGCGTGAAGCCGTGCTCGCTGCAGGTTGGCCACTCGAAGTCGCTGGAGTCACCGTCAATCGCTTTTGTGGATCCGGCTTAACTGCCGTCAACATGGCAGCCGATGCCATTATGGCCGGGCAAGAAGATCTCATGATCGGTGGCGGCGTCGAGCACATGACTCGCGTGCCAATGGAAATTAATTTCGATATGGCAGGTTCACTCCTCGCAGAAAAATGGCCTAATTTAATTCCGCAAGGTTTATCCGCCGAAATGATCGCTGAAAAATATGGATATAACCGACGTCAACTCGACGAATTCGCCGAGCGTTCCCAAAAACTCGCCGCAAAAGCTTGGGAAGAAAAACGTTTTGATAAAAGCATTATCCCCGTTCAAGTCAAAAATGCCGAAGGCCAAGCTATTACTGTGACTCGAGACGAACATTTACGACTCGGCACCACGGCAGACACGCTTGCGGCCTTGAAACCCTCTTTTAAAACAGACGGTGTGATTCATGCCGGAAATTCGAGTGGCATTGTTGATGGATCTGCCGCAGTGCTCCTCTCTTCGCCTCGTAAAGCGAAAGAGTTGGGACTGAAGCCCCGCGCGCGAATCATGATGACTTCCATTGCAGGTTCGGATCCCATCATCATGTTGCTCGGACCTATTCCCGCCGTGCAAAAAGCCCTCAAAAAAGCAAATCTCAAAGTGGACGATATTGATCTTTGGGAAATCAATGAAGCCTTTGCACCGGTGCCTTTGGCGGTCGCGCAAGAATTGAAAATCAACATGGATAAGGTAAACGTGAACGGCGGAGCCATTGCATTAGGACATCCTCTAGGCGCCACCGGTGCTATGCTTTTAGGAATGGCTTTGGACGAATTGGAGCGCTTAGACAAACGTCTGGCCTGCATCACGCTTTGCATTGGTCATGGAATGGGTGTTGCCACGATCATTGATCGCAAAATTTAAGAGAAATCTGCGGACTCTTTTTTTTGAGCGCTCATGTCGAAAACCTTTTCGATTTTCGAGAGAAGAAGATCTTTGAGATCTTTTTCAGAAACCTCAATCCCCTGTTCCTGAAGACTGGTCACTTTTTTATTTTGAATCCCACAAGGCACGATGTGATCATAATGTTTTAAATCAGGGTTTAGGTTTAAAGAAAAACCATGCATCGAAACCCCTCGATCGAAGTGCAATCCGAGGGCAGCAATTTTCTTTTCACCTATCCAAACTCCTGGATAATCTGCATGTCGTATCCCTTCGAGTCCAAGATCCACGAAAGCTTGAATTAAAACATCCTCCACTTTTCGTACAAAAGCAGGAATACTTAATTTCAAAGCGCGTACATCGAAAATGAAATAGCCGACGATTTGCCCAGGGCCATGGTAGGTAATGCGCCCACCGCGATTACTTTGAATAATTTCGATTTTTTCTTTTTCAATGACAGCCCGCGAACTCAAAAAATCTTCTTCGCAAGGGCGTTTACCTAAAGTAAAAACAGCGGGATGAGAGGTGAGAAGAAATAAATCCGGAATTTTTTTTTGGATTCTTTGTTCGCGCGCTTTTTTTTGCAGTTCAAAAGCATTTGGGTAAGTCAAAAGTCCGCAATCGAGGGTCCACAAAACTTTTTTAGTGTTGAGCACGCAAACCTCTACGTTGCTTCAAAGCTTCTCTAAAAATAGCCCAAGCCACTAAGGTATAATGTATAGCGCTGGCAAAGGTCATAAGAACCACCAAAAAAATCATCACATTCTGAGAATAGAAGATGCTTTCTTTCCAGGGCAACAAATAGGTCAGAGAAGGATTCTCAACTGCTAATTTCAAGAAGGTAAAAAAGAGAAATCCCAACTGAAAGAATGTAGTTAACTTTGAAAGATAAGTAGGCTTAATATATAACTTTTTAGAGAAAATTTTAAGAAACCAAACCCCGGTTACAATATAAAGATCTCTCCCCACTACCAAGGCGACTAACCAATAAGGCACTTGATGAGTGTAAGCCAGTGTCACAAAGCAAACGAGCATCAGAGATTTATCTGCCAAAGGGTCTAAAATAGCGCCCAATTTAGTCCTTTGACCGAGGCGTCTGGCTAGATATCCATCCAAAAGATCGGAAAAACCCGCAAAAACGAGGAGCCATAGGGCAATATCGAATTGCCCCACCAAATAGTAATAGGCAATGGCTGGAATGGAAAAAAGCCTTAAAATAGTAATGTAATTGGCTATGCTCATGAAGATAGGACCCTCGTTCATAGTAAACTAAGCGCTCCCTCAGGGTCAATTTGAAGTTCATAAGAATGCATTGTTAAAGGCTGTTAAGACTTTGCTATATAAGGCTAAAAATCCTCTAAAGCCTTCAAATACGACGCAATTTTACAGGGGGTGCTGGTCGATAATGTAGGTGAAGGCAGTCTTGGAAAAACAATTCATTTTAAGATAGAATGTAAAATATGACCGAGGCCGGGTGCCCTTTGGGCGGCCGACCGAATGGTTGGAAACGAGAGTTGTAAACCATGTCTGAAAACAAACGAGTAACCGATTCTGATGCAAGTCGCTTTAAAAACCAATATGTCGACTATCGACGTCAGGTCAGTGACAGCAAAAATTTTGCGGATAAGCTAGACACCGCCGCTTCCAATTCAAAGCCGAATACGACATCGAGTTCCGCCTCTGCGAACTCCAGCGTTTCTGAAAAATCTAAAAAAGAATTAGACACAAAAACAAGCTCCAATGAAAAAAAAGTAGCCACTGAGACTACAACAACTAAACCCGAAGCTCAAAATACTCCTAGTCCATCCCCCACTCTTTCGATGGATGACGACTTACCCAATTCAGAACTTTCTCCGAAAATGACTCAATACATGCCCAATATTAAATCGGCGGCGCAAAAATATAATCTCCCTGCAGAATTGATCGCAGGAATTATCTGGCAAGAGTCGAGAGCCAATCCTAAAGCCGTTTCGCATTGCGGCGCCATGGGCCTGATGCAACTGATGCCAGGCACGGCTTCGCACTTAGGCGTGCAAAATGCTTATGATCCTGCCCAAAACATCGAAGGCGGTTCAAAATATATTCGCCAGATGCTCGATCGTTTTAATGGAAATTTAAATTTAGCGGTCGCGGCTTATAATGCCGGACCTGGAAATGTTGAAAAATACGGCAGAACGGTTCCACCCTTCAAAGAAACCCAAGAATATGTCCCTCGTGTTTTGGGTTATGCTTCCAACTTCAAAGCTTCAGGGCTTTTCATCGAGTCGACTACGACGATGCGGGCTTGAATCATTGCCATTTCAAGGATGGTTTTTTCTCACTGAGGGCACAATCTCTTAAAAAAAGATTAATAAGATTCTGATAAGGTATATCCACTTTTTCTGAAAGCTTTTTGAAATATTCGATAGTTTCACTCTCAAGGCGAATGGTGATTTGCTGCTTTAATTTGCCCGCATAGGGGTTCTTTAGGGATTTTGAAAAGTTATATTCTTTTCTCATAGTCATTCTCCTTTACCACTTAAATACTGTAAGCGCTCTTTACGAGAAGCCTTCCTAGCCGATATAATCCGAATCACTTCCTCATCCTCTCGATAACAATGGCAAACCAGCAATACTCGTAGACGATGGCTAATTCCTAACAGGACAAATCGCTCCTCATCTTCTGAATGGTCCGGATCATGAATCAATCTAGCATTCTCGTCCGAAAAAACCGATTTTGCCTCTTCGAATGAGACCCCATGTTTCCTGCGATTCAAAGTATTTTTGCGTGCATCCCATTCAAAACGAATCATGGTTTTCCCCACTTATCAATAATTATAATATAATTATTGATTCTATCAATGCAAAAATAAGGGCTAAGATGGGTTACGCCTCCAACTTCGAAGCCTCCGGACTTTTCATCGAGTCGACTACGACGATGCGGGCTTAGCCGCCTTTCAGCCCCATAAAATCAATAATTAAAACCCGCAACTTTTGCCGGAGAAATTCGAGTATTTGCATTATTGAAATTCATCCTTTGGGCGATAAGATGACACCCATGCGGGCACACGGGAAAACTGCATGCGCGTTTTAAATTCTCTTTCTTCGGAAAGGTCTTTTCATTCATACCCTTCGCTTGTTACTTCGAATCAAATTCACTTAGATAGCCTTCAAACAAACTTCGCGAGACAAGCTTCAGATCTTTCAGTCCTTACTTCAATGGGCGTATCTTCCGCAGCCTTTTCACTGGGGCGCACTTTAGCTCATTCATTATTTACAGGCTTACTGAATAGAAGCGCCTTAAGTGCCACCGCTTGGAGTTTGGCTTTTATGGCGGAAGTCACTGCTTTCAGAGCAACGAATCGCGCTTTTCATCCGGAAGCCGCTCCTTGTTTCGACCTTCAATCTTTCTCCAGCACGGCTATGGATTTTCTAATGATAAAAGGCGCAGGAACCTTGCTGGGCAATTCGCCTTTTGTCATACGACAATCCGTTCAGGCCCTCGCAATGGTGGGCGGAGAATATGCAGCAGAAGCGCTCAGGCTTCGAGAGAATAGCCAAAAACATTTTTCCGCAAGATATGCAAATGCCTTAGCGACCACTATTGCATTGGAAGCAGGAGGACATTTCAGTCGGAGGATTTTCGGCGGATGTTTCGAAACATTTCAAAGAAATTTGGAACTGAGATCAGAAACTCTCTTGGCTTCTCGCACTCCCATATTCAAGCTTCAAACTATCTTAAGCTTATCTGCTGAAAGAGCTGTCACGAATGAAGAACTCATCAACGACGGGATCCCCGCAATCTCAAGCTTGGCTGCAACAGGAGATGCAAGAGCTCTAGAGGCATTAACCTTACTTTCTTCTAATCACCCTGTACACGAAGTCAGGGAAGCCGCCACTTCAGCGCTTTTTGACCTACTTCCTGCTCACCCTCATATTTTACCTCTGCTTTGCTTATTCTCTCACTCTCTACAGGCGGATTCCGCTTTGATGGAGCGGGCAAAAAATCTGGACATTGCATCTTCAGCAGCCGCAATCCCCGCGCACCCGCAAGTGGTCCTCGCCATCGATGCTTTTTCTCGTGTGGGCAACCGCTTTACGGAAAGAGCCGCCGCGAACTTCGATGTAGCAAGGCTCGTGGAGTTAGCAAAAGAAAAGGACATGGCAAGTGACGTCGCGGAGGCACTCATCGTTTTAACTCACATGAAAAATTCAACTGCAGCGGAGGCTGTAAAAAACTTCGATGTAAAACTTCTGAGTGACAAGCCTGAAGAAAGCGTTGCTGTCTTGCGAGATCTTTATATTGAGGGTGAAAATCAAAGTGCTTTAATAGCCCTTATGCATCGAGCAAGATTCAGCGAATTGGGTGCTATTGCTCTCGGCAGTCTGGTAAAAATGGAATATTATTCGACCAAACTGACTGCGCGTCTCAAGACTGGAGATAAAATAGCCCTCAGAGCGCTGGAAATGCTAGATAGAAGCGGTTACGAACAAGCTGGTAACATTCTTCGCAATCTCATGGACATTACAGCCTTTACGCAAGATGCCCAAAGTCCTGAAGCGATCATTGCCTTAGGGAGATTAAGGCGCTCCAGAAATGAAGCGGCGCGTGAATTTCTCGCCTCGCATAATCCTGCAATGTTTGCTGAGAGAGCGAGCTTGTATGTGGAGGCCGATCCTCGTTGGACCAGCTTAATGCTTTCGAGGAATTCGCCCGCTGTTGAAAACGCGCATATTATTTATTTTAGAGAAAAAGTAAATGAAACCACTCTTTTCATTAATGCGCTTTACGAAATGGCCGAAGCAGGCAGTTTAAGTGCTGCCGAAGCTATGAAAAACATTCCTATTGTCATTATCGTACCTATAGAAAAAATTTCTGCCAACGTGGTCACAGCATGGGAACAATTGAGCGAACATGGTAATAGGGAGGCCTGGGGTGCCCTGAGCGTTCTAAGTCCCGATCACCCCTTGGCTTTAGCAGCCATAAGGCGTTTAGCAGGCACAGGACATGCAGACGCACTTGCATGGATGGAATCGCGCCTTGAAAATACAAGCAGTGAGCCTGAAAACTAAAATGCGCTTTTAAGATAAATTCTTTGGCTACTATGCTTCACAAACGCATCCTCTTCAAACGCAAGCTATTGAGCACCACACTCAGCGACGAACTGGCCATGGCAATCGAGGCCCACAATGGGCTCAAGCTCAATCCCAGTAAAGGCTGGAAGACACCCGCCGCTAATGGAATCAGTAAAATATTATAAATAAAGGAAAAGAAAAGGTTTTGACGGATGACTTGATAAGTGCGTTTTGCGAGCATCAGCATGCCGGGAATGAGTCCTACGGAGCCTTTCAAAAGGGTCACATCTGAGGCTTCACGTGCGATGTCTGTTCCACTCGCCAAAGAAATTCCAAGATCCGATACTGCGAGGGCCGGCGCATCATTTACTCCATCACCTACCATCGCAATCTTGCCGATCTTCTGTTGAAACTCTCGGACGATTCTTTCTTTTTCAGCTGGTAGAACTTCAGCATAGTAGGTTTCAATTCCTAAAGCTTCCGCGACTTTTTCAACCACACGCTTTCGATCTCCGGAAAGCATCGCCAAACTAAAACCCATCGATCGAAGTCTTTTCACCATCGCCGGTGTTTCAGCACGTAAGGGATCGTGCACCGCAAACAAAGCGAGCACTTGTTTGCTCGAAGCCAAATAGACGGGAGTTGCCCAGTTTTCCTGCAATTGCAAAGATCTGTCCTGAATAAAAGAAGGAATTTCAATTTTTTCTTCTGCTAGAAAGTTCGCTTGTCCAATCCAAAAACTATCGCCATCGATGATCGCTTTGACCCCTTTGCCAGGAATCGATTCGAAGTGGTCAATTTTTAAAAAAGGAATTCTTTTTGATCTTGCTGACTCTACAAAGGCAAGGGCCAAGCGATGTTCCGAGGCTCTTTCAATGCTGGCCGCAATTTGTAAAGCCTTCTCTTCATCCAAAGGCGATCCCGGGTGGATGACAATTTCATGAATGATCGGAGAGCCCTCGGTGAGTGTGCCTGTCTTATCGAAAATAAAGCCCTTCACTTGGATTGCTTTTTCTAAACTTTCACCCGATCGAAATAAGATGCCAAGACTGGCACCTCTGCCCATACCCGTCACTAAAGCTGTGGGCGTCGCTAAACCCAAAGCACAGGGGCAAGCCACGATTAGCACTGCTACAAAATGAACGAGTGCCTGAGAAAGTTGATTTTCGGAAGCGAGAAAAAACCAAAGCAAAAAACTGAGCGCTGCAATAGCAAGCACGGCGGGGACAAAAATCGCACTAATTTGATCCGCCAATTTGGCAATGGGCGCTTTGGAGCGCATCGCAGTACGAACCAATTGAATGATTTGTGAAAGCGCCGTTTCTTGTCCGGTCTTCATCACTTCAATTTCCAGATAGCCGCTTTGATTTAAACTTCCTGCATAAACCCAATCCCCTTTTCTTTTTTCAAGGGGAAGAGATTCGCCGGTAATCACCGATTCGTTGACTCCACTACCGCCGCCTGTCACTAAACCATCGATGGGAATCACTTGCCCCGGTTTAATCACAATCGAATCACCCGGCCTTAAATCCCAACTATTGACTTCTATTTCTTTTCCATTCCTCAACAAAATAGCCTTTGTTGATTGCAGAGAGGCTAATTTAATTAAGGCCTCACTCGTTCTACCCTTGGCACGCGACTCTAAATAGAAGCCCAAATAAATAAAAGTAATGATGGCCGCTTGGGTTTCAAAATAGACATGCGCGTGCAGGTCTAATCCTAACCATTGGGGGAAAAAAGTCGCGACGGAACTATATAGATAAGCGGTGAGTGTGCCTAAACCAATCAAAGTATCCATATCTGCACGAAAGCTCACCAGCCATTTGCCCAAGGCTTTCATGAATCTCCAGCCAATGAAAAATTGCAGAAAACTCGACAAAATAAATTGAATAAGATTGCGGTAAAAAAGGGGAACTTTCAAAGCTAGGGGAAAAACATCCGGCATTCCTAAGAAAACAATCAGCAAGGTCGCAGGCACGGCCCAAGAAAGTTTATGATAAAGCATCGACTGGTCTTTTTTTTGCTCTCGCCTTTCTCGCTCCGACCATTCTTCTTGTTGATCTAAAACCTGGGCTTGGTATCCCAACTTTTCAATCTCTTGAATCATTTGCTGCGTCGAAACTTCTTCAGGATTGAATTGGACTTGCGCCTCTCGAGTTGTAAAATTCACAGCCGCTTCAGCCACTCCTTTTAAGTTTTTCAAGGATTTTTCAATTTTAGAGGAGCATGAAGCGCAATGCATGCCAGTAATGTTAAATTGTTCGGAGCTTGACGACATAACTTAAGATCTTTCTAGGCGATGCTGCCCTTCAATCACGTCCGCCACTCGCCTTCCTGCCATGGCCACAATGCCGCAAAGTAAGGGCAACCAATAAGGAATACCCAAAAAATCGGGATCCATGAAATGATAGAGATCAAAGCTGATCAAAAAAATCTGCAAAGTAGGACCGACGGTGGCGCCGAGTAGGAAAAAAAGCCAGTCCCATTTCGCATGAAAAAATCCAAGCCTAAACAACACATAAATGCCCAAGATAAAAACCATCAAATAAGGATATTCAGTGGTAAAAATGGGACCGAGGAAAGCCGCTAAGACCCCGGCAAATTCAATTAATAAAGTCCAGGAACTAAAGGCAAAAGTAGCTGTCAAAAAGCGTTCGAGAGGTGGAAAAAACAGCGTCATCAATACAAAGACGAAAGCGTAAGAGGCGGGAGCCCACCAAGCCAGCCCCACAAAAGTGGGATAATGATATTCACAAATTTTGAAATGTACCTGCAGCCATGTGAGCGGTGTAATCACTAAAAGACCGACCAAGGCGGAATATAAAATTTTTCGGCTGCGAGATGTGAAGGTCAGATTAAATCTCCTTGGGGTTTAAACCGTGTTCTTCAAAATATTTTTTTAATTTCTCTTTAATTCGTTCTTCGATTTGCCGAACTCGTTCCCGCGTAATTCCATATTCATCTGCTATCGTTTGTAAGGTATCCGGAACTTCTGCAAGCAAGCGTGTCTTGAAAATATTCAGTTCACGGCCATTGAGAGTCTCAGAAAAACCATCCAATTGATCCATTAAAACATCTTTAAATTCTTGTTTTGATATTTTTTCATCGACTGCCTGAGAGGGGTCTTTTAAAAAATCGATGTGATGAGCTCCGCCTTCTTCACCAACAGGTGTATCCATAGAAAGTTCCGATTGAGAGAGACGCTGATCCATTTCTGCAACTTCTTCTTCTTTCACGTGGAGTCGCTCGGCAATGCGCTTATTTTCGGGAGAGAAGCCCATGTGCTCCATCTTTTCTTTCTCTTTCATGAGATTGTAGAAAAGTTTTCTTTGAGCTTGGGTGGTACCAATCTTAATCAATCGAAAATTATCTAAAATATATTTTAGAATGAAAGAACGAATCCACCAACTGGCATAATAACCTAAGCGAGCGCCTTTGCTTGGGTCGAAATTCTTCACCGCTCTGAGCAAACCCACATTGCCCTCTTGAATCAAGTCCAACACATTATAATAGGCATTTCGATATTCCATGGCGATCTTCACGACTAAACGCAGATGACTCGTCACGAGCTTTTTAGCAGCTTCCACGTCACGATTTTCACGCACTTTTTGAACAAGATCTTTTTCTTCGATATCAGTCAGGAGAGGATACTGAGACACTTGCTGCATATAGCGAGTGAGTGGATCACTTTTCGTTATATCACGATTGTTTGCTCTCTCTGATTTAGAATCATTATATTTCTTAATCGTAGTCATGCCATTTCCTATTTATCATTCTGGGTTACCATGATCTCACGAGAATGGGAACCCAGGCTTTTCAGACTAATTTTAATAGAGTTTTTGGGCCAAAAATGGCCCGCTTTACTGGCCCATTCTACCGCCAAAATATTTTGTCCATCGAAATACTCTTCGATTCCCAATTCAATCAATTGTTGAGGATGATCGATGCGATATAAATCAATATGCACGAGATTAAGCCGGCCCGGATACTGATTGATCAGTGTGAAAGTGGGCGAATGAGTCATCACACTTTCAGGAACTTCTAAACCTTTCGCCAAAGCTTTTACAAAAGTAGTCTTTCCTGCCCCTAAATCTCCCTCTAAAAGTATAACGCTCCCCGCTAAAAGATTCTTCGCGAAATTTTCTGCAAAGCTTTGAGTTTCTTCTTCGGAATGAGAAAGTATTTTATATTCCATCGTGGATCTCCTTGATCACTTCCGGAATTTTTTCCGCGATATCCCATGCTAGCATTCCTGTTTCTCCCTTTTCTTCTGCAACTTTATCGCCAGCGCGTGCATGGATCCAAACGCCCGCTAAAATTGCCTTCTCGAAAGGAATATCTTGAGCGATCAAGCCTGCAATCACCCCTGTCAGCACATCCCCTGTTCCCGCAGTCGCCATACCGGGATTACCTGTTCCATTCACATAGACATCGCCTTGAGGATTTGCGATTAAACTCCTGTAACCTTTCAACACCACGTAGACTTGGTATTGCTTGGCAAAACGACGGATGACTTCAATTTTATGTTCGAGCAAATCCCTTTTATCCATCCCTGTTAATCTCTGCATTTCTCCAGGATGCGGGGTTATAACAATCGGAGCTTTTTTCTTGCGCAGAATGGATTTTTGCGAAACCAGATTATTCAAAGCATCGGCATCTAAGACCATCGGTAGTTTTATATCCAAAATAATGTACCGTAGAAAATCTTCTAAACTTAAATCTGTACCCATGCCAGGGCCGCAAGCTAAGACTTTTTTGTTTTTCGCCAGATTTTTTAGTGAAGATAGAGCTTCGATCGAGAAAAAATCTCCTTGGCTCGCTAAAGGCTCGAACATAATCTCCGCATACTTCGGATCGACTTTCTCATAGGCACATTCGGGTAAAGCTAAAGTCGAAAGTCCTGCCCCTGCCCTCAAGGCCGCTCGTGCCGTCAATAATCCAGCGCCTAGCTTCTTTCTAGATGATGCGAGGGTAAGCACATGCCCATATTTATTTTTATAAGTATTTTTTTCGCGAGGCCGAAGTTGTGATTTAAAAACTTCAGGAGAGTTATAGTAAATTTTGCTTTTAATTTTATTTTCGAGAGATTTTGGAATTCCAATCGGAAAAACTTGTAGTTGCCCCACACATGAAACATCAGGACCCAACAGAAGACCTATCTTTGGCAAATGAAAGCTGCAGGTATAAGTCGCATGAACAGCGATTCCTCGCTTCTCGCCCGTATCTGCATTTAATCCAGAAGGAATGTCGAGAGATACGATGGGTGTACGAAGTAAGTTTACAGCCTGGATTATCTTCGCAATTCTCCCTTCAACATTTCGATTGAGACCGATGCCAAAAATCGCATCTACAAAGAGCGTAGCCGATGAAGCTTGCTCGGAAAAATCTCGTAAAGCGCGCGGATGGAGGATCTCTTTGCAATCTCCAGCAAATCTCTCTAAATTTATTTTAGCATCGCCTTGATATTCTTCAGATGGGTAGAGCAAGCAAACAATCACTCTATAGCCTTTTTCAAAAAGATGTCGGGCTACCACGAATCCATCGCCACCATTATTCCCTTTGCCACAGAGGATAAAAACTTGCTTCTCTTTTGAAATTTTTAGGGATTCTACAATGAAGTGAGCTGCAGCTTTACCGGCATTTTCCATCAACACTAAAGAAGGAATACCGCATTCATGGATGGCTCTTCGATCCTGAACGCGCATCTCTTGACTTGTAATTATTTTCATCTCAAAACCAAAAGGGACTTCATTTCCTTCACAGCATCTTCAAGTCCCACAAAAACAGAACGAGCCACAATAGAGTGGCCAATATTATACTCTTCAATTTCTTGAATATGGACTAAAGGCGAAATATTTTCATAATGCAGCCCATGACCTGCAAATACTTTTAACTGCAGTTTCGCCCCCAAACGAGCAGCTTCAGCGAGCCGCCGTGACTCAAGCTGAGCTTCCTCTCCTCGCGCTTCGGCATATTGACCTGTATGCAGCTCAATGGCATTCGCTCCGAGTTCCAATGATTTTTCCACATCTTCTAATTCAGGATTGATGAACAAACTCACAGGAATATGGCCTTGGCGAAGCTGACGAATGCATTCCACCAGAAAACTCGAATGCAAAAGATCGAGGCCGCCTTCAGTGGTCAACTCTTCGCGTTTTTCAGGAACTAAAGTCACAATGTCAGGTTTGGTTTCAAGAGCAATGGCTAACATTTCAGGTGTTGCCGCCATTTCTAAATTTAATTTTGTTTTGACCATCTTTCGCAAATGACTCAAATCTTTATCTTGGATGTGACGACGGTCTTCTCGCAAGTGACAAGTAATTTGATCTGCGCCTGCGCTTTCTGCCACATGAGCCGCTAAAATTAAATCGGGATAGGATGTGCCGCGAGCCTGTCTTAAAGTCGCAACATGGTCAATATTTACGCCCAATCGTCGTGTGTTTGCAGCACTCATGGAGCGCCTCCCAAAGACTTCAACACCTCTTCTTTTAAGCCTTGAACAATCTCACTGACTAACTTTTCGTTTTCACCTTCGGCCATCACACGCACTAAAGGCTCTGTACCAGAATAGCGAAGCAGGACACGACCTTGCCCCGAGAGCCGTTTTTCCGCTTCTTTAATTTTTTTCTGAAGTTCGGGTAATGATTCTAAAACTTTTCTCTGTTTTACTTTCACGTTCACCAGCAATTGAGGAATGGTAGTCATCAAGCCTTTAAGCTTCGAAAGGGACGATCCTGTTTTGATCATAATTGCCAAAACCTGCAAAGCAGCAAGGGTTCCGTCTCCGGTGGTGGCATAATCAGAAAAGATAATATGTCCGGATTGTTCTCCTCCTAAATTAAATCCCTGTTTACGCAGTGCCTCCATCACGTAACGATCTCCAACGGCAGTACGTAGCAAATTTATTCCTTCCTCTTTCAAAAATCTCTCGAGCCCAAAATTACTCATGACGGTTGCAACTACGGTGTCATGCTTCAATTTTTGCGTCTTCTTCATTTCTCTCGCGGCAATAGCCAAAAGAATATCGCCATCGAGAATTTCTCCATTTTCATCGCAGAGAATTACGCGATCCGCGTCTCCATCGAGAGCAATTCCTAAATCAGCACCGACTTCTTTTACTTTGGCGCACATCGTGGCAGGATGCAAAGCTCCCGATTGTTCATTAATATTTAAACCGTTTGGACTCACGCCGAGACGGTGAACTTGCGCACCTAGCTCTTCAAAGACGACTGGGCTTACTTTATAAGCCGCACCATGCGCGCAATCGATGACAATCTTTAAACCATCTAATTTTATGGATTTTGGAAAAGTGCTTTTTAAATGTTCTATATAACGACCGGCCGCATCATCCACGCGGTAAGCTTTTCCAATTTCGTCGTTGAGTGGAGGATTTTTTTCAAGCTCATCGCTTTCGATCAATGATTCAAGTTCCAATTCTTTTTCATCGGGTAGCTTAAAGCCCGTGTGGTCAAAAAACTTAATTCCATTATCGTAATAGGGATTATGAGACGCTGAAATAACGGCGCCCGCATCGGCTCTCATAGCCGTGGTGATAAATGCGATCGCAGGAGTCGGTAAAGGACCCAATAAGATAGCCTCTGCACCCGCGGAGCAAACCCCACTCGAAAGTGCATTCTCGAGCATATAACCCGATCGACGGGTGTCTTTTCCAATGACTACTTTTCTATGTTTATGGTTTTTGAATAAATGGGCTAAGGCGCGTCCCAACTTGAGAGCAATCTCACTCGTCATTGGCCAACAATTCGCTTTTCCCCTAACTCCATCCGTACCGAATAACTTGCGCATTGCCATTCTCCGCTATGGTTGATAACTTTCAACTAGTACATTCGAAATACTCAACCATAAGTATTTCTAACTTTCAACGAGCACTATCGTACTCATTTAAAGTTGAAATGCTTTAGAAGCTACAATCATTGAAAAATCGAATTGTCCTTTTTGCTGCCGACACTTCATGAACTCGTAAAATTTTAGCGCCGCCTTGCAAAGCTAAGAAATGGGAAAGCTCTGTCCCTAAAGTCATTTCTCGTAATTCTTTTTCGGCAAAATAATCTTGAAGAAAAGATTTACGAGAAATTCCTAAGAGCAAAGGATAACCCAATGCGGCAAATTCTTTTAGGCAGGAAATAACGTGTAAATTTTGACGTCCCTTTTTAGCAAAACCCACTCCTAAATCTAAAATAATACGATCTTGTTCAATGCCATTTTTTTCAAGGATATCAATATGAACTCGTAATTCTGTTTTTAATTCAGTGATGAGATCTTTATAGTGACAAAGATCTAACATGTTTTGAGGATGGCCACGCGAATGCATCAGAACATAACCAACATCCTTATGTTTTTTCAGCAGCTCAATTTTTTTCTCGGCATCTAAATGCAGGCTACTCACATCATTCAATAGCTTTGCACCAGCACCGATCGCAAATTCTGCGACTTTAACATCGCGCGTGTCGACTGAAACAGGCACCGCAAGCTTTGGAAAAATCTTCTCGAAGAAATTAGAGAGTCGTTCAATTTGCTCTCCGGCAGAAACGGCATGAGCGCCTGGACGAGTCGATTCGGCGCCAACATCGATAATGTCGGCTCCTTCGTCCTGCATTTTCAGGGCATGAGCCAGGGCATCTGCAGGCTTTAAATATTTACCCCCGTCTGAAAAAGAGTCTGGTGTGAGGTTTAAAATTCCCATCACTGCAGGAGCTCTGGCTATGATCTCTTTGATCGCTTGCATAACTTAGGCTTTGCTCGCATGAGGCGAAACGACAGCACCAGGCATTGACAGATCTTTAGCAGGATTATTTTTGGGGCTTCCTGAAACAGGCTCAATGATTTTTTTGAAAGGTGGCAATTTTTCACCTCTCGCCAATAAATTTACCTGAGCCCCATCTAAGGTTTCATATTCCAAAAGGGCCAAGGCAAGATTATGGAGTGTATCTATATTTTGGGTGAGTAATTCCTTTGCACGATCATAATTTCTAACGATGATGCGCTTTACTTCAGAGTCAATCTCGCGAGCAGTATCGTCACTGTAATCCTGATGTTGGGAGATTTCTTTACCCAGAAAAACCATTTCCTCTTTTTTACCGAAAGTCAAAGGACCCAATTTTTCACTCATTCCCCATTCACAAACCATTTTACGGGCAAGTTCCGTCGCTTTTTCGATGTCATTACCCGCACCTGTCGTTTGGTGGCTGAAAATCAATTCTTCAGCACAGCGTCCGCCCATCAAGATAGCAATATGATCTTCAGATTGAGTTTTTGTTTGAGTAAATTTTTCTTCTTCAGGAAGCTGCTGAGTAAGCCCTAAAGCCATGCCACGAGGAATAATAGTGACTTTATGCAAAGGATCGGTTCCTGGGATCAGCTTTGCCACTAAAGTATGGCCGGCTTCGTGATAAGCCGTATTCTTTTTTTCATCTTCGTTGATGATCAGGGTTTTACGTTCGGAACCCATGAGAACTTTATCTTTGGCGGCTTCCAAATCATGCATTTCAACAAACTTTTTATTGTCTCGTGCCGCTAAAAGAGCTGCTTCATTCACGAGATTTTCAAGATCCGCACCACAAAAACCAGGAGTACCACGCGCCAAAACCATCAAATCGACGTCTTTCGCTAAGGGAATTCGGCGAGTATGAATTTTTAAAATAGCCTCACGGCCCTTTAAGTCAGGACGGGAAACCACGACTCGGCGATCAAAACGACCGGGCCTTAAAAGTGCTGGGTCCAAAACGTCAGGACGATTGGTGGCAGCGATCAGAATTACACCTTCATTGGATTCAAAGCCATCCATCTCGACCAACAATTGGTTCAAGGTTTGTTCGCGCTCATCATGACCGCCTCCCAAACCCGCGCCGCGATGGCGACCTACGGCATCAATTTCATCGATGAAAATGATGCAAGGCGCATGTTTTTTACCTTGTTCAAATAAATCTCTCACACGGCTCGCACCGACTCCAACAAACATTTCCACAAAATCGGACCCAGAAATCGAGAAGAAAGGCGCACCGGCCTCCCCTGCAATCGCACGAGCGAGCAAAGTTTTACCAGTTCCTGGAGGGCCCATCAACAACACCCCTTTAGGAATACGCCCACCCAATTTTGTAAATTTTTTCGGATCTTTCAGAAAATCGATAATTTCTTCGAGTTCTGCTTTCGCTTCATCGCAACCTGCCACATCACCAAAAGTAATCCGTTTTTGATTTTCATTGAGCATGCGTGCGCGACTTTTTCCAAAACTCATCGCTTTTCCACCACCCACCTGAATTTGACGCATAAAGAAAAAGAAAAAGAGGAAAAGCAAAATCATTGGCATCCAGGAAATCAAAATTTGCTGCCAGATAGGTGTTTCTTTTTGCTTCTTGTAATCCAACTTTACATCGGACTTCGCCAAAACTTCGAGAGTCTTTTCAGAGTTAGAGGGTCCTACTGTTTGAAAAAAAGCGCCCCCTTTAAAGTTTTCTTTAAACTTTCCTGAATATTCATCATTTTGAATGGAAACTTGTTCGACTTGATTTTTTCCAGCCGCTTCCATGAATTCACTAAAACTTACATTTTCGGGAAGATTGGGGCGAGTTCCCAGTAAGTTCAAGGCAAGCACCGAACTCAAAATAATGAAGGCCCAAAGGGCTATTGTTTTTTGACTCTGTTTCACTGAAGACCTTTCTATTACGAATGAGGAAAAAAAATTTCGTGGATCAATGACTTCATACTTCAGATAACTATTGAAGACTACTCAGAAAAGGTAACATAAGAAATTTTCTTCCGTCAAGCGGGCAAGCCTGCTTTTTAAGCTATTTTTTTAAAAAAAACCGCGCTTTTTAAGGTTTTTGGATCGCCATTGCAAAAACACGAGCTGTTTTTTTTCAATATGGGCTCCCCAGGATCCTGAAAAGCTCAATTTCATTTGCTTTTTTTCACCCATCACCATTTCATCAATGCTCGTTAAATAGCCCCGATTAAGCCTTATAGCGCTTATATCTTCTTTAAAAACTCGAGAATAAATTCGATACCTCACGGAAATAGGAAGTTTTTGAAGGAATTCAAGGGCTAGATAAATTTTTTCTGATTTTCTCTTTAATTTTCCGTGAAGAAGCTTTTGACATTGAAGATCCATCCATTCGTTTTCAAATTGAAGAATTTCAATCGCTTCACCAATTTTACTCAGAGACTGAGGGTTTATTTTCAAAAAATGAGGCAAAACTCTTAAGCGCAGCTTATTCCTCACATAGTCGTCTTTTCGATTTGAAGCATCTTCACGCCATTTCAAGGCTTCGGATTTTGCATAAGCCTTCAGTTCTTCTTTAGAAAAAATGAGCAGTGGTCTCACTAACTTCAGGGAAGATTTTCCGGAAAAAGCTCTTTCGGCTTCTATAGATTTCAAGCCTTGCATTCCTGAACCTTGAATTAACTTCATCAAAAAAGTTTCCACCTGGTCTTGTAGATGATGGGCCAAAACTATTTTCGTACATCGATATTTACGCGCAAGTTTTTCAAAATAATCGAAGCGAATATTCCGAGCCTGGTCTTGGAGAGATTTTTTTGAGGATAGGGGTGCAGATAACACCTCAATTTTAAAATTTTTATTTAAAGCAATCTTACGAACCAAAGCCTCATCTAAATCAGAAGCTTTTCCTCTCAGGTGATAGTTCACATGGACGATAATGATTTGAAAAGGAATTTCGAGACTTAATCGTTTCAGCAAGCTGAGCAAAACGACCGAATCAAGCCCGCCTGAAACAGCCACTAACAAGCTGTCTGAAGCTTGAAAAAAATGGTTTTGAAAAACATGTTTTTTAAAATTGGAGTAAAAGGACATGCAACTTACTGACACTTAGAACAATAGCCGAAAATTTCATGAATGTGTTTTTCAACTTTGAAATGGTGTTTCTCAGCGACTTTTTCTTGTAAAGACTCAATTTGCTCTTCATGAAACTCGATAATTTTACCACATTTCATACAGATAAGATGATCATGATGATGCTCGGTTGCCTTTTCAAAACGCGAATGACCATCTCCAAATTGCCACTGATGAGCAAGGCCACTTTCCTTCAAAAGCTTTAACATGCGATAAACCGTCACATAACCTATCTTTGGATCTATCTTTTTCACGCGCACTAAAAGTTCTTCGATCGTGACATGGCCTCCCGCTTTATAAAAGGTTTCCAGAATGACATCCCTTTTGCGAGTTTTTCGAATTCCCTTTTCTAGCAAAGTTTGCTTAACATCTTTTAAATTTAGAGACAAAAAAAGCTCCTGCAATCTCACATTTTTTAAAGCATTTAAGGTGCTATCTTCTTAACAAGTTTAAGCTTATTTTAACATCGCACCCTGCATTACAAATTTAATTTTGACAATCATTCCACTGGACAGATAGACTGGTCAAGTTAGATTCTCCATGAAAGCAAACAATCCTTCAAAAATGCATATTTTGTTAATTGAAGATAATCAAGATCATGCCGATTTGATCATGAAGTCTTTAAGTAGATCGCTTTCTAAAGCAATCTTTAGGCATTGTTCCAAGCAACAAGAATGCATCAAGTTGGTTCAGAAGAAGAAATTCGACCTCATCCTCATGGATTTCTATATCGCGGGAAATCCCTGTTTAGAGCTCTTAAAGAGCCTCAAGAAGATTAATCCCCAAATCCCTATTATCATCATCACAGGACAAGGAGATGAAAAAACGGCCGCCAAATCAATTAAAGCGGGGGCTGAAGAATACGTGGAAAAAACCCGTGAATCTCTGGAAAGTTTACCTAAAACCATTCTGAAGATCTTAAGTCATTCTGGAAAAGCGAAAAAACCCTCCATAAAAATACGCTCAAAGACAAATCCGACGCCTCACCTAAAGAGTGTCTTTGAAGAATTCGAGCACATTTCCAATTCTTTGCGATCACTTTATGAAAGACTGAACGGAAAAAATAATAAGAAGTCTCCTCAGAGAGACCTTAAAAAGATCCCTCTTCTTGAAAAGAAGGTTTCTGGTCTTAAATCTTTAATGGTGAAATTATTTAGCAGCCGAGAGTAAGGAAAGACTTGCCACACGGTTTCGGCCATTTTGCTTGGCAAAATAAAGATATTGGTCCGCCACTCGAATCATCACATCCACATTCGAAAAATTGTTTTCTTGAAAAGTAGCGATTCCTGCACTCAAGGTTATATTAATTTTTTTATCTTCAAATTCAAATACTTGGCTCTCCACATTAAGCCTTAACCTTTCAGCTAAACGCACCGCATCTTCTTGAGTGGTATCCCTCATCAAAATCACAAACTCTTCCCCACCATAGCGTGCAAATAAGTCTTCATTGCGAATGGTAGCTTGAGCAATTTCAGCTACTTTTTTCAAGACAAAATCTCCCGCAGGATGACCATAAGTGTCATTCACATGCTTAAAAAAATCGAGGTCAAATATCAAAAGCGAAAGTACAAGATCCTTTCTTTTGGCATGCGAGAACTCCTGATCGATTTGATCGAGAAAATACGACTTGGTACGCGCTTGAGTCACGGCATCGAAATTCGCCATTTTATAGATCTGACTTTGCTTTTGAGCTTCCAAGTCAGAAACATAGGAAAAAGTCATAATGGTTTGTGAAGAGATTTGAATGGTGTCTTTATCTTTAATGGCTTGCCGATTCACCTTTACGCCATTCACATAGGTTCCGTTGGTAGAGCCTAAATCTTCAATACTCACTTGATCGCCGTTAACGATAATTTTGAAATGGAGTCGGGAAATGCCGTCGTCGTGAACTTCAATGGATGCTTCTTTGCTTCTCCCTATGATGAATTCGCCATCTTTCAAAAGATGCAGTTGTCCCATCGAAGGTCCGCCCATAAAACTCAAGGCTGGAGACTTGGGACCAATTCCTTCAAGATCACGGATCTGACTGACTACGGTTTCATCCTTAAACATAGGGGATTGATAAATTGTAGCGTGTTTTGCGGAAATTTGTCGAGTAGAAGATCACTGCATTCGAGCAAAATAAAGCATAATTAAAATTACCAAAATCAGAATGCTTAATGCACCTATCAACGACCCAAGCGATTTTTTGACAGACCTTGACTCTTCTTTCGCTTCACCCGCGTAAATACCGGTCACGGATAAGTCTTCTATATTGGAAGGAAGCGGAAGAGGCATTTCAATTTTCTCTTCTATTTTAGGCTTGGTTTTTTCATTCTTCCTTTTTGGTTTCTCTTCTGGCTCATCTTCCCAGCTAATATCATCAAAAATGGATTTGAAATCGATTTGTTGTGGATCAACGATTTGCGTGTCTTCGTAACGCAATATAGTCGTATTCTCACCTGAGGAAGTTACAGAGGTTTTAGTTTTGCTCGTCGCATCCACGAGCATGGATTCCTCTCGGTAAGTTTTTTCGAAATGAATATCTCCCGTTACATCTTCATCTCTTTCAAAAAGCTTCGTAATATAATCGCTGACATTATTAGGTTTAAAATCGGGATAATATTTCAAAAGATATTTAGTAAGATCTAGACCCATGTCATGGGCACTTTGATAACGATCCGACGAATCACGATTGAGAGCCCTCTGAACAATGGCATCTAATTCCGAATGAATATCATTTCTAAAATGAGAAGGAGGCAAAACAGCCATCTCTTTCACAGCCATGACCGTGTCAGAATTGGACTTCTTCTTGAATAACCTTTGCGATGCCAACATTTCCCACAATACAATCCCAGCAGAAAAAATATCTGAACGACTGTCGATTTCGATTCCTTCGGCTTGCTCAGGTGACATATAGGCAAATTTACCTTTTAAAATCCCCTTCTCGCCCTCACCCAATTTAAAAGCGGCTTTTGCCACACCAAAATCAACGAGTTTTACATTTCCAGAATAACTAATAATGATGTTTTGTGGCGAGATGTCTCGGTGGACAATTCTAAGGTCACTTCCAAATTCATCTTTTTTTCGATGCATGTAATCTAAGGCATCGCAAAGTGCTGAAATAAAATAAACGCAAAACTCTACCGGTACTCGCTGTCGATTTTCTAAGGACTTCCGTTGAATTTGGCTGAGATTTTTGCCGTCGACATATTCCATGACGATGAAATAGTCGTCCCCCACTTTTCCTAAGTCGAAAATTTGTGCAATATTTCCATGTGAAAGATTCACTGCGATCTTCGCTTCAGCCACTAGCATATCAATAAATTCTTTATTGGCAGCGATATGAGGAAGAATCCGCTTGATGACAATAAACTTTTTAAGACCCATGAAATCATAGGTCAGGCCTTTAAAGATTTCGGCCATGCCGCCTTGAGCAATCTTTTCGAGGATAAAATAATGTCCGAAGGGTCTAGGTTTAGTCATAAGGATCTGGAATATAATCCCCCATTTTCAATATAAGTTGTGGGGATAAAACCTCAATTTCAAGAAAACTTTAACGCGGCGCACCAAGGGCCATTTTTAAAAACCTATAGATTATAAGCACTTCTACGTTTTGAGGGCCATTTATATTTTTGGCACGTATTCTGCTTTATCTTATTACATCATACCTTTCAGGATTCAAAAGATAGATCTCACCCCACTTTTCTTCTTTCGACCTACCAACTACCTGTATCCCCCTTGAGTTTACAGGTAGTTACCACCCCTCCTTTTTACTTCTACCCTGCTGCCTACTGAAATCAATTCTAATTATAGATCTCAGCAACTTCTCCGACACTTTTTCGATAAGTTGAAGAGTGAGTCTAAAATTTTATTTTTGTGAGAGAGGAGACGTCCATGGGGGGGCCAATGGGCGCGGATCCAAAATTAAACTTCGTTCACCCTGCTTTGGGTGTCCTTTATCGTGCGGAAGACTTTTATCAAGCATCCGCTTGCGCCAACTGCCATGAAAGCCTGTCTGGCAATTTCCCCTATTCAAACAAATCCAATTCCATTTCCAAATTTCTTCTAAGACCCTCTCCTTGTAATGCTGAATTACGCTGGCCTAATTATTTACAAGAAGGCATTCCTCACATTCAACAGCAAGCGTGGTGGTTTCACAAAAACTATCTGACTGCCAAAATTAAAAAAGCAGGAAATCCCCTTAATCCTGAAAAGATTAGTTTCGGCCTTGAAGTCTTTTTACGCGCGGGTCAAGCACTAGAACTCGGCGATTATCGTTTAGAAACTCAAACGCAATCGAAGATTTTCTTTAAGCCTCATCTCGCTGGAAAAGCAGAAAACTTAAGCATTCTTATCGAAGGGGAAAGTCTTCTCGAACTTCAGGGAATTTTAGTAAAACCCAATTTTTGGTACGCTGGACTGCTACCCGATAATTGGCTTCAAGAAGTGAATGTTAAAGAGGGACAAGTTTTCCTAAGAGCAGCCATCGGAGCCTTGAATCTTTTCCGCAATATCAACAATCCATCCTATTCTGACATTCATTTGCAGGCCTTTATTTTACCTGCACTTCCCCTCGCTTATCATGGCCAAAGTGGAGAAATATTCTTTGGTAAAGATTATGAAAAAATCAGAGATTCGGTCGATCCTTCAATACTGAGAATACCCAGCACTTATGAAATCTACGAAAGTGCATCTTTTCCCACTTTGATAAAATTCAGTGAAATTTTTCAATTGCTAGAAACTTTTGGAAGAATATCTGAAATAAGAAAAAATCATCTCGCTCCACCTGAAAATCATTCGAGCTTGGCAGAGATGGTATCTTCGATCCGATTCAAACTCGATACCATTCCAGATGAAATTCGATATGCCAGTTTTTATGCTCATTTCCATTCAGAGCCCATCCATAATCTTTCTCTCAGCGTAGAGACGAAAGGACTCGAAGAGATAAAAAGCATCCATGCAGCAGGTTTAATCGGATTAAAGGAGCTTTTCGTTCCAGGAGTTTTGCATTTAGGTGAAAGCCAAGCTCAATTGGAGTTGAATTACCAATCGGGCGAAGCTGCTTCTCTCCATTTAAAAAATATCCATGCGACTTTAAAGCCTCATGACTATGGAAGTAATGACCCCAGACAACTAGGTTGGTTTCAAATTACTGAAGGAGAAATTTCTGAGGGAGACGCCATTCAATGGCTAGGCTTTAATTTTCTGCCCGGCATACATTTACATCGTTTGAGCAAAGATCTCATTGAGCTGCAATGCAATCTTAAATTTAACATTACTGTTCAACTGCCCTTTATTGGAAAAATCCAGATTGAAACTCCGCTGTTATTTCAAACCCAAATACAAACAGAGCTTCTGCAACTCTTATCCTCACAAAAATCCGAAAATCAAAAATTAAATTTCATTCCACAAAGCACCCTTCTTTATATGCCCGATATGAAACTAACTCGCATTTCGGAAAATGAAATTTTGCACATGGATTTTACACTTAGCGATATCCCTCCATTTATGATTCATACTCAAGAAGAAGCTGCTCCCCATGGATTTTTGATGAGCGCAAGAGTTGCAAGAACTCAAAATACTCCTCTTAAAGATGGCATCGTAGAATTTTTCCTAGCACTTCCCCCCCCCACATCTGAAGGCTATGATTGGAATGAACTGAACAATTTTTTAAGTCTAAATGCTTACGTAAATTTCAATTTAAAAGATGACCAAAAAATCTCTGGAAAACTTGACCTCGACCGATTCGTAGACGGCAATATTGTAGAAACTCTCGTGAATGCCTCTCTCGATGAATCCTCTCCCCAGAAACCCTATTCACATTCTCTGATTGATCAATTTAGGCTGCGTTCACTAGAAAAAAATGAATTAGGATTGCGTGAGCAAGAAATCAGCATAGAGGGTCATGAGTTTCACTTAGGGGATTTACATCTTCTTACTCCTCACTTATTTCTTAAATATATCGAAAGACAAAATGAGGATGAGAGCAAAGAGTGGTTCATTCAAGCTTTCGACATTTCTGCCAATCTTGGCAAACTTTCTGAAACACTGCGTGGAGTATTGAGAGGTCCTCTTCAAATTCAAAGTAAGCAAACTCTAAAAATTCATTATCAACCGACCACTCACCAAATGACGCTTGCGCCCTTAGACCTTAGTTTTGACTTCAAGCGCATCAGTTTAGCAGGACTTCGGCGCTTCACTCAAAAAGCAATCACTGGAATTGATTTAGATGGAAAAATTCAAGGTCAATGGACCTTCAATACGGAAACCTATGCAGGAAAAGGAAGAATCTTGATTCGAGGAGATAAGGAAGGCGACATTCATTTGAGAGGTCCCAGTGGCAAACGTCTCGAAGCAGCCTTAAAGCCTGAAGATCCCAAACGACTTTATGAAACTCCCCTACTCGCGAACACTCGTTTTCTCATTGATCGAATTGAGAGTTTTGATCCTCAGAAAGAACAAGTCCGAGGACATTTTCATCTCTCTACCTATGTGGACTGGCTCGCCTTAAAAGTCTTTGGTTTTCAATGGAATCAACACGACGAATTCACCTTTGATTTCGATCATCTTCCTTACAGCATTGAGGGATATCATCAAAAAATTCGGGAGTTTTTCGCGCATATTGCACGAGAAAAAAAGCAGGAGCGCCATCCATGATATCTCCTTTTATTAAACCCTTGACCCTAGATCCCAACATTATTTCATTAGAGACAGATTTACTTTTTTTTACGGATATTCCTCTAAAGTTAAGTAGCAACATTGAAAAAACAAATAATTTAGATTTAAAAAAATCCCATTTAATCAGTGAGCCATTGCAATGGACTCCTTCTCCACTTTGGCTTTATCGAGTTGTAAAGGAAGAAACCAAGCCATGGACCGGGACTGACACCTTTCAACTCATCCGTAATATTTTACTTCTGACGGAAGCATTAGATGTTGAAGCTACTGGCATGCTTTCGAATGGTGGAAATGGCGGCTGTCGTTATGAAGAAATGGCAAAGCGTGAGGAAGTGAAAGAGCTTTTTGATCTTTGTTTGGTAAAATTCGAAGAAAATACTCTCGCCGACGTCAGCATTCAAATCCGAAAAATTAAAAATAGTTCGGAGAGTGGCATTCATCTTTTTCGGCTACGCTATGACAAAAATATTTATAAAGATGTTTTTCCGGATAATCAAGTCAGAGTCCAGGGCTTTCAATTTCTACCTCTTCCTGAAAAAGAAGTCCCCTTCGATCAAGCCATCTCCCCTTTAAAGCAACAAGGATATTCCTTGCGCTACATGATAGAACCAAGCGGTTTACTTTCCATTCCCATTCTGTCTTATCCCATTTTCAAATTTATGGACGAAGCCAATGAAAAGCTCGAACTCACAAAAGATTTTTTACTTTCTCTGGGAATTACACAAAGAGAGCATTACACTGAAGCCCACACAGATCACTTTAAGTTTCCACAAAAGGTTTCGGATTTTCTCCAATTAATCACGCACATCGAAGCGGACGATGAAAAAATTTCAGTCGTAAATATCAATAAACTAAGGGGCTACCCTGACCTTTTTAATTGGCTGAGCTTTCAAAGCCTCAACTGGACATCTCGATTAAGAGAGGGAAAATTAGAAATTCCACACTTAGGCAGCTTTACTTTCAATAACAACAAAGGGCTCATCGAAATACATAGTCGAAATGGAAGTATGACAATCAGTCTGTCTCATCTAGAAATATCGGAGGCTGTTTTTAAAATCGACAATCATGAAATACACATGAAAGGAATGCGCCTCGGTAAAATATCCACTCAACTTCCTGCTTTTGCCAATTTCATCCAACAAATCAAAGAAGGAAAATTTAACGAGGAGAATTTGACCATTGGCGTCGAAGATTTTTTTGTTGAGGAACTCAGCATACGAGATACGAAAAGCCAAATCACGACACATCTACACAACACTTCCATTCCTTATATTCAGCTGGATAAAATTCATTTGGAATATTTTAATTCCGGTGAATTCAAAGCTTCACTCACTTTTTTGGGAAAGGTCAATCACCTCCAACTTCAACAGGGTCCTCATTTTCAGTTGAATCTCAAACAAGCCGAGTTCCATGCCTCACCATTAATGATTCAAATCAAATTAAATCCTGAAACTCAAAAGTTAGATAATATTCAATATGATTTCGATTTTGATATCCAAAGCACTTCAATCGATCGCAGCCAACTCGGGCAAATGACCTTAGCTCCTTCTGTTTTGAGAAACAGTCGACTTCGACTTATCCAAACTGAAAACAATCTTTCTCAAATTCCCCAAATAGATTTTCAGGGAGAGCTCGATATTCATTTAGAATCCATTCTCGGAAATGAAGAGTCATTTAATATTCCAGGACTCGCCATCAGGGGAGAAATTTATGACATTGCTCTGCAAGGACCGCTACATCTCAAAGTAAATCCCGAAGGATGGGGCCTTGAAAAAGCGATGACATCCAGCCAAAATAAAATCCAAGCCAAAGCGCAAATCAGAAATGTGGCACTCATTCACGATCCACATCTGATCGCAGGAAACAATTTAAGTGAGTGGCCTTTTCATGAAGTCGTAAAAACGGACTTAGGTATCGATTCAGCCGATTTCTTCATTGATGATTTAGAGCGAATTGAATTCTATGAAAATGAAACGACTCATCCTGGCAGTGGTTTCCGCAATGTAGAAATCCGGGACATCCGTTTTGAAAATATTCATGCGCAAGGCGTCATTTGGGCTGAATTTCCGCTATTCTATTATATGCGAGGAGTTTTCCCTGAGATTGGCACTCGTGAGATTGATTCCAAGCTAGCACCTAGTTTTGTTTCACTGAAACGTTTTAGCATGCATAGTTCTGAACAGGGTAATCCTTTGACGCTTCTTGAAGAATTTGAAACAGAAATCTATGAGGTGGATGGACATAAAGCTTTTGCTAAAGTCCACATTCCTCTTTTAACAATAGGCCTTCAAGGGAACCATTGGGTGGATACGAGCAATCAAATCAATAAAGCTGACCTCTATCTACTCGACCCAGCGCGAGGTGGATGGGTTAAATTAAAATCGCTTCCCCGTCCTCTAGAATACAGACGATCTCGCCTCATCCCTGAGAATTAAGTAAATTAAATTTTTAAGAAACGATTCCAATCCGGTTCCAAATGAAGATGCTGTTGGCAATATCGCTCCAAAAGCTCTTGCATCAAAATTTCTTCTTGAGAAGAAAAAAGGCAATCTTGGCTGGGATCTCTCATCCAAGAAGATAAGCCTACACTCAGCGCATAAAGCCGCGGCGTATTTAAATTACAATCTTCGCAAAATACAATTCCATGCTCTACATCAAATAGACAGCGGAGATCTTGTAAGCTTTTTCCACAAGTCTTGCAGTGATTCAGGTGCAAGCCCCAACCTAACAAATCGAGATTTTTAATTAAGAAACTCCAGAAGATTCGGCGTTTTGCGCCTTCCGCTTCTAATTGATGTAAGCATTCCAGCAAATGCAGAAAAGCACCTTCTTCATTCGTGCCTTCTTTAAAGAGAGAATGGGACAAATCCAGCAAGCCAGACGCAATTAAAATAGAAGCATAGTCTTGACGAAGTTTAGGAAAATTAGAAATGACTTGAGCTTGCTCAATGAACATCAGCGAGCTATTTTTTCTTTCCTTGATTTGAACTTTAATCCAAGAAAACAAATCCAGAGCCGGTCCAAATCTTTTCAAAGAAGCCTTGGCACCTTTGGCAATGCCTTGAATCCGGCCTTTTTCCCGGCTGAGCAAACTAATGATTTGATCTTTTTCGCCATAATCCCAACGACGAAGGACCAAACATTCTAATGCTTGGCTTTCATTGATCATGATTTAAGAAACCAAATAAAAGAAAAGACAAAGCCCAGAATAAAAATCGCTAAAATTGGATAGATGAATTGTTTTTTTATGGCTTGAGAAGGTCGTTCTGCTCGTGCGGCAGTGTAATCTTCCAATAACACCATCGTATCTTCGAGATTTAAGCCAATATAATTGGCGTAAGCTCTGACATAGCCCTTCAAAAAGACTAGACCTGGCAAAAGGTCGAGCTGGTTTTGCTCGATCGCACTCAAGTAATTCATGCGAACATGAGTCGCTTCTGCCACCTCTTCCAGGCTAATGGCTCTCAGTTCTCGCCCTCTTCGGAGAGTCGCACCGAGGGATTCCGCATCCATAATAAGATTTTTATTTTCCATTGAGAACATTCAAAATTTTCTTGCCGTGTGTACTTAAACTTAATCGATCCGTGACCACCGCATTTTGAAGAACTTTTGCACAAGCACAAGCTCTTTCTATAGGAAGCTTCGGGACTACGGCTTTGATGACTTTTTTAGCTTTATCGATATTGGCTGCCATAGTCTCCATGACCTGGGCGGTTGTGACAGAATCATGGTCCGCGTGCCAACAATCGTAATCGGTAGAAAGAGCTAAAGTGGAATAGCAAATTTGCGCTTCACGAGCTAATTTCGCTTCAGTAAGATTGGTCATTCCAATCACATCCGCTCCCCAAGATCGATAAAGATTTGATTCGGCCTTGGTGGAAAATTGGGGTCCTTCCATGCAGATATAGATTCCATTCACATGATGCGTGTATTCAAGAGATTCAGCGGCTGATGCCATGTGATTTTTCAAAACCGAACAAATGGGTTCTGCGAGAGGAACGTGGGCAACAATGCCTTCCCCAAAAAAAGTCGCTTTTCTTAAAGTAGTTCGATCAATAAATTGGTCAATGAAGACAAGATGACCGGGTTCGATTTCTTCTTTCAAAGAACCTACGGCGGATACAGAAAGAATTTGTTCGACGCCTAGTGTCTTCAAGCCAAAAATATTTGCGCGGTAATTAATTTCGCTAGGGGTGCAGCGATGACCTTTGCCATGGCGCGCCAAAAATACCACTTCCCTGCCCTCAAATTTTCCCAAAATGAATTCATCGGAAGGATCTCCGAAAGGGGTTTCCAGTTTTACTTTTTCAATGACTTCAACAGACTCCATCTCATAAAGTCCGCTACCACCGATAATTCCAATACGTCCTGATTTCACAAGATTCTCCTTTATAGCTAGAAATAATCGCGCCTTTGCCTTTTATAAGTTATCATTGAACCTATTGCAAAAGCTTCTTATCTTATAGTAAAAAAATGACCATGATCAAAAACTACGACTTATCTAAAATCCTAAAAACCTGCTTACGAAATGGCGGCGACTTTGCCGAGATTTTTTTTGAGAAATCCGATTCTACTCAAATTCAATGTGAAGACAAATCCATCGAAAAAACTCTTTGCGGCACGGATCAAGGGGTGGCCCTACGCGTTCTGCATGGGGGAGAAACCGCTTACGCTTTTACCAATGACATTGCTGAAAAATCCATTCTCAATCTTGCCCAAACCCTTTCAGAAGCCGTGAAGGCAAAAGAATTTAAACAAGATATTCAACTCCTGCAAACAAAAGCCAATTGGGCCAATACGGTTACTGAAGATCCTCAAGGGGTCAGCCTGGGCGAAAAAAGTAAAAAAGTTTTGAGTGCAGACCGACATGCATGGGCTTTTCACCCCAAAGTTCAGCAAGTGACCGTCAGTTACCGAGATCGAACTCGTCAAATTCTCATCGCAAATTCTGAAGGTAAACTTGCGGAAGACCTGCAAACCTACACGGTCTTTGTGGTGCAGGTTGTCGCTCGCGATGGTGAGATCATTCAAACGGGTTACGAACCTGTGGGCGGCACGCAAGGCTTCGAACTTTTCAAGCAAGTTTCTCCGGAAGAAGTGGCTGAAGTCGCGGCACGCCAGGCCATTCTCATGCTCAGCGCCCAAAAAGCTCCTGCGGGTAAAATGCCGGTCGTTCTCTCCTCAGAAGCCGGCGGAACCATGGTTCATGAAGCCGTTGGACATGGTTTAGAAGCGGATCTCGCCCTCGAAGGTTTGTCTGTTTATCAAGATAAAATCGGCACTCAAGTCGGCTCTTCCCTCATCACCGTGTTAGACGACAAAACGATTCCGCATCAACGAGGCTCTTTTCTCTTCGACGACGAAGGAACTCCCGCTCAAAAAACCGTCCTCATCGAAAATGGCATCTTGAAAAGTTATATGTATGATCATTTGTATGCACAAAAGGCTCAGAAGCCTTCGACGGGTAATGGACGACGAGAAAATTATCGCTATCGCCCCATCGTTCGCATGACCAATACCATGATCGCTCCCGGCAAAGATAATCCCCAAGAAATCATTCGCTCTGTTGAAAAAGGACTCTTCGTTAAAAAAATGGGAGGCGGTCAAGTCAACACCGTGAACGGAGATTTCATGTTCGAAGTGACTGAAGGTTATTTGCTAGAAAAAGGAAAAATCGGCCACGCCGTTCGAGGAGCGACTCTTACAGGAAATGGTCCTGAAATTTTGAAACTCATCGATAAAGTGGGAAATGATTTAGGCTACGGTTTAGGAACCTGCGGCAAAGATGGTCAAGGTGTTCCGGTGGCTGACGCACAACCTACGCTACGCATTCCAGAAATCGTGGTTGGTGGAGCTTAGCTCATTTTTATCCAAGAATAATTTCTACCTTCTTTAGACAATCCTTGCTGAGTTTCATGCCGGTAAGAATAATACTCGTCCTTTTGACAAAGCGTGCAATCAGGCAAAACTTGAATTTGTTCATTTTTCAAGCCCATCCCTTTGGCCAAATCAAAATTCGCCTTCATTAAATCAAGCAGATATTTTCCGTTTCCTGTAGATTTGACATAGGTTGAACTAAATTGCTTTGCAACTTCTTCACCGACTTCATAGCAATCACCACAAATCGCAGGACCGATGGCGATAAAGATTTGGCTCAAATCTTTCTTAAATTCGTCGCGGATTTTTCTGAGGGTCTTTTCTAAAATTTTCAAGCGCGTACCACGCCACCCTGCATGCACGGCACCCACCAATCCACCCGGATGAGCGATTAGAATCGGCACACAATCCGCTGTTTTTACAGCAATAGCGCAGTCTTTTTTTAAGGATAAAATAGCATCCGCTTCTTGAAGAGCTTGTGGAGAATAATTTTTATCTACCACTTGAATCACATCACCATGCACTTGCTTCATCAGAAGTAAGTTTTCCAAAAGATTATAATCTTCAGAAGGGTTTTTACCTTCAAAAGCACCTGTTACTCCCGAAAATGGCTTAAATAATTTCATTTTTCCCTCCGAAACTCTTTCATAGGATTGCCGATAAAATATGACAAGGGGGATTCATCGGGAGGGCACACATGATCTCAAGCGACTCGACCGCATTTATTAAACTATGGAATCCATATCTTACGGATCTTTACTGGCATGATCAAAATGGAGATGGAAGAATCGGTGAAAAGGAAATTCACTTCATCCCCTCCCATGACCATTGGCCCGATCGAGCGGCAAGATTACTCCAATCCATCAATCCCAATTTTTCCGGTGAAGCCTCCAAAATAGAACGTTACGAATCTCTGAGAGATTATTTTGACCATCCCGAAAAACGAAGTTTTGCGCTTCAACTCGTGATCAGTATCCAAAAACTAGAACAAATGGATGATCGCCCCAGTATTTACTCAACGCTTCTCGATGATTTGCGCCTCATACAGCAAGAGCTTCCACACACTCGTTTTCGCTATGCGGCTGAAAATGAGCTCCCTGCAAACACACACGCTCAATATGATATCCATAATTCCGTCATTACAACACGGCACAATCCTCCGACTGCACTCTTGATCCACGAAATGGACCATGCGGTCACAAGCCACCGGCGCACGGATCGCAAAGCGATCGAGCGTTACCCTCAAAATGAGAATTGGATCACAAGCTTTGAATTCTATCTGGACTATCCTTTGAGTAGCGAGGACTCTGATGATCCTCCGATAAGAATACGCTACGACTCCATTGCGGAAGCATCGATTTTTCTCTTCGCTCCGGATGAAAAAAGTCTCATGTGTCCCAGTGATGAAAGTATCGAAGCTAGTGTTGCAAACGAAGTGCATGCCTTTCAAACCACGGCTCGCTTTTGGATCTTTCAACTTGGAATTACGGCAGACGATTTAAATAAAATGAGCGAAGACAGCCACGCTAAAAACAGATTTTTAGAATCCTTGGAAACTCTCTGTCACGAGAAGCTGAGTGGTACCCTTATTACCGAGGAAGAGGCTTATCAAATTCTGCTCCATTATTTTGACGAAGGCGGCTGGTTTAACTCCAACTTAAAGGATTATGTAGAAAAAGTTTACGCTGCAGGCACAGACCCTCGTTTTGTTGAAACTGAAAACTGTATCGAAGGGCCAGAATCAAACTCTGGATGCGGATCACACTTTTAATTCTTAGGATTTTGCTTTCTAGACAAATTTAATATTTCTTTAAAGTCTGCGGGTAATTCTGCTTTTTGTTTGATTTTTTTTTCAATAATCGGATGCTGTAACTCCAACTGATATGCATGCAACATTTGCCGGTTCGTTTTTTTTACCAAGGCTTGCAGAGTTGCATTCAGTTTACTCGTCCACTGCTTACTTCCATACACAGGATCTCCCACAATAGGATGGCCCGCTTCTGCAAGGTGGACACGGATTTGATGGGTGCGACCTGTATACGGCTTCACTTCGAGCAACGAGAAACAGGAGAAACGTTCTAAAACCTGATAACTCGTTTTTGCTTCTTTGCCATGGGCCGTTTTTGAAGAAATTTTCTTTCGATCCCCTTTACTTCTTCCCAACTTATTTTCGATGACACCTGAATCTTTTTTAAAAATTCCATAGGCAAGCGCGAGGTATGTTTTTTGTATTTGGCGCTCTTGAAACATTCTCACCAGCTGAGCATGGGTTGGATTATTTTTTGCGATCAACATGATGCCAGAAGTGTCTTTATCTAAACGATGAACAATACCAGGTCGCAATTCCCCCCCAATGCCCGACAAATCTTTTAAATGATAAAGCAAGGCATTCACAAGCGTGCCCTCTGTATGGCCTGCGGAGGCATGCACAACAAGGCCTGCAGCTTTATTCACTAAAGCTAAATCTTTGTCCTGATAAAGAATTTCGAGTGGAATGTTTTCAGGCTTGCTTGCAACGGAAGTCGGAGCAGGAATTTCAATTTCAATCTCATCGCCTTCTCGTAATTTATAAGAGGTTTTGACCTGTTTTTGGTTCACCCGAACTGAGCCTTCCTCGACCAACCTCTGCACTTGGCTTCGAGTGAGGTTTAAGGTTTGTTTTGACAAATACAAGTCGATGCGTTCGGAAACGCCCTTTAAAACCTTCAAAGAATGTTTGGGATTTACCACAAAGGGCATGTCACAAAGCTTTTCTCGGCCACAAAAGCATCGTTGAAACTTTTCATGAAAAGCCAATTCGCTTTTTCTTCGCCTAAAAAATTAAAATGAGAGAGGAAGTTTTTGAGAAGCTCTTGAACTTCAGTACTTTTCCATATTGCATCTTGGCTCAAAGCAGATTCCAAAGTGGAATTAATCTGAGGTAGTGCCGCGTCTAAATAGTCTTTTGCTTCTTGATGAAATAACTCAGGAATCATGCTCAATCTCCAAATTCCAATAACTAAAATCGACAATATTTAAGAAAGGTTTCCACGCTTCGTATAAAACACGACGGCTCGGTAAATCGACTAAAAAATTCCAGCGTGGCATAGTAGGCTTGCGAATCAAATGCATCCCTGCTTCTGAGACACTCATTCCACCCTTGCGACGATTACATTCAATACAACTACACACCACATTTTCCCAAGAAGTATTACCGCCCTTCACGCGTGGTATAACGTGATCGAGATTCAAATCATAACGCGCGAAATGCTTTCCGCAATATTGGCAGGTATTATTATCCCGCAAATAAATATTCATTCGAGAAAATCGGACATTCTTTTTAGGAAGACGATCATAGACGCTGAGTAAAATCACTCGGGGCACACGAATTAATTTATCAACGGTCCCCACACTTTCGTGGTGAGCTTCGACAGATAACTCGGACCAGCTTTTATAATCGTAGGTTTGGTATTGCTCGTCGATGACCTGTGCAACCTCATGGTAAAGGAGAATAAAAGCTCTCCTCACCGTCGTTACATGGACGGGTAAGTAGTTGCGATTAAGCACTAAGACGTTACTGGAAAGTAATGACAAATTCACCCCACTTAGCATAATTATATCATGAACTTAGCAAGTCGAGGCAAGGCATTTTATTAACAAGTCTTCACAAAGCTTCACTCTTGCAAGTGTTTCGTCTTGATACAATTTCATGGTTGAAGACATCATTATTCTTTCTGTGACCTTTTAAAAAATTCTTAAGTCATTGATATTACTAAATATTTAATATTGGCTTTGGCATAAAGATTGCTTTGTTTTGAATGAGAATTTATGAATTTTCATTCTATTCAAAAAAATCATCTCCAAACTTTCATCGCCGAAAAGTTACAAGCCTTTGAACAAAAAGCTCCCACTTTTTTAGGCCAGCTTGCAGGCAAAATTGCGCTGAGTTCTGCGCCCCTTTTTCCACTCACTCAAATCATTCCCACCGTCGCCCGAGGAATTCATGCACGTTTAAATCCTCAAGAAGAAATACAAAGACAACTTGCCGAGAAAATTGAAACAAGTTTGAGCCGTTTAGAGGCCGGAGTAGAATTAAGCCCCTCAGAGCTGGAGGCACTCAATCAATCCCTTGAATCCTATGCTCAGTCGCAATTTCAAAATTCTTTAAGCTCTTTAGGATTAGAAATTCAAACTTTGGATCCGCACGAAAGCCTAGGACTAAAATTGAGCGTGGAACTGAGAATCGCTTTAGATGATTTTCATTCAGCAGAGGCAAGTGAAGCCTCCGATGAAGTGTTGGAGCAAAAAGGTCAAACACTTTTAGCAAAAATGCAAGAAGCGGAATCTGCCATTCAAGAACTTTCAATATCTAACAAAGCTGGAAGTCTTAGTAGTAAAACACTTCGGGAAACGCTGGCACAAGTCACTCTCAAACTTTCATCCGAAGATTATGCCGTAAGATCAGGGGAGCATGAATTTGTAAATTTAAGCGCGCATCCTCAGGCCTCCGAAACGCGCTTGTCTCACATCAAGGGCTCGAACTTTTATATTCCTGAAGGCACTCGAAGCAAACACTTTGCCCAAACGGCGCTTCTCTTAGCACAAATGGATATGAACGGAACCCGTCCACTCACTGTGGATGGCCTCAAGAGCCTGGGTTTTGTCGAACAAATGAATCGTTTTGGAGAATATGAATTTGTTGCTCCGGATGAAATAACACTCGACGGAGCTTTCGTCGATGCAATCCTCGTTTTCAAAAAATATTTAGTAAAAAATGGGCTTGCTGATGGAATTGATATGAACTCCGCGGCCATCACTCCACGCACAGTTGAATTGCTTTTGGAAAACCGACGAGAATACGTGAATGTTCAACTTCTTTCCAACTTTGAATCGCAAGGAATCTTGCTCAATGCGGCCGCCACTCCCGTCAAAATGATTTTTCATGGGGCCGTAGATACTTTCGGCTGGTTGCACGATGTAGAGCAAGCCACCCGCTTTGTGAATCATATTCCAAAAGAAAAACTTTCCGCGAGCGATAGAATCCAACTCCTTCGCGCGACTTACGGCGCCACTCATCCCATGCTCCTAGAAATGATCCGGCAAATACGCGAGCAAGGAATCAACAACACTTTAAATAATCTTTCTGAACATTATGAATCCGCAGGCAGAGGACGCCAACTCAGCGCCATCACCGGAGCTCTCAGCATGGTGGTTCCTCTGGGTTACGTCGCTTATGCCAAAATCCCCAGCGCCTTCACTCGACTCAGCGAAGTCAACAAGTTACTCAGAGTTGGAAAAATATCCCGATTGGAAGCAGCCACTCGCCTAGGTGGTAGTCTTGCAAAAAATGGTTTTAAAGCGGCCTACGAATTGCAACTCGGCATTGCACGGGATGTGATTTTGATTGGTAGAAATGGATCTGTTTTCGTTTTGAACTTAAAAGGCCAGGCTCTCAAGGCACATTGGAATAAAATTGAAGCGTATCTCCTCAATACGATTTCAAAAGCCACTCAGTACTCTCAAAGAATTCAGCAAAAATTAGATCACTGGAAAACACGGCTTCAGAAATTAAATATTACTTTAACTACAAAAGAAATCAGGATTCGTAATCCTTTCGCAGCCCTGGCAAGCGCCGAGGGTCCTCAACTCAGTGATGAAAGCGTGATTCGAATTCCTTGGATGAAACGTCAAGCCGACGAAACAACTCAACGAGCCCATTCATCGCCGCCAAGAATTGCAAGATATGAATTCAATCAGAAAAATCCCATCCATGAAGCGTTCAGAGTAGAATCTGAGGTATTGCCAATCAAACAAGTTCAACAAGCAAAAGACGCTTTAGAAAATCTTACACGCAGCGTTAAGCAAGACATAGAAAATGCCGGGGCCATTACAGTTCTTGAAAAAATGAATATAGCAACAAACACTATTCTTCGTTTGGGATATAAATTTGAAAGCGCTGGGAAAAGCCCTGTTTTATTTGCCGAAAACATTCTTGCCAAAAGCTTAGATTGCGACACAAGCGTCTTTGTTTACGCGGTCATCGCGGATGAACTGGGTATACCTTATACCTATCTCAGAACTCCAAACCATATGGTACTGAGAGTGACAGAAGAAAACGGGAAAGAGTTAGACATAGAATATGAAAAAAAATATCGCGGTATACAAATGCCTCTTTATTCCACTGATAAGTTTGCGGCCATACTTCAGCATAACAAGGCTGTATTTCTTTACAACAAAGGGCGATATAGGGAAGCGATCTCAGCATTCAACCAAGCTTTAGCTATCGATCCAAATTTAGAAATTGCATTCTACGGATTAGGTTTCGCTAAGTTGAAGCTTGAAGATTATCGAGGTTCTCATGCTGATTTTACCAAAGCCTTCGAGTTGAATCCTCGTCTTGTAGATTATCAACTTACTGCTGAAGGTGCTTATCCCATTTCCTCAAGAGATAAAATTTTTAGAGCACTCGACTATTTTTTAAAACAATAACTTTTACTGATAGATAAACGCAGGCTCCTCACCAATTTTCACAACATCACCCGCCTTCAATGCCAAACCATTCGCATTATCCGCTTCTAAAACTTCAGCTCCTCTTTTCACTCGAATGGGACATGAGCGGATACTGGCTATAATTTTTACAATGTCCGTTTCAAGTCCTGGTCTTTTTGAAACAGTGTAATGCACAACGCCTTGGTCTACGACACGAACTCCGATCCTCTGAGATAATACTTCGGATAATGCCTCTCTAAAATGACGAGGAGCTTGTTGCGCGGAAAGTGGCTGAATAAATGGATCCGCCACCGTTCCTGCAGGCACAGGAGAAGCTTTTACTTTCACTGATGTCCAAGGCGAAGTAGAAAACACAAAAGGCGCCTCTCCGCCAACCTCCACAATATCCCCATCCTGCACCCTCATGGTTTTATCTTTAAGAATCTCACCCTCATGCAACACCCTGAGCTTTGGGGCTCCGTCTCTATGAACGATCACCAACGCGTCACCCTCTCTTCGAAAACGATAAATCGTATCGTTTAACCCAGGCATGCTTCCCTGAAATTTCAACTCAGACTCACTACCTTCCTTCGAAAGACCACGCACGGCAGTGGAAAATTTTTCGGGTATTGGATTCGCCTTGAATTTCGCTTGAGCAGATTGTTGGGCTTGAGTTCGAACCTGAGTTGCCGACATTTCACCCCTTACTCCTGGTTTTGGAATCAAAACAGGCCGTTCTTGTCCTATAGACCAAACACCTAAGCCTACCAAATTGCCATCTCCAAGCATGCGATTACAAAAGACATCGGGAATCTTTCCCATCGATTGAATTTTATCTCTTGGAATTTGATCATGAGGAATTTTAGCAGGAGCACCCTCACTTCTCATCACCCCCGCTAAAGGATTCCTCTGCACTGGCAAAATCGACAAAGGCTTTGGATTAGCAGAAGCATACAAATCTAAAGCTCGCGCATGAATTGCTACAGACGGCATCGCTCCATGAAAAACACCTAAGCCAGCTTTGACTTGCCAATGCATTAAATCGGCCTGAATAAAGTCCTGAACCAAATTTCCATGACTTTGACCCGTCAGACGATTTCCCGCTACCATCGCGGCATCGACTGCAAAGTGAGACAGCAGAATCGGTGCCCCTTGAGTAAAGTGAGCGCCTGCCTTTAAAAAGAAAAATTGGGTGGCTGAATGTTTTAGTCCCGTTATAAATTGTTCTCGTGAAAGCAAAGCAGGATCCGCTCCCCCTAGCCCTACTCTTAATCCTCGGTGCAGAGTTTCATACCCTAAGATCTCGACACTGAAACCTGCCCCGAACGAGATGCCTCTCGCGGCATGCGCCGAAAGTCCTGCAGGTCTGAAAAGATTTTGCAATCCAGCGCAAATGTGGCCTTGAGCGAATTTCCCGACTAAGGGCGCAAACGCTAAAGCAGTGAGGCTGTAAGGATCAGATAAAGTATTTTGTACTTGGGAGCTTAAGTTATCGAGGAGAGTGTGAGTATGATTTAAGCGCGGCGAAAAATCTTGTTCTAAACGACGCTCCAACAAACGCGGAAATGACATAAGAAATTAATCCTTTCTTGATGCCATCTTCCCTGAGCGATTCTATCGGCTTTTACCGCGGAAAGTTGTGTCTCTTTTTATGTATTGTGTCGGACGCCAAGGATAGCGCATGAAGATGGAGCCAAAGCTAATGGCCTTTGCTCCTAAGTTTCTTAAAGTGGCGATATCTGGATATTCCCAAACACTCGGCCCTACGACCGGTGTCTTCACTGAGCTAGACAATTGTTTTACCATGTCCCAAGTATGAGTTTGCGCGACTTTACCAGACACCCCTCCCCCACCCAAAACGGCAAGCGGACTTTTATCATTAGGAAATATTAATCGCCAAGGCACGGAATTAATCGACAAAGCTTGAGCATCATTTTCTGTTGCTTTGGCTATCGTGAGATAATCTTGATGAACGGAGAGTTTTAGCAATAAAGGATGCGGACTATTTTCGCGAATTAAACGTGCGGCATTCACCACCGCTTCGACGTTTTGATGCAATTCTTGATGCGTGTTCGGACAAGAAGCATTCAATTCAATTCCTTTGAGTGGCAGCTTCTCCAATTTCTTCACCATCTCCAAAAGTTTTTTAGGATCATCTTCGGTGATCGAACACACCATCGAGTAATTTTGAAAAGGAATTTGAGGAGCGATTTTTTCTAGCCAAGCATCTAATCCAGGATTGGTGAGTCCAATCGCATTCACCACGCCTTTTTTTAAAACTTTCACGCAGGTCCAAGGATGGGTCCAGCGCAGATTACCTTCTTTAGGATGGTAGGTGAGCGTTTTAGTGACAATGGTGAAAAGTTGAGGATCAATCAAACCCACCCAACGCAGGGGCCATTCCCAAGGCCAGCCTCGGCCATCGTAAGCCAAAGCGCCACTCGCCGCCATGTATTCGAAAGAATGTCCATTCGATAGCTGGATCATTTTTCTCCAAACCTCTTTTCCATCACGATCGCGTCTTCACTATTATCGCTATAATATTTTTTTCGAACGCTGATTTTTTGGAAAGCAAATTTTTCGTAGAGAGTGATGGCAGCGACATTACTTTTGCGCACATCCAAATAAATTTTTCGGACTTTTTTTTCAGCACAGTCTTTCAGAAGATATTCCATGAATTGTGTTGCTAAACCCAATTTTCGATAAGAAGGATCAATCGCAATCGTGATCAAATGAGCCTCATCGCGCACCACCCAATAATCCATGAAACCAACGACCATATCCGAAGTTTTCATCACGCAAGGATGAGCTAAATCTAAAACAAGTTCTTCTTCAAAAAGATCTCTCGAATAAGGCTGACTAAAACTCGCCTGTTCGATTTTCAAGACACGATCAATGTCTTCTCTTTCCATGGGAAGAATTTGAGGTTCTAACATTTAGCATCCAACCATTTCCAGAGAGCACCCGCGCCTTCCCTGGTTTTACTGGAAAAGACCAAAACATTTTCTTCATCCAAACCCATTTCGCTCATGATTTCTTTTTTGCGAGCAGTCCATTTCCCACGATTCAAATAATCGCATTTATTGAGAATGAGGCAAAAAGGTTTTTTATGATGCTGAAGCCATTCCAGCATTTGATGATCGAGCGGATCAGGATCGCGGCGAATGTCATAAATCCAAACCGCGCCTTTCAAAGTTCTGCGGGTGGAGTAGAAACCATCGGCCAGTCCCGCCCATTGTTCGCGCAGAGTTTTGGAAGTTCTCGCATAACCAAATCCTGGAAAGTCGACAAAAATAAGATTATTGCGCACTTTAAAAAAAACTAATCCTTGGGTACGACCGGGTGTGGTGCTGGTTCGCGCAATTTTTTGTTTTACTAAAGTATTAATCAGAGAAGATTTTCCCACGTTCGAACGGCCCAAAAAAGCGATCTCCGGAACGGAGGGCTTCATCAGCGCTTCGGGTTTATCTGAAAAAGAGAGGAATTCTGGCTGCATAGGTCTCTGACTATAGCGTCAAAATTTAGGATTGGGAAGTATTTGCTTACCTCACTCTTATCCCATTCGGAAAATCGAAACGAAGTTCACGACTTCCCCCTTCCGCATTCAGCTGACTTAAATCAGATCGGAGCATGTATAGCGGAGAACCATTTCGCAAAATTCCCACTCGCACCAAGGTGATTCCGCAATTTTCGGAAAGCAAAAGATCCTGCATAAGATCAAAGGATCTATTGGGGGTGTAAACTGGATAGCGATGAGTGCTTCCCTCGCGCCACACACTTCCCACATTCCAATCCCCCGGAAAGGTCGAACAAATGGAGAGTCGCGGTAATCTCACTTCGGGTTGGCGACTCAAACGCGAAGGAGCAACATATTGGTCGAGGACGCTCAGATCTTTTAGACGAATATGAGGGCTATTTATTCCAAGATTTGAAGGATTGTGAAATTGAGAACTTCCAGAAGTAGAAATGCGCAGCATAATATTTCCTTATTATTTTCTGATGCGCCCCTGTGGGGAGGTCTCGACTTTAAGGAAAAGAAGTTGTGCGCTTTTATTTCAAAGATTGCTGCTAAACCTTCACCTTCTTATATCGCCAAGTCGCAAAGCCTACCCAAGCGAACATGAGAAAGATAAAGGCCGCGACTTCTTTGGATCCGCCACTGGAGAAGCCGTAAGAATGCAAACCCACGCCCAGCACAAAATTCACACCGTACCAAGCCATCAGCACGAGTAAAAAGGCGAGGACACTCCAAGCGGTAAGTCCAAAGTCGCGCAACCAACCGGCATAACGGCCATGGAGAATGGCCACATATCCAAGCAAGGCAATGAGCGCCCAAACTTCTTTCGGATCCCAACCCCAAAAACGACCCCAAGAATAATTCGCCCAGACACCCCCTAAGATGGTTCCCGCAGCCAGCAAAACCACACCGACCTGGATGCAACGATAGACAAATAAATTGAGGGATTTGATTCTATCTTTTGCTTGGGGTTTGAAGGCATAAAAACCCAAAGCGACCTGCCCTATTCCCATCGAAAGCATGAAGGCCGCATAAGACAAAGTAATGGTGAGCACATGAATCGTCAGCCAAAAATTGCTGCGCAATACTGGCACTAGCGGTTGGATGGTCGCATTCAAGACATTCGGCAAATGATCCGCGAGGACTAAGCCGATAGCCGCCAGTGCAGTTGCGGCCAGTAAGAAATACTTAGAACGATAAATGATTTCGAAGATCAGCGCGAAAATCACCGCGCCGAAACTGACCCAGATCACCGATTCATACATATTCGTCACAGGTGCTCTGCCCGCGATCAGGGATCGAGCGACGAAGCCGTAGATATTGAAACCTACCCCTACTAATGAAACCAAAATTCCCAAGCGATACAGCCAAACTTTTCCGAAACTGAAAGAAAATAAAATCAATAAAAAGGCTGTCAAAAATAAAATCCATCCCAGGCGAAAAGGATGTAATTCGTTAAAACACACCTCTCTTTGAATCATCGATTGGCTAGGATATTTTCCCGTCGCCTCGCCCAAGCTCTGCAAATTTGCGGCGAGAGCCAAGCTCTCTTTTTGGAATGCGTCGTAATTTTTCGCATCAAAACTATCGAGCAATTTCCTAAATAAATCGACGGAATCTTTAAACGAGGTGTTATCCAAGCCTGCCCAGCTCCCGGCTTGTGTCGGATCTGGAAAAATTTGAATCGAGGAACCGGAAAGAATTTTTAGAAGCATTTCGAGTCGTCGATAAACCAGAGCCGCTTCTTTTTCCGTCTCACTCAAACTCTCACTTTCTTGTTCTTTCATGAAAACATTTTTGAGGTAAGGCTGAAACTCTTTGTTCTCGGCTAAACTACGTGGACTCAATCTTCCATTTTCGATCTTGAAATCCATTTTTTGATTCAAAGGCTGATAGCGGGAAAGAATAATCGCCTGACTCATCGCCGTCTCAGGCTTAGAAATCCACATCAGCAAAGTCTCAACAGGATCTTTTCCTTCAAAATGAACTTGTCCGGTGATGGCTCGAACAGACTCACGTGCAAAGGTGTCTAAAGGCTTCACGCGTCCTTGATCTAAAATCGGAATTTGTCGAAGCGTGGATAAATCATAAGAAGAATTGGCGAAGAGGGTGGAAGAGAGAAGTAAAATCGAAAGGAGTAAAAAGGATTTTAAGATTTTCATAATTCAACCCAAAGGCTCAAGGCCTTCTTTCTTGGCTTTCGCCTTTTTTTGCACGAACATTGGTTTAAACCAAAACATCAAAGCAATGCCGCCGACCATTAATATAGAGCCCGCATATTTCACGGGCGTTCCGGGATCGCGGCCCACTGAAAAAATGGAAATCGTCGGCTCACCCGGATTTTCCTGATAGCTGGACTGATAGAAAGTATAACCCTGATAATCAAGGGGGTTATTCATGTGAATTTTCGTATCAAACTTCGCGCCCGTTTTTTCATTTTCAACGGTGACATAACTTTCGAAGGCGCTGGGGCTATTGGTTCCTGGATATTGTAAAACTTGGAATTTATCGAGTTTGACTTTAAATCCTAAAGGATATGATTTTAAACCGTAGCGCACCACATAAGGACTTCCTTCAATCGTCAAGACCCGCATATCGCCTTGCAGTAACCACGCATCCGCTTCGGCTTTATCTTTTTGAATCACCACATGGATTGCAGGAGGAGGACCTTCGGTGACTCCCTTCTTCAGTTTCACTTCGCGATATTGGAACTCTGCCTGCGCATGGGTCACATATTCCTCGATTTGAAATTGAATGGTCATCCAACCCGTAGCTTTGGTTTCGCCTACTTTGGTTTTTTGAGTTTCACTCAAACCTTGTTTACTGCGGATGCGATAAAGGATTTCTCCCGAAGCATTGACGGCAAGATACAACTCGGCTTGACCCAGGGCTTGCATGCCCTGCTCCGCTTTGAAAAAAGACTTAATACCTGACTTTTGTTGTTTGCCATGCACTGCCGCAAGATCCGGAAAGCGCGCAAAGATTAAATGGGTCTCTTGAAAATCGGGCCCGCTGATTTCGAATTCATAGGCAGGATTGTTTGGATTCTCGGACCGACTGACGAGTTTTCCCTCTTTCACTAAGGCATCGGGCAGATAACGGAGGCCCTTCACTTTATAGCGACCTTCTTCCAAAGAAATTTCGCCATCGAGTGCGGCTTTAGCAGAAAACTCTATTTTCTTACCTTCGGGTAAAACGAGTTCCACTTTTCCCATTTTATCTTGCAGTAGCGAAGAAGCCTCCGGGCGTAATTGATTTAAGGCTTCGGGATTAATGAAAGAAATTTTTGCAGGGCCGATTCGGACATTATTGGGGGCATAAATATTTTCTTTTTCGAAAATCCATTCGCTCAAGGCTTCCCCACCCATTGGAAGATTTTTGAGTGACACTTTCAGGGCCGGATTGATTTCTGAAGCGCCCTCGACCACCTTTAAAGTGCTATTCGCATGGCGATAATAGCGATCCACTATCATGCGAGACTTATCTTTAAGATTTTTACTCCAAATAATTGATTTATCTTCTTTATTTTCTTTAAATTTTGCATTCCAAGTTTCAACAATTCCAAGATCCGGAATGGCCACTTGAAGGAGCGATTCACTCAGAACCACACGGTCTCCGGCCTCCCCTTCGGCCAAAGCCATACTCCCATCCACTCCCCATTTTTGGGTGATAAAAGAGCCGATGAGAATGGTGATGATTCCCAAATGAGTGATGACAAAGCCAGTGTGATGTTTTTTCCAAGGATAGCGGGATAGTGCGGCACAGAAAACATTAATTCCTAAAAATAGCAGCAGCACTGAAAACCAAACAGTGCCGTAGACTTTTTCTTTTGCGATGGGAGTTCCATAAAGCGATTCATAGATGGTCCCCAAAGCCAAAACGTAAGCCAGGCCCAAAATCACGATTACGGCCAATTTGAGGGAGGCGAGAAAGTTGAAAATACTTTTAAAAATTCGGCTCATGGCCCTAGGCCTATGACATGGAATAAAAAAGATGGCAAACGCTAATCAATGCTCATTTGCCGCAGAATTACCTCATCATGATAAGCGATGAAAGGCGGGCCGATTTTATCTTTTTATTCGCTCTGCAGCTTGAAGTCTTCTTTGTACTTCCAATTCTAATTCGTCCTCATGATGCAGAACATCATCTCGCTGCGGAGGAGCCTCTTCCCCCACTGCGATACGTAAATAAGTCAACGCTTCTTGTGTTGAAAACTCAGAATCCTCAGACCTTTTCATGAAAATTTCATAGAAGAGTTTCATCGCTGCTAAGAATTCAGGATCGAAATCATTCAAATCCGGTTTTATTTCATTTGCAGGTCGTCCAGGGCGAGGCTCCATTAAATCCTGCGTGCCGATCAGTCTTAAGGAGGAGAAAGGCAAAGACATCATTAAGACAAAGGGATAAAGTGGAATCAGGGTTGAAACGCCTAGGGCGAATAAATGTAAATAGCTGAAAGCCTTTTCTATTCGTCCGCTTCTGTAGGAAAAAGGATTTGCGATGAGCAGTATAGTTAAGAGTCTCCTGTAATTCCCCTCTAAAAAATGAGGGTTAATTTCTCCTAAGACTTCGCCTGCTGTTCTTCCTTGGCTCATTCCATAGTCCGCCACCAAAGGCATCAAATGCGCGGCCACAGCGATATAATCTGCACTCCTCGAATTTATTGAAGACTTAGATTGTCTGCCTATTTTCGCAAACAACGCAAGATCGATCGCATCTTCAGGCAAATCTTTATTTTCGCTGGAACGTCTTCGAAGCCTGCCTTGCAAAATATTGAGCAAGGATTGCCCTTCTTGCGCATTCAAAGTGTCGGGTAAATCGTGGAGGCTTTTTATTTTCTCCGATAATGGAATTTGCGAATCTTCTAATAATTTTTCCAGTTTTGAAAATTCTTCAGAGCCTAAGGCGGGAATCTCTCGATAAGATGCACCTAGCACAAGCTCATGAGATTTTTTTTCGCGAACTTCCAGCATCATACGTCGAGCGGTCACAGCCAATCCAGCCAGAGAGCCTAGCCCACCCCCAAGCTGTGTTCCCATACATGCAGCCATGGTTGCGCCAAGTGCCGTGCCCAACATCAGCATTGCCCCTTTCATCCAAAAGCTACTGCCCGAAAACACTACATCGAAAAAGGAGGCAAAGCCAAAAACGCCACCGATTACTGCACCGGCGAAGAAACCCATAAAAGCTCCCATCTTCAATCCAAACAGGGCTCCATTCATTATTCTTTTGATAGGATGCTCATTACCACGCAGCCGAGTGAGTGGTTCTGCAATCACTCGAGGACGGCCTCCTTCCGAACTCATTGCCCAAGTGCCTGACACTCGAGATTCTTCGACTAAAGACAAAGCACATTGCCGTGCAAACTCCGCTCTTTTTTCTATAGATTGTGAAATTCTTTGCAGGCCTCTCCCACTCATCAAAGCAAAGGCCTGCGTGCCGACTTCCAATGAAAGACTCATCGCTATCCCATGAACTAGGCGCTCTGCAAAAGTTCCTTGTTCTTGAGGAGTCCAACCGAAATAAGAAGTCGCTTCGGATCCACACATCATTCCCACAGAAGAAACTCCATGACGCAGAAAAACATGATGCGTCGCCAACAGAGCCCCCACACCCTTCATGATTCCAAAGTTAATAAAATCCCGTTTCCAATTCTCAAGAAATGTTCCGCATTCTTCTTCCCGATTTCTCAAAGATCGATTCACTCCACCAAAGGCTGCCGCTTCGGAAGCCAATCCCAATCCTGAAGAAAAAACATTTCCCATTCTCGAAGCCAAACCTAAAGCTCGAGCTCCTTGAAATGCAAAGCTCCCCGCACTCATCGCCAAAAGTTGACGCCAGTCGGTTGCTTGTTCCGAAAAGGAAGAAACAAGAGAATCCATCCGGATTTGCGAGGAAGTCAAAATCAGAGGAGAAATAAAATTTTCATTTCCAAGCTGCAAAGACGATGAAACTCGCATAAATTCTCCTTCGTATGGCTTTGAGTACAAGAAGTTAGATAGTTTACAGCCCGTTTTGCGGCGCCGCGATTGCTCCCAGTAAGGTGAAATTCAAAGCAATGTGCGCGCCAACCTGTCCTTGCGAACTCGCATCAAGACCCAGCGCTAACTCCAAAGCACCCAATGCAGTCACGGCCACATTCGCCGTCGCTTCCACACTGAATAAAGCGGCTCCTTCATTACGAATATTAATATTCGAAACCATAGCACGCGCACCCGCGCTGACCCCTGCAGGGATTGTGATGTAGCCAATGTAAGCGGAATAATAGAATCCAAGACCTATCCCCGCGGATAATCCTGCCGTTTGCATGTCTCTCAGAAAAAGTGTGAGCGAAGGTCCCCAACCTGAAAGTCTGGATCCTCTGCTGTAAGCTCCATGAAGATGAAGTTGGGCTCCCGTCCAGTTGTAGCTTCTGTCCCCTAAAACTCCCAGGCCGTAACTAGCACCCAAGGTCGCCATACCTCCGGCAAATTGCATCGAAGGCACTCTCATGTTGGACCTTTCGTCAAGATTCAACTCAGCCACGATGGGTTGGCGTAAGATTAAGCTGGATGGCGGGCGCAACTCGGCCCTGCTCACCCGAAGTGAGTTTGGATTCGTCATAATTCCTCCTTAGGAATTTAAGATAGGTTTAACTTTGGATCTCGAAATTTTTTTCTTCATCAGCGTTCAATAAGCTTTGAAATTCGTTTTCCTGGATTATTTTTTTGCTTCTCCAAGATTGTTTACTGTGGATTTTCACCACAAGCTGCGCGATTTCATCTTCGTCATGAGGAGTATTTTGTGAGCGAGCTCGAAGTTCACTCAAGATAACGGAAAAAAATAAACTCATACTCGTTCCTCCAAAAGCCGTGGGTAATGCAGTTGCAGCCAAAGTGAAAACGTCTGCAAAAACTCATAGTTTACCTTCTGACGAAACTCCGGCATATCGCACCAAGCCTTAGCTTCATCCACGCGCCCCTCTCGTAACATACGCAAGCCATCACGATGGGAATGCACCAAAACACGAATTTGATCTGCAGCGCCCGCATCACCCTTACGATGCAAATCGCGCAACTGATCGAGAGTGTTCATGTAGAGATCAATCATATTTCGACAAAGCGCTTCGTGAAAACGATCTGGACTTTCATATTCACGAGGATCCATAAGACGAGAACCGCTCACAATCGGTCGACGCAAGGGCAGCCGATACGAAACTTTGGCTTGAGGATCCCTTTGAAATTCAAAATTTCTCCAAATCTGTCCAAAGCCATTCACCACTCGAAGCAAAACATAATTTCCCCGTCGAAAGGCTTCGTGGGAAGCGCCTTTTTTGAAAACTCCTAAGCCGCCTTCCGCAGAGAGAAAACCTTCCGGGAAAAGATAAACATGGTTTCCCGCATTAAAAACTCGATCAATGCCTTGACCCAGCTCTGCAATCGCGCGCTCGGAAACACTGCGATCGTTTTGATTTCCTTTTTGACGAGTAATTCTAAAATGACCCGCAATTCTTAAAACATCGCGAAAGATGGGAATCCCAAAAAGGAAATCCCCTGCGCCAAAACGCGCCAAAGGATCTTCCGCTAAAAATTTGATGAAATCGAGAAAGCTCGTGTGATTGCTCAACACAAAAAGTCCGCGCGGCCGGCTAGAGTCTGTCTCTGCTAAGATATGCGCTTCCTCCACCGTTCTTAAGCTCTCGACACTTTCCACAGATCGCCAATCTAGGGCAGACAACATTCCGCGACCTGCACGAGCAGAATTATGATAACCATTCAGCCTCAGTCTCACGATTTCAAAGACTAAACGAAGGGCCAATCGAAAAGTGGAAAGCTTGCTTTCTGGAAGAGGCTGCGTAGGCATGGCGCCTTCCCACATTTGATTCGCGACCCCTTCAGCGCTGTGATCGGCCGCAGTTCTTCTTTTGAAAGATAGATGAAGCTTTTCAAATTCACTGCGAACTCGTTCGCGAATTTCTTCTCGACGCAATACGCTTTCTAATTTCTGCACATCAAGCTGCGGCTGGCGCAACTCTCTCAACAATGCATCCGCCAGGGGTGTTTCCCCATTTACAAAACCTAAGTCTTCGATTTGGATGCGTTCGACAGGGGCCAATTCAAGTCCTCGCGCTTGACTTCTCAAGGCGGATTGCAAACGATTCAGACGAGCTGTCATCACTCGACTGACACGGGATTTAAGTTCTTGGGCTAGATTTAATCTTTCTAAAAATTGGCTTTGTCTTCGAATAAAAAGAGCCGACTCGTGAGTAGCTTCATCCATCACGGATCGCGTAAGCGATGGTGAAGAATTTCCAAACAAATCATTTAACTGTGACTGAACGGCCGCAGGATCATCAACAATTAAAGCATCCACTCCGTGATCACAAAGACGACGGATTTCTGCAGGATGAGAATCCTTTGAAAACCAAACATAAACTTTTCTTCGCTGAGCTACTGCGACATCCATAAAAGCAAAATCCACCAAGGTGTTTTCGGGATGTAGGGAGTAAGGATTAACGCGTTCGACCCACTGAGACATCAATTCAGAGGCAGAGGGAAATCCTTTAGCAGCTTCGGATTCTAATAATAATCCGCGACGAATTTCAGGAGCTGCCTCCTTCAAAGCCAAGAGGACCAGAGGATCAAAAGACGACACGAGTGCGCGTTGACTCAAGCCCGTACGCCTCAAATCTGCGACGACTTGTGGAACCAGAGCGACTCCTTGTCCTAAGACACCTTCACTTTTAATTTCGATATTGAGGGATTTGCCTTGAGCATCCTGCAGTTGAAAGCGCTCCAAAACTTCTCTGAGCAAGGGAATCTTTTGAACCCCAAAATTCCCTGGTCCTTCATAAAAGGCAGCAACATCTACTTCCCTTAATTCCGAAAATGAATGTGAATGGACGGGGCCTGAAATCTGCCCTTGTGAGAAATGTTCGATTTCGCCGTGTGTTACGACTGCACGACCTTCTGAGCTAGAGAGCACATCAAATTCAATTCCATTCGCCCCCACTTCAATTGCTTTTTCAAAAGCTGCGAGCGTATTTTCTGGAGCCGCAATGCGCATCCCACGATGGCCCAGCACTAAAGGTCGCCGAGATACTTGTTCAACAGAGGCTGAAAAAGATAAATGAGTTAAAGATGTCGAAGCAGAAATTTCAGGAGAGGTTAAAGCAGATTGAAGAGAGTTTCGACTTTGTAGATTACTTTGCAATCGATGAAGTCTTCCAGCCGTCAAAAGATTTCCTAAGTGCCCTCCGCTTTCTAAAGCAACACTAAAGGCTATGCCATGGAGCATACGCTCCGCAAAACTTCCGTGTTCCTCAGGAATCCAATCAAGCGAAGAAGCGGCTTGTGAGCCTAAAAACATTCCGAAGGATTGAGCACTATTGCGAAGAAATATATTTTGAGTGGAAAGGGCTTGCCCCACACTTTTTAATATTCCGAACTGTAAGACATCTCTTCGCCAATTCTCGAAAAAATGGTCCGAAGCGACTTCTCCGCGTAGCGATCGATGAAGCATTCCAAAACTCGCTGCTTCAGCACTCAATGCAAGACTCGAAGATAGAACACGACCTAATCTCAAAGCGCTGGCCGCAGTTTGAATCCCTTGAAAAGTAAGACTACCTGCACTCATCGCCAAGAGCTGACGCCAATCCGAAGCTTGTCGGGAACAAGAAATACTCAATGAATCAAACTGGAGTTGAGAATAGGAAAAATTGGAATGATGAAAACTCGGATCTTGAATGTCCGACAACTCGCGCAAACGCATACACCCTCCCCTCGAAGCCCCCGCAAAAAAACTTGGCAAAAAATCTGTAAAAAAGATAAGAATGCCTTAACTGGTTACACTAAAACCTTAATCACAAATCTCCAAATAACTAACTGTTTATTTAAAACTAACCAGTTGGTCAACTAAAATAATTTATGGCTATTAAAAAAGTAAAGTTAAGAGATGCGGAAGCGACCCGAGAAAAAATATTAGAATGCGCCACGCATTGTTTCGCAAAGGCAGGCCTGAACGGCACTTCCGTCGATGAGATCATCACCAAAGCTCACATTAATAAGCAGCTCATCTACTATTATTATGGCAGCAAAGAAAAACTTTACCGTGAAGTGCATGTCAGGGGTTGGAAAAAGCTTCAAGACTGGTTCATGTATCAACTCTCGCTCATCCCTGAATATGAAGGTTTAGATGTAGATGCCATTCAACGATTGATTTTGGAGTCCGTGAAAATTCTCAACACTTTCATTGCAAATAATGTCGCTTTCCAAAGATTAGTCACTTGGGATGCATTAGAAGGAGGAAAGGTCACCCGCAGCCTTTGGGAAGACATGCGCAAACCCTTGGTGGAACATTTTCACAATCTCATCGAGGTGGGAAAAGAAATGGGAGTCATTTCCAAGGAATATGATGCCGCTCACACTTTGATTTCTATTTTGGGAATGGTCACTTTCTACCACATTCACTCCAACTCACTGGAAGAAATCCTCCAAACCAAACCGACGGATGCAAAAACTCTGAAAAAAAGAGAAGAACAGGTTCTCTTTTCTGTGAAGAAAATGTTGTATTAAGCTTTAATTTTTAGAACATTCTTTCCTGAAAATTCAGCCTTATTGCCCAACTCTTCTTCAATTCTCAAAAGTTGATTATATTTACAAAGACGCTCCCCGCGAGATGCAGAGCCAGTCTTGATTTGCCCAGCGGCCGTCGCTACAGCTAAATCTGCAATGGTGGAATCTTCGGTTTCACCGGAACGGTGAGAAATGACGGCGGTGTAATTATTTTTATGGGCTAAAGCGATGGCATCTAGAGTTTCGGAGAGGGAGCCAATTTGATTCACCTTAATCAAAATAGAATTGGCCACGCCTTCTTGAATGCCGCGCTGTAGGCGCTCTACATTGGTGACGAAGAGATCATCCCCTACCAATTGAAGTTTTGAGCCTAAACTATCGGTGAGTTTTTTCCATCCCGCCCAGTCATCTTCGGCCAAGCCATCTTCAATCGAAACCAAGGGAAAATCTTTTTGGAATTTACTATAGTATTCAATCATCCAATCAACGCTGAAAGCCTGATCTTTAATGGGATAATATTTTCCATCTCGATAAAATTCACTGGAAGCTGCATCGAGGGCAATCAAAATATCTTCGCCCGGACGATAGCCCGCTTTCTCGATGGCTTTCATAATATATTCAAGACCTTCGCGATCCGACTTCAAGGAAGGCGCAAAGCCACCCTCGTCTCCCACTGAAGTGGAATAGCCATCCTCATGCAAAAGCGTCTTTAAGCTGTGAAATACTTCCACCCCTGCCCTTAAAGCTTCCGAAAATTTGCCGCCGCACACCGGCATAATCATCATCTCTTGTAATTCAATATTGTTATCCGCATGCGCACCGCCATTAATGATGTTCATCATGGGAACAGGTAAAACCCAGCGCTTGTTGTCGAATAATTTTCCAAGGTAAGCATAGAGAGGAAGCTTTTCACTTTGAGCGGCAGCACGAGCAGTGGCGAGTGAAACTCCCAAGATGGCATTCGCCCCTAAACTGTTTTTATTTTTGCTGCCATCGATCTTTAAAAGTGCTTCATCAATAGCGCGTTGCTCCGTAATTTCTTTTCCGATTAAGGCCGCGGCAATTTTTGAATTCACATTTTCAACGGCCTTCAACACGCCCTTGCCTTGGTAGCGTTTTTTATCGCCATCGCGAAGCTCACACGCCTCGTGTTCGCCGGTAGAAGCCCCCGACGGAACAATCGCTCGTCCTAAAAAACCATTATCAGTGATAACATCGGCTTCTAAAGTGGGATTCCCACGCGAGTCGATCACTTCGCGGGCGCGTACTGATTTAATCTTGGCCATAAATTACCTTTCTTGAGTGAATTCTTGAGTGAATGCCGCTCAGTAACACCCTTTTTATTTTACTGTCAATGAATGCGAGGCGAAGGACGAATCGTAGATTCCCCTTGAAGGGTTTAACTTCTATTAACAAGCCTTAACATCTTTAATAATAAATAGAATCCTGAGGAATCTTTATCGATCTGAATGTAATTTTTTGTTTCTACTTACATGAAAAATTGTAAAAATAGAAAGTTCAAACCGAAAGCGAGGCGAAGAATGATGTCTTCACATTTACGATTGGCTCTATTCGTGAGTCTAGCAGTGACGATGTATTTGTCTTCAGGAATGCTGGCTTGTGCCCAAAAAGCCACTGACGACACCACAGAGGATACCACATCTTTCCCAGAAACTTGCGCTGACGTTCAACAAGAAACCATCGATGAAACGGGTGAGCGCCCCGAAGATGGCACTTATACTTTATACATCGGCGGCGATGAAGCTCAACCTTGGGACGCCTATTGCTACAACATGGGTCGTGCTGAACCTCTCGAGTATCTAACGGTTACTGAAAGCGATAACTATTCCGAAATTGGCAATGGAGACTTAATGGCCATTACTAATTATCGCCGCATCCGTATCGATCCCATCACGCTCGAACTGTACCCCTTAGACGATACCTTTTCGACCTCGGATTTTGATACTTTTGAACCCACTTTACCCAACGATATCGACTTTATTCCTTTAGCATGGGCCGAGATGCAACCTACAGGCTACAACATGTCTCCCGGGTATATGGCATCCGTGAACTTAACAGACACGCCCTTTGCCTTCGACGAGAGCATCAATGATGAGGGTTACTTCTGCATGTTTACCAATGCCGAGTTCTCTTTTGAAACTGAGGGAACCGGAGCGAGCGTGGCTAGCGATTTGAAAAGCTTTACTTTAACCGCTGTGAATAACGGCTCACAGTTCATTGTAGGATCTTACACTCGCGAAGTGGCGGACTGCGACAACCTTAACGCTGCAGATGTGGAGAATGTCGAGTCGGCCGTCATTCCATTAAGCTATGTAGGGGAATAATAAATAGGATCGTTCAATAATCGGGAAGATTACAATCCTCTTCAAGCTCTCGGATTTTTATTAACAATCCCGCAGCATCTCGTGGGAAATCACCCATCAATTCTGAAGAGGGGTATTGTTCGTAAAATTTTGCCAAATGCTCTCGAGCTTCATCAGCTTGCCCAGTGAGGATTAAAGCTCTTGCTCCAGTCAAAATAAGCCGTGCGTCCTCTTGCACTGCCCCGTCTTCAAGAATTTGAGATAAATAACGATGAATATGACGAGCCATGTCGGGGGCTAAAAACCGCGCTGCAAAATCTAAAACCTGCCATTGAGCCCGCCTCTGATGGGGAGCATCCCGGCGTGCGTAGTCTTTTAAAATTCCACTCGCATCTCTTACGGTATGGGTTATAGCAAAAGTGGATCCTGCATTGACGGCAAGAATGAATGACCGAATATAGCGTGCCGACTCGGATTGAGCACCATTACCCAGAACGAACTCCCTTCTTAGGCCGGCCAAGGATGCTAACTGTTCATTTTCATGGGAGTTAAATCGAGCCAATAAACTCAAGACTTGAGGCGATCGAAATCTCACGAGAGATTCAACTTCATTCCAAAGCGATAAGTCGTCACTAAACTCTGAACCTACTACACCATTAAACTCTCGCCAAAGCTGACCGCTTACATTATCTTTGAATCCTTCCAGTCTTTCGGCAATCCTGCGTCGCAGAGCAGGATCACCGGAAGCGGTTCTCCATCTTCTCCAAAAATACAAAGCAAGATTCCGGCTATAGCCGCTTTCAAGAAGACTAATCGTTGCTTCGAGCTTTTCCGTTTCTTCTTCCGTGTGAGCGAATTTATTGATCCTTGCTCTCAATCCTAATAAATCCGACCCGATATCCTGCATGTCAAAAAATTTTCCCATGAGGCTATCGCAAATTTCCGAAGTGCTCCCTTTCGAAACTTCATGCTGCACAAAACATCCATCAAACTCTAAAATATTTCTGAGAAAAGCTGCTTTGTAAGTGTCCGTTTCGCCATCCATCAGCAGCCTAAGGCTCTCTTTCCATTTTTGACCCAAGCGAAATTTACCGTCTGATCCGCGATACCATTGAGTCGGAAGCCAACCTGGATGTGAAGTCGCCGACATTTCACCCGTATCGAGATTGAAAAATATAAAATCCTGCCGCTCTCGAGTCGATTCTCCCGCGTATAAATCCAGGTTAAAGGCTAGACAACAATTCACCTCCATACGCAGATCGCTGAGCTTTCGAACTTGCACTGCTTCACGTAAAGATTGCACTACCCTGTCTGATAACTCTTGATCCGCTCCTGCGGCTATAAGATCATCATTGAGACGGCTCATTTCGACACGAGGCACATCATAGCCAAACCTTTCAAACCAAAACTTTAAAACGTGTTGTATCCCCTGTTCGGGCTCCTCAATTAAATAAGTTAAGAATCTGTTTTGACCTACTCGGTCCGTATGACTTTGGAGAAGAGCCGAACGATAAGGAGAAAGGGCAGTTACTCGCGAAGGGCTTGGCTGAACCGTGCTTACCTCCCGACAAGATTTTTTAATTCTTGCGATCAAGTCAGCATTTACTCCCATCGCCTCCAATTCACTTCCTATGAACTCAACCGTGTAAGGAAAAGACAAGTTTGGCCATCGGTGGGCAGCCATTTCTAAAGCTGCTTCGGAATCAGACGCATATAAATCTACAAATCTACTTAAATAATCTCTTTCATGGGCGACGGCAGCATCTATCACTTCTGTATCGGCGACTTCTGTATTCAAGGGAGGATTTGTATTTTCGCCTCGAATACTTCCTTCTTCTGCAGCGTTTGATTTTCCAGCACTCAGCCATGCGGAAATTCCAACCAGTAAACCAATCATTGAAGTACCGCCCACCCTCTTCGCAGCCCCTTCCAAGAGGGATGACACTCTCGAAGCACCGCTGCCACTTGAACCCACAGGCTTTTCTGCGAGAACCATTTCAGCCAAAGGCTTTGCTGCGCCAAAAAGATTTCCCAAAATCTCATCCGCTTGTTCTTGAACAACAGTAGGTCGCTTTGCCTCATCGTCCGAGTTCGCTAAAAAAACAACAGAAGTTGTGAAAGCGTTTTGATCAGAAAAATGGCGAGCACTTTCTAGTTGTCGCGAATGCTCCAGACTTCGTTCAAGACTTCGTAAATGAGAGCCGGAACTTATGTGAGTAATATGCCCCCCTACTTCAAGCGCAAAGGAAGTCGATAAGGCATGGGCATAACGCACTCCAAAACTGGAATGATCCAAATCACGCAAACCCAAAGCTTGAGTAACGGACTCCCCTAAGATCATCCCTAAAGCCTGGAAGTTATGCCTTAAGAAGACATTTTCGCTTCTCAAAAAATAACCCACGCCTTTAAGGCAGGCAAAATCAGCAATAGTTCCAAGAAAGGCCCGTCGATCACTCCAAGACTCTCCAATGTCGCGATTGAGAGTTTGAGTCGTCATACGAAATGCCGAAACTTCACCGATTAAAGCCGTCGTCCAGGAGGCTGATTGTATAAGGGCATGACTGGAAGTAAATCTTGAGAGGAAAACAAGACTGGAATTGCGAGTAAGGGAAAATGCGAGCGAACCCACGCTCATCGCGGATAGATTGCGTAAATCGCTTGCTTGTCGTGTAAGGCCTTCGACAAGGCCATCCAAGAGCAGCTGGGATGAGCTATAGCCAGGAATAGGACTGAGCAAGCGAGTGTGGTTCGTATTTAAAAATATTCGCGACATCGTTTTTCCTTACTTGTAACTAATAGGTTACAAAATCAAGCCCAATCTCGACCTTCTTCCATTAAAGTTGCTTTTAAAATAATGATTTTCCGATGATCTCGATTAATATCTTGGTATCGTCCGGCTCAAAGGCTACAATTATGCTCTTGTTTCTGGAGGATAGATGTTTTCACGAAAAGCTTGTTTTGGAGTTTTTTTATTTTTTTGTCTTTTCCCGGCCTTAAGGGCGGAGGCCGCCACACCAGAGACACAGCCTTATAAAGTGGGAGTTTTTCTTCAGGATCGCTTTGTCGAACAAAATAGTGATGGAAGCTACACGGGTCTTGAAATCGAGCTTTGGGAAAAAATTGCAAAGACTCTGAACCTTGAATTTACTTATGTGCCCGTAAACCTCTTCCCTCAACTTCTTCAGGAACTCAAAGACGGCCAAGTCGACATTGGATTAGGCACTATTGACATGAACCGAGAACGAGCTGATTACATTGACTTCACACACTCCTATTTCGTTGCCAGCCTCGGCATACTCACAAAATCGAAGAAAAAAAATACTCTCTTTGAACTTCTTCGCCCCCTTCTTGAACCCGTTATTGTTAAAACAATTATACTTTTCTTTGTGGTCACTTTTGTCTTTGGAAACTTCTTGTGGTTCATGGAACGTAAACGCCATACCATTATTACAGAGGATTATTTCCCCGGCATTTTTCAAGCCATGTGGTGTTGTTTTGCGATTCAAAGCACGATTGGTTTTGGAGACATCATTCCGAACCGTTGGATAGCGCGTCTTGTATCGATTCCCATTTGGATTTGTGGTTTATTTCTGGTGGCGATTATCACAGCTCAACTCCTCGCTTTTTATACCAGCGAACAATATCTGTCGCCCATCCAAAGCTACAATGATTTAAGAGGCAAAACGATCGTGGTGATCGAAGGGACAGTCGCTGCCCGCATCGCAGACGGCATCGGCGCAAAAAAAATCATTCAAGTCAAAGATGATTTACAAGGCATCTATCCTGAAATTGAAAAAGGTAAAATCGATGCCATGATCGCGGATTATCCTCGCTTAGCCGATATTTTTTCTAATTTACAAAAAGAGGGGAAAAATCCTTTTTTACTGCCACAACATTTTTATCCTGAACTTTACGCCATCGCCATCGGCAGAAAAATTTCGGAAGCAAATCCAAAACTTGTAGAGGACATTAATCTTGAAATCCTCACCTTAAGAGATGATAGCGTGCTCGAACGCTTGAAAGACAAATGGTTTGGGGATTTATTAGATGTGATGAAATGATATGAAAATTCAAATCTTAATTTACGATGGCTTCGATGATTTAGACGCGATTGGTCCTCATGAGGTGTTTTCTAAAGCACAGGATTTAGGAGAGCCCTTTTTCTCAAGCTTAGTGGTGCTTAGTCCTCCTTCTGATATTTTCACTTCTTCTGGCATCGACCTGAAAATTAAAGCAGCACTAGATTTGCATGCCTGTGATCTACTTGTGATTCCGGGAGGTGGTTGGGCGAATCGCTCTGAACAAGGTGCTTGGAAAGAATTCCAAAAAGGTAAAATCCCCGAAGTCATTCAACAAGCCCACGCCGCTGGCATTAAGATTGCGTCGGTGTGCACGGGAGCGCTCCTCGTCGCTAAAACTGGACTCTTAAAAAATCGTCCCGCCACCACTCACCAGAGCGCTCGCGAAGATTTAGAAAAACTCGGCGCTCTTGTGAAAGAGCAACGTGTGGTTGACGAGGGGGACATCCTCAGTTCCGGTGGAATCACTTCCGGAATCGATTTAGCATTATGGATTTTAGAAAAATTTGGCAGTGCCGAACTTTCACAGCAAGTTTCTGAACAATTGGAATACGAACGCTCTGCCGACATTTGGCAAAGCAAGAAAGGCTAGTGT
>CAZKUY010000004.1:207772-209298 GCA_964556135.1 uncultured Pseudomonadota bacterium
CAATTTTACTCCGTGGATATTCGACCTTTCACGGTGAAAAGCTTGGCGCAAATGGAATCGATCATCCAAAAAAAAGTCGCTCAAGCAAAACCGGATCAATGGTTGCTTTTCTATGGCTTAGATACTCTGTTACAAAAAAACGTCACGACTCCTACTTTAGAGCAATTGAATCGTTGGTCCCCCAAAAATCCTTTGGTAATTTTTAATAATAGTGGACATGCCGCTTATGCCAACAGTCTCGCGCTTCAATTGGCAAACATTACGGATAGCACAGCGAATCCTCCGGGCGGACTGATTATCAAGGATGCAAATGGAAAACTCAGCGGCACTTTACAAGAACTTCCTGCCGTAAAAATGATTTTAGGACCCGTACAAGCAAAAATTTCTCCTGCAGAAATGTTGGCGCTACTTAAAAAATATTATGTGTATCTTGCCAGCAATGGGATCACCACTTCCAGTGACATGGCTTTTGACGCAAGCGTTCTCCCCCTTTATCTAGAAGCTAAAAAAGACCCTACGGTTCCCGTTCGAATTCGTCTCTACGAAACGGCTCGCACTGACAACAAAGCCTCCTTCCCTCCCTTGGGCGGAGACGATTTAGTTCGTCAAAATGGAATTAAATGGTGGGCAGATGGATCTCCCTGGCTCGGAAACATTGGAATCTCTCATCCTTATTTAAATGACGATGTCACACTGAAACACATGGGCTTGAAAAAGAATTATCCAGGCTCGGTGAACTATCCGAACAAGACCCAATTACAAAACTGGGTGAATCTTTATTACAAACAAGGTTATCAGATCGCGATCCATGCCGAAGGTGATGTCGCCATCAGCCAAGCTCTCGATGTGATGGAAAATGCACAAAAGAAATTCCCTCAAATCAAAGGAAACTTCCGTTTAGACCATGTTCCCATGATCAGCGATGCACAACTCGAACGTGCCAAAAAATTAAATATCCCTGTCACTTTTTTAATGGCTCACATTTATTACTGGGGCGATGTGCTTCCGCAAATGTTTGGGGAAGAACGCGCCAGCCAATGGAATCCCGCAGGTTCTGCACAAAAGCTGGGATTGGAATATTCTTTTCATAATGATGGTGCTGTCACTCCGGAAAGTCCGCTTCGAGATTTTCAAGTCGCCCTACTCCGCAACACGGAGAGTGGAAAAACCTTGGGTGCCAATCAAGCCATCACCATCGATCAAGCTTTACGCGCTAGAACCTTGGGCGCAGCACATCAACTCATGATGGAAAATGAGATTGGGAGCATCGAAGCTGGAAAATTTGCAGATTTCGTAGTTTTGAGCTCCGACCCTCGAAAAGTTTCTCCAAAATCCATTCCCGAAATTAAAATCAATGCAACTTACTTAAATGGTAAAAAAGTTTGGCCTCAACCTTAAAAGGATAAGCTCATGTCATTAGAAATTCAAAAGCAGGAATTACAAAACTTAGGTTTTAAAATTCTTCAGTCCTCTCCTGATAAAATCATCGCCACTCGCAAACAGTGGTACCTCGACTGCATGTTCAC
>CAZKUY010000004.1:209398-216025 GCA_964556135.1 uncultured Pseudomonadota bacterium
TGGGTCGGCTTAGGATTTGATCTTTTTTTAATCATCATGATCGCTTTTTCGGTTTTATATTGGGGATGGGTTTTATTGAAGTGAGCTTAACGTTCTGAGGGACCGTTGCGACCCCGCTTGATAAAATTCGTTCGCTTATTTTTCACTCTTTTCTAAAAAGTTTTCGAAAGCGCCCAACATAAAAAGAAAACCAAAGGGACATGCCAAATCAATTGCAGAAAGCTGTAACCGACCAGATCTCTGGCCTTCACGCCTAGAATTCCTAAAAGGGGCAGCATCCAAAAGGGATTGATCAAATTTGGTAAGGCCTCGGCCGCATTATAAATCTGCACCACCCAACCTAAATGAATTTCATGTTGCTGCGCCGCTTGCAAAACGTAAGGTGCTTCGATCACCCATTTACTTCCACCTGAAGGAATAAAGACGCCCAAAAGCGCTGAATAGGTCGCTACTAAAAATGGATAGGTATTATGAGTGCTGATGCGAGTAAAAAGTTCCGCTAGAGTATCTGAAATTCCCGTGCCCACGATCATTCCAAAAATGACTGCATAGAATGGAAATTGAATCAGCACACCACCGATGCTGGGTACTCCCGCTGAAACCGCCTTCACAAAACGCTTCGGTGTTTTGTGAAGCAGCAGTCCCAAAACAATAAAAATTAAATTATAAGTATTTAAATCTAAGGCGGCAAGTGCGCCTTGCGGTGAATGTCGGAAGACATCGACTAAATAGTAAATCAACATGGCCGAAACGAGCCAATTTAAAACAGGACTGTATTCCAACCATTCACCCGGTTTTGTCGCATGAGTCTCTTCTATTTTTTCAGAATTTAAATCCACACCAAAACTTGCAGCCGTGCGCGAATGTTTGCCAGAGGGCGCAGAAAAGTAGGCGATGAATAAAGATAAAATAATCAAACTCAAGGTCATGACAATATTTTGCCAAAGAAAAAGAGTGTGAGTGAGAGGAATCACTCCACTGATCGCCAGTAGCTTGGGCGGAATCGCGTTGGGGGTCGCCATCATCAAAGCCGCTGAGGAAGAAAGGCCGAGCGCCCAAATCGCGCCGAGTCCCAGATAAGCCGCAGCCCCCGCCGCACGATAATCTAAATCTTTCACTTTGCGGGCAATCGCTTTTACAAGCAAGGCGCTGAAAATAAGACTAAATCCCCAAGATAAAAGAGAGGTGATCATCGAAAAAAATGCGATGAAGGCCACCGCCCCTTTCGAGCTTTTCGGAACATCCGCTAATTTTTCGATGAGTTTAAAAATAAAGGGAGAAGTCGCCACCACATAACCGCCGATAATCACCATCGCCATCTGCATCGTGAAAGGTACCAGCGCCCAAAATCCTTTTCCCCCTTCAATCGCAAGCTTGGCGGGAGATTCACCCAGCACTATGCCCAGAATAAAAGTGATAACGACGCCCAACAACGCAAACACGAGCGCATCCGGAAACCATTTCTCCGTCCAAGCGGCGAGCGACAATCCCATGCGCTGCATGCGAGACGAATCTTCAAACAATTCTTCTTTCATAATCCCCTCCTCGAATTGATTGAATAATCGAGAAGGATGAAAAGCTTTGCAACTTAAATGTAGATTTTTTTTAAGGTATTGGAACTAAGCTTAATCCTGGAGTCCATCCAAGTCCCACATGAAAAGAACCTGTGCTTTGACCATTCATTGCATCTGCAGTGATTCGGCCTCTCAAGAAAAATTGTAAACCTCGATAGCCATCTGAAAACGGATAATATCTCACGCTCACATCTCCGCCTAAAATGGGATGCATTTGCCCGAACTCTGCTCCCGCTACGAAAGAAGCTCCGACCTGAATAGGATAGGCAGGGCTTTGAATTCCCACATCTAAAATCCCATAAGCCGACGGAGAAGATTGAGAATAAATACTTCCAAAGTTGAGCCCGACGGAGAAATTAGGCCAGCGTCTGGTCACCGTTCTTAAACTTAAACCTGCTTCCACTCCCACTTGGCCATCCGTGTTGAGCGTGCAAGCGATGTGAGGTTCTAAGGTCACTGAAGGAAGCCAATGAGCTCGCAAGTTCATTTGAATTCCTTCACGCTGGTAAGCCGCTTCAATATTTTCTAAAGAAAAAGCCTGCGTGTTAGTGCCTTCTCGACTGAAAAACTGAGCCATGATGCTCGCTCTCGCACGACGATGCGCGAAAGAAAGCTCATCTTCCTCCACTGAGAAGCTCAAAGGACGATGATAAATATTTCTATAATTTAATTCTTGTCGTCTATTAGCTCGAGTGGTCTGTTCGAAAGAAGATCTTCCCGAATAAAGTTCTATTTGATCCATGATGAACTCCGTCGCAAGCTCTGCGAAAAGTTCATAAGGATTACTAAAAGCATAAGGTGAACTCCCTGCACTTCTCGTATGATCCGGATTAGGTTCTGGAACTACAAAACGACGGCTGGGGTGGGATTGAAACTCGGATCTCATCCAACGCAACAAAGCCCAAAGGTTCGCTCGGTCATCATGATTAAAAGACCTATAATCAATCTGATGGGAAAATTCGTGAAAGAATATTTCAGATAAAAAGCGTGAGATCTGTGGTCGTAACTCACCCGCCGCGGTATCATATGTGAAAGTAATGGCCTGAGAATCGAACAATCTCTGGCGGGCCATAATCTGATTATCAACCGGGTGAGCAAAGCCACCGGCTCGTTGAATATTCACCCATTGCGACAAACCGCAATCTGCGAGTACTGAACCTGGAACCCTGTTGTTAGGCGCAATCACAAAGGAAAAATCAGGGCTAGTTCCGCCAGGCTTTAAAATTCTTTCCAAACTTTCAGGGTGAACAAAAAATTTCAATAACTCAAAAGCCACTTCTAATTGCTCTTCATAACGCAACCACTGTGGCTCTTCGCTCGCTAAAATAAATACCGGAATTTGGTATCGAAATCCTGGAATGGTCAGATCATGCCTGCGCCACAATGTCGCCGAGCGACAAAAAGGTGGGTCAAGACGTTCGGGAGCTCTATTCCAGTGATGAAGTTCTCGCCTCGTTTGCATGTTGGGTGGAATATTACTTAACTGTCGGATGACATACTGACCTTGAGTTTCGTCGCCCAGAAGTCCCAAATAAAAATCTCGGATCCCTTCGATCCTTTGTCTTTCGACTACACTTAAATTTTCAGGTGTGTAGCTTTCTTGATGTTGAAGACCTTCTAAAAAACGATCTCGTTGCCAATGTTGTCTGATGGACAGTTCACCTCGTTCTAAGAGACTTCTGCAAACAGCCCTCGCATCCGATGAAAAGGGAGCTTGAACTGGAAAAGGATGACTGTCTCCTCCTAAAATACGATGGAAGCAATTGAGGACGGAGTCCCCTGGTAAATACTCTATGGAGATTTGTCCTTGAGCGTCATACACCGATCTTATTGGATTGACGCAGGCGTCAATGCGAGTCGCTTCTCTAGCCGTATCGCCAGGCACATGAGAAACCATTCTAAAATTTATCAAGGGAAGTTCATGTCCCTCATCTGCGCAGGCGTAAGCGATATCCAGGCGGCGTTGTGTATTAAGATCCAAAGGAAAGCCCTCTCAAATGACTCGTGCGCCTGGAGGGTTATCGTCGATTTTCTCTATAAGTTGCTCTCGCTCCACCATCCACTTTTCCGACAACTTTTCTAATCGAACTACGATACTTCAATTAGATCACTCAGTTATTTTTTTGAAAGGGGAATGTATGTGGCCAATTCTTGTCGCTGTAGGTTTGCTTGCGGGTTGCTATTCCACTGTGAGACCCACCGAACAGGATGCTGATTCGGATGCTTCTTCGCCCGATGCGTCAGAAACTCCTGCAGATCAACCCATGGCCGATACTCAGGATGCGGGAACTCCCCTTTTTTGCAGCCCTCCTGTTGTGCCTGTAAATCAAGAGGCGCCCAACACTTCGTATCCCAATGCCAGTACTTACCATTTCAACTCGCCCATTTGGGGAGCCGGCGACAATACAGATGTTTATGTGAGTGTCGAAAGAGGAAGATTTACAGCCAGGGCTGAACCCCTCATGGCCGCTTGCGTCGTGGACCGAGTTCGTCAAGCTGTGGGATGGATTCGCAATCAAGGCTACATTCATCCCTCCACCCCCTTCTATCGTAACCTAAAAATTTCTATTGAAACCCGTATTCAAAGCACCGCCAATCCTGAAAATGGCATCCAATTGAGTGGCGATCGAATCAGTTGTGATCCGAATAATCCAAGTGCTGTTTTTCCTCCGAATACTTATGATCCGACAGTTGTTCATGAAGTGATGCATTTTTTGGGCTTGGAAGGTCCACTCAGTCCTATGTACTCGCCACTCCGGCCCTTGGAAGAAGGCCGAGCAGAATACGCCAGCTCTCAAGTTCCCACACGACCGAATCTGGTTCCCATTTCAATTCCCATTGAAAGAAGACGTTTAGAAGAAGTGAGCCGAGGTTTTAATACTTGTCTGGATCTTTATGAAACGGGCATGCGAGATGCTCGCTGCGATTTTTCTTCGTTGAGAGAAAGGCAGAATTGCTGCTTCAGTGTTTTTGAAGGACTTTCTACCTTTGTGACATTGTCGAGAAATGGAAATCCCTTTCCGGTGCAAATTCGACTTTTATTAGATAACACGCCGCTCCGCGGGGATCGTCCCGAACCCGATCGTCTCAACGTGATTGTCGAAGGCGGCGGCAGAATAAATTATGAAATCGTCGGCTACCAAGAAAATACATTCGATATTTCAAGACCTTTAATTCGCGATGACTTCATGGGATTAGGAACTTTCGTATATCAACCCACTTCTCCCGGTCATGGCGTTCTGAATATTTTCGAAGGACAAGCGGAAGCACGCACTCAGGTTGAATGCTTGGATAATGGTTTCATTACTCGCAATGTGATTCCTGGTGAAGGAGGGAGAAATATTTTCTTCAATGAATACCGGTCGGGTTTTGTGGCCGATCCTCCCATTACTCCGGGAGCTCCCATTCTTTCAAATGACTACTGGCTCGGAACATGTTTTTTTCGCTTCTTGGAAAACACTTATGGAAGACCCGCCGTTTCGCGTGTCATTCAAACTCTACAAAGACCAGATCTAGACGGAGTCTGCCGATATGTTCCACTCGTTTCCATGATGGCGGGAACAGCCGGAACTTCAAGAGATAGAATGGCTGAGCATGTTCGAAATTTTGGCATGGATCCCGAGCGCTTAGAAAATACCACTCGCGCTTCGAGATGATTTCGCCTTCTCTTTAGTCAGCAACTCTCTGCTTTAAATGCCGATACAAGCTAAAACGGGGCCATTACTGAAGAAAGAATATCTATGGGATTTTTTATTGAAGGCTCCTTGAGTCATCTTAGCTTCCAAATAGCTTATCGCTCCGAAAACCCTGGCGAAGAAAATCATACTTATGGTTTGCGATTAGGCATTTATAATTCAAATTCCCCTCAAGACCGATTCACAGGCGTGGAGATGGGTATTGCCAATAACGAAGCCGGCGATGTGGATGGAGTGGCTGTAGGCCTTTACAACTCTGCCAATCACTTTAGAGGGGTGAGTCTTGCTTGTGAAAATGTCGCTCGTCAAATGACGGGTCTCAATATTGGATTGGTCAATGCCACTGAAAGGCGTCACGAAGGCGAAGGCAACATGACAGGCGTGCAATTGAGTGCCTGGAATTATGCAGGTGGAGACATGAAAGGCTTTCAACTGGGTGTGCTCATGAACTTTGCTCAACGCATGTATGGTGTTCAGGCAGGATTCGTCAATTCCGCTGCGAACCTTTGGGAAGGCGGCATTCAATTGATTATTCCCCTCCCCTCCGAAACCGCTCCTGAAATAGAACCTTGATTTTATAAGACAATTTCATTGCATTTGATGGGCTCTTGTAGTGAATGCTTAGCTATGCGATATTGAAGCTAGGAGACATTGCTCATGATACAGCCCAAAAACTTCCAATGGATTACTTCTTCTTTTCTTTTTATCACTCTTCTTTTAAGTGTTGTCGGTCTGGCTTATTACATTCCTCGATTTGGGGTACATCCTCTCGAGCCCTTACTCTGTGCGGCTTATGTGTCCGTCGTCGCCATGGTGGTTTCCAGCGGTTACCATCGTTATTTCGCTCATAAAACTTTTGAATGTCATCCCATCCTCAAAATTTTTTATTTAATCGTGGGTGCTGCCGCCTTTCAACAATCCGCACTCATTTGGGCGGTCGATCACCGCATGCATCATCGTTATGTGGATACGGAGCAAGACCCCTACAATATTAAACAAGGCTTTTGGTATGCGCATGTGGGTTGGTTGCTGAAGCAAGATCCTGCCCATCGTTCTCAAATGTTAAGCTTAGCGCCCGATCTTGCCAAAGATCGCTGGGTGATGTGGCAGCACAAATATTGGCTGCTCATTTCTCTGCCCTTGGCTTTTGGGATTCCTTTGCTCATTGGTTTTTGGATGGACCGTCCTTTAGGCGTTTTTCTTTGGGTGGGAATTTTAAGAATCGTAATTTCTCACCATACCACTTTTACAATCAATTCCATCGCTCATAAATTTGGAGTGCAACCTTACACAGATAAAAACTCCGCACGAGACGTCTGGTGGCTGGCACCTTTGCTCTGGGGCGAGAATTATCATAA
>CAZKUY010000005.1:0-7833 GCA_964556135.1 uncultured Pseudomonadota bacterium
GCTCAAGGCTTAACCGAATCTCTTCCGATCGCGGATGGTGAAACCATCGATTTATATACGATGAGAGCAGGTTTCGAGGATTTGAATTTAGGCGCTTTAGCTTTACCCAGCCAAAACCGCGCACTTGCGCTTCGCATGACGGTGCATTTTGGCTCGAATAATTTACATCGGGTCGGACAAGTTCGCCGCGTTGGAGATCAACTCATTTTAATCCGGGAAGATAACACCACGCTGGCACACCAAGGTGGCAGATATGAATATGAAAGTGATCGAATTATACTTGAAACTGGACACGAAATTTGTCTAGGCGAATACCATTTCACTTTCCAAGAGGGAAGACTCACTTTCGCTCGCAGCGAGAATCGCGATTTAGTGGCAACGAATGAACATGCGATTGTGTGGGATCCGATGCAGCCCGGTGACGCGATTCCTACGCCCAGCACTTTAGCTCAAACTTTACACACACAAAATCACGCGCTTTATTCTGCTATCGCAGGCCAAAGGGTCGATTTAAATACAGCACAACAAATCGAAGCTTCGCTTCGTAGCGATCATTCTATTTCTGTCGATTGTTTATTTGACTCTGCAAGCGGTGCCTTGCTTGAATGGAATACCTATCGTCTAGAGTTTCTTGCTTCTCCCCTCAGCGAACGACCTGGCACGATTCGTATTCGCGGACGCTACAGTGAAATTGAAAACTCCATCGAGTTTATGAATGCACCCGGTGGAAGAGGTCCCTTAAGTTTAAATTTAGACACAGGTCGTTTTGCAAATCCTTTGAACGAACCTACGATGTCGGCCCTGCTCCAAAGTTTACAGAGTGAGGTGGGAGGATTATTAGTCGGTGCCCCCGCTCATGACACTCTCCATTTCTTTGTCAATTCGCGCAATGGCGCCATCCGCCTTCGAGAAGGCGCAGGCACTCGTACTCATGCTCATTATATCGAAGTGAAAATACATCAAAATGATCGACATGAAATCATTGATCTGGAATATCGTGTAGTAGGAGATGCAAATTTCACTTCCGTGATTCCGACCACTCTACCTGTACATGGATTAGATCAAGAAGTTCAAAGCTGTGTGACTGCGCTGCAAGAAATGTTTCCCTCACCCACATCAAGACCTAGCGCAGCCCCGGCGCCTGCTGCTGCCGTGGCAGCTCCTGCGGTGAGTGCAAGTCCAGCAGCGGTGCAGCCCCATGTTATATTTGAAAGAGCGGCGGAACGCGTTTTACCTGAAGCGCTTCTGGCACGATTGGATAGCGTCACAGATAAGAATAGACCGGTGATTCTCAACTTCGATCCAGTCGGTGGTGAAGTGGTTGCACCTTCTTATACGGGTGCCATTCAAATCCAAGGAAACTTTGACCCCGCTACTGGAAACACTACAGTCGTCTTCAATGATTTACCCGGCGATCATGAGCATCGTTTAGTCGTTCATAGCGATAGTGGTCGCATTGAACTTCTTCCAAAAAATACTCACAGCTGGGATCCAGCTCGCACACCTGGACCCGGAGACAATACTTTAGTGGGAATTCGTCGTTTGTTGAATGTCTTTCCGGGCCAAACTTCGCTTCGCTTTGCCATCAATCCCCTCACGGGCGAAATTCGTACACGTCCCAATCCACCTTCCGATTATCTCTTTATAGAAATGACCCGCGACCCCAGCGGAGCGATTACGGATTTAGGTACTTTGCGAAGTGCGAGAGGACGTCACGCTATGACTCTTGCAGGTTTTACGCCTCCTCCGGGTATTGAACCTTCTCGAGTGAGTATCTTCACAGCCTTACAAACTTTACTTCCTCCGCCAGCCCCCAGTACGGTGGCTGAGCCGAGTGCAGTTCTTCCTGCAGCGACGCCACGTGCTGCCGCTCCTACGCTCACCGATGGAACTCCAGATTTAACAGCGCCAGCTCCTGGGCTAAGCGCCGAACCGGCTTTGCCTGTCACACGCATTCAAGTGGAAGGCCGAGCCGCTATCCAGCTTCATAGCACCCTCGATTTACAATTTGGCAGAGGTGAACGACAAACTTTAGCAGATGTGCTGCGAGCTCAAAATGAAACCATACCCGAAAACTCTTTATTGAATCATGTCCTTATCCAACGCCGCGACGGACGCTATTATTTCAGACTCACTCAAGATGGCATGGTCACCGTTCGCCGTGGAAACACAGACATGACGGTCGCTACAGCGGGATATAGCAGACGCCATAGCTCTGTAGGTGTTCAGTCGGAAGGCATCAATAATCCTCTTGGAGATGTGGGTGAATTAGTCACGCTCATCACAGACACGGAAGCTTATCCTTTACAACTCCGAGACTTCACCTCTCCTTCAACGCCTTGGACTCGTCTGCAACAAGGGATTCGCGTTCCAGGTTTCTTCAATAGTTTAGCGAATTGGGTGCAAGCCGAATTAGGATTGCCTGCCACTTTATGGAATAGACCTGCAGCTCCCGCAGATAATCGACAAGCCCCTCCTCCTCCGGTAAATCCGGCAGCCGGAGCTCCTGTGAATAGGCACAAAGTACAAGAAATGCCCGCGATGGATCCTGAAGCTTTGGCTCGAGAACAAGCCGCTGTCCGAGAGCGCGCTGAAGCCGCAGAACGTGAACGAGCCGAAACTCAAGCGCAAGCTGAAGCCGCAGCACGCGCACGAGCTGAAGCGGAAGCTGCTGCCCGAGCACAACAAGCTCCGGCTCAAGCGAGAAACGGATCGACTCCAGATGATCCCGCTCTTGTCACTTCACTCACTTTCACGGTCAACCCAGCCAACCCTCTTGAACAGACCTGCGTGGTCGGCAGAGGACAAGCCGGCGGAAATTTAAATTCAAGTGTGGTCGCCAGACAACAAGCTCGTATCATCGCTCGCGATGGCCACTTTTTAATTGAAGATTTAAGCTCGGATCCGAGTCGACCTGCGAACAACGTCATAATGAGCATTATTCCTGATGCCCGCGGTGCAGCTCCTATAGCTTACGCACTGACTGGAGAGCATCGTGGAACTTATGTTCTCGGCTCCGGCAATAATGCACGTTGGCGTCATCTTGCTTTCATCGATAATCAAGGTCGCCGAGTTCAACTGAGCCTCAATCACGGAGATTTTTTAGCTTTTGGATCTCCGGACATTGGCAATACATCTGTCGAATATTATCGTTTTATTATCGATGGAAACGGATTACCGACCTTACGACTTTTACCTGAAGGCGATGTTCCGATTAATCCTCGAAATGTGGATCATTCACCGAGTACTGGCATCCATGATAATATCCCGAATGAAGAAACACCGACTCCAGCTCGTAATCCAGCCATAGGTCCCAATCTAGGGTCAGCGCCCGCAGCACCTGAAGCCGCTCCAACTCCGGGTATAGATCCGAATTTGGCTTGGGGAATACATCCTTCGACGCGATCTCCTTTTCCCATGACGCCCACATCTACTGTTGTAGCTCAGTTTACTCGCACGGTGGGTCCTGCAACTTTTACTTATGACATCACGGCAGCAGGTACTTCAACTGCCGGCCATAATTTTTATGATGTGATCGAAACTCCCGAGAGTGCCACGATAAATGGTCGCCCCGGGAATGCACAAGAATCTCGAGTTTTAAGTAACAGACCCTTAACTGCCCAAGAATTGCTCGCGCTGCACAACACGGGTGCCGTGCCTGCTGATGCGGAAGTTTCTACAGCTTGGGTCGATGATGCCTCCACAATTTTACTGAGAGAAAATGAAGGCACTCGTGTTTTCGTTTGTCGTGATGCAAATTTAGCACTCGCTACTATGGTGGCGAATCATAGCCCGGCGATCATTATCGAAGATCCCAATTATCCCAACGTCCCCCCTCGCTTGATTGGTCATCTCTTTGAACGCGGTAACCAAGTTGGAATTCGTCCGACCAATCCCGGGGCCTATCCCGTCACTATTCATTATGCGGACCGACATGGGCAGATGTATCAAAACCCTGTAGAAGCAGGTGGCGCCTGGATGGATCCTGGCAATTATCTAGATTTGGGACCTTACCGGTATCTTTTGCCTATCAATAATCAATCCGGCGCGCGACCCACTTTGAGACTTGCCAATGAAAGCGATCCTGTTCGTATGCTTCGCGTTGAACCGAATCGTAATCCGGTCGCCCGAGGCCCCGTTTGCGAAGCGCCCGCAGTGGTGCCCGGCACAATGGCCGATCCTCAATTGAGATTTCATACGACTGAAGGCCAGCCCCTGGTATCGCGTACCCTCGATGGTTTAATTTCTCAATTGGATGCAGTGCTGGCTACTGGGCATACAGGACATGTGGTTGTTGTGAAGGACCCTACAGGACAATATCATCTTTATAACGATCAACCCAATGATGCACCGGTTCGTTCGATCGTCGTCCGTTTTGATACGGAGGGTCATCGCATTTTAACCAGTTCTTACAGTGGCGGCACTACTAACGTAGAGACAGCTCGACTCATGGAATGGCAAAGTGTTGTGGAACTTCGAAATAGAAGAGCTGCACCCGCTGCCACACCTATTCCTGGAAGTTTAGCAGATCCCAGCATAAGAATTTTAGGCCAGGATGGTCGCCAACGGAGGGCGGCAAGCATTGAAATGCTCCCCTATCTCTTGGATACTTTAATTCAAGAAGGCCATACCGGAGATGTGATTGTATTAAGGGATGAAACAGGAAGATGTTATCTTTTCAACCACCTGCCCGAAGATGCGCCTAATTCTACAATTGTCTTAGGATTTGGTATTACGGGTCATAGCATCAACGCGGGTGGTGCGGGCTTTGGCCCTTTGACTGCAGGCGAAACAACTATCGTGTCGAACTGGTACCAAAATGCACTTCGCCGTGCCAGAGAGACAGCGCCCGCTCCGGTCGAAGCACAACCTGCAGCTCCAGCTAGCGCGGCTCCAGAATCCGGCTCTCCCGCATTTGTGGCAGGAAGCATGGCAGATCCCAATTTAAGAATTTTAGGACAAGAGGGTCGACCCTCTGTTGCGAATGGCATCGAAGGTCTTACTTTTCTCTTCGATACCATGCTTCAGTCAGACTATTCAGGACATGTAGCCGTATTGAAAGATGGCCAAGGAAGATTTCACCTTTTCAATCGTATGCCCGAGGATGCACCTAATTCTGCGGTCGTCATGGGATTTGATATTGATCTTCACTCAATTAGTTCGGGTTCCGCTGCTTATGGTGAAGCTGCAGGTCAAAGGGAGTTGGCCTTCTTATCACGTTGGTTCGGTGAAACCGTCAGTCGAAGGAGTAGTGCGACCGCAAGCTCCAGTCGACAATCTGCGCGAACCGAAGGTTTTGCTTCAATGCCAACATCAGCACCAGAAGTTCAAACTGCAGCAGCTCCTCATGAACCTGTCGCTAGTTATCCATCGCCTGTAGTTCACCCTATGCCTGCACTTCCAAGCACTCGCACTCCCTTGGCACTTTTTACTCTCGCACAATTTGGAAATTATTTTTATGAAAGAGCTACTCAGAGTAGCAGCACAAGCGCCTTGTTAGTACATTTACAGCGAACCCATGGTCAAGCTGCACCGGCCATCTCAAATCATCAGTTGGGAAATCTTGCCGGCGTGACTATCCGCGTCGTGGGAGATGGCCTTACTTTTACCCCCGGACTCAATCAGCAACTTGTTTTACATGTAGAGCAAAGAGTGGGTAGTAGCGATGTCAACTCCACGCATGTTTCCACTCATTCTGAACCCTATACGGTTGCGATTAAGCCTGGCATGAGAGTTTGGGTCAGCGAATACAATCCCAGAACGGGTCAAATCGGCGATCGAAGTGTTTGCTTTCAGAATCCTTTGGTGAATTAATTTACTGAATCCATTTTCCAAAGCGATCCCAGCGGACGCCGCCTTGGTCATGGTCGAGGGAGAGCCAAATGAACATGGCTTTGCCTTTGAGATTGGTCATGGGCACAAAGCCCCATTCGCGGGAATCGCTGGAGTTTTCTCGGTTGTCGCCCATCACGAAAAAGTGATCGGGTGGAACAATAATTTCCATGCGTTCCATGCGTGGAAAAATCGAATGTTGCATCCAGTGATCCACCGTTCCTAATTTTTCGTCATAAAATTTAAATTCCTGCCACTCTGGGAAAAAGGGCAAAGTCGAAAAAAGCTTGAGGAGATTTTCAGGTTTTTTCACGAGTAGTTCGCGGATATTTTTGGGATTTTGTCCTTCTACTTCTAAAAGTTGTGTTTCTACTTTCACTTCATTGATAAAAAGATCCGAGCCATCTATGGAGACTTTATCGCCTGGTAAACCCACAACCCTCTTAATAAAATCCAAGCTTTCATTTTTCGGATAAACAAACACCACCACTTCGCCGCGTTCCGGCGTGCGGAAATGCGCAATCCACTTGCCTAAGATCGGAATACGAATACCGTAGGTAAATTTATTAACGAAAATGTGATCGCCCACCATCAAGGTCGGTACCATCGATTTAGAAGGAATCTTAAAGGCTTCGACCACGAAAGCTCTCACGAATAAGGCAATAAGCACCGCAGACAAAAGTGCTTCCGCATATTCTCTGATTTTAGATTTTTTTCGGGGAGCTAAAGGTTCGGGATGAAGTTCGATATTTTGCATCATCGGAATCTACACGATGTTTGCTCAAGTTCAAGAAATTTCCTGATTTGAACACTACCAATTCCAAGCACCCGTGAAACTTGTGTTTAAACCGATAGCTAAAATATGAGCACTATAATTTCTGTCATTATTTTCGACAAAACGGTAGATCAAGGCAGGCGTAAGACCCCCTAGAAAAGTGTATCCCACTGCAAACTCCCCATTCCACTCATTCATTCCCGTAGGCGCATCGTGGGGATTTTCTCCTTCTTGTTCAATACGCGTTAAATAAGATACTAGCCCACGAAATCTCCAATGACCTGGGTGAAAATCTACAAAGCCGCTTGCGGCTTGTCTTGTCTGGAAAGAAGCTACTCTTGCAGCACTCGTGTAGGAATGAGTTGAAGTGGTCATCGCAAGGCCCGCAGACCAATCTCGATAATCATAAACCATCCCTCCACCGGCTCCAAGCACATGACCTGGATCTAATTCATCCTTTTCTTGGGCAACAGTGCGATAGGCCACATAGCCCGTGAAGGTGAGTAAAGGAGGATGGCTTTCATTATTGAGGGCAAAAGTTAATAAGCCTTGGCTCATCGACAACACAGTTCCATCCGCATTGTCCGTAATATTCGCACTGAGAAGGGTTCTTCTCAACATTCCTGAATTTTGTTGATGATCGTAGCGAAGTTCCGCCCCTATCCAGTTAAGGCGCATATTGACCCGAGCAAAGTTGATGGCTTGGCTCCAGGCATGGTCAGGGTTGAATAAACGCTCATATTCAGTTTGATCAAAACGGAAGCGACCTACTCTCGTCGAAAAGCGGGAATTAAAACGCCAGCCAAAAACCAAGTTACGAAGCCCACCCACATAACGCCAATGGTCATTGCGATCATCGGGCACATGTCTCCACACTAAAGGACCACGTTCATCTAAAGTAGAAGAAGGATTCGAATTGAAAAAATTCATTCCGATCGGAGTTCTGTCTTCATGTGCCACGCCCCCTTCCACGCGCAATTCCGCAAAAAATCCATTGTTCAAATGAAGTTCCAAACGCGGACTCAAACGAATTCCCCATGGATAATGCCCTTCTGGGGATTCCATCAAAGGACCTACATTTAAACTGCGCAGACGGTATTCAAGTCGGTTGTCGCCCATGTTTCTCCTTAATTTTAGAAGTATTTTAGTCGGAGAAACACCAAAGGAGTTGCGTCTAATGATGTGACAATTTAGTCAATTTTCAAAACGGCCAGGAAGGCCTCTTG
>CAZKUY010000005.1:7933-86205 GCA_964556135.1 uncultured Pseudomonadota bacterium
AAAATCGATTCAATTTCTCCAATGGAAGGTAAAGTCGCAGGATTATCCACCATGACGACCGTGCCGTCGATTTTATTCACTTTATAGATGACGTTCGGTGCCGTCGAAATGAGTTTAAGATTGTATTCGCGCTCAAGTCTTTCCTGAATAATTTCCATGTGCAGCAAACCTAAGAAACCGCAACGGAAACCAAAACCCAAAGCGAGCGAAGTTTCAGGATCATAAGAGAATGAAGCATCATTTAATTTCAATTTTTCGAGAGCGGCGCGAAGGTTATCGTATTGATGAGATTCCACCGGATAAATTCCGCAGAAAACCATGGGTTTGGCTTCTTTAAATCCAGGTAGAGGTTCAGCAGTGGGATTGTTTTGCAAAGTGACGGTATCACCGATTTTCACTTCGGTGACGGTCTTAATTCCGCCGATCATGAAACCGACTTCACCTACTCCCAATTCCGAAATTTCTCTAAACTGTGGATCAATCACGCCAATTTTATCGACATCGTAAACTTTGCCCGTCGACATGAATTGAACTTTATCGCCTTTTTTAATCTTTCCATCAATGACACGAATCAAAACAACGACCCCTTGATAAGGATCAAACCAACTATCGAAGACGAGAGCCTTAAAGGGTGATTTTTCCACGCCTTTAGGAGCAGGAAAATACTTTACGACATTTTCTAGAATTTGCTCAATGCCTACGCCCGTTTTTGCAGAAGCTTCTACAGAAGTCGAGGTCGGTAATCCGATCACATCTTCGATTTCCTGCTTCACTCGAGCAGGATCCGCATTGGGAAGATCGATTTTATTGAGCACGCAAAAAATTTCGAGGTTGCCATCGACGGCCATGTATACGTTGGCCAAAGTCTGGGCTTGAATTCCTTGTGAAGCATCCACCACCAAAATCGCACCATCACAGGCGGCCAAAGAACGCGATACTTCGTAGTGGAAATCGACATGACCTGGAGTGTCGATGAGATTTAAGACATAGGTATTTCCATCTTGAGCTTTATAATTCAATCGCACGGTTTGGGCTTTGATCGTGATGCCGCGCTCACGCTCCAAATCCATTTTATCGAGAAACTGATCCTGCTTTTCACGCTGAGAAATCGTACCGGTGAATTCGAGCAAGCGATCCGCAAGGGTCGATTTACCGTGATCGATGTGAGCAATAATTGAAAAATTTCGAATGAGTTTCGGATCCATAAGAGAGACAGCTTAGGCTCTTCCCGTGGAAGAGCGTGTTGGAGAGGAAAAATTATTCAGTAAACTTAACTGTTCACCCGGAATTTCGGCATTATGTTTTTCTAAAATCAGATCGATGCCTTGACGAATGTATTCGGCCACTGGAACCTTGGTATGTTGATGCAAGGCCTTCAGCTTATCATTCTGGTCTTCGGTGATATAAATAGTTGTTGTTACTTTCTTGCGAGGCATAAAATTATTGCCGTACGGGCGACGCATGCGTCGCCCCTACTGTTCCGTCAACACCACTTGAGGTTGCACATTTTCTTTTTCTTTAATGTTCTTGGCATATTCACTCGCAGAGACTTCGCTGCCAAAATTGCCAACATTCACGCGATACCATTTGCCTTTATCGGGAATATCTTCGACGGAAAGATAGGCCATGTAGCCCTTATTTTTCCAATGATCGACGACTTTCGCCGCAGCGGATTCGTCAGGATAAGATCCCATTTGCAAAGTGTAAGCGGAATTTTCGCTGGATTTGATTCTGAAAACTGCACCGGCTGATTTATCAAAAGGAGTATTATAGTTATTGGGATTCGCTTCAGTATTGGGATCTTTGACCTCTGTCGCAGAATCCGTCGCACTGGGAAAAAGCTTCGCGACTTCCTGATCTTTAGCGGTAATTTTGGTCGTTGTGCTTGCGCTCATCCATTGAGAACCAAAACGAGCTCCCACATAAAAAGCACCTGAAAGCAAAGCTACTTGCAAACCCAATAAAATGAGTAATTGAGCAAAGCTTAGTTTTAATTGATTGTTTTGTTCATTCATATTTTTTCCTCAGTCTCCAAAATATTTTCTTGTTTCATATGATCGGGGGCATTCAAACCTAGAATACTTAATCCACTTTTGAAAACGATTTGAACCGCTTTTAATAAGGCAAGCTTCGATAAAGTCGCTTTTTTATCTTCCGTAATCACTTTGTAGCGGGGATCCGACTTCGCACGACTATAGTAAGACTGCAAGGCTTTGGCAAGATCGAGTAAATAAAAGCCGATGCGATGTCCTTCGTAGACAAGAGCGGCCTGTTCCAATACATCCGGATATTCGCTGATTTGATGAATCAGGTTCATCTCTTCAGGAAGAATCAAGCCTGCTAAATCCGTCGAAGAAAAATCTTCAGCAGAAACGCCCGCTTCTGCCGCCTTGCGGAAAATATTGCTGATGCGCGCATGAGCGTATTGAATGTAGAAAACCGGATTATCCGCACTTTGTTTTTGCGCTAATTCCAAATCAAAATCGAGTTGAGCGTTTGCTGAACGCATCATGAAAAAGAAACGCGCGGCATCGGAACCGACTTCGTCCACCACTTCACGCAAAGTGACATAAGTGCCACTTCGTTTGGACATCTGCACTCTTTCTTCACCCCGCTTTAAATTCACCATTTGAATCGTAATGACTTTGAGCTTTTCGGGATCATAGCCCAGAGCTTCCATCGAAGCTTTGACTCGAGGCACATAACCCGCATGATCCGCACCCCAAATATTGATATATAAATCAAAATGTCTTTCATATTTATTGCGATGATAGGCAATGTCGGGAGTAAAATAAGTGTAGGAACCATCGTTTTTAATCAACACACGATCTTTATCATCGCCGAAAGCGGTCGAGCGAAACCAAGTAGCTTCATCTTGTTCGAACAAATATCCCGTCTCTTTTAACTCATGCAAAGCCTTCTCAATTTGTCCCGAATCATAAAGCGAGGATTCCGAAAAGAAATGGTCGAAAGAAATCTTCATCTCGGAAAGATCTTCTTTCACTTTTTCTAGGAGATCTTTGCCCATTTCCTTGCCGGCCTTCACGATATCGCCTTCGCAATCTTCTAAGCGCTGCAGATTTTTTTCGACGAGTTCTTGAAGATAAATCCCTTGATAAGAACCTTCGGGAGGTGGGGGAATTTCACCTTTTGGATTTTTTAACTTTTGCAGATAATAAAGCGACGAAGTTCCCAGTGTCTTGATTTGCACCCCGTGGTCGTTCACATAAAATTCTTTAGAGACTTGAAAGCCCGTCGCGGAAAGCAAACGAGCTAAAACATCTCCCACCACTGCATTGCGTCCATGCCCTACATGCATAGGACCTGTTGGATTTGCGCTGACGTATTCGATGAGAATTTTCTTTCCTTTGCCTAAATCAATCTTCCCATAGTTTTCCTTCTTCTCGAGAATTTCGCGCAAAGTTTCATGATAGGCCGCAGGAGAAAGAAAAAAATTAATAAATCCTGGCCCCGCAATTTCACTTTTTAAAATCATTCCATGAGGATCTTGCAACTCACGCGTGATGATTTCAGCAATTTCGCGTGGTTTTTTTCCTGCACGCGCAGCAAGTGAAAGCGCGACATTGCTCGCATAATCACCATGCTCGGGACGTGCGGGCTTACTCACTTCCACATTGGGAATTTCATCCAGAGGAAAAAGCTGCTTCTGAATGCAGGCAGATAAAGTGCTTTTTAAAATTTGAATGAGTTTTAATTGCATAGAATAAAAAATTTTCTAATTACAAACTCGGCAAAGGTAATTCCTTCACAGTTCCATATTTTTCTAAAGAGGCTTTGAGCTTTTCAGCGTCCCCAACTACTAATATCTTCAATTTGTCTGGATAGAGGTATTGTTTGGCTACTTTCCGAACTTCTTCCACTGTGACTGCCCCTAATTTTTTCTGAAATACATCGAGATAATTTTCAGGATAATGGAAATAAGAAAGTCGTGCTCTCTCTTTGACATAACCAAAACGAGGATCCCAGTCTCCCATGAGTTGATTAAGGATGGCGGATTTTGCAGCGCCCAGAGAAGATCCACTGAATCCTTCGCCTTCATGAAAATCCGAAATGATTTTAGCTACCAAACCAATCACATCGCTGGTGCTTGCCGTCTTGGTTTGGGCAATCGCATAAAAAAGACCGTAAACCGTTTCTAAAGCGAAGCGCGAATAAATGCTATATGCCCAACCACGATTGGATCTCACCTCTTCACCGAGTTTCGAAGAGAAGATATCGCCTCCCAACCTGTAATTCATCAGGATGAGAGCAAACTTGTCGGGATTGTCGCGCTTATCTCCGTAATGTCCGATCACAATCGTGGATTGGCCACCGGGTTTATTGATGAGGTAAATGCCTTTATCCCATTCTTTTTTGACTTCCGGAAGCGCTGGCATTTTTCCATCTGATTTTTTCCAAGCTTGCGTAGCCTTTTCTAACAAGGCCAACATCTCTGCCTTTTTAAAATCTCCCGCGATGGCGAGAGTCACCTGATCCGGATGATAAAATTGTCCGTGGTATTTTTGCAGATCCGATTTTCGAATCGATAGCAATGAAGCCGCCGTGGGGGTTCGTCCCCAGGCGCTGTCAGGTCCATACATAAGCTTGGGGAATTCTCGGACGGCAATCTTCTCAGGCTCGTCATTGATCCGTTTCAAGCTTTCAATCTTTCGAGCAATCGAAAGTTGAGTCGCAGAATTTTCAAATTGAGGAGAAGAAAGCACTTCGAAAAACAAAGGAACCAAAACAGAAACATCCTTGGAAAGACCACTCACACTCGCCGTGCCATATTCTCCCGCCATGCCGGTTTCAAGGGAAGCCCCGCGATCATCCAGAAGACGATCTATCTCTGCAGGTTTCTTTTCAAGCGTTCCGCCCGTACGTAGAACCGTTCCCAAAACGGAAGCTAAACCCGTTTGATTCATCGGATCATAAACGGAGCCTGCTTTGATATAAGCAAAAGCTTGAAAGATCGGCAGCTCAGAGTCTTCCAACAAATAAACTTTCATCCCATTAGAAAGAGTTTCGATTTGAACCGCAGGAGGCTGAACTGCACCCAAAGGGATTTTAGAGAGTGTTGCAATTTGCGTAAATCCCATAGGGATTTGCGACAAAGATGAAAAAGCTAAAACAAGGAGCAGAAATATTTTCTTCATTCTTTAGCTCCCGTTTGTTTCGAGGATGGCTTCAAGATCGATACGGTCTGATTCGATTTCACTAAATATTTTTTGGCGACCGTTTGGATTTCTTGAGGAGTGATTGTTTCGAGCACCGACGCATGTTCGGTTAAATATTTCCAATTCCCTGCCACAGCTTGAAAATAAGTGAGGGATTCGGCCAGGCCAAAGTTAGAGCTCATTTTAAAAAGCAGCTCCGAAATGAGTTGGTTTTTCGCACGCTCCAACTCTTCTTTTGAAACAGGCTCCGTTTTCAATTTCTCCAATTGGGCGACGATCGATTTTTCTAATTCTTCGGGGCTGTTTTTCCCAATGGCCGTTCCATAAATAAAAAGCATGTTATCCAAGCGAGCGCCTGGAGTGCCCGTATCGCAATCAACACTTTGCGCGATTTTTTCTTTTTCCACTAAATTTTTATAGAGTCGTGAACTTCTGCCTTCGCAAAGCACTTGGCCAATGAGATCGAAGACATAATCGTCTTTCGAAGGCAAAGTAGGCTTGTGATAGCCAATCATCACCTGAGGACGCGCATTGAATTCAACCACAGCACGCTGTGCTTGAGTTTGTTCAGGTTCTTTCACATCGATTGTCGGAGGATTTTTGCCAGCGGGAATACTTCCAAAATAACGTTGAAGAATGGCCTTCGTGCGAGCCACATCGATGTCTCCCACTACGGCACCCACCATGTTCTGAGGCACGTAGTAAGTCCCATAAAAGTTTTTCAGGTCCGTCGCGGTTAAGGCGGCAATGTCTTCTGCATAACCAATGGTCGGATCTTGATAAGGGCTTTTTTGAAAGGCGAGCTTTAAAAATTCTTCGTAGTTTTTTCCAAAGGGATCGTCATCGACGCGCATGCGACGCTCTTCCATCACCACATCGCGTTCTTGATAAAACTCGCGGAAGACCGGATCTTTTAAAGCAGTCGAGGTGAGATAGGCCCAAAGCTCAAGTTTATTGATGGGCAGAGAAACAAAATAACTGGTGAGATCTTTCGAAGTGGTCGCATTGAATTCCGTGCCACCATTTTCAGTGAAGGTCCTGGAGTATTCATCTTTCACTACAAAGATTTCGGCTTTGGCTTGCAGAACTTTCATTTCTTCTTTGAGTTTTTTCGTTTCATCACTATCGGATTGCTTTTGGCGAGTGAGCTCGGAAAGTTGAACTCCCACCTTTTCGATTTGATCGAGCACTTGTTTTTCCGCAGCATAGTTGCGCGTACCAATGCGAGACGTGCCTTTGAAGGCCATATGCTCCAACATGTGAGCAATACCCGTATATTCGGGTTTCTCATCCGCGCCCCCCACCTTCACTCGAATATAACCCGTAAAAACAGGAGCCCCTTTGCGAGGCACTAAGAGAAAAACCATTCCGTTGGATAGCTTCAGCTCTTCGACATTCTTTTCGAGCGTCGAAACCGCTGCGGAGAGGGGTAAAACCCAGGTTAAAAGCAGTAAGGGGATGATGTGAATGAGTTTCTTCATGAAGGATTGGATCCCTTATGTCAGGGCTAGGGGTTTTGCAATGAGTTTCTGGTTAAATGTCTAAAGATTTCCGAAGGATAGTTCAATAATTAAAATTTGTTATAAATAATCAAAAAAGATAAAATTAAGTTTACAATTCAAATCATTATAAGGATAATTAACATCAAATTAAGCATAACTTCATCAAATTATACTTATTTCGAGAGGGGTAAATTATGAAGGAAGAAATCCTGCTTCAGCTCTGTGTCGAAATGGTTAAGGGTGATGTCGCTTCCGAGCGCTTTCGAGAGCTCTGGATTGAAAGTGGCGTCGCACTCGAAGGTGCGGAATTCGAAGTGGCGAATCAACTTCTGGTGAAGGCTTACGAGCAAGGAACTGAAATTCCTTGGCGTGGAAGATGGATGAACTAAGCAGAGCAACCGATCTTCCATTCAATTAAAAATTTACTGTGCTGCGATTTCTTTCGCACCACAAAACTCAATTCATTTTTTTGAGACGCATCTCTTTTTGCGTTTTCAAATTAACAAGTCTTTTCATTTCTTAAAAACTTTTTCATGAATATTAGAATTTATTTTTCTTTGTCTCACAAAAAGAAAAAAGCCTCGTAATTTCTTACGAGGCTTTTTCGATCCTTAAGATCACCAACTACTTTTTCTTTTTCTTCGCAGCTGGTTTCTTTTTAGCGGCTTTTTTCTTCGTCGCTTTTTTCTTTGTGGCCATTTTGGGACCCTCCTTATTTGTTAACATCAACCAAGAAATCTAATTAATATTAATTGATTTGTAGCATATCGTCAATGCTATTTTATTAAATTATGCTAAATTATCACTAAATTTTAGGATCAGAAAAAAATTTCTCCGCGGAATTTTTTTTTCGTTTTCGATTCTCTCTCATTCTCACTCTTTTTACATTTTATTTTTTTGTTTTTTCTCGATTCATCGCACATTTTTCCGAGCGCAGAGAAAAATCATTCAAAAAAATTCTCGCTTCCACTCAAAGAATTTTTTTTGGACATAAATTCATTTCATACACTTCATTTTTTCGCTTCGATTGAAGATCCAGACTCTCCTCCACCCATATTCTGCGACAAAATGGAGCCCATTTTAAAATTATTTTTTAGATAGACAAAGCTTTATGCAATCACTATACACCCTGACAACATCGCGGGGTAGAGCAGCCTGGTAGCTCGCGAGGCTCATAACCTCGAGGCCGTGGGTTCAAATCCCACCCCCGCAACAAACAAAAAAACCTCCTTCACGGAGGTTTTTTTTTTGCTTATTCGCACACAATCTAACTGAGTGAGTGCTGCTGATTTTTTTTAAGATTTACTGCGGTGCGGCAAACTCCCAAGCAACGCTGATAAAAGATCGTAGCGTTAAAGCTTAAAAAAAATCAGTAGTACTCACTCTAGCTACTCGCTCTTCAATGCTTGAATCTCCTCATCCTTCAACTCTCTCCACTTCCCCTTCTCCAAATTACCGAGACTCAAAGGTCCTAGCTTCACACGCACCAATCTCAAGACTTTCACTCCCGCCCATTCAAACATTCGCCGCACTTGACGCTTTTTTCCCTCGTGAATTTCAATCGAATACCAAAAGTCTTTAGCTCGAGACGATTTCGCTTTGATTTTTGCAGGCGCCGTTTTCTCTCCTTCTAACATCACTCCCCGTTCTAACTGACGGATATTTTCCGGCAAAGGAGCTTCATTCACTTGTACTTCGTAAACTTTTTTAATTTCAAAAGAAGGATGTGTGAGACGGTATGCCAAATCTCCATCATTGGTGAGTAATAACAAACCTTCGGAATCAAAATCGAGCCTACCTACTGTTCTGACGGAGGCATGCAGGTTGGGAATGAGTTCATAAACCGTCTTACGACCTTCAGGATCTTTACGAGTCACAATCGTGTTTCGAGGTTTATGGAGAAGATAATAGAGGGCAGGAGGCTGTTTCAGAACGGCTTTACCCCGAAAAGAAACTTCGTCGATCTCAGGATCGATCTTGGTTCCTAACTCCTTAACCAACACGCCATTCACGCGCACTTGTCCCGCAAGAATTAACTTCTCTGCTTCACGTCTGGAGGCGAGTCCACGTTCAGATAAAAACTTTTGTAGGCGAAGTTCACTCACGATTTGGGTTCAGGATTGATTTCTTCAGGGCTTTGAGTGGCTTGTTGAAAAATCTCAACGACTTGCTTTTCGACATTTTCGAGAGATTTGAGCTGTTCATCGAGTTCGGCAAAAGCTTCCGCTTCTTCTCGCTCTAAATCTTGACTTTGTTCGCTGAAAGGTCGGATGGGTTCGGCTGGGTTTTCATCGAAGAAACCGTCGGAAACTTCGACGCTTTCACCGCTCGCCGCTTGAGCTTCACGACGTAAATCATCTTCAATTTGTCTTAAATCTTTCAAGGTCGGCAGATCTTGAAGACCTCTTAAGTTGAAAGACTCTAGAAATGTTTCGGTGCTGCCATACAATAAGGGTTTTCCGGCTTCTTCTTTTTTACCGACAATCTTCACTAAATCTCGATCCATCAAAGTTTTCAGAACACCGCCTGAATCGACACCTCGAATATCTTCGATTTCCGCGCGGGTGATCGGCTGACGATAAGCCACCATCGCTAAGGTTTCGAGCGCGGATTGAGAAAGCTTGGTTGCACTCACTTTGCTCATCGCTTTTACATAAGATGAAAGTTCGGGTCGCGTACGAAATTGAAATCCATGCGCCACATTGATGAGCACAAAACCACGATCGGGATTCAGCTGAAAATCCGCCACCAATTCGTCAATCACTCTTTGCACATCCGAACGAGTGATCTTTTCCTCTTCGTTTTGCTGCAATTGAGTGAGTTGAGCCAAAGCATCCATTTCAGATGCCGGAACTTCTGCTTCCATTGCAATGGCCTCAACATCTTGAACAAGGCTTAACAAGGGAGAGGACTCTTGATTTTCAGAAAGCTCTTCTGGAATGGTTTCTAAAGTTACTTCCGCACTCAGCTCGATTTTCTCGGGAGCTTTTACTTCCGCCTTGTCTTCAGATTTTTCTGCGACTTGACTGCCCTCTGCCCTTTGAATGACCTTCAGAATTTCGCCCGCATTCAAGGGTTTGTCCGTGGCAAATAAAATACTTTCGACAATAGCTTTAAGACTGTGTTTTTCCATAAAGAGACCTCTTTAATGAACTGTTCGATTCTGAGTATCCGTGTTTTCATCAGCAGGCATGTCGCCTTGATCAAATTCTGAATCGACTTTCACTTCTAGATTCTGATTTTCTTCTTTTAGAACGAGGTGAATAGGTCCCAATGTTTCAGCTTGATAGGTTGAAACGAGCTTCAAACGTGCCAACTCTAAAACAGCCAGGAAAGTCACGATACACTGGGCTTTGCTAGTGAGACCTTCGAACAACGCTTCAAACTGCAAACTTTTCACCTGCTTCAATTGATCTAAAATTTGATAAATGCGCTCGGTTACTGAAAGTCGTTCGACCAAAACTTCATGCGCTTTCTCAGGCTTCAGTCGTTTTAACACATCATTAAATGCGCTGAGTAATTTGAAGCTGTCGCCTTCGAGCGGACCTTCTTGCACTTCCATTTCATCGGCTGGCGGATTGCGCAAAAAAACGTCTCGTCCCAAAAGCGCGCGCTGATTCAAAGCAGCAGCGACATCTTTGAAACGCTGATATTCCAGCAAACGGCGCGCGAGTTCAGCACGAGGATCTTCACCCTCTTCGCTTTCCGCTTGAGGATTAGGAAGCAAAGTCTTTGACTTGATATGAGCTAATTCTGCAGCCATGAGAATGAATTCGCCGGCCATATCGATATTGAGATCTTGGAGCAAACCCACATATTCCATATATTGGTTAAGCAGTTCATTGATGGGAATATTAGAGGGATCTACGTCGTTTTTTTTGATGAGATGTAAAAGTAAATCGAGAGGTCCTTCGAAAACAGGAAGTTTGACTTTATAATTCTCTGAGAATTGATTCATGAGTTTTTTTAGATTCCCATCTTTTCGTAAACGAGGCTGAGAGTTTTCTGAGCTTGTTCACGAGCACGTGTTTGACCCGCTGCGACGATTTCATCGAGAATTTTAGGATTATCTTCAAACTTTTTACGCTTTTCTTGATGTTCTTTCAAGAAGGGAATCAAGTGAGAGAGGAAAATCTTCTTACAATCGATGCATCCAATCGCCGCGCTGCGGCAACCTGAATCCACTGTCGCGATCTCTTCCGAAGTAGAATACACTTTATGATAGTCGAACACGGGGCAAATCTCTGGATTACCCGGGTCCGTGCGACGTTTGCGGGCAGGATCGGTCACCATGCCCAAAACCTTCTTTTCCACATCCTTCAAATCTTCTGAGAGATAGATCGAATTATTATAGCTCTTCGACATCTTGCGACCATCGGTGCCCAATAACTTCGGTGATTCGGTAAGCACGGATTGCGGCTCGACGAGCGTCTCACCGTAAAGATGATTAAATCGTCTGACAATTTCTCGAGAAAGTTCGAGATGTGCGAGCTGATCTTGTCCGACCGGAACAATATTTCCATTGTAGATCGCCACATCCGCGGTTTGAAGCAGCGGATATCCTAAAAAACCGTAGGTGGATAAATCGCGGTCCTTCAATTCATTTTTAAGTTCTTTGTAGGAGGGCACTCTTTCCAACCAAGAAATGGGCGTGATCATCGAAAGCAGCAAATGAAGTTCTGCATGCTCAGGAACCCGCGATTGAACAAAAATTGTGGATTTCTCCGGATCAATACCCGCGGCCAACCAATCGATGAGGATTTCTCGCGTGGAATCTTTGACCTTGGCAGGGTTTTCATATTCGGTCGTGAGACTGTGCCAATCCGCTACGAAAAAGAAGCATTCGTAGTCTTCTTGTAGCTTCACCCAATTTTTTAAGACCCCTAAATAATGCCCCAGATGCAGCTTGCCCGTCGGTCTCATTCCGGAAACAACGCGTTTTTTTGTCATAATGCAGGCTCCACCCAGCGGCCATGTTGTTTGATCAACTCGACAAGGCGTTGATCCGCCTCTTCTTGGGGAACGTTTTTTTCAACGCATTCTTTACCCACATACAAATGAATTTTATTGGGTCCGCCGCCCACATAACCGAAATCGGCATCCGCCATTTCACCGGGTCCATTGACGATGCAACCCATGATGGCAATTTTCACGCCTTTTAAATGGGAGGTGAATTGCTTGATGCGTGCGGTGGTCGTTTGTAAATCGAAGAGAGTTCTTCCGCAAGAAGGGCAAGCGATGAATTCTGTTTTGGTCACGCGCTGACGTGCCGCTTGCAAAATATTGTAGCTTAAATCCACGGCCGCTTTGAAATGAGGTGCGGGAATTTCAATGCTATCACCGATTCCGTCGAGCATCATGCAACCTAATTTACCAGCGAGCTCGAGCATCTTCGCAGCTTCTTCATTTTCATCCAGCTGAGGAAGCAAATGAATGACAGCTTCAATCTTATTCGCATCGAGCTCAGACACTAAGGCACGATTTTCATAAACCCAATTGGAGCCGGCCCAACATAATCCGAAGCGCTCTATACCTTCTTTCAAAGTCATTTGTGCCAAATCGAGGAGTAGTTTTGACTTGAAAGGCAGCTGCTTCGCAAATTCCGGGAGAAGCTCATCGTTCAATCTCCATTCCAAAGCCAAGCCTTGTTGTTTGGCGATGCGGAGCATTTCGACCGCTTGAGCCTTCCAACCTTGCTCATTTTTTTCCGGGGACGGGATTAAGCTTATTTTATCAATATCTCCCGCGAGTAAAGGAAAGAGATAAGCCGCATCTTGCAAATCGGCAGCAATCGCAATGGCAGGAAATTTCGTTCTCAGTTGTTTCGCATAGTCTACGAAAACATCGACGTCTTCGACCGCCATTAGCGAAAGATCAAAGGCAATGATTTCTGGAGTGCGATCTTCGCGAATGAGTCGATCGATCTCTTGTTCCAATTGTTTTTGAGCTTTTAATTCTAAAGGCCAGGCCAAAGTTTGGGCGACGCGAATAACGTGTTTACCGCCCACATAGCAAGGTCCCGTCGTCAAAGTTTCATTGGGATGACGGGTGTATTCGTAAGGATTCCAAGAGATTTTTAAATTCTCAGGATCTGAAATTTTTTCGGAGGATTTTAATTCATTGAAAGGACGAACTAAGGCGCGCGCGACAGGAATTTCATGAATCGAATCTTCGGTGAGTGAAACTCGTACGGTGTCGCCGATTCCATCTTGCAATAAGGTGCTGATTCCCACTGCGGATTTAATTCGCCCGTCTTCACCTTCGCCTGCTTCCGTCACGCCCAAATGGAGAGGATAATCCATTCCCTCTTGATTCATGCGATCGACGAGCATGCGGTAAGCCTGCACCATTACTTGGGGGTTGGAAGACTTCATCGACAGAATAATATCGTTATAGTCATTGGCTTTCGCGATTCGTAAAAATTCGAGAGCCGATTCCACCATACCTAAAGCCGTGTCACCGTAACGATTCATAATGCGATCAGAGAGTGAACCGTGATTGGTTCCGATGCGCATTGCCACACCACGCTCTTTACATTTCTGAACGAGAGGAATAAATTTTTCTTCGATGCGCTTCAATTCATCATCGTATTCGGAATCGGTGTATTCGCGAACTGCGAAAAGTTTTCGATCGGCAAAATTACCGGGATTGATGCGAACTTTTTCCACGTGTTCAGCCGCAATCATGGCCGCTTGAGGAGTGAAGTGAATATCCGCGACTAAGGGAGTTTCATAACCTTTGGCGCGAAGCTCCGCGCGAATGTTTTTCAAGTTTTCTGCGTGATGAATGGTGGGCGCTGTAATTCGAACTATTTCGCAGCCAGCTTCAATTAAGCCAATCGCTTCTTTTACCACCGCATCCGTATTGAGGGTGTCGGAGATGGTCATTGATTGAACTCGGATGGGATTGTTCGCGCCGATCCCGACCTTGCCTACCATGACTTGGCGAGACTTACGTCTTTGATATGAATAAAGATTTGGACAATATGGCATAGGAACTACCCTTACAAAGGAGCGCAGAGCCTTGTCAATACGAACTAATGTTTTCTACGAGACAAAAGCTAGCCGCGAGGGTGCAATTTCACGACTTTTTTGAGCTGCTCCATGTCGATGTGCGTGTAAATTTGAGTGGTGGAAATATCCGAATGTCCCAACAAAGTCTGCACCGCTCTCAGATCGGCGCCGCGTTCTAATAAATGGGTTGCGAAAGAATGTCGCAAAGTGTGCGGTGAAAGTTTTTTTTTGATGCCCACTTGCTGGGTATATTTTTTCAACAATAACCAAAATTGCTGCCGCGACATCGGAGTGCGTTTTTGGGAAATAAAAAGAGCAGAGCTGTTTTTTCCCTTCAAGAGCTGCGCCCTTGCGGATTCCAGGTATTTACGGACCCACACAATCGCCGAACGACCGATGGGCACTAATCTTTCCTTTGAACCTTTTCCAAAGGCGAGCAAATAACCTTCGGTCAAATGAAGCTGATCCAATTTTAAGCCTACGAGCTCCGAAACCCGTAATCCTGCCGCATACAGGAGCTCTATCATCGCTCTATCACGCAGTCCGGAAGGGATCTCTAGATTAGGCGCCAATAACAAAGCATCCACTTCCTCAATCGTCAGCCACATCGGCAGCTTTCGACCCATTTTGGGCAGTTCGATTTTTTCCGTGGGGTCTTCCTTGACCAAGCCTTCTTGCATCCAAAAGCGATGAAGTTGGCGCAGACTGACCTGCAGGCGGGCTCGAGACCTTACGGACAAGCCCTGTTTCTGCAATTCCGCGAAAAAATCGAGCAGACAAATGGCTTCCACTTGATCGAAAGGGACTTGATGTTTATCCAAAAAAGCGAGATAGCGCGATACGTCGCGACTGTAAGCCTCGAGCGTGGCCTTCGACAGGCCCTTATCGAGCCTTAAATAATCGAAAAATAAATCAGCATTTTGTTCAGCAGAATTGGCCATGGAATTACCAGAATTTACATCAGAAGATGAGAATAAGGAAGACTGGAAACAGCCTTTCCGCTTTTATCCCACTCCTCCACCTTGGGACAAAAACAAGGAATGGGTTTTAGAGATTGGTCCCGGCAACGGTAAATTCATCACTTGGTTTGCGGCGCAGCATCCTGCCAAACTCTTCATCGCGGTCGAACTTCGAAGTATGCGCTATGAAAGCGTCGGCGAAAAAACTTTAAAATCAAAGGCGGATAATCTCATCACCGTCCACGGCGATGCGCGTTACTGTCTGCCCTATATTTTTGAGGATGAATCCCTTTCGGAAATTTATATCTTATTTCCAGACCCTTGGTTCAAGCGACGCCATCATAAACATCGCCTCATCAATCCGGAACGCGCGGAACTTTTTCATCGCCTGCTCAAAAAAGACGGAAAACTTTTCTTCGCGAGCGACAATGCGCCCTACGCCGAATGGGTAAAAAAATCTTTTCCGGAGAGTCAGTGGAATTTAGAGGAAGGCAAATCACTTTATCCCACTTATTTTGAAACCAAGTGGAAAAAACTTGGTCGCGAGATTCAATATTTCGTCTTTCAAAAAAAATCAGCGTTCTGAGTCCAAAGGATAATGAATTTGATATCCAAAAAGTCTTAGCCATCGATTCTTGGCTTCGCTTTTTCTTAAGGGCTCAGCAGCTTTACCCAACTCTCGGAGCAAAGCATCTCGCTCTGGACTCGGCTCAATTTTTGTCTTCAGGAAAATTTCATAAGCATTGATGAATCGAAGTCGATCGCCCAAAACAGGGCTTGCATTTTTTGTTTTGACAATTTTGGTGGTAGAAGATTTCGAAAGATAAGACAAAGTGTGTGCGAAAAAATTTTCTGGATCGCTATCGAAATCAATGAGACGTCGAAAATGTTCTCGTCCTGCCTGATCTGCCCCAAAAGCTTCGGATTGGGCCGCTCGGAAGACCTTTCCGGAGAAGCGACGAAGCGCATCCGGATAAGTAGCCAAAACCGTAGCATGAAAAATATCGTGGAAGGGAAAAATCCATGCTGGAACGTAGGCAGCAACATCATTCAAAATAAGTGGATTTCTTACAAATCCAACAGGACCCATCCCCTGTTCCCTCAGTTGAATTACCGCTTTTGTGGAAATTTCTCCGGGCACATAATAAAAACCCCTCGTGCCTTTTTCGAAACGCAATTGAATTAATTTTTCAAACAGACTCGGACTCATTACTCTCAAAACAAGCTGGGAGTCTTGCTCATGAAAAACAATACGGACTTGATGATTTAAAACACTCTCAATTCCACCCAGAATCCAACTCAAATTCACACGTATTGAATTGGAGTGATAATTTCCAAAGACAATTTCGGAATAAGGAATTATTAATTCAAAAACCTGACGGGCTTCAGGGCCCAAATTTTCTTTTTCCATTTCAGACAAGGCGCGATTCAGTAAACTGCCATCAGGCCGCCTTTCTCGAGGGCGAAAAGGCTCGAGCAAAACCTGCGCATCTTGAAGAGTCACTCGGGCCTTGATTTGAGTAGCAAAATTTAACAGCTGAACGATCCAGACTCGATTCACTAAATTGGGGTCTACGGTGTATTTATGAGCTGATATCTCTCCATCAAGCTCTAAAGCTTCTCCTCTGCGCTTTAGCTGCAGCTCAAGTTGATCTATCCAGGCACGACTCTCACGTTCATACAAAGTCCGAGGTGGCAGTGGTAATTCCGAAGAAGGATGGTACCAATAAGACCCATTGTGGTATCCACCTTGAACCTGACCCTCGTAAAGTTTCAGATGCTGCAAAAAGAGCGCTGCAACACCGTACTTCTCGCTCAAATACAAATGTGATGAGAGGTTTGAAAGTCTATGTATCGCCGCTTCCAATGCAAAAGAACTTTCATGAGAAGCATTTCTTAATTGGTCAAAATCTTTTTTTAAGCCATCTGAAATTTTTGGCGAGACCTTGTCTTTTCCGAGAACTGAAGCAAACTTTTCCTCTATTGTTTTTAAATCTCTAAACTCCGCTTTCGCCTCTTCCGGTAAAGCTTTTTGTAAGCGACTTATCACTTCTTCCGGAAAATAATTCCGCGAAGCCATCGACGCTAAACTCACTGAAGTTTCCATCGCAGGTGATTTTGAAGCTTGAAACTTCGTCTGCGCCACAAGATCCCAAGCGCGTTCTCTCGAACTCCACTGGGGAAAGATTTTATGAAAAGTTTGAAGCCCGCACAGGATCTGCAAGTTTGAGATCTCTGTGTGTACGAAACGCTGGATCAAATTCTCGGAAGTACTGGGAGTCCACCCTCGCCAAGTCGCAAAATCTTGACTCAATAAGACGGATGCATCTTGAACAAAATGCCGCAAAATCCAGTTTTGAGAGGGGAATGCCACAGTCATGCTGCGCAAAAAACCGAACTGCAGACTAGAAAAGGTCCATGCCTGGCCAAAATGACTTTGAGGCGCTGAATTCATCATAAACCTATGAAGTTTTTCATAGGTGAAAGCCTCAGCTCCCACACCCACAATAAAAGCCTTGGCTCTCACGAACCCAGACGCGGCAGGCATCCAGCTCAAGCCCATTTGTATGCTGCTCAGGCGAGCCCAATGGTAGGCAAGCCCTCCTGCTAAAATAGGGATCAAATGGCGTGGGTTGGAAAGCTCTTGGGGAATTTCTAACCAAAGACTATCGAATAAATATTGAGTTGAAGTCAGGCCGACTCGTTCGGTCCGCCTTTCTAATAGTTTTGACATGTGTGCCCCTGCAGGGCTTATCGATCAAAGATCTTTAAAGTTGTGGGCCTATAAAAAGTGTGTCTTCACTCCCGCCCTATCCTTTATTTTAAGCTGAAGCACTTCGTTGTAAGGAAGCCGCATATTTCAAAAGAGTGAGTTCGAATAACGATAAGCAAAGCCCGCTCCGGTCATCGCCGCGAGTGCAGAGCCATCACCCAAATTGTTTTGGAATTGAACAAGAAGTCGATCTTGCTGAATTTGATCCGCATTCAAACGCGAATCTTGCAGATTCAATGCGAGCCGCCGATTTAAAATAGAAGACATAGCTATTCCTTCAGCTATCTTCTCTTCCCTTTTTCCTTGGAGAATCTTAATCGACCGAGCTCAAAATAAGTTGACTTGGAAGAAAGCAGTCTTTTCACTTCTCATGCTGGCCATCGCTATCGAGCTTGTCTCAATCTGTCCAAGTAACTACTTACATTTGTTCTAAACTGATCTAGCGTTCCACTATTATCAATTTGATGATCGGCCATCGAAATCACTTGATCCATCTGTTGAGCGTTGGGATCCGTACTCCCTGCTTCAAGCGCTTCATGAGCCAAGAAAGCCTCCAAGGTAGCCGCATCTCCTAAGCGGCCACGTGAATTCAATCGTTCAAAACGTAATTCAGCAGGAGCTGTAGTTGCTATAAAATGAAAATGTCCTAATCCTGCTTCTCTCAAAGCTTCAACTTCGGCAGGATTTCGAATCGAACCAAAGGCATAATTCACCCCGGCTTCCATTTGTGAAATCGCAAGCCGAGCCAAGGCACTCGCACCATCTCGAGCTCTCAATTCATTCGCAAGAGTTCGACAATTTTCTCGGCTCGGTTCTTTCCCATCAGCCCTCAATTGTGCTCGAAGAGCGTCGGATAAACTCATGGTTCTAAATCCTTGAGCAGCAAGCATTTCCAGAACACTATCTTTTCCCGAAGCATCTTTTCCGGTAACTCCGATAATTACTCGAGATTGCTGCGGTCTAGAAGAAACGCTGCTCAAGTCAAAATCTATAGCAGAATTTGAAGAAACAATGGCTTTAGAAGGCCATCGCCTTAAATGATTCCCTAATAATTCAACCAAGCCGTCAAAAGAGGGTGCGGCGAAATAATAAGGCTGCATGCGTGTGGGATCATAAGGAGAATGTTCCATTAAATGGAGAATGTCCGCATCAAACACAATGTGAGGACGAACCACTACTTCAGGTAATTCTCCGGCAGAGCCTAAATGGCCAGCACCATAAGCCTTAGGCACACCGTCTTCTAATAAAATTCCATATTCAATGGTATGCCAATACAGATTGCCTAAACGATCGATTTCTTCATCGCTTGCTGTGCTCGCACGCTGCGTGGCTTCTCCAAAAAGACGCGCGAGTTCTGCCATCTGAGGGTTTGCCAAGAAAGCGGCATGACCGGTAACCTCGTGTGAAATGTCGGGTTCAGGGGTGTAACCAGGACGAGAATAATGTCGCACATACTGAGTCGAAAGAAAAAGTTTCAACGCTAAAGTCCCTAAAAAATCTCGAGTTGTGACTAAACCATCGACAGGGATCAATTGAAATCCCGTCATCTCTCGCAAGCGTTTGCTTAAATCTCTTAATTGAGGAATTTCATCTGTTCTCACCTGAAAGAGGCGACGTGCTTCTAAATATTCACGACAAGCATGCGCACGGTGCAAAGGTTCGAGCAACTCATTGATGTATCTCCAAAAAGCGTGTTCTTTGGCAATATAAGGTGCAAGAGGAATATCTCCGTAGTCAGCGCCTGCTCGCAATGTATGTGGCTCATAGCCTCTTGCGATTAATGCAATCTCATCTCTTCTAGCTCGGTAATCTGGATCTAAAAAGCCCGGATGATTAGGTGCTAAGTCTACTACGTGATCCGCAGATTTGACATGTTCAGCAGGTTTAGCAGGCTCGAAGTAAGGTAAGTCCACGCTCGAATCGTGATAATCGCGAATGGTGTCTTCAGCGATGGCTAAGGCCTGCTGAATTCCAACTTGCTGGATTCTGGGATTTGCACTTTGAGAAAAACGAATCGCGGCTTCGGCTTGATTGATAGCGAATTGGGAGCCTCTGCCTTTCGCCATAATGCGGAGATTGTGCATGAAAACGCCCAGATCAATATCAGGGATATGCGCAGCTCTTCCCAACATATTTCTTATTCGTTGGGTATCTCTAGCAAAGGCAGGAAAAAGAGCACGAACTTCAAAGGGAATAGGCCGCGCATCCTCGCTGATACGATAAGTTTCATTCGACATGCTCAGAGTTCGAGCCTGAGCATTGATCCCTTGAACGCTTTGTTGAGATACGTCCCGAAGATTTCTGGATGACTCTAAGGATCTTTCCACCGTTTTCAAAGCATGACCCGTCGCAACACCGGTTAAAAAAGCGCCCACTTCGAGTTGAATGCTAGTTGTAAACGCATGCGCAAAACGCTCGGCGCTCGTGGCCGTTGAATGATCCACCATGCCGGCAAGACTTCCCAAATCTTCGGCGCCCATCATGGCAAAAGCTTGAATGCCATGACGACCGAAGAAGTTTCCACTACGCAGGAAATGACCACTCAATTTAAAAACACTTAAGTCGAGCGCGCTTCTTAAAAAAGATTCTCGGTTCAAAAAGCTTTCTCCGCTCGGAGAAAGTAAGCATGAAGTGCCGCGCAGCGCACTTACTTCCATTCCAAAGGCCAAAACATTGGAGAGAATGCGTCCTGCCCCCATCGCCGTTAAGGCACTGCGTCCAAATTGATAGGCAAAGCTCGCGCTCGCCATGGGAATTAAATTGACTGGATTTGAAGCTTCTCGGGAAAAAGAATGAAGTCCCGCATCGATGGTTAATTGAGCATTACTAGCTGCGCTCGATTGAGAAGCAAAACGTGAAATAGAAACACGAGAGTCAATGCGTGACATAAAAGCATTCTCGTGGCCCCCTTAAAGGTTGTGTGAAGCCTCAGATTCGGTGTGTGCAATCATAAGTTGCTATATTTTATTTGGATTTTATCAAGTTTTTTTTCGGATTTTTTGTCTCTTTTTCAGCAGGAGAAAGGAGATTTTGATTGGAAATGACTTCGATTTGAATCCCTTCTTTGGCAAGCCATTTGGTATTTTGCTTGAGTTCACCCATCGTCGCAAAATCCAATAATTTTCCGTTTACTTTCACCACCCACTCGTCGGATTTAAGGCTCAAGTTATCCCAAAACCAAGTCGGGACTATAGTGGGAAATTGAAATCCAATCATACCATTAGCTAATTTTCCTATTTTAACTTCGTCCCAAAGTCTTGCTGCACACTCGGCTGGAATCTCGCTCCAGGCGGCACCTTTCGCTTCAATAAGATTCAACGGAGGGGTGGAAAAACTACGCTTTACTGAATTGTAGTGCACATTTCCGCAAGCTTTGAGCCAAGTAGGAAGACCTACATCGTTCAAGCCCACGAGCACATCGAGAGTTTTTCGATTCGATTCGTCGTCGTAAGAAAAAATTTCGAGACTGTATTTCATGCTTTCCGGCATTTTGCTGCTACTGACATTTAAGCTATATAAAGAACCTTTAGTCTCTTGGATTTTTTTCGCCATCGCTTCGCTGACGTAGGAGCCCACCCATTTATCCGCATGTCGGTAGCATTCATTACGAGCGACCAAATCCTGAATGCCCATATTGCTTACATCTTCGCAGGCACCCACACTCGCAATCATCAGTTGAAAGCCTTGCAGAATTTCGACGGCATCTTTTTCAAAAATTTTGCGCAGAACTTGGGGAATAACAATTCCAAAAAAAGCGGGTCGATTAGAAACAAAACGTGAATTTTCCTCTAAAAACTGCTCCATTTCGGCATCAAGGGGTTTCTGCTTCAATTTAGCTTTTCTGATTTGGTCGACGTAGCCATAAAAATGTGCGCGATACAAAAGTTTGGGCTGCAGGATATTGGGATGACTTTGCTTCAAATAATCCGCATAGGCAGAAAACTTATCGCCGTGATGAAATTTTTCTTCATAGGCCACACTATCTTCTAAAGATTTGTCGATCTTCGAATAAACATCTTCGGCGTCCACGGTGTTGAGCCATTGTTGCACTTCATCAAGACTCGGCGCAGGAGGGGGTGCAAAAAAGCAGTAAGTCGTTTTGGGAGAGTGCGGTGGCACATGCGCCTCTTGCAAAAATTTCAAAAAGGCAGGCTCTGAGAAAACAAGCATGTAGGGCGCCAAAAGTTTTTCGCTTTGATTTTTGAGCTCATTGACCTTGTCGCGAGCTTCTTCCAATTGCTGGATAGACTTTGGTTTTACAGGGACCGCTGCCTGCGATTCTGCAGCAGGGCTTGATTCAGGATTTAAACTTTTCTGCAGATCTTCGTTCATTTTTCCGAACTCTGCATTCATCGATTCTTTTGCATCCGCAACAAGGCTCGTGATGGCCTGAGTGGACTCTCTCGACGTTTTTTCCATCTTATAAAACAGCCAACGCGCTTGCAGATAAGGCGCCAAATAAAATCCTGCAAAATAAGCCAACACTAAAAAAAGGATGAGGCCCACTAAACGCTTGATTGTTTTTTTATTCATGGTTTCCAACTCTCGTTTCCAACCATTTCCTCGACCGCCCAGAAGGGGCGCCCGGTCTCAGTCATGCTCGCAGACTAGCAAAAAATTTAGGAAGGACAAAAGCTTATTAAATTAAGCCACTCGATGGAGGGTATTATAAAGTGTATCGCGCTCGACGGGTTCGCGGCCCGCTTCACGAATGAGTTTTTGGATGAGTTCCGAACTCAGCTTTTCAGGAGTTTTGGCGCCGGCCATGTGCACGATGCGTTCTTGGGTGACCGTGCCATCCAAATCATCTGCACCAAAGGAAAGCGCAAGCTGGGCGATTTTTACGCCGCTCATGATCCAATAGGTTTTGATGTGATCGAAGTTATCGAGGTAAATTCGGCTGACGGCAATTTGCTTCAAATCGGTGAGGCCCGTAGGTTCCGGCAAATGGGCCATGGGAGTGTCGAAGGGAATGAAACTCAAGGGAATAAAAGTTTGAAAACCGCCTGTTTCATCCTGTAAATCGCGCAGCATTTTCAAATGCTCCACGCGGTCTTCATCTTTTTCCACATGACCATAAAGCATGGTCGCATTACTGCGAAATCCCATTTTATGCGCGATGCGATGGATTTCTAACCAGCGTTCACCTGAAATTTTATTGGGGCAAATTTCTTTACGAACGCGCTCACCTAATATTTCCGCCCCTCCACCCGGCAGAGAATCGAGTCCGGCTTGACGTAAACGTGTGAGAGTTTCCTCCACGGAAATCTTACTGACCTTCGCAAAATAATCGATTTCAACCGCGGTAAAGCCTTTTAAATGCAGGCTCGGCGCAACGGTTTTCAATTCACGTAGTAAATTTTCGTAGTAATCGATTTTATAATCGGGATGAAGTCCGCCGACGATGTGGAGTTCGGTCGCGCCTTCTGCTTCTGAAGTCTTCGCCAATCTTTTCATTTCTTCCAAGTCGAGCAGATATGATTTCGGGGAACTCTTCGGCTGGCCAAATTCGCAGAACTTACATTCGACGTAGCAAACATTCGAGTAATTCACATGGCGATTGATATTATAATAAGTAATTTTTCCGTTTTTGCGTTCTCGGACAATATTGGCAATTTGGCCCAAGGCGATTAGATCATTCGATTGATAAAGTGCCAAACATTCCTCTTCATTGATTCGCTGAGAGGCTTCGACTTTAGCTTTTATTTTTTGAAGAATAACATCCATAGTGAATTTACTTTTTAATAAAGCCCATGAATTCTTGGCGTGTCGCAAGATTACTCCGAAACACTCCTAACATCGCTGAAGTGATGGCAACCGAACCGCGCTTTTGAACTCCGCGCATTTGCATGCAAAGATGCTCTGCCTCGATGACCACAGCCACTCCTTGTGGATTTAAAGTTTTTTGCAAAGTTTCAGCAATTTCAGTGGTCATGCGCTCTTGCACTTGAAGACGTCGAGAATAAATTTCAACCAAACGAGCGACCTTGGATAAACCAATAATTTTATCCTCAGGGATGTAAGCGACATGGGCTCGTCCCCAAAAAGGCAGCAAATGGTGCTCACAAAGGCTGTAAAGCGCGATGTCTTTTACCACAATCATTTCAGAATATTTTTCGGTGAATTTGGCCCCATTGATGACTTCGTCAGGATTTTGTTCATAGCCTTGGGTCAGAAACTGAAGAGACTTGGCCACTCGGCTGGGGGTTTTTAACAAACCTTCCCTTTGAGGGTCTTCGCCCAATTCTTTGAGAAGTTCCGCGACTAATTGTTCTATTTTATGGGATGCCATTGGCAGCGGAATAAACTCTATTCTCAAGATGACGTCAACCTTTGATTTCCTCAAGAGCCCAGGCAGCATGCTCCCGGATTAAGGGCTCTAGATCCCCCAGCACCCGATTTAAAAAAGGGATGGATTCTGCCTTTCCTAAGTTCCCCAAAACCACGCAGACATTCCTTAAAAATCCCCTACGTTTTGAGCGAAGAATGGGGCTGTCTTTAAAGTAAGCTTTAAACTCTGTTTCATCCATTTCCAAGTAGCGATGCAGCTCATCCAAAGAGGGATTTCTTAAAAACTCTTCCGGTAATTTAGCATCCCGATTCCAAGGACAGACTTCTTGGCAATCATCACAGCCAAAGACATGTTGTCCAATTCCCCTACGGAGTTCGAGAGGGATGGGGCCTTTATTTTCAATGGTAAGATAAGAGATACAAAGACGTGCATCTAACACATAAGGAGCAATGATCGCCCGAGTCGGACACACCTTGATGCAACGAGTGCAAGTGCCACAGCGATCTTTCACGGGCTGATGGGGCTCCAAATCAAGAGTCGTTAGCAAGCTGGCTAAGAAAAAATAAGAGCCCTTCTTTTCATCGATGAGATTGGTATGTTTGCCCACCCATCCTAAACCCGCTTGAGCCGCCACCTCTTTTTCCATCACAGGACCCGTGTCTACATAAGATTTAAAATGCTCTTGGGGAAAAATCTCTTTCAACTTCACTTCTAATTTCGAGAGTTTATCTCCTAAGATTTCATGGTAATCTTTTCGCCATGCGTAACGCGAAATATAAGGGGAAGGATTTAAAGCGGGATCGCCGAAATTATGTTTGGAGTAATCCCAGCTCAGAGCAATGCAGCTTTTTGCTTCGGGTAAAATAAGTTGAGGATTTTTTCTCTTTTCCAATCCACGCTCGAGATATTTCATCTCGCCGGCAAATCCTTGGGTCAACCATTCTTCAAAGCGCAGACTGGCTGGGGAATTTTTCACCAAGGCGCTGAAACCCACTGCTGAAAAACCCATAGCTAGGGCTATGTCTTTGATCATTTGGATTTCTTGAGAAAAATTCATGGTTCAGTCAGCACAGGCAATTCATTGCGCCTCATATATGCATATAAATCAGCTTTCGGAAATCCCGTCACTCGAGCTAAATTCGCAATAACCATTTCATCACTCTTGCCTTCAAAAAATCTTCTCAGAGCGGCTCGATTGGCCACGATACTTAATCCCGTTTCTCTCTCCGCATTGTAGAGAGAGCCATATCTTTCTAAAACATGCGCTTCAAAGGCTTGGGGAATCTTCGCAAGATACGAAGATCTTAACTCAGCGCCATTGCTAAATCGATAAGGAATCCTGCCTTCGGAGTCTACACCAAAAAAATATGCAAGAGGCGCATGGAAGAAATGTTCGTAAAAGCTGCGGTAAGACAATTCAGGGAAAGTCCGAACGAGAATGTTTATGTCTTCTATGCTGAGGCGTTGCCCGTTGAAGAGCCAAATTTTGGCTTTTGCTAAAGGTACACCCGCTGCCCTGCTCAGTGCCTCCGCCCCTTCCATTCCTCTTACTTTCATCGCTTCAACGATATCATCCCGCATATTGTCGTAGCGTAGTCTACGGATTCTTTCTTGGTTGAGACTTTGATATTCGGGCACAGGCATAATCCTCGATTTGCTGGTGCTTGGATCCAAAATGCGAAACATCCTCAAAGCCGGAAATCTCGCAGCGATATAAAACATTCTTCTATCAAGCCCAAGATGGGTCGCCAAAGACTCTAAAATAGCTGGATCCTGAATTTCTCCCCTGAAGCCCTCATACAATCGGATACTTTGATTGCTCACGCCTATCCTTTGACCCATTTCGATTTGGGAGAGACCATGCTCCATACGATGTGCAAAAAGCAGGTCGCCTAAATGCAAAGAGCTCGCCGCGCGGATTTGATCCTCAGTCAAATGCAAAACTGGTTTTGGAGCTGCGGTCTCTGGAAAATACTTCACAACATCGGGATGCAAGGCCGCATAAAAAACATCCCTCTCCAAATCGGGCAAGCCATCCGCAACACGCAGCAAATAATCAGGATCGACAAAAACATTTCCTGCCCGCTTACCCTGGGCAATTTCACCCAAATGCTTTTCACAAATTCCAAGCCTGAGGGCAAAAGTGTTCACACCTTCAGAACCCAAGGCAGAGAGCAACAACTCTCCCGCCCTCGACACATTTCTACTTTTGGCCTCCATGCGCTCCAAAATAGAGGCCTTGTCTAAGCCAAGCTTATCAAATAAATCGAGCCAAGTTCTCAAGCTTAAGCCTTCAACATCCACAACATTTTGTTCGCGTTCACGCCAGCTAGGCTCTGAAATGCTGGCATGCTCCGCTGCTTCGGCCATCGTGAAGCCTTGTCTTTTTCTCCAAACAAAAAGCCGCTGTCCCAAGGTGCCAGGATTTTTTCGATAGTCCATTATCCTTTGACGATCATCGGAGAGAGGTTCTATGTAAACTTGTGCACCCAACACAGCTTGAATATCTAAATCCGCATGCCAAGTTTGATTCGCGGCCTCCAAAATTTCATCTAAACTTCGTCCTGTGACCTGCGCTATTTTTCTCAAGCGCTCTAAGGTGGGATACGCCTTATTCAACTCGATGGAAGGATATGCCTTGTCCGCATATCCTAAGACCGATTCCAGAGTCACCATTTCCATAGGTTGAAAAGGATTTTTGCGAAACTCATAGAGAAGATAGCCAAGGCTTCGCCGCCGAGCATCCGTAAGCGCAAAATTCTTCACCCTCAGCACATCCGAATCTTTTTCTAAATATAGTGGGTACCGGCTGCCTTGCCAAAGATCTGGACTCAATTCTGAAAAACGGCTCCGATTGGATATAATGATCAGTTTTCTAGGATCTACTTTATAAATACGCGCCAACTCGGCGAGTACTGGCAAAGGGATTTCTTGGATTCTGCCTTGTTCATATTTGCGATAGGTGGGTTCGGAAATTGGATAGCCTAAGGCCGTTTCTAATCGAGGTAAAAGTTCAGAAACTCCAAGCAGGCTCAATTCTCTGAGATGTTTCAAGTATTCACCCAGAGTGAATTTCTCGCGGGGAACTGCATGAAGAGGAAATATCACTCGGGCTCTGGCCACTCGAGCGCTATCTTCTCCAAAAGCTTCGAAGCCCTCTTCTCTCGAATGATGAATGAAATCTATGCTTTCCCTCTCTCGTTGCTTACGTGCATCAAAAGACTTGAAGCGAAACAATTGTAATACTTCCCCTTCGCGTTGGTGAATTCTCAGTTCTTCCAAATGAGAGGCAGACAAAATATCTCCCAAAACATCTTTATAAAACTTTTCCAGCCGCCTGCCTGCCCTAAACTCTTTAATGGCTGGATGAGTTGGATCCATAAGCCATTCCATGTTCAGGATCTTAACAGAGACATCAAGACCTTGGATGTGCTGCCTTAAGGCGACTTGAAGTCCTAACATATCCTCTACATACAATTCAGGATGGCGCTCCGCTTGATATTGGGCTGCTTTTCCGCGTCCCAATCTTTGCATCTCTTGTGCTAAAAAAATATTCAATCTAGGGGTCGGAGCAATAAAATGGGATCCCTCAGAAAAGCTTCGAGGTCGATAAGATTGTTCCAATGTGTGTAGTCGCCTCTCGATGAGGTTCAAACGATGAGAAGTGAAGCCGCTAAACAGTTGCATTCCGGCTTTCATTTGCCAATTTGTAATCTCCGCGTGAAGAAATTGTTCCGCGAGCGTCCCTTCAGGGCGAGTTGTTAGATGGAAGCCATAGGCTAAATGATGCCCCACCATCATCCCAAAATTTTGGAAAGCATGGGATAAAACCAAATTTTGCCCCTGTGCAAGCTTTCCAAAAACTTTCAGTGAACCAAAATTCACAAAGTCAGTCGTCCAACTTGAATGTGTCGAACCCGAGAGCAAATGATAGGAAGCGCGATAAACACTGACCTCTGAACTTAAACCTAAGGCAGGAGCAATCCAGTGATTTAAATTCCGCAGAGGCAAGGTCTTCAAGGCACAGCTGGTGGCCCTATATGCAAAGCCACCCAGAGCCATTGATGCTAATGCCCGCCAATCCGTTGCGCCATCTGAAAAGGACATTTGCAAATGATCCATTTGGATTTGAGCATTGGATAAATTCGAAAAAGAGCCTTGCGAGCTTCTGCGATTCAGAATGAGAGCCATGTCGCTCTATCGATCCATAGCAAGACATGTTGCTAAAGTGTAAAAGCACGGATTATTCAATCACACTCCACTTGTATTCCCGCTAAAGTGTTGCTACTCGTTTCCTCATCATGAAAATACTTGCCTTGCTTTTACTATCGCTTTCGATCGCTGCTTGCTCCGTGGAAAGCAAACCCAAAACCATCGAAGGCAAGGTGAATATTCCCAACAATCTTGCGAATAAGATAGGGGCTTCGGATGTACTCTATATCCTTGCTTATCCCGTCTCTGCCCCAGAATCCGCAGCCAAAACCAGTGAAACGAATCCTGCCCTCAAAACTCCACTGGCCGTGCATAAAATCGCACCCGTCATTTTTCCAGCGAAATACGAACTGAGTCAGGATGATATTATTTTTCCCGAAAAGAAATTTGAAGGTTTGATGGAAATTACTGCCCGCGTGCAGAAAAATCCTGAAAGTGCTCCCGCTCAAAGAGGTGACTTTGAAGGCACGGCAAAAAAAAACCCGGTAGTACCGGGTAGTAAGAATGTCGATATTCTTTTGGGGCTACCTAATTAGGCGTTTCCATCACTGCCAATGGCTTCCACAGGACAAGCTTCCATGGCTTCTTGGGAAAGCTTTTCTTCTTCGGGACTTGCGGGTTGTTTATAAACGTAAGAATAGCCCTTATCATCATCCCTTTTGAAATTTTCCGGGGCCGTTTCGCGGCAAAGATTGCAATCGATGCATTGGCTGTCTACGTAAAATTTGCCTTCCGGTTGTTGGGGAAGTCTATCGGTCTTATCGGCCATGAAAATCTCCTTTAAAGAATCTTTAAAACCAGGTTCTGAGCTGCCATCTTATATAAGGGGCCTCTATCTTTTGCAAGGGGGACTATGCAAGAAAAATTAAGACGAAGTTTGGAATGCTTCCCAATGGCATCATTCCTCCCTTATAATCGTTTTTCAGAGTCTAAAGGAACGGAAACGCCATGAAGAATGCTGAAAAAAAAGAATATCAAAGTCACGAAATTAAAACGAAGGATGATTGGAATATTTGCCTTTATCGCTATGAAGGAAAAAATAAAAAACGCCATCCTGTTTTTTTAGTTCATGGCTTGGCTTCTAATCGTTACAACTTCGACTTTCCAGGGAAAGGCAAATCCTTCGCGCAGTATTTGTGGAAGGAAGGTTGGGATGTTTGGATGATTGAACTGCGCGGCTCGGGCAATTCGCGAAAAAAAGAATCCTGGGCTTGGCTGAAGCAAAAGTGGAACGTCGATCACTACATCCAACAAGACCTACCCTGTGCTGTAAACTACATTTTAAAAACTTGCGGAAAAAAGAAGCTGCATTGGATCGGCCACAGCTTGGGGGGTCTTTTAGTTTATCCCTATATCACCACTCAATCTTCAAAAATTTTCCAGAGTATCACCACGATTGGTTCTCCCATCAATGCAGAAACACCGCCTTCGTATTTCAAATGGACCGCGAAGCTCGACCCTTTGCTCAAGCTCATCCCTTTCCTACCTTATCGTGGCCTCGCAAAGCTGATGGAAAAATTTTCCCACCGCCTTCACAATATGAAGGAACCCTTACTTTTCGTGAAAGAAAACATGGATGCAGAAACTCTCAAGATTTGTTGCGACATCGCCGTTGATGATGTTTCTTCAGGAGTGATCCAGCAACTTCATCGCTGGATTAAAAAAAATAATCTCAAATCTTTCGACGAATCCGTGGATTACACCATCGACCTCAAAAAACTCCACACTCCCCTTCTCATGGTCACTGGCAATCAAGATCCTTTCACGCCTCAAAGCCTGGTTAAAAAATCCTTCGATGAAATAGCCTCGACTCAAAAAAAATGGATGGTCTTTGGCCAGCATGAAGGGCACAAAAGCGACTATGGTCACTTAGACTTAATCATCGGCAAAAATGCGCCCAGAGAGGTTTTTCCGGAGATATTGAAATGGATTGGAAAGCACGACGCTTAGTCTACGAACTTGAGCTCAACCGGAGGAATCAAGCCACGCTCCGTCGCTTCAGTGAAGAAAACCTTTAAGGCTTTGCGACCGCGTTCTCCGTAATCGACCGTGAGTTCATTCACATACATGCCAATGAATTGGTCCGCGAGCTGCATATCAAGTCCACGACCAAATTGTAGAGCGTAAGCGACGGCTTCTTTTCGATTTTCTAAACTGAGTTGAATGCTTTGTTTTAAGATGCGGGATAAATCCTTCATCACCTTTTCGCCCAGATCGCGGCGAACGACATTGCCCCCCAAGGGCAAAGGAAGATTGTGTTTCTCGAACCACCACTTGCCTAAATCCACATAAAGTTTCAGACCATCTTTTTCGTAAGTCAATTGGCCTTCATGAATGAGCAAACCCGCGTCGTATTTGCCTTCGGCGACTAGACGAGGAATTTGGTCGAAGACTTCGACAGACATATTATCTAAATTCAAATTGGGTTCGAATAATTGCAATGCTAAGTAGGCTGAAGTTTTTTTGCCAGGGATGGCGATTTTCATTTCCGATAATTTTTTGCCAAGATTCTCCGCCTTGCACACGACCATGGGACCATAATTATCACCCATGCTCGAACCTGAAGCAAGCAGCGCATATTTATCTGCTAAAAAAGGATAGGCGTAAAAAGAGATGGCGGTAATCTCGTATTGGCCATGCTCCGCTTTTTCATTCAGCGTTTGAATATCGGAGAGAATATGCGTGAATTGATAAGGAGAATAATCGAATTTATCTTTCGCCAGCGCCCAAAACATGAAGGCATCATCAGGATCGGGACTGTGGGCGAGTTGGATGGGGATTTTTTTTTCCATGGCAAGGCCTTAGCAAGCCTTGAATTCAAATGTCAAACGATTCGCGAAGAGCTCTTTACCACAAGCCTACCGGGGAGGAATATGAGTTGCCAAAGCCTGCGCCAGCAAATTCAAAGTATCTGGGCTAATCCAGGCCGTTTTAAAACGGGAACTCAAGCATTGATTCGCTTCATCGCGACGCCCTTCGGTTTTCCAAGGCGGCACTTCGTCCGGGTAGAGATATTGCAGCGTGGAGAGAATCAAATCGGCATAAGCCTTAATATTTTCTTTTTGCTGTGGATGGGATTGTTCGTAATTATCGAGCAGAAAAGCCTTGGGCGATTGTTTTTTCAGCCACAATCCAATGGACTCGATCGACTCTTTCAAATTTGCCGGATTATATTGATTGCTTAAAATCAAGGCTCCAAAAGTGCTGCGATCGATGAAGCTTCCATCTCGGCCACTTTGCAATCTGAAGTGATTCTGGAATTCATTCACAGTGTGGGCTGTAGTAGCATCGTAATTTCCATTTACCGGTGTTCTCAATCCATAATGATTGAGCGCCAACTGAGAGAAAGTCATTAATCGCTTGAAAGCGATGGGAGGAATACCATCGCGTCTTTGTGAACCTAAACCCTGTGCTTGTGTTTTACCCTGCTCCAACACTGCCCGACTCATGAGATCGCTGCGGTATTCAGGATCCTCATTCATGACTTGCGAAAGAGCGTAAGGATCTGTGTTCAAGCGATCCAAATCCTTTTGCTCAAGAGAATTAGCATCGCCGGCCAAGCGAGCTAATAATTGAAAAGCCTTCTTTTGGTTGGCTTCAAGTTTTCGGTTTTTGTAATGAGGAAGCTCTTCGAGGCTCACTCTACCGTCGCGGTTAGAGTCGATAAAGCCCCAAGCAGCCAATGATTTAATGGTCAATGCGCCCATGTGTGTGTGCCCTCCTATGTTTTAAGGTTGTCGGCACTAACTCATAAATGTTTCGAATAAAAGAATAAAATAAAGGGGATTAAACTACCTAAATAATTAAAGATTCGCTATAGGAAGAAAAAAATTCTGGAAATTTTTTCCAATGATCTTAATTGTTAAGGTCTTCTCACCGAATCCTTCTCTGCGTAACCACAAGATAGACACTCTTCGAGAAGGCTCACATCCTCTTCGCTCATCGGCGAAGCAGGACAAGAATTAAAGTAGTCTACAAATGAAGAGCAAACTGCACGGTCTGCCCGAGCCAGTTCCGAATAGCGAACATCGCCTTCCTGCCAAGTATACACTCTCTCATCACTCCCCTGACAACGCTCGGACAGTTTAGCTTCGCAGATATATTTCTGGAGCCTTGCACCTGCCTGACAACGCAATCGTTCAGCATTCCTTTCTGCATCTGCTTGAATCGCATAAAAGAAAAAAAATGGAATGAAGAGGGAACCTGCCGCATTTGAAGAATCTACATAGAGATGAGTACAGGCCACTTCACGTTCTGCCCACCTCTCACAGGCTCTAGTCTGTAAAGACCGCACATTTTCCATAAGAGCTAGATAAGGTCTTGAAGCACAGCGCAATTGATCATGTTGCACTGCTTCCCTGTCACTTTGAGCTTGATTTTCACGCTGCATGCAAATTGCTTCGGCTGCACTTATATTTAATTGAATCGGAGTGTTTGGGTGTGCCCCCGGATTTTGTAATGCTTGTCTCACAGCTTCTCTTTGGGCTCGAAAACGAGCACAGTCTTCTTCGCTAGGTTCTTTTGGAATGGGATCCAAGCCTGTTCTCGCTCGTTGCAAATTTTCTACTTCAATATCGCGCGCAGAAGATGTTCCATTCTCGTTAAGCTGCGGCTTGTTATTCTCTATTACAGGAGGATTAGATAGAGTGGTTTTTGAAGGATCCTGCGTGCCGGTTCCACTTCCTGAATAGGCAGGTCGAATGAAAGCAAATGCGCAAAACAAAATGACTATGGCCTTCAAAACATTCATACAACACCTCTCTCTATAAGCTTACAACCTCAAGTGGAATGAAGCTCACTGATCAACTCTTCATTAAACAAAGCAAAAACTAGGCCGGCTCTATTCATTTTAACAAGATTTTACAGGATTTAACTCTCTTTCATGTGCAAACAATCATCAAATGTCAAAAACTATGACATGGTGGGTGAAAGTGTACCTTGTGAAATTCTTATCCTCGAAGAGGGCGAGTATTTTCAGGCATTAGAGTTTCATGCAGGCCAAAACTGAAAGGGATCTTTCTGAACTTTGCTTTCGTAAATTTTTAATTTTCCTGAAATAGCTGAGGGCCAACTTCTTAATTTTTCCGCCACCAGAGCCTGCATGCCGACTTCACCTTCAAAATGTCCAATGTCCACGATGCACATCTTTTCCGCTAATGCATCGAGCGCTGTGTGATATTTGAGATCTCCCGTCACTAAAACCTCCGCGTCTTTTTTTTTCGCTTCGAGATAATATCCCGCGCCGCTCCCCGTCACGACGGCAACTTTTCTGATCTTTTTTTTCAGATCGCCCACATAGCGAAAATTTTTCAAGGATAGGTTTTTCGCTAAATGCTTCAGAAACTGAGCATAGCTCATCGCTTTAATCGTCGAAATTCGTCCCATTCCCGAGCGCGGGACTTGCTTGCTTTGAATCAAAGGTTGCGGCTTTGGCAGCTTTAAGCGACGAGCCAGCAAATCATTAAGGCCCTCCTCGCTCGAATCCAGATTAGTATGGAAAGAAAGAATATTCACTTTCTGCTTATGAGCTATTTTCGCCAAGCGCACGGGAATACTTTGTGGAGAGAGACGGCTCAATTTATCCAAAGCAAGAGGATGATGAGTGATGAGCAAGTTACAAGATTTACGTTTTGCTTCCGCAAGCACTTCTTGAGTCACGTCTAAAGAAACTAGCACACCCTTCACTTCAGCCTGCATTGAACCTAATTGCAAACCCACATGATCCCATGCTTCGGCTAAATCTACTGGAGACCACTCGCTTAAGAAGAGAAACACATCCTTCACTTTTATTTTTTTCATGGTTCAAAACTTTATGATTTTCGAGAGGAGTTTTCACTCTATTTCTTCGGAACATTTTAAGGCCTGATACACCCGAGTGAAGGGAATCATCACTTGAAAACCCACCAGTCCTAAAAGTCGCTCTTTTGCTTGAGGCGTGAGAGGTTGTTGTTCGAATAAAACTTCCGTAATTTTTCCTGTGTGCTGCACATTAATTCTAAAAGTGCAGTGATAGTCGCCTTCTAAAGTAGTTTGTCCCGTCACTTCATCCCAAAATGCTTCGCGTAATTCATGAAAATTTCCGAAATGTTTGAGTTCACCCGTCACTGGATGATAAAAGGCATTGATGCCCGTGTGCCCTGCTCCCGCATTTCCACCGATGGATTCTTGAGTGAGTGTATCGATGAAAGTTTGCTCGAAAAAAAGCTGAAGATTTTTGCAAAGAATGGGATCTTGTTTTTTCTTTGGAATTTTCACATCCATTTGATCCGTTTTGAGTGCTAGAAATTCACGATGAAGCATGTCAAAATTCAATGGGGTTTCTGAAATACCTTCGTTCAAAGAAGGCGAAGTAAAGAAAGTTCCGTATAACCAATTGAATAAAGGGATTGGACTCATTTCATAAAATTGTAGCAGAAACACGAAACGCGCTCAAATACTCACTGAAAGGATAGCCATGTCTGACCTCATTCTCCGCCAATTTGAAATAGGACCCATGGAAAATTTTAGTTATTTGTTAGGAGATGCCCAAAGTCGTCAAGCTTTGGTGGTGGACCCTGCGTGGGAAATAGATACGATTTTTAAACAGGCAGAAAAAGCGGATCTCGAAATCGTAGGCGCCCTGGTGTCGCACCATCATTATGATCACACGAATGGAATTGGAGAACTCCTCGAGCGCAAAGAAGTGCCTGTCTACGTAAATAAAAATGACCTGCCTTTCATTAAATTCGCGCCGGCCTCGAGTTTAACGGCGGTGGATCATGGTCAAAAAATCAAAGTGGGAAATACGGAAATTGAACTGATTCATACACCTGGCCATACGCCCGGCAGTCAATGTTTTCGAGTTCAAGGAAATCTGATTAGTGGAGACACGCTTTTTATCAATGGTTGCGGGCGCTGCGATCTGCCGGGCGGCAATGCGGAAGAAATGTATTACAGTCTCACGCAAAAATTAATGAGGCTACCGGAAGATACGATTCTATTTCCAGGACATAATTACGGGGCAGTCCCAAGTGCCAGCCTGGGTGAGCAGAAAAAAGAAAATCCTTACCTTCGATTAGCTTCTCTCTCCTTGAAAGATTTTTTACGGATGAGAGTAGGATAGCGGAAAAGTAAAGGGCCGTACTCGTAGAGTGCGGCCCTTCACATCTTAAGGATTCATTAAGATTTAGTGATGGATCAAATCTGCTGGAGGTGTCGCGACGACAGGAGCTCCAGGTACTTCAGCTTTTGCGGCTTCTGGGCTCGCAAAGAGTAGCTTGTGCAAGATTTGTTCATGAGTCTCTCCAGTTTTAAACAGAGAGATAGAGCCATCCAACACTAAAGCATTCTTTAAAACTTCATCCATATTATCGACTGGGATCGCTCGGATATCGCTTAAGATATTTTTAGGGATATCCTTCAGATCCTTTTCGTTTTCTTTAGGAATAAGGACAGTCTTAATTTTACCACGATGGGCCGCTAAGATTTTCTCTTTGAGTCCACCGATTGGTAAAACTTTTCCTCGCAGAGTAATTTCACCTGTCATCGCCACATCTTTTCGAACTGGAATTCTCAAGATGGCTGAAACGAGAGTCGTTGCCATCGTGATCCCTGCAGAAGGTCCGTCTTTGGGAATCGCTCCTTCAGGCACATGGAGATGGATATCAATTCTTTGATAGAAATCTTTCTCAAGACCGAAAGCACTCGCTCTACTTCTGACATAACTCATCGCTGCCTGCGCAGACTCTTGCATCACATCACCCAATTTACCGGTAATGATGAGTTTTCCTTTACCGGGTAAGATGGTGACTTCGGTGCTTAAAAGTTCTCCACCGTATTCGGTCCAAGCCAAACCTGTGGTCATGCCGATTTCATCTTTTTCTTCGGCAAGTCCATAACGGAATTTAGGTGTTCCTAAATATTTCGGGAGATTTTTAGCAGAAACCAGGATCTTCTTATCTTTACCACGCTCTGCGATTTCTCGGGCTACTTTACGGCAAACTGTCGCCAATTCTCGTTCCAGATTTCTGACGCCAGATTCCTTGGTATAGCGTCGGATGATCATACGAAGTGCGCCATCGTTGATATCGATATTATCGTCACTTAAACCATGCGCTTCTTTTTCTTTTTTAATGAGATATTTTTTTGCAATGTTGAGTTTCTCTTCTTCGGTGTATCCAGGAATTCTCAAGATCTCCATACGATCCTGCAAAGGTAAAGGAATCGTGTGAAGTGTATTCGCGGTCGTGATGAACATGACTTTAGAAAGATCGTAATCCAAATCTAAGTAATGATCATTGAAAGTGCTATTTTGTTCAGGATCCAAAACCTCTAATAAAGCGGAAGAAGGATCGCCACGGAAATCGGTGCTCATTTTGTCAATTTCATCTAAGAGAAAAACTGGATTACTGGAACCTGCTTTTTTGAGAGATTGAATGAGTTTACCGGGCAAAGCGCCAATATAAGTTCGACGATGGCCTCGAATTTCAGCTTCATCACGAACACCACCGAGCGAGCATCTCACAAACTTTCGTCCCGTCGCACGTGCGATGGATCTCGCCAAAGAGGTTTTACCAACGCCTGGAGGGCCGACTAAGCAGAGCACAGGTCCCTTCATTTTATCGACCAGGCTTTGCACGGCCAAATATTCTATAATTCTTTCTTTGACGGGTTTAAGGCCATAATGATCTTCGTCCAAAATCTTATCGGCTTCCACCACATCAATTTTATCTTGAGTCATCTCGCCCCAGGGCAAGGAAAGAATCCAATCGATGTAATTGCGCACCACCGTCGCTTCCGCAGACATGGGCGACATCATTTTTAATTTCTTAAGTTCTTTTTTTACTTTCTTCGAAGCTTCAGCGCTCATCTTCTTGGCTTTTACTTTATCTTCAAGCTCCTGAATTTCACTCTTGAACTCGTCGCGCTCGCCCAACTCTTTTTGAATCGCCTGCATTTGTTCGTTCAAATAATATTCGCGCTGCGTCTTCTCCATTTGCTTCTTCACGCGAGAACGAATTTTGCGTTCCACTTGCAAGATTTCAATTTCACCTTGCATCAATTCATAAAGTTTATTGAGACGTTCTGCCGGGCTTTCAATTTCAAGAATTTTTTGTTTATCACCGAGTTTCAAATTGAGATGGGCAACAATGGTGTCCGCAAGGCGAGATGGGTCATCGATTACCGCCACCGAAGAAAGCATTTCTGGAGGAATGCGCTTATTTAATTTTACGTAAGTTTCAAAAGTGGATTTGATCGAGCGCATCAAGGCTTCGACTTCAACAGTGACATCCTTATTTTCTTGAACTTCTTCTACTTCGACCAGGAAAGAAGTATCGTGAGGGATATAGCGCTGAATGCGCGCACGTTTGCGGCCTTCGACTAAAACTTTGATGGTGCCATCGGGCAGCCTGAGCAATTGAATAATAGTGCCCAAAGTTCCTACATTATAAATATCTTCAGGCTTCGGATCATTCGTCTTTGCATTGACCTGAGCCACCAAGAGAATGTCCTGCTTATTATTCATTGCCTCGTCTAAGGCATTGATACTTTTTTCACGACCCACAAAAAGTGGAACCACCATGTGTGGGAAAATAATGATGTCCCGCAGGGGAAGCATCGGAACTATTTTTTGGTTAGGTTCGATCTTGCTAGGAACATTTGAATTTTCCATGAATTTTTTCTCTCTCGCCTAAGCGTTTAGACAATTTTCATTCAAATGGGACAGCAAAGCGTTGACGTCAAGGGGCTCAGGCGGATTCAACCTTTTTTTCATAGACAATCAGAGGTTGTTCTTTTTTGGTGAAAACATCTTCATTCACCACCACCTCACGGATATTGGTCTGGGAAGGGATATCATACATAATATCCAGCATGACGCTTTCAAGAATAGCCCTCAGCCCTCGAGCTCCTGATTTACGCTTCACGGCTTCTTTAGCCACCGCAGTCAGTGCACCTTGAGTAAACTTGAGTTTTACTTTCTCGAATTCAAACAAACGCTGGTATTGTTTCACTAAGGCATTTTTAGGCTTGGTTAAAATATCAACCAAAGCGGGTTCATCCAATTCATCCAGAGTAGTGACAACGGGTAAGCGACCCACAAACTCCGGAATCAAACCAAATTTCAATAAATCTTCTGTTTGCACTTCCGCTAAAACCTGTCCGACCTTCTTCTCATTCTTAGATCTGACCGTCGAACCAAAGCCCATGTTTTTCTGACTCATTCGACGTTGGATAACATCTTCCAGGCCTACAAAGGCTCCCCCGCAAATGAAAAGAATATTGGTCGTATCAATTTGGATATATTCTTGTTGAGGGTGTTTGCGTCCGCCTTTAGGAGGTAAATTCGCAACGGTTCCTTCAATGATTTTCAGAAGTGCTTGTTGCACGCCTTCTCCAGAGACATCGCGGGTAATGGAAGGATTTTCTGACTTTCGAGTAATCTTGTCGATTTCATCGATATAGACAATGCCGCGCTCCGCTTTGGCTTTATCGTAATCGGCTGCTTGAAGAAGATAGAGAATAATATTCTCAACATCTTCACCTACATAACCTGCTTCAGTTAATGTGGTTGCATCCGCGATGGTAAAAGGCACATTGAGAATTTTTGCCAAGGTCTGAGCAAGCAAAGTTTTACCTGTGCCGGTAGGACCCACGAGCATGATGTTGGATTTTTGCAATTCCACATCGCCCATTTGTTTCGCTTCAATTCTTTTATAATGATTATGAACAGCGACCGAAAGGATTCGCTTGGCGCGTTCTTGGCCAATCACATATTCATCTAAGACTTTTTTGATTTCAACAGGCTTGGGGATTCCCGAGCGAGTTTTTAAGAGTTCTTGCTTGGTTTGCTCTTCTGCAATGATGTCGTTACAGAGTTCAATACATTCATCGCAAATATAGACCGTAGGGCCCGCGATGAGTTTTTTGACTTCCCTCTGAGATTTTCCGCAAAAACTGCAGCTTAAATTGGTGGGATCGTCATTAAAGGTTCTAGCCACAATTTGCTCCCTTCCAGGCCCCTATGAATGCAGCCTAGGATGATTTCACTCTTATAGTATTGACTGAAATTGCTGAGGTGTCAAGGAAGTGGACAAAAATTACTTTAGTTTTTTATTTTAGGCAGCCCGCGTCATAAAAAAAAGGGCTCATAGCCAGCAAAAGCAGTGCCTATGTGGGTTTCTTAGCCTTTTCCTTTTCACGGTAATTGACAACTTCATCAATCAAGCCGTAATCCTTGGCTTCAACCCCACCCATAAAATAGTCTCGTTCTGTATCTTGTTGGATCTTTTTAATGGATTGCTTGGTGTGTTTAGAAAGAATGGCATTTAATTCTTCACGCAGCCTTAAGATTTCCCTGGCTTGAATTTCAATTTCAGTGGCTTGCCCTTGTACACCGCCTAAAGGCTGATGAATCAAAATACGAGAATGGGGTAAAGCAAAGCGTTTGCCAGCGGTACCACAAGCTAAAAGCACAGCACCCATGGAGGCCGCTTGACCCACACAAAGGGTGGAAACATCAGGCTTCACATATTGAATGGTATCGTAGATCGCAAGTCCGGCTGTGACAGAACCGCCCGGTGAATTCACATAAATATGGATATCTTTTTCAGGATCTTCGCTTTCGAGAAAAAGAAGCTGAGCAATAACGACATTCGCGACTTCATCATTGATGGGAGTTCCAACAAAAATAATTCGATCTTTCAACAGGCGAGAGTAAATATCATAAGCCCTTTCGCCTCGGTGGGTTTGCTCAATGACCATTGGAATGAGTGAACTCATGATTTATCCTTTATAGATTGAAATTACTTTTTCTTTTTCGGCTTCAGTTCTTCGATCTTAGACTGACCGATAAGAAAATCAAGAATCTTCTCTTCAGAAATTTGCGCCTGCAGCATATGAAGCATATTATTTTGGCGATAATGCCCTTCAACGGTCTCGACAGATTGCCCTACGGATTGAGCAATTTGTTCGATGCGAGCACGTAATTCTTCGATGGTCACTTGAATATTTTCTGCCTTCGCAATTCCGTCAAAAAGTAAAAAAGCTTTTACTCTCCTCAAAGATGCCTCTTTATTTTGGGCTCTAAATGCTTCTTCGGTAATTCCTGCCTGTTCAAGAGTGAGACGTTGTTGCTCCAACTGACGTTTTGCATTTTCGAGCATGGAATCGAGTTCCATTTCCACCATCGAATCGGGCACATCAAAAGCATTTTCTTTAATTAAGTGATCTAAAATTTGCTGGGATAAATCCGACTTAGCGCCCGATTCTTTTTGGTGACCCATGTGCTCTTTAAGTTTTTCTTTTACTTGAGCAAGGCTTTCGAAGTTGCCTAAATCTCTAGCGAAATCATCATTGAGTTCGGGCAAAATCTTTTCCTTCACATCATTCAAAGTCATTTCAAATTGAGCTGTTTTTCCAGCCAAATCTTTACTGGGATATTCTTTAGGAAATTTAACATCGATGTTTTTGCTTTGGCCTTTTTTCATTCCAATGAGGCCTTTTTCAAAATCTTCGAGAAAGCGTCCTGCACCCACTTCAACGCTGACGCCCTTCCCTTCACCCCCCGCAAAAGCTTTCCCATCAATTTTCCCTAAGAAATCGATCACAGCGATGTGATTTTGAGCAATCACCGCGTCTTCCGCTGCGGGCGAAATTTGAGCGTGAGAACTTCGGAGTGCTTCCAACTCTTTGGCAATGTCTTCTTCACTGACTTCGACAGACATTTTTTCAAGCTTAATACCTTTGTAATTTTTTGCTTCGATCTCAGGCTTTACTTCTACTTCCGCCACATAAGTCAAACCTTGACCGAGAGTTTTTAAGTCTGAAACCTTGGGTTGAGACACGGGCATGATTTTGTGTTCACCGAGCGCCCACACATAACTTTGCTCTAATAATTGGGTAAGAACTTGCGATTCCGTTCGTTCCTTGTAATATTTTTCCAAAATTTCTCGAGGGACTTTTCCTTTTCGAAAACCTTTTATTTGAACTTCTTTCTGAAGTTTGCCGTAAGCTTTTTCCAATTCCTTTTGATAATCAGCCGGCTCGACTTCAATGGAAATTTTCTTTTTAATGGGTCCGAGTTCTTCGATTTGTGCTTTCATAATTTACCTTCGTGTAAAAAAAGAATGAGAGAAGGAATCATTCATAACTTCTCTCATGGGTTAAAAAATGGTGTCGAGGGAGGGACTTGAACCCTCACGGTTTGCACCACTGGATCCTAAGTCCAGCGCGTCTGCCAATTCCGCCACCTCGACGGAAAGGCAGTAAAACACTCACTGCCTTTTCAAAGTGGGCCATGTAGGGATCGAACCTACGACCCAGCGATTAAGAGTCGCTTGCTCTACCAACTGAGCTAATGGCCCTGATTGCTTCACAAGGGGCCTTTGTGTAGCTAAAAAGAAGGAGCACTGACAAGGATAATCTTTCATAAGATTCTTAAATTAAATAAGATTCTTACTTGATCTCAAAAATATTGTAATATACTTCACTGATCCTGAAACAAGTGCCTATAGCTCACACCCTAGCGGGTGCAACTCCGTGGTTGGATTGCAATGTAGCTATAGGATCTTAGAGTTTGTTTAATGTGCCTATAGCTCAGTTGGATAGAGCATCAGCCTTCTAAGCTGAGGGTCGCAGGTTCGAATCCTGCTAGGCACGCATTTTTAGAAGTAGCGGGCAGCCGCAGGCGGCCCGGGACGACTAAAAAATGCGTTGTACTTTTTGTGAAACAAAAAGTGCACGCATTGAGTTGTACTCAAAACGAAGTTTTGATGTGCACGCATAAATTTGGCTTCGCCAAATTTCAGAAGAGCAGAAGAATCAATTGGGTACACGAAAAAACTTGATTGAACGGATACGAAGCACTAAACATTGAAAACTGTTTTACATGGTGGGTATAGCTCAGCTGGTTAGAGCGCCAGATTGTGATTCTGGATGTCGCGGGTTCGAACCCCGTTACTCACCCCATTAGTTCGCGCCCGCCCTAAAGGACGGGCGCTTTGTAATCGCAGCCGTCATTTACATAACGGCTGCTCAACAAGCGCCCGTAGCTCAGCTGGATAGAGCATTGGTCTTCGAAACCAAGGGTCACAAGTTCGAATCTTGTCGGGCGCACCATTCAAAAACTCGTGGTCATGAGTTCGACGACTGAGGAGCATGGCCGTAGGCAGCGCACGAAAAAGTGGTTGAAGCATACAGCGAAAACCAATCTTGTCGGGCGCACATTTTCAGGCCGAGCGGGTAGCCGCAGGCTACACGGTGGACCTAGAAAATGTGCTGTACTTTTTGTGTAACAAAAAGTGCGCACAGTCCATTTGAAGAGCTTTTTCTTCTATAAGAAAAACCTCCCCCCCACCTTGACTCCTTAGCCAAGCTGCGTTAACTCAGAATCACACCTGTTTAGATGGAGCGGATATGCCTAATTTTCAAGAAATACTGAGTCAGACTAAAAAACAAATCTCCGAAATCAAAGCCGAAGATTTAAAGAAATGGCTCGATCAAAAAAAGAATGTGGTTCTAGTAGATGTGCGGGAAAAGGATGAGCAAGTAAAAGGCGTCATTCCCGGTGCTAAATTAATTCCCCGCGGTTTTCTCGAATTAAAAATCGAAGAGCAAGTTCCTCAAAAAGATCAAGAAATTGTAGTCTACTGCGCAGGCGGCACCCGCTCTGCTTTGGCCGCCAAAAGCCTGCATGATTTAGGTTATGGAAAAGTTCACTCATTGATCGGTGGATACTCCAACTGGGCGAGCCAGAGTTTACCTACCTACAAAAAGAAATCGTTGAATGCCGATCAGCTCGATCGTTACGGTCGCCACATTCTAATGCCAGAAGTCGGTGAAGAAGGACAAATCAAGCTTTTAGAAAGTAAAGTGTTTCTCATCGGCGCAGGGGGCCTCGGTTGTCCCGCAGCTTACTACTTGGCTGCCGCAGGTGTTGGAACCATCGGCATTGTAGACCATGACGTCGTCGATAAATCAAATTTGCAACGCCAAATCCTTCACAATGAGGAACGCGTTGGTCAGCCAAAAGTAGAATCCGCAAAGCAAACTTTAAAAGCATTGAACTCAGATATTAATGTTGTCACTTATCGGGATAAATTATCTCGCGAAAATGTGATGGAGATCATTAAAGATTACGACGTGATCGTGAATGGCTGCGACAACTTCCCAACCCGATATCTCATCAATGACGCTTGCGTCTTTACAAAAAAACCTTTGGTGGATGGCAGTATCTTCCGCTTTGATGGCCAAGTTACGGTGTTCGATACCGCCCATGGTGGCCCTTGCTACCGCTGTTTATATCCAGAGCCCCCTCCCCCTGAAATGGCGCCTTCATGCCAAGAAGCGGGCGTATTTGGCGCTTTACCGGGCATTATAGGCACCGCACAAACCATTGAAGTCTTGAAGCTCTTACTGGGTAAAGGTGAGCCTCTGGTCGGACGTCTTTTAATGTTTGATGCAATGAAGATGAAATTTAAAGAAATGAAGATTCGTCGAGATCCAGCCTGCCCGGTTTGCGGCGACAACCCTACGATTAAAGAACTCATCGATTATGATTGGTTTTGCTCGATGAGCGGTGGGGATCCGCTTCATAAGTAAAAAAAGTATCTACAAAAACAAAAAGCCCTCGCTGAGCGAGGGCTTTTTTTATGACTGCATGAATCAATAATATTTAGTGCTGGTTCTTTTGGCGACGCAACATTAAGAAAGCGCCACTCAAGAAACTCATCATCACCACACTAAAAGTCATGGCAGATTGAGAACCTAAACCTAAAGAACATCCACCACCGCTTGAAGGATCAGCAGGATTACCTGAACCACCGCTGCCGGGAAGACCAATGGTAGTTTCAGCACTTCCATCATTATGAGTGCTTGTTCCCGTGGTGACAGTGATAGCAGTGATCGTAAAGTTTTGAGCAGGACCTGTTACGACTGCACCTGTTAAAACGGTCACAGGAATAATACCTGCATGGGCAATGTCAGCTGCATCAATTTGTGCGTGAAGTTCGGTCGCGGATACAAACGAAGTCGTTTTATGACGTCCATTCCACAATACAATTGAGGAACTCGAAAAATTTGTTCCTCTTACAACTAAGGCAACTCCAGAGCCACCTTCTTGAGCCGTGTTAGGAGAAATACCCGTCAAAGTCGCAGTCGTTGTACCGGGAGGAGTTTCTCCTGGAGGTGTAGTGCCTGGAGGAGTGACACTGGCCGATGGAAGAGAACAATGGTAAGTTCTGAGACAAGCTTTCGCCAATCGAGTTCCTTCGGATTCAGGTTCTGGTGTTGTACCCACTGGAGTGGTATCCACTTCTTCAGGGCTGGCTCCAGAGGAAACGCCTAAATCTCCACTGCATAAACTTACATAAACAGTTTGATCGGACATACAGCGAAGTTGAAGATCCGATCCGGCTAAGGATTCATCAAATTCGCGATTCAAACAATTTTCAGCGTAAAACTGAACACCATCGATTGTCTCAGTGCCAAGTTCGCAAGAACCTGGAGTCGGAGTGGGTTCACCTACCGTTCCCGTATCCGGATGAAGATAATCTGAAGTTGCATCGTAATCCACAGACGCCGTTGGGCTGACTGTAGGCGCTGGAGGCGGATCATCCTCACGCGCTTGAGATTGAATGGGTAGGATTAGTGAAAATCCAAGAGCCAAAGTTAAAAATAAACTATTTTTCATATGACACTCCATTTGGAGTGCGCCCCACCTATATTATTATCGGCATGTACTGAAATTGGTTGCTAAGAAGATGAAAAGAAAAAAAACAGCTCGGATGGATAACAACTTGTTAAAACTAATAAATTTTGATTTTTGCGATGTGCAAGCCCTTGCTGGTCCAGGCCACATCATAACCTACTTCAATACCTTCTTTTAAAGACTCCCTGCCCTTTTCCCCGACAAAGCGCAATTCGTCGATATTGAAGTAAACGTCCCTGCCTCGACGGTCTTTAATGAAGCCATAATGGGATTGAGGAAAATACTTCACGATTCTGCCTTTTGAAAAGCGGTCATCCGGGGCCTTACGGAAGGCGGGGGGAGGAAGAATATCCGTGATATGAGGCGTATGCACCGAAGTTAAGTCTATCTCTTCGCTAGGCTTTGCCTGCTCTATTTCCAACTTATTTTCGGGTTTTTCTTCACTCATAAATTTTTTATGATCTCTTGGGCTAATCCTAAAGTGTTCGCTTTTCCGCCTAAATCTGGCGTTAAACCTTCCCCTCTTTCAATCACTCGATGAATCGCAGTCTCGATTTTGTCGGCTCTTTCCAGCTCGCCTAAGTGTTTCAACATTAATGCCGCTGATAAAATCATCGCAATGGGATTCGCAATTCCTTTTCCAGCGATATCAGGCGCATTTCCATGGACCGCCTCAAAAATCGCGATTTCATCCCCGATATTAGCGCCAGGCACTACTCCAAGTCCACCCACTAATCCTGCACACAAATCGGATACGATGTCGCCATAAAGATTTTCGAGTAATAAGACATCAAATTGATGCGGCTTCATCACTAACTGCATGCAGGTATTGTCGATGATCATCTCTTTATATTTAATTTCAGGATAACGTTCTGCCACGCGCTGCGAACAAGCAATGAAAAGTCCATCGGAAAGCTTCATGATGTTTGCTTTGTGAATGGAGCTGATTTGTTTTCGATTATTTTTTTTCGCGTATTGAAAAGCAAACTCCGAAATTCGAAGAGAAGCTTTTTCCGTGATGACTTTAATACATTCCACCACACCGGGAGACACTTCTTTTTCAATTCCAGAATATAAACCTTCGGTATTTTCTCGCACGATCACCAAATCGATATCTTGATATTTAGAATCTAATCCCTTGAAAGATTTGATCGGCCGAAGATTCGCATAGAGATTGAAAGTTTTGCGCATCAAAACGTTCACGCTGCTAAAGCCCTTCGCAATCGGAGTTCCAATGGGTCCTTTGAGCGCTACTCTATATTTTTGAATAAGCTGAGTGGTTTCTTCAGGAAGCGGATGACCAAATTTTTCAATGGCTTTTTGACCCGCAAGAGCCGAATGCCATTCGATTTTCACACCACTCGCTGCTAAAACCATTTGAGTGGCTTCGGTAATTTCGGGACCAATTCCGTCTCCCGCCAAGAGTACTATTTGATGTGTCATAATTAATACAAAGCAATGGAGTAAGGGCTTTTCGTTTCAGGATGGTTGTTTACGAGGTAATCGATGTCTACCACGAAGGAAGGACGTTCGTATTCTGCTTTATCCACCTTTTGCGTATCCATACGAATCGCATCGCAGGGACAAGCTTCCACACAAAAACCGCAAAACACACAACGCAGCAAATCAATATTGTAAACCAAGGGAAATTTTTCAACTTTAGGATCGGGATGCTCGCCGGCAACGATTTCAATGCAATTTGCGGGACAGGCTGTCGCACAAAGCATACAAGCCGTACAACGCACGGTATTATCCGGTCTTTGCATCAAGCGATGTTCTGCGCGGTAATGTTCGGGAATGGGTTTTCTTTTTTCAGGATATTCGTAAGTTAAAATACCTTTTTGATCGAAAATATTTCGGAGAGCATGTTTTAAAGTAATCAACATGCCTTGTAAAATAGCTCCCACATAAATTTTTTGCCAAAAATTCAGTGTGGGTTTTTTCATGACAATGACGGCCATAGACTCCCTTTCTTGTAGGATGCACCCTACATACTTAGCAGAAACTAACTTACTATACATAGATCAGGCTTTATATAAAGATTGGAAACCGATCTTTTATAAAGCCTACCCTTGGTTTCTGCTAGTACTAGTCAGGAACATTGGATGTATAGTGTATAACGACCTGACTAGTAAACAATGAAGAGATACTTGGCAATGAGAATGTCAGCGACTTGATTTTGAATCCGGAGCCAGAGCGGGAAACTCATCCGCGGCATCATTTTCATGTTTTTTGTAGAGAAAAGCCGGCCTTTTTTGAGAAGGATTCAACCAAGTCTCCCACACGCGATGGTAAAGGTCTTCGTTTTCTTGCTTCGTGATCTTCTCACGAAATCCCGCCCAGCAATCTTCTCGAATTAAAATTGAATCGGATTCTGGCAATCTTTCAAGATTTCCACTCGACCAAGAGCAATTTTCAGGCAAATAATAATTCAATTCCTCGGCTTGAATCCTATAAAGAAGCCTCCAAATGCGCTTTTTATTCCAATGTGCTTCCGGCTCGTAGGCAAAGGCTTCGCGCATCCATTTATATTTATAAAAAAAGACGAAGCCTTTGTGGGCGATGAGCATAGGCATGTCATGGCTTTTCAAATCTTCCACGACTCGTTGGTAACTTGAAAAATCCGGATCTATTTCTAAAGGATGGGAAAAGCGAAGCCTCTCAGCTGGTAAAAAAATTAACAAAGCTCCGAGCGCCACAGAGACTGTTTTTAAATTCCAAGGGCTTTGAACAGGCAAGCGTGTGATTAAAAAAAGAGACCCTATCCACAACAGTGAGGGGACCCAAAGCGCATAACGTTCTCCCACGCTAAATACTTGGTCCACTCCCAAAGGAATAAAAGCGGGCAGACACAACAGCGGAGCTAAATAAATCTCCCATTTCTTTGAATTGGCAAGTGAGTAAGTTTTTTTTGCTATCATCACATAAAACAAAGGCGCCAAAAGCATTTCAATACGCAAAGCTAAGGGAAGATTCTGTCTGAATAGCAAACTGAAATAGCCCAACTGAAAATGATCCCAAGAAAATCGCTCGCCATTTCTCAAAAGGAATAAAGCAGAAAAAACGAAAACTAAAATAAGAAGCAAAAATGAAAACATTTTTTTTCGAGGAAATGAAAAATAGAAAAAAAATAAAAATAACGAAAACAATAGAGCAAGTGGCAGCGCTGCAGGATGAAAAAAAGTGCTCAATCCCGAAACAAGAATCGCGATGAAAGGTTTAGCAGGATTGCGAACCAAAAACAGAAACCACAAGGGCAGCAGCAGAAAACTGCTGAACATCTTAGGAAATTCTAAAGCTGCAAAAAGCTGAGTAGGGGAAAAAATCCAAATCCAGAAAAGTAAAAGCACCAGCCAATCCCATTTTCGGGAGGAATATAGATAGAGGCAAAAAAAACTTAAAAACGAAATGAACAAAGAAAAACACTGCCAAAACCGAAGGGTCGTTTCACCACTATAACCCTGTCTTTCTAAAAGTCCGTTGAGAACATGAATGAAGCTGGAATCGGGAATTTTAACCGCGCCCGTCAGCGCCCAATAATGGGACTGCAACGCATAATAATAAGCGTCAGCCCCTCTTAAAAAAGTATCCTGATTCAGCTGACAAAACAGCAAAGCACAAGCCAGTAAAGCAAAAACGAAAAGCGACAAAGAAAAAATTTTCCTATGTGGCATGAAAATCAATCGGTAATGCAATTGCTTGTTTGATCACTGCTCAACACCAAATCCTGAAACACTGAAGAGTTCAACCAATAAGGGTTAATACTTTTTAATACGCCATCTAAAGTTTCAATCAAGTTCTCGTAGTTTTTCCCATTTACCATTTTGTCGGGTGCTTCCGTTAAAAGTGTCCAATACATCTCCTGCGCTTTATTGCTTGGACCTTTTTTCTTAGCCCATAGATAGGCGAACAAAGTTTGTTTTTCAGTAGGAGTCATTTCTGCATAAGGCTTGGCGCTTATCTCGCTTTGGAAAATAGTGGTCTGCGGGACACTTGTCGTTTTATTCGACAAATATTCCGAGAGCTTTAAGACCGTGGAATATTGGCGTCCGAAAATCCTTATTTTATCTCCTTTAGGTTCCCAATTGCCTTCTAAAACCTGCGCATTCACGTTTTGCGGCTTTTGCTTGCTGTCTTTACGACCGTAGTTGAACCCTTTGTAAATTACGAAAGTCCCGTTATCGCGAATGCGAATCCTATTATTATCACAAGCCGTAATCCTTTCACTCGTGATGCTGACGGGCTGACTCAAGAACGACGAAAAAGAGCGGTTGATCAAATTTGCAAAAGCGGGAGGCGCGGTCACTTTGGAAAAAGCAACTGCCGGCAACACTAGGTTTCCTTGATCATCGATGAAACGAATTTCGGAAATCAAAACATCTTTGTATTGGCTGCCTGGATAAATATTTTTAATCGTCAGGGTGAGATTGGTGACTTTTTGCAAAGGCTTCGCGAAAAGGATTTTTTGGGGCTCCATCGTATCTTTAACTTTGAGCACTTGAGGCGGGTTGCCACTGACTTCCAATTCCGAAACTCTTCCGTTCGCCTTAAAATGGGTCTCCGAACGTTGATAGCCATTCCAGATCATTATCCCCTTCAAATCGAGAGGCACTGCGAACTGGATGGCAAAGGCTCCACCGATACCGTTCGTTTTTTTACCATCCGTAGACCATGCCATGTCGTATTTTGAATCGAACATCTGAGCCGGTTGATAGGCTGAAGTGGGTTCCAAAATCGAATTCGCACTCACCGACGCAGGAATCAGTCGAGGAATCGCTAAAGGAATCGCCTGATTCTTCGCATCATAAAATACAATGCGATTTATTTTTAATGGCAAGTCGTATTTACTTTTCCCATTCAACTTAATAAAGACGGATTTTACTTTTCCAAGCGACCCATCACTCACCATTTGGCATTTAGGATTTTTCGGTGAATCGAAAGGACCCCAATCGATAGGACTCGCCCCGTTAATGAAAGTCTGAAAATCAAGAGGCCTGGCGCCCTCGGGAGCACACACTTCAATTTGCTCCACTGAAATAGGGTTTTGAAGCTGAATATAAATACCTTCGTCGATGCCCGAATCTAAAGAAGCAGGCGACCAATAACCCTGACACCGTGGATCTAGCAAGCAAGTGATAGGAGAGGAGCCCGCCCCGCTGCTTGTTGCTGCTGCAGACAAAACAACGGGCGAAGTTTGAGAATGAGCCGTTTGAGCTATCGATAAAAGTAGCATGACAAAAAAAACTTTTTTCATTTTATTTCCCCTCTGGAATATTGGCATTTCACGAAATTTTTAAATAGTTCTTCTTCCGCTATTTTTAAATTTTGTAGATCGTACTTTTCTCTCACAATCCGATTCTTACGAAAAAGCCCTTCAGCCCTTTCTAGAAATTCATGATCCCGTTCTAAAACTTCATATCGATGGGGCAATGGGGATGAAGCCAGAAGCTTAACGATCAATTGATGATCATTCAACTCGAAATCGAAGCGGTAACTATTATCCGTCAAATTTTTTAGACGAAAATCTTTGTAATTATACAGCAAGGTAGCGCCGGTTCCGAAGGGCACTTGACGAGCGTCATCCGGAAAAAGATCGAGACTGTGATGATGTCGCTCAATAACTTTCAGGTCAGAATGCAAGGCCAACCAATGCAATGAATTGGAGAGCTGGCATAAGCCACCCCCCACGCTCGCGACGCCTCGACCTGTCTGAATCCCTAAACCTGGTAAAAAACCTCTTCGAGCTGAAGGTTTACCCGCATACTTCCAAAAGGAAAAAACCTCACCGGGCTCGATCGTCATTCCCTTCAAGCCTTGAATGGCAATTTCTAAATTTGTCTTTTTATTTTTAAACAAAATAGGATCTACCCCCTTCAAATTGCGAGAAAGGGGGCTGCGGTGCTCACGGACGAGATGGTTAAATTCTTTATTTGCTTTGGCAGAAAAAGGGTCTTTGGATCGGAAATTTTGAGCGTGACGCAAAAGACGTCTCACTCTCAAGGAAATTTCCAGTCTCAACTTAGCAATGACTTGCATGGAAAGCCTCATGGAAAGTGAGTTTTTTCGTAATGAATGAGGCAATTAAGATTTTGGAGAGTTTTGATCTGTTCATGAAGGGCACATTGACATCGTTTCGCAGCCTCGATATAGCGAGTGGAAATTTAATTCTCAACTCATTTCTCTCTTAAGGAGGATCTCATGATTCAAGTAGGACAAAAAGCCCCTGATTTTAAAGCGGGCGCCGTTCTCGAAAACGGACAATTCAAAGACATCAGCCTCGCGGACTACAAAGGTAAATACGTGGTATTGTTTTTTTACCCCCTCGATTTCACTTTCGTTTGTCCCACTGAAATTATTGCTTTCTCCGACGCGGCCGGCGAATTCGAAAAAAGAGGCGTTCAATTGATTGGCGCTTCCATTGATTCCAAATTCAGCCATCTCGCTTGGAGAAAAACTCCGAAAAAAGAAGGCGGACTGGGAGACATTAAATACCCCCTCGTCGCCGATCTCACCAAAGAAATCAGCCGTAAATATGGCGTTTTGCTGGAAGATGCGGGAATCGCTTTACGCGGTTTATTTTTAATCGACAAAGAAGGCGTGCTTCAACACATGGTGGTCAACAACTTGCCTTTAGGTCGCAGTGTGGATGAAGCCATCCGCATGGTCGATGCGCTTCAATATTTCGAAAAGAACGGCGAAGTCTGCCCCGCGAACTGGAAACCCGGCGCGGCCTCGATTAAGCCTGATGTCGAAAAGTCGAAAGAATATTTCAGCAAGCAATAATTGCTTTGCTTTTTAATGCAAAAAAAGCCTTCCATGAAAGTGGAAGGCTTTTTTTTTACGCATTGAACTTCAGTTCACTTTCGCATAATTCAAGGTTAAGGAGACTTTATGAAAAAAATTGGTGTCATTTTATCGGGTTGTGGTTTTTTGGATGGGTCTGAAATCCATGAATCCGTCGCAACCTTGCTAGCGATTGATAAGGCAGGTGCTCAAGCGATTTGCATGGCACCAAATATCTCTTTCGACGAAATTAATCATCTTAACAAAGAGCCCACAGGCAAAAAACGAAATGTTCTTGAAGAGTCGGCGCGCATTTGTCGAGGCGACATTAAAGATTTAAAAGATGTGAAGGCTTCGGATTTTGATGCCCTGATTTTGCCGGGAGGTTACGGCGCAGTGAAAAATTTATCCGACTTCGCGTTTAAAGGGACCGATGCGAAGGTCCAACCAGAAGTGGATCGCCTTGTGAAAGAAACTATCGCAGCGAAAAAGCCTCTGGGCGCGATTTGTATTGCACCCGCAACGATTGCGGTCATCCTTGGAAAATCCATATCTCCTACCCTAACAATCGGCAATGATGAGGGTACCGCCCAAGCACTTGAAAAATTGGGCTGCAAGCACCAAAACTGCGAAGTTCAAAACATCGTCATCGATGAAAAAAACAAAATCGTCACCACGCCGGCCTTCATGCTGACAAAGCGCGTTTCGGAAGCTTTTGAAGGCATTGAAAAGCTGGTCAAAGAAGTGATCCGGCTTTGCTAAAAAATGCTAAAAAAGCACACAACAATAAAGGTGAGTCACCGAGAGTGGTGTAAACTTTTAATGTGATATTGTAAATGCACACGAGAAAATTCGTATGGCTATTGCCTCCTCCTCTTCCAGAAGCTTTGCTTTAGGTGCATCTTCCTTTTCGCGACAACAATTAGAAAACGAAGCCCTGCAAGTAGGATTCACTCATCAGACTCGCGATTTACGTTCCCTTGCAGCCATGACTCTCGCCTCAGGAGCTTTCAGCCTCACTCGCGCCCTAGGAACTTCACTCTTTTCAAGTGTAGTGCAAGGCAGCGCACTTCGCAGCACAAGCTTTTTTGCAGCACTCCTGGTCGAAGTGGGAAGTTTTCGAAGTCTTCATCAAGCTTTCAATCCAAACCTGAGCAATGTAAACAACTCTCCCTCTTTTTCCGCGACTCTCACTGACTTTTTATTTTTGAAGGGCGCAGGAATTTTCTGCAGAGCACAACCTTTATTCATCAACCAAAGCTTACAAGCCAGCGCTATGGTGGGCGGAGAATATGCTGGCGAAAAATTGAGATTGAGAGAATCGAGTCATCGAAGCTTGGGTGAGAGATATGCCCATGCCTTTTCAACTAGCATCGCTATGGGTGTGGGAGCCCACTTAGTTTTCAAAGCCAGCGGCGGATATTTACAAAGATTGCAAATGGATTTGGATTCTCGAGTTTCGCAAGCGACTCTTTTGCGATCAGATTTAAACCTCAACACTCGAGGCTTAGACTCTATGGCTGCAGAGAAAAAACCGCTGAGTTTAGGTGAAGAAGTTCAACTCGCTCTCAGGGAAAATGGCGATACTTCGCTAGCCCATCGAGTTCCCGATGATTATGAACTGGACTTTGCACACACCCACTTACGATTTGCAACCGATGCTCTTGCACGTTTTGCTTCACCCGCTGAAATTGCGAGTAAACTTCAAGGCGTCACGACCATTATTGGAAATGCTTTGGGGGAAGCGCATCTGAGCCCCGAAGCAAGATTGGCCTGCAATACAATGTTGGTGAAAAGGATGGACGCCGAAAGAGCCAACATCAGCGAAGCTGAAGGGAGAACACTCCAAGCCCGAGCTGGAGCTTTTGAATATATGGCGAATGTCGGCCAGATACCCGCAAGAGATGCTGCACGAAGAGCCATCATGACTGAAGTTCGAAATAACTTAGGAATCGCTCAGCCGGAAACTAGTAGAGAGAATGAGGAGATTGAGGTTCGTGTCGCTCCTCAAGCTAGTACAACGCCCGCCTTACCTGGCAGTTCAAGTCCTCTGATGCAACGCTTAAGAGGTTTATTAGCCCATTTAAAAAGAGGGCCCGGTGGAAATAGAGAAGAATAAGTCCACAGGAATATGATTAAGCCTTGCATTAGAAACAAAGCCCCTTTATTCCTCTCCCATGGCCTCATTTTTTAACATGATCTTTTTTTTCGCGATGAGTTTTTGGGTGGGCAGCATTGCCTTCATGTCTTTTATTGTCGCGCCCACTCTCTTCCGAGAACTTCCCCGTGAAATTGCGGGCGAGTTTGTCAGTAAACTTTTCCCCCATTATTATATTTTAAGTTATGTGTGTGGCTCTTTGGCTTTCGTCTCTCTTTTGCTGAAGGGAATCCTCGGCACACCTTTCCCTTGGGTGAGACTCGCGCTCATCGTCGTCATGCTGGGCTGTGCCACCTATGCGGGTGCAAAAGTTCATCCTGACGCCCACTTGGCGAAAACCGTGATCAAAAGCATGGAAGACAGTCCTGAAAAAGAAATCAAAGAAAAAGAATTCAGTAAACTTCATCGCCTGAGCGTGATCCTCAATAGCATTGTGCTGCTTTCTGGGATTGTGGTGATTTTCATCACGGGTTTCAAAACCAATTAGCGCTGTTCTCCCCTTCAATTTCTCTGCTATAATCTTATAATGACGGTCACCACCATCGGACGCTATCTCTTGGAGAAACTTCACCGCGAAGGAGTCCGCGAGCTTTACGGCATTCCCGGTGACTTTGCGCTGAACTTCTTTCGCTGCGCCGAAGAATATAAAAAAATTAAAATCATCCCTTTATCCCATGAACCCTCGATCGGATTTGCGGCGGATGCAACGGCTCGGGCCACTGGAAAGATTTCTGCCTGTGCGATCACCTACGGCGCCGGCGGACTTAATATGGTTAATCCCATCGCTTGCGCCTACGCGGAAAAATCGCCAGTGATCGTAATTTCAGGCGCACCGGGAATGGAAGAACGAAAACGCGGTTATTCATTTCATCATCAGGCCAAATCCCTCGATTCTCAGCGCAAAGTTTTTCAAGAAGTGAGTGTTTATCAATGTGTTTTGGAAAATGCGGATACAGCCGCTGATCAAATCGACACGGCCCTCGCCATGGCTAAGGCTTATTCTCAACCTGTGTATATTGAAATTCCTCGCGACAAAGTTTTTGAAAAAATTCAAATTCACAAGCCTTCGAATTTTCACTTAAAAACAGATGAAGAAGCCTGCAATGAAGCTGTTCAAGAAATTGTGGATTTATTACGACAAAGTAAGAATCCCATTCTAATGATTGGAATCGAAGTCCATCGCTTCGGTTTACAAAAACTTGCAGTTCAATTAGCTGAAAAAATGCGCGTTCCGGTGGTAAGCTCTTTCATGGCGCGTTGCACCTTTCCCATTCACCATCGTCAATTCGCCGGAATTTATCTAGGACCCGCAGGACCCAAATCCGTTCAAAAACTCGTCGAAAAAAGCGATTGCTTGATTCTTTTGGGCGCGCCTTTAGCGGATACTGACATGGCTGTTCGTTTAATGCGTCTTAATCCTCGGCGAGTAGTGCATTGCGTTTCAAGGGAAGTAAAAATCGGCCATCATCAATATGACGATGTTGAACTAAAATCTTTGATGGAAAAACTTCTTCGCGCTCACCTGACTTCAAAAAGTAAATTAAAGTTTTCGTCAAAAATAAAGGGTCTCCCACTCAAAGTTTCTCATTTCGGTAATCAAAAGATTCAAGTTGAAGATATTATTCACGCGCTTAATTTTCTTTTTAAAACAACTGGGCCGATGATCACAACAGTCGACAATGGAGATTGTCTCTTCGCCACCATCGCGCTTAACACCGATCGCCTGCTTGCTTCAGGTTATTATGCCACCATGGGTTTTGCTGTGCCGGCGGGAATGGCTGTGCAAATTTCAACAAAGCAACGACCCTTGATTTTAGTGGGCGATGGCGCCTTTCAAATGACCGGCCCTGAAATTTCGCATTGCCTGAAATACAAACTCAATCCGATCGTGGTGGTTTTTAATAATGCTCGCTGGGAAATGCTTACGGTCATTCAGCCAAAAGGTGAATATTACGGTCTCACGCCTTGGCCTTATGATAAACTTGCAGAAGATTGGGGAGGAAAAGGCTACCGAGTCAGCACACGCCGCGAACTCTTGGAAGCCTTACTCGATGCAGCCCAACAAAAATGCTTTACTCTCATTGATGCCCAAATTCCTTTAGGTACTCGCTCCAAAACTCTCGAGAACTACTTTCCCAAAAAATAGAATATTATACGCGTTGCTAAGGTAAAAAAAAATGTGCGAAATGATGGGTATGAAAAAAATCTTCACGAAAAAAAGAGCAATCATTGGCGGGACATGCCTCTTTCATTTTTTCTCATTGAGTTTCCTCTATTTCGCCACTCAAGAGAATCTTTCTAACGCAAGCTGGTTAATTGGACCTAATCCCACCGTTTACTTTCCACGGGTTTTTTGGTCCTATTTTTTCGTATCAAATATCTTATTCACCCTTCTTCTTAAAAAAAATCACCTTAAAGTCAGTATAATGAGTGATAACCATATAATAGCTCTACTCATATGTGTGGTTTTGATGAATCTCATCACTTATGCAGCGCTCGCACTTACCTGGATGCTAGCTTCCTCTTGGGGATAGCGCCTTCCATAAGATTCTCAGCGAATAACCATATTGCTATTTCTCTTTCAATTCGATAGGCCAAAGGTCTGAAATTTCTTCACAATGGAAAGGTAATTTTATGCAAATGCTCGTCGTCGGTTCTATCGCCTTAGATACAGTTGAAACCCCTTTCGGTAAAATGGAAGACGGTTTAGGCGGCTCCGCTACCCACTTCGCGACTTCCGCCAGTTTCTTCATCCAACCTCAATTAGTCGGTGTGGTCGGTGAAGATTTCCCTCAAGAGCATTTGGATTTTCTGAAAAGTCGCAGCATTTGCACCAAGGGACTCCAACAAAAATCTGGCAAAACTTTTCGTTGGAAGGGCCGCTACGAATACGATTTGAATACCGCTCACACGCTCGACACCCAGCTCAATGTTTTCCAAAGTTTTTTCCCTGAACTTCCCAGCGAATACCGTAATAATGAAATCGTTTTTTTGGCCAACATCGATCCCGAGCTTCAAGAAAAGGTCATTGATCAATGTGACCAAGTCAAATGGCTCGCCTTAGACACAATGAACTTTTGGATTCACGGCAAGCAAGAAGCTTTGAAGAAGACCATCTCTCGTGTCAACATGGTCATCATCAATGAAACAGAAGCGAGAGATCTCACCCAGGAAAGCAATCTCGTGAAAGCCGCTCGCAAAATTCAAAGTTGGGGTCCGAGTACTTTGGTAATTAAACGCGGGGAATATGGTGCCTTGCTTTTCTTCGAAGATAAAATTTTCTCGGCCCCCGGCTTGCCTTTAGAAGACATTAAAGATCCGACCGGTGCAGGGGATAGTTTTGCGGGAGGCTTGATGGGTTATTTGAGCAAACATTGGGTTCGTACGGGCGACGCATGCGTCGCCCCTACTTTCGAACTTTTGAAGAAAGCCTGTATTTACGGATCTGTTATGGCGAGCTTTAATGTAGAGGATTTCAGTCTCGATCGTTTGCGTAAACTTAATTTCAATGAAATTGAAAAACGATATCAAGAATTCTGCTCACTCGCCCACTTCTAGAACTGAGCTCTCATCACCTGCTTGGCCCAATTCAAGAAATCCGTAGAAAATTGGATGAACTGGTCTTTTTGCCCTGAATCCCACATGGTATGGCTGGCATTTTTACCCTCAGCAACAATCCTAAAAACTTGATTTCCAGATTGTGGCGGGCGCTCTGCTTGCGTTGCAGGCCAAGTCATGAACTGGCTTTTCTGGATGATTTGCCAAAGAGCATCGAGTTGTTCATCACTCACTTTAAAAATTTTAGTATTTTGAATCCTTTTCAAAGGATCCGAGCCAAACTCGGTAGGAATATAATCGGTTTTGAGTTGCAGGCTCTTAGCCTGCAAAGTATATTTTTCAAGGGTCGCCGCCTGAACAGGACCTCCTTGCACAAAAGAATAATCCACAGATAAATCAGCTGGAGCCTTGGCGAAGGCAGCTGGTCCCAAACACAGAATCATCAGCAAAGCTAAAAAAAACAAAGCACTTCGTTTCATTTTTTGCATCTTATCCTCATTTAATTTACAGTCACAATATGACCGAGGCCGGGTGCCCATTGTGGGCGGCCGACCGAATGGTTGAAGACGGAGTCGTAAACCATGATAAAAAATGCTGCAGAGATGATTGTCGCTGATTCAGAAAGCGATGCCAACCTATATTACGCCACTCAATTTGTGGTCCCAGATCCGGTTTATTTCTTTCGAATTCGCGGAAAAAAATATTTAATGCTCAATGACCTAGAGGTGGATCGCGGTAAAAAAGAAGCGGGTGTCGATCAGGTCCTTTCCTTGACTGAATGGAGCGCCAAAACACGCAAGCGCCTGGGTGATAAAATTTCGATGGTGGATGTCGCTGCCTCCTTCTTAAAAGAGAAGAAAGTGCGTTCCGTAATACTGCCCCATAACTTTCCAGCGTACGTCGCGTCCGAACTGCAAAAAAGAAAATTCAAAGTCGAGTTTCGCGCAGACCCTTTTTGGAAAGAAAGATTACTCAAAAGCAAAAAAGAAAAGGAAGCCATTCGAGAAAGCTTGAAGCACACGGGAAATGCGATTCGAAATGCTTATAAATTCCTCGAAAAATGCAAAATCAAAAATGGCAAAATCATTCATCAAGGAAAAACACTGACTTCAGAAGTCCTTCGACAAGTGATTGATGTGTATCTTATGGAACACGGATGCCTCGCTCAAAATACGATTGTCGCAGGCGGTGAACAAGGGGTGGATCCGCATAATCGAGGCTCAGGCCCCCTATCCGCCCATCGTGGCATTGTGATGGACGTGTTTCCGCGCTCCATGAAAACTCATTATTATGCTGACATGAGCCGCAGTGTCGTAAAAGGCAAAGCGACGCCTGAATATAAAAAGATGTGGCAAACCGTAAAATACGCCCAAGAAAAAGCCTTCACAATGGTGAAGCCTGGAGTGAGTGGTCAAAAAATTCACGATTGGATTTTAGAGTATTTCGAATCGAAGGGCTACAAGTCAGGGCTCATTAAAGGTCGGATGCAAGGCTTCTTCCACGGCACTGGCCACGGTCTGGGTTTGGATATCCATGAAGCGCCTCGCGTTTCAAGAGTCCCCGAAATTTTAAAAGAAGGTATGGTGGTAACAGTCGAGCCAGGGCTTTATTACTCAGGCATCGGCGGCGTGCGAATTGAAGACGTGGTTTACGTCACTAAAAATGGCTGTGAAGTTTTGTCTTCTTGTCCGAAAATCTTAGAAATTACTTAACAATTAAATTTTTTAACTGTGGCTTAGTCAATTTCTTACATCCACCCGCATAATCCGCCCAAAAAATGAAGCTTAGGAGCAAAATCACGAAAATGAAAATACCAAGGGAAATCTTAAGGCTGACTTCCGCATGCGCTAAGACAGACTCTTCCCGATGGGAGGGATTGTAATAAATTGGAACATGGCTTCCGACAGGATATTGGGCTACGATTTCTTTTGCGGCTTTTTCACTCACGCTTTGCGCATAATTTAGATGGATGCGCTTACCTTGAATAGTCTTTCCCTGCACTTGATATTCATAAAGGATATGAGGCTCATAATAAAAGCGATCGCCTTGTGAGCCATGACGAATTTCTTGTTTCACTTGAGATTCAAGAATAAGTCCCTGGACTGTCGGCCATAATTTAGCGCGCTGAACTTTACTCTTCGAAGAAAGTCCCATCCAAAGCATATAGCAAGCAAAGATAACGAAGGGGCTTGCAACGAGGATGAAGATAAGCAAATTCATACGGACTTAAAGATCCTTCAAAATTTCCTTCTTCTTCGCATCGTATTCTTGCTGATTGATGAGGCCTTTTTCCTTCAACAACTTCAAATCATTCAAACGCTGTTCAGCACTTTTGGCATTTGCGGTCGGAGTTGCGGGAGTGGCAGCTTCAGGAGTGGAGCGTCTCGGTTTTGCACCACTTGCTGAGGAAGTAGCGGGCGCTGGAGCAGGAGCTGCCGTCGTTGCTGAAGTGGTCTCCGTATTACGACGTTTTCCGTATTTTTTGGCGCGTTCTTCTTCGATTTTCTTCGCGGTGTCTTCATCTGCTTTTTGATCGACGAGGCTAGCAAAGTTATATTTAGGATCTAAAATAATTTCATTCGGATTCACGAAGGAAAGAGTTTGACCGGGTTGAGGCTCCAAAGTGACACCCATGCTGACCGCATTTTCTCGAAGTGAAAAGCCTGTTTTGTGAGCTTGGTAATCACCAAAAAGTTTCGCATCCGATTTCACGAAATTCAGATGCAGTCCATCTTGAGCCATGTAAGCGTAAATAATATTTAAGCGATCGTTACGCACAATGAAATAAGGATCTTTTTGAACAATGGAAATAACAACCACTTGATCAGGACCGGCTTCTTGGAAAGCTTCTACAATTTTAGGAACAAATTTATTTTCTAACAATTCTGCATCAAAAAAGAGCGCTTTGTCTTGAATGCCTTTTCTGAGCAGCATTTTCTTGTTGTAACGTAAGGAGAGGAGCATGTCGGTCAATTTCTTTGGATCGAAAGTATAGGGATGATCTAAAACCATATCCCCAATTTGACTCTCTTTAGCACTCGCCAAACCAATATAATTGGCAGGATTATTCGATTGCTGCCAAATTCGTTTATTACCCGCCCAAGAATCCGTAGAAATGAATCCTGCGGTGAAAGTAATTATTAAAAACATCCAAAGCTTATGCGATTTAAATTTCTGCATAAAAAACAAAACTCCTTTTTGCTTGGATAGCCACTAGCTTAGTTCCCCTTTGACGTCAATGCGACTCTTACTCAAATATCGTTTGGTCACCACGAGACTTTTTTGTTAGCATTCCCTTCGTGATAACTTGGAAAAACTCACTTCTTAATTTTGTAATTGGAAGCAGTTTGGCTGCAATCCTACTGGTTTCCTACTTCTTAACTCCTGATTCCAGGGGTTATGGCACGCACGAACATCTTTTTTTGCCACCCTGTTATTTCAAGTTTTTCCTGCACATTCCCTGTCCTGCTTGCGGTCTCACGACGGCTTTTGCTTATTTCGCGAAAGGACAGTTTTCTGAAGCTTTCAACACTCATTGGATGTCGCCTTTGCTTTTCATCCTTTTTATTTTCTTATTTCTTTATTCTCTGATTTGCTTATTTCGTGGGAGATCTTTTTGGACTTTATTCCAAAATAAATGGATTCCCACTTTTTCATCCTTCATTGTTTTAGGAATGCTAGTTTGCTGGATTGTGAAGCTTATACACAACGACTCGAATACTTTTATGGTTCGATCATTTTTTTAATTTAATAAGGAGATCATCATGTCGGAAAATCCAATTCAACCCCCTGACCTCATCCCCACCACTCCCGGTTATCCGAGCACCCCTGCTCCGACTCCCGGTAATGCGAGCGCTTCAGGAAAAGCCATCACGGCCCTCATCCTCGGAATCGCTTCACTTCTTTGCTGTGGTTTCATGGCAGGAATTCCCGCTTTCTTCGTGGGAAGATCCGAAGAAAGCGACATCAACCAAGGAAAATCCCCGGAAGCAGGCAGAACTTTAGCGAAAATTGGTTGGATTTTAGGTCTCATCGGAACCATTTTAAGCTGCCTCGGCACCATCATGTATGCCGTGTTCATTTGGATCGCCGTGAAAAATGGTGGCCCCAGTGGAATGAAATTCTAATGAGAGTGATCGCCGGTATTTGCAGGGGCCTTCAATTGAGGGCCCCTGATACTCAAAAAGTAAGACCCGCCGCTGATAAAGTGAAAGGCGCTATTTTCAATATTTTGGGTGAACTTTCGAAGGTTAAAGTCTTGGATTTATTTGCCGGAAGTGGTTCGGTCGGAATTGAAGCTTTATCGCGAGGGGCTGCCCACTGCACTTTTGTCGAAGCCGATAAGCAAATTGCGTCTTACCTAGAAAAGAATCTAGAGCACTGCAAACTTTCAGATCAAAGCAAGGTCTTGCTCCTGAAAGTGAACAAAGCCATCCCTTTTCTAGAAAGAAAAAAGGAAAGCTTCGATCTCATTTTTATCGACCCACCCTACGACAAGAATCTTTTGAATCCGAGCTTGCATGATTTATGTGATTCAAGTTTACTGAGGCCAGAAACCCTGCTTGTTGCAGAACACAGTCCAAGAGAAATTCCCCACGAACAAACACTTGAAATTGTAGACCAGCGCAAATATGGTCAAACCTTCATTAGCTTTTTAAAGAAAGTGCAATAAGTCATGAAGAAAACAACTGCTTTATGTCCCGGCTCTTTTGATCCACCAACCTTAGGCCACATCAATATTATCGAACGCGCCATGAAGTGCTTCGATAAGGTGGTCGTTGCCGTCGCCATCAATACGAGCAAGCGCTCTACTTTCACGCCCGAAGAAAGAGTCGAGATGTTGAAAACTCTTTTTAAAGGGAGAAAGAACATTCAGATCGACACCTTTTCGGGTCTACTCGTGAATTACGCGCGTAAAAAGAAGGTGGATACCATTCTCAGAGGACTCAGAACCGTCCAAGATTACGAATATGAATTGCAAATGGCTCTCGCCAATAAAAAATTGGCGCCCGATTTAGAGACCATTTTTATGATGACGGAATCGGAATATTCACATATTAGCTCTTCCATCATCAAAGAAGTCATCTTCTTCGGCGGAACCGGCAAGGGCATGATTCATCCCTTGGTCGAGAAGAGACTCAAAGAAAAATTAAAAAATAAATAATGGAACGATTATGAAACTCACCCAACGCATCCAAAAAGTGAAACCCTCTCCTACTTTGGCCATCGACTCAAAGGCGAAAGCCATGAAAGCCGAAGGCATCGATGTCATCGGCTTTGGCGCAGGAGAACCCGACTTCGATACTCCCGATCATATTAAAGAAGCGGCCATCGAATCGCTTCGTGCGGGAAAAACGAAATATACGCCAGTGGGTGGAGTCAACGAATTGAAAGATGCCATTATCGCGAAACTGAAACGTGATAATAAACTCAGCTACACTCGTGACGAAATCATCGTTTCTTGTGGCGGAAAACATTCTCTCTACAACATCGCACAAGTTTTATTTGAAGCCGGCGACGAAGTCATCATTCCTTCGCCTTTTTGGGTGAGCTATCCGGACCAAGTGATTCTGAATGATGCAAAACCCGTCATTGTGACCACTCAAGAAAAAAATGGTTTCAAAATCACTCCTCAAGAACTTGAAAAAGCGATCACGCCTCAAACTAAAGCTTTTATTTTGAATAGCCCTTCCAATCCAACCGGCGCTGCTTACACTCGTCAAGAATTAGAAGGATTGGCTGAAGTTTTAGTGCGCAAGAACGTGATTTGTATCTCCGATGAAATTTACGAAAAGATTGTTTACGACGGATTTGAATTCGTTTCGATTGCTTCCTTAAATGAGCAAATCAAAGCGCTGACCATTACCGTCAATGGAGCCAGCAAAGTTTATTCGATGACCGGTTGGCGCATGGGTTATGCCGCAGGACCTCTCGATGTCATCAAGGCGATGACCAAACTCCAAGGCCAAGTCACCACGAACATCGCCACAGCAACGCAGTGGGGATCGGTCGCTGCACTCAGCGGCACTCAAGATTTCTTGAAAGATTGGGTTTCAGAATTTCAAAAACGTCGGGACTATATTTTAAAACGATTCAATGCCATTCATGCCGTGAGTTGCAACAAACCCGATGGCGCATTTTATGTTTTCCCGAACATTAGCGCTTATCTGGGCAAAAAAGCGGATGGAAAAGTTTTAAATACTGATGAAGAAATCGCGAACTATCTTCTCGAAAAGCATTTAGTCGCGGTCGTCGCAGGCTCTGGTTTTGGTGCACCTGGCTTTATTCGTCTGTCTTATGCCACTTCGATGGCAAATATCGAGAAGGGCCTCGACCGTATCGAAGCAGGCTTGAAAGCCCTGAGCTAACAGTAATTTTTCACCCATTTTCTCACTTTATTTTGACGCATGAGCGCTTTTTAGGCTGTTTACTGACTTAACAGCTTTTAACAGGCTTTAACAATTCTGAGCCCTTTTCACTTTGGTGAAAGAATTGCATAAGCATGTCAGTATGGTGAGCATCGTCATTCAAAAAGCCTCTTTTGAAAAACCCCAGTTGAGTTTCAGCTCTCTGACTATGAAAAGTCTTTTAGCTTTAGCCTTACTTTTGGCGATCAGCTGCATTCCCTTCACCGCTCATTCCGCTCTGTTCTAAATATCCTTTCTCCGAGAATTTTTCAATTCAACAGCCTCGCAATTTGTATTCTATTAAATATTAATTATTAATTTTTTATAAATTTAAATTACTGATATTAATCAGTAATTTTTAATTATTGTATTCTATAAAAACAATAACTCTACAATCTCAGCCTTGCATTTCTCGCCTAACTTTGCCAATGGAAACAAAGTTATGGCGAACATTTTTCAATATGTTGATTTCAGAAAATATCTTCAAGACCGCTTTACATGGCTGAAGAAAAACCGTCGCGGCATCACGCACCGCTCGCTTTGCAAAAAAGGCGGCTTCGCTTCTCCTAATTTTCTGAAATTGGTGATGGATGGAAAAAGAAACTTAAGCGAACAAAGTATCGCCGGAGTTTGCAAAGCCTTTGAACTCGAAGGCAAGGAAGTTGAGTTTTTCAAAACACTCGCCCATTTCAACCAAGCCAAAAAAGTCGAAGCCAAAGACAAAGCCTATGAAAACTTAAAAAGACTTCGCCACAATCTGTCCACTCAACACATTGGACATGAGCAAATGAACTACTTGGAGAAATGGCACCATGTTGCCATTCGCGAATTAGTGGAAACCTCAGACTTCCAAGAAGACCCAGAATGGATCAGCCAGCGACTGCAAAAAAAGATCAGCCCCAGCCAAGCACGTAAAAGTTTGGAGATGATAGAAAAATTAGGCTTCATCGAACGAGATGAAATGGGAAAAATCAAGACAGGCCAAAGCTCTTTGAGCACAGGCAATGAAGTCGCAAGCCTCGCAGCCTTTCGTTATCACCGGGACATGATTCAAAAAGCTCTGGAAGCTTTGAAGGAAGCGAAAGCGGCCGAGCGTGAAATTTCATCTTTAACCCTTTCCATTTCTAAAGAACTTTTCACCGAAATCAAAGAACGCATCCAAAATTTCCGTAATGAAATTTTGGCTTTGGCCGCCCAATCACAAAACGCTGACAGTGTTTATCAATTAAATTTTCAACTCTTTAATCTCACGGAGACTTTATGGGACGAATCTTCCAAATCCTAAAGGGGCTCACCCCTCTACTTTTAGCTTTTTTACTTTTCGCCTGCGGGGGTCAGGGTGGCGGCACCGAAGTCGGTAACCCTCCTTCACCCTCTCAATCTCCAGGAGAAGAAAATCCTCCCCCCGCAGCTCCCAGTGGTGAAAATCCATCTTCCACACCCGAAGAATGCGAGAACCCTCACATTCACTTGAATCGAAAGTCGGACTGCCCTCTAAGGACCAACCCTTTCGATGTGCGGCCCTCCGACACACGACCTGTTGAACTACAAATTCAAAACGATACTCAATCCCCGGTGGCACCCGAGGAAGATTCCGAGCTTCAATCATGAAAAAAATTCAACTTTCACTGACGCTCTTAAGTCTTATTGCTTTAACAACGAGTTGCGAATCTAACTCCGAAGCCCCTCCCTCTACAAATCCTAGTGGAAAAGCTTTTTTCCGCAGCAGTAAAGATTGCCAAGATCTTCAATCTTACATGAGAGGCTATGCTGAGCACTCACGCTCCCAAACTTCGAATGACATTCCTCATTTGCCGACACCAAGCACAGCCATACCCTCCAGTCCCGCGGAGGGATTGCCCAGCCCTAGCAGCTCACCTAGTCCGAGCGCAGGGGTGATTCAATCAGACACTTCTTATGTAGATCAAACACGTAAGCTGCTTTATATTTTAGACAAGCGCAACCGGCTGAAAATTTACAAGGCCTCTCCCCTTTCCGAAGCAGGCTTGCTTTCACAATTAGATTTAGACTTCAAAGCTCAAGAAATTCTCACCCTCGAAGCTTCGGAAAAAAAATACGCCATCGTCTTCGGAAATATTCTGTCTCCGATTGACGAAATCATGCCTCAGTTACGACGCTCAACCTCTGTTTCCACTTCCGATTACCCCAATCAAAAAACAGTGCTCGCAGTGATTGATGTCACCCAAGCTCAAAGCCCTTCTGTGATCCAACAACATATTCAAGATGGCTCTTTCGTTGAAGCGAGAGCACTCCCCGAAACAGGGCAAATCATTTGGAGCAGCAGCGGAGTGGTGAATCCCTCGAACTTTCAGCCGACCGCTTCAAGCTTTACAGGCAGCCATTGCGACAACATCCTACTTTACGAAAATAACGAGGGCGATCGGTCTTATCCCTCCTTCTTAAACTTTTACACCATCACTCAACTCGATTTAAGCACTACAAATCCTGCAGCCACTTCGAAAAGTTTAATTTCAGGCGCCTGGAACTCCATTCTCTCCGTCAATCCCCAACATATTTTTTTAACTCAGTCGGCCACCACTTCCGAAAATCCCAAGAGTGAACTTTTCATGTTCAATATTCCTAAAGCAGGAAAACCCCTCGAACTAGAAGCGAGCGGCTCGGTCACAGGCTATCTTACGAATCAATTCTTCTTGGATGAAAAAGATTCATTCGTAAGGGTTTTTCATAGCATCCCTTCTCTCAACCGACCTGCTCAAGAACTGAGACGAAATGTTTCCCTACCCGAACCTTCTTTCAGAGTCGGAAATTATTTGAGTGTACTCGAGAAAAAAGGGCAGGATCTTATCAGCAAAGCGATTTCAGGTCCCTTCGAGGAAAACGAATCGCCCTATGCCGCACGCTTCATGGGAAAGCTCGCTTGCATCATCACCTTCGAGCAAATCGATCCACTGACCTGCTTTGATTTATCTGACCCTGCGAGCCCTCAAAAACTGGGTTCTTTAGAAATTGAAGGTGTCTCTTTTCATTTAGAAAGTGTGGGACCTGAACTCTTATTGGGTATTGGCAGAAATGCACAAGACGGAATCGTCGCTAATCTTTTCGATATTCGCGATCCAAGTCATCCTCGCTTAGCTTCACAAAAGACACTCAACACAACAGGCACCTATGCTTCCAGTGCTGCTTTTTACGATTATAGAGCTTTATCTAAAAATCCAAATGAGTGGAGCTATGCACTTCCCTTCTCGGAATATGAAACAAGCAGCCAACGCCAATACAGCTCCGTCGCCCTCTTCAAGATTGATATCAATGCGCGCGAAATCGTTTTAAGGGATGGCATTCGAGAGGATATCACGCTTCCCGAGACGACCAGCGATTGGCAAGATTATGATTTTGTAGAGCGCGCCCATTTCATAGGCGACACCCTTGCTTGCCGCTCCACTCATCAAATCCGTCTTTATGATCAAGGCGATTTAAGCATCCATTTAGCGAACTTCCTGGAATGAAATTATAGAAAACGAATACTTGTCATCAAAAGGGTGATTCGGTAGGTAGCTAAGATTCGTAAATTAAAGCCCATTCCACAGGAGGAAGTCATGGCTAAGTTGAGTGCAAATAAACTCAAGCACCTTGAGAAACTTTCGAATGAAAAAGGCATTATTGCCGCAGCCGCTATGGATCAACGCGGTTCTTTGAAAAAGTCGATCGCCAAAGAAAAAGGAGTCGACCCCAAAGAAGTGACTCAAGAAATGATGGAAGAATTCAAAACTGCCGTCACGAAAATTTTAACGCCCTACTCAACGGCCATTTTGCTCGATCCTGAATTTGGTTTGCCGGCCGCACAGGCGCGTTCTTCCAATGCAGGTTTGCTACTCGCTTATGAAACCACGGGCTATGAACAAAATACTCCCGGTCGCGTGCCGCGCTTAATTCCTAATTACACGGTTTCAAAATTGGTTGCGGATGGCGCCAACGCCGTCAAAATTTTGCTTTATTATTCTCCCTTCGAAGACAAAAAAGTGAATGAAATAAAACATGCTTGGGTGGAACGCATTGGCGTCGAATGCGCTTACAACGATATCCCCTACTTTTTAGAATTTGTGGGTTACCCCGTAAAAGAAGGTGAAGAGGACAACAGCCTTTCTTTCGCAAAGCAAAAACCCGAAATTGTGAAACGCAGCATGGAAGAATTTTCCAAAGATAAATACCATGTGGATGTTTTGAAAGTAGAAGTTCCCATCAACATGAAATTCGTCAAAGGCGCTCGCTCCTTCAAAGGTGAAGAAGCTTACAGCCAAGACGAAGCCAAAAAATTATTCTTATCGACCGCTCAAGCCACGAGCAAACCTTTCATCTATCTTTCGGCAGGTGTCTCTGACGATGAATTCCGTGAAAGTTTAGAGCTCGCTGCAGAATCCGGCGTGAAATACAATGGCGTGCTCTGCGGTCGCGCGACTTGGAAAGAAGGCATTCCTGTTTACGCAAAGCACGGCATCAAAGCTTTAGAAACTTGGCTTTCGGATCGCGGTGTTCAAAACATCCAAGCCTTGAACAAGGTTTTGGAAAAGGGTGCGACTTCTTGGAAGTAGAGCTTCAAGTGTATTTTTTAAATCCAAAAAGCCCTGCATGAGCGGGGTTTTTTTTTAATTTTTTTAGGAATGCTTCTCACTAAACACCTGCGCCGAGAAAATTTCTATCTTCGTCGCAGCATCTTTCCAAGCTTCAACAGATAATCCTGCCTTCAAACAAGCATTGGCTAAAAACTCTTCTCGATTCCAGCCTTGCTCTGTCGCCACTTGAGGCAAAAGCAATCCACTTCGAGAGCCTTGGCGGATCATGATCCCATGAGTGCCAACTTGGATTTCGTGAATAGCATCGATGATTTTGAAAGGACTCAATACTGAAATTTCTATATCGATTTGTGAAAGCTCTTCAAAGCATATCGCATAAAAACGCGAATCTTCGGTCGCCGCCGCAATCGCCATTTCTTGGATGGTTTTCCAAAGCGGATCTGATGAAATAATCCGACCGATGCAGCCTCGTAACTCATCTTGATTGTGGAGCGTCACGAAAGCCCCCACTTCTTGAGAAAATTTTTCGGCGAGAACCCCGGGTTTGGGAAGAGAAGAATTCTTGAGGAAAGTTTCAAGCGTAAAACGCGCCCACTGAAGCAATTCTTTTTGCATTTGCGAAGAAATCATCACTCCCCCTTTACATTACATCATAAATATCGGGTAAGGCTCCGGGCTTATAAATGCCTTCGCGGAGTGATTTGCGAATTTTCGCAATAAGGTCATCGGCTTCTTTGCGATCGATGACTTTTTTGAAAACGTATTTCCTGAGCTTAGTCACCATTTCTTTTGCATAAAGTAGCTTGAGATGGCCGGTAGGATCCGCTTGCAGCACGTAAGACTGGTCCACATTCTGGAGAAAATTAATTGAAGACGCGTAACAAAGACTTTTGAAATCTTTCACCGTTTCGTCGGTGAGCGGGTAGGAAGAACGCGCAGCCATGAGCTCGGCGGCTTTACGCCATTTATTCATGCGCTGCACCAGCATGAGGCCATCGAAAATTCGTTTGGTGGTCTTGAAGGAAAAAAGAGCTTTCTTTAATCCGCCTTCGAGCAAAGCATCGTTTTCGGAATAATCTCCTTCCGCCAATTCTTGCATCACGTCCCAAACTTTGGGAGGCATTTTCAAATCGTAGCGCATTTCCCAATAAGTGTGACGCAGGGTCAAGGCTTCGTAACTTTGGATGGTCGTATAAGGCACGAAATAATTATGCGCCACGGTATCGACAGAAAGATGGGTGAGGTAGCCATAGATAAAAGCGCGTTGGCGTTCCGTCTGGGCACGATCCAGCAGGGGCAAGGCCACATCCCAATGATGGCAATGATACAAATCACCCGCGAATTTTTTTCCAAAAATAATATCCGCTGCAAGATTACCATATAAAAAATCATGAGGAAATTTTTTGAGTAAGGCTTGAAGCGGAGGCGCCAAAATCGCAATATGACTTAAGGCATTCAAAGCATAATCTAAATGAGCGCCAGGTCCCCAAGCATGAGCAACGACGGGGATTAAAAAGCTGGCAATGAGGACGGTGAAGAAATAAAGTAACATAGCTATTCAGGAGTATAGGCAATCTAAATGACGAGGAAAAGCCCTAATGTCTAAAATATCGCCCCCCATCCTTGCAGACTACCTAGAACAGAGGAAAGAAGCGGGTTTACTGCCCGAACATCATTGGAAACATCGTCGTCGTGGTAGGGGCGAACCTACGTGTTCGCCCTCTTCTCTCGGACAATCGGAAATTCTCGGGCAGACACATGGGTCTACCCCTACAGCCGCCGCCACCAACATGACCGCTATTAAAACACTGGAACAAATCCGTGAAGTCATCGGCGACTGCACGCGCTGTCGGTTGAGCCAAGGCTGCACTAATATTGTCTTTGGCGTTGGAAATCCCCGTGCTGAGCTCATGTTTGTCGGCGAAGCCCCGGGTCGAGATGAAGATCTGAAAGCAGAACCTTTTGTGGGTCGCGCAGGCCAGCTTCTCACTAAAATCATTGAAGCCATGGGATTTCAGCGCAGTGATATTTACATCGCGAACGTGGTGAAGTGCCGTCCTCCTGAAAATCGAAATCCTTCTCCGGATGAAATTGCCACTTGCTCGCCCTTTCTTTTTAAGCAAATTGAACTCATCCAACCGAAAGTAATTGTCGGTTTAGGAACTTTTGCGGTGCAAACGCTGCTGGCCACCGAAGATAAAATCACGGGCCTTCGCGGGAAAATTCATCAGTGGCCGAATGCCACGGTGCAAAAAATCCTGAATATCCAGCTGCCTTTGGAAAGTATTAAGTTCATGCCCACCTACCATCCGGCTTTTCTGCTACGAAATCCCAGTATGAAAAAACCGGTTTGGGAAGACATGAAAATAGTGATGCAGGAGCTGGGCAAACCTATCAGCGGATAAGTCACAACCTTTTTTAAAACCTACCGAACAGATTCCCACAAGATAGCGAAATCTAAATATATTTTCACAGTTTTGTCACAATTAAAACTTTAGTTTTCTGAAGGGGAATGATTGCGTCTCATTGTTTCTCAATTTCCACGGCAAATGGACTCTTCTACATGGCTGACTCATAGCCAAGTAGGCTTGGATTCTACTTTCCATAGTTTCGTCCAGCATGCTGCCAATCCTGCTTCTTTGGCTGCGATGACTTTAGGGTCTTTTGCATTCAAAGCCGCTCGTTTAGGATTTTTGCAGGCAAGCGCTGGCTTGAATTTGACTCGTGTTATTCCCTCATGCTTCATTCAGAGTGCTGCTCAAATTTTTGGGCTCGGCATCGAAGTATCCGCATTTAGAGCTGCCTCTCATCCCGCGCAAAATATTTTTGATCCGCAAGGCTGGTGGGGAACTACGATTGATTTTTGCGCCCTCAAAACAATCGGACATCTGGGAGTCGGACGAAATATTCTGCTCGTCCATTTGGCTCAAGCGAATGCCATGGTCTTAGGCCATGAAGTTTCCGCTCAATTAGGATTCACAGCTCATGAACAAGGCTCTTACCTTGAAAGACTGGCTCTGGCAGAAGCTTCCAACATGGCACTTTCCGCTGGAGTGAGTCTCATGGGAATCTTGAGTACGGGAAAAATCCACCAGGCAGAAAGAAGTTTGGAAGCAAGCATTCAAAGAGCAGCCCTGCCCCTTCATTCGAATCGAATTTTTTTTGATAACGCTCTTTGGTCTTTTTCTGCCGCTATTCCTGAAGTCGACGCCCCAGTTTTTCCAAAAGCGGTCCATTTCTCAAACTTAGAAGAATATTACAGTAATCTTATCGCTCGAGCTGTGCCTCTCGAAGATAATCCCCGAGACCCCGCAAGCGCCAAACGTTATTGGATCGCCCGTTATAAAATGGCCAGACCCTGCGCCGAATATTTACGAGCTCACAATCCTCAATCTCCTCGATTCAAACGTTTCGACAGAATGCAAAACGAGGCGGGTCAACACCTTATTTTGTCGGACATCCGTCACGTCGTCAAAGTCGCCAGGCGATATAGAATTCAGGGTGAAGAATTTTGGGACTTAGTTCAGGAAGGTTCTCTAGGCTTGCTTAAAGCGGCTGAGAAATTTGACTTGGCACGGGGACTCAAATTCACCACTTATTCCAATTGGTGGATACGCCAAAGCATAGGTCGTTATGTAGGTAATAATCTGGGTAATTTGCGCATTCCCATAGGACGCCTTGAAATGCTGAGCAAAGTCTTCAAGGAACTTGGTGAGCTAAAAAATGAAGGTTTAGGTGAAATGGAATCACTCGAAGCCATCGCCAAAAGCATGGATCTCAGTGAATATGAAGTCGAAAGGCTTCGAACCGAAAATCTTTTAAGATGGGGAGCAAACTTAGAGGATAGCATCGCTGAAGATCTCACACTCATGGATACCATCGTGGATTCTAGACCTAACCCTGAAGATGCCTGCTTAGAGAAAGTCCAACTCGCCAGACAAAATAAAATTTTAGGGGAATTTCGTGCCAGTCTCTCTGATCCTGTTGATCAAGTCATTTGGGATAGATGGGTTATGGCAACAAATCCGGATGTGCTTCAGGAAATTACCGCAGAATTGAGCTTGAAAGCGGATAAAGTTCGCAACAAAGAATCAAGTCTACGCCGACGTCTTTTACATTTTCTCCAAATGAGAGGAATCACGGATTCCAGACTTGAGCATACCGGAACTGCTACTCTAGCTCCTGTTATAGTTTCACCAAGACTCACAGTCCGTGCGGCCTTAAGAGAGCAGAGAAGCCGTCAGCAATTTACTCCACCACGACGCTAAGTCGGGGGCCTGTTTTCACAATGATTTCTTTGGCAGCGGGTAGCATATCCCCATCGATGGTGTAAGCTTGAGGCTGATCGAGCTTAATGATCATTTCTTCGGCGGGCTGCTCTAGCAAATCTTCAGAAGTCGTGGCTTTGCCCAAAAACATATTAGGCACATGACGAAGGATATTTCGAGGTGGTGTGGAAAAACCGACCGCATGGAATTTTCGAGGTTCTTCCGAATAGTGAAAAACCCGAAACTTTAAACCCAAGCGATCAATGGCTCCGGCGTAAATGGCGGAATAATTTTTGAAGGGCCATTTTTTTCCGTCCACCCAAATTTCGCCTTCCATACGGTCAAACATTTTGCGCGCGAAAGGCCCGTTGATGATCGCGGATCCAACGGCATGACCCAGCGTCATTCCTGCGCCCAAGGCGGAACGATTTCCTTTAGAATAATAGGCATCCATGAAACGGTACACAACACCCAAGCCAAAGATGAAACCATATTCTCCATTGATGTTCATACAATCGAGTTCTTTGGTCTTGAAGGGTTCGTCTTCATGATATTTGTAAAGCAAGTTAGAGATGATCTTTTCTGGGGAACCCGTAATGCCGCAAGCAGTCGCCATCGTGTTGAGCGTGCCACCGCGTAGAAAAGTAATTTTAGGCAAAGGCTTGTCACCATACACTCGGATGAAAGCCGTAAGGGTCACGTGAATGGTTCCGTCTCCGCCCCCGATGCCTAAGATTTCGATGTCACGCGTTTTAAATTCTTCGGCGACTCTTTGGAGATCCGCTAAATCATGAGTGGGTTTGCAAGAGCCTTTATCTCCCACGATGAAAGCAAGACGATCCATGCGATCTGGATCTTTTTTATGTTTTTTCGAATGTGGATTAAGAACAATTCCGATGCCGGCCATAATGATTTTCTACAAAGCTAATATTTTTTTCGCCTGCTCGATATTCGCAACAGGACGATGGTGTTTTTCTGCCAACTGGATGACCTTTGCTACCAGCTCTGCATTGCTTTTGGCAAGTACACCTTTTTCCAAATAAATATTGTCCTCAAAACCCACTCGAGCATGACCACCCCACTCCATCGCCAGTTCCAGCATGGGAAATTGGTGGCGTCCGATTGCGGACACACTCCAGGTGGCATCTTTCGGTAAGCCTTCCACCAGAAATTTTAAATTCCTTTCCGTGGCCGCAAGCGCTCCCGGAACTCCCAGCACAAATTGAAAATGGCCCGGAGCTTTCACCAAACCTTTCTCGATTAACTTCAAGGCCGTTTCCAGCATCGCGACGTCGAAGATTTCCATTTCAGGTTTGATATTTTTTTCCAACATCGCTTGCGCTAATTTTTCGATGAAAGGCTGAGGATTTAAGAATACATCTTTTCCAAAATTCACACTTCCCGTGGAAAGCGATGCCATGTCAGGCTTGCAGTCTAAAACACGGATGCGATCTTCTTCGCTATCTCCGATTGCTCCACCTGTGGAAACTTGGAGGATAGGATTTTCTTTTTGACGAATGAGCTGAATTGTCTCGGAGAAAATTTGAGGAGAACAAGTGGGATTTCCACTTTCATCACGCACATGCAAATGCAACATCGAAGCGCCTGCTTGCACGGCTGCTATTCCTGATTGTGCAATCTCTTTAGGAGTTAAAGGAAGATAGGGCTGTTCCTTGCGACTCAGCTCCGCACCGACCAAAGCTGCAGTGACAATGAGAGGCGTCATTTTTTCACCACACAAGTGCCAATCGCTTTCACCACTAACAAAGGTTTTTCTAAAAGCTGAGCTTGAGAAGGGTTTTGAGGATCTCTCGAAGCTTCAATCACTTTATAAGCTTCGAATTTCATCTTTCGAGACGTATTTCCTGTTTGAATGATTTCTGCACGAATCTCTAAAAAGTCGCCTGCATAAACGGGCGCTAGAAAATCCACACTTTCATAAGCGCGAAATAGACCTTCATCCCCGTCTGACTGAATACACAGGTCGGTCGCGGCGTCTCCGAAGAGTTGGAGAATGCGAGCGCCATCTATCAGGTTACCGCCGTAGTGCGCATCGGCTTGACTCAGGCGGATTCTGTGGACGCTTTTTATAAGCTTCGTTGGCATGCTTTTATTTTATATGATTTTTAAGAGGAGCGCTACTTTTGGGAGGTTTAAAAAACAACGAGCCCGCTTTTGGCGGGCTCGGGGGGTATCAATCTTGGCTTTTGTGAAGGGAGGGGGGGTATCACTCAAGCCGTTTAATCACTATTTTAATTTTCAATTTCCCCTTTATTTCTGGGGGGGGGGATCAGCTCGGGGCTGGACTTCATCTTCTTATTTCCAACCCCGAGCTATACAGCTAAGTAAAGCAACACTCAGGCCAGATTGCTTCTTTTTCCTAAGCTCGTGATTTATGAGGCTAATCTAAAAGAAGTCTTGGACTCTTAATTTCAAGTTCGCAACAATTTGGGACAAATCAGAACGACAACGCGCACACATTAGAACAAAAAAGAATAGTTTTGAAAGACTTGCATAGCTTTGCTTAAACGAGTTTATTGCCGAAACTCAGACTATCCCCTACACTGAAACAATGGTGCACAATTCTCCCCTTCTCATCATCGACGATGATCGCATCTTCTCTTTGATGGTGTCTAAAAAGCTCCGAGATGAACAATGGAGCACAGAACTCGCTTCCAATGGATCCGAAGCACGCGAAAAAATTCAAAGTAATCCACCCCAACTTATTTTACTGGATCTTAATCTTCCGGATGTTTCCGGAATTGAATTCGTGGCTGAATTAAAGAAGCAATTACCCTTAGTCCCTATCTTAATGGTGAGCAGTTCGGGGGACACAGGCCATGTAGTAAAAGCCATCCAGAATGGAGCTTCCGACTACATTAAGAAGCCAGTAGATTTTGAGGAATTACTCACGAAAGTTCATCATCTCGCCAACCTGCAAAAGATGAGATTGAATGAATATAAGCTCGATCATCCTGAAGACAATTCCCTCATGATCGGGAAAAGCCCGCAAACCCGTCATCTCATCCGACAAATTTCTCAAGTGGCTCTTTCAGATGCCACCGTTTTACTACGCGGTGAAAGTGGTACAGGTAAAAGTTTGGTCGCTGAAGTGATTCATGATTTGAGCAAAAGAAAATCGCATCGCTTTGTGGATATCAACTGCGCGGCCATTCCCGCGACTTTGCTGGAAAGTGAATTGTTCGGACATGAAAAAGGCGCATTCACAGGCGCCATTCGAGAAAAACCTGGAAAATTTGAAATCGCAGAAAAGGGCACACTTTTCTTAGATGAAATCGGAGAACTACCTCCCGAGCTGCAAGTCAAGCTACTGCGAGTCTTGCAAGGAAATGAATTCGAAAGAGTCGGAGGACTCAAAACGATTAAGGCCGATGTTCGGGTCATTGCCGCTACCAACCGAAATCTTGAAAATGCGATTTACGATGGGAGATTTCGCGAAGACTTATTTTATCGATTAAATGTGCTGCCGATTTACATCCCCCCGCTCCGAGAGAGAAAAGACGACATTCCCCTACTCGTCGAGCACTTCATGAAAATTTACAGTGAGAAATCTCATAAACAATTTAATCCCATTTCTGCAGAACTCATGGAAAAACTCTGCGAAAATTCTTGGCCTGGCAATATTCGCGAACTTCAAAATGTGATGGAGCGCAGTGTCGTTTTAGCGAAAGAACCCGATTTTACCCTCTCAGACTTTGGCGCCCTCATCCCCTCTTTCTCTGAAATGCGAACGGAAAATGCGGACAGATCAAACGGACTTTCTCATCCACTAGAAAACTTCCGAGTAGTGAAATCTATTAAAGAAATTGAGAAGAATTCTCTCATGGAAGCCTTGGCGCGTGCGCAAGGCAATATTTCTAAAGCTGCAGACAGCTTAGGTTTATCTCGCGGCACGCTTTATCGTCGAATGAGAAAATATGAGATTGGCCTTAAAACTTAAGTTAAATTTATGAACGAAAAAGAAATTCAACTTTTAATCGTCGAAGACGATCCAGACTATGCCTTGCTGCTCGAGCTTTTTTTATCGGAAGCTAGAGACTTCCACTTTAAAATTGAGAAATTCAATCGACTGCAAGCCGCACTCGATCATTTACGAACACATGGTTCAGATATGATCATCTTAGATCTCACCCTTCCAGATTCTAAGGGCCTCAGCACCTTAGAAAAGATGATCGCTCAAAATCCAAACTTGGCTATTGTCGTGATGACAGGACTCAGCGATGAAAAGATCGCCATCGAGTCGCTACAAAAAGGCGCTCAAGATTATTTAATAAAAAGTGAACTTGATAGCAGACAACTTCAACGCTCGATCATTCGTGCCATCGAAAGAGCAAAACTACGAGATGAACTGCGCAAAGCGAAAGAAGCGGCAGAAGCAGCTAATTCGGCTAAAAGCGCATTCTTGGCCAACATCAGTCACGAAATTCGGACACCCTTAAATGGAATTCTAGGAATGACCGAGTTAATTTTGGGGCGAAATTTATCTTCTGAGGTGAAAGAAGAAATGGAAGTGCTCAGAGAGTCAGCCACTTTTCTCTCCGCTCTCTTAAATGATGTCTTAGATTTTTCTCGCATAGAAGCAGGTAAAGCAAATTTAGAAGAAATGAGCTTCAACCCCGAAAAGCTTGCGCAGCATTGCATTAATAACTTCAAATCAAAGGCTCAAAAAAGAAATTTGGAAATAGAATTCGTGGCAAAGGATCTGCCTTCGCTCCTTTTAGGCGACTCTGGAAAAATTCGTCAAATCATCAATAATCTTCTCGATAATGCCATCAAGTTTAGTCATGAGGGAAAAATATTCTTTTCTATCACTTATAAAGAAAAATCGAATCTCCTGCTTTTTGAAATCAAAGATAATGGAATTGGAATTCCTCTCGATAAACAAGCGCATATTTTCGAAACCTTTACACAAGCGGATCCCTCTACGACGCGTAAATATGGGGGTAGCGGATTGGGTTTGAGTATTTGCTCGCGTTTAGCAGCCATGATGGGAGGACGAATCACGGTAAAAAGCGAAATCGGCCAAGGCAGCACTTTCATTGTCGAGTTGCAGGTGAAACAAGATTTGAATCCACCGCGTACAGAATCGGTGAGTGAAGAAATAATTCATCCACTTTCATTGAAACTTCTCGTGGCTGAAGACAACAGCATCAATCAAAGAATCACTCAAGGCATCCTCGAAAAATATGGTCATCAAGTCACAATTGTCCAAAATGGCTTCCAAGTTTTAAGCGCTCTAGATCGTGAATCCTTCGATGTCATCCTCATGGATATTCAAATGCCTGAAATGGACGGGGTCGAATGCACTCACATTTTACGACAAAAAGAAAAGACGACGGGAGAGCACATTCCGATTATCGCAATGACTGCCCATGCTTTGGGGAAAGAAAAAGGAAAATGCCTGCAAGCCGGGATGGACGCGTATTTGACGAAACCCATCAATACCCAAAGCTTACTTCAAACCCTACAACTCTGCGCAAAAACTAAACATTCAAAGCAAAATCTCTTATTCGATCCTGATCTCATTCTTCAATCTCTCGGAGGCGACCTTCACTTAATGCAAGAAGCCTCACAGCTTTTTTTAGAAGACTCTCCTCATCTTTTTGAAGAAATGGAAAAAGCAGTTGAAGATAAAAATCCTCAAGCCTTATTCAAAGCAGCCCATGCCTTCAAAGGTTGTGTGGGGAATTTTCACTCTCAAGCTTTAATGAGAAAAGGACTCGAATTAGAGCACATCAGCGAATCAGGAAACTTTGGACAGGCCCACTCTTTATTGGGAGAGCTCAGCAAAGATTTGGAAGCGTTAAAAAAAGAAATGAAAACATTTCTTCAGCAGAAAAATTCTTAAGTATGGATTAACTTTTCTTGAGCCGCTTCATCATCTCTAAAACAATGAAGCTCGCCACTTCCAC
>CAZKUY010000005.1:86305-104391 GCA_964556135.1 uncultured Pseudomonadota bacterium
CCCGCAAAGCCTTTCTTGTTGAGTATCGCATCGATTCCTACGGTATGAGCATCACTGCCCGTGGTGGCACCGACCACGACTACTTTGCGTCCAATTTTTTTCTGAATAATTTCTTCGATTTCATCCCGCTCCATTTTTTTAAAAGCGGCTTTAGGAACTTTCACTTTCGTAAAATCAAGAGTAGGAAGAGCAGAGGCATAGACGACAAAGAAACTAAAATTTGGACCAATGGCTTCCATGCCAGCCACCAGAACTTTTTCAAATCCAAGCTTCTCTGTATATAAACGAGCTGCTTCTTTGGCCTCAGGTGAAGCAGGCACAGGCAGCGTAAAAGAAAGCTGCAGGGCACCATCGCCTAAATGATCACCAAAGGGTTTCACTTGCCTCAAGTTGACCCGCTGCGAAGCAGATTTTGCTCCCTTCGATTTTTCCTCGGGTCCAAATAACCAATTTTTTAAAGTAGCTACGGGCATAATGTCTCACTTCTATTCAGTCTGCTCTGATTTTTTTTCGGTGCTTGAAGCTTCACCACCGGGGCCTCTGCCTCTCGAACGTGGACTCCTTCGATTGAAACGCCTTCGTGCGGGCGGCCCTCGTCTGTCAGAATTCGCTTCACGATGTTTTTCTGGATTTTTCTCAGCAGGAGAGGACTCCCGCGCTGATTCTTTTGAATTCGCCAAAAAGGGATTCAAATAATATCGATCTTTTTGGAAGACCCCATCTAAGCCTTTACCCCCCTCTTTATCCCGAGGCATGTGGGCAAATAAGCCTTGTTCAATGGCATTCATCAAACCTACTTGCTGCACTTTTTTCAAAAGCCTTAAAGCCTCTTCCATCATCTGGCGAGCGCGACGAACAATTTTACCATTCGACTGATATTGAATTTCCTGACTCATATTCGCTGCGCCACGGAAAATGTAATTCGCATTCTTCAAAGCCATAAAACGATCCATCAAAAATGGATTATGAATGGCTTCCGTCGGCATGCCCAATAAATGAATGCTTTGATTCGTGAGTGTGCTGACTAAATTGAACATCGCATCGTAAAGATGCGCCGTAAAAATATCGCCCGTTTTATGACGAGTCGGAGGCATAAATTTAATAGGCGACTTCGGAAAGAATTCTCGCACTAATTCTGCTTGAGCAATTTCATATAATATAGAGTCTTCAATTTCTGGATTCATCTCAAAGGCATGACCGAGCGCCATTTGTGATTCGTACAAGCCTGCATTTTTGGCGAAAGCTTCGTTGATGAGTTGCGAGGCCAGCACTTGATGCCAGGATTCATAGGACTCTGCGGTCGTGAGGTAATTATCTTCGCCCGTCATGATCGTAATGCCAGCTTTCGCGCAAATAACGCGAGAAAAGTGCTGATCCGTGAGAGTTCGCTTCATGTTGATGTCGCGGAATAAAATTCCATACATCGAGTCATTTAATAAATAATCCAGGCCTTCCAAAGCGCCCATGGCCGCAATCTCAGGCATGCAGAGGCCAGAAGAGTAATTCGTAAGACCAATATAGCGCTTCAGCTGCTGCGTCGACTCATTGAGAGCCTTGCGCATAATTTGAAAATTCTTTTGAGTGGCGTAAGTTCCACCGAAACCTTCGGTGGTGGCACCTTCAGGAACAAAATCGAGCAAGCTTTGGGCGGTGGAACGAATCACCGCAATAATATCCGCACCCATTTCAGCAGCCGCTTGGGATTGGATGGCATCCTCATGAATATTACCTGTCGCGATGATGATGTAATTCAAAGGTTTGTCGCCGCGTGGTCGAAAACGGGAAAGTAAGCGCTGGCGTGAATCACCCACTTGATTGAGTTTTTTTCCTGCCTGTTGAACTAGTTCTTGCGCCTTCTTTTCGATACGATCACGAGGCACTTCATTTCCATCTTCAAAGCGAATTTTTCCCTTGGCGATTTCTTGGGCTAATTGTTGAGAATTTAATTTGTGATGTTGAACGAGGGCTCGACAAAACCAGTAAGCAACGCCCAAAGAGAGTTTGCGCTTATCGAGTTTATCGACCACTTCATTCACAAGCGGAAGATGAACACCGCTTCCTTCTACGCCAAACAAGCGCAGCACAGAGCGTTCAATCGAAACAGTGCTATGGTAATCGATATATCGTTGGACGGGTGCAGCGACCGCTTCGGCCACCGCCCTACACTGGTCCATTTGGTCGCGATCAAGGTTCAATTTCGACATTTCTAAAAATCCCCGGAGTCAGAATCTATTTGGTTCTATTTTTCACTTCGTGTGGCTCGAGGCTCATATTATCCTCCGCAAACATTTCCGTCAGACCCTTATGGTCTTGGTAGGTCTCTTTCGAAACTTCATTTGCTGTTGAGCAATCACAATTGGTTTGCTCAGGTTGAGGATAGCTTGCAATCAAGCCTTCATAATTTCTTAAAATCACTTTTTTATCCGATTGACTGATCAAGTAACTAGGCATCACCGGCACTTTTCCGCCGCCGCCTGGCACATCGATCACAAACTCAGGAACCGCCAATCCAGAAGTATGGCCTCTTAGCGCTTCGATAATTTCGATGCCCTTCTGAACGGGTGTGCGAAAGTGGGAAATTCCCTCGGATAAATCACACTGATAAATATAATAAGGCTTCACTCTTATTTTCAGAAGCTCTTGCATCAAGCGTTTCATAATCAAAACATCAGAGTTAATCTTTCGAAGTAAGACCGCTTGATTCATGATGGGGATACCATTGTCGACTAAGCGGTCGCAAGCTCTTTTGGCCTCCGGTGTAATTTCATAGGGATGGTTAAAATGCGTCATAAAATAGACCGGGGCATACTGACGAATCATCCTTGTCAGTTCATCCGTAATTCGCATGGGCATGACACAGGGAATTTTTGAAGCGATGCGGATAATCTCCACATGAGGAATTTTCCTCAATCCCTTCAGCCAAGTTTCTAAGATACTGCCCGTCACCACGGCATCTCCGCCCGATAAGATCACATCTCGAATTTCCGGATGTGAGGCAATATAGCCTAAAATTCTTTCGACCTGGCCGCGTTCAAGATGGCCTTCTTTGTCTAAGATCACTCGGCGACGTGTGCAAAATCGGCAATAAAGAGAGCAGATAGTGGTCACCAAGACTAAAACACGATCGGGATAGCGATGAGTAAGCCCAGGCACGGGGGAATCGACATCTTCCGCCAGCGGGTCTTCGAATTCCCCTGCATTGATTTTCAGTTCATCAGGGGTCGGCACGGCTTGTAATTTGAAGGGACACTCGGGATTAGTCGGATCGATCAGTGATGCCCAATAAGGCGTGAGCGCAAATTTATATTTATCTAAGGTGGAATTAATTCTTAATTTTTCCTTGTCGCTCACCGGAATAATTTCTGCCAGCATATCGCCATTCGTAATGGTATTTTTCATCTGCCATTTATAATCATCCCATTGTTCGCGAGTCACATTCTTCCAAGGTTTAAACTTTTGGAAATAAAGTGGATCATGGTTGTCGATGTAAGGTAATTTCATAGGTATTTCTCCTCGAAATATTTCCTGAGTTTTTTATTTTTTCGAAAAACTTCTAAAGCCAATTCCGCATGACCTTGTGCATAACCATTTCCAATGATGAATTCCGCGTCTTTTCCAATTCCCTCCGCACCCAGAGCGACTTTGCTGAAATCGGTCGCCATGCTGAAAAATAAAACTCTTCCTCTTGGCTTCACAGCTAAAAGCGAAAACATTTCTGTACCCGGCACATTGGCCACATTGATCACTAAGTCATAATTATTTTGCAGGTTCTTCCAATCTGCTTTTCTCGCGTCGATTTTGAAAATTTCATCAGCTAAATCCATGTCCTTCATCTCGCGCAAATTTTCTTCGGAAACATCGACTGCATGAATGGAAAGACTGGCACCGTGCTTCATGCGTAAGGCGGCTGCTGAAAGTTTTGCAGATTTTCCAGCGCCCACAAAAAGCACCTGAGTTCCCACTTTGGCGTAACGCAAACTCAAAGCAGGAGCCCCGCACACATCGAGCAAAGCTAAACTTATCTTTTCGGGAATATCTTTCGGAAGAACCGCCGCAATGCCACTTTCAAAAAGAATGGCATGTCCTTTCACTTGAACCTGACCTGTTTTCAAATCAATGGATTCGATAGATTCTAATTCTAAAGGTGTGAGTGTAAGCGAAACTAAAGTCGCGATCTTGTCACCGACTTTAGCCTGTAAACTTCCCCGATAATCCTCTCCAAGCTCTCTGATTTTTCCAATCAGCATGCCTCCCGATTGAGTGACAGGATTATGCATCTTCCCTTTTTGCCTCACAATTTTAAGAATCTCAAATTTGATTTTTTCCAAATCGGCATTCACAGAGTCTGAAATTTGCTTAAAACTCGTCGAGTCTAAATTAAGAATCTCCACATCGATCAAAACTTCATTAGAATAGAGGGGCAAGGAGACATCCAGTTGCAGAGCGGCCTGAGGTAAAAGGCTTGAATCCCCTAAAACCCGATGAAAGCCGTATGGAGATGCGGATGAACGCATAGGATTAGTATAGCCTAAAAATATGCCTAAAACGAGGTATTTTCAGGGCTTTTTGACATAGTGCGTCTCAAGGCAATTAGCTCGAAACTAAGACATGGAGAGCACGGAGGGCCTGTTCAATTTCTTCAGGGCTGTTGGAATAACCTAAACTGAATCTCACACTTCCTTGAGGATAGGTGCCAAAATTTTGATGGGCCCAGGGAGCGCAATGCAAACCAGGTCTTACTTGAATTCGGTAACTTTCATCCAAAAGACTGGCCACTTCTTGAGGACTTTTTCCTTCGAAACAGAGGGAAATAACGCCGGCGTTATTTTCTGATTTCTGGGGAGCCACAATTCTTAAAGTTGGAATTTTTTCTAAACCAGAACGGAATTGTGTGAGCAAATCCATCTTATGCTGACGAATTTTTTTCACTCCCTTTTCTTTTAAAAACTCACAAGCTGCCTTCAAACCGACCAAGCCCACCAGATTATGGGAGCCACTCTCATGAATATCAGGCCATGAAAGAGGCTGTTGGTCTTCTTCCGAAAAAGAACCGGTTCCGCCTTCACGCAAAGTTTTTAATTCTAAACCTTCGCGAACCCACAACGCGCCGGTTCCCAGAGGACCCAACAAAGCTTTATGTCCCGGCATCGCAAGCAAATCGATTTTCATTTTTTGCACATCGATCGGATAAGCGCCTGCCGTTTGCGCCGCATCGACTAAGAAAGGAATCCCGTGTTTTCGGGCTCTTTCACCGATTTCTTCAATCGGATTTAAAGTTCCTGAAACATTGCTGCCATGGATAAAAGCGAAAAGCTTGGTATTGGGTCGAATCGCTTTCTCAAACTCATTCCAATCGATTTGTCCTTCCACATTGCTTTTCACTTGAGTGAAGGTGACAGCATGATTTTTAGAAAGATTGAGCAAAGGTCTCGATACGGAATTGTGTTCTAAGCAGGATGTCAGAACATGATCTCCCGGATTTAAAACCCCTTTAATGGCTAAATTGAGAGCATCGGTTGCATTTAAGGTGAAAACTAAGCGGCTAGGATTCGGAATATTAAATAACTGTGCCAAAGCTGCCCGAGACTCATCTAAAATTTTCTTCGCCTCAAAAGCTTCCCGATAAGCTCCTCTTCCCGCAGAAGCACCGATTTGGCTCATATAATGAGATAAGTTTTCCACAACGCCTGGCGCTTTAGGAAACGAGGTGGCCGCATGATCCAGGTAAATTCTCTTCATGTCATCTAAACTCATAACTTATGTAAATCTTATCTGGAAGCGCAGTGTCAACCTGCTTCTTCATCAAGACCTTTTGTCTTCACAATTTCAAACTTGTCAAGAAAGGCAAAGAGGGTGATGATATGTATTGGAATCTTCGAGGGAGACTACATAGGGACGTCCGTATGAGGTGTGTGAATATTAAGTGGTTTTTCATTTTTTGTAGCCTTCTCCTGCCAACTTATGGACTTTGCTCTCCTGCTTCTATTACTTTAGCATCCATCAGCCAAAGCCCTAAAAATGAAATAAAAAAACTAGACCCGCTCATCTCTTATATTGCCCTCAATTTAAATGACCCACGCTTTAAAACCGGCAAAATTCGCGTAGAGAAAGACGTCTCTAAGCTATTAATAGGCCTCCGAGATCGCAAAATTGATCTGTTTATCGGGGAACCTTTTGTGACTTCTTTGCTATACAGGATGGGTGATTTACGCCCTTTTTTACAACTTCCCACCCATAAAACAGACAAACATAGCGCATTAATCATTGTTTCAAAAAATAGCTCAATTAAAACCTTACGGGATCTTCGGGGTAAAACGATAGCCTTTGATAATTCCCTTTCCTCCATCGGCTACATGCTTCCAAAAATATCACTGATCGATAAGGGCTACAGACTGACATTTAAAAAACCGAATACTCCCATTTCCTCTGACGACATTTACTATGTATTTAGTGGTGCCAATGAAAATACCTTATTGTGGGTTCAAAGAGGTAAAGCCGAAGCGGGGGCTATCGACTCTGAGATTTTTCGCCAACAATCGAAAGACGTGATTCAGGATTTTCGAATCCTCGATAAAACGATTCCCCTGCCCCCTCTTATGATTTCCTATCGTTCCAATTTATCTCCAGATCTGATAGAAAAGATTAAGAATATTTTGAAAAAAATGCATCAAAGTGAAAATGGTAAAAAAATCCTCGAAGATTTGGGAGACGCGGAAAAATTTCAAGACATTCCCAAATCAACAACCGACTTTCTTTTGAGAAAACAAGATTTTCTCCTTAAGGAAATAAAGTATTAATGCGCTTCAGTATCCGCCTCAAATTAATTGGCTACACATTTTTTGTTGTGTCAGTCGTAGGTCTTACCATTTCTTGGTTTTCGATTGCTCAAAGTCGAAAGCAGATTTTGAATACCTACGGCAAGGAATGTCGCCAAACTACCAATCTCATCGCTGAAACAATGCTCAATGATGTTTATTTCCTCGACATGAACTCGCTGCGTTTGCGTTTGCAAGATACTAAAATCAATCCAGACATCACGCATATCCGCATCATCGATGACCAAGGCATCGTTTTGCTCGAAGGCACGAAAAATTATACGAGCCCTCTTCAAAAAATATCAGACCCTTTTGGTCAAAAGATTTTACAAGCCAGCACCTGGGTTTCCGAAGTCGACAAAAATTTATTAAAAGTAGGCGGTCCCCTTAAATTCCCGGACGGCAGCACGATTGGATTTCTGCAAATCGATTACACACTCACCCGAGCCAATGAAATCATCGCCTATTCCACACATATTAATATTTTTCTTTCTTTGATTTGCTTGGTCGGCGGTGCCTTACTCGCTCTTTTGATTTCTTCTCGATTTACTAAACCCTTTCAAGAAATTGTCGATGCGACGAAAGAAATCAGTAAAGGTAATTTTAAAACCAGAGTTAAAACAAATCGCAATGACGAACTGGGCATGTTGGCAGTGGCGCTCAATCGTATGGTCGAAGAACTCGAAAAAAGCACCACTTCCATTTCGCGCTTGAACTTAGAAATAAAGGAAAGAAATAAGGCTGAAATTGCATTGAGACAATCCGAGCATAGTTACCGCATCCTCATTGAAACGATTCCAGATTTGATTGGTACCATGGACATGGGTGGCAATGTTACCTCCCTCAACCCCGCTTTTGAAAAAATTATCGGTTGGCCCAAAGACGACTGGATCGGCAAACCCTTCAAACCACTCGTGCATCCCGAGGATTACCAAAGGGTTCGATCTTTATTTAAAAAAGTAATCGGCGGCGAAAGCCAACCCATGTTTGAAGTCAGAGTTTTAGCAAAAGCAGATCGACCTCTTATCTTAGAAACGATGGCAATCGCTCAGAAAGAGGAAGGCCAAATCACCGGTTTAATTACGATCAGCCGCGATATCACTCGACGCAAAGAAGCAGAAAGCGCTCTTCAAAAATTGTACGAAGAACTTGAATATAGGGTAAAAGAACGCACCGCAGAACTCGCAAAAACCACTCATGAGCTGAAACGCTCCAACACAGAGCTTGAACAATTTGCCTATGTCGCCTCTCATGACTTGCAAGAACCCATTTATGTCATTCAAGGCTTTGTCGATACGATTCAAGAACAATACGCTACGGTGCTCAATGAAGACATGAGCTTTTTACTGCAAAGGATTCAAGTTGCAGCCCAAAGAATGCGTAATTTAGTCGAAGGCCTCTTAGAATTTTCAAGAGTAGGAACGCGCGCTAAACCTTTTGAAGTCGTCGATCTCAACCAAGTCATTCATGAAATTCTTATGGAGCTTGAATTACGCATTAAGGAAAACAATGCAAAAATCGAAGTCTCTAAACTTCCCAATGTACAAGCCGATCGTATTCAAATGCGCCAGCTCCTGCAAAATCTTATTGGAAATGCTCTGAAATTTCGACGAAAAGAAATCAGTCCTGAAATCAAAATCGACTCTAACTCCAACGATCAAATGGTTGAAATTTATGTTCGAGATAATGGAATCGGATTTGAAAAAGATTATGCAGAAAAAATATTTATTCCCTTTCAACGTCTCCACACCCGAAGTGAATATGAGGGCAGCGGCATAGGTCTCGCGATTTGCGAAAAAATCGTAGCTCGACATGGTGGAAAAATCTTCGCGGAAAGCACGGAAAATCAAGGCTCCACTTTTACGATTCAACTTCCTTTGTAAAACTCAAAACATTGATCGATTCAATGTGGTAGGTTTGGGGAAACATATCGATGAGCTGTGAAAACTCATGTCGATATCCCTTCATCATCAAATCTTTCACATCTCGCGCCATCGTTGCAGGGTCACAAGACACATACACAATCAGTGGAGCTTTTAAAGCCGCCAAGGCTTCAATCCCTTGCGAAAAACCCATTCGTGGGGGATCTAGTAATACCCGGTCAAAAGGCGCCTGCTTAGGAAGTGTTGCCAAATAACGATGAGCCGTCGATTCGATCCAGTCAATATTTCTGACATGTTTTTTGGTAGATTTTTCCTCCGCGCAAACAATCGCTTGAGGACTCGACTCGACTGCAGTGATTTGAGAAAGATGAGAGGCTAAATAAAAACTGAAATTTCCATCACCCGCAAAAAGTTCGAGAAGCTTTTCCTTACCTTGCAAATTTAAATATTCTAAAACCTTCTCTTTTAAAATTTCATTTTGCGAGGAGTTGGCCTGAGAAAAAACGCTTTCGTCTTCTTCGTCCGCCACTAATTTCACTTTATCATTATGGAGATTGATCTCAATATCATGCGATTTGGCCGCATTTTGGGCTAACAATTGCATTCCTAGTTGCTTAGCTTTGGAGATTTTTTCATTCAATTTTTCGTCTGCAATGGCGCAAGAATCAATTTCGACGACTTCACGAGAATGAGGCTGATAAAAACCTAGCTTTCCCTTTTTTGAAAGCTGTAATCGAATTTTACTACGGTAATGAAGAGTTTTCGTGGCCAGAATAGGCGCCTTTAAAATTGGATTTTCTATTTTTCCCGTTCTTTGAAGCGCACTCAATAAGAGTTTTTGTTTGAAGGCCACTTGGGATTCATAGCGAATGTGCTGCCATTGACAGCCGCCACATTTAAAAAAATAAGGGCAAGGGGCTTTCGTTCGATGGGGAGATTCTTCCAAAACTTCTAAAATTTTAGCTCGAGCATAATCTTTTTTATCTTCGAAAATTTCGGCGATAACCGTGTCGCCTTCCACTCCCCAAGGAACAAAGATTTTTTTTCCTTCATGACTGCTCACCGCTTCGCCGCCCAGAGCCATGCTTTCCAACTTTAATTTTAGAATTATTTTTGACATCTAAAAGTGACTATAGCCTTTTTTTCTCAAGGAGATAGGCTTATTCTCTGCATCCAGAATTTGAATTTTTTTGGCATGTGGGGTGATTTTGCCGATGTGATGAACAGGTGTTTTTAACTTTGCAAAGAGACACTGAATCTTTGAGCCTTGTTGAGGCGAGGCCGTAAAGAGAAGTTCATAATCCTCTCCGCCACTGAGCATCAGGGTTTCGGGACTTTTCTTCAAAGCCTTGCAAAGATCTAAAAATCTTTTGGATCTAGGTAAAGCTTGCAGCCGAATCTCTGCACCCTTTTGAGAAGCTTCACACATTCTTTCTAAATCGAGAATCAAACCATCGCTCACATCCATCATCGCATGGACAATCTTATTTTTTGAAAGGGCAAGACCTTCTGGCAATCGAGGTTTGGGATTTAGATGAGTTTGAATAAATGGATTTCGCTTGTCTTTCATGGACGATTTTTTTTTACGAAGACACTCTAAACCCAGCGCCGAATAACCGAGAAAACCCGTCACCCAGATATCGTCTCCGACTCGAGCCGTATGACGATACACAGGACTGCCTGCTTCGCCTAAAATCGTAATACTCACTTTCCATCCGGAGCGAGAATGATCCGTATCCCCGCCCACAATTTGCACTCCATACTCTTGTGCGATTTGATGGAGTCCTTTTTGAAATTCTTCGATTCTATAAAGTTTTTCATGATGAGGGATCGCTAAAGTCACCAAAGCCCAAAGAGCCTTGCCACCCATGGCCGCAATATCACTAAGGTTCACACTTAAGGATTTTCTACCGAGCAGGAAGGGACTGGTATAAGCCCAATCGAAATGAATTTTTTCTTGAAGAGCGTCACTCGTAGCTAAAAGCTTTCCATGAAATTTCAGAACCGCCGCATCATCACCGATCCCACACAAAACTTTAGGATCTTGAGAGCGATGCCTTTTGGCAAAAGAGGCAATCAAATCTTGTTCATTAAATTCAATGGCACACACTACTTCAACTCTTTGAAGCCGGTGGCTTCTACACCGATGATATAGGGATCCACAATCGCTTCATGATCACTACGGAAGCCATGAAGGCCCGTGACGCCTTTGTAAGACTTAATATTGACCAGCGCAGCTTTCACATCTTCTTTCTTGCTGACTTTGCTGCTGGCGAGAGCTTGGCCCATGATTCGAGCCGCATCATAACCCATCGCTTCTAAGGTGGAAGGCGCGTAGCCATAGGCCGCTTGGAAATCTCTCAAGAAAGCTTGAGGCAAGACTTGTTGAGAATCGCGGAAGTAAACATCGACGAAAATCGCTTGTTGAAGCGAGTTTCCAATTCGAGAAGGAAGAGACGGATCATTCCAGGCATTGGTTCCCATCGAAAGAACTTCATTCAAGCCAGCAGTGGCGAGAATGGGGGCAAGCTTTGCAATCGTCATATAAGAATCAGGAATGAACAAGGCATCGAAAGGCTTCGCACCTTCTTTAGCTTCACTCACATTCATCTTCAACTGACGAATTTCTGCTGAAGGATCGGCTTTGGAAGCATTGAAGCTTACCTTAGAAACTACTTTTCCACCCAGGCCTGAAACCGATTTCTCAAACTCTCCCGCAAATTCTTGGCCATAGTTACTATTCGGATAAAGCACCGCATAGCGCTTAATTTTTTTCTCTAAAGTGGCATAGCGAACCAGAGCATCCACTTGAACAGGAGGAGTGAGGCTGAAGCGGAAAAGATTATTACTGAGTCCTGTCAGTCCTTGCTTTTGAGCAAGGGTCAACATGATGATATTTTTTGCCTGAGATTCTTTTGCAGCGATTTCTGCTTCTGCAGAAGGTAAAGGTCCTAAAATCGCGACCACTTTATCTTTTTCCATGAGCTCGTCGATCAAAGCGGGAATTTTGGTGGGGTCGCCCATGCTATCTTTCACCACGAGTCGAATATTGTTCACGCCTTTGCACTCAGGCTTTACCGAGACGGCGCATTCCATGCCGCGCAAAGTGCTCGTACCGTATTGCTCATATTTTCCACTCAAAGGCAGGATGACTCCCACGGCAACCATTCCTTTGCTAGAGGGCACGCTAGAGCCCAATGCCACCAACATTTTTCTGGCTTCTGCTGCATATTCGCTATTGGGGTATTTGCTGACGAATTTTTTCAAATAAGAGTCGGCTTGGGCTTTGTTTTTGGCTTCGTAATAAGATTTACCGATTTTATATTCGATCGTGGGAGCGGATCTTCCTTTGTAAGTGAACAAACGCTTATCCAACATTTCAGGGGGCGTGACCAAGCCCACCCAATCTTTAAACTTCGCATTTACATCTGCTTTCGATTTTGCTTCCGCGCCATAACGATTCGAAATTTCAGATTCGGAAAGAGGTCCATAAACATCATTTAAAACGGTGTAATAATAAGCCTTCTTATTGAGGTCTTCTTTGCCGGCATCGGAAGCCTGAATCGCTAAACTCGCCATTTTCACTTTATCGCGGTCGTCTAAATATTTTTCATCGACCTGAGAATAGGCGGCCAAGGCTTGACCATTATTCTTTTGACGGAAATAACAAATACCCAATTTTGCATTCGCCTTCGACTTCATGGCGGGATCGGGACTTTGCTTCACTATGCCTTGAAAAATCGTAATGGCTTTTGCGTAATCCACATTGAGCATTGCGATTTGTCCGAGGCGAAATTGACTTTTGTCCGTGAGCTCATTGTAAGGGTATTTGGGAATGAAATCTTTGAAGAGTTTTTCAGCCTCTTTGTAGTTTTTTGCTTCAAACGCTTTTTCAGCGCGATTGAATTCGTCTCTCCAAGGTGTTTGGACGGAGTTAGGATATTTTACTTTAGCGCCCGACCCCGAATCAGAAACATAATCGCAGGCAGCGAAGGAGACTAATAAAAGAGAACACAAGGATAAGCGTAAAATGATTTTTTTCATGGTTGCCAAATCGTTAAGAATTAAAAAGGAAATGCTTCAATTTTTTGAGAAACTTGGAAAGGATTTCGCATAGATTCCGAGCTCCGTCAAATGTAAAGCTAGTCTCTGGGAGAACCCTGAGATGCAAGATGAGATCTCCGGGAGTTTGTGTGTTTTTACTTTGAGAACCTAAAGACTTCAGTCGGACTTCTTGTCCTGAAAGCACATGGGAGGGCAAGTCCACTTTTATTTTTTCTGCAACACTTCTCACCCCACGACCTTTGCAAACAGCGCAAGGATGAGGAGAAAGCCTCCCAAAACCCAAACATTTAGGACATTGTCTCTTTTGCTTCGCGTGTAGGTCATTTTCGCCCCATTCGATGAAACCCGTTCCGAAACAGTAAGTGCATAAATGAGAATGAGACCCCTTCTCACTTCCAGAACCTGCACAGGCCGGACAAAATAACTCTCGCATCACTAAAATATTTTTTCGATGGGCTTTTTTGGCTGCACGAGCACTCAGAGTGATCACGTAGCTAACATCTTGATTACGGGCATTCCAGGTTTGCGCATCCACGTCAAATATATCCCCGAAGATATCTCCCGTAAAGCGCCGAGCCGTTCGCACATCTTGCACGGGTTTTTCTAAGGCTAAGAACATCTCCCGATTTCCGGAGAGCAAGGCATAGGCCTGGGCTACTTTTTTAAAATTTTCTTCAGCGAGAGGATTGTTGGGATTTCGATCGGGATGAAATTGAAAAGCCAAATCTTTGAAAGTTTGTCTGACTTCCCCGATAGAAGCATCTTCCTTGAGACCCAATAATTGGTAAGCACGAATTTCTTCAGGACTTTTGGAGTGGGTCATTTCACCCTCAATGTTTGAGGGGTTTTTGAGCTTCGACGTCGGAGCCTTCAGGGCCTTTCGAGACTGCCACTAAAGCAGGTCGAACGAGTTTATCATTCATCGTATAGCCACGGCGATATTCCGCCATCACGGTATCGGCAGGGTATTCGCTAGAAGCTTGATGAGCCATCGCTTCATGCCGATGCGGATTGAAAGCTTCACCTAAAGTGGAAAAGGATTTTAAGCCAAAACGTTCCAAAACACCGCCCATTTGCTTCTCAACCATCTTGAGTCCATCCACCAAGACTTTGATGTCCTTTGCACTTTCGGCATGAGACAAAGCACGTTCGAAATCGTCTAAGATAGGAAGTAATTCTGTAAGGACTCTTTCGCTGGCATAACGACTAAAGTCTTCTTTTTCTTTTTGGCTTCTCTTTCGAAAATTTTCGAATTCCGCATACAGGCGCAAATACTTGTCTTGGTTTTCTTGGGCTTGTTCTTTTGCCTTCGCTAATTCCGCTTCAAAATTTTCATCCACTTTCAAATTCGATACGGTTTCTTCTAAATTTTCTTCAGCAGGCTTCGCCGCTTCTGCGGTTTTTTTGCCTTTCAAAACTTGTTTTAGCTCATCAACTTTATCGCGCATAATATCCTCTCATTTTTTTCCACCCTCTTATTCAACTTGCGGGCTTGTGTGTATATCTCAAATAAAAAAGGAAGAAACAACCTCATTCGCAAGCAATCGACCTCGGGCTGTTAAGCAGATTCGATCTTTCTGAATCTCAATACTGCCTTTATTTTCCCATTCTTCAACAATAGAATTATAAACCTGACTTTGACCTTCTCCAAAGCGCTTTTCAAATTCCTTGAGTGAAACGCCTTCTTTCAAGCGCAATCCCATCATCCAAAATTCCTTTCGAGCGGTCGAATCATCAATGATTTCCCAATTGCGATTTTTATAAAAATGCCCCGGATCCGCTCGATATTGCTCCGGAGACTTTAGATTCGTCCAACGTATGCCATATAAATTCTCTGGAAGCTTTTGGCAAGATTCAGCCCTTAAAAAATCTTTAGATAGGAAAGAAACGGACCCTGCCCCCAAAGCTAAATAATTCGAATAATGCCAATACGCTAAATTATGTTTCGACTCGAAGCCAGGCCTGGCAAAATTTGAAATTTCATAGAGGGGATAGCCCGCTTTTTCAAAACTCTCGACTCCCGTTTCATACATGGAGGCCTGGAGGTCATCTTCCAAAAGTTGGATTTTCCCCTGCCGGTGATGTTCGGCAAAAATAGTACCTTCTTCAAGAGTGAGGCCGTAAAAAGAAAAATGCTTGGGCTGAAAACGTAAAGCCGTCGCTAAATCCAGCTTCAAGTCGTCGAGACTTTGCCCGGGAAAGCCGAACATGAGGTCAAAATTGTAGTTTTCCACCTCTTTCTCGAGCATTTCGATGGTTTGAATCGCCTCTTTGGCATCATGAAGCCGACCTAAGGGAGCCAGAAACTTATCCTGAAAGCTTTGCACCCCAATCGAAAAGCGATTAATACCAATGGAAAGAAAATCCCGAATTTGCGCGCTTTGAATGGTTTTCGGATTAGATTCGAGGGTAATTTCAGCCCCTGCACTCACGCCTACTTCACGCGCCAGTCCTTCCATCAACTCTCCTAAGACTTTCGCTTCAAACAAAGAAGGAGTGCCCCCGCCTAAAAAGATGCTTTCAAAGGGAGCCAGCTTAAAAATTTCTTGAGCCGCTTTCAATTCTTCGAACAAGGCTTTCACATAAGGCCTTTGTAAAGCAGAAACATCTTTTACTGCATAAGAATTGAAATCGCAGTAGTGACATTTATACAGGCAATAAGGAAAATGAATGTAGAGGGATAAATTTTTCATCTTTTTCTTGCAAACATGATCAAACAAGGCTTTACGGATGCTCCGAAATGCAACGCGTCATAAAAAACTACTGCGTGGGGGACTTTACATCTTGTAAATAAAAGTGAAATGAATTAATAAAATTAAGCAATCATTGTTTCACTCCCGTTAGGCTAGCTCATGTCATTACTCACTGATAAAATTAAAGAACTTATTTCCGTCGACTCCTCATCCATTTTGTCTCCCGCAAGCGGAAACAAAAAAGCCTGTTCAATTAGTATTTGTTCCCAAAAAGGCGGAGTCGGCAAAACCACCACAGCCGTGAACTTAGGAAGTGCTTTAGCAGCTTTTCATAATAAAAAAGTTTTAATTTGCGATTTAGATCCTCAAGGCCATGTTGAAAAAGCGATTGGCAGCATGATTCCGGAAGGCGTCGAATATTCTCCCCTATCCGCAATTCTCACAACCAAGCGGGGCAATGTGCTCGACGGTGTCGTCCAAACGGAAATGGAAAAACTTTCCATCACGCCAGGTGACAAGCATCTTTACGAGACCGAAAGCTTACTTGCCACCAAAATTGGCAAAGAATTCATCCTTCAAGATGCCTTAAAAGTCGCCCGCACTCTTTATGATTTTATCTTATTCGATTGCCCCCCGAATCTAGGGAATCTGACTTTGAATGCCTTAGTCGCCTCAGATTATTGCTTAGTTCCTTGTGAAATGAGCGTTCTCGCCTTTGAAGGGGTGAATGATTTAATCGAAACCCTCGAAACCGTCAATGAGCGTCTCAATAAGCGTTTAAAGCTTTTAGGAGTCGTCATGACTCGAGTCGACGTTCGCAATCAGGCGATGAATCGAGTGATTGAGGACAATCTTCGCAATTATTTCAAAGGGAAGATTTTCGGCACCCAGATCCATATCAACACCGCTCTCAACAAGGCCCAACTTGAAGGCAAACCCATTTTCAATTTTGCACCTAGCTCCAGTGGTTCTTCTAATTATCAAGAACTCTCCAATGAAGTTCTTAAAAAGATCAAAAAATTAGGGGGCTTGGGTGCAACTGGAAACGCCTCTTCACACGCCAGAATTGCTTAAAGCTGTTTAGAGCAATTTTACCTTGTCATTTCATTTACTTAGCCTTAAACATCCCACACAACTTTTCCTGAAAAGTAACGATAAATAAAGAGCATGGGAAGACAATTACGAAAATTTAGCTTTTTAGCCTTTCTGACGCTCAGCATTCTTGCTGTCAGCTCTTCTGTCTTTGCCCAAGAAAACACCTCTGCCTCCAGTCTCATGAGCCAATTTTTTACGGAGCAAACTTTAACAGTCACCAATGATGGCGATGGTTTTGTCCCAGGCACCCTACGCACTGTTTTACTGCAGGCGGCTGGCATTCGTAAAAACAACCCTTTTGCACTGGTGAAAGTGGTTTTTGATCCGAGTGTTCGAAACTCCCGAATTATCAAAGGCCCTTTGCGCATGGAAGGGGGACTCATCCAAATCGATTGTGCAGGCAAGGTGACGATTGATGGCTCTTTATTTGATACTCGCTACCTCGATGAAAAAGAGGCAGCCGCTGGCATCGTCATTCGTTCGAGTGGAAACAGCATCCGAGGCTGTAAAATTTACGGCTTTCCGGGTAAAAATATTTTCATCGCCGGCAATCGAAATCAAATTCGCGAAAATATCATCGGTGTTTCTTCAGGCGCTAAACCCAATAATCCTTACTCGGCTCTGGCCGCCACCGTCGATGAAAGCAAACTCCCTAGTAATACAGGTATTTATTTGGACGACAACTCGAGTGAAAATGTCATCGAGTCGAACAATATTCTAGGACACAAAAGCGAAGGCATTGCTTTCTCTAATCTTGCCGGCACCGGAAATCGAATAATAGGAAATGCCTTCAGTGAAAATGGCGTCAAAAGCATTCATCTTGGTGAAAATCAATATCGTAGCTACAAAGCTCTCTTAAAAAGCATCGTCCGCGAGGGAGATACTTTTGTACTCACAGGAACGCTTTCAGAACCGGGTGAAATTGAAATTTATTTAGCAGGACCGAGTGGACGTGAAGGGAAAATGCCTATCACCCCTCCCACTCTGGCAAATCGCGGAGATTTTGCTTTGAGCCTGAAGAATAAAGGTTTCGTTCAGGGCACTACAAAAATCGTAGCTTTGTTAAGTAGTCTTGGAAAAAACACTTCGGAATTTTCAGAGCCTATCTTAATTCCTCTAGATGCTCCTCGACATGAATTGATTCCTCAAAGCCCACCGCCGCCGCCCGTGGAAACGAGTAATCCTGCAATACCTATCGATACAAGCTCTGTAACTCCCAGCGTTTCCCCGAGTTCATTTCCCACTTCAGGCTCGGTGCCCACAGCTCCCGCGATCGATCCGTTTTTAAATTCTAATACTTTGCCGCCTTTGCCCGTGCCGCAAGTCATTGAGCCCCCGCACAACGGACTGGGTCCCAAATCGAGTAACTCCGATTCCATAAAAACAGAAAGTACCTTTGTAATTAATGGCGGACTTTAACGAGACGTTGAAGGAAATAAATTCTCAAAATAAGCGATCACCGAATCCAGAGGAATCTCTTTTTGATCCGCGCCACTTTTCATTTCTTTGATTTGAACTTTACGACTTTGCAATTC
>CAZKUY010000005.1:104491-153718 GCA_964556135.1 uncultured Pseudomonadota bacterium
CCTAAATCACCACTCAAAAACTCAAAGGCGGTTCGAACATAATAATCTAAACCTCGAACCATGCGAGGATTCACTTCATAAGGAATTCCTAATTTGCGTAAGCCTTGTTGAACTCCTTCGAAATGGCTGACGCAAACTTCGCACAAGCTTTCAAACATCCCCGGCGCCGCTTGAGTGAGTTCAATGCATTTTTCTTTTTTGCAATCCAGGACTCTCAAAGGATTACGGGAAGTGCGTTTTTGACAATCTTCACAAAGTTCAGGCAGCAAAGGGGTCAAAAATTCGACTAACTCTTTGCGATAAGCCGGTCGACATTCATTGCAGCCCAAAGAATTAATATTCAAAATGACTTTTTGCAGACCTAATTGTTTAAAAATTTCATACGCCAAGCTGATCACTTCCGCATCTACTTTTGAACTTTGAGCTGCGAAAACTTCTGCTCCAATTTGATAAAATTGGCGATATCGCCCTTTTTGCGGACGCTCGTAACGAAACATAGGACCCATATAATAAAAACGATCGTACTCGCCTTTTCCTACGTAGTGCTCAATATAGGAGCGCACTACAGAGGCCGTCCCTTCAGGTCTCAAAGCCAGTTTACGACCCTTACGATCTTCAAAGGCATACATTTCTTTTTCGATAATGTCGGTGGTGGAACCAATACCGCGGGTAAACAAAGCTTCGTCTTCTAGAGGAGGAGTTCTCAATTCCGAAAAATTCGCATTTTCAAAAATAGTGCGCGCCGTTTTTTCAACACGATGCCACAATCCAATTTCAGCAGGACCCACATCATGCATGCCTTTGACAGAAGTAAGCTTCATAAAATCTTATTACCTTTTTTCATCCTCTTTTTTTTCTTCAGGGGGTGTTTCTTCTACAGGAATTTCCGCTAACTTTTTCTCTTCGATCTTCTTTAGATCGTAATCGAGCATTTCACGGGCTTTTTCGTGTATTTTTTCGAAGTCGCCCACTTTTTCGAGTTTATTCTTCTCAATCTTCTTGATTGCCGCTTCAGGATCATGATTTCTCAAATGCAAAATACAAATTTCGCGCAAAAGATTTTGATCTTGAGGGCGACGAAATGAAATCTTTTCTAAAACTTCGATCAACAACTCCAGCTGTTTGCCGCCTTCTTCTTTCAGCTGACTGCCAATGAGTTCGTATTCTTTGAGCGCTTCTTTTTGCAATCCTTGATTAAAATAAATCTCCGCGAGTCGCATACGGTTGGCGGTTTCCTGAGGATCGACTTCCACCATTTTTTGTGCACTCTCGAGAACTTTGTCTTTCTGGCCATGATTTTGGTAATACTGAATCACGATTAGATACTGATTCACAGCGTCTTTTATCAAACCCAAGTGCTTATATAATTCAGCCAGCTTCTCGTTAAAAACCACCGAACCTGGCGACATGCGAATCATGTTTTTATAAATTGCCACCGCTTTAAGGTAAAAACCTTCTTGCATGTAAGCGTCTGCCACTTCCGTGAAAACTTCTATCCCTTTGGGAATATCTTTCATGCGGAAATAAATTTCAGCCAAACGTATTTTTAAACGCAAGTCTTGAGGATTCGCTTGAGTGGATGCCAATACTTCCTGAAGTTCTTTTCCAAATTTATTCTTATGAAAAAGACCCTTCATTTGGTCGAGAAAGTTTTTTTTGGGAGTATCCATAAATAAGATGTACTATTGAAGCACGCTCACAAGGGCACGGAGTCCTAAGAGATAACTGTGGGCGCCAAAACCTGAAACTTGCCCTTTCGCCACAGGAGCAATCATGGAATGATGTCGAAATTCTTCTCGTTGATAGATATTACTCAAATGCACTTCCACGACGGGAATGCTTAATGCCGCGACAGCATCCCGCAAAGCGATGGAAGTATGGGTAAAAGCCGCAGGATTCATGACAATGCCATCGAAAGTTTTGCGAGCCTCATGAATGCGGTCTACTAAATCCCCTTCAGAATTACTTTGAAAGAAATCGATTTCCACTCCTAAAACTTTAGCTTCTGCTTTCAGCTGAGCGTTAATTTCATCTAAAGTCAGCTTTCCATAAACGTCTTTTTCGCGCTCGCCGAGCAGATTCAAATTAGGACCATGTAAAATGAGGATTTTTAATTTAGTGGACTTCATACTTCCTCTCTTGAACTTTGAAGAGGAGCGCATTTAAAAGATCTAATTTGCGATCACTTTCTATCTTTTCAGGATTTTCTAAAATAGGAGCTGCAGCTTCTAAAACAGCTTCTTTCAATGGCTCATTTTCGTCTTTTATTTCCAAGGCCTCAAAAGTAATTCCAGGCTCTGTCGTCTCCACAATGTCATCCGGAAAACCAGGTATCGCCTCTTCTTCCGCTACCTTCGCCTGATAATTCGGGACTTTTTCGGGAATACGCCCTTTTTTAATCGCTTCGAGTAAAGATAAAGCCGATGAATTATCAGTAGACTTGGAAACTATTTCTTCGCAAAGCTGAGTGGCATAATAAATTTGCCCCTGTTCGTGAAGAATTTTCACCATGGTCTCGGTGTGGAACACGGGATCTAATTCAAAGGACATAAACCCTCCTTTTGAGCTTATTCTTTACTCAAATATTCTTCGAGAATATCGCCCACTTGATTGATGGGCAAGGCTTCAGTGACGGCGTTCCCAATTTTTTTAAGCAAAACATAACGAATCTTGCCTTTAATCATCTTTTTATCACGTGCCATGACCTGAAGGTAGGCATTTTTTGAGTAGGCGGGAATCTGGTGGGGCAAACCCATTTCATGGATGAGATTAATCAAGCGATCGACGGTCCATGCTTTCGTCAGTTCTAAATCTTTCGACATCTGAACGGCAAAGGCCATTCCAATCGCAACCCCTTCTCCATGCGAATAGGCATTGTAACCGGAAAGAGTCTCCACCGCGTGCCCTAAAGTGTGTCCAAAATTTAAAAGCGCACGAATTCCTAAAGTTTCTTTTTCATCTTTTTCGACCACATTCGCTTTGATCTTCACACACTCTTTCACCACTTTTTTAAGGAGTTGAGGATCTAAATGTAGAAATGACGTGAGTCTTTTTTCAAGCAGAGCAAACAGGGATTCACTAGCAATCGCGCCATATTTAATCACTTCGGCGCTGCCACAAAGAATTTCACGTTGAGGCAAAGTCTTTAAGACAGACACATCAATATAAACTAATTTAGGTTGATAGAACGAGCCGACGAGATTCTTACCCGCGGCCAAATCGACTCCGGTCTTACCACCTACGCTTGAATCGACTTGAGCCAATAAAGTTGTGGGCACCTGCACCAAAGGCAGTCCCCTTAAAAAAGTCGCTGCCGCAAAGCCGACCACATCACCTACCACGCCGCCTCCCAAAGCAATAATCGGGGTGGAACGATCTACTTTGCATTTTAAAAATTCTTTATAAAGCTTCTCGACCGTTTCTAAAGTTTTGTATTTTTCTCCATCGGGGATTTGAATTGTATGAACCTTGCCCAAAGCCTTCAGTTCATTTTTGAAATAAGCACCATGAAGCTTATCCACGACAGGATTGGTGACAATCACCCACTGAGGACTTTCCAAGTGACGTGCCAAAGCTTGAGTAAAACTCCCCTTTTTTCCATCCGCAAAATAAATAGGATAATCGTCGCGATCTAAATTCACATGAACGCGATCTAGATTTTTCTTCATGGCTACTGCCTTCAAAAAATAGAGGATTATAAATGTTCTAAAATCTTCTTCACCACTTCATCGATCGCTCGGCCTGTCGTGTCCACCTGAATCTTTACCTTTGAATAGATAGGTTCTCGATCTTTCATCAGTTTTCGAATTTTTTTCACTCGGTCACCACCGGCCAGCAAAGGTCTTTCATTGCCATGACCCAAGCGATTGGCGATTTCCTCAACGGTGGCTGTTAAATGGACCATCGTGCCTGCAGAATCGAGCAAGGCAAAGGTTTCTTCATTTAAGATCGCGCCTCCGCCCACAGAAAGCACAGTCCGGGGATTTTGGGCTAAGCGGGCAATGGTCTCTTTTTCGAGTTGGCGGAAATAAGGCTCTCCTTCCGTTTCGAAAATTTGCTGAACACTGCGTCCTTGACGCGATTCGATCTCTCGATCGCTATCCACAAAGGAATAGTGCAAGGTTCTGGAAAGAGCTTGGCCGGCTGCGGTTTTACCCGTGCCCATGAAACCCGTTAAAATAATCAAAGAAGGGGATTCTTTCGCTGCGAGTGAATCAACCATAGTTTTCAATTTGTTTCTTATAAGCGTTCAAGTTGCGCTTCACTTCTTTCAGGGAATCTCCGCCCGTTTTTTCAAGAAGCGCATCCGCCAAAGTGATGGCCACTGCGTTTTCAGCAATCACCGCTGCCGCAGGTAAGGCACAGGTATCGGATCTTTCGATCGATGCCTTGAAAGCTTGTTTTGTTTTAATGTCTACTGAATCTAAAGGGGTGTAGAGAGTTGAGATGGGTTTCATAGCGCCTCGGATCACTAAGAGTTCTCCGTTGGTCATGCTTCCCTCTAAACCTCCCGCGCCATTGGTTTTGCGGTAAAAACCTTTTTTAGCCTCATAAAAAAGACTGTCATGTACTTGAGAACCAAAACGTCGAGCCGCTTCAAAGCCCAATCCGATTTCAACCCCTTTAATCGCCTGGATGCTCATAATGGCCTGAGCGAGTTGCCCATCGAGTTTTCGATGCCATTGCACAAAATTACCTAAACCCACCGGCAAACCTCGCACCAAGACCTCAAAAACACCTCCTAAGGAGTCGCCTTTTTTCTTGGCTTGATCGATGCGTGCCATCATGGCTTTTTCAATTTTTTTATCGAGCGTACGAACAGGACTGGCTTCCGAAACGGAAATAATTTCATCGAATGGCAATCGCTTCTCACCCAAATTCACATCCGCAAGTTCGACGACGAAACCAATCAATTCAATTCCACAAGCTTCTAAAAGTTGTCGAGCGACCGCACCGGTCGCGACTCGCATCGTCGTTTCGCGAGCGGAGGCGCGCTCTAAGACATTTCTCAAATCATCATGATCGTATTTCATCCCGCCTGATAAATCAGCGTGACCAGGTCGAGGGCGAGTGACCACTCTTCTCAAATTCTTCGCTTTACCTTGCACGGCCATTTCATCTTGCCAGCTCACCCAATCTTTATTCGGAACTTGTAAACAGATCGGAGAACCCAAAGACTTTCCAAAGCGAACTCCCGAAAGAATTTGAACTTGGTCTTTTTCAATCGTCATCCTTCCACCACGTCCGTAACCTTGTTGACGACGATAAAGTTGATGATTAATCGCTTCGATAGAAACAGGAACACCCGATGGCATACCATCTAGAATGGCTGTCAGCGCCTGGCCGTGGGATTCGCCGCTTGTTAGATACAAAATTCTGCTCATGAAATATCCGTTTTATAGCATTTCAACTTTTAAGGAGGACTTGAGTCCTCGTTAAAAGTTAGAAATACTTATAGTTTTTAACTAAAAAAATTATTCATTAAAAGTTAAAACACTATATTGAATGAGAATTCTTCTTTAGTTCATCCTCGGCTGAAGACAAGTAAGAAATAGACCTCGAAAATAAAAGAGGTGGGCTGGAATTTTTCCATCCAATAAAAATTAAGCCTCTGCATCGGGAAAGACTTTATCTTTATCAGAAAGTTTCAAACCTAAGGCTAAAATAATCTTGCGTTTGGTGTCCATGCGACAAGTCATACCTGCTTCAATACGATCAATGGTAAGAGCAGACAAACCTGCTTTGCGCGCCAACTCAGCTTTACTCATTAAAAGTTCTTCGCGAAATTTTTGCACAAAGTTTTTAACATAATTTTTTGTTTTTGCTGGCCCTGACATAAGAAACCATCCTTCGTTTTTAACAGCTAAAACTGATGAGTAAATATAACCAAATTATCCTTCAGACTACCTTAAAAGCCTATAATGAGCAAGTTAATGAAATCTTTTTTTTTAAAAATTTTATAAAAGTTAATAAATTTATATTAATTATGTTAAATTATAATTAACAAACACTCTTTTCCCAAGCTTTAATCTGTGGATAAATAGGCTAAAACAAGGCTACTTCGCGATAAATCGCTGTAAATAGAAGAAATAGGCCTGAAGAATTTCAGTCCCACTAAAAAGATAAATCAGAGCTGCCAAAGCAATGAAGGGACCATAAGGCAATTCTGATTTGAAGCGAAACTTAGAAAAAATCATGAGAAAAATTCCAAGGATAGAGGCAATGAGTGAAGAAAAAAGTAAAACAAAGAAAACAGCTTTCCATCCTAAAAAAGCACCCATCATCGCCATGAGTTTTACATCTCCCATCCCCAATCCTTCTTGTTTACGTAGGCTTTCGTAAGTTTTTGCAATCAGCCACAAAACACCTGCACCGACAAAAATACCTAAAAGCGAGTCATACAAAGTGGGAAGTGGATTGATAAAGTTACGATTGATCTGATGCGCTAAAATTCCTACAAAAATAAAAGGCAGAGAAATCACATCGGGAATGATGAAATGTTTAAGATCAATGAAACTGATCACGATGAGCGGACAGACAAAAGCAAAAAACCAAAGTGCGGCTTTCGGAGAAAATTGAAACTTCCACAGACAAAGGACCGCGAGCAAGCCCGCTATCCATTCAACCAAAGGATAAACGAAGGAGATTTTATTTTTACATTTTCTACACTTAGCTCCCAAAATAAAGAAACTAAGTAAGGGTATATTATCATACCATGCAATGAGCGAATGACATTGCGGACACAGCGAACGGGGTCCAACGATCGACTTTTCTTCAGGAATGCGCACAATGCACACGTTCAAGAAGGAACCAAAAATAATCCCCATGAGAAAACCAAAAATATAAATGAAGCTAGACGGATCAATGATCATGATTTTAACTCAAATTTCTGATTGTTTTTTTCCACTTGCATGATAGCCAGACAAACAATTTACACCGATTATAAGGGAGAACTGCCATGAGCGCCAAGCATCTTACGCCAGAAGAAGAATATTTTGCACGCGAAGACCTCGCCAAAATTCAAAAACTTGCCGAAGAAACCCGATCTAAGATGGCTTTAGACGAGCAAGAAAAGCTAAAACAGCTCCATTGGATGCACTGCGCGAAATGCGGCCATGAACTGCATGCCATCCCCTTTCGAGGCCTTACGATTGATAAATGTTTCCATTGCGGTGGGGTCTTCTTAGATAATGGAGAACTTGAAAAACTCGCGGGCGGTGAATCAGGCTTTATGAATGCCGTATTGAGTTTATTCAAAACTAATTAAATAAAAGATCAGGATTATTTTCATGTTCACTTCCGATGACGTTAAAAAAATTGCCCGGCTTTCTCGCCTGGAAATCCCAGAATCTGAACTCGAAAAATTTACAGGTCAGATGAATCAAATTTTAGGGTTCATTGACAGTCTCAACAAATTAGATACTTCGAATATTGAGCCCACTTCCCATGCCGCAGTGCTTGCCACTGTCTTCAGGGAAGACGTGGCCATTCAAAGTGAAGTTTCAGAATTAGCTTTAGAAGCGGCCCCCGAAGCAGAAGACCATTTCTTCAAGGTTCCTAAGGTGATCGGATGAGTTTACACAATCTTAGCCTCCACGAATTGCACGAAAAAATTAAAAAGAAAGAAGTAAGTTCGCTCGAAGCCACGCAGGCGCAATTGAAACGCATTCATGAAGTCGACACGAAAGTTTCTGCCTATATCACGCTGACCGAAGAACTTGCCTTAAGCCAAGCCAAAAAAGTGGATGAAGCCATCGCCAAAGGCGCAGAAGTCAAAGCACTCACTGGCATTCCCTTCGCTCTAAAAGATATCTTTGTCACCCAAGGCATCAAAACTACCTGTGCTTCCAAAATTTTAAATAATTATATTCCGCCTTACAACGGCACGGTGGTGCAAAAATTATTAGATGCCGGCATCGTCCATCTTGGAAAGCTCAACATGGACGAATTTGCGATGGGTTCTTCGACTGAAACATCTGCTTTTGCGAAAACCAAAAATCCTTGGGATTTGGAACGAACACCGGGCGGCTCGAGTGGCGGAAGCTCCGCAGCCATTGCTGCCGACCTTTGTTTCGGAGCACTTGGCACTGATACCGGGGGTTCCATCCGTCAACCGGCCGCTTTAACAAATACGGTCGGTCTAAAACCCACTTACGGGCGAGTTTCTCGTTATGGCGTCATTGCATTCGCTTCATCTCTCGATCAAGTCGGTCCGATGACGAAAGACGTGAGAGATTGTGCGATCGTCTTGAACACCATCGCAGGCCACGATCCCAAAGATTCCACTTCGGTAAATAAAGCAGTGCCCGATTACACAGCCAATCTCACTGGCGATGTTAAAGGCTTGAAAATTGGTGTCCCCAAAGAATATTTCGTCAAAGGAATGGATTCCGAAATCGAAGCTTCGGTTCGTGCTGCTATCAAAGCATACGAAAGCATGGGAGCCATTTGCGAAGAAGTGACTTTACCTCACTCCGAATATGCGGTGCCGACTTATTACATTTTAGCGCCCGCGGAGGCCTCTTCAAATTTAGCGCGCTACGATGGCGTTCGTTACGGACACCGCACGCAAAATCCTAAAGATTTAATCGACATGTACACTCAAAGTCGAAGTGAAGGCTTTGGCCCCGAAGTGAAGCGCCGAATCATGCTGGGAACCTATGTGCTCTCTTCGGGTTATTATGACGCTTATTATTTAAAGGCCCAAAAAGTTCGCACCCTCATCCAAAACGATTTCTTAAAAGCCTTTGAAAAATTTGATGTGCTGCTCACGCCGGTCACTCCGAGTCCTGCATTTAAATTAGGTGAAAAATCAGATGACCCCTTGGAAATGTATTTGTCCGATATTTTCACGATTAATGTGAACTTGGCAGGTTTGCCCGGCATGAGTTTGCCCTGTGGATTCACAAAATCAGGACTTCCCATCGGCATGCAACTGATTGCCAATCATTTCCAAGAAGAAAAAATATTCCGCGCTGCTTACGCTTATGAACAAAGTACCGAGTGGCACAAACAGAAGCCGAAATTATGACACAAGCATTCGAAACCGTTATCGGACTTGAAGTCCATGCTCAACTTTTGACAAAATCCAAACTCTTTTGTGGCTGCTCCACTCAATTTGGAAAACGTCAAAATCAAAACACCTGCCCTGTTTGTTTGGGACTGCCCGGAAGCTTACCGGTCCTCAATAAAAAAGCGGTGGAATACGCCATCAAAGCCGGCTTGGCCACGGGTTGCAAAATTCAAAATAAAAGCGTTTTTGCCCGCAAAAATTATTTTTACCCCGATCTTCCGAAGGGATATCAAATTTCCCAGTATGAATTACCCATTTGCTTAGCGGGCGAACTCGAGATCGAGGTCGACGGACAAAAAAAGAAAGTCGGCATCACCCGCATTCACATGGAAGAAGACGCCGGAAAATCCGTGCATGATTACGGCGATCCCAGCCATTCCCACATCGATTTGAATCGTGCCTGCACTCCGCTCATCGAAATCGTAAGTGAACCCGATATGCGCAGTCCTCAAGAAGCTGGCGCCTATTTAAGAAAGCTTCACGAAATTTTGGTTTATCTCGAAGTTTGCGATGGTAACATGGAAGAAGGCTCGTTTCGCTGCGATGCCAACGTTTCGATTCGGCCCGTCGGACAAAGTAAATTTGGCACACGTGCAGAATTGAAAAACATCAACTCTTTTCGCTTTGTGGAAAAAGCCATCGAATACGAAGTGAATCGCCAAGAAGCCATCATCCGTGAAGGTGGAAAAATAGTTCAAGAAACCCGCTTGTATGACAACGAACGTGGCGTGACGGAATCGATGCGATCGAAAGAAGAAGCGCATGACTACCGCTATTTTCCGGATCCAGATTTGCTTCCGCTCATCGTAGACGACACATGGATTGCAGAAATTAAATCAAAGCTTCCCGAATTAGCTCAGCAAAAAACCCAGCGTTTCGTCACACAATATGGAATTCCCGAATACGATGCTGGCGTTCTTACGGCCGATAAACCCGTCGCGGATTATTTTGAGGAGGTGGTAAAAATTTCCGGAGATGCAAAAAAATCCAGTAACATCATCATGACTGAAATTCTGGGTCTTGCAGCAAAAGGCGAGAAGCCTTTTGAAACTATTTCTGCCGAAGAATTAGGCAAAGCCATTGCCCTTTCACTCAAAGGCACTATCAGTGGCAAAATGTTGAAGGATGTGATTTTAGCCATGCATCAAAATAAAGAAACTGCGGATGCGGTGGTCGCCAAAATGGGCACCCAACTTTCCGATAGTGGGGCCATTGAAACTATTGTGGACCAAGTCATCGCCGCCAATCCGGACAATGTTGCCCAATATAAATCCGGCAAAGACAAGCTCTTCGGATTTTTTGTAGGTCAAGTCATGAAAGAATCGAAGGGCAAAGCCAATCCGCAAATGGTCAATGATTTACTGAAGAAGAAATTGTCCTAAATCCTTGGCGCTAAACCGCAACTCACCCCGCCTTCATTCCCGATACATAAGATTGAACACGCTTTATTTCGGTTAAAACCCAAAAAAAGGATGCTATGTTTAATCAATTCTTAACTCGTCTTAGTTTCATTTCACTTCTCTTAAGCTCAAGTTTTGCTTGGGCCGGAGAACCGATTCCCGCATTCTACGCCCCTGCTCCAGTCATTACCGCCACCACCACGCTGCATCCTGATATTCAAAACACTGTGCTAAATACTTGTCTGTTTCGATGTTATGCAGCGGAAGCCAATTGCCTGCAAAATATCGATATGGAAAATGAAGAATTATATAATGCCTGTGTGAAGCAAACGAATGTGTGCAGAAGAGACTGCACTGCCAATTCTGCTAGCGGAAGACCGATTCCTGCAGGTTTCACAACACCAGCGCCAACGAAATAAAGTCATTCTATAAGTTAAAAGTACCTACTTCCCCTCTCTTAAAATTCTTAGCTTTTTACAAGCTTCAATCTTCGATTAAAGGTTGACTCATGCGTGATCTGCTGTATTTTCAGCCGAAATTTACAAGCGATCACTCAAGTGAGTCTTTTAGATAACTATTTGAGTGACTAAAATAGGCTGGAGAGCATGAATTTCAAAACTATCGAATGGAAAAACGATAAAGTGATCTTAATCGATCAACGAAAGCTTCCCCTCGAAGAAGTGTATGTTGAATACGAAGACTACAAAAGTTTAGCGGATGCGATTAAAGTGATGGTCGTTCGAGGGGCACCTGCCATTGGAGTCGCAGCCGCCATGGGTGTGGCTTTAGGCGCTTTGGGAATCGACGCGAAAAACCATGAAGACTTCGTCCAAAAAATGGAAAAGGTTTGCCAGACTTTAATCGACGCACGCCCCACGGCAGTGAATTTACCTTGGGCAGTCGCTCGAATGAAAAAAGTATATGAATCGAAACTCGATTCGAGCATCGAACAGTTGAAACAAATCATCGTTAAAGAAGCGCTCAATATTTTTGAAGAAGATATCGAGCTCTGCAAAAAAATTGGCGAACATGGTTCGCAACTCATCCAAGACGGTGAAACCATTCTCACCCATTGCAATGCCGGCGCACTCGCCACTGCGGGTCAAGGGACGGCCCTCTCCCCTATTTATGAAGCCGTTAAACAAGGTAAAAAAATTAAAGTCTTCGCGGATGAAACTCGACCCTTTTTGCAAGGCGCTCGCCTTACTTCTTGGGAATTATTAAAAAATGGGGTCGATGTCACCCTTATTTCTGACGTAGCAGCCGCTAGCATCATGAGATCAGGCTTGATTCAACGGGTGATCGTGGGAGCAGATCGAATCGTATCCAACGGCGACTTTGCGAATAAAATCGGTACTTATTCCGTAGCCTTAGCGGCTCGAGAGCATCAAATCCCCTTCTATGTCGCCGCACCTTTTTCTACCATTGACTGGCAAATGAAGAATGGAAGCGAAATTCCCATTGAAGAACGTCCTGAAAACGAAGTAAGTTATTTTTTGAATCAAAGGACGGCCCCTGAGGGGGTGAAAGTGAGAAATCCCGCCTTTGATGTCACCCCTCATGAATTCGTTGCAGGCATCATCACCGAAAAGGGCGTGGCCACTTCACCCGTCGATAAAAATTTGAAGCTTCTTTATAGTAAATAAGAAAGGATAAAAAACATGCCTCCCGTGCAAAAAGTGCCAAAAATCTGGTTGGATGGAAAAATGATTAATTGGGAGGATGCGAATGTCCACGTTCTAACCCACACTTTACATTACGGTATGGGCGTTTTCGAAGGCATTCGTTGCTACGAATGCGTGGATGGTCGTTCAGCCATTTTCCGACTCGAAGATCATATCGATCGACTTTATGACTCAGGCCACATTCTACTGATGGAGATCCCTTTCGCTAAAGAAGAAGTTCTGAAAGCCTGTAGAGAAATATTTAAAGTGAATAAACTGAAAGCCGGTTATTTGCGTCCTCTTGCTTTTATTGGGGATGGCGAAATGGGCTTATACGCCACAGGTAACCCCGTGAGACTCGCCGTGATTGCGTGGCCCTGGGGAACTTACCTAGGCGATGAAGGCGTAAAAAATGGAATTCGCGTAAAAATTTCGAGTTACACCCGACACCATATTAACGCGATGATGACAAAGTCCAAAGCAGTGGGAAATTATCTCAACTCTATTCTCGCAAAACGGGAAGCAATGATGGCAGGCTACGAAGAAACGATTATGCTCGATGCTCAAGGCTTTGCCGCTGAAGCGAGCGGAGAAAATATTTTCGTAGTGAGAAACGGCAAAGTAAAAACACCTCCGATTACCAATGCTCTGGATGGGATTACCCGCGACACAGTGATTGAGTTACTCAAAGAAGAAGGCATCATCGTTGACGAATGTTTAATGACTCGCGATGAACTTTATATCGCTGATGAAATTTTCATGACTGGAACCGCCGCGGAAATCACTCCTGTGCGAGAACTAGATCATCGAAAAATCGGCACAGGCAAACCGGGTCCCATCACTCAAAAAGTTCAAACCCTTTACTTCGACTTAGTAAAAGGTAAAATTCCCAAGCACTCCGCTTGGTTGGATTACATCGATTGATGCCTGCAAAAAAATCCAGCGATCAAGTTTTAAAACTTTCTGTAAAGCCTAAGCATTTAGATTGGGCGATTGGCGTTTTATTTCAGGAGGGAATTTTCACGCTCGAGCAAAAGAATCTGGCGAAGAAAATTCACATTACTGCCGAACTTCCTAAACTCAAAGCTTCGCTCAAAGCGGATTTGAAAAAAATTAAAATTTCAAAATCTGAAAGCTTGTTTCAGGATATTAAAATTTTAAAAGTCCGAAATCGTCGATGGGTTGAAGAATATAAAAAGACACTGAAAAAAATCCCCTTTATTTTCCGAAATCCAAAAGATCAAAAACACCCAGAGCGCGCTCTACTTTGGATTGATCCGCGAAACAAAAAATCTTCTCCATCTGCAAATACTCTCTATTTAGAAGCAGGTCTCGCCTTTGGTACAGGCAGCCACCCTACCACATGGCTTTGCGCACAAGCGCTTGCGGAACAACTGCAAAAATATCCAGCGAAAAATGTTTTAGATTTAGGATGTGGCACCGGTTTACTTGCCATGGTCGCAGCAAAACTAGGTGCAAAAAATATTTGGGCGATCGATAACGATCCTGTCGCAGTTGAAGTAGCAGAAGAAAATTTTGTAAAAAATAAAACTCAACACATCCATCTACAAGAAGATTTGAGCAAAAGCCCACGCAATTTCGATTTGATCGTGGCGAATATTTTACTGACTACTTTACTTGAGTTGAAAAACTTAATTATTCCAAGACTAGCAAAACAGGGAATTTTGATTGCAAGTGGACTGCTCTACAAAGATTGCGCAGAGCTCATCCAAACTTACCAAATGGCAGGACTTAAACTGCTTCAGCGAAAAAACCGTAAAGGTTGGTCCGCCCTCATTTTCCAAAAAAATTAATCGTTTTCGCGTGTTGAGGCAGGTTCGGATTTTAAGGTCTGAGCTTGAAGTCCACTTTGAAGCAATTGATTATTCATCTCTTGCTGAACTCTTTGCTCATTTGCATTATTCTTAAAACCTGGTCCATTTGCTAAATGTCCTCTCACAGGATTACCTGTAGATGCACTTGAGTGTGTCGCAAAGCCAGGCGAAGCAGACGGAGACGTGTTAGGAGAGGCTGGCGCAGCCGCTGGAGAACTGGGTGTCGGTGATAAGGATGCCACTTCTTTAGCAATATCCCTTTTTTTACTTAATTGCTGATTTCGAATACCATCAAATGTGTTTTGAAAAATAGTATTTCGATTGGGCATTCTATTTTTAGTATTGTTGTGCTGAGTTGACTGAACATCAGGGGTTTGAAATCCGGGTTGATTAGGAATTTTATTCATATAGCCTCCGCTCTCTATTCTAACATTTCTTATCGTTTTTCAGCTGGCTAAAAGTGCTTCTCAATAAAAAAACCCTGCATTTTGTGCAGGGTTTTCAAAAACTGCCTATAAAATAACCATCAATTCATATGTTCACGCATCATCTTTTTCAAACCTTGTGATTCCATCGTATCTAAAATTTCTTCCCCATTCATAGGATTAACTTGCTCATTGGGAGCTTGAATTTCATTATTCTTCAGCGTGAGAACGGGTTTATTTTGGCTGGCTAAATTGAGGAATTCGTAATGATTTTGCGTAGGTAACAAAGCCGAAGATCGAGAAACATAAACACCACCGCAGCTGAGTATGTGGCCTGATTGATCTAAGAAATTCATTTCATCATTTACTTCTAAAACTCTTTCGAAAGCGACTCTTCCACATCGGTCTTCATAAAAATTGCTCATAATCTCATCCTTGCTAAAGGTTATTGTGAGGACCTTCACTAGATATAAAAGCAATTTCCGTACCAAAACCTTTACAAGATTTAGCAATTTTTTCTTTTTATATTTCAGATAGTTAAAAGATGCGTACTTTTCATGACTCGCCGCAGCAGAGTTTTATTTGACCTTTTCAGACCTCATTCGAGTCAAATATTTGACTAAGGCTGGGTATTTATGTCCTGAGTTCCTGTATGAAAAGTCTTATAAATGGACAGCGCTAGGGCCCTAGAAACACCTGGAACACTCGCTATTTCCTCAAAACTTGCCTCCGAAATCTTTTGAATGGTCCCAAAGTGTTTTAAGAGACTCTTTTTTCGACTAGGTCCCAGTCCGGAAATCGTATCCAACTGAGACTGAATAGCGGATTTCCCCCGCAATAAACGATGGAAAGTGACCCCAAAACGATGCGCCTCATCTCGGAGGCGAACCAATAAACCAAATTCTGCACTATTCGGCTTCAATACAATGGCATCTTTTCGCCCCAGCAAAAATACTCTCTCGGGCTTTTCATTTCCGCCAATCTCTTTTTCTTTCGCTAAAGAAATGAGATCTACATTCAACACATCCAAATCTTTGAATGCCGCGTGCGCGGAATTCAATTGTCCCTTCCCTCCATCGATAACGATCAAATCCGGAAGCGGCCAATCTTTTCGCTGTAGTCGTCGAGTCAGCACTTCGTACATCATCGCAAAATCATTCGCCTGATGAACCGTTTTAATTTTAAATTTTCTATAAGATTTTTTTTCGGGCTTCCCATCCACAAAGCAAACCGCAGACGCAACTGGATTTTTCCCTTGGATATTTGAAATATCATAGCATTCCATTCTTCTGGGGATGCGACTCAGCGAAAAATCCTTCTGCATTTGAATTAATGTTTCTTCGATGTCTTGCGCATTCTTCAGTTGCTGCTCTAATTTTTCTTGCGCATTTTTTTGAGCTAATTGGATTTTTTCATGTTTCTCTCCGCGCTCGGGAGACTTGAGATTTACTTTTTGATTTTTTCGATCTGAAAGAATTTCACACAAAGCGCCCATTCCCTCTAAGCCAAATGGCAGATAAATAGATTTTGGAATTTTTTCCGACTCCGAATAATATTGTAAGAGAAAATTCTCCAGCACTTCTCTATCCTCCCCCGGAGTTTTAAAGGAAAAGGAACGAGTCCCGCTCAAAACACCTTCTCGATAGATTAAGAGAATTAAAGATATTTTATCTCCATTGCGCGCCCAACCCAACACATCTTCATCGGTCGAAAAATGCTTCACGACATTTTGTTTTTCAAGTGTGGCTTCTAAAGCTCGATGTAAATCACGCAAACGTGCAGCTTCTTCGTATTGCTCCGATTCTGAAGCCTGCTTCATCTTCACTTTCACTTGTTTGAGTAAATCCCGATGCTTATTTTGCAGACACAAAATCACTTCTTGAACCATCGACTGATAACGTTCTTGGGAAATGAAATTCACACAAGGTGCTTCGCAGCGCTTAATTTGATATTGTAGACAAGGTCTCGATCGATTCGCAAAATCGTGATCCGAACAATTCCTCATTTTGAAATGCTGTTCGATAAAATCCGCGACCTCTCTCGCTTTAAAAGCGCTGGTATAGGGACCAAAATAAAGCCCCCCATCTTTTTTCAAATGGCGGGTAAGAGAAATACTCGGAAAGGCATGTTTCAAATCCAACTTAATTGAGAGATAACTTTTGTCATCCTTGAGAAAGATATTGTAACGAGGTTGGAACTTTTTAATGAGCGTGTTTTCGAGAAGCAGTGCCTCTTTTTCATTTTGAGTGATGAGCGTTTCAATCTGATGGACCTTACGCATTAAATAGCGGATTTGGTAACGGCCGTCTCCATCCTCTAAAAAATAACTCGCGAGACGTTGACGCAGGTTCTTGGCTTTCCCAATGTAGAGACAAGTGCCCTGGTCGTCGAACATCTGATAAACGCCGGGGGATTTGGGGAATTCGAAGGATTTATCTTTTAAGCTTTTGTCCATTTTCTATGATTTAAGACCCATCGACAATTCAGTCATTTCCAATGCTTTGATTTGATCTCGAAGATCCGCCGCCCTTTCAAAATCTAAATCTTTAGCAGCTTTCTTCATTTCTTTTTTAATTTTCTCGATGAGCGCCGGAATTTCTTGAGGAGCAATTTCTGTTCGATCGTCTAGCTTCACTTCAATCGGAACGGTGTAGTAGTCTTTTTCGGGTAGGCTTTCTAAAATATTCGTAATTTGTTTTTTGATGGTTTGTGGCGTGATGCCGTGAAGTTTATTGTATTCTTGCTGAATATGGCGCCTGCGCTCTGTTTCAGAAATGGCCTTCTTCATCGAGTCAGTCATGGTGTCGGCATATAAAATAACTTCTCCGCCCACATTTCGTGCCGCACGCCCGAAGGTTTGGATGAGGGAACGTTCAGATCTCAAAAAACCTTCTTTGTCCGCATCAAAAATAGCGACGAGTGAAACTTCCGGCAAATCGAGACCTTCCCGCAAAAGATTAATTCCGACGAGCACATCGAATTCACCCATTCTCAGGTCGCGCAAAATGGCAATGCGATCTAAAGTATCGACTTCCGAATGCAAATAGCGAATACGGATTCCAAGATCGCTGTAATATTTAGTTAAATCCTCTGCCATGCGTTTGGTGAGAGTCGTCACCAAGACACGTTCTTTTCTTTCAACGCGTTTTTTAATTTCATCCATCAAGTTATCGACTTGATGCGTGACTGGCCGAATATGAAGAATAGGATCTACGAGACCTGTAGGACGAATCACTTGCTGCGCGAACTCACCTTCACTTTTCTCCAACTCATAATTGGCAGGAGTTGCAGAAACGTAAACCACTTGATTTAACAATTTCTCAAATTCATCAAAGCGCAAAGGACGATTATCCAAAGCGGAAGGAAGTCTAAAACCAAATTCGACCAGGGTTTCTTTGCGAGCTCGATCCCCTTTGAACATTCCGTTCACTTGTGGAATGCAGAGATGAGATTCGTCAATCACCATCAGAAAATCTTTGGGAAAGTAATCCAACAAAGTGGGCGGTGGATCGTCCGGATTTCGACCCGTTAAATGCCGCGAATAATTTTCAATGCCTTTGCAAAAACCGATCTCTTCCATCATTTCCAAATCAAATTTGGTGCGTTGCTCGATTCGATGTTGCTCTAAGGGTCGATTGTGCTCGTGATACCATTTGAGGCGCTCTTGCAATTCTATCCGAATCGCCTCCATGGCGCGTTTCATCTCATGATCCCAGGTGACGTAATGGCTTGCGGGATAAATCGCGATTTTGTCTAGCTCTCGCAGAACATCCCCTCGCAAAGGATCAATTTCGACAATGCGCTCGACTTCATCCCCAAAAAACTCAATTCGAATCGCTTTCTCTTCTTCATGCGCTGGAAAAATTTCAACCACATCTCCACGCACTCGAAAAGTGCCTCGATGGAAATCGTAATCGCCGCGCTGATACTGGATTTTCACAAGATCCTTCAGCATCGCATTTCGATCCGCTTCATAGCCTTTCTCCAAAAAGACCAACAAGCCGTGATAGGCTTCAGGCGAACCCAAACCATAAATGCAGGAAACACTCGCTACGATGATCACATCGTTTCTTTCCAAAAGTGATCGAGTCGCAGAATGGCGAAGCTTATCGATTTCCTCGTTGATCGCAGAATCCTTCTCGATAAATAAATCACGCGCCGGCATATAAGCTTCAGGCTGATAGTAGTCGTAATAACTCACAAAATATTCCACCGCATTTTCGGGAAATAAAGTTTTGAATTCAGAATAAAGTTGGGCCGCTAAGGTTTTATTAGGCGCGAGCACTAAAGTAGGTTTACCAATTTGCTCAATGACATTCGCCATCGTGAAAGTTTTTCCGGAACCAGTCACCCCTAATAAAGTTTGGTGTTTACGCCCCTCTCGAAGGCCACGTGTTAACGTTTCAATGGCGGTGGGTTGGTCTCCACAGGGTTTAAAATCGGAAATGAGCTTAAAAGGTTTCACATCTACCTTTTAATGGAAAAGATGCGGCTTGGGAAGGGGACTATTTTTTAACGGTCCAGTCCGTTGTACCGTCAGGCTTGTCTTTGAGGACGATGTTTATTGCGAGTAATTCATCCCTGATTTCATCAGAGCGTTTGAAATCTTTATTTTTACGGGCTTCCTTGCGTTCGGCAATTAAGTTATGAATTCGAGCTTCATCGACTCCTGATTCAGCCATAGCTTTTTCATGGTGTCTTTCGAAAAAACCTTTCGCATCGTCTCCGTAACATCCCAATACAGAATAGATTTTCGAAACTGATTTCAAAAAAGACTCACAACCCATCGCGGATTCAGGAGAATTAGCATCCATCAACTTATTCAAGACACGGACCGCCTCAAACACGGAGCCCAATACTTTAGCCGTATTGAAGTCGTCATCCATCGATGCTTCAAAATCGCCTAGCAATTCGTTATTTTCTTTACCTGAAATTTTCCCTTTATTCTGACTAAGAAATTCCTGCGCCCGTTTCACCGTTAAATAAAAACGCTCTAGTGATTGGCTTGTATCTTCTAAGTTCTGATCCGAAAAATCGATGGGAGAACGATAATGAACGGAAAGCAGAAAAGCTCTTACCACTTCGGCATCAAATTTCTTTAACACTTCTTTAATCGTAAAAAAATTACCGAGCGACTTACTCATCTTTTCTGTATTGATATTTACAAATCCATTGTGCAGCCAATACTTTACAAAATCTTTCTGGGTCGCGCCTTCGGATTGAGCGATTTCATTTTCATGATGGGGAAAAATCAGATCTCGACCCCCCCCATGAATATCAAAGGTTTCTCCTAAATACTTCATGCTCATAGCAGAACATTCAATATGCCAACCGGGGCGACCTTTACCCCAGGGTGAATCCCAACTTGGCTCTCCGGGTTTCACAGACTTCCATAAGGCAAAATCAAGCGGGTCTGACTTCTCTTCGTTCACTTCTACTCGGGCGCCTGATTCTAAATCTTCGATGTTTTTGCCAGAAAGTTTTCCATATTCCTTAAAATTACGAACTCGAAAAAATACATCGCCTTTTTTCTCGTAGGCATTGCCTTTTTGAATGAGTGTTTCAATGAGTTGAATCATTTCAGGAATGTGTTCAGTCGCTTTAGGCTCGAGAGTCACATCCACATTTCCCAAAGACTTCATATCGGCGTGAAAAGCATCGATAAATTTTTGCGTGAGTTCTTCCCAGGTTATTTTCAATTCGGTGGCACGTTTAATAATTTTGTCATCAACATCTGTAAAATTTCTTACGAAATTCAAATCATAGCCTTTAAACTTCAAGTAACGGCCGATCACATCGAAGACGACATTCGCGCGCGCATGCCCAATGTGGGAATAATCATAGACCGTCACACCACACACATACATCTTCACCTTTTTTCCTTGAGGATCTAAGGGGATGAAATCTTCTTTTTTGCGGGTGAGCGTATTGTAGAGTTTAAGAGCCATTTTTGAAGTCTTTCACTTTTTCCGTAGTAGAACGACCGCTTTTGCTGCCATCCCTTCGCCTTTACCGATAAAACCCAATCCTTCTTCGCGAGTCGCCTTGACGCTCACTTGATCCAATTCTACTTTAAGAATTTGAGCAATGTTTTGAATCATCAGAGGAATATGCTCGGCCATTTTGGGTTTTTCGATGACCAAAATGCTGTCTACGTTTTCAACTCCGTAGCCCTTTTTCTCCACCATCTTCATGATTTCTTGGAGCAAGACGGAACTAGAAGCACCCTTAAATTTCGGATCTGTATCAGGAAAATGCTTCCCTAAGTCGCCTAGTGCCAAGGCTCCTAGCATCGCATCTCCTATCGCATGTAGAAGGGCATCTGCATCAGAATGTCCTTTTAAACCCTTCTCAAAAGGAATTTGGACCCCCCCTAAAACAAGTTTGCGACCTTCCACCAGGGGATGGACATCGTATCCTAAGCCTATTCTCATAAGAATCCTTATTGTACTTCTTTTAAGATGGCCTCTGCAAAAATAAAATCAGAGGCTTGAGTTAATTTAATATTGACTGAAGGACTCGGCACGACCCTTACCTTTTGGCCTATTCTTTCAATGAGACTCGCTTCATCCGTTCCTTGAAAAGCTTCTGCATAAGCTTTTTCAAGGGCTTGCTTTAAGATTTCAAATCGAGCCGCTTGAGGTGTTTGAGCTAAAAAAATCTTTTCCCTTTTATGGGTTTGCACCACGTTATTTGACTCATCACATTCTTTAATCGTATCGCTCGCAGGAGTCGCTGCCAGACAAGCCCCTTGCTCAAAAGCGGTCTTCACACAATCTTCAATGGTTTTTAAAGTCACAAGGGGTCTTGCCACATCATGAACAATCACCACATCTGGATGAGAATCAATATTCTTAAAACCTTCATAGGTGGAATCTTGGCGAGTAGAGCCTCCCACCACACATTTTTTTAGCTTTGAAAAGGATGGGTTTTGCCACACTTGTTCTTTAAAGAAGTCGATCTTATCTTCAGGAAGCACTAAAATGATTTCTTGGATAAACTCTGAAGTCTGAAATTTTTCCAATGAATGTAAAATGACTAATTTCCCTTGAAGAGGCAGAAATTGTTTAGGTGTTTCATGCCCCATCCGAAGGCCTTTGCCACCTGCCAATAATAAAGCGGTCGCGCGAATATTCATGGTTTTTAGCTAATGAAGTTTCATGGGGAGTGCAAATAAAAAAAGCCTCCCATTTTCATGGAAGGCTTTAAAACATAATTTTAATTTCTATTAGAGGGACTTGAAGATTTCATTAATCTCTTCATCAATTTCTTCTTCATCTCTCTCTTCACAAATTGCGAGTTCTTTCATCAACAAGCTTTTTGCGGTATCGAGCATCTTTCTTTCACCGAAAGAAAGCTCCTTTTGGAACTTTAAGAGCGAAAGATCACGAAGAACTTCAGCAATTTCATACACGGAACCGGTCTTGATCTTATCCATGTATTCACGATAACGACGATTCCAGGTTTGATTATCGATTTTCACATCGCGTTCTTTAAGGATGCTATAAACATCGTCCACTTCGGACTCAGAAATGATTTCACGAAGACCCACCGCATTCACGTTCGTGGTGGGAACCATGATTTTCATGCCACTGTCTAAAATTTGAAGGACATAAAAGGCCTGCTTACTGCCTAAGATTTCACGAGTTTCAATGCTTTTGACTTCTCCCACTCCATGGGCTGGATAAACCGCCATGTCACCTACTTTAAAGGGGAGTTTTTCTTTGGTCTTTTCGACCTTTACCGTCATCTTTGGCATGAGGACCTCCTAAAATGTTATATTTTCAAGGCCTTGAATTGGTTTTTGGCACTCCGTAAGACTTTTATGCACCACGTCAATTAAAGGATGTGGCTATATAGCATAAAATGCTTAAAGGGGTCAACATTACCAATGTCTTAACCTTCATTTCCTCAAAACTAATCCCAGCTTTATCTGACTAAGACATTGAAATAACTGAAAAATACTCATTTCAGTAAATTTTATTTCTTGGCCTGTATAAAACTCATCGTTTAAAAAAAGAAATAGTTGCTAAATTTTGATTAAAGGAAATGAGACTTGTGAAACTAAAAAAAATAGCCTGATCTGCATGCAGACCAGGCTATTAGAAGTATTGTGGACAGGGACGGAATCGAACCGCCCACGCCAGCCTTTTCAGGGCTGCGCTCTACCGACTGAGCTACCTGTCCATTCGCACCACTCAGCAAAGCTGAGTGTCGCTAAAGTCAGGGGGAGAATGCGAGTTCTCCCCCTAACAACCCCTATCGTACGAGTGATTGGGAGCGAGGGTTATAAAAACTCCACACACCAGTGTCAAATCAAATTCTCTAGATTAATAAATACTTAGCGTTTTTTGAAGGAATGGTGATTGATCGAACTACTCAGGCTTTTCGTCTTCAGTCTCCTCTGAAGAGTCTTCCTGTTCTTTCTTTTTGCGCTGACGATCGTCACGCTCTACATTTCTTTGCTTTTCTTGTTCTTCGTTTAGGGTATGAAAATATTTTTCTAAATCATCCATTCCCCAAAGGGCTGCAAGTAAACGGAGATATTTTGCATCATTCGCAGGATCTGCAGTGGTAAGCAAATTGGGAGGAAAAACAATTCCATCAGTAAAAATCTTGTAGGCTCCTGGTATCAAGGATGAAGATTTATATCCTAAAATACCTTGCGCTGCTTTCTGATAAGCATCTGGCATTACTTCGCCTGCTGATTTTTTTTCAGGAACAACTCCTTTAGTGGCAGTTGCAGGTACAGAATTTTCTTGTGGATGAAGAGCTGTAGTAGGATCTTTAACTTTATTGACCATGCAATCAATCTATAAGAGAGATAAATGAAAAAAGAAACTAAAAACCCTGACTAAACTTTATTCCTACCTTGCTGAATGAGGCGGTTATTATCTTGGATGTGAGTGAGTTTTTCGAGATCTTTATCTTGAACTTGAAAATTTTCATGACCTTCAATTTTATCTGCTTTAGCGTATTTTATAGCCGTGGCCATCACACGGAAAACATTTTCATCTAAGCCAGAGTAAATCACGTCAAATAATTCACTAATCAATTCGACTTGCTTTTCTTTTGGCAAGGTCGAAATCTTTTCACGGAATTTTTCCAAAGTCATTGCAGATGCTTCCATAACATTCTCCCCCATCTATAATTAAGCTCCAAAAATATCTGGATGATTTGCCACGACTCTAGCTGCTGCATCATCGGCACGTGTACCGAACTCTTCGGCCCTACCCCACGCGGCAGGAATGTTACCACCCGGCAAAGCTCTTTCAGCAGGACTGGAAGCACCGATATTACGAGCCAATACTGAACCTGCTCTAAAAACATTTGAAGGTGCAATTCTACCTAATTGATTGGCATCTTGTCGTAAGTCACGGACAGGACTTGTAGGCGCTTGAGGAGCAGCTGCTGGGCTTTGTTCCGTTTTAGGCTGAGCTTGGGGAAGCCCAACATTTCTAATTCCGTTATTTGAACCTTGTATTGCCATAATGACCTCTTTAAAAATTTTATCTTTTTTCTATCAGGATTGAAATGACTATTTCAGGTAAAGCAATTTGAATGCCAACAATCACTAACAATCCTTTACTTTTCTTATCTTTACGAAATCCTTGGTTATTTTGGACATTTAACCTCGCTCTGATACATTATCGGTGGCCTTTCCTAGCTTCTTGCGTGTAATCTTCACCTCAGTAAAAAAATTTAAACGGGAGCTAAGACCCCACAATGGCTCAGTATTTTAATGAAAGAATGTTATGTCCCCTGTTTATGATCGAAAAGATCACTATTATAAGAAAGCTAAAGAACAAGGACTCGCCTCCAGAGCGGTCTTTAAATTGGAAGAATTGGACCAAAAATTTAAACTTTTAAAACAGGGCGATAAAGTTTTGGATTTGGGCTGCGCTCCTGGAGGATGGCTTCAATATGCTTCTAAAAAAATAGGCGCAGGGGGGCGAGCCGTCGGCATTGATTTGCTTCCTATTCAAGCGCAGTTTTCTCAAAATGTGATGATTCTTCAAGGGGATGCTACCCAAGAAGAGATGCAAAAGATTTGCATTGAAAATTTAAAAGGAGAAGCCGATCTCATTGTTTCAGATATGTCCCCCAACCTCTCCGGTATTAAATTCAAAGATAATTATGAGTCTTATTTGCTCGCTTTAAGTGTTTTAAAAGTATGCCAAAAAATCTTAAAAAAAGGCGGGAGCATGGCCTTGAAGATTTTTCCTGGGGATGAGTTGCCGGATTTTAGAAAGAAACTTCAGGAAAATTTTGAAGAAATTAAAACTTACATTCCAAAGGCAACCCGAAAAGGTTCTTCTGAGGTGTATCTGATTTCACAAAAATTTAAAGGGATTGCTTAATCCAAGCCACCGCATTGCGTCCTGCTAAAACTCCTGTGCAGATCGCCACTCCTGCCCCACATCGACCATGAATATAATCATAGCCTCCTAATACAGATCCCGCAGCAAAAAGATTTTGAAAGCTTTCTAAACTATCTTTCGGAAAGGGTTGAAACAAATCTCCCGTTCTCAATCCAATTTTCCATAGCATTTGTTTATCTAAAACATCAGATTGTGCATACAGAGTCGTTTTTTTATCCCGTGGAATATTGAGCTCTGCATTGAAAATCGATTCGCGAGCTGTTTGATCAGACTGTATGCCTCCTCCTAAATATTTCCCACTGGCCAAGACAAAAGCTTTTGCATTTAGACGAACAATGTTGCGGTTGGACTCTAACTCGAGAGCTTGAACATATCCATTTTGCTGAAGAACCGATTTTACTTCGCCGCGTAAAACTTGCACTCCCTTCGCTTCACAAGCTTGCCTCATGGCATTTTTCAAACGAATTCCAGGAATCGTAATCGGTGAGCCTAAAGTTTCAGCGACATTCAATCCGGTAATCCTTTTCAGAGTTTTTAAAATCAATTCCGTATTCACCACACCTAACAAAGGAGGGAAAATCAAGTGGGTATAAACTTTACCCTGTAGATATGAAAGTAAGGCCTGCGCAAAAGGGACAAAGCCTGCTTCTTCATCTAACCTTTGAGCAATCTCGAAATCGATTAAAGAACTTCTTCCTTCCAAACCCGGCACCTCTAAATCTAAATTCCCCGCAAATTGAATATAGGGAACCGGCTGTTCAGATTGAAAATCCAGCAAAAAATCTTTAATGAATTTACTTTGGTAAGTAGCAAAGCCTCGAATACCCACCACCAGCAGTTTGGCCTGATTCATGGCCAGCAAATTGGCATCTTGCATATTTTCAGGCACTAAAGCCGTCGCCTTCACATTTCCAAAACCACTGATTTGAAGGCGATTCTTTTTAAGATCTCCTAGCCATCGCCCAGCTAGGTTTTGCGTCGTCTGAAAAATAGACTCTCTTAAAAATTCGAAGAAAGATCCCATGCCCATTTGCCGAGACAGAATCGCGTAAGGATGATCCAATTCATGATGGATGATTTCCTGAAGTTTTTCTTCGATAGGCAAATGTTTTTCTAATAAAAATCTAGACGGACTATGTTGCAGGTCTGCAACATCGATAGCGCCTGAAGAAAGAGCCGTCGCTCCTGGGGCCTTTTCGACCATGATCACAGTGTGCCCTTGCTTTACCGCTTCCATCGCAGCCGCAAAACCAGCCCAACCCGATCCAATCACTAAAATGTCCGCAGAAAAGTTCATGGAATATTTTGATCGAAGCAAGCCACATTCAAAAACTGAGCTTGCTGCAATTCTTCTTGTTGAAGTTGATAGCGGTCTAAGAGGACTTTTCGGCCATCCCATTTGAGTTGAAAAAAATCTGCTGCCTTTGAAAAAACTTCTCGTGCTGGCAAACCTAACTCTTCGGCTAAAATCCGTGCACCCGGCATAAGACAACGAGTCCCCTCACAGGGACCCAAAGAATAGCGGGTGCGGCGTTTTACATCGTCTAAAGTTTTCGCCCATTGCTTTCGAATGACATAGCGAATTTCCGCCTCTAAAACGGGTTCGCAGTCACAAATAATATTTTTATGGTCGAGATTGGAATCCACGATTTCCAAGATTTCTCTTGTTCGACTTCCGTGACGCATTAAAAGAGAGTTCATCGCATAAAGAGGAATCTGATGTTTTTGAGCAAGTTCTTGCGGATTCAAAATTTGCTCGGATCCTGGCAAAGGCACTAAATGCGTGCGACACACGCCTTCATGGTTCAACTTCTTGCAAATTTTGTCGACCGCTTCTTGACTCATCAAGCGATAGCTCGCCAATTTCCCGCCCGCGATACTCATGAATCCCGCAAGATCATCTCGCGTCTCATGATCGAAAACCTCATGCTCGCGAGTCAAATCATCTTCATATTTTCCGCGCTCGTAAAGAGTGGGGCGAATTCCAGCCCAAGCTCTCATCATTCGAGCTTGTCGAATTTCAGGATAAACACTCTCAATGCCCTCTAATAAATATTCAACTTCCTCTTCGGAGATACTCAAATCATCTGGATCTCCAAAGTAATCATCATCGGTAGTTCCAAGAATAGTTTCATTATGATGAGGCATGAGAAAAATCGACCGACCGTCAATGGCCTTCGCTAAAATAGCGCTATTCACAAATTGCCGATCAAAAGAAATATGGATTCCTTTAGCCGGTCGGAGTTTCACTTCCACTCCTGCCATCTTTGCAATTTTGGGAACCCAAGGACCTGCGGCATTCATTACGATTCGACTGAGGACTTCGTCCACATTTCCGGTCAAGGTGTCTTTTAATTTCAAGCCTATCACTCGATTATTTTCACGAAGAATCTGAGTGACTTCCGTGTGATTGCGAACATCGGCACCATTTTCATAAGCGGAAAGTGCATTTAAAAAAGTGAGTCTGGCACTATCTAAACCCCACTCATCAAAGCTAATCGCTCCAAAGACATTGGGATCGAGGCCTGGCTCCAACTGCAAGAGCTCTTCACGATTCAATCGCGCATGCATTTTTCCATTTTTTAAGGGAGTGTAACGATCGTAAGCTTCGAAAAAAGTTTCTAAGACTTCCAACTCCAGTTTCTTTGCTAATGCCGAATCTCCCGGCTTGCGTAAAATGGGAAATAAAAAGGGAATTCTAAAAATGAGATGAGAAGCAATTTTTTGGATGTAGCCCGAATCTAGACAAGAGGTTTTGGTAGTATGGATATCGGAAAGTAAATAGCGAACCCCACCATGAATCATTTGAGAGTTCGCACCCGAAGTCGCAGATGCGAAATCATTTTTTTCGACCAGCAGAACTTTCAAACCGCGCATGGCCGCATCGCGTGCTATGCCGCAACCATTAATGCCGCCGCCCACGACAATTAAGTCATAAGACTTCATGGTTCATTCCAAGCGACTAAAAACTCGATATTGGTGGAGATATGCGGATCATCCTGATGATGTTCATCCACCCTTTTCAAACTCCAGTCCAAGAAGTGTCTACGAATACCTTTGTCTTTTACTTTGAAAAAATAATTGGAGAGCCATCCTGAAGAAATTAAGTAGCTCGCCGCTTCTTGACTATTCTCAAAAACAAGAGGGATTTGAATCGCTTTTACCTTTGGATTAATAATGCCTGCTGCCCTCATGCGATCCGTCATGTCTTCGACACCACCCGGCATGTCTGGCATTTCAGTAATATTGAACTCCGAAATCAATTCCATGTGTTCCGAGACAAATTCCATGAAGAGAGGTTGCCATTCCAAAAGAGAATTCGTGGAACTGGTGGTAATTCCTATTTGTCCCTTTTCTCCTAAAAGCTTTCGGAATTCTTTCAAAAGAAAATCACAGCCCAGATAAAATAAAGCAAAACAACTCACGCCGACTTGAAAATCACCCACTTTAATATTAGGGAGCAGCTCGTGAATGTTGCGCTCCAAAAACTCTATATTCTTCACACCCGCTTTTTCAGCCTCACTGCGAGCTTTGACTAACATTTGCGAAGCCATGTCGACGCCGACTACTTTACCTTGAGGAACACGCTTAGCGATTTCAATCGCAAGATTTCCCGTACCACAGGCAAGCTCTATAGCTCGAGTATCAGGCTTCAGACGGAGCTGCTTCAACAATTCCATATTGGCGGAGTTATAAAAACCTGTCGTGATCTCATTGAACTGACTAGAAACCTGATTATAAAGGTCACCCTCTTCATCAAGGTTAATCAAAAATTCTAGATCGAAAACTTTATGTTTAGTCATAAAAGATCTTAAGCTTGTTTGTTAATTTTGATTCCCAGTTCAAGTAATTGCTTTGCGGATACCACGGAAGGCGCTTCGGTCATCGGGCAAGATGCTTTTTGAGTTTTGGGAAAAGCAATCACATCGCGAATGGAATCAGTGCCCGTGAGCAGCATGGTTAAGCGGTCTAAGCCAAAGGCAATACCACCATGCGGCGGCGCACCGAAATCCAAGGCATCGAGCAAGAAACCAAATTTCTCTCGAGCCTCTGCTTCGTCAATTCCTAACAAGGCAAAAACTTTCTTCTGAATTTCCATGGAATGAATTCGGATAGATCCACCGCCAATTTCATTTCCATTGAGCACTAGATCATAAGCGTTCGCTTTTGCTTTGAGGGGTTCTGATTCTAAAAGTTCTAAATCTTCGGGCTTTGCGGAAGTAAAAGGATGATGAACGGCCACATGTCTTTTATCGGCGTCATCATAATCGAACATCGGGAAATCCACGACCCATACGAAATTCAATTGTTTCGAATCGATGAGTTTCAGTTTCGCGCCTAGAAACTCTCGAAGATTTCCGAGCGCATCATTCACAACCTTCGGTTTATCGGCACAAAAAACAACTAGATCCCCTTCTTGCATGGAAAGTTTTTTTTGCAGCGCGGCTTTTTCATCATCCGAGAAAAATTTTACGATCGGACTTTGCCACTCGTTGGATTGAACTTTGATCCAAGCCATGCCTTTTGCGCCGTAAATCGCCGTTTGTTTTTCCATTTCATCAATTTCAGAACGGGAAAACTCCGCTCCTTTTTCGATTTTAATGGCTTTAATCATGCCACCTTTTCCGAGGACATTTGCAAAAACTTTAAATTGAGTATTTTGAAAAACTTCCGTGATGTTTTGTAACTCAAGTCCGAAGCGGGTGTCCGGGGCATCTAATCCAAAACGATCCATAGATTCTTGATAAGAAAGTCTGACAAAGGGAGTATGCAATTCGATGTTTGCGCCCGCTTTCCAAATTTCTTTGACTAAGCCTTCCATGATTTCAATCACGTCTTCTCGTGAAACAAAGCTCATTTCCAAATCGATTTGGGTGAATTCGGGTTGTCGGTCCGCGCGTAAATCTTCATCGCGGAAACATTTGGTGATTTGCATGTAGCGTTCAAAACCCGCGACCATCAAGAGCTGCTTAAAAAGTTGAGGGGATTGCGGCAAAGCGAAAAATTTTCCAGGATAAACTCTCGAAGGAACCAAGTAATCGCGCGCGCCTTCCGGTGTGCTTTTCGCAAGCATGGGAGTTTCGATTTCCAAGAAACCTTGGTCATCGAGATATTTACGTGTGGCCTGCATCACCTTATGGCGCACAATCAAATTCTTCTGCATTTTGTTGCGGCGCAAATCAAGATAGCGATATTTCAAGCGGATATCTTCATGGACATCGATCTCATCTTCAATCGGAAAGGGAGGTGTTTTCGCGCTGTTGAAAACTTCAAACTCATTCACTTTAATTTCAACTTCACCGGTAGGAAGCCTTGAATTAGTCATCCCCGCAGGACGACGCTCGACTTTACCTTTAATTCCTAAAACATATTCGGATCGTAATACTTTGGCGAGTTCGTGAATTTCATCATTAGTTTCAGGGTTGAAAACAATTTGGGTAACTCCCTCGCGATCGCGCAGATCGACAAACATCACGCCGCCATGATCGCGGCGAGTTCCTACCCAACCATAAAGTACCACTTCTTCTCCTACGTTGGCCCCTCGGAGAGCGCCGCAGGAATGAGTTCGTTTCAATTCTTGGATGAATTTAGCCATGGTTTACGACTCCGTCTCCAACCATTTCCTCGGCTGCCCGCATAGGGCACCCGCCTTTGGTCATAGGGGCGCGACCTTAGCATCGCAATCAATTGGGTCAAACAAAAAAACCCCCATTGACCCACTTTGATCGCTATGTTAGCTCGCTGCCCTCAAACTTTTTTGAATAAGGAGTCTTCTCATGGCCACTGTCTATTATGACAACGACGCAAATCTCGATGCCCTCAAAGGCAAAAATATTGTAATCTTCGGCTTCGGCTCTCAAGGCCATGCCCATGCCCTCAACTTAAAAGACAGCGGACTCAACGTTAGAGTCTCCTTACAAGAAGGCAGCGCCAGCATTCAAAAAGCCAAAGCGCAAGGCCTCGAAGTTTTCACCAATAATTCTGAAGCCGCGAAATGGGCCGATGTGGCGATGGTCGTCATTCCCGATGAACATCAGAAAAAACTCTACGACGAACATTTGAAAGATAATCTTAAAAAAGGCGCTGCTTTATTCTTCGCGCATGGATTCAATATCGTTTTCAAAAGAATTGAGCCTCGCGCCGACTTAGACGTCATTTTGATCGCCCCCAAAGGTCCCGGTCATTTAGTACGTGATCAATACAAAGAAGGCAAAGGCGTACCTTGTTTAATCGCCGTAGAACAAAACGCGAGTGGTAAAGCTAAAGAAATTGGTTTGGCTTATGCCAAAGGTATCGGCGGATCTCGCGCTGGCGTCATTGAAACCACCTTCAAAGAAGAATGTGAAACCGATCTTTTCGGCGAACAAGTGGTGCTCTGCGGTGGCGTTTCCGCCCTCATCCAACAAGGTTTTGAAACTTTGGTGGAAGCCGGCTACCAACCCGAAGTCGCTTATTTCGAATGTCTCCATGAAGTAAAATTGATTGTGGATTTAATTTATGCCGGTGGCATCGCCAACATGCGCTATTCCATTTCGAATACCGCAGAATATGGCGATCTGACTCGTGGTCCTCGCATCATTGATAGCCGTACCCGCAATGAGATGAAGAAAATCCTCGGTGAAATTCAATCCGGTGCTTTTGCGAAGGAATTCGTGGAAGAAAGCGAAAAAGGAAATGTGAACTTCAACCGCCTTCGTAAAATCGGCGAAAATCACCCGATCGAAAAAGTGGGTGTGAAGCTTCGCAGCATGATGCCTTGGCTAGGCGGCGGCATCGATCGCAGCAAGAGATAGAGTTCAAAATGTAATAAATAAAAAAGCCCTCCGTTTGAAGCGGAGGGCTTTTTTTATGGGAAAAACCTCATTAAATTTTACGGCGCCATAAAGCACAAAGCGCAAGAGACAAGGCGAAGCCCGAATAAGGCCAGAAGCTTCCAGCTCCACCCACTGCCGTTAAAGCACATCCGCCGGGCGCAGCACCTATTCCCGCCAAGTTCAGCACATAGGCAGGATTTGCCGGCGCATCCGAAGCAATCGTTAAGCTCTCGGCAAAAGTTTGAACTGCATCGGGAGCAAATTCAATTCCGAAAGTACAACTATCGCCCGAAACCAACTGAAAACTTGTGTTCACACAAGCATCGCTTCCCGCGTTCATCACCAGAGCAAAACTTGTCGTATCGGAGAGAGTAAAAGCAGTGACATTCAAAGCATAAGAACCACTATTCGTGAGGGTTACAATAAGCGTGCTAGAATCATTGATCGACACGCTTCCAAAATCTAGAGTGGTGGATGAAGCCGAAATTTCGGCCACCGCTTCATAAGCACCGATGTCGGGAATGCTTAGAAAACTTCGAGGATTGCCGACAAGGTCCAAACTAGGCAAGCTCGGGGCTGTAGTTAAACCAGCGTCGATAAGATTAGAGCCCGCTTGCAATCGATAATTTCCAGTAGAGGACGCAATAAAGAGAGGATCTTCGCTGAGATTATTTGCGGCATCCGAACCCAAACTCGCCAAGTCGCAGGAAGCTGGGGAAGAGAAACAAACCTCTCCCAAATCGTTGTTGAATATATTTAGATTTCCACTGCTATTATCGAAGAAGGCATCCACACCCACTCCAGTGGTACCATTGTTGGAGTTCCCGAAAAAGATGTTATTATAGGAATTGATTGTCACTGAAGAATCGGTTGCCTCGACATAAATGCCTCCGATGTTCGCATTAGCCACTGTATTTCCCGTAACAGTATTGTTGATGAGACTCAAAGTACTGGGCGCGCCCGTGGCGCTATCGAAAATGTTAATGCCTGCAATGTTATTGGCAGCCGTGTTGCCTACAATGAGGTTATTGATCACTTGGATATCCCCGCTGCTGGACAAATCAGCGCCCGCTTCGCCTCCCAAAGACTCATTTGATAAAACTTGATTGTCGGTGAAAATAAGACCGGCCGCAGCAGTGATGCTTACCCCAGCGCTTCCCGAGATGCCAACACTATTGGCGCTGAAAATATTGCCATCCACCGTAGCGGTTCCGCTCGCAGTTTCGAGGCGCGCCCCGCCATATAGCTGGCTGCCGGAGTTTCCATTCACCGTATTGTTAGAAAAAACTATGTTTCCACTGCTATCAACCTGGATGCCCGCATATTCACCAGTGGGGTCTGTAAGAGTGTTCTCGGAAATGGTATTGCCTGAAAGACTAGCATTCCCTCCGATGGTCATATAAAACGCGCCATATTCTTCCGCTGAATTACCGGTGATCGTGTTGTTATTAAAGTTCATGTCACTAGTAGCTTGAAAGGAAGCAAAACCCATTCCTGCACCCGTCGAACGGTTTTGGGTAGCTGTGTTCCCGTTTGCAGTGATATTTCCCAAGGAGATAATATTACAACCTCCCACTTGCCCGACTGCTGAATTAGAATTAAGAGTGTTGTTATTGAAGACAGCATCGCCTCCAAGAGTACTGATAAAACACGCACCCACTTGACCTGTGGAAGTATTATTTGAAAAAGTATTCCCCTCGCCCGTGAAAGAGTTATTTACCATCACAGCTAGAGCTCCTGCAGCCCCCGTTCCTGTCGTAGAATTTCCTGACATAGTATTGTTTGAAAATATGACGGACCCACTGCTCGTTAATGATGCTCCCCCACCGCCTCCTGACCCGCCGACGGCATTGCTGGTGAAAGCGCAGTTCTGGATACTGATATCAACCGCAGTCGCTAATAAGCCCCCCCCACTCGAACTAGCCATTAAGCCGTTTTGAATGGTAATGCCACTCACTGAGACGTTTCCCGAGGAACTCAATGTCAGAACGCGATCACTCCCATTGCCATTGAGAATAGTGGAGCTTGAGTCAGCGCCCGTTATAGTAAGCGCATTGCTCTCGCCCGAGGCAAAGCTAAAGCCAGTTCCCACGTCCGATACATTATAAGTGCCAGACAAGTTAATGGTGTCGTCCTCGCCATTGGTTTGTGCGGTAGTGAGGTCGGCTTGAAGTTGAACTGCAGTGGTTGGACTGAAAGTGGCTGCATGAAGCCCAAACGAAAACAACATACTTCCACTCAAAACAATTGCTTTAAAAACATGTTTCATTTTTCCATCTCCTTATTTCAATGCACCCCTTACATGAATGGGTTATGATAAATTAATGAATTCATTATTGAAAATCTTTTTTTCATTTGGGTTCGTTTTCTTTATCTTGGCCTCCGGCATCCTTTCTTGCAATGGCGGTAGCACGACTCCTCCACACACCAATATTTTCGGAGATGACCAACCCAGCGCAAATTCCACCGTGATAGGTCCAGCAAACTCTTCAACTGCTTTAAGCATTGTTCTAGGACTTTCTCGTTCACAGAATTTATTGGCACAGCGCGTGGAAGACATTGGCAATCCCAGCTCAACCCATTATCAAGATTTTAAAACTATAGACGAAGTGGCCAGCGAATTTGGCTCAAGCGCTCAAACCCAAAAAAGGGTGATGGACTTCATGGCTGCGCAAGGCGTCGCTCTCACAGTCGATGCCACCGGAAGCTTTGCTTCGGGCTATGCGACTGTCTCTCAACTGGATAAAATATTTTCGACTCAACTTCTCGATTATCAAATCAGTGGAGTGGGCAACTACATTGCGCCTTCCCTTTCGAATCCACCGTCTCTTCCTACGATATTGAAAGGCTATGTCACTGAAGTTTTGGGGCTTAACACCGAGCCTGCAACGTGGCGAAATGTGCAAGCTAATCCTAATCCTCCTACACCCAGACCTTCCAATCAAGTCGTGACTCCCGGTTCCCCCACTATTTCAGGGACACCCAGCGGATGCTCCGAAGCTTTAGCAAAAAATGGTTTTACACCGAACCAACTGCTGACCGCTTTCGGAGTCGACGCCCTTCATCAAGCAGGTTTTCAGGGCCAAGGTATTACGATGGCCGTCATGGAACAAAATGCCTTTGACCAAGCGAGCATCCATACTTTTACGAGCTGTTATGGCATCCAAGCCAGCTTCACCCCTCAAGTTGTGCAAGTGGGCCCCAACGTGCCCATCGAGGGTTCGGGCGAACCCTTTCTCGACATTGAAGTGCTCACGATGGTGGCCCCCAAACTTTCGAATCTTTATGTATTTCAGACAGCGCCTCAATCTTATGCGGATTGGGTTCTTCTTTACTCTGCGCCCTTGAATACGCAAAACACCCAAGGCAATCCTGTCAATGTCATGTCTTCCAGTATGGGTGTTTGTGAATTGAAATGGACCGCCACCTACATACAACTCATGGAACAAGTTTTTATGAGCGCCAATGCCAGTGGAATTCACGTCTTTAGTTCAGCAGGCGATAGCGGTTCTTCGGACTGTTATCATTCTGATGGTGTGACGACCACGCAATCGGTGGGATATCCTTCGAGTTCAAAATATGTCACAGCCGTGGGCGGGACTAATCTATTACTCAATCTGGATAACACCATTGCGGGTGAGGGTGTCTGGAATGATTTGGATTTTCCAGCGCCATATAATACCGGCACAGGAGGCGGTGGCGGTGGGCCGAGCATTTATAATTCAGCCCCTTCGTGGCAATCCGGCACCGACCAAGGCACAAACATGCGCACGACTCCCGATGTCGCTTTTTTTGCAGCACCTCGTCCCGGCTACACGATTTATACCTCTCTCAATGGTTGGTACAACGACGGAGGCACGAGCGCTGCGACGCCTTTCTTGGCGGCGTCCACCGCGCTACTTTTGCAAATAGGAAATGAAAATGGACAAAGTTTGCCGATCAGCCCGCTTTGGATTTATAACCTCGCCTACGATGAGCCGACTTATAATTCGGGCTTCAACGACATCGTGATCGGCAACAACGATTTATTTGGCGTGGGCTGCTGCAGTTCAAGCGTCGGCTATGATCAAGCTAGTGGTTGGGGTTCGATGAATATCTCCGCAATTGCAGACGTGCTTTTTGAATTTTAAAAAAGAAAGGACGGCCAATGCCGTCCTTTCTGAATTCAGGATCAGTTTCATTCTAATGAGAGAGCCGTCGCAATCTCATCATTCCAATTAAGGGAAGTAAGGTAAGGATCCAGACCAGAGTATTGCTGCCGCTGCTTTGCAAAGAACAACCACCACTCGCGCCCGCTGCCGTTCCCACGCCTGTTAACGCGATGGCATAGGAAGGATTCGCGGGAGCATCTGAAACAATGGTGAGAGTTTCATTAAAAGTTTGCTCCGCATCGGGAGCAAATTCCACCCCTAAGGTGCAACTTTCTCCTGAAGCAATGCTAAAGCTTGAGGCGCCACAGGGGTTTGATCCAGCATCTGTTTGAACTGCGAAGTTCGTCGTATCCGAAAGCGTTAAGGCACTCACATTCAAGTCATAAGTGCCATTGTTGCTCAAAGTAATGACAATCGAATTTGCGTCGTTAGTAGACACTGAGCCAAAATCCAATGTAGTTGAAGAACTTAAAACTTCCGCTACGGCTTCATAAGCGCCAATATCCGGAATCGTAAGGAAGCTGCGAGGATTGCCGACGATGTCTGTGCTTGGAAGTCCTGGTGCAGTGAGCAAACCACGATCGATGAGAGTGGAAGTGGCCTGAAGACGATAATTACCCGTTGAAGCATCGATAAAAAGGGGATTCTCGCTCACAAGATTGTCCCCTGCGTCCGCGCCCAAGCTTGCTATATCGCAAGAAGCTGGAGCCGCAAAACAAAGCTCTCCCACATCATTATTGAAGATATTTAAATTACCACTACTGTTATTGATGTATGCATCTTGCCCAAGGCCTAAGGTTCCATCATTAGTATTGGCATAAAGAATATTATTATAAACGTTCACTGTCACCGAAGAATCAGTAGCGGTGACTGCAAGACCTGCAATTGCACTTCCTGTAACACTATTGCTGTAAACGGTGTTATTCACGATATTCAAGTTAGTGGGGGTTCCAGTGGAAGTATCTGAAATATTTAATCCCCCTCCAGCGGTCGCTGTGTTGTTGACAACTAGGTTATTCGCAATTTGAGCATTCCCTACAATAACGCTTAATCCTCCTGCACCATATAAACTTACAGCCGTGTTAGATATAAAGGTGTTTTCAGTCACAATTAAGCCATTCGCTGCACTTAAGTTTATTCCTCCATAACTGGATCCGGCAGCATTTAGACTAACAGTATTACCACTGAAAGTCGTCGCTCCAACCGTACTGGAAAGCGAAGCCCCTGCAAAGTCATGAACAGCAGTGTTTTCTGTTAAGATATTGTTCGAGAAAACAAGTGCCGCACCCGACACATACACACCACCATTATCCCCACTTACAGCGTTTGCAACATTATGGCGGAAGCTATTATCAGTAATTGTGATGGTATCTACCGCTCCAATGGAAGCTCCACCCGTTGTTCCGCCCTCGTTATCGTTCACTGTATTATTCGTAAAAGACAAATCTGCACCAGCGCTTAAAGCTATTCCACCGATGCTTGCCGAAGCTTGGTTGGACGAAATCGTATTACCATCCATTTCAATATTACCAGTGCTAGCAACAATACTCCCTCCCCCGTTACTAGTAGCGCTATTAGAGCTCACGCTATTATTATTGAAAACAACAGTAGCTCCTGAAATCCCCACCCCACCTATATTTCCAGCCGAAACATTAGCGGTAAAAACATTATTTTCCGCTGTGACTGAGCCTGTAGTGCTTGACAGAACGGCACCCGCAGAATCACCTGAAACAAGAGTGTCATTAGCATCCACAGTATTATTAGAGAATATGATATCTCCACTTGTGGTAAGATGAACTCCCCCTCCTGTGCCTCCATTATTGACACTGTTATTCGAAAAAACACAGTCCTGCACGTTCAAGGATGTACCTCCTACAATTAAGCCACCTCCACTGACTCCCATTGCAGCAGCTCCATTTTGAAATCCAATGCCGCTCACCGAAACAGCCCCTGCGCTTGAAGTTAAATACATTCCTTGAAAAGCGCTTCCACCATCGATTAATGTGGAAGTTGCACCGGCTCCCACGAGCGTCAAAGAATTCGCCTCTGCAGATGAAAATTCGAAGCGAGCCCCTATACTTGTAGCGCTGTAAGTGGTGCTAGCGGCTAAAGTAATGGTATCATCCTCACCATTTGCTGCGGCCTCCGTTAAATTGCTTTGTAATTCCAATGCGCTCGTCGGATTATAAGTGGCTGCATGAAGCCCGTACGAAAGCAACATGCTTCCGCCGAACACCAGTGCTTTAAAGAAATTCTTCATTTTTCAATCTCCCTTTTTTTAATATTTTTAATGATTACGTTTTCTTAAAGTGGCGGTCAGCGCTAAGGGTAAGAGCAAAAGAAGAAGAGCGCTCGAGTTTGCGACGCCGCTTTGTAAAGCACATCCGCCACTCGATTCAACGCCCGTTCCTGTTAAAGCAATCACATAACTAGGACTTGCAGGAGCATCGGAAGTCACTGTTAAGCTTTCAGCAAAGGCTGCAACCGTATTCGGACCAAACTCCACACCCAAAGTGCAGCTCGCTCCTGAAGCAATTTGAAAACTACTACTGCCGCAAGGAGTTGCGCCCGCATTCGTTTGCAATGCGAAGTTTGTGGTATCTGAAAGTGTGAGAGCACTCACATTTAAATCGTAAGTTCCATTATTACTGAGTGTGATCACGACCGTATTCGCATTGTTAGTCGCCACGCTTCCAAAATCAATGGTGGTCGAAGAACTCAGAACTTCTGCTACAGCTTCATACGCTCCGATATCAGGAACCGTGAGAAAGCTTCGGGGATTTCCCGCGATGTCCGTTGCAGGCAAACCCGGCGCAGCAAGCAAGCCTTGATCAATTAAAGTGGATGTGGCTTGTAGGCGATAATTTCCCGCCGCTACGTTGATGAAAAGAGGATCAACATTAACAACATTACCAGAGGCTTGTGCCGCCAAAACTGTCACATCGCAAGATGCAGGAGTGCTGAAACATATTTCCCCCACATCATTATTAAACACATTCAACATACCACTGGCATTGGTGATAAAAAGGTCTTTCCCCTGACCTGTAGTCCCATCATTCGTATTTCCGAATAGAATATTATTATAAAGATTCGATGTAATTGAACTGTCACTCGCAATGACTAAAAGGCCCGCATAGACTCCCCCTGAAGTAGCATTGCCATTGACCGTATTATTAAGAAGGCTGAAAGTTGAAGCTGCCCCAGTGGCAGTATCAAGAATAATCATTCCGCCATATTCGCTCGGAGCCGTATTAGCGGCAATGACATTATTGACAATCTGCACACCACCACTTGTGATGTTACTTAAATACCCACCTCCATTATTCCCCGTCGCTGTATTTGAAAGAACCAAGTTATTACTAAAATTCAAACCTTCATCTGCTACCACTAGAATTCCACCGTAGTCCAAAGCGGTATTTGTACTGAAAGTATTTCCTGTCGTGATGTTATTACCACTAGCGACATTGATGAGCACAGCTCCACCACCATCGTCCGCCGCCGAATTTCCAGAAACAGTATTATTCAAAAAATTGATATTGCCAGCGGTACTCAACAAGATTCCGCCATTATCAGATCCCGCTGCTGTCGCAGAATTTCCACTAATCGTATTACTCGACGCGGAAATTTCTCCTGCTACACCTGCCAAAAGTATGCCTCCGACGCTACCTGTCGCAGTATTGCCTTGAACCGTATTATTGTTAAAAGTGATACTGTCAGTGCTCATGGTAATCACCGATATGCCCCCGGTCATGCCAGCTGTTGAGGAATTGGTCGATATCGTATTACCTGTCACAGTGGCGGTGCCAGATGACGCCCTGACTCTGCCTCCTCCACTGCTCACTGCCGAATTAGTGCTCAGAATATTATTATTGAAGACTGTAGATCCGGAAGAATCTGCGTAAACGCCACCAAAGTCCACTGCTGCAGTATTATTAGAAAAGGTATTTCCCTCGACGGTAAGAATAGAAGCAGCGTCGATGGTGGCTAAGATAACGCCCCCAGCATCAGCGCCCGCCCCAGTCGCAGTATTTTGAGTGACCGTATTATTAGAAAAAGTGAGATTACCGGTTAAAGCAATCGCTGAGACAGCCCCACCATCATTTCCCGTCACTGTATTATGGTTGAAATCACAATTTTGAATACTAATCGTGGAACCGGAAACAATTATGCCTCCCCCGGCAGTAGCACTGGACCCATTTTGAACAGTGAGGCCACTGATGGTAAATGCTCCTCCCCCAATGTTGGCAAGGGATAAGACTTGTAGAGCACTGCCCCCATCTAAAATGGTAGAGCCTGCTCCGCCACCTGTAATAGTGAGTGCATTGTTCGTAATGGACGAATATATGAATGTCCCTCCTGCATCCACCGCACTATAGGTTGTAGAAGCAGCAAGAGTAATGGTGTCATCCTCGGCATTCGCTGCTGCACTCACTAAATCTGCCAAAAGTTGGGCAGAGGTCGTGGGGCTGAAGTTAGCTGCATTCGAAAAGCGAGGAGCTAAAATTCCTAAGCTCAAAAATAAACCAATAAGCAATTTCTTTTTCATGAATTCTCCTGACGATTTGTGCCATAATACTTTAAGTGAAGAGACATTACCTGTTTCATCAGCGAAGATCCATTTTAAAAAAATTCACCTAGCTATTGACTCGCCAATTCATTCCAAGGCATTTTCCCCATCATGCTGACCAAAGACGAGTTAAAGCAACTCAGCCAAACTTCTGCACTGCAAACTTCCCTTTCTCTATTTTTAGATTGGTTGGGCATTGCTGCGCTCTTCGCTTTGTTGATCTATTTTCCAAATCCTCTCACTTATATTTTCTGCTTTATTTTGCTCGGCCGCCAACAACTCGCCTTGGCCATCATGATGCATGATGGCGCTCATGGTAGACTGTATAAAAATCCCAAAGTAAATGACTACATCGGCCAGCTTTTCACAGCTTCTGCTGTATTTTTTTCTCAAGATAGCTATCGCAAATTTCACCTCAAACATCATCAGTCGCCTCTCGTCGCCGACGATCCTGACATTAGTTTAATTGGTGGCTATCCTATCCCCGCCAAAAGCTTTCGCCGCAAGTTAATGCGCGATCTTTTCGGAGTGTCTTACTTTAAATTCATTGGTTATTTTTTCTATAAGCCTAGAAAAAAAGTCTCCACACCTAAACCCACGCCAGGAGCTTCGAGCAAACGCCTACCCTTGTGGTATCAAGTGTTCACTGTTTTATTAATCAACGGTTCGATGTTGGGAATTCTATGGGGATTGGGCCATGCTAGCCTTTATTTTATCTTTTGGATTCTTCCCATGATGAGCATATTGCAATTTTTACTGCGCATCCGCGGCATTGCAGAACATGCCGGCTATGAAGCCAATGCGAATCAAATGCTTTGCTCTCGAACCATCACCAATCCCTTGCAAACTTTTTTCTTTGCCCCTCATCAGGTCAATTACCATATGGAGCATCATCAATATCCTAGCGTGCCTTATTTCCGTTTACCTGAGGTACATCGGCTCATGAAGCAAAGACAAAGCTTACCCGAAAAAAATCTTTACACAAGTTACGGACAAATCGTGAGAGAACTGATAAAATAATATTGAAAATGACTAAAGTACTCGTTTGCCAACATGTGCCCTATGAAGTTCTCGGAACCTTGGATCCGCTTTTTCGCAAGCAAGGTTTCCGAATCCAATATGCAAACTTCGGGAGATTTCCGGATCTCGAGCCCAACTTAGAGGGCTGCGATGGTTTGGTGCTCTTGGGTGGGCCCATGCATGTTTGCGAAATTGAGAAACATCCGCATCTCTTGAAAGAAATGAAACTCATCGAAGAAGCCATCCAAAAGGATATCCCGGTCTTGGGAATTTGTTTGGGGGCTCAACTCATCGCAAAAACTTTGGGCGCTCAGGTACAAATTAATCAAGAACGAGAAATTGGCTGGCAAAAGCTGAAGCTGAGCGAAGAGGGTAAACAAGATCCCATTTTAAAATTTTTCAAAGAGGATGAAACAGTCTTCCAATGGCACCGTGACACTTTTGACATTCCCAAGGGCGCAGTTCATTTAGCCACGTCGGAGATTTGTCAGAATCAGGCCTTTCGCTACGGCGACAAAGTCTACGCCTTTCAATTTCATCTTGAAGTGGATGAAGCGATGATCGAACGTTGGCTCGAAGTGCCAGAACATCAAGTGATTTTAGAAAGCTTGAAAGACAAGACCAGTCCTGATCTGATCCGCGAGCAAACTAAAGAAAGTGTGTGCGAGCTTAAAAGTTTGAGTCAAAAAACTTTCCTAGAGTTCAGCAAGCTTTTCGGTTTTTCAAAAAAATTCCACCGTCTAGGATCTCGCTAAATGAGTAAAGCATTCACCAAAGAAGATACGGATTCCGAAATCGAAGAAGATTTACCTGAAGGCTCTGCCTTGCCTGCGCACAGCAAAAATTACATGACTCCCCGTGGTTTTGCCGCACTTCAAGCAGAGCTACAAAAACTTCTCAATGACGAAAGACCGAAACTTACCGCAACCGTCGCTTGGGCGGCCTCTAACGGAGACCGTTCCGAAAATGCAGATTATATCTACGGAAAAAGACGCCTCCGAGAAATCGACAAAAAAATCCGTTGGATCAGCAAGCGCCTTGAAAACTCCGAAGTCATCGATCCCTTGAAAGTAGCAAATAAAGCGCAAGCCTTCTTTGGCGCGACCGTTACTGTTGAAGACGAAGAAGGTGTCCAAAAAACCTACTCCATCGTTGGCATCGACGAGGCGGACCCCGCTCGAGGACAAATCTCCTGGATATCGCCCTTAGCAAAATCCTTGCTCAAATCCCGGGTAGGAGACCTTGTAAACTTTCGCTCTCCCAAAGGCAGCCAAGAACTTGAAGTGATCAAGATCGTCTACCAAGAAATCCCTTAATTAAGTGACGCGAGCATCGGATAATTCATCAAATTAGGATTTGCGTATCCGGTAATACAAAACCAAAAAAGTCACCCCTGCAAAAAAGGCCAGATTAAAGACCGCAAAAATCTTGTAGGTGAAATCATGGGATTCCAGGCCATCAGGCAGCATGCCCGCCAAACAAAAAAAGACCCCTAAAACCCAGGTCATACTCAAATCTTGGGAGGATTTTCTTTGATAAAGCCGAATCATCAAAGGAATATTGAAGAAGGGCAAAATGATAGAGCTCCATAGCCCTAGATGATCTTTCCAAGAATGAGCATGAAGATTTTGAAAATAATTTATAAACTCATCCATGAATCCCCTCTCGAAATAATGTAAAGCATTTCAACTTTTAACGGGCACATCGTGCTCATTAAAAGTTAGAAATACTTATGGTTGATTCCAAAAAAATACTCTCATGAAATGAAACAACCATAGCCAGAAGTACTTGATTTAGGTAAGTATCTCTTGAAAATGAAGACACAGCAACTATTCCTTCATTTCATTTTTTTTCATGAGACAAATTCACAGTTTCGAAAATTCTAATCTAGCCCAACGCTTCAGCGATTTTCTTTATCTTCAAGGCATGGAGAATCGAGTTCAAGAAGAAGACGATGGCTCTTATTCGCTTTGGATTTATTCGGATGATCATATTCCCAAGGCACAGCTTCTTTTGACGGAATTCTTGGCGAACCCCCTCAATCCTACTTATCTCGTCGCAAGCCCACGAGCTTCCTTCAAACGCTTTGAGGATCAAAAGAAAAATCAGGTTTCGCGTGTCATCGATGTGCGTACTCAATTGTTTCGAAAATCTACGGGGATGGGCTGGATCACCCTCACCCTCATCGGAATTTGTGTTCTGGTCGCTTTGTATTCTCAGCTCGGAAAAAACACACAAAATATTTCTTTCTTATTCATCAGCGAATACCGAATCTCCGGAAATTATCTCGAATGGCGCAGTGGACTTCCCGAAATCATGCATGGCCAAGTTTGGCGTTTGGTCACGCCTATTTTCATCCATTTTGGTTTTATGCATCTGATTTTCAATATGCTTTGGCTAAAAGACTTAGGCGGCATGCTCGAGGAACACGAAAGCCCCTGGCTCTTCATCCTTCAAGTGCTAGTGATCGGAGCCCTGTCGAATCTTGCCCAATATCTATGGGATGGCCCAAGCTTTGGAGGCATGTCTGGCGTGGTTTATGGTCTGCTGGGCTATATTTGGATACGCAGCAAGCTCGACCCCTTCGCAAAATTATTTTTGAATCAAGGGGTCGTGGGAATGATGATTGTGTGGTTTTTTCTTTGTCTCACCGGCCTCATGGGCCCTGTCGCCAATGCTGCACATGGGGCAGGCTTAGGTCTGGGCATGCTCTGGGGCTTTCTCGCCGCTCAATACAGCCGACTGCGCCGACGCTAATACCCTATCTATTTTATTTTTAGATTAAGGTCACGGCACAAGTACTAGCCCAAACTTTTCCTAATTTGCGCCGCTCGTAAAATATCTTCTTGGAAATCTTGCTTTAAAATCCAGCGCCGCACCACATTGCTCGTGTAATTGCGATGCAGAAAATCATCTGGCTCGATCGGGCCTAATTGGCTTCCAATAAAACTTTCCAAAAGATGAAGCCCTTTCTTCACCGCTTTGAAACTCGGAAGCAAATTCGACAAGAGATCTAAATTTTCCCGATTCAGATAACGACCTACATCGCAAATGACTTGTCTTAGCTCTGGATAAACTTCTTCGATGAAGGGCAAAAGCTTATGCTGGCGCGCTTCTTCTAAACCGCGTCCTAAACCAATGAGTTCGGGAGGAATTCCCAAAGAATAAAAAACCGCAGTAAAAGTAATCGCACGAGGTAACTTCAGGCCGGCTTTCCCCATTTGGCGCGAATAACCAAAATGACCAATATGTTGCATGCGTTCCCGGCGAGCCGGAATAAATTTCGCGATTTGATTAATGAAGACGCTTAAACCTTCAATCGTCGAACGATAATGGCGGACTAAAATTGAATCTAGTTCATTCAAACGCTGCATTTGCTGCGGAGTGAAAATTTTTCGAGAAGTATCTGGAAGCAAATGTTGCAATTTTCGAATCGCTCTTTTCACCTCGGGCAAAGGATGATCATAACGGAAGCTCGATTGCAAAGTGACTGTCGAAAGGCCTGGATAAGTGGAAACGAATTCTTCAATCGTATGGGGACTCAATCCTCCTCGAAATCTTAAGGAGCCCGCGCCAATCATAGGATAAACTTTAATTCCGCTTTCCTTTTCGAAAATGAAATATTCTGAAAGGGCCGCCTTCGCACTCAAGACTGCCGCAAGAAAGCCACCGTCTAAGGCAGGATCACTTCGCGCTATGAAGGGGCGAACATAAGTTAATTTTTTACCTAAAAATCTTTGGGCATAGCGGCAATATTCCCGCAAAATTTTTCGACTCTTGAGTAAAGTTCCCGTTCCCTCAATCAGAGGAATGATTTCCAAAAACTCTGGTTGCAATTTTTCGACTCCAAAAATGCGCGCTTGAAATCGAGCGGTTTCGATGAATTTTTTCTGCAAAGTCAAAAGTTCCGACGAACTTTTTGTCATGGGATGAATCACTTCAAACAAAGGTGGAACATGCAAACCTAATTGTGAGGCAGTATAAGAAGCCGAAAGAATTCCCATGAAAGCGCGGGAAAGCCTAGCCTGTCCTTCTTGTGCGATGTTGGGCACACGAAAAGTGAGGAATTTTTCTTTACCGAGTGGATGCTTTTTAAAATAATCGTAGTAACTCATATCCAAGCGATCCACGACGGCTTCATCAACGAATTTACCTTCCCAATCCCACATATATTCATCGCAATCCAAATCCGAAAAAGAACGAAAACATTCTTCAACTTCTTGCGCAGCGGTCACGAAAGGACTGTCTGTCCAATAGGGCGCATTGGCGTTGTCTGGGTGTTGGGTGGCTAAAGTGATGGGAATTTTTCGATGGTTTCTCATGGCCTTCGACTCCGTCTCCGACCATTTCCGCGGCCACCCAGCCCCTTTCTTCTATCAGATATCTAAATGCGAGGGGCAGCACCCTACATCTAAAAATCTAATTAAGGAAAGGTGCAGATGGGTGCCCGGCCTTGGTCATGCTAGCACTTTAGCGAATGAAGAATTTTTGCGCAATCGAGCTCTTGCGCTCATCGTTAAATAAAGAGACAATATAATTTGATTCGCTGTCATTTAAAGTGCTTTTGTTAAAGGAATTTATGAAAAGTCTAGTTTTGTTCATCTCTATGATCCTTATATCTCCTGCCTTTGCCGGCGTAGACGATACGGCGGAGCCGGATACCGCGATGACCAACAATGCGGCTCAAGGTGATTACGGTGCAACCAACAATGTGGCCACACCCGATACCGGTGCGACCAACGATACTACCATGACCAACAATGTGGCAACTCCTGACACGGGTGCAACCAACAATACCGCTCAAGCAGACACGGCGATGACCAATAATGCCGCCCAAGGCGATTACGGAATGACGAATAATGTCGCGCAACCCGATTACGACATTAATCTATTCCCAGCGCCCCATCCTGTTTTACAAAATTAAAAAAAAATTATTCCCCTGCGTGGGTGAGAGAAGTTTTGCAGGGTTCGATTTGATTATTAGTAAACATATCCGCATACAGCCAATTGATACGTTTAATGCAAGCGAGCGAATTGACTGTCGTATTGAAAAAACAAACACTTAAAAAATCATTAATGACCGCTTTATTTGACGAATTGCATTGGGTGGGCGAATTATTCCCGCACTCCTCTTCAAAGGCATGGATCTTTTCACACATAAACGTAAGCTGACGACCTTCCACTCCGGTTTGAGCATAAGTGGAATAAACCCCCAAAGAAACCACCAGAACCAAAGCTAAGCTCAGATAGATTTTTTTCATATGCTTTATACAAAGCAAAGCAGATGCCAAAAATTGCTTCACATCAAGCTTACACAGGCTTTAACAAGTCTTAACAAATTTAACAGACAGGAGAGCGTTCACGTCAAAATATTGGCTGAGAACTGGGTTAAAACTTACAAGGGCAGGAAGGAAAGAATGGCTTAGGTCTTTTTTAAGACAAAGCGGCGAAATAAAGCGATCAAGAGGGGAAGCATGGAAACTCCGATGACGACGAGAATAATCACATGGATTTTTTCACCCCAAGGACTATTGCCCAGAAAAAATCCAATCAAGGTCATGGAGAGCACCCACAAAACACCCCCAATAATATTGAAGCCCACAAATTTTCGGTAAGACATTTGCGCTACCCCCGCAATGAAAGGCACAAAGGTCCGCATGATGGGAATAAAACGCGCGATGATGATCGCCTTTCCGCCATGCTTTTCATAAAAAGCATGGGCTTCGATCACATATTTTTTCTTGAAGAAACGATTATCCGGTTTATCGAAAATGCGCGGACCTGTTTTCGTCCCCAACCAAAAGCCCACTTGATCCCCGACGATTGCAGCTAAAATCAAAGCTATATTGAGAGTAAAAATATTGAGCAAAGGTTCTTCGCTCACGATTCCACGACTTGCTAAAAAACCTGCGGTGACTAAAAGGGAATCGCCTGGCAGAAAAAATCCGGCGAGCAAACCTGTCTCGGCAAAGACAATCGCCACCAGCACCATCAGTCCACCTGCTGCGATCATCTGTTCGATGCCTTGAGTACTATGCAGGTTTTTTAGGAATTCAAAAACCGCTTCCATTCTTTTAATCCCTCTTCATCTTCTTATACTTGATTCGATGGACTTGCTCAGCTTCCGAACCTAAGCGGCGCTTCTTGTCGGCTTCATATTCCGAGAAATTCCCATCGAACCACACGACTTGGCTGTCGCCCTCGAAGGCCAGCATATGCGTCGCGATACGATCCAAAAACCAGCGATCATGACTGATGACGACCGCGCAGCCAACGAAATTCACTAAAGCTTCTTCCAAAGCGCGCAAGGTATTCACATCCAAATCGTTAGTCGGTTCATCGAGTAAAATCACGTTGCCCGCTTCTTTGATGATGCAAGCCAAATGAATACGATTTTTTTCTCCACCCGATAAAACTGAAATCTGTTTTTGCTGATCCTGACCCCCAAAAGCAAAACGGGCCACATAAGCTCTGGAGTTCACCTCTCGGGTTCCCAGCATCATCAAATCATTTCCACCGGATACGCATTCCCAAACCGTTCGCTTATCATCCGCCTTGAAACGATTTTGATCCAGATAGGCCAGCTTCACCGTATCGCCGACCTCAAAATTCCCGCTATCGGGTTTCTCCAAACCCATGATCATTTTGAAAAGAGTGGTTTTACCTGCACCGTTCGGACCAATCACGCCGACAATTCCCCCTTGAGGAAGGGAAAAACTCAAATTCTCAAATAAAAGTTTATCGCCGTAAGCCTTCGCCACTTTATCCGCAACGATGACCTTCTCGCCCAATCGAGGTCCGGGCGGAATGTAGATTTCGATGTCTTCAATTTTTTGTTGGTTGTCTTGCTTCAGCAATTCCTCGTAATTACTCACGCGTGCCTTACTTTTCGCGCGTCGTGCGGTGGGAGACTGGCGAATCCATTCAAGTTCCCGCTCCAAGGTTTTCATCCGCTTTTGATCGGACTTTTCTTCTTGGCGTAGTCTTTCGGTTTTCTGATCAAGCCAAGAGGAATAATTGCCCTTCCAGGGAATTCCGTAACCACGATCCAGCTCGAGAATCCAGCCGGCGACATTATCTAAAAAATAGCGATCATGGGTAACCGCAATGACAGTCCCTTTGTATTGCTGCAGATGGCGCTCTAACCAAAATACGGATTCTGCGTCCAAATGGTTGGTGGGTTCGTCGAGAAGCAAAATGTCAGGTTCGCGTAGTAAGAGTCGGCACAAAGCCACTCGTCGTTTTTCACCCCCGGAAAGATTTTCAATCTTCGCATCATCCGGCGGGCAGCGGAGCGCATCCATCGCAAGCTCCAAACGACTATCCAGCTCCCAAGCGTTGGCCTGATCTAGTTTTTCTTGAACCTGCCCCTGCCTCTCTAAAAGCTTGGTCATGACCTCGTCACTCATGGGCTCAGAAAACTTATTATTAATTTGCTCGAATTCTTTGAGGAGATCGACCACTTCTTGCACGCCCTCGGAGACACATTCCTTCACGGTTTTATTCGGATCGAGTTGAGGCTCTTGCTCGAGAAAACCGACCGAGTAACCTTTTGAAATACTCAGCTCTCCTTGATAACCTTGATCGGTGCCTGCAATGATGCGCAGCAAGCTACTTTTACCGGCGCCGTTTAAACCAAGAACTCCGATTTTCGCGCCATAATAAAAAGAAAGGGAAATATCCTTGAGAACGACTTTACTTGGGGGATGCACACGACTCACTTTGTGCATTGAAAAAATAATTTTTTGTGCTTCTTCTGCCACGCCAGCCTCCTTGTTAAGGGGCTTACCTGGCATAGGCAAAAATAGAATACTATGAAATTCTCGCACCCAAAGGGTACGAGTTTCATGCCAAGAAAAACAATCCGATTTTTCGTACCCTTCGGGTGCGAGTTT